>CAWIOY010000005.1:0-580705 GCA_963837845.1 uncultured beta proteobacterium
GATGCGCAAGGATTTCGTCGGTGCAGTGGGACTCAATCGCGTGGCGCGCTTCCGCCTCGATCCCCGCGACGCCCGCTCGGACCAGGATTACTACGACGTCATAGGCGACGACGACGGCGTGTTCGGGTGCATGTCGCTGCTCGCATGCCACGACGTGTGCCCGAAGAACTTGCCGCTCGCGACGCAGATTGCATTCATGCGCCGCGCGATGGCGAAGATGGCGTGGGCGAAATAACACACAGTCCTCTACCCGTGGGCGTATCCGCGCCGAGGATTAGACAAGAGCTCGCATCAAGCACAAGACACCGAAGGAGCTTCAACAAATGGCAACCAAAGCGTTTGTTTATCAAGATCCATACCCGCTCGGGAAGGACCAGACCCATTACAGGAAGGTGGAGGGTTCGGAGAAATACGTTTCCGTCGCCTCCTTCGAAGGCGACGAGATCCTCAAAGTAGATTCCGAAGCACTGGTCATCCTCGCCAATGAGGCGATGCGTGACATCTCCTTCCTCCTCCGTCGGGAACACAACGAATCCGTGAGCAGGATCCTGCGCGACCCGGAGGCGTCGCAGAACGACAAGGGCGTGGCAGTGACGTTCCTGCGCAACGCCGAGATTTCCGCCCATTTCGAACTCCCGGTATGCCAGGACACTGGCACCGCGACCATCATCGCCAAGAAAGGGCAGCGAGTCTGGACCGGAGGGAAGGACGAGGAAGCTCTCTCCAAGGGGGTGTACAAGACCTATACGGAAGAGAATCTCCGTTACTCGCAGACCACAGCGCTGGACATGTACCGGGAGATCAACACCGGTACCAATCTGCCGGCTCAGATCGACATCCAGGCCGTGGACGGTGACACCTATAAGTTCCTCTTCATGGCGAAAGGAGGCGGTTCGGCCAATAAGACCTCCCTCTTCCAGGAGACGAAGGCGCTGCTGGCCCCGGAACGCCTTCTGCAATTCCTGGTTGACAAGATGAAGCACCTCGGCACCGCCGCCTGCCCGCCGTATCACATCGCCGTGGTCGTCGGCGGTACCAGTGCCGACGCCTGCCTGAAGGCGGTCAAGCTCGCCTACGCCAAGTATTACGACGAACTTCCCACTCAAGGAAACGAGTACGGCCAAGCGTTCCGAGATCTGGAACTGGAGCAGAAACTGCTCGACGAGGCATACAAGCTGGGGATCGGCGCCCAGTTCGGCGGAAAATACTTTGCCCACGATGTCCGGGTCATCCGTCTCCCCCGGCATGGGGCCTCATGCCCGATCGGAATGGGCGTATCGTGCTCGGCCGACCGCAACGCCAAGGCGAAGATCACCCGAGACGGCATTTTTGTCGAAGAACTTGACCGCAATCCAGGTCGCCTCATACCGGAAGAATACCGACCCAAGCAGGCGCGCGGCGTCAGCATCGACCTGAATCAGCCGATGCAGGCCATCTTGGCAGAGCTCTCCAAGCATCCGGTTTCGACCCCACTCCTGCTGAACGGCACCATCGTTGTCGGGCGCGACATTGCCCATGCGAAATTCAAGGAGCTCATCGACTCCGGCAAGCCTGTACCGGAGTATCTGCTCAAGCATCCGATCTACTATGCCGGTCCGGCCAAAACCCCGAGAGGGAAGGCGTCCGGCTCCTTCGGTCCAACGACCGCCGGCCGGATGGATTCGTATGTGGATCTGCTGCAGAGCAAAGGCGCCAGCATGATCATGATCGCCAAGGGCAACCGCTCGCAGCAGGTGACCCACGCCTGCAAGAAGTACGGCGGGTTCTACCTCGGGTCGATCGGCGGCCCGGCCGCGGTGCTGGCCGAAGACAACATCAGGAAGGTCGAGTGCATCGACTTCGCGGAACTGGGAATGGAAGCGGTCTGGAGGATCGAAGTGGAGAACTTCCCCGCGTTCATCCTGGTGGACGACAAGGGCAATGACTTCTTCAAGCAATTGGGGCTGTAGTTCGTTCTTTCGGTTTGCCCGAGCCGCCAACAGTCGCGCGCCGCGACTCAGCGAGTTGCCGGTCTAGACGAGATGTGGGGGAGGACCAACGCATGAGCGATATTGAGCAACGTCAACCAGGCCCCACCGTACGTCGCCCGGAGCTCTTGCTGCTCGTGCCGGCACTGTGCATGGCGCTGCTCGTCGCGGCCATCGCGTCGGCACAACCAGTCTCAGCGCCGGATCGCGAGCAAATCCATGCGCTGATCGCGCGCGGCGTCCTGCCGCAGCTCCGCCGGCCGGATTTCGCCGACTTTCGAACCGCGCTTGACGACTTCTACCGCAGCGGCGGCTACGCCCCTCAATGGCTCGCCGGGAGCGCCGCGTGGCGCACGGGCCTCTCCGAGCTGGCCTCGGCGCCGTCGCACGGCTTGGACACTGCGGATTACGACGTCGAATGGCTCGATGCCGAATTGCGCGCGATCGCCGCCGGTGACCGCACGCCTGAGCGCGTCGCGCGTGCGGACGTCGCGCTGACGGTATCGTTCTTCCGTCTGTTGTCCGACCTGCACCGCGGGCGCGTGTCGCCCGAGCGCGCCGGCTTCAAGTTCAGCCCCGGCGACAAGCGCCTCGATTTTGCCGCCCTGCTGCAAGGTGGGATCGCCACGGGCCGCCTACACGACGTCGTCGCCTCGGCCGAGCCGTCTTTCCCGCCATACCGGCGCCTAAAAGAAGCCCTGGCACGCTACCGTGTACTCGCCGCCGCGCCCGTGCCCCCGCTGCCGGACCTGCCCGCCGGCACGCGCAAGGTCCCGCCCGGCGGGGTCTATGCCGGTACCGCCTCGCTGAGCCAGCGGCTGCGCCTCGTCGGCGACTTGCCCGCGAGCGCCGGGGCACCGGCCGCCGATCGTTACGAGGGCGCGCTGGTCGACGCCGTGCGCGCATTCCAGGATCGGCACGGGCTGCACGCCGACGGCGTGCTGGACGCCGACACGCTGGCCCAGCTTGCAACGCCGCTCGATGCCCGCGTGCGCCAGATCGAACTGTCGCTCGAACGCATGCGCTGGTTACCCGAGTTCCCCGCCGGCCCGCTGATCGCGGTCAACATCCCATCCTTCCGCTTGTGGGCCTTCGCCGACGGCCGCGACGACGACGCGGCCAAGCTCTCGATGCCGGTGATCGTCGGCCGCGCGGTGAAGGCGCGAGAAACGCCCGTCTTCATCGGCGAGATGCGTTACGTCGAGTTCAGCCCGTACTGGAACGTGCCGCCGTCGATCCAGCGCAGCGAGACCGTGCCGCGGCTCGCGCGCGATCCCGGCTACTGGGAGTGGGAGAACCTCGAGGCTGTACCGACCAGTGGCAAGGGCGCTGCCGTCACCACACTCGACGCGGCGACGCTGCAAGGCCTTGAGACCGGCGCGCTGCGCGTGCGCCAGCGCCCGGGCAAGAACAACGCCCTGGGCGGGGTGAAGTTCGTGCTGCCCAACACCATGGATATCTATCTGCACAGCACGCCCGCGCAACAGCTCTTCGAGCAGACCCGGCGCGACTTCAGCCACGGCTGCATCCGCCTCGCCGACCCGCCCGCCTTGGCGGAATTCGTCCTGCGCGATCAACCCGCGTGGACCGACGAGCGCATTCGCACGGCAATGGCCTCCGGCACTACGAGCACCGCCACGCTCACTCAGCCGATACCGGTGGTGATCTTCTACACCACCGCGATCGTCGACCCCGCCGGACGCGTGCTGTTCCAGTCCGATATCTACGGCTACGACCGCAGCCTCGAGCAGGCGCTGCGCACGCGGTAGCATACTAGCGCGCGAGGGCATCACGCTTGCCGCGGCCTGGCGCAAGCGCTCGGCGCGCGGGGGCCAGTCGAGAAGCAAAACCTCTACTACAAAGATCTTGCTCGCGAGATTACCGACGAGTTGTGGCGGCGATACCGGGAAGGCATCGAACCGCTCGGGCGGAGAACAGGGAAGCGCGTGCGGACCCTCGGCCGAGAGTCGGCACCCCTGAAGCGTGCGCCGCTTACGGGGCTTCACGGTCGACCGCCGGGCCGGAAACGAGCCCCCGCCACATCCAATTCGGACGGAATACGACCATTCGCTGATGACTCCGCGCGCCACTGGCGTTACACTGGCCGACAAGTACTCGAGAACAGAGTGAAGCGATTCTTGACTTTGTTGATCGGGGTCGCGCTCGTTGTCGCAGCCGGCGGTCCTGTGTCGCATGCCGCGCCGCCAGCCGAGGTGGCGATCTCGCCTCAGGCGCACACGCAAGAACCGGTCGCGATCGTGAGCTATCGCGGCGCAGTCGCTCGCGCAGCCCCTTCGGTGGTGACGGTGCACGCGGCCCATGCTGCGGCTGGACTGCTGGGCGTCAACGCCAAGTCGTCGGTGAAGAGCCTTGCGTCGGGCGTCATCTTGGATTCGGACGGCTACATCGTGACCAATTATCACGTCGTCGAGGACGCATCCGAGCTCGCCGTCGCGCTGGCGGACGGCACCTTGTATCTGGCCCGCATCGTCGGTGCCGACCGCGAACTGGACATTGCGCTGCTCAAGATAGACGCCGAAGGACTGCAGCCGATCGCGGTGGTTGACGTCAACGACGTGGCGGTCGGCGACGTCGTGCTGGCGAGAGGCAATCCCCTCGGCATCGGTCAGACCGTGACGCAGGGCATCATCAGCGCGGTCGTGCGCAGAGGCGTGAACCCAGTCGACAACTACGTTCAGACCGACGCGGCGATCAATCCCGGCAACTCTGGCGGTGCGCTGATAGACACGGCGGGCCGCCTCGTTGGGATTAGCGCCGTGATCCTGTCGCACAGCGGCGGATCCGAGGGCATCGGCTTCGCGATACCGGTCGACTTGGTGCAAACCGTCGTCGCGAACCTCAAAGCGAATGGGCACGTCGCTCGAGGCTGGTTCGGGTTGTCCGCGCGAGTGCCGCCGGGCGGTGAGGGCGCGGTAGTCGTGGCCGTGGATCGCGGTGGGCCCGCCGATCGGGCCGGGATCGCACCTGGCGACTTCATCGAACGGGTCGGCGAAAAGCACGTGCGCCATCCGCAGGATGTGACGAACATCGCGCTCGGTACCGAGCCGGGAACGCACGTACCGATCGACATCATGAGAAACGGCAAGCGGACAACCCTGGTCGTCCAGCTTGCACCGCTCCCGCAGAAACCGGCGGCGGAGAACTAGCCATGGCAGAAAGAGAACGTGCTCGGAACGCAGTCATGAAAGATATCAGCGCCTGCTGGACTCCTGCAGATCGCTGCCTCCCACGCCCACTGCCGTGGCGCACCCCTGCGACCGAAGCTCGCTCGAACGGGCGGTCGACGCGACGCGTCTGGGTCTCATTTCCCCGATCCTGGTCGGACCCTGCTCGCGCATCGAAGCGGTAGCCAGGCAATACGCGATCGATGTCAACAGGCTGCCGATGGTCGACGCGCCCTTCAGCGACGCTTCCGCCGAGCAGGCGGTCGCGAATCGTAGGCGAAGGCAACGCCGAGGCGCTAACGAAGGAGAGCCTTCACACTGACGAGCTGATGGGCGCCGTCGTCAGGCGCGACACCGGTCTTGCCCCTGCTTAGATCCGATAGAGGTGGCCGTCCTCGATCCGCACACGGTCGCCCACCCGCAGGTTGGGGTCCCGCGTGTCTTCGACGATCATCGAGCCGCCCGAATCGAGTCGCACGGTGATGCGGTATCGCATTGCCTTCTCCTGGTTCTTCTCGATTTCGTTTCCGACGGCCGCGCCGCCGATTGCGCCGGCGATGGTCGCCGCCGTGTTCCCACGGCCGTGCCCGATCTGGTGGCCGATCACGCCACCGGCGATACCGCCGATCAAGGTTCCGCCGTTGACCGGATTGTTGTCGGGTGCGCGATAGATCTCGATGGCCTCGATCTTGCCCTCGTCGGCGTGGACGGGGGCTTCGGCCATTACCAGGCTGCCGGTCGCTGCTACGAGCAGGCATACGGACATCCGGAGACCCAACCGTTGAATGAATCGAGTCAGCATGTTCATTTTCCTTTCCGTAATGTTGTATCGAATCGGTCAGCCCGAGGATCGTCGCAGCGACGCAAGCGACCAAAACGCCGGCGTGGGGTCGATCGGACTCTTCGTCAATGTCCGAACGTTCGTCGCGACACTCGGCTGGTTTTGCGTTGAAGCGTTGCGTCGGTAGTTCGCGAACGTCTTGCGGATGTCGGTGCTCGCGCTGTTCCGGTAATGGAACTTTTGCGCGTTGAGGATGCTTTTTGCTGGTGCCGAGCTTAGGAGCGGCTTGTACTGTTTCATGGTTAGGTTGGCATGTCGCGGATTGTCATCGCGCTTGCACTTTGCCGTCCATCATGCAATCGCTGCTCAGCGCGATGTCTTGAGCAGTCGAGGGCCCGGGTCGTACCTCGGAACGTTGTGGCGGACGTTCCCTGTCAGCGGCGACATCGCCGATCTGGCGCAAAATCTGCAGCTCCAGCGCCCCGTTCTCGGTGGCTGCTTCGATGATAAAGGCGCAGCTACTTAGCGCCTCGTAGTTCGCAGTGCCGCGCACCCGCCCGAGCGCCGCGTTCCAGTCGGCAGCTGATAGCTTTGCCTTCTTTAACATGCGCCCCAGGCGATTCGCGATTGCCTCACGCCCCCGCGTGACACGCTCCTCGTCGAGATCGATCATCACGACCGAAAGTCCGGTGACCACGCAGGCCTGCGCGATTCCGGTACTCATGGTTCCGGCGCCGATGACGCCGATCGTTTGCATGGATGTCATGAGGCGTACATTAGCCCCCGCAATCCGTGAAGTCGTCAGCGAATCATCCGCGTTGTGTGGGAATTCGGTGAAGATTGCACCGCGACGCGTCCGGGCACTTGCCGTCAAGCTAAAGCGGAACGCGATCCGGGCGTTTCGCTTAAGCGACTGTGCCGGCAATCTGCGCGGGTCTTCGCCGGCATCAGTGCACGGCGCGTGCAAACGTGCGCCCACGCATGAGCTGCACCGTCTGGAGACGCTCCTCGGCGAGCTCGACGAGCGACTCCGTCACTTGATCGTAGAGATCACGGCCGGCGGTGTAGCCGGCCCAGGTGAAGACCACCTCGGCAACCTTGAGGTCGGGGTGCAGCCAGAAGCCCGATAGCATTGGCAGGCGCTGAAACAGCTGGTGCAGATGTCTGGTGACGAGCGCCTCGTTGTGCCGGCGACGCGCTTCACTCAGGCGTTGCTCGGTGTGGTTCATACGCGGCCTCGTCTGTGCTAGGACTCGCTGAGGACAAGCGGCTCGCGCTCCAGCGTGGCGGCTACCGCGCGGATGAGGTCGGCGAGCGCCGCATCGCCGCGGCACAATGCCATGAGTGCCGTAAGGGCGGGATGGTCGCGCCCAGCCGCGACATTCCGCTCGAAGGCAGGCGCGGGTTGCGACGACGCGCCAATCGTGGCCGCGATGAAGCGATAGCCCCGCCGCGATACCGTCTCGATGAAGCGTGGTTTGCGGGCATCGTCGTCGAGCGCCGTCCGTAGTTCGCTGATCGCCGTTCTCAGCACCGAGTCCGTGACAAACTGGTGGCCCCACACCTTGTCCAGTAAATCGTTGGTCCTGAGGAGGCACCCAGGTTCGCGCGCCAGTGCGCAAAGCACCGCGAAAGGCTTCGGCGCCAGCGCTATGGGTTCGCCGTCGCACGTCAGCCGTGCCTCAGCCTCATCGAGCTCGAAACGATCGAAGCGCAGCCGCGCGACGAATGGATCCGCTTTCATGCGAGGGCTCCTTTCACTGCTATCGGGATGGGATAAAAGGGCCTCGCCACCCCTGGCGCTCTCTTGGGAGGAGGAGCAAGGAGAGGGAGGAAGGCGCCCGGAACACTGTGGCGAGGCCGTGAGAGTCATGCCTCAACGTTAAGCGCATGCCGATCGGCGCGCCATTGTGACGAGGTACACCTTTATTGCGCAATGGCATCCGGCGACTGCCGCGCCGGGTAATCGCTTAAGACTTTGGTATAGGGCGGGGCGTCTGCGACTTCGCGAGCGCTTTGCTTACACACTCGAGAAGCTCGTCCGGTGCGAACGGCTTGGTGAGATAGCAGGTGATTCCCGATTGGCGCGCGTTCGTTATCTCTTCCGGGTGGGCCGTGATAATGACGGTGGGAATGGCGTGGCCCGACGCGACGAGCGCTTGATACAGCGCCACTCCCGTCATGCCTGGCATTCGCAGGTCGGCGACCACGCAGGACGCACTGGCGCGACTCGCCGAGCCGAGGAAACTCTCGGCGTCTTCGAACGTGGCGGTGGAGAACCCCGCCGCCTTCAGCAGATCCTGTGTCGCGTTGCGGATCGATTTGTCATCGTCCACGATGGCGACGAGCGGCCCTTCGGGCATTTCGCCTCGCGCAGTTGAGAGGACAGCCTACCCCGCCCTGCCCCGCCGGACCATTGCACCCAAGCGTGCTGCCCTTACACCTTGGTATAACGCGCTAACCGGCGCCGGCCACGCCGAGCCGGTCAGCCATGCGCACCAGCTCGGCGACCGATTTCACCCGCATCTTGCGCATCACCTGCCCGCGGTGGACCTTCACGGTGACGAGGCTCAGTCCGAGCTCGGCCGCGATCTGCTTGTTCACCCGTCCCGCCGCGACGAGCTTCATGACCTGCCTCTCGCGTTCCGTGAGTGCTCGATAACGCGCCTGCAGCTCGGCAAGGCTCGCCGCGTCGCGGCGCCTTGCGCGATCGCGCTCGATCGCCACGTGGACCGCATCGAGCAGGACCTGGTCGTCGAACGGCTTCGTGAGGAACTCGGCCGCGCCGGCCTTCATCGCACGCACGGTCATCGGAACGTCGCCGTGGCCGGTGACGAAGATGACCGGGAGAGCGACACCTGTTTTCGCGAGCTCCTCCTGAAACGCGAGCCCGCTCATGCCGGGCAGCCGCACGTCGAGCACGAGGCAGCCCGGTACGTCGGGCCGCTCCGCCTGCATGAATTCCTGGGCCGAGGAGAAAAGCTGCACGTCGAGCCCTACCGACTTGAGAAGACTCTCAAGCGAGCGGCGCATGGATGGATCGTCATCGACGACGAAGACTACTGCGCGCTCGCTCATGGCACTCTCGCGGCAGTCTGCGACACCCGGGGCGTCAATTGCCGCTCCGGAATGACGGCGGGTCGAAGTGCGACCTTGGCAAGCGCCGAATAGACGACGAGGCCGCTCATGACTGTCCGTTCTCCGCAGTCGGGAACGAGAACCGGAAGACTGCCCCATGAGGCTCGTTGGGGGCCGCCCAAAGCCGCCCACCGTGCGCCTCGACGATCGAGCGGCTGATCGACAAGCCGATGCCGAGGCCTTCGGTTTTGGTCGTGTAGAACGCATCAAAGACTCGCTCCGCACCGTCCTGATCGAGCCCGATGCCGGAATCGCGTACCTCGACCACCACGCCGTCCCCGCCCTGCGCCGAAACGATCATCAACTCGCGCGAGCGATTGTTCACGGCGCTCATTGCCTCGATCGCGTTCACGATCAGGTTGAGAAGCACCTGCTGCAGCTGCACTCGATCTCCCCTCACCTGCGGCAGCGCGCTGTCCAGCCTTGTCTCGAGCACGATGTCGTGGCTGCGCAGCTCCTGCTCCGTCAATGCGAGCACTTCGAGAACCTCGCGGTTGAGATCGAGCAAATCCATGCGCGGCGCCTGCCGCTTCGTGAGCGCCCGGATTCTAGCGATGACTTCGCGCGCCCGCTTGCCGTCGGCGACGATGTTGTCGAGCGCCGAGCGCGCTTCCGCCATCGCTGGCGGGTCCGCGGCCAGCCAGCGGACGCATGCCCCGGCGCTCGCGACCATCGCGCCCAGGGGCTGGCTCACCTCGTGGGCGACCGAGGTGGTCAGCTCGCCTAGCGTCGTCAGGCGCGACACGCGAGCAAGCTCCGTCCGCGCCAGCTCCAGCGCATCGTCCTTTTCCCGCAGCTTTTCCTCGGCGAGCAGCGTCATCTCGAACCGCCGCTGCAAGTGCCTGACACGCAACCGGTAGGCCATCCACAACATTGCCAGGAAGAGGGCAACGCAGAGAGCCCGAAACCAGTTCGTTTGGAAGTATGCCGGGGCGATGGAGAAATCCAGCTTGGCGGGGGTTTCATTCCAGACGCCGTCGCTATTCGCGGCGATTACGCGAAACGTGTAGTTGCCCGGAGGCAAGTCGGTGTAGAACGCCTGCCGGCGCGTGCCCGCGTCATGCCAGTCACTGTCATACGAGTCGAGCCGGTAGCGGAACCTTACCTTTTGCGGAATGGCGAACGTCGGGGAAGTGTAATCGATCTGCAAGTCACGCGGTTGCGGTGCCAGTCCAAGATTCCCGGTCGCGGCGAATTCCCTTCGGTCGACGATGACGGATTCGATATGCGTCGGCGCAGGTGGCACCTTTCGCGACAACATCGACGGGTCCACCATCTGCACGACTTGTCCGTTCGCAAACCACACGCGTCCATCCGGGGAGTACGCCGCCGAGTTGAAATACGGTGCGTTTGGTTGAGCACCGTCCAATCGGTCATAGGTGCGGGTCTGCACGAGCGTTCCTGGATCGGACCACCATCGCTGCAGCTCGGAGTCCGCCAACTCGAGGACACCGCAATCGGTATAGAGCCACCACCGTTTCTCTTTGTCTTCGACGAATGAAAAGACTGCGCTGCAGGGCAGGCCGTTTTCAGTCGTCATGCGCTGCACTTTGCCCTGCCGTAATCCGACGAGCCCGTCTTCCGAGGCGGCAAGCACGGAGCCGTCTGCGTTGGCGGCAATGCGGCGGATGAACGGATTACCCTTGAGGTTTAGCGCGAACTTCTCGACAGCGCCATTGCGGAAGCGCGCAAGGTCCCCGGTTGTGGTGGCTAACCAAATCCCTCCCTGTGGATCCGGTGCGAGGGTCCGTGCCGCTGGAACCTGCGACGCGGCGAATTCTTCGCGCACCTCCAAATCGCGGATGCGCACAAGCTTTCGCGGATTCCCGGCGCACGCCGCCCAAATGTTGCCATCGATGTCCTCGGTGATACCCACCACCAGTCCAAGCGGTTTGTGATCGGGTCCGGCAATGCGTTGGAAGCGCCCGTCCTTCAACACATAGAGCGAGTCATCCACTCCCACCCACAAGTTGCCGGCGCGGTCTTCGAGCAAAGAAGTGACTTGATGACCCGGAAGAGCAGCGCCTGTGCGAAGGGATGAGATGCTGCCGTTGGCGATTCGGTCGAGCGAGCCGTCGTTGGCAACCCAGATCGAGCCGTCCCTGCTGGCCAGAACCCCTGCCGCTGCATCTTTCCCCAGGCCTTCCGATGAGGAGAAGGTCGTGACGCTTGGATCTCGAAAGCTGTCTATTCCATTCGATGTCGCGGCCCACAGGATTCCCTCCCGGTCTTCGAAGAGAAGGTTCACCGCATCACTGGACAGGCCATCGGTACGTCCATAGTGATCCACGACGTCGCCATGAATCCGATACAGTCCCTTGCCGCGGCTGGCGACCCAAAGGTTGCCGTCGCGATCGAAGGTCATAGCGAAGACCTCGACTTTGCTTCCATCGAACGTGGGCGTCACGAATGGCTTGACGACCCCTTCCTTCAATTGTCCGAGTCCCAGGCCCGGTCCTTCCGCGAGCATGCCGACCCACACGGTTCCATCCGGACCAAGGGCCACGCTCACGACCCCGTGCTGTCCCACGTTGGATCTGAGCGCTTCGATCGGGTACGTCTCCGACACACCGTCACGCCAGTGCACGAGCGCCGTCTGGCCTCCGAGCCAAAACCCGCCCTTGCCGTCGGCCAGTATCGAATCGATCGGACTGATCGGTACTCCGTCTGCCTTTCCGAAACACTTGACCTTGCCGTCGGCGAGGTGGCAGAGAGCCGAGTCCGAGATATTCGCGGCCGCCCGCACGACCCACAGCGACCCGTCAGGATCCTCGCTCAGGTTCTGGAACGACGAAAAACCGTCCAATTGGACGTCGGACGCGACCGCCCCGTCTTTGATGTAGGTGACCTCGCGGCTGCCTACTGCCCATAGCCCGCCGGCGCGACCGCCAAAGACCTTGAATACTTTGTTGCTGGAGCCGCCCTTGTATGGAAAGTGCCGGGGAAGAAACCCAACTCCGTCGAATCTGTAGATCGCCGGGGCATAGGTCGAGAACCAAAGGAAGCCGTCGGAAGTCTGTGCCACCGTAAACATGCCGGCCGGCGCGGACCCATCCTGTATTCGCCAGGAGGTGTGCAGGTACTGCGTGAGCCGCTTATTCGGATCGAGGGCATGAGCCGGGCGTGCAAGGAACGACACGCAGACAACGCAACAGATCAGCGTGGCCGCAAACGCGGTCACGGGCGCGGCAAAGCTGAGCAGAAGTCGCGATCGGCGCATGGATGAATCGTCGTCGACGACGAAGACTACTGCGCTCATGATTGTTGGTCCTCGGCAGTCGGAAACGAGAACCGGAAGACTGCCCCATGAGGCTCGTTGGGGGCCGTCCAAAGCCGCCCGCCGTGCGCCTCGACGATCGAGCGGCTGATCGACAAGCCGATGCCGAGGCCGTCGGTTTTGGTCGTGTAGAACGCATCAAAGACTCGCTCCGCACCGTTCTGATCGAGCCCGATGCCGGAATCGCGCACCTCGACCAAAACGGCGTTGCTGGCATCCGCCCGTGATACGATGGTCAATTCGCGCGGACGATCGTGCACGCCGCTCATCGCCTCGATCGCATTCAGGATCAGGTTCAGAAGCACCTGCTGCAGCTGCACTCGGTCGCCCATCACCCTCGGCAGCGCGTTGTCCAGCCTTGTCTCGAGCACGATGTCGTGGCTGCGCAGCTCCTGCCCCGTGAGCGCGAGCACTTCGAGAATCTTGCGGTTGAGATCGAGCAAATCCATGCGCGGCACTTGCCGCTTCGTGAGCGTCCGGATCCGCGCAATCACCTCGCGCGCCCGCTTGCCGTCGGCGACGATATTGTCGAGCGCCGAGCGCGCTTCCGCCATCGCGGGCGGGTCCGCTGCCAGCCAGCGTGCGCATGCCCCGGCGCTCGCGACCATGGCGCCAAGGGGCTGGCTCACCTCGTGGGCGATCGAGGTGGTGAGCTCGCCCAGCATGTTCACGCGGTTCGCATGCGCGAGCTCGGCCTCCAATCGACGCAGCCTCTCGCGCTCTTCCTCGACACGCTTGTGCTCCGTAATGTCGATCGAGGTGCCCACCAGTCTTACGACTTCTCCAGCGCTATTCACCATCGGATGCCGGATCGTGTGAATATGCCTGACCCTGCCGTCAGGCAGCATGATCCTGTACTGGCTGGTGGTGTCCAGCTTTTCGCGGACCGATTTCTCCAGAATCCGCTTCCAGCTGATCCGGTCGTCGGGGTGCATTCGTTCCAAGACGGCTTCCCTGGTCGGTTTTTCCCCTTGCGGATCGAATCCGAAAATGCGGTCGAATTCCTCTGACGTATAGACATACCGGTTGCTTGCCACATCCAATGCCCAGCTCCCCGTATGGCTCAGCCGTTGCGCTTCCGTCAGGTACGCTTCGCTCTGCCGTAGAGATTCCTCCGCGAGCTTGCGCTCGCTGATGTCGCGTGCGAGGGCGAGGTAGAAGAGTTTCCCTCCCTGCCGAAAGGTGCCGGTGCGGATCTCGACGGGGAATGTCGTGCCGTCTTTGCGCCGATGGCGCGTCTCAAAGCTAATGATTTCCCCTGCGACGGCGCGTTGCGCGAGCCGCGCGATGGACGCTTCGTCCAGCCCCACATCGAACTCGCGTGGGTGCATCCCGATCAGCTCTTCGCGGCTCCAGCCCAGCGTCTCGCACGCCTGCCGGTTGACATCGACCACGTCGAGTTGCTCGTCCAGCAGGAAGAAGGCGTCGGTCGCGCGATCGACAAAGGTGCGAAAGCGGGCTTCGCTCGCGCGCAATTCCTCCTCGGCGCGCCGCAGCTCCGTGATGTCCTGCATGACGCCGAACTGGCGAACAGGACGGCCGGACTCGTCCCGTGTGACATCGCCTTGGCTGTGCACCACTCGAACCATGCCATCCGGCCTCACCACCCGGTATTCGACGTCGTAGCGCGGACCGCCGCCCAGCGCGATATCGCTCGCCGCGGCGGTCTTCTCACGGTCCTCGGGGTGGATGAGGCTTACCCAGCGCTCCTGCCATTGCGGAAGATCGAGCGGCTGCACGCCGAAAATGCGGCACGCCTCGTCGGAAAGCGAAACGTGGCCGCTGACATAGTCGCGCTCCCACCAGCCGACATGTGCGATCCGCTGTGCTGCGTCGAGGTTGCGTTCGCTTTCACGCAGGCTGCGGAAGATCGAAAGAGCCGAGACGGTGTCGCTCAGGCGCCTGCCAATTTCCTGAAACAGGCGCTGCTCCTCTGCGGTCCAAACGCGCGCGCGCGAGCACTGGTGCAAGCCGAATAGGTACGGCTTGTCGGCCTTCACATCGATCGCCATTGCGATCTGTGAACGGACCGCGAACCGATCGGCTGTCAGAGCCGGGATCTTCAGGTCGTGGTCAGGACCGAACAACACCGCACCGGAGACCGCGCGCGCCGCCGCAAAAGCCGCTGCAACGTCACGGTCTACCGGAAGCTCGGCTTGCGAGGCGAATGCCCCGGGAAACTGAGGCCGCGTGTGCTCCATGACGGCGTGCCACGATGGAGCATCGGGATCGCATGGGTAGATCAACCACGCGCGGTCGCAAGCGAAGATGTCGAGCGTCGCAAGAAGGACGTCGCTCAGCATCTGCTGGAGGTCCTGGGTTCCCTGCATGGCGCGGTTGACGCGGTCCATCGACTCGAGGAACCACAGATGCGCCCGGTGCTCCGCCTCGGCCCGCTTGCGCTCGGTGATGTGGCGGCCGACACCCCGGTAGCCCACGAAGCGCCCGATCTCATCGAACGCCGGGATGCCGGAAACGGAGAAGTAGCGCCTGCCGCCGTCCGCAGTCGGGCGGGCGAGCTCGAAATCCCGGAATGGTAGGTGTGCGTCGACCGTGGCCCGGTGCTTGCGCCAGGCCTCTTCGTCGGGCTCGACGTATGGGATCTCCCAGCGGGTCTTGCCGATCTCGGCTCCGCGCGCCGGCGCGTGGATCAGGCCTTCGGAAAACTCCTGCCGCGTGAAGCGATGCTCGGCGTCGGTCTCCCAGTACACGTCGAACGAGAACTGCACCAACGCGCGGAAGCGCTCCTCGCTCGCGCGGAGCGCCTGCCCGGCGCGCCGGCGTCCCGCGCTGAACTCGGTGAGGAACAGGCAGAGACCAATGAAGATGAGTAAAGCAGGCCTATATTCCGGCGCCAGCTCCCACGTATTCACCGGAGGGATGAACCGGTACCATATTCCCGTTACGCAGATCAGCGATGCGAATAAGCCGGGTCCGCGTCCGCCGTACCAGGCGCTCAGGACCACGGCGACGATCGGAAGCTGATAGATTGTGGTGCCTTCCGGGACCGGAAGCGCATCGCGGATGAGCAGCGCGAGGCTGGCCAATGCCAAGGCAAGGCCATAGCGCTTGAGCACATCTCGCATCCTTGCCGGCAGGTGCGTCGCGAGACCGGGGCCGGTCACGAGGGATGTTCCCTATCTCGTCTCGGCGACGGATCGGAAATTTCCGCTCGCGTGTGCCGTCCTTGTGCCGGTGGGCTCGTCGAGGCCGGCATCGAACTCGCGCGGCGCACGTGTGAAAGCGGCGTCTCGGTTTCCGGTTCCTTATCTAAGCGCTTGTGCTCCATGGATCCCCCTTACATGCGCCGCAAACTGTAGCGTAGCGCGAGCGGTTCTGGCGTGGTCCGCGAAAGGGCCCGCCCTCCCTCGGCCGGCTCCTATTACAGGCTGCGCCATGAGCCCGCTGTAATCCAAAGCCGCTACTTCAACTAACTCGTTGATTTTTCTGTCACGCCCCGCAGAGTTGGCCTATAGAATGATCGTTCTACAGCTGTCTAATGGTTGGGCAGGAGATCTGCATAGACACCCCAATTCCTGTGGTGCCGTTTGGCACGTCAGGATCTCCTTTGGTGATTTGGGGGCATATTGGGGGCATATTCACGCCACTAGACCTCGCCTGCCTATGGCGTGTGATTCCCTCTCCCGGTAGAAAGGCCCCATCCCGATACTCCCTGTCCGGCGGAAGCGAGGTCGCAAAGGAGCGATCAAGCCGCCTTGCTAAATCGCCCCGGAATTACTTTTGCTCCGTCGCGTGCGGCATCGACCAGGTCGGCCCATGCCTGCATCATTCGCCTTCGATCTGGTAGGTACTGAGCGGCGTTGTACGCGCGACGCACCTGATTGGTGTCGCTGTGGGAGAGCTGGCGCTCGATCACATCGGGCGACCACCCCGCTTCGTTGAGCGTCGCCGAGGCGAGATGGCGAAATCCATGCCCGCACATACGTCCCTTGAAACCGGCATCGTGGATAGCAAACAGGATCGTGTTCTCCGACATTGGTCTGCTGTGATCGACCTGATTCGGGAACACCAGCGACCCTGCACCGTTGATCTTGCGCAACTGCTTAAAAACGGCGACCGCCTGACGCGAGAGGGGTACGATGTGCTGCTCTGCCATTTTCGTCCGCTCTGGCGGAATGCGCCACGTTGCTGCGTCTAAGTCGAACTCGTCCCAGCGCGCTCCCCGCAGCTCGTTGGTTCGGACAAAGCAATAGAGCAGCCCTTCGATAGCGAGCCGCGTTTGCAACGAAGCTCCGGACTGGTCAATGGCATCGAGCAACGCCGGCAGCTCAGAGAACGGGATCGATGGGTAGTGCCTCACCCTCCGAGTCTTCAATGCCCCGCGTAGGTCTTGGGATGGATCGCGCTCTGCACGTCCGACCGCGACGGCATAGCGGAAAATCATGCCACAACGTTGCTTTACCTTGCGCGCTTGCTCCAGCGCATTCCGCCTTTCCATCTTGCGCAGCGTGGAAAGGAGCTCCGGCGGTGTGATCTCGTCTATCGGACGGGAGCCCAGCTCCTGAAAAACGTTGTCCGCGAGCGAAGCCAACACCTTATTCGCGTGACCGGGTGACCATGCGTGAACCATCTTCCCGTGCCATTCGCGGGCGACAGCTTCGAACGTATTCTTGCCACGCACCCGAGCGGCAACACGATGCGCCTTGCGCGCAGCGCTAGGATCAACACCTTCGGTCAACTGCCGTCGCGCTGCATCGCGCAGCGCGCGAGCATCGGCGAGTTTTGTGATAGGGTATATACCAATGGCGAGCACTTTCTCGCGCCCGGCAAAGCGGTATTTCCAGCGCCAATACTTTGCTCCGGATGGAGAAACGAGGACGTACATTCCTCCTGCATCGGCAAGCTTGTATGGCTTGGGCTTTGGTCTGGCGTTGCGGACCGCCGTGTCAGTCAAGGCCACCTGGATACCCCCACCACACATTTTGGTACCCTCAAAGATACCCCCAGATACAACCGGCTGTAAACGCATCTAAGTGGACTTACCAGGAACCAGCGGAGACAAAAAAGCCAGCATTAACGCTGGCTTAGGGTATCAGGCTGGATTGCCTTGGACCGTGCTGGAATGTTATCGTGGTGCCCAGAAGAGGACTCGAACCTCCACAGTGTTGCCACCGCTAGGACCTGAACCTAGTGCGTCTACCAATTCCGCCATCTGGGCAAACGGTTAATTTTAAGAGCGAGCCTCTGCGTTGTCAAAGAAGCTGCGGCGAACGAACGCCGGGAGCACCCGCAATACCCTGAGGCGTCCGGCTCGTCCTCGCGGCGACGTCGACATTCCCGATCGCGAACGCATTCTCGTCTTCCTGCGCGAGCGCGGGACGCCGATGCGTGCCGACGAAGTCGCCTCCGCGCTGCGCGTCGACGGCGCGCCCGAGCGCGAAGCCTTCGCGGGCCGCCTGGCGGCGATGGAACGAGACGGGCAGTTGATGACCAATCGCAAGGGCGAGCTGTGCGTTGTCGCCAAGCTCGACCTGGTCACCGGAACGATCCAGGGCCACCCGGACGGCTTCGGCTTTCTGCTGCCCGATGACGGCGGTGCGGACCTGTACCTTGCGCCCGGCGAGATGCGCAAGGCGCTGCACGGCGACCGGGCAACGGCGCGGCAAATCGGCCTCGACCGGCGCGGGCGCCCCGAAGGCGTGCTCGTCGACGTGCTCGCGCGCAGCAACCGCGAGATCGTCGGCAGGTTATACGAAGATCGCGGCATCTGGTTTCTGGTCGCCGAGAACAGGCGCATCAACCAGGACATCCTGGTGCCGCCGGACATGCGCGGCAGCGGCAAGCCCGGTCAGGTGGTGGTCGCCGAATTGATCGAGCAGCCCTCCGCGCACCGCGAGCCGCTGGCGAAGGTGGTGCAGGTGCTCGGCAACTATGCCGACCCGGGCATGGAGATCGAGATTGCGCTGCGCAAGCACGATCTGCCGCACCAGTTCACGCCTGCCACCAAGCGCCAGGCGGCGCGGCTGCCTGGCGAAGTGCGCCCCGCCGAGCGCAAGGACCGCGTCGACATCACCGGCCTGCCGCTGGTTACCATCGACGGCGAGACCGCGCGCGACTTCGACGACGCCGTCTATTGCGAGCGCACCGGCAAGGGCTACCGACTCATCGTGGCCATCGCCGACGTCAGCCACTACGTGCGCGACGGCGATGCGCTCGACGCCGATGCGCGCGAGCGTGGCACGTCGGTCTACTTTCCGCGCCGCGTCATCCCGATGCTGCCGGAGGAGCTGTCCAACGAGCTGTGCTCGCTCAAGCCCGACGTCGACCGGCTGTGCATGGTCTGCGACATGGCCATCGACGCCAAAGGCGAAATCGGCCGCTACCGCTTCTATCCCGCGGTGATGCATTCGCGCGCCCGGCTCACCTACACCCAGGTTTGGGACTGGCTGTCGCGTCCCGCGCATGCGAAGAGCGGGGAAGCGGCGGCGCTGCTGCCGCAGCTGGTAGACCTGTACGCGCTCTACCAGTTGCTGAAGGCGGCGCGCGCGCGCCGCGGCGCGATCGACTTCGACACCATCGAGCTGGCGCTCGAATTCGATCCCCACGGCAAGATCGACGCCATCGTGCCTGTCGCCCGCAACGACGCGCACCGGTTGATCGAGGAATGCATGCTGGCCGCCAACGTGTGCACCGCCACCTATCTGCTGGCACACAAGCACGCGGCGCTATTCCGCGTGCACGAGGGCCCCACCCCCGAAAAGCTCGTCGCGCTCAAGGAGTTCCTCGCCAGCAGCGGGCTGTCGCTCGCCGGGGGCGAAGACCCCCAGCCGGCCGACTACGCGGCGCTGCTCGACCGCATCCGCGACCGACCCGACTTCAACCTGCTGCAGACAGTGCTGCTGCGCTCGCTGCAGCAGGCCGTCTACAGCCCGGACAACGCCGGTCATTTCGGCCTGGGCTACGACGCGTACACGCATTTCACCTCGCCCATCCGCCGTTACCCCGACCTGCTCATCCACCGCTCTATCAAGGCGGCCCTCGCAGGCAGCCGCTATCACCCGGGTGGCGCGACATGGGCCGAGCTGGGCGTTCACTGCTCGCTCACCGAGCGCCGCGCCGACGACGCCACGCGCGACGTCGAGAACTGGCTCAAGTGCTACTACATGCAGGATCGAGTCGGCGAGACCTGCGCCGGCACGGTGAGCGGGGTCACCCACTTCGGCCTGTTCGTGACGCTCGACGGCCTCAATATCGACGGCCTGGTGCACGTCACCGAGCTCGGCAGCGACTACTTTCACTTCGATCCGATCCACCATGCGCTCGTCGGTGAGCGCAGCGGCCGGACCTGGCGCCTGGCCGATCGGCTGACGGTGAAGGTGGCGCGGGTCGACCTGGAGCAGACCAAGATCGACTTCGTGCTCTCCGACGCGCTGGCGCCACGGGAAGCGCCACGCGCGCCGGGCAAGCGCAAGCGCGCCAAGGCGGGTTGAGCCTGGCGGCGCAAGGTCCCGCCATGCCCGGACACGGCCGCGAAGCCGCCGCGCACCTGGTGATCCAGGCGCCGGATATCGGCACGCCGCAGATCAAGCATCTGGCGCGCCTGGCGCAAGCCGACACGGTGAGCGCGCTCAACGCGGCGCAGACCCAGGCCTTCCGCCTGTCGCCGGCGCGCAACCGCGAAGGGGTGGCCGAGTTCTGCGCCGAAGCGGGCCTCGATTTCGGCTTCGTGCCCGCCGACCAGCGCCTCGGGCGGGTGCGCCTGCTGGCCATGGACATGGATTCCACGCTCATCGGCATCGAATGCATCGACGAGATCGCCGACCTGCACGGCATCGGGCCGCAGATCGCCGCCATCACCGGGAGCTCGATGCGCGGCGAAATCGATTTCCGCGAGAGCCTCGCGCGCCGCGTGGCGCTGCTCGCCGGCCTCGACGAGGCGGCGCTCGAGCGCGTCTACGCCGAGCGGCTTACACTCTCACCCGGCGCCGAGCGCATGCTCTCCGGTTTTGCGCGCGCCGGCGCGAAGACGCTGCTCGTTTCCGGAGGCTTCACCTTCTTCACCGAGCGGCTCAAGGCGCGCCTGGGCCTCGACTACAGCCTCGCCAGCACGCTGCAGATCGTCGACGGCAAGCTGAGCGGCCGCGTCGAAGGCGACATCGTCGACGCCCAGGCGAAGGCGGACGCGTTCGACCGGCTGCGGGTCGAGCTAGCCGGCGAGGACGCTCTTGCGGTCGCCATCGGCGATGGCGCCAACGATCTGCCGGTGCTCTCCCGCGCCGACATAAGCATCGCCTATCACGCCAAGCCGGTCGTCCGCGCCGCGGCGACCTACGCGATCGATCGCTGCGGCCTGGACGCGATCCTGAACCTGTTTGTCTAGATGAAGCGCAGCAGCCCGATGCGCAAGACCGCCGCGATATCCCATACCGCCAAAGCGACGATGACCAGCCAGGTCCCGGCCATCCCCCAGAAGCGGCCGGCCGACGCCTTCGTGGTGCTCGACAGTCCCATGGCGTGGGCGATACGGGCGGCGAGGAAGGTGATGCCGCAGACGTGCAGGAAGGTGCGGTTGGCCCCGTCGAGCTCGGCGACGAGCAGGACCAGCAGCATCGGCGGGATCCACTCCACCGCGTTGCCGTGAACGCGGATCGCCCGGGCGAGCAGCGGATCGTTGCCGTGACCGGCGCCCACGCCCAACTTGCTCCGCAAAAGCGACACCCGGGCGGCCAGCACCAGCAGCAACAGCACCAGCAGCCCCGCGTACAGGCCGGTGACCGGCGCGGTCATTCCGGATCCCGGTCGAAATCGCCTTCGTCGATCCAGTTCGACTGGATGGCTTCCAGGATCTTCTCGCCGCAGTGCTTCGGATCGTCGTCGAAGCCGGGCAGTTCGAGCACCCAGCGGCGAAGGTCGGTGAACAGCACGCCGTTGGGGTCGACGTCCGGATGCGCAGCGGCGAGCGCGATGGCGATCTCGCGGCTGTCGGTCCATTTCATTTGGTTTTTTCCTTCGCGTAGTTGATCGTGTACTTGGGTATCTCGATGACCAGCTTGGCGTCTCCCACCTTCGCCTGGCAGGACAGCCGCGACTGCGGCGTCAGGCCCCAGGCGCGATCGAGCAGGTCGTCCTCGTCCTCGGAGGAAGGCGACAGCGAGCCGAAGCCCTCGCGCACGATCACGTGGCAGGTCGTGCAGGCGCACGATTTCTCGCACGCGTGCTCGATGGCGATGCCGTGGTCGAGCAGATTGTCGCAGATCGATTCGCCTTTGGCAGCGTCGAAGGTCGCACCCTGCGGACACAGTTCCGCGTGCGGCAGGACGACGATCTCGGCCATGCGCTTCTAGTCGCGCGCCAGCGCATCGACGCTGCGACCGGCGAGCGCGCCGGTAACGCTGCGATCCATGCGCCGAGCGGCGAACTGCTCGGTCGCGCGATTGAGCGCAACCACCGCCGCCTGCAGCGCGTGCCGGTCCGCTCCGGCCAGGCGTTCCAGCACCGTCGCCATCGCGGCGTCGATTGCGGCCTTCTGCCGCGCATCGAGCAGGTCGCCATCGGCATTGAGCGCGCTGCCGGTGGCGGCGAGAATCCGCTCTGCCTCGACTTGGGCCTCGGTCAGCGCCCGCGCCTCCATGTCGTCCACGGCGTGCGCCTGCGAATCCTCGAGCATGCGCGCGATGTCGGTGTCGGCGAGGCCGTACGAAGGCTTGACCGTGACCGCGGCTTCGACGCCGGTGGTCTGCTCGCGCGCCGACACCGACAGCAGGCCGTCGGCATCGATCTGGAAGGTGACGCGGATGCGCGCCGCGCCGGCGACCATCGGCGGGATGCCGCGCAGCTCGAAGCGCGCCAGCGAGCGGCAGTCGGCGACCCGCTCGCGCTCGCCCTGCACCACCTGGATCGCCATCGCGGTCTGGCCGTCCTTGAAGGTGGTGAACTCCTGCGCCCGCGCGATCGGGCACGGTGGCATTGCGCGGCACGATCTTCTCGGTCAGGCCGCCCATGGTTTCGAGCCCGAGCGACAGCGGTATGACGTCGAGCAGCAGCCAGTCTTCGTCCTCGGCGCGGTTTCCCGCCAGCACGTTGGCCTGGATCGCCGCGCCCAGCGCGACCACCTGATCGGGGTCGAGATTGTTGAGCGGCGGTGCGCCGAAGAATCCGGCGACCGCCTTCTGGATCTGCGGCATCCGCGTCGCGCCCCCGACCATCACCACGCCGTCGATGTCCCGCGGGCGCGAGCTTCGCGTCGCGCAGCGCCTTGCGCACCGGCAGAAGGGTCTTGCCGACCAGCGTGGCCGTGATGGTCGGTGAAAATCGCCGCGGTGAGCATGAGATCGATGCGCTCGCCGGTGGACAGCGTCGCGAGCAGCGGCGTCGCGGCATGGGTGGTCAGGCTCTCCTTCGCTTCGCGCGCCTTGATCAGCAGCAGTCGCGTGTCCGACGGCGACACCGGGCCGATGCGCGCGGCCTCCAGCGCCCAGCAGTAGATGCGATGATCGAAATCGTCGCCGCCGAGCGCGGTGTCGCCGGCGGTCGCGAGCACTTCGAACACGCCGCGCGAAAGCTTGAGCAGCGACATGTCGAAGGTCCCGCCGCCCAAGTCGTACACCGCGTAGATGCCTTCGGACGTCGTTGTCCAGGCCGTAGGCGATCGCCGCCGCGGTCGGCTCGTTGAGCAGGCGCAGCACGTTGAGGCCGGCAAGGCGCGCGGCATCCTTGGTCGCCTGCCGCTGGGCGTCGTCGAAATAGGCCGGCACGGTTACCACCGCGCCGGCGAGCGCCCCGCCAAGGCTCGCCTCCGCGCGCACCCGCAAGCTCTCGCAGGATCTCGGAGGACACCTCCACCGGCGTGCGCACGCCCGCGCGCGTGTCGATGCGCACCATCCCGGGAGAGTCGATGAACCGGTACGGAAAGCGCCGCGCATCGGAGAGGTCGGCGAGTCCCCGGCCCATCAGCCGCTTGACCGAGACGATGGTGTTCTGCGGGTCCGCCACCAGCGCCTCGCGCGCCGCGTACCCGACCTCAACCCCGCGCGCGCCGAAATGCACGATCGAGGGCAACAAGGGGCGGCCCTCGGCGTCGGGGAGCACCACCGGGATGCCGTGCCGCACCGTCGCGACCAGCGAATTGGTCGTGCCGAGATCGATGCCGACCGCAAGCCGCTGCGCGCGCTGCGCCGGCGCGGCATCGGGTTCGGCAATCTGCAGCAGCGCCATCAGCCTTCGCCCTCGGCGATCGCCGCCTCGAGGTCGGCGGCGACCTTGGTCAGGAAACGCAGCTCGCGCACCGCCTCGCGCGCGGCGTTCCACGCCTGCGCGTCGAGCCGATCGGCGAGCGCCGCCTGCAGCGCGCCGGCGTCGGCGCGAACCTGCTGCAGCAGCGCCTCGAGCCCGCCGGGGTCGCCGCGGGCTTGCGCCTCGGCCATCGCTTCGCGGCGCTCGAGCTCGCGCTGCAGGAATTCCATGGGTAACGCGGTGTCGGTTTCGGCCAGCGCGTCGATGCCGCGCAGCGACAGCAGGTACTGGGCGCGACGAACCGGGTCCTTGAGCGCCTGGTAAGCCTCGTTGACCCGGGCCGACGATTGCAGCGCCAGGCGGCGCTCGGCGTCGTTGCCGCTGGCATGGCGGTCCGGGTGCACCGCGCGCTGCAGGGTGTGGTAGGCAAGCTCGAGCGCTTGCGGATCGAAGCGATACCGCGGCGGCAAGCCGAACAGCGCGAAATAGTCCTGGGAGAAATCGATCATTCTTGTTGTCCTCTCCGGCGCTGGAGAGGGATCGGGCGCCAGGCGCGAGATAAGTCGCGTCGTGCCGCCTGAACCTCCGCCCCGGTCGAGGAGGAGGCACTCGGCTCAGACGTTAAACGATTCGCCGCAACCGCACTCGTCCTTCACGTTCGGGTTGTTGAACCTGAATCCCTCGCTCAAGCCCTCCTTCGCAAAGTCGAGCTCGGTTCCGTCCAGGTAGGGCAGGCTCTTCGCATCGACCACCACCGTGACGCCGTGGCTGTTGAAGCGGTGGTCCTCGGGGCGAATCTCGTCGGCATATTCGAGCTTGTAGGCGAGCCCCGAACAGCCGGTCGTGCGCACCGCCAGACGCAAGCCCACGCCTTTCCCGCGCCGGGTCAGGAACCCGGTCACGTGCTTGGCCGCGCTCTCGGTCAGGGTGATCGCCATGCCCTTGCTGCCGTCGTCTAATCGGCGGCCGCGGGCAGCGCCTGCGCCGTGCTCCCGGCTTGCGCCTCGGCGTCGCTGCCGTGCTTCTTGCGATAGTCGGCCACCGCAGCCTTGATCGCGTCCTCGGCGAGAATCGAGCAGTGGATTTTCACCGGCGGCAGCGCCAGCTCCTCGGCGATGTGCGTGTTCTTGATGCTCGTCGCCTGGTCGAGCGTCTTGCCCTTGACCCATTCGGTGACCAGCGAGGACGAAGCGATGGCCGAGCCGCAGCCGTAGGTCTTGAACTTCGCGTCCTCGATACGGCCGTCGGGCCCGACCTTGATCTGCAGCTTCATCACGTCGCCGCAGGCCGGCGCACCGACCATTCCGGTGCCCACGCCCGACTCGTCCTTGGCGAAGGAACCGACGTTGCGCGGGTTCTCGTAATGATCCAGTACCTTGTCGCTGTAAGCCATTCGTTTCTCCTCGGGTGCGCAGTCAGTGCGCAGCCCATTGCACGCTGTCGAGATCGATGCCTTCCTGATGCATCTCCCACAGCGGTGATAGGTCGCGCAGCTTGGCAATTTTGCGCTTTACCAGCTCCACCGTATAGTCGATCTCCTCCGCCGTCGTGAACCGCCCGACGGTGAAGCGGATCGAACTGTGCGCCAATTCGTCGCTGCGTCCCAGCGCGCGCAGCACGTACGAGGGCTCGAGCGAGGCCGAGGTGCAGGCCGAGCCGGACGACACGGCCACGTCCTTGATGGCCATGATCAGGCTCTCGCCCTCGACGAAATTGAAGCTCACGTTGAGGTTGTGCGGCACCCGCCGCTGCAGGTCGCCGTTGAGGTAGACCTCGTCGATCTCCGACAGGCCCTTCCACAACCTGTCGCGCAGCGTGCGGATGCGCTCGTTGTCGGAGGCCATCTCCAGCCGCGCCAGCCTGAACGCCTCGCCCATGCCCACGATCTGGTGCGTCGGCAAGGTGCCCGAGCGCATTCCCCGCTCGTGGCCGCCGCCATGCATCTGCGCCTCGATGCGCACCCTCGGCTTGCGCCGCACGAACAGCGCGCCCACGCCCTTCGGGCCGTAGGTCTTGTGCGCGGAGAACGACATCAGGTCGACCTTCAACGTCGCGAGGTCGATGGCGATCTTGCCGGTCGCCTGGGCGGCGTCGACGTGAAAGATGATGCCGCGCTCGCGACAGATCTCGCCCATCGCCGGAACGTCCTGGACGACGCCGATCTCGTTGTTCACGTATACGACCGAGGCGAGGATGGTGTCCGGGCGCAACGCCGCCTTGAACTTCTGCAGGTCGACCAGGCCGTCCGCCTCCACATCGAGGTAGGTGACCTCGAACCCGGCGCGCTCGAGCTCGCGCATCGTGTCCAGCGTCGCCTTGTGCTCGGTCTTGACGGTGACCAGATGCTTGCCCTTCTGCTTGTAGAAGTTCGCCACGCCCTTGAGCGCGAGGTTGATCGATTCGGTCGCGCCGGAGGTCCACACGATCTCCTTCGCGTCGCAATTGACCAGTCGCGCGACTTCTTCGCGCGCCTCCTCGACCGCCTTTTCGCTCTCCCAGCCGAAAGCGTGCGAGCGCGACGCCGGGTTGCCGAATTGCTCGGTCAGGTAGGGAATCATCTTCGCCGCGACACGCGGATCGACCGGCGTGGTCGCCGAATAATCGAGGTAGATCGGCTTCTTCATTGGCGTCATCGGCTGCCTGTCCGCTTCACACCACCGCCGCCGGCTCCGGCTTCTTGCCCGGCACCGCGCGATGGTCCTGCAGCACGTTGACCGGCTGCTTGTCCTGCTGCCGGACCAGCTGCTCGAGCGTGACCGAGCTCAGGAACGCAAAAATGTGCGTGTTGAGGCTCGCCCACAGCTCGTGGGTCATGCAGCGCTTGTCGTCCAGGCAATTCTCCTTGCCTCCGCATTGCGTCGCATCGATCGGTTCGTCGACCGCGGTAATGATGTCGGCCACCGACACGCTCGTCGCAGCGCGCGCCAGGTTGTATCCCCCGCCCGGGCCGCGCACGCTGTCGACCAGCCCCGAGCGGCGCAGCTTGCCAAACAGCTGCTCCAGGTAGGAGAGCGAAATCCTCTGCCGGTCGGCCACGCCGGCGAGCGTCACCGGTCCCGCGCCGTTGTGCATGGCCACGTCGATCATCGCCGTGACGGCGAAACGTCCTTTGGTCGTCAGTCGCATGGTTGCCTTGTCGCCTCGCTAAGCCCGCAAGGAATACTCGAGCACAGTCCCATTCTATAATTCCCGATCAAATTAGTCAACTAAGATCGGGTTTGGTTCACTCCAGCATGCGGTTGATCCGCTCCGGGTCGAACAGGTCGGCCGTGGCCTTGGCGTCGCCGCAATCGAAGCCTCCCCGCTGCAGGAGGGTAACGAGGGTCTTCAGGCGCTCCTCGGTCGCGGCCGCGTGGTCGAGCAGGGAATGCACCGCCTGGACCATCGGGTCGTTCATGTCGGCACTGATGGCGTAGGCCGAGAAGCCGATCGTGGCCGCCTGACGCTCCCGGCGCAGGGCATCCTCGCCGCTGACCACGCGGGCCGGGATGCCGACCGCCGTCGCGCCTGCCGGCACGTCGCGCACCACCACCGCGTTGGAGCCGACCTTCGCCCCGTCGCCGATAAGCACGGGACCGAGGATTTTCGCCCCGGCGCCCACGACCACCGAGCGGCCGAGCGTGGGGTGGCGCTTGGTCTTCTCCCATTTCACGCCGCCGAGCGTAACTCCATGATAAAGCGTGCAATCATCCCCGATCTCGGCGGTCTCCCCGATCACCACGCCCATGCCGTGATCGATGAACACCCGCCGCCCGATGGTCGCCCCGGGGTGGATCTCGATGCCGGTAAGCCAGCGGCTCCAATGCGACAGCCAGCGGCCAAGCCAGCGCCAACCCCAGCGCCACAACGGGTGCGCCAGCCAGCGGTGCCAGGTGAGCGCGTGCAACCCCGGGTAGCAGGTCAATACCTCCCAGGTGCTTCGGGCCGCGGGATCGCGGTCAAAGACCACGGCGATGTCTTCGCGCAAGCGGGAGAACATGGCGCTATTTTCCCATATCCGAGCGAATCACTCCACTATTGCCAGGGCGCGGCCAGGATGGCCACGACGAGGAGGCAGGCCATCGCCACGACAAAGAACACCATGTAGACAAAAAATATCACGCCCGAGCGGGCAAGCACACCCGACCAGCGCCCGCCATACACGGCATGCATCGAGGAGAGCAGGTAGACGATTGCCCCGATCACCAGCGCCGTGCGCAACAAGCCCCCGGGCAGGAGCACCAACAGCGCCACCACCAGGAACAGGAAGGCGTGGTTGTGGGCGCCGAAGACAAGGTGCGCGGCGTAGCGCCGCGGCCGGTTCGGATAGCCGCGCGTGCGCCCGAAGTAGACGAGCTTGAGCAGCAGCGCGAACAGCGGCAGCAGAGCAAACATCGCGTACGGTCCGTAACGCAGCACGCCGGAAGAAATCTGCTCGATCTGCTGCTTGCGTGGCAGGTGGTTGAACTGCTCGGCACGGCGGCGCAGCGGCTCAGCCCACGGTTGCGGTTCGAACGCCACGAGCAGATCGGGAAGATTGCTGCCGCCCGTTGTGGCGTCGTCGCGGCGCTTGTTCTGCTCCGCCGAACCTTCCGGCACGCTGCCCGCCTTCGCAGCGCTGCCTGCATCGGGGGTCGCCTCGCGCCCGAGGTGCAGGGGCGGCTCCCCGGCGAAGCGCAGCAGGGCGAAGAGCGCGATTGACAGCACCAGGAACAGGCGTGCCGGGCGGATGTAGCGTCGCCGCCGGCCGGCGAGATATTCGCAGGTGAGAAAGCCGGGCCGGAAGAGCAACCCGAAGAGCGTGCGCCACAGGCGCCCGTCAAACGCCACGTAGCGCCCGGCGGCCTCGCGCAGCATGGCGCGCACGGTCGGCAGCGCCAGGCTCGTCTCCTGCCCGCATGCCGGGCAATAGGTTGCCGGCGCGACCGCGCCGCAGTTGCGGCACAGGCGCGCCGCGCCGGAGGCCGGCGGACCAAGCGTCGATGGAGTCTCGGTCACGGCGTGCGGGCGCTTCAGGCGCGGCGGGCCAGCAGCTGATCGATGCGCGCAAGAATGCCGCGCAGGATATTGACCTCTTCCTTTTCCAGGCGGGCGCGCGCGAACAGCCGGCGCAGTCGCGCGAGCAGCCGCCGCGGTTGTCGCGGGTCGAGGAAGCGCATCCCGATCAGCGTGTGCTCGGCGCAGGTGTAGAGCGCCTCGATCTCGTCGAGGGTTGCCGGCTCGAAGCGCGGTGCCGTCCACACGCCGTCGCCGCGCGCGGCCACGAAGAGCTCGTAGGCCGCGACCTGCACCGCCGCGGCGAGATTGAGCGACGCGACGCCGGCTTCGCCCGGGATGGTGGCGATGATCTGGCAGCGCGAGAGCTCGGCATTGGAGAGGCCCGACATCTCGGTGCCGAATACCAGGGCCACCTCGCTTTCGATGGCATGCGCCACTGCCTCGCGTGCCGCTTCACGCACCGAGCGCGCGGCGGCGGCGAATTCGCGCGGCCGCGCCGACAAGCCGATCGCAAGCGTCGCACCGGCGAGCGCCGCGTCGAGCGTGGGCACCACCCTCGCCGTGCGCAGCAGCCCGGTCGCGCCCGCGGCCAGGGCATCGGCATCGGGGTGAGGAAACGCCCGCGGCGCGACCAGAAAGAGCTGCTGACAGGCCCATCGCCCGCAGCGCGCGCGCCGCCGCGCCGATGTTCCCGGGATGGCTCGTGGCGCAGAGCACGATGCGGATTCGATCGAGCGGCGAGCTCATGTTTGCGGCCGGCCGCCGGCTGCGGGCGCGGCCGGGAATGGGTGCAGATACGGGTAGAATGGACGCTTGAATCGCGCAGCCGTGCGCACCAGCCCTGGACGCGCGACCGGGGCAGATCGCGGCACTTCTTCCAGGCAGACTCCGGCGCTCATGCACCCAATGCTCACGACCGCGGTCAAGGCAGCGCGCCGCGCGGGTAGCGTCATCAATCGCGGCGCGCGCGACCTCGATCTGCTGACGGTGACCGCCAAGGGTCCCAAGGATTTCGTCAGCGATGTCGACCGCGCCGCCGAGGCGGCGATCGTCGAGACGCTGCACGCGACCTATCCGGATCATGCGATTCTAGCAGAGGAAGGCACGGCCCGAGGCGCGAACGCCAGCGCCGAGCATGTGTGGATCATCGATCCGCTCGACGGGACGACCAATTTCCTGCACGGCTTCCCGCAGTATTGCGTGTCGATCGCGCTGCAGCACAAGGGGCAGATCACGCAGGCCGTCGTCTACGATCCGGTGCGCAACGACCTGTTCACCGCCACCCGAGGGCGCGGCGCGTTTCTCAACGACCGCCGCATCCGCGTCTCGAGGCGCCAGCATCTGAAGGAATGCCTGATCGGCACCGGCTTCCCGTTTCGCGACGGCAGCCGGCTCGATCTCTACCTGCAGATGATGCGCGCCATGACGCTCGAGGCGGCGGGCATCCGCCGCCCCGGGGCGGCCGCGCTCGACCTGGCCTACGTCGCCGCCGGCTATTACGATGGGTTCTGGGAAGTCGGCCTCAATCCCTGGGACGTCGCCGCCGGCAGCCTGCTCATCGTCGAGGCCGGCGGGCTGGTCGGCGATCTCGAGGGCGAAGGGACTTATCTTTACGGCGGCCAGGTGATTGCCGCGAATCCGCGCATTTTTGCGCAAATGGTCAAGTTGCTCTCGCCCTACCGCGGCGATCTCAAGGCGGCCAGGGCCTCTGCAAGCTGAACTTTGCCACCGCCGTTGCCGGGGCGGCGTCGAGGGCGCTGGCCGGACAGCCGAGAGGGCAGGACGCCAAATGGCGCATTGCGGCGGTTATTCCGGGCTGACAATTCCATTGTCATTGTGTAGCATTGGCCGCTCCTAGGCTGGGCCGGCCACGGGCTTCGAGGTGCCGCCCGGCGCCAACGCTTCAGGGAGCAACCATGTTGCAACGATCGCTGTGTCGATTGGGCCTGTCGCTGCTCCTCGCCGCGTATGCCGCCGCGTCCGGGGCGCAGGCGGTCTCCGGCATCCGGATCATGCTGCATCCTTACGTGGCGCAACCGGGCGCACTCCCGGCCCCGGCCCTTGCGACGCTGACCACGCTCGCCGGCGTCCCCCTGATGCTGTCGGGAGCCACCCGCACCGGCGCGCTCGAGCTCGCCCTTGCCGATCCGGTGACCCCGGCTACGGCCGCGACAATGCTGACGCGCCTGCGCGCCGACCGCAGCGTGCTCTGGGCCGAGCCCATCAGCACCGCCCCGACCAGCGCTGCGCCGCTGAGCCCGTTCCAGGAGCAGAAGCTCATGGTGCGCGTGGTCGGCGACGTGACGCCGGACTGGAACACGGTGTTGCCGCGCTGGAGCGCGCTAGCCGGCGCCCCGCTCGCCGTCAACGGCAAGATCGGCAACGTATGGGTGCTGAGCTTGAGCAGCCGGGTTGCCGAAGATGCGCTCGCCGCCATGGCCGAGCAGTTGCAGCAGGACAGCATCGTGCAGTACGCCGACGCGGCTCGGCGCGCGGTTGCAAACCTGGTTCCCGATGACCCCTTGTACGGTCAGCAGTGGTCGCTGGCCGACCCGGTCGGCGGCATCAACGCGCCCACCGCGTGGGATCTGGATGTCGGCAGCGCCAGCGTGACCGTCGCCGTGATCGATACCGGCATCACCGCGCATCCCGACTTAGCCGGCCGCATGCTGCCCGGCTATGACTTCATCCTCAACATCCCCGGCGCCAGCGATCCTGGCGACGGCCACGGCGACAACCAGTGCGGCCCCGGCATACCCGGCGAGCCGAGCTTCTTCCACGGCACCTTCGTCAGCGGCCTCATTGCCGCCGATACCAACAACGGCCTGGGCATCGCCGGTGTCGACTGGAACGCGATGATCCTGCCGGTGCGCGCGCTCGGTCCGTGCGGCGGCACGTCCGACCAGATCCTCGCCGCCTTCGATTGGGCCATCGGTGCGGCCGTGCCCGGCGTGCCACCCAATCCCTACCCGGCGCGGGTGATCAACATGAGCCTGGGCGGGTTCGGCCCGTGTCCGCAGTCCCTGCAGGACGCCATCAACGCCGCCCTGGCGCAAGGCGTGGTGGTGGTGGTCGCGGCCGGCAACGCGAGCGACGACGCGAGCGGCTACTGGCCGGCCGGCTGCAGCGGCGTGCTTACCGTCGGCGCGAGCACGCGCCAGGGCGATATCACCAGTTATTCCAACTTCGGCAGCCGCATCGATCTTTCCGCGCCGGGCGGCGACGGCGTGATCAGCGACTGGATCCTGTCGACCGCCAACGACGGCACCGGCGCGCCGAACAACCCGGACTACGAGTTTGCAGTCGGCACGAGCTTTGCCGCGCCACACGTCGCGGGCACCGCGTCGCTGATGATCGCGCGCAATGCGAACCTCACCCCCGGCCGCATCCAGGACATCATCGCCGGCGCCTCCCGTACCTTCGCGCCGGGTACCTCGTGCGGCTTGAGCGCCCAGTGCGGCTCGGGACTGCTCGATGCCACGCTGTCGCTGCAAAGCACCCTGCCTGGCTCGTCGGTTGCTCCGCCGGGCGCCGTGCCGGTGATCGAGTATTACGATTCCTCCCTCGATCATTACTTCGTCACCGCGAATCCGGCGGAAATCGCCTACCTGGACATAGCGGCGAGCAGCTTCGATCCACGTACCGGCGAGCTCTTCTACGCCTGGGTCGACCCGACCCTCGCGCCGGCCAACGCCGTACCGGTGTGCCGGTTCTACGCCGGCGGGCTGATCAACTCGTATTACTACACCGCCGATCCGACGCAGTGTCAGTACCTCAAGACCCACGCCTTCCTTACCTGGAGCCTGCAATACGCGGCGGCCTTCTACGTGCTGCTACCCGACGACACCGGCACCTGCGAGAGCGGCACGCTGCCGGTGTACAAGTTCTTCAATAACCGCGCCGACGCCAACCAGCGCTACACCATCGACCTGTCGGTGCGGCGGGCGATGAACAACCGGGCGTGGGTGCCGCAGGGCGTGGGGCCGGATTTCGTGGCCTGGTGCACGCCGATCTGAAGAAGTCGGGGGCAATTCGCGCATGCCCCCTGACCCTCTGGGCTAGGCCCGTTCGATCCAGCCGTTGACCGTAAAGCGGGAATCGCGGAACTGCTTCGAAGGGACGCGCACCGGCATCACCTCGTGCATGACCGCAGCCTGGAAGAACACGACGCTGTTGTGCCGTGGCTCGATGGTTTGGAACGATTCGGTGGCGGCGAGCTTTCCGCCGCGCAGCGTATCGTCGTAGATGCGCAGCTCGCCACCGCTGAAAGCTTTCGGCTCGCGGTTGAAGTAATAGACGTAGGTGTACTGGCGCTTGTAGGTTTCGTTGACGCCGGCGTCGGTGTGCATCCTGAAGAAGCTGCCGTCGACGTTCGCGGTCACCTGGCAATCGATCGCGCCGACGGCAAACTGTCCCAGGCGCAGTTGCGGCATGACCTGGGGCATCACCGCCTTGATCTTGTCGACCATCACCTGCCGCAGCTCATCGGGCGCGGGCATGGCCAGCGACTGGCGGTAATCCTGCTTGCCATCCGAGACTTGCGAGGGCACGAAGCGTTTCTCGGCGGCGAATACCAGCTCCAGCAGCCAGGCGAGTTCCGCACCGCTCAGGAAGCCGTCCATGTGCACGATCGGATGCCGGATGCGCGCGCCGTGCCCCTGCTCCGCGCTGGCGGCCGCGGCGGCGACGGCAGCCGAAGCGTACGCGGGCGGCCCTTTTGCCTGTCCGGCCGCTTCGCTCTGCACCAGCACCGCCGGGTCGGTGATCACGGCTACCAGCTGGTGCGCCGCAAAGGCCAGCGAGCTTCGCCCGCCTTCCATCGGGATCTGGAACAGCGCCGGCCGGCGCTGCGCATCGTCCGTCGAGGCGACGGTGGCCAAGAGCTGCGCGAGCAGCGGATGCTCAGGCGGCAGGACCAGCGTCGCCGACTGGCCTCCGGAGAGCAGCAGCTTGACCTTGATCTCCCGCGCGTCGGGCTGCTGGAGGGCGAGTTTCATGGCTCTTCGGTGACGTGGCGACGTGGCACGGAACGGCGATGCGAGCCGGTCGGGCCACGCCTGGCCGAGGTTTGATTTCGCCTCGCCCAACCTCGCCCGAACCGGTGAGGCCCGCTGCGTGATCTTGGGGCCCTGGCGATTATATGTCACAGCCCGGAGGCGCAGCGTGCGAGCGCCCCTGGCTCGGCGATTAGCGTGCGAGCTCGGGATAGAGGCGGGCGGCAAGCGCCGTGAAAGCGACGAACACCACCAGCATGACGCCGAAGTCCGCGGCCAGGCCGTGCACCGCCGCACCGCCGGCGATCATGGTCCCGCGCAGGGCGTCGACCAGGTAGGTCAGCGGATTCAAGCTCGCAACGGCCTGCAGCCAGCCAGGCATCAGGTCGAGCGGATAGATGGCGCTGCTGGCGAAGAACAGCGGCATGGTCAGCACCTGGCCGATGCCCATGAAGCGTTCCCGTGTCTTGACGATGCAGGCGATGATCAGGGAAAAGGTGGAAAAGATCGCCGAGCCCAGCATCACGGCTGCGATCACGACCGCCACCGCACCCGGTTGCCAGCGCAATTCGATCCCCAGGGACAGTGCGATCAGGTACACCACCACCGCCTGGATAACGCCGCGCAGCCCTGCGGCGCCCGCCTTGCCCAGCACCAGGGCGCTGCGCGGCGCCGGGGTGACCAGAAGCTTGTGCACGATGCCCAGATCGCGCTCCCAAATGACGGCGATGCCGTAGAAGATCGCGCTGAACAACACGCTCTGGGCAAGGATCCCGGGCGTCATGAAGGCGAGATAGCCAACGCCTCCGGTCGGAATGTCGCGCACGCGACTGAACACCTGCCCGAACACCACCAGCCACAGGATCGGCTGCACGGCGCGCGACAACAGCTCGGTCGGATCGCGCATGAGCTTGTGCAGCTCGGCGGAGGCCACCGCTGCGGTCTGCTTGGCGTAGGCGAGCATTCGCTCTAGCCCAGGCGCCGGGCGGTGTTGCGGGCCTGGCGGACATCGATGTAGCGCCCGCCTTCCTGGATGGTCCCGCCGCTGTAATGCGCAAACACCTCGTCGAGGCTCGCCTGCGGCCCCAGCGCCGCCTTGAGCGCCGTCGGGGCGCCGGTGACCGCCACGATCCCCTGGTGCAGGATGGCCAGTTCGCCGCACAGCGCGTCGGCTTCCTCCATGTCGTGGGTGGTCAGCAGTATGGTCAGGCCGGAGCGATCGCGCAGCTCGAGCAGGCGGTCCCAGACGCTATGGCGGGCCGTCGGATCGAGGCCTATCGTGGGCTCGTCGAGAAACAGCACCTCGGGCTGATGCAGCATCGCTTGCGCGAGTTCCAGGCGCCGAATCATGCCCCCCGAATAGGTCTTGACGAGCTTGTCGCCGAACGCCTCGAGGCCCATGAAGGCGAGCGCGTCGCCAATGCGCCCGCGGGCCTCGGCGGCATCCATGGCGTAGAGGGCAGCGGAGAGGTGCAGGTTCTCGCGGCCGGTCAGCGCGCCATCGGCGGAGAGCATCTGCGGCACGTAGCCGATGCGGCTGCGCACCGCCCGTGACCTGGCGACGATGTCGAACCCGGCGACGGTCGCCGTGCCCGAGGTCGGCGGCAACAGGGTGGTCAACATCTTGATGGTCGTGCTCTTGCCGGCGCCGTTCGGACCGAGCAGACCGAACACGACCCCCTGCGGATGCGCAGGCTCAGCCGATCGACGGCGACATAGGTGCCGAAGCGCCGCGTCAGCTGCGCGGTCTCGATCGCGGCCGCCTCGCCGTCGGGCGGAGTATCCGGATTCATCGCCCGGGCGCCAAGCGGGCAGGCGCGGCATGCGCCTCGATCGCCTGCGGCGCAGGTCGGCCACTCGCCGCGAACGCCGCGCCGGGCCGATTCGCGCGCCGCCCCGACGGGCAAGCTCCCCGGTCAGGCAAGCGCTGCAAGCACCCGCTCGCGCGTGAACGGCACCGTGGTAAGACGCCTGCCCACGGCGTCGAAGACGGCGTTGGCAAGCGCCGCGGGCACCGGCGTCGCGGAGGCCTCGCCCGCGCCGAGCGGCGGCTCCCGCGGCCGGTCGACGAGGTCGATCAGGATATCCGGCGCATCGCGAAACCCGAGGATCGGATAGCTCGCCCAATCGACGCTCGTCACCCGAGCGCGATCGAACGCGACCTCTTCGAGGAGCGTCCGCGACAGCGTCTGCAGGATGTTGCCCTCGATCTGCGCCTTGAGGGTGTCCGGATTGATGACCAGCCCGCAGTCGTGCGCGCAGGCGACCCGGCGCACGCGGATCGCGCCCGATGTTCTTGTCGACCTCGACCTCCATCGCCATCGCCACGTAAGTCTCGTTGTGCTTGTAGTGCATGTACGCGAATCCGCGCCCGGTGCCCGAGGCCCCCGGCGCCGGGGACGGCCGCGGCGTCCACCCGATGCGCGCCGCGGCGCGCCGGATGACCTCGATGCCGCGCGGGTCGGACAGACCCTGCAGGCGGAACGCCACGCCATCGGCCTGCGCCACCACGGCGAGCATGTCGGTGAAGCTCTCGACGGCGAAGCAGTTCGCGATCTTGCCCGGCGCGCGGATGTTCGACGGCCGCAGCGGCGCGGTCGGCAGCCAATGCACGACCACCTCCTGGTGCGGCACCGCGTACGGCGGGTCGCCGTTCTGGCTGATGAGCCCGGTGGTGATTCCGGGCGTCTGCGCGATGCCTGCGGCGTCGAGCGCGAGCAGGGGCATGTTGGGCAGGCTCGCCGTGGCCTGCGGCAGCCACATCTCGGTGCGCCAGGCGGCGATCGTCCCATCGTCGCCGACGCGCGCCCTCCAGCGCGAGCAACTGCGGCGGTCCTTTGGGATCCCAGCCGAGCTCGTCCTGGCGCGACCACTGCACGCGCACCGGACGGGCGATGGCCCTCGACAGCAGCGCCGCGTCGGCGGCGGCATCGTCATGCCCGTTCATGCCGTAACAACCCGATCCGTCGACATAGATCACCCGCACCGCCTCGCGCGGCAGGCCCAGCGCGTCGGCGATCGTCAGTGCGGAACCGGTGCGTGGCCTGCGACGCCGACCAGATCGTCGCCTTGCCGTCGCGAACGTCGGCGACGGCACACGACGGCCCCATCGACGCATGCGATTGCGACGGCCAGATAGAACTCGGCGGCTATGCGCTTCGCGCTCGAGATCGCCCGCCGCGCATCACCCTTCTTCACCAGCGTCTCGTCGCCCACGAACGGGCCGGCGCGCATCCAGGCGCGCACGGCCGCGGCGCCCATCAGCGAGGCGGCGTCCGACCAGCGCGCCTTGAGCAGCCGTGCCGCCGCGCACCGCCTCCCATTCGCTTCCCGCAACGACGCCGAGGAAATCGTTGATGCGCACGACCCGCGCACCGGCGACGGACTTGATCGACGCCGTGTCGACGGCGATGAGCTTGGCGCCGACCGCCGCCGGACGCAGGACGCGGCCGTGCAGCATGCCCTCGATCGTGACGTCGTGGACGAACGTGTGCCGGCCGTTGACCTTGCCCGGAAGGTCGGGCCGCGGCAGCGGCTTGCCGACGACCGTGTACGACGCGGGGTCGCGCAAGCTGCGCCTTCGGATCGACCTTGAGCGCGAAGCGCTTGTCGCCGAGCGAGTTCGGCAAAGCGACAGGCCCTCGCCTCCGGTCCTCGGCCTGACTGCGCCGTCGATGGCGTCATGAAGTCCGCCGCCGGCCTGCTGCGTTCGGGTCGCGGCCATGGCGATCAGCGCTTCGCGCGCGGTCGCCGCGGCCTGCCGGATCTCGACGCCCGCCGCGCATGATGCCGCTGCTGCCGCCCGTCGCGCCCTGGTCCGGCGTCGACGCCGTATCGCCTTCGACGAGCACGATCTGCTCGACGTCGATGCCGAGCTCCTCGGCGGCCATCTGCGGGATCGCGATGCGCAAACCCTGGCCAAGATCGACCTTGCCGATGTAGATCGTTACCGAGCCGTCGGCATTGATGGCGACGAAGCCGTCGACCTCGCTCGCGATCGAGCGGTCTTGCCAGCGCCGGCGCCTGCGCGGCGCTGCTGCGCGCATGCCGGCAGCGGAAGCGAGAAGCCGACGACGAGCGCGCCGCCAGCCTGCAGAAATTCGCGCCGCGACATCGGCGCGCTTCATGTCGAGTTCCCGGCGGCGCGCAGCACCGCGCGCAGGATCCGCTGGTGCGTGCCGCAGCGGCACAGGTTGCCGGCAAGCGCCTGCCGCACATCCGCGCGCGTGAGCTCGCTCTTGCGCGAAGCAGCGCCACGCCCGTCATCACCATCCCGGCGCTGCAATAGCCGCATTGCGCCGCCTGCTCGGCGACGAACGCCGCCTGCAGCGGATGCGGGTTCTGCGGCGTGCCGAGGCCCTCGACGGTGGTCACCTTCTTTCCCGCGGCCTTCGACACCGGCAACATGCAGGAACGCACGGCCTCGCCGTCGACGATCACGGTGCACGCGCCGCACTGGCCGAGGCCGCACCCGAATTTGGCCCCGGTGAGCGAGAGCTGGTTGCGCAACACGTACAGCAGCGGCTCGTCGGGGTCCCGCACGGCAACGGTTTTTTTCGCGCCGTTGACTTGCAGCGTAAAGCTCGGCATGGCCATCTCCCAGTCGCGGCCGGAGGTCGGAGGAAGGATCGAATCGCGCCCGCCCTAAGGCTGGCGCAGGCAGCGAACGACGTTATGACCCGCCGTCGGCGCATAAAGTTTGCGCAGGCAACGGGGCAAGAGGTTACCATGCGAATAATAAGGATACCCGCAGGGACGGTCCAATATGTCAGGCGCGGGGGGAAGGTTGCATCCGGACAGGCCGGCGGCGTCCGGCGGCGCCCGGTTGTCGGGCAGCTGTCGCGTGGCCGGCCTCGCCTGCGCGCTCGCGCTGTCGAGCGGCGCGGCCGCGATCGACGTCAACGTCGTAGGGCTCTTCCCCAGCAAGGCGGTGGTGCAAATCGATGGCGGCAAATTGCAGACGCTGTCGGTCGGGCAGAAGACCGCCGAAGGAGTGGCGCTGGTCTCCGTGGAACGCGATGCCGCGACCTTCGAAGTCGACGGCCAGCGCATGACGCTCGGCCTCGGCCACGCGCGCATGAAGACCAGCACCTCCGCTGCCGCGGTGAAGATCATGGCCGACGAGCGGGGCCAGTTCGTTCTCAACGGCGAGATCAATGGCACGGCGATCCGGTTCACGGTGGATACCGGCTCCACGCTGGTCGCCCTTCCCGCCCGCGAGGCGCGCCGCCTCGGGCTTGATTACCGCAAAGGCCAGCCGGTGCTCATGAACACCGCCAATGGCAGCGCGGCGGGCTACCGCGTCCTGCTCGACACCGTGCGCGTGGGCGAGGTGACCGTCAACGGCGTGGACGCGGTGGTCATGGAAGGCGAAGGCCTTCCGGTGGCTTTGCTCGGCATGAGCTTCCTGCGGCGCATGGACATCCGGCGCGAAGGGGAGATCATGACCCTGACCAAGCGCTATTAGCCGCGCGCCGCCGTCGCGCGGCGATGAGTGCCGGCAAGCCAGCCTTGCGCCTCTGGACGCTTCACCCCGCCTACCTCGACGCCCAGGGCCTCGTCGCGCTGTGGCGCGAAGCCCTGCTCGCCCGCGAAGTGCTCCGCGGCCGCACCACCGGTTACCGCCATCACCCTCAACTCGAGCGCTTCCGCCGGTGCGCTGCACCGCGCTCGGCGATCAACGCCTACCTGGCGCTCGTGCACGCCGAAGCAGACTCTCGCGGCTACCGCTTCGATCGTTCCAAACTCGCTCGCGTTGCGTCGGAGCAGCGCCTGCGCGCAACCGACGGGCAGTTGCGGCACGAATGGCTCTGGCTGCTCAGCAAGTTGCGCCGGCGCAGCCCGTCGCTGTACCGGGCGCATCGTGCCGTGTCGCTTCCGGCAGCACATCCGCTGTTCGAGATCGTTCCGGGACCGGTCGAAGCGTGGGAGCGACGGCGCTAAACGCGCCGCTCACGCAACCTCGACCGCCGGCGCCTGCGCACCGGGTCGACGCAGGCTCGTTACCCCAGCGCCGACAGGGCTTTTCGTGTGCCCGGCCCCGAGACCTGGCCGGTTAACGGGCCCGGTTGATATGGCGGTAAAATACCCGGTTTGCTTGCACGTGCGTTTGACCGATGAAGGATCCGTGTTGCGTCGCCATCGTATCGAGGTCGTCCGGCAGTGGCGCAAGCGCGATGCTGCATTGCCGCCCGCGTCCGGCGGCAGCGGGCGCAGACCGCGGTTGGCCGAACTTCCGGCCGGGCTTTGCGTCGAATCGGTTCGAACTCTTGCCGGTTCAGTGATCAGCTCTGCATTGGTCGCGGGCGCGGATCGTCGGGGATATTGGCCATGAATGCGCTCGCCCAGCTGGGATGGCGGAAGCTCCTGCTTGCCGCATCGATCGTCGTCATCGCGCTGGGCATCATTGTGGCGCGCGGCATCCTGCATCGCGCCGACGCCGCGGACAAGGCCCCGGCGGCGCCTCCGGGCATTCCCGTGGTCACCGCAACCGTCGCCAAGGAGGACGTGCCGATCCTGCTGACCGGCATCGGCACGGTGCAGGCGGCGCAATCGGTGACCGTCAAGGTGCGCGTCGACGGCCAGCTCGTCAAGGTCGCCTTCACCGAAGGCCAGGACGTCAAGGAGGGCGCCCTGCTCGCCCAGATCGATCCGGCGCCGTACCAGGCGATGCTCGATGGGGCGGTGGCGCAGAAAGCCAAGGACGAAGCGACGCTCGCCAATGCGCGGAAGGATCTCGAGCGCTACAAGACGCTCTTCGCGCAGGATTCCATCCAGCAGCAAACGCTCGACACGCAGGTGGCGCTGGTCGACCAGCTCAAAGCCGGCATCCTGTCCGATCAGGCGCAGATCGACAGTGCCAGGTGCAGCTCGCCTACACCACCATCCGTTCGCCGGTGAACGGTCGCACCGGCCTGCGCCTGGTCGACGTCGGGCAACATCGTCCATGCCACCGACACGACCGGGCTGGTGGTGATCAACCAGATCGACCCGATCAGCGTGATCTTCACGCTGCCCGAAGAGCACGTGCCGAAGATCAACGAGGCGATCCGGGCGGCCGGCGCAAAGCCGCTGCAGGTCCAGGCGCTCGCGCGCGAGGATGGCACCACGCTCGGCGTGGGTCACCTGCTGCTGGTGAACAACCAGATCGACACGACCACCGGCACGGTCCAGCTGAAGGCATTGTTCCCGAACCGTTCGTTTGCGCTGTGGCCCGGCCAGTACGTCAACGCCCGCCTCCTGCTCGGCACGCGGCACGACGCGACGACCATGCCGGAGTCGGCGGTGCAGCGTGGACAAGACAGGCTCTACGCGTATGTCGTCAACTCCGACAACGTGGCCGTGGTCCAGCCCATCCGCGTGGCGCAGACGCAGGACGGCAAGGCGATCATCGCCGAGGGCGTCACCCCGGGCACGCGCGTGGTCGTCGCCGGACAGTACAAGTTGAAACCCGGCGTCAAGATCGTCGAGGCCGAGCAAGTCGCGCCCGCACCGGCCGTGGCGCAACGAAGCGGCGGCTGATGAATATCTCGGAAGGGTTCATCCGCCGCCCCATCGGCACGTCGCTGCTGGCCGCGGCGATCCTGCTCGTGGGCATCGGAGCATGGCCTTTCCTGCCCGTCGCGCCGCTGCCGCAGGTCGACTTTCCGACCATCGTCGTGTCGTCGACCTACCCTGGCGCCAGTCCCGACATCATGGCCTCGAGCGTGGCTCAGCCACTCGAGCGCCAGTTCTCGCTCATCTCGGGCTTGACCGAGATGACATCGGCGAGCTATCTCGGCTCGACTTCCATTACGCTGCAGTTCGACCTCGAGCGCAACATCGACGCCGCTGGGCTCGACGTGCTGACGGCGATCAACGCCGCCAGCGGCCAGCTGCCGAACGATCTGCCGAGTCCGCCTACCTACCGCAAGCTGAACCCGGCTGACCGCCCGATCATGCTCATCGCCGCGACCTCCGACACGCTGCCGCTGACGGTGGTGTCCGACTACGCGGACACGGTATTGGCGCAGCAGATATCCCAGATCCGGGGCGTCGGGCAGGTCGACATCAACGGCCAGCAGAAGCCTGCCGTACGCGTCCAGGTCGATCCGGGCAAGATCTCGGCATTGGGCCTCGGCCTCGAGGACATCCGGCCGCAAGTCGCGGCGGCGACGGCCAACGCGCCCAAGGGCACCTTCGATGGCAGCAAGCAGAGCGTCACCGTCTACGACAACGACCAGATCCTCTCGGCGAAACCGTGGAACGATGTCATCGTCGCGTACAAGAACGGCGCCCCGGTCCGGGTGCGCGATATCGGCCAGGCAGTCGACGGTCCGGAGAATACCAAGCTCGCCGCGTGGGCGTACGCGGGCGCCGGTGCCGCGCCCGACCTCAACCTCGGCCATCGCCGGGCCGTCATTCTCGTGATCAGGAAGCTGCCCGGCGCGAACGTGATCGGAACCGTCGACCGGATCAAGGAAGCGCTGCCCAAGCTGCAGCTGTCGATCCCGCCGGCTATCCAGGTCAGCATCATGTCCGATCGGACGCAGACGATACGTGCCTCGGTGCACGACGTGGAGTTCACGCTCATCCTCACCGGTATCCTCGTGGTGGCGGTGATCTTCGTGTTTCTGCGCGACGTCCCGGCCACGATCATCCCCGGGTTCACGGTGCCACTGGCGATCATGGGGACTGCGGGGGTGATGTACCTGGTCGGCTTCAGCCTGGACAACCTGTCGCTCATGGCCCTGACGATTTCCACCGGGTTCGTGGTCGACGACGCCATCGTCATGCTCGAGAACATCTACCGCCACCTCGAGAAGGGCGTGCCGCCGCTCCAGGCGGCGCTGCAGGGCGCCAAGGAGATCGGCTTCACCATCATTTCGATTTCGGTTTCGCTGGTGGCGGTGTTCATCCCGCTGTTGCTGATGGGCGGCATCGTCGGCCGGGTGTTCCGCGAGTTTGCACTCACGGTCACCGTCGCCATTGCCGTGTCGGTGTTCGTATCGCTTAGCATTACGCCAATGCTTTGTTCGCGCTTTCTCAAGGCGCACGACGAAAAGCGCCAGCACGGCCGCCTGTTCATGCTCTTCGAGCACGGCTTCGAGGCATTCCACGCCTGGTACGAACGCTCGCTTCGCGTGGTGCTCCGGCATCAACCGCTCACCTTGCTGGTGTTCGCAGTGACGCTCGCCACGACCGTGCTGCTCTATATCGTGATTCCGAAAGGCTTCTTCCCGCAGCAGGACACTGGCTTCATGTTCGGCATCGCCGAGGCGGCGCAGGACATCTCCTTCGGCGCGATGAGCGATCGGGTAACGGCCATCGCCGACATCGCGCGCCAGGATCCGGCGATCGAGAGCATCGGCTTCAACCTCGGCAACTCGAGCTTCAACAACAGCTTCTTTTTCATCACCCTCAAGTCCAAAGAGGCCGGCCGCAAGGCGAGCGCCGACGAGGTGATCAGGCGGCTGCGGCAAAAGCTTGCGTCAGTGGAGGGAATAAACCTCTACCTGCAGGCGGCGCAGGACATCAATGTCGGCGGCCGCATCGCCCGCACGCAGTACCAGTACACGCTGACCGACGCGGACATCTCGCAGCTCAGTGCCTGGGCACCGAAGATCCTCGAGCGGCTGCGGGCGCTGCCGCAGCTCACGGATGTCGTCTCGGACCAGCAGACCGCCGCCGCCGCGCTCAACCTCACCATCGACCGGGACAAGGCCTCCAGCTACGGCATATCGCCCGCGATGATCGATGCGACGATCTACGACGCGATCGGCCAACGCCAGATCCAGCAATACTTCACGCAACTGAACGCCTATCACGTCGTGCTCGAGGTCACGCCGAAGCTGCAGCAGAATCCAAGCCTGCTCGACAAGATCTACGTGACCTCGCCCACGCTCAACAAACAGATCCCGGTATCCACGTTCGCCACGGTCGACAACACCCGCACCAACTACCTGTCGGTCAACCATCAGGGACAGTTCCCGGCGATCACCATTTCCTTCAACCTGGCGCCCGGTGCGGCACTGGGCGACGCGGTCGACGCGATTCAGGCGGCGGTGATCGGTATCGGCGCGCCGGCTGCCCTGAGCGGGAGCTTCCAGGGCACCGCACAGGCGTTCCGGACCTCGCTCGCCAGCCAGCCGTACCTGATCCTCGCGGCACTGATCGCCGTCTACATCGTCCTGGGCCTGCTCTACGAAAGCTACATCCACCCGTTGACCATCCTCTCGACCCTGCCCTCGGCCGGCGTGGGAGCGCTGCTGATCCTCATGCTTTTCGGCTACGACTTCAGCGTGATCGCTCTGATCGGCATCATCCTGCTCATCGGCATCGTCAAGAAGAACGGCATCATGATGGTCGACTTCGCGCTCACCGCCGAGCGCGAGCGCGGGCTCGCGCCGGAAGAGTCGATATTCGAGGCCTGCATGCTGCGTTTCCGGCCGATCATGATGACCACCATGTGCGCCATCCTTGCGGGCCTGCCGCTGATGCTCGGTCACGGCACGGGATCGGAGCTGCGGCGACCGCTCGGTTACGCGATGGTGGGCGGCCTGGTGGTGTCGCAGATGCTCACCCTGTTCACGACCCCGGTCATCTATCTGTACCTCGACCGCGCCAATCGCTGGCTCTCGCGCCGGCCGGCGCCCCGGGCGGCAGCACACGCCGCGCCGGAGGCGACCGGCGATTAGCCCGCCCGCGCTCGCGCCGCGGATCGGGCCCTCGGCGAATCAGTGAAATCTTGCCAGCAATGGATCCGCGACCCCGGCCGCGGCGAAGCCCTTCGCCCGCAACAGGCACGCATCGCAACGGGCGCAAGGCCTGCCGTCCGGTCCCGGGTCGTAGCAGCTGCTGGTGATCGAGTAATCGACTCCGAGCGCCATGCCTGCCTTGACGATGTCGGCCTTGGTGAGCTTGCACAGCGGCGCGTGGATCCTGAGCTTCTGCGTGCCCTCGACGCCCGCCCTGGTCGCCAGGTCGGCCATGCGCTCATAGGCATCGATGTATTCCGGACGGCAATCGGGGTAGCCCGAGTAGTCGAGTGCATTGACCCCGACGAAGATATCGCTCGAGCCGAGGACCTCCGCCCAGCCGAGCGCAAAGCTCAGAAAGATCGTGTTGCGGGCGGGGACGTAGGTGCTCGGAATGCCGTGCGCCATGTCCAGCGGCGTCCGGTCCTTTGGAACCTCGACATCGCCGGTCAGCGCCGAGCCTCCGAAAGCGCCCAAATCGATCTCCACGACGATGTGGCGCGCGGCACCGAGGCGCGCGGCGACCCGCGCCGCGCTCTCGAGCTCGATCGCGTGCCGCTGGCCGTAGCGAAAGCTCATGGCGTACGCGGCGAAGCCTTCGCGCAGCGCCATGGCGAGCACGGTGGTCGAATCCAGACCGCCGCTCAGCAGTACCACTGCCTTGGGCTTGCTCATCGATGATTCCTCTGCCGCGCGTCCGGCGCAACGCTTGTCAGACGTCGCCAGTCCCCGCTGCCAGGGACAGTAGTGCAAACGCTGATAATTGATTATAAGGCGCTATCCTGACCGAACGCCCTCTCGCCAGCTGGCGTGTGGCTTAGGCGGAGGTTCGCGAAAGGCCAGACCATGGGCATCAAGCTGGTACGCGTCGTCGATTCGCACACCGCAGGCGAGCCCACACGGGTGGTGATCGAAGGGGCGCCTGCGCTCGGTGGCGGCAGCGTTGCGCAGCGCCTGGTGCGCTTCCGCGCAGAGCACGATCGCTACCGCTCGGGCATCGTCAACGAACCGAGGGGATCGGAGGCCGTGGTGGGCGCCCTGCTGTGCGAGCCCGCCGATGCAAGCTGTGCCGCGGGGGTCATATTCTTCAACGACGTCGGCTGCATCGGCATGTGTGGACACGGGACGATGGGGCTCGCGGTGACCCTCGCCCACCTCGGCCGGATCGGCCCGGGCAGGCATCGCATCGAGACCCCGGTCGGCGTGGTAAGCGTCGAATTGCACGACCGTGCCCGGGTAACCGTCGACAACGTGCCGAGCTATCGCTGGGCCGAGGGCGTGCGGCTCGAGGTTCCGGGTTACGGCAGCCTGAGCGGCGAGGTGGCGTGGGGCGGGAACTGGTTCTTCCTGGTCGCCTCGCCCGGGCTGCCGCTGGTCGCGCAGAATACCGCCGCGCTCCGCGACTTCGCCACACAAGTGCGCCGGGGGCTCACCGCAAAGGGCGTTCGGGGCGCCGATGGAAAGGAGATCGACCACATCGAAGTGTTCGGCCCGCCCTCCGCGCCGGACCTCGACAGCCGCAATTTCGTTCTTTGCCCCAACCTGGCCTACGACCGATCCCCCTGCGGCACGGGCACCAGCGCGAAGCTCGCCTGCCTGCACGCCGACGGCAAGCTTCAACCCGGCGCGATCTGGCGCCAGGAAAGCTTCATAGGAACCCGCTTCGAGGCCTCGTTCAGCGTCGACGACAAGGACCCCGCGCGGGTCCTTCCGCACATCACCGGGTCGGCCTACGTCACCGGCGAGGCGACGCTCATTTTCGACGACGCCGACCCGCTGTGCTGGGGCATCGGCGCGCACGCGTAGGAGCAAACGATGGACGTGAACTGGAGCGGCGTCATCCCGGCCATCACCACCCCGTTCAATGCCGACCTGAGCCTCGACGAGGCATTGCTTGCGGTGCACTCGCGCTGGCTCGTCGCCGAGGGGTCGGTCGGGCTGGTTCCGATCGGATCGCTCGGGGAATCGGCCACGCTGGAGCCTGCCGAGAAGCGCAGGGTCATCGAGACGTGTATCAAGGCCGTCGGCGATCGCGTGCCGGTGATCCCGGGGATCGCCGCCCTTTCCACGGCCGAGGCGGTGAAGCTCGCCCGCGAAGCAGAGGCGATCGGGGCCAGCGCCTTGATGGTTCTGCCGCCCTATGTATACAGCAGCGACTGGCGCGAAATGAAGGCGCACGTCCGCGCCGTCATCACGGCGACCGACCTGCCCTGCCTGCTGTACAACAATCCGCTTGCCTACCGTACCGACTTCCTGCCGCAGCACATCGTCGAGCTCGCCGGCGAGCTTCCCAATCTGCATGCCGTCAAGGAATCGAGCGCCGATGTCCGCCGCGTCACGGCCATCCGCGCCCTGGCCGGCGCGCGCGTGCAAGTCTTAGTCGGGGTCGATGATGCCATCGTCGAAGGCGTCGCTGCCGGCGCGAGCGGATGGATCGCGGGCCTGGTCAATGCCTTCCCCGCCGAATCGGTCGCGCTCTTCGGCTATGCCCGCGAAGGGCGGAACGAAGAGGCGTTTGCGCTCTACCAGTGGTTCCTGCCCTTGCTGCGCATGGACACGATGGTAAAGCTCGTGCAGCTCATCAAGCTCGCGCAGCAACGGGTCGGCATAGGCAGCGACCGCGTCCGGCCGCCGCGACTGCCTTTGCACGGCGAGGAGCTGCGCGAAGCGACCGCCACCCTCGATCGCGCGCTCGCCACCCGCCCACGTCTGGCGGTGCAGGCGAACGTCGCCGGCAAGGCGGCACCGGTCGTGGCGAGCTGACGCGCAAGGATGCGGGCGCCGCGATGCGACTTGGCAGCTACACTCAGGGACGCGACAACAATATCCAGCTGTTGCGCCTTCTGTCGGCGGCGGGCGTCATAGCGTTCCACAGTTACGTTTTCACCGGGCACATCGCCGACGACCCGGTTTATCGCGCCACGAGCGACACCAATTTCGGCGCGCTTGGCGTGCGCTGCTTCTTCGTGATGTCGGGCCTGCTGGTAACGCAGAGCTGGCTGCGCCGACCCCGGCTGCCCGCATTCGCGGCTGCACGCATGCTGCGCATCTACCCTGCGCTGATCGCGGCGGTGGCGCTGACGATTATCCTGGCCGGAATCTCGGCTCCGCTTTCATGGCAGCAGTTTCTGTCCGACCCGGTGACCATTGACTTCGCGTGGGGCAACGCGCTCGCCTGGCGCGCCCGCTACGCCCTTCCAGGCGCGTTTCCGAACAACATCTTCGCCGGGTCCAACGGCTCGCTGTGGACCCTGCCGATCGAGCTTCGCCTCTATGTCGGCCTCGCCATCGCCGGTCTCGCCGGACTTCTCGCCCGCCGAGCACTGTGGGCCGCGGTGCTGGCGGCACTCATCGCCATCTTCGTCGCCAGGCCCGAGTGGCTGCCGCTCGAGCCCGAAATCGCGACGGTGCGGGAGCTCGCGCTGCTGTTTGCGCTCGGCTCGCTTGCCTATGTCTGGCGCTCGATGCTGCCACTGTCGCTCGCCGCAGCGCTCGGCGGCGTCGTGTTCTACCTGTGGAACCCATGGGGCATGGGACACGGCGTGACCGCCACGCTGGTGCTCGCCTACACCGTGCTCGTGCTCGCCTACCATCCCTGGCTGAAGTGGCCGGCGTTCAACCGCGTCGGGGACTACTCGTACGGCCTCTACGTGTACGCGTTCCCGCTCCAGCAGACCCTCATAGCCCGGCTTCCGGGCCTCAATCCGCCCGAGCTGTTTGCCCTGTCGTTTCTCACCACGCTCGCTCTCGCCATGGCATCGTGGCATGGGCTCGAGAAGCCGGCCCTGGGCTTGAGATCGCGCTTGCGCGAGAGCCCGCGAACCTGAAGTACGGCTCGAGCCCCGACGTTGCGCCACGCAAGGGGCCTAGCGCCTCTTCGCCTTGGCCGCCTTCTTCGTCGTCTTCTTCGTGGCCTTCTTCCGGGCCGGCTTCCTGGCCGCGGACTTTGCCTTGGGTCTCGCTTTCGGCGCCTTCCTCTTCGCCGGCTTGTGCGCGATGGCCTTGTGCGGACGCGCGTGATGCGGCTCGTAGACGGCGAGCTTGCCACCGCCGGGCAGCACCACCCGGGTGAGCGTTCCCCAGCCCTGGTCTTCGGGGGCCGTGGCGGAAACGCCGTGGCTGTGCATCTGTTCGAGGAACGCCTCGATGTCCGCGCACATCAGGTACAGCTCGTGCACGTCGTTCTGGTCGGACTCGTGCACCGCGACCTCGGTCGGTGGCAGCCCGAAAATGAGGAAGCCGTTGCCGGCGTCGACCGAGGAGAGTTTGAGAATGTCCGTCAGAAATGCCTTGTCCGCGACTTCGTCCATGCTTTGCAGCATGACATGTGCACCGATGATCATGGTCGGCCTCCAAGCCAAGCAGAGTGGAAATGGTGCCACGAAATTCATGGCGGCCGTATTGCGGCCCGAGACAGAGCGGCAGGCGGCGAATCGGCGCCGGGACCACGCGCGCCGGCCGGCGGCAAAGCCCCGACGCGGCCAGGCAGCCCCGCCGGATTAGCGGCGTAAGTTTTTGATCGGAATGACTTTTACGGGCGCGGCGAGCGGGGCCGCCCGCGCCCCACCCTCGCCTTGGAAGAACACTAGAGCGTCCTGCCCGACTCGACCGCGGCGAGGGTCTTCTTCGGGTTGATCAGGGTGCGCCGGCCGTCGGGCGTCTTGTCGGCGTTGCCGACGATGAGCGCAATGACCTGCGCCGGCGTGAGCTTCGGATCGACGGCGAGGATCTTGGCCGCCAGGTTCACCACCTGCGGCGAGGCCATCGACGTGCCCGACTCGGCGAGCTTCTCGCCGCCGGGGATGACGCTTTCCACCTGATAGCCGTTGGCGTGCACCTTGACCGTCGGCCCGTAGCTCGTGAACGAGGCTTCGTCCCCCGCCTTGTCGACCGCGCCGACGGCGAGCAGGTTGGGCAGCACGATCCCGGCCGGAATGTCCTCGACGAAGGTCGCGTCCTGATCGCTGTTTCCCGCAGCGGTTACGAACAGGATGTCCGGCGCGCTCGCGAAGGCCTTGGTCAGCGCGTCCTTCTCGATGTCGAAGTAGTCGCGCGCGATCGCCTTGCGCTCGTCGGGCGTCTTGCCGATATGGCACAGTTCAAGCGCGTCTTCGACGTCTTTCACGCTTCCGCCCCAGCTCATGTTCACGACCTGCACGTGCTGCTGCTTGAAGAAGTCGACGTAGGACTGCACGTTCCTGGCGCTGCGCAGGGCGAGCTCGCGGCTGGGGCACGGATCGGGGATCAGGTGCCAATCGAACTCGATGCGGCCGACGACCAGGCGCGCGTACGGGTTGCCCGCGACGGCGATGCCGGCGACATGCGTGCCGTGCATCCAGTTGCCGGCCAGGCCGATTTCCTCGACGAACGCCTTGTACTGGTCGGGCTTGAGCGTCGACATGTAGTTCTTGACTTCGGTCGCTTCCGGGCTGTCGATGTTCGAGCGCAGGTCGGAAAAGCCCTTCAGGCGCGACTTGAGCTCCGGCACCTTGCTCTTCAGCGCGTCGGGAATGGGTTCGAGCTCGCCCTTGGCCGGCTCCTCGAAGCGGTCGAAGGCGATGACCGGCACGCTGCCGCCCGAGCTCGCCAGGTTGTGGGGGAAGAGCTTGGTGTCGACGCCGCTGTCCCATACCGCGATGGTCACCGGCTTGTAGTTCGCGCCGGCAGGCAGGGTCACCGCGCGCGCCGCCCAGATGTCCGGTTTGTCGACCTGGTGCGCGGCGACGTAGCTGCTCCAGGTGTCGACCAGGGTCGGCTTCAGCGGCAGGATGAAGTCGTAGATGTACTTGATGCGCACGAGCCCGGGCGCGAGGTCGGAGGAGAGCGAGCCGTTCTTGTCGACGGCCGGCTGCAGGACCTCGCGCACGTTGCCGATGAGCCGCCCCTCGCCGAGAAGCTCGGCGCCGGCCTTGATCTCCTTGGCGTCGTTGGAGATCACGTCGTAGGGCATGCCTGCAGAGCTCGCCCTTGATCGAGGTCGCCGCGGCAGCCCGATTGGCCGCGGAGGTGCGGTCGGGGCTCGCGCGCTCGCCGGCGATCACTGCCCGCGCGGTGATCCCCGAAAGCAGCTTGTCGGCCGGCTTGTCCTCGAGCGCCTTGACCTGCGCGATGCGGGCGAGCGCCGCGTCGTACTTGCCTTCGAGCATGTCGAGCTGGGCGAGCTCGGTCAGGATCTGGCGCAGCGTGGCGCGGTCTTCGATTTCGTATTTCGCCAGCACGCCCTCAAGGTCGCGGCGCACCTGCGTGGCGAACGGCCTGAACTTGGCGTCGTCGCGGATCATGTCCTCGATCTTGCTGTCGAGTTGGTAGCTGAAGCGCGGCAGGTCGGCCGCCTTGTCGATGCGCGTCTTGCCCTGGGCGGCGGCGCCGCCGGCAAAGAGGATGGCGAGGAACAGCACGAGCAGTCTGGTGAACACGGCAAACCCCTCCACAATCGGCTGGTGGCGCGCCAGGAACGATGGCCGCCCAATGGAACGAATTGTACGGCAGGATACTTAGCGGAGACTTAAGGGACGGGCACGACAACGGGTGCCGACGCGTGTAGATTATCGGCAACCTGCACTTCGCGGGGGGCTCGTTGTCATTGCGTTGCTCCTCTGTCGCCCTGGCATCTGCACTGGCTGCGATCCTCGCCGCGCCGTCATCGCCGGCGCGCGCCGATGCGGAAGTGGAGGCGCTGGCGATCGCCACCGGCGTCATCGTCCTCGCTTCGGTCCTCACCGACATGCCCGAGCGCGAGGAGCCCGACGCAGTCGCGCTCGAAGTCGGCCGCTTCGATGCGGTCAAGAAGGTGCAGCCGGCGAGCGCGTTCAGCGGCGAATTCCGCGTCGGCCGATTGCTCTGGTGGGACCTGCGGCCGTTTGTCGGTGCGGGCGTCACCTCGCGGCAGAGCCTGTACGGCTACGGCGGAATCCGCCTCGCGACGTACTGGGGCGAGCGCATCGTGATCACGCCGAGTTTCGCGGTGGGCGGATACAGCCGCGGCGAAGGCAAGGACCTGGGCAACCCCGCCGTCGTCGGCCGCTTCGGAATCGACCTCGAATACCGTTTCGACAACGACATGCGCCTCGGCGTGGCGTATCACCACTTTTCCAACGGCAAGGCCCTCGGCCAGAGCGTCAATCCCGGAACGGAGGTGATCGGCCTCACCTTTCTGCTGCCGCTGCGCTGATCGAGGCCGTTCCCGGGCATGCCCCGAGAACGGTGGCGCGGGAAGCTCTTCGGCGGCGCAGCCCGCGGTCAGAAGTAGTAGGTCAGGAGCCCCTGCCAGGTGCGCAGCGCCGGCAGCGCCCCATATTCGCTGCCGGGCGCGCCGCTGTTGAGCTGCCACTGCACGGCCACCTCGACATGGGTCCAGTGATAGCGCGCCTCGACCCAGAACTGCCGGCTCGCATCGATCACGTCGTAATAGGCGAACGCACTGAGGTCGAGATGATTGAGCCCCGCATCCTGCCATCTCGCGTTGGCGAAGAGCCTGCGTGTCGTGGGCGGATCCTGAACATCGGCGGCGTAGGCGCGATATCGGGCGTAGGCGGCCGGCGGCCCGCTGCGCAGGGCGTTCCAGCCCTCTTGATCGAGGCCGGCCCCGTTGTATTCGTACTCGATGGTCAGCGAGAGGTTGCTCGCAGTGGTATAGGTGAGGCCGGCCGCGAACTGGGAGCGAAAGGCGGTGTCCGGCGGCAGCAGCAGCGCCTGCGACAAGAGGCTGGGCGTGCGCCCGCCCGAGTACTCGACATACGCGACCGTGGCGTCATTGACGAGCGTGGTGAGGTTAAGGCCGATCTGCGGCGACTGGTTGGCGCCGCCGAAGACGAGCAGCTGAGGATTGAAATTGCCCGCTATCTGGTGGCTCGCGGCCAGCAGATAGCGATCGCGAAAGTTCGTGGCGCCGAAATCCGGGCTGAGTCGCGCTATCGCTCGGCTGGTCGGCGAGCTTTGGCGAATAGACCGCGGTCAGCGATCCCGCGGTCCACAGCGCCTGGCCGCGCACCATCACGCTGCCCAGCCGGTTCTCGCGCAGGCTCGCAGGGTCGATGGAAATGATCGAGCGGATGGCGTTCGCGCGGAAATAGTCGGTCGGGTTGTAGCCGAACGCCACGCCGTAGCGCGTGTTGATGCGGCCGAAGTCGGCGATGGCGTCGGGGCGCGCCTGCCAGCTCAGGTAGGCGTCGATAACCGTGTTGACTGCGTTCTGGTGCGAGATGCTGTCCTGCCAATGCGAGTCGAGCAGGTCGGCAAAGACCGCGCGCCAGCCAGGGGCGAAGGTCTTGTCGTAATGGACGTCGAGGAACAGGTGCTCGTCGTGCTCCGTGCCCGCGCCGTCGCGCAGCGCCGATCCGGCCCACGCGCCCTCCACGAAAATCCGCCAGTCGCTGGCCTGCTGGGTCGTCGCCGGCGTCGTGTCGGCTAGCGACAGCGCGGCCGCATCGTCGTCGGCGGCGCGCGCCGGTGCCGCGGCCAGCAGCGCCATCATGAGCAACGCGCGCATCGACTACTCGGGTTTGAAGCGCGGCAGGTAATCGCGCTGCAGCCAGATCTCCGGCACGTCACGCCAGGCGTAGCCGGTATAGCGCATGACCGTGACCCAGTTCGGGTCCAGGCCGTCGATGATCACCGTCTCGGTGGGTCGCTCGACCCCCAGCTGCGCCTGATAATGGCGGTAATAGGCGCTCTTCAGAAGGCGGCCGCTTTCGGTATAGAAGCGCGCCTTGACCGGGCGGCTGCTGGCGGTGTCGATCCACATCTCGATGTGATCATAGGTCACGTCGGGTGAGGCAGCCGAGAGCGTCGAGCTTGTAGCAATGCCGGTTCTGCCGCTCGCCGTCCTGAACGTCCTCCTCCGCCGAGAGCTCGGCCTTGTAGTCCTTGGCCAGATTGACGGTGACCACGTCGCCGTTGGCGGCCTGGCCGAGCAGCCGCTGCTGCGGCGAGAGGCGGATGCTCGCCTTGCTCGAGGGGTCGTAGAACCACAGATCGTTGCCGTTCTTGAGCATCAACTTGTTGGCGTCGCGCGGAGGAGCGATGAAGCGTATGAGACTGCGGAACTGCCCGCTGTTGGCGTCGGCCTTCGAGTACACGCCCAGCGTCGTGGTGTCGGTCTGCCGGCCGTTGCGGTATTCGATCAGCGTCACGGTCAGGCCGAACGGGCGGTCGGGGTTGCGGATGGCGTCGCTGGCCGCCAGGATCGCCTGCGCGCTGGGCGCGGCGCAGGCGAGCGCGGGCAGCACGGCCCACAGTGCGCAGGCGGCAAGTCGTGCGAACCTCATGGCCGGCCTCCCGCCGCCGTCGCCGCGTCGCATCGAAAGGCAGGAGCCTGGGCGAAGCCGGTGGTCATGGTCGCCTCCCTATACGTGGCGCAGGGCGTCGACGATGATCATCCGCCCGGCGCGCCGTGCCGGCCACCACGCGGAGAGGACGGCGACGACGATGAGCCCCGCCGCGCTGCCGACCATGAGCCTGGTCTCGCCCCAGATGCGCACGGTCAGCGGCACCGGGTCGACCTGGCCGGGAGGCAGCCAGGTCAGCCCCGAGTGGTTGATGAGCCAGGCGAGCCCGAGGGCCGCCACCACGCCGACGGCGGCCCCGATGCAGCCGAGCAGCAGCGCCTCGCAGACAAACAGCCGGCGGATCCCCGAGCGGCGCAGCCCCATCGCGCGCAAGGTACCGATTTCCGTGGTTCGTTCCACCACCGCCATGCTCATCGTGTTGCCCACGGTGAACAGCACGATTGCACCGATGAGCACCGCCATGAAGCCGAAGATGGCGGCGAACATGCCGACTGCCTGGCCATAAAACGGATTGAGCGTCTCGAAATCCTGGACCTCGAGCGGCTCGCTCCTGAGCGTCGTGGCGAGGAGTTCCTCCAGGCGGGCTCGCGCCGCGGGGATCTGGCCGGTGTGCACGAGCTGAATCACAACGGCGGTGACCTCCGGCTTGTCGCCACCGTAGAGCAGCCGCTGCGCTTCCGCCAGATGCAGGCCGACATACATGTCGTCGAATTCCTTGAAGCCCTGTTGCTCGGCCTTGACCACCCGCAGCGAGGCGACGTTCGGCGCGCCGTGGACGTTCGCCGCGAGCAGTTCGATGCGGGCCTCGTCGGAGGATGCAGCGGGCCGGGACTCCTGTCGGGCGAGCCCGATGATGTCCTCGGGGGCCGGATTGCCCTGCGCCTGCTCGGCCTTGGCCTGCTGCGGACAGTCCGCCACGGCGAGCGGCCGGCAGAGTTGCAGCACCCGCGCCACCCCGATGCCGATGACCGCGGCATCCTCGGCCGTCCCGGTCAAGGCCACCGGTCCGATGTTGAGCGGCAGGCCGTAGTCGTTCCAGCGCCGCATCCGGTTGCGGTCCGCAACGACCACTCCGGTGCCGACGACGGTGCGCGACACCCCGGCGGCGAAATTGCCGGCGATGCCGCCCAGGGAGATGGTCGGAGTGACCACGGTCAGCATCGGCGAGAGCACCGGATCGTGCTCGACCACATCGATCACCCGCTGGTAGTCGGCGATGCCGTAGGCCGCGGGGTTGCCGCTGCCGTAGAGAAAATAGTCCTTGCGCTGGATCTGCAGATGGCCGCCGCGCAGCACGTAACCGGTCTGCAGGCTGTAGGTGATGTTGCGACTGTAGCCGCCGAAGGTGAGGATCGTGACCGCGCCGATCACCATGGCCACGAGCGTGGTCAGCGAGCGGCGACGGTTGCGCAACAGATTGCGCAGCGCAAGCGACCAGGTTCTCATGCCGTCCCCTTGGTGACCGCCTCGTGGCGCCCTGCCTTCTCGATCTGCCCGTCGCGGATGCGCACCGCGTCGTCGGCAGCGGCCAGCACCTGGGGATCGTGCGACGAGAACACGAACGAGACGTGCTGTTCGCGCTGCACGCGGCGCATCAGGTCGATGATGGCCTCGCCGGTGTGGCTGTCGAGGTTCGCCGTAGGCTCGTCGGCAAGCACCATTTGAGGAGAGGGCGCGAGCGCGCGCGCGATGGCCACCCGCTGCCGCTGTCCCCCGGAGAGCTGACCCGGAAGGTTGCGCGCCTTGTCGGTGAGGCCGACCGCTTCGAGCAGGGTCTCGATGCGCCGTCGCCTCTCTGCGCCGGGCACGCGCGACAGCAGCAACGGGTACTCGACGTTCTCGTAGACCGTGAGCACCGGCAGCAGATTGAAGCTCTGGAAGATGAAGCCGATGTGCCGCGCCCGGAAGTCCGACAAGGCATCGTCGGACATCTGGCGCACCTCCTGGCCGGCGACGCTAACCTCGCCGCGGTCGGGATGGTCGATGCAGCCGATGACGTTGAGCAGCGTCGTCTTGCCGCTGCCCGAGGGGCCGGAGATCACGGTGAAGCAGTCGGCGCGTATTTCCAGGTCGACGTCGACCAGCGCGGGCACGTCGACGGCATCGAGGCGGTAGGTCTTGCTGACCCGGTTGAGGGTAACCAGAGACATGATGTCGACCTCCATCCTTCGCCCCGTCACGCGTCCGACGGCAGCGCGACCGGTGGCCATTGAAACGCCGCTGCCATGGCTGCGGCGCATGTCGGCACGAATCCGTGGTACTATACGGTACCACCACGGGCACTCTACGGTACCTGCTGGTACCATGTCAAGAGGCTGGCGATGAAACGCACCCAGGCGAAGGCCGTCGCGAAGCCCGCGACCGGGAATCCGGTTCGTGAGCGAATCCTTTGTGCGGCCTTCGAGGTCTTCGTCGAGAACGGATACGCCGCCACGACCACGCTCAACATAGCCACGCGGGCGAGCGTTTCGAAGCGCGAGCTCTATGCGCACTTCGGCAGCAAGCAGGCAATCCTGGTCGCCTGCATCACCGGGCGGGCGCCGCGGATGCGGCTGCCTGCCGGCCTGCCACCGCCGCGCGATCGCGGCGAGCTCGCGGCGGCGCTGACCGCCTTCGGCACCATCCTCACGCGCGAGGTGTCTCACCCCACGGTGATGGCCACCTTCCGCCTCGCCATCGCCGAGGCCGAGCGCGCGCCGGAGGTCGCAGAGGCTCTCGACAGGTTCGGACGCGACGCCGCCCGCGCCGCGCTCGCCGGTCTGCTGGCAGAGGCGCAAACCGCGGGGCTCATCGGACGGGGCGATCCGGTCGCCATGGCAAGACAGTACCTGGCGCTCCTCTGGGAGGATCTCATGGTCGAACTGCTGCTGCGTGTCGCCGACCCGCCTGCGCCGGGCGAGATCAAGCGGCGGGCGGCGAAAGCGACCGCTGCCTTGCTCGCGCTTCACCCGCCGTTGGCCGGCAAGTGAAGCATGCGCAGTCTGCAAGACAAATGCGTCGATGGAGTTACACCGTATCAGCGACCTGCCGGATGCAGCGGAAAGTTGCTACCCTTGACGATCCGCCCGCTGCTCAAAACCAGTGAGTGCCAACCCGAGAGTCTCCCGCCGCGGCTCGACGCCCTCATTTCCGAAGGCGGATCCGATTCCACGCTGGCGCGCTCGCGCTGCCGATTACCGCGCCGTGCTCCGCCGAGCTGAGCGGCGGGGAGCGGATCGCCAACCGCCGTGAGCGACAGCTACAGGCTTGACCGCGCCGCGAGAGTGCTCTTCGACCAACGCGGCCGCGCCTTCGATCCGATAACCCGGCAATGGGGCAAGAACGGGCTGGTCAACCCGGCTGGCGGCGAATCGATCGCCTCCACCGCGGCGGTCACCTGGCTGCAAAAGGAGAGCGGGCACCCGCTGCGCATTCCGGTGGGCGTGATCGGTCCCCGTGCCGCCGGCTCGGCGCAACTTGCCGCCGCCGAGCGCATCGGCGCGGGACTCGCGGACATGGGACTGGCCGTGATCTGCGGCGGGCGCGGCGGGGTGATGCAGGCGGCGTGCGAAGGCGTGCGCCGCGGTGGCGGGCTGTCGATCGGGCTGCTGCCCGAGGCTTCGGCCGAGTCCGCCAACCCCCATGTCACGGTTGCGCTTGCCACCGGCATCGGCGAGGCCCGCAACGCCCTCATCGCACGGGCGTCGCTGTGCCTGGTCGCCATCGGCGACAGTTACGGGACGCTCTCCGAGGTCGCGCTGGGGCTGCAGTTCGGCAAAGCGGTGATCGGCGTCGAGGGCGCGGCCGAGGTCGAGGGCGTGCGCCACGCCGCGACCACCGATGCCGCGCTCGGGCTCGTCGCGCGCGTGGTGCTCGGCGGGGAACTTGGGGCGCCAGGGCGGGAATAAATCGCCGCAGGGACCGGTCTTGACCGGTGCAGGCCCTCACCAACTAGCGCAAGGAGCCCCCATGAGCAGCCACGACCCCGCCGCACCGAACAATCCCGCCCGCCGCAAGGCACTGAGTTGCCTGGCGGCCTGGAGCGGCGCCGCCGTCGTGTGGACGGTTGCCGGCGGCGTCCCGCGCGCGCTGGGCGCGACCGGCACGGGCGGCCCGATGGGCGCCGGGACGAGCACACTCACCTTCGCCCAGATCAGCGACACCCACATCGGCTTCAACAAGGCGGCCAACCCCGACGTCGTCGGCACGCTGCGCCACGCCATCGCCGACATCAACGCCCTGCCACAGAAACCCGCCTTCGTGGTGCACACCGGCGACGTGAGCCACCTGTCGAAGACGGAGGAATTCGCCAAGGCGCGCGAGGTGCTGCAGGAGCTCCATTACCACGTGCACACGATTCCCGGCGAGCACGACGCGATCGATGACGGTGTCAGCGGCTACCTCAAGTACTTCGACCACGACGGCAAGGGCAGGGCTTATTACAGCTTCGACCAGGACGGCGTGCACTTCATCGGCCTGAACAACGTGCTCAATTTCAAGATGGGCACCATGGCCTCGCTCGGCGACGAGCAGATCGCGTGGATGAAAGCCGACCTGGCACAGGTCTCCAACTCCACCCCGATCGTGGTGCTGGGGCACATCCCGCTGTGGACGATCTGGGAGCCCTGGGGCTGGGGAACGGCGGACTCGGCGCAGGCGCTCGCGCTGCTGCGCCCGTACGGCTCGGTCACCGTGCTCAACGGCCACATCCACCAGGTGCTGCAGAAGGTTGAAGGCAACATTGCGCTGCACACGGCGATGTCGCTTGCCTATCCCTTGCCCACCCCCGGACAGTCGGGTATCGGCGAGCCCGGCCCGGTCACCGTCCCGGCCGGCGAGCTCGGCAAGCTCCTCGGCACCCGGCAGCTGACGGTGGTGCGCGGACAGCAGCAGCTGGCGATGATCGACACCCCGCTCGAGCACTGAAGCGCAACAAGGGCCCCGGGCGAAAAGGCGCCGGCGGCGCGTGCACGGCGCGCCGTCGCGCCGAGCGGGAAATCGCCCGGGACCCCTGCCCGCCTGCCGCCGACTTCGGTCCCCGCTCCGCCTTCTTAGGAAAAACATCCATGAGTGAAATCCATTCTCGCAGCTCGCTGCGCCGGGTCTTGGGCGCGGCTCTGCTCGTACCGGCAATTTTCGTGCTGGCCGCCGCCGCGGCTCCGGCGCCCCAGGCGGTCGCGGTCGACATCACCAAGTTCGCCTTCACGCCGAAGGAAATCACGGTCGCGCCGGGCACCAAGGTAACCTGGACGAACCACGATGAGACGCCGCATACCGTGACCGCCAGCGACAAGAGCTTCGGCTCGAAGGGCCTCGATACCGACGACCGGTTCGAGCACGTCTTTGCGAGCGAGGGCGATTTCGCCTACTTCTGCACCGTCCACCCGTTCATGACCGGTGTCGTGCACGTGAAGAAGCCGTAGTCAGGGCATCTTTAGCGCCGGTGGCGAAGGGCCCGGCGAGCCCCGGCATGGCAGCCGACTCCGGGAACGCGGCGGGGCTTGCAAAGCAGCAGCTTGCGACGGGCCGCAGTTCGACGGACCGTCAGCTTGTCTCCTGGCAATACCTTATCCAGCCGGGCATCGAATGCCCGGCTGGACCAACCATCCGTCGAGCAACGGATGATCTGCGCTGAAACCCGGCGAGCCGGGCGTCTGCGCCCGCTGCTACCTTACAGCGACAGGATCCACTTCGCCAAAGCCTGCAGATCGGCGTCGGAGGCCTTGCTCGACGCGTGCGGCTTGGCCGCCTTGACGGCCGCCACGACATCCGCGTCGGACTTGCCCTTGAACTTGGCGGCAACGTCCTTGAACGACGGGCCGACCTTCTTGGTGTCGACGGCGTGGCAGGTCAAGCAGCCACTCTTCTGCGCCAAGGCTGCGCCGTCCTGCGCCTGCGCCATGCCAGCCGCCGTCAAGGCCCATACCGAGGCTATTGCGATCATCGTCAGCTTCATTGCCACTCCTTGTGGAAAGATTCACGAATCCCTGCGGAGGCCGCAAAAAGCACCCCGCAACCAGATGACTGCACGGGGATTATCCCATGCGGCCCCCGGTGCGGCTTGATGCAGGGCAAGTCGGACCCGATAGTCTGCGGCCCGGGGAGGAAGGGGAAACCCGGCCCGCCCGGTGGGCGGATTTAGCTCCGCCGCCGGTCTGGCCTCGGGTCAACTTTCGTTGTGCTCCAGCGCCACGCGCCGGCGCGTGCCTGCAGAGACGTCGTAGATATTGAAGCTGTTCATCATGCGCCCATACAGGTGCAGGCTGACGGCGGTGGGCCGCCCCGACGGCACGCCGGTGACGTGGATGTGGTCCGGGTTTGGCACGAAGCTGGTGACCGCACCCCGGCCTAAGAGGATGACGCCCCCGCGCGCGAGTCGGATGCCTTCATCAGCCCCGGCATCCGGCGACAGGCGAACGTAGTTACGCTCCTCGAGCACTCCCTCCAGCAGTCCGACCACCCCCCAGCTGCCATGGTCGTGAACCGGGGTCGACTGTCCTGGCAGCCAAACCAGGGCGTAGAGCGAAAGGCTTCCATCCGCTGCGTCGTAGACGAGATTGCGCGCATAGTGGTTCGAGTCACTCCGGCAGTGCTGCGGTTCAAGCAGCGTACCTGCCCGATCGATGAGTTCCAGCATCATCGGCGCGAGCGCGAGCACGCATTCGGCAGGATCGGAGCGGTCGCGCGCGTGCACTGCGGCCTGTGAGACGAAGTCTCTGATGGCAGGCGATGTCATGGTTGAGGTTTCGCAAGCGCGCGGAGGATCCATTTTGCGCTAGTTGCTAGAATGCACGATGCACCGTTGGCGGGAGCGGCGATGAACCATCGAGTGATGGCCGAAGTTTTCGTGATGTGTGCCCTCGCGGCGTCGGAAACACGAGCTCAGGCGAATGGCGCTCCGGGCGCCACGACCGACGAGGAGCGGCAGGTGCTGCGCGTGGACCGGGAATGGACGGATGCCGAAATCGCGCACGACGCAGTCAGGCTGCGGGGCATCTTGACCGATGGCTTTGTCGCGACCGTTGGCACGGGAAAGCCGTATGACAAGGAGCGCTTCATTGCTCTCGTGGCTACGGGCGCGATCGATCCGACGCTGTCGCATGATTTTAGCGACCAAACCGTGCGCATCGATGGAGACACTGCGGTCCTTCTCGAGACGGACACCATTCGAAGGAACAGGAACGGTGTCGCCACTACGCGGGTCTACCGGTTCACGGTGACCTACGTCAGGCGCGAGGGCGAATGGCGTGCGCTGGCGCTGCATGGCGTGCAAGCATCCGACTCCAAGTAATGACCCCCATGGCGGCCTGCTGCGACGCGCAGCCGCAGGGGGTTCGGACGCCGGCATTGCGCACCGTTGGACCGTAATTGCGCAATCCGGCAACGACAGGCGGACCCGAAATCGACCAGCGATGTCTGTGTTTTGGCATTGTGGCTGCAACGCCGACCATCCGCAAGCAGCGACAGGCACACGTGCAACAACCGCTGTGGCGGCGCATGATCAGAGCCCGCTCGACTCGAAAATGCCCACGTCGGCTTGCGGGCAGAACTCCGTTCCACGCGCTGCACACGACGCGCAGCGCCCGGCGATGGCGCAGGGGGATCGGGTGATTCCATGAATGACAGGCAGGCCAAGTCTCCTTCCGGGGGAGTCGACACCCGGCATCTACGCGTCAGCGAGGTCGTCGAGCGCCCGGCAGCCGAGCGCCCGACGCATGACAGCGTGGGCGCCATAGCCGAATGGCTCGCAGGCCCGGCGCTCAAGGCCGAGTCGGGCGCGCGCACGATCGACGAGTTCGCCTGGCGGATGCTGGCCGCCGGCTTTCCCCTGCTCAGACTGACGCTGCACAGCGGGACATTGCATCCTCAGTTCCTCGGCATGACGATGATTTGGTGGCGCGACGTCGGGCAAACCGTAATGACCTTGATCGCGCACGAAATCCGGGACAGTGTCCCCTACGACAAGAACCCCGTGCGCAGGGTAATCGAGGAAGGCGAAACCATACGCCGCAGCCTCGAGGCTGCAGAGCACGAGTTTGATTTCCCGATCCTCCATGATCTCAAGGCCAGGGGCGGCACCGATTACTATTCCCTGCGCATCGCAAGCGCGCACAGCCTCGGCTACGCCATCTCCTTCACCACCGACCGCCGCGGGGGGTTTACCGCCCAGGAGATCGACGAGATGACGCGCCTGGCGCATCGGCTGCAGGGCAGTTGCGACGCCTACAGTCAGCGCGCGCTGGCGCGCAATCTGCTCAACGCCTATCTGGGCGCCAACGCCGGGCCGAAAGTATTGGCCGGTCAGATCCGCCGCGGCACCGGCGAAGAGTTGACCGTCATTCTCTGGTCGTCGGACCTGCGTGGCTTCACCGCGCGCTCAGACCGCCTGCCGGGCAGGCGCATGATCGCCATTTTGAACGCGCTGTTCGATGCGCAGGCGAAGGCGATTCACAACCACGGCGGCGAGATTCTGAAATTCATTGGCGACGGCCTGCTGGCCATATTCCCCATCGACGAGCCGGGGCGATCGAGGGAAGCCGCGGAAAGAGCCCTCGACGCGGCGAGAGAGGCACAGGACGCCGTGCGGCTACTCGCCGAAGACCCCAGCATGACAGGCGAGCCGCCGCTGGAAATCGTCGTGGCGCTGCACGCGGGCAGCGTGATCTACGGCAATGTCGGTTCGGCCGATCGCCTCGACTTCACCGTGATCGGCCCGGCCGTGAATCTGGTGAGCAGGCTCGAGGGCGCAGCCAAGACGCTGAACCGGCCGATCGTCGTCAGCGACGATTTTGCGCGCGCCTACGGCAGGCCGTTGCCGTCACTGGGGTTCCACCGCTTTCGCGGCCTCGCCGCCGAGCGTGAGCTCTTTGCGCCTTAAGACGCCTAGCCGCGCGCCGCCGGACTGCGGCCAGTCGCATCAGGGCATACGACTTGCTTATCCGGCCGCCGGAGGCGTCGCATCCACCTGTCCATCCTTCACCGGCAGCGTGGCGCCCGGCTTGTAGGAAGTGCGCAGGACGCCTTCCTTGCCATCGAGGCGATAGGTAACGTCGTAGCCGACCAGCTGCTCCGTGGTGTCGTTGACGGTCTTGCAGCGGTGTTCGGTCGTCGTGACGACGTTCTTTTGCTGCATGTTCTTCTGCACCTGGTTTCCGGCATACGCCCCGCCTGCGGCGCCGGCAATAGTGGCCACCGTCCTGCCCGTGCCCCCGCCAATCGTGCTGCCCAGGAGGCCGCCGGCAACTCCGCCGATCACCGTCCCGGCGATGCGCTGGCTGTCCTTGGCCGGTGCCTGCTTGCGCACCTGCACGTCCTGGCATTCCTCGCGCGGGGTCACCACCGCCTCCGTGACCTCCTTCACTGCGACGACCTCGGCGACCTTCGGCTTGGTCAGCGCCTTGTAGCCCGTGACCGCGCCTGCCGAAACCACGACCATCGCGATGCCGCCGATCACCACACCCTTGATCATTGAACTGTCCATAGCCTTGACCTTTCCTCGTTCAGTATCCGCCTGCGCCGGGACGGCGGATCTACCCGTCCTCATTATAGGAGGAGCGGGCCCCGGGCGTGGTGCAAGCGTCTGGCCGCGGCTGATTCCAACCTTGCTTCAGCAGCGGCCGCGCTTAAGCGGTCAGATGGTCTGCTCGAGCAGACGTTGGAATCGTCGTGACGGCCTGGCCCAAGGCCGCAGGGGCGGAGTGTCAGCGACCGACGCGTCAACGCAATGACGAACGGCGCCGCGAGGGCGCCGTTCGTCGGGGGTGCTGGCAGCCTAGGTGCGACGGCGAACGAGCCAGGTGCCCGCCACCAGAAGGAGCAGCGCCAGTGCGGCAAGTGCCTCGGGTCCGAGCGCCGGGACCGCGACGGCGGCAGCCGGAACACCACCACTACTGTTGGTAATCGAGATCAGCGCGCCTGTCGTGCAGTTCCACTGGATTTCCGACCGGTACGAGTACTCGCTGGCGTTGTAGGGCGCCGGCGGGTTGGTCGAGGTCGGGAACGTGTAAATGACGCCCGTTATGGTCGTGTCCGCCGGAACCGCGGTCGGCGCGTCGGTAATGCCGTAGAAGTTCGGACCGACGCCAGTGTAGACCTCCCCGGTCCACCGATAAAGAAGCGTGGCTCCGTTGTAGATCTCGTAGTTGTCGGAATGGGGGCTGGTGGCCGGCGTATTGAGGATGACGTCGGCGCTGATTCCCGGATTGGCGCAGCCGCCTTCGTTGGCATTGATCCCGGTAATCTCGATCGACGGAACGACGGAAGCCGACCGTGCAGCCGATGCGACCAGCATGACCACCGCGAACGCCGCGGCATTGCGAAAAACTGTCATGAAATGCCTCCCCCTTGAATGTCGGCATGGCCAAGCTCCCCCTGGCCTCGGACCGACGTTACAGCATCGACGCCGGGGCTGTCCAGCCCGGATACTCGAGCTTGCCCCGGATGGGCGCTCCGCGCGATTCGACCCGAAGTGCCGCTTCACGGCCGGCCTAAGGCGACACGCCTGCTTCGCGCGAAGGCCGACGCGATCCGGCCAGCGGCGCGGCGCGTCGCACTAGAATCGGAATAACTTCTTCCCTAGCAGCGCTTCGTAAGCAATTACGATCAGCGCGTTCTTGGCGAATCCCGAGGATGTCGCGCGCATTCTTTGCATCGCCCCTTGCCGCGGCGTAGGCTAATCGCGTTCACCACGGCGTGGTCGCAGATTCTCGTCCTCCAAACGACAGGAGTCCTGGTACATGAAAATCTCAATACTCGATGATTATCATGACACGTTGCGCACGCTCGATTGCTTCAAGAAGCTCTCGGGCCACGACGTGACAATCTGGAACGATCATGTCCAGGACGTCGATGCGCTGGCCGCCAGGTTGCGGGACGCTGAAGCCCTGGTCTTGATCCGGGAACGGACGAAGATTCAGGCGCCGCTCCTCGAACGCTTGCCAAAGCTGCGGCTGATCAGTCAGCGCAGCGCCTATCCGCATATCGACATCGACGCCTGCACGCGACTTGGCATAGTCGTGTCGTCGAACCTCCATTCCGATACGCCGTCCTATTCCACAGCGGAGCTGACTTGGGCGCTGGTCCTGTCCGCGATGCGACAGGTGCCCCAGCAAATGGCCGCCCTCAGGGCAGGGAAGTGGCAGATCGGCGTCGGGAACACGCTTCGCGGCAAGACGCTGGGGGTTTTTGGCTACGGCCGCATCGGCAGCGTGGTTGCCGGATACGGCAAGGCCTTCGGAATGAATGTGATCGTCTGGGCGCGCGAGACGTCTCTTGCCCGCGCCAGCGCCGACGGCTACGCGAAGGCCAGCAGCAAGAGTGCATTGTTTGAGGAATCGGATGTTCTTACGCTGCACATGCGGCTGGTGCCGCAGACACGCGGTATCGTGACCGCCGCCGACCTGGAACGCATGAAACCTACGGCGCTTCTCGTGAATACCAGCCGGGCTGCGTTGATCGAGGCCGGCGCTCTCGTCAACGCATTGCGCGCGGGCCGCCCTGGCATGGCGGCTGTGGACGTCTACGACGTCGAGCCGCTCGTCGACAAGTCGCACCCGCTATTGCTGATGGACAACGTTGTATGCACGCCTCACATCGGCTACGTGACGCGCGACGAATACGAAATCCAGTTTGGCGAAATTTTTGACCAAATCGTGGCATTCGCCGCGGGTAACCCGATCCATGTCGTGAATCCGGAGTCGCTGAAGGTGAGCGCAAGCCTGCGTAAATGACTTGGCGAAGGATGCGGCCATTCAAGGCTTGCCCGCCAAAGCACGGCAGCCATAGGGCGTCGGCCTCGCAGCCGGGTTGAGCGATGGACTAGGTGCCAACCACGCAACGCCAACCCCAGAAAATGGGCAAGGCGACGAACATCGCAAGCAACCACATTGTGAGAATGAAACTGGACCCGGCAAGTATGATCAACACCGTCAACAGCAGCACCGCCACTGCCTGACTCTGCGCAAGGCGCGACAGGTACGCGGCGCCGACGACGGTTAGAGCCAGCGGAAGCGCGGCTGCCCAAATCGGCCACCACCGGTCTGCGGTCTCAAGTGCAAACGGAGAAGCAAGGTGGGCGTAGAGCGAATCTGCGGGCGGACGCCCTCGGGAAGTAGCAACGAACACGTACGCGTACCAGGCCACGCCGGCCAGGACCGCGGCGAGAAATGAGAGCAGTCCAGCAATCTGCTCGGATCGGAGACGGGCTTGCATGGGGCGAATGGTGATTAACCTATGCACCGCGGCTCTAGTCGCCGAAAGCGGACCCGCCGCCCGCGGGGCCGCAGGCTCCATTTCAATAGCACGATGTAGCGCCCAAGCTCCGTTGGCCCGCATCGCATCAGCGTCCCGCCATGCGAACCAGCGGACAACTCGCAGTCAGCAGTTGTCTGCCGATTTCCCGCTGCAAGCGGCCAGTCACGGTTTGCCCAACCGCGCGGCCTTGCAGCGGAGTCAATACCCAGCCGCGAACCATGCTGGTGGCGACGTGCCGCGCCCGTCTAGATCCAAGCCTCGATCGCTCGCCTATCCAGGAAACGTCAGAAAGGCTCCAATGACGCCGACAACGAAAAAAGTTGCATTGTAGAGCGCGTGCACGAGTGCGGCAAGGGCGAACGCGGCTGACTTGGAGCGCTTCAACCACGCCGTCAGCGTCACCGAGTAGATCAGAAATGGCCAAGAACTCGCAATCACCTGCTCCCACCCACCACCGATCTTGTGAGCCAGCGCACAAATTGCCGCCAGCAGGACGACGCGAACCCGCTCTTTGTGTGGAATTATCAGCGTGAGCAGGGACGCTAACGGATACATCAGTGCCGTCTCCAGCAATGGGGCGGCCAGAATGCTATAGCTCGCAAACGTGATATCGAGCGCCCGCGCGGGCGGACGCAGTGAATCGACCCCGATAAATACAAGCGCAAAGAAATAGATAAGTGATGGTATTACCGCAAAAAGCCATGCGCGCAATGCGTATACCGCCCAGCCTGCCCTAGGGTCGTTGGGAATTTCGAGTTGGTTCATGTGCGCGAGCTCAGCTTGGCCCGAAAACTCCTAACCAGCTAGTTGTGGACCTCAAGACGGCGCGAGCGAATAGCGCCTTGGCTTTGGGCGACAGGATCCTGGGGTCCGGGCGCAATGGATCCTCGTCAGGTACCAGCGCCTTATCGTAATGGGGAATTTGCCCCGACCCGGTGCTACCTGAGGTCCTTCGGGTTCTTCGCCGCGAAAGGCGCCTAGTCCTTGGCGGAAGTGTCGGCGGGCGTGCCGCGAAGAAAACGATCGGGCATGATCTCGGCGAAGATCGAGGCCGCCACGTAAGCCAGCACCAGCAGGAAGACGCCGACGTTTCCCGGCACGAAGCCAAGCCCCGAGTAGCAAACCACCAGCACGACAACCCAGCGCATCAGGATCAGACCGAAGCGTTGCTTCAGCCGCAATTCCGATGGCGAGTGGGTGTTCAGGGCGCGGTAAAGTCCGATGTACGACCAGAGCGCCATCGCGCATTGCCATAGCATGCCAAAGCGCAGGGAATGGTCGGAGAGTGCCCCACCAAACGTAAACCCGCCTTCGCCGAGTGCCAGGCCGACAGGCAGGCCCAGGGGTATGCTCAAGACGGCGCACAACAGCAGCGCCACGAAAAAGTACGTGAATTCGGCTTTGACCCAGGCGCCGGCTCCGTCTGGCTTGGCCGGAGAAAGGCTCTTGGCAAGCCCGGCGAAGAGCACGCCGAACGACAGCATCGTGTCGAGAAAATACAGCACGAGCACGTTTTCCGCCGACCAGTGAAAGAACAGAATGCCAATGATTGGCGCAGCGTTGCGCCAGATTATCTGGGCGATGCCAATGGGCCTGACCGGTGCGTCCATGTGCAACCATACTCCGCTGTGGCGACACGACTCGAGCGGTGGCCGCGAACCGCATGGGTTAGCGGCCAACGTGAACACCGCGCTACTTTGACGCTACAACCGCCGGAGGCTGCCGTGCTTCGCCGGGCGGCAAAATCGAAGGCCGTGTTTTCATGGCCCTATACGGGCGCATGCCCAGGCAAATCGGGCCGTCGGACGCCTGCAGCCTCTTGGATTCCTTGACCCTGGGCGTCTTGTTCCGGATCGAATTGTACTTGGGGCGCACGATCGTCGCATGGGCGACCGTTACGGGCGGAGGAGCGTTAGGCGACAGGCGAGGCAGCTGCTTCGCTAGCGACTGCGCCCATCGACGGGAACGCGCTTGAGGGTAGAAAGCTCTACGCCCTCCAGGCAGCGCACGTTCACCGCTGCCATGGGAGCACCTGACCTGACACCAAAGCCAAATGGCGCACAACCGCAGTTGGGGCAGAAGTGGTGGCTAATGACGTGCTTGTTGAACTTGTAGGTCGACATGCCTTCCGCGGACGACTTGAGCCGCAACTGGTCGCGCGGCACGAACCACAAAAGATAGCCCTTGCGACTGCAGTGCGAGCAGTTGCACTCCATTACTTCCGAGAACTCGCCGTCAACCTCGAAGGCAATGCGGCCACAGTGACAGCTTCCGGAGTACATGTCGGTCCTCCCGGTGCAGGGTTTTTCATAGCGTTACAGCGCGATCGGCCCAGTTGGAGACGGACGAGATCATTGATGGCAGACAGCCGTCGCGCCCCGCAGTTCGTCGAGAAAGCCATCGTAGTCTCTTACCCGTTGTGCGCCATGACGGGTGACCAACGCGGCCAGCATTGAAGCATTGCCTCGCGGGTCATGCCGGGTGCTGCGGCGGCGCACGGTTTGCCGACGTCAATACCTTTCCGGCACGATCATCGACGCTGGCACGGGGTGGCGGGTGTAATCGTCGTGGTGGATGCGCGTCGGCATCCTAACGGCGGGGCGTTCGACCTCGCCATAGGGGATTTGCGAGAGCAGGTGCGCGATGCAGTTCAGGCGTGCCTTCTTCTTGTCCACGGCCTCGACCACCCACCACGGAGCCTCGGGAATGTGAGTGCGTTCGAGCATGATCTCCTTGGCCCGGGTGTAATCCTCCCAGCGCCGCCGCGACTCCATGTCCATCGGGCTGAGTTTCCACTGCTTGAGCGGATCGTGTATCCGGCCCAGGAAGCGCAGGTGTTGCTCCTCGTCGGTTATCGAAAACCAGTACTTGATGAGCTGGATGCCCGAGCGCACCAGCATGCGCTCGAACTCCGGCACCGAGCGAAAGAATTCTTCGTATTCTTCGTCGCTGCAGAATCCCATGACGCGTTCGACGCCGGCGCGGTTGTACCAGCTGCGGTCGAAGAGCACTATTTCTCCGCCTCCGGGCAAATGCGATACGTAGCGCTGAAAGTACCATTGCGTACGCTCACGTTCGTTCGGCGCGGGCAATGCGGCCACGCGGCATACCCGCGGATTGAGCCGCTGGGTGATCCGCTTGATGGCACCGCCCTTGCCCGCGGCGTCGCGTCCCTCGAACAGAATCACCAGCTTGTGCTTGCTGTCGACCACCCAATCCTGGAGCTTGACGAGCTCGCCCTGAAGACGAAACAGTTCATGAAAATAGGACAGTCGGCCTTCTCGTTCCTCCTTGCGGCGCAGCGGCTGGCCCTCCGAGTCGAGACCCACAATATCCGCGTCGTCCCTTTCCATTTCCAGCTCCTCGTCGAAGTTATCGATGAGGTCGCTGCGGATGCGCCGCGCGAGATCGTCGTGCTCAATCGGGAATGGCTGGTCCATGGCGAGTGCCCGCTCCAGGTCGAAGAAAACCTATGACTGTGCTACGCCGGAATGACGTTATTGTGACCGTGATCCTTCGTCCCCAGCGGAGCATATCACTCGGCTGCTGCGCCCCTGCGCGCCGCCCGCGCAGCGCAGGGCCAAGCCGACACATGTGCGCGACGGTCCCCGAGGCCTGCGGAGGCAACGAGCGTCTGCCACGAGGCGACTTCGGCCTGGCGCCTGCTTCGCGATCAGGTATCGCTCCGCGCCGCGCCTGCGTTCCGGAGCGCCTCGACCAGAAGCGGGCGATACTCATCGCCACCGGGGACGATTCGACCAGGCTCCTTGGCGAGATCATCGATCCGCCGCAGTTCGATCGCATCCTGCGCTGCAGGCTGGGCAATAAATTCCCTGATCTCATCGACCGTCATCGTGCCCCCCTGAAGGTCCAGGCTGCGCTTCGAGGCATCCGACAGGCCGCCGTAGTACGCCGCGTCGATCGAACAGAGGTAGCGTTTGGCCGCGACATGCATGCGGATAGGTCCGGTCACGTCGGCGCCGAACGCCCGCGACAGCCAGAGCGAACCGACGCGCTCGTGCTCGAGATCGCGCTCGAGGAATGGCTTGCCGCCGTCATCCTCGCCGATGAGCAGGTGGCCGATGTCATGCAGCAGCGCGGCAACGACCAGCGCTGCACCCCCGCCACACTCCTTGGCCAGCGCCGCGCTCTGCAGGGCGTGGGCATACTGGCTGACGGATTCGTCGTAGTTGCTCGCGCCGGCGGCTTCCAGCCATGCAAGCAGCCCGGCGGCGAATTGGTCGGAATCGCCCTGCCACTTCGGCGCACGGAATTTCATGATCCATTCTGGCATGGTACGCCCGGGAAGCTGAATGGCCGATGAGCGTTCCAGCGTAGCGCGTGGTGCGCAGTCGAGCAACGTACGGGACGGATGGCGTGGCTCATTGGGCCACGGCCCCTGGAGGCGGCCGCATGCGCATGAGCAACGCGCCGGCACCGAGCAGCACCGCGACCAGAACCACCAGGCCGCCCACGAACGGGATGCGGCCCAGGGCGCCGATCGCCAGCGTGCCGAGCATGGCCGCGACGACACGAGCGCCGATCTGGGTGGCGCGCGCTTGCTGCCACTGCCGAAGCGCCAGGTCGCCCGCGGCGATGCCGGCAGCCACATAGCTCACGAGCAGCAGCGCGAAGTAGAGTGCAATGGTCACCAGTCCGAGCGGAATCCCGACCACCGTGATGAGCGCGATCAGCGCCAAGGCGGGGATGCTCGCCAGGGCGACAAGGCCGACTAACAGCGATAGCGCCCACCGCGCGCGCGCCGTCTCGCTCACTTCCGCAAACAAGCGCGGCAACGCCGCCACGAGCAGTGCGGCGATCATCGCCATACCCAGCGTCCAGACCCAGCCCGCCGCGCGGCTGACGTGTCGCCGCCCATCGGCCGGCGCCTCAACGCGCAGGATGCCGCCACGGACCTCCGCCGCAGGATCTTGGACGATTACCTTGCCGCTCGCGTAGCGGAGCCGGCCGCCAATGCGGGCTCCCGGCCCCAACTCGATATCGCCGCCACCGATGTCGACGTCGCCGCCGATCGGCCCGTTGACGTAGACACGGCCGCCGCCGATTTGCAGAGATCCGCCGACGGCGCCCCCGACCGTGACCTCGCCACCGCCAATGCTCGCGTTGCCCGCGATCTTTGCCCGCGGCCCAAGCTCGACTTCGCCCCCGGCGATGCGCGCGTTGCGCTGCACGGGCGCGTTGATGAAGACGCGACCACCGGCGGCGTAGATGCCTTGTTGGATTGGAGCATCGACGCTGACATCGCCTCCAGCCAGGACCGCATCGCCTCCCACATTGGCCGAGACATCGATATTTCCCCCTGCCGCTATCAGATCGCCCGCGACCGGCGTGTCGACAGCGACCGTGGCGGCGGCAGAGAAGCGATCCGGAGTCGGAGCGCTCGCCCCCGCCTCCGGTTTGCTCGCCGCGGTTTGCGCCGACAACAAAGCCGGCGCGAGCGTCAGCAGGCTCGTCAGGGCCATCGAATGACCAAACCGTCGCGCATACCGCACAGCGTCCTCCGCTAGTGCCAGGGAAAATAGCCGCCGCCGGCGCTGGCCCCTATTATCCTGCGTTTCGTCCGATTCCCGGGTCGAACAGGCGCCGGCCCGCCTGGCGGGAAGAATCGCGAGGTGCAATCCCGGCGCCCGCCACCATCGCGCCGACTGCCGCATTTAGGCTTGTTTCTGACGCGCAGCGTCCGTCATCCCCTCCGGCGCATTGCCCAAAAGCGGTGCGGAGCATCGATAAGTTGCATCAAACGGCCGCGCGCCGCCCAGCGAGTCGCCAAAATTCGCCGAATGTATGGCGCGTCTTCGGTCCGGGACCGACATCGATTTGACCTGCATCAATTCCGCCTTCTTTGGCGGCTTTCGATGGCGTCCACGGGCATGTTGCTTGCTGCAGGCACGACGGCGCAAGACTCCGCAGCAACAACCTGCCAACGATCGAATCGGGGGGGCATTCCATGAACAACGCGATAAGCGAACTTTACGGCAACGAAGCGGGTCGGACGGCTGACCAGCCACCCGAGCGAGTGGTCGATCTGGCAGACCGCGATTCGGTCCTTGATTTTACCAATCATTACCTGGAAACCTATTCGCGGCAGAAGAACATCGACGAGGTGCACCACATCACCGCCGTTATCTCCCGCTACAAGGGTCCGCGAATCGTTCGCTGGGCGACCCTCGAATCATTCGTCACCGGATTGGAAGGTCGCTTCGACCGCTAACTGCGCCTGGCTCGAACTCCAGGCGATCGCGCACTTGGCGGGAGCGCTGGCGCTGTTCGCATCGCTGCAACGCCGGCGCAAATCCCCTGGCCGCTGGGCGGGCCGAAGAGTAAGCCCCCGCGCCGGTTTCAATCCAAACCAGCGCCCGGAGCCTCCCAGTACAACTCTATCGGGTACCGGTCCGGGTCCTCGCAGCGGAATGAGACGAGCGATTCGTCCTGGTACAAAGGCTTGAGAATCACGATGCCGGACGCGCGCATCCGGTCGTGGAGGTCCGTGACCTGCTGCGCAGACGGCAGCTTGAAGCCGAAATGAAACCAGGAGGGCATTGCGCCGGGCGCCTGATCATCCATGAGCGCAAGCTCGAACCCTGCCGCGTCGGTCATGAACGTCAGACGCTCTCCGCGTCGCGCAACCTTCATGCCCATCCATGCCGAGTAGAATGCCTCGGCGGCTTCGCGATCGCGAACATGAAGGTGCAGATGGCTTAGGTTGAGGTTCATGCGGCTGCAGTCATGGACACGCGCCCCCGTTGGCTGCGCGCCGAAAGCCCGTTACCGTCGCGGCACCCGAACCCATGCCTGGCTTCGCTCGTACAGTGCGCCTAAGGGCAGGCATTGCTAGTCTTGCGCCGGCGCACATTCGACGTTCATTTCCTTGCAGACCCGCAGCACGGCGTTCATGACCAGCGCCGAGGCGTTCGGCTGGTCGCCGGTGTGGGCCGACGAAATGAGCAGATGGGTGAGATTGTCACCGAGCGAACTCACCTTGATGCCGGCGATCTGGGCGCCGTTGGTGAACTGGACCAGATGATCAGCCGGGCTTTCCTGGGTGATGGTGATACCCTGCGTGTTGCCGCGCAATCCGCGCAGCACGGCATCCCACACCTTGTCCGCTGGCGCCTCGAGCATGACCGCCGCAGAGTCGTAGCTCGCGCCGTTGTTGCCCTGCGACTGCGACATCTGCTCGACGCGGCCTATGGCCCGGCGCGCAAGGATCACCCATTGCGCCTGCGCAATCTCGGACACGAGCAGCGCGGCGAGGCCGCAAGCAATGATGATTGTGCGGAAACGAGGCTGGCGCATTTCGTGTACTCCTCTCCAGGAAGGTAAGGCGCCCGATTATCGCCGCAAGGCGTGTTGGGGCCCGCGGTCAGTTTCTCCTGCTTTCTCTCTGCGCTGGCATTTGCGGAGGCTCAGTGTGCCCTCTGCGCCCACGGTTGAAGTTTTGCTCAAGAGGGATCTTTGTCAAACGTTCTTATGCCTGGCGGCAACTGAACCCACGGGTGTCTGCGGCTCTCGTAGATGGAAACGCGAGGCGCCGGAAAGCCGGGATCAGCAAATGCACCCACCGCGACGCCGACTGATTCATCGTGTCCGTCCTCGGTGTGAAAGACGCAAGACCCGCAGATCGGGCAGAACCTGAATGTAAACCTGGCCCCTCGATCGCCGAGGCGCACGTATTCGGATGCGACACCGATGACTTTGAACGGAGCGGCGAAGCTCGCCAGCGCTGCGAAGACGCTGCCGGTCCTTTGCTGACAGGCGAGGCAGTGGCAAATCCCCACTCCGCGTGGCTCGCCTTCGACTTGAATGCGCAGTTGACCGCAGGAGCAGGAGGCTGTTCGGGATGACATGGGGACACCTCTTCGGATAAATGCCGCGACGCAAGGGCCGTCGATACCGTCGCCAGTATTCTTCTCCCGGCGGCTGCCGCCCCAGCGCCCCCTGCTATCGCTGCGAAAACCACTTGTCGTAGAGTTCCTGATAGCGTCCGTTTTCGACCATTTCCAGCAGGGCGCCGTCGATGCGCTTGCGCAACGGACTGCCGTCGGCCACGGCGATACCGTACTTCTCCGGGGCGAAGATCGGGCCGACGACGCGCAGACTGCCGTTGCCGCGCCGGGCGGCCCAGTACTGCAGCGTCGGCGCGTCGAAGACCATCGCCTGCACCTTGCCCTGCAGGACGAGATCGAATCCCTCGTCTCCCGAGGCCGCCTCGACGTACGGCAGCCCCTGCTCGGTCAGGTAGTCCCCCGCGACCGTGCCGCGAACGCTCGCGATCTTCTTCCCCGGCAGGTCCGCGGGCCCGCGGATGGCCGAATTCAGGCGCTCGACGGTCTGCGAGGAAGTCACGGTGGCCGTGAGTTGGGCGACGAGCACGACCCCCAGCAGCCACATGAAGAAGACGGAGAGGCGCTTGGCAACTGCCGGGGCCTCCCGATCGCCGTGCTCGCCCGTGGCGATGATCAGCGCGGCGCCCCACAGCCCCTCGCCCACGCTCTTCAGATAGCCTTTCTGGAAATGGCGACTGGTCCGGCGTTCCACCAGCCACAGCACATTGGCCATGATGAACATGAGCACGACCGCCACCCCGAACAGCGTGCCGATGGTCGTCCACGGAATCGAGCCGAACGCGTCGAGCAGGCGATTGTTCGTGGCGTCGGCGCGCACCATGATCTGCAGGCCGGAGTCGAAATAAGGCTGGGTGAAGTCGACCGCCTTTTCGCGTTCCCTGGTGATGGTGATCGCGGCGATCGCCAGGTCCGCCTGGCCGCTTTGCACCGCCTGCAGCTGCTCGGCGACGCTCGTGACTTCGACCCATGCGGTGTCGACCTTGAGACTCTGCGCCAGCTCGCGCCACAAGTCGATGGAAAAGCCGGTGAGCTCCGAGCCCTGCTTGAGCACAAAAGGCGCAATCGGCTTGACGGCGACCCGCAGCGTCTTGCCCTGCGCGGCCTCCTGCGCAGCTGCCGGCACGATACCGATCCATGCCGCAAGCACGAGCGCGCCGACACGCATGCGCCCGAACACGCTCCTGCGTCGTGTGACCAAGCGGTCACCTTACCTTGCGCAATGGCAGCGACGGTACGCTCATGTCATCGACCGGAATCGGGGACATTACGACGCTACCGCGTTGCCCGCACACGGTCAAGGAAATGCGCCCCGCCTCGACGGTGGCCGCGCATCCAACCGGCGCAACCCATGAGGCGGCGCGACCGGACCGCGTGCTGTCGCGTTTCGCCCCGGTGTCGTACAGTACCGTACCTGGCACGTTGGCCATGGGAACCGACGCGCACCAAAGCCATGCCGGTCACCACCTTCCTCTTTACCGATCTTGAGGACAGCACCCGGCTGTGGGAGGAGCAGCCGGAGCGGATGCGGCCCGCACTCGCCATGCACGATCGCGCCGCGCGAAAGGCGGTATCCGACCACCGCGGCACGCTGGTCAAGATGACCGGTGACGGAATGCACGCCGCATTCGATGACCCGCTCGACGCGGTCGCGGCTGCGGTGCAGCTCCAGCTCGCACTCGCCGACAGCGAGTCGATGCACGGCATCGCCCTGCGCGCGCGCTGCGGATTGCATGTCGGGGTCGAGGAATCTCGCGACAACGACTTCTTCGGCCGCGACGTCAATCGCGCAGCGCGTATCGCCAACGCGGCCCACGGCGGCCAGGTTCTGCTATCCCAGGCCGTGGCGGTGCTGATGCGGGAGCGCTTGCCGGCCGGGCTCACGTTGCGCGATCTCGGCCCGGTGCGCTTGCGCGGTCTCGCCGCGCCGGAGCAGATATACCAGGTGCAGCATCCGCAGTTGCGCGCGAGCTTTCCGGCGCTGCGCTCGCTCGAGTCCGTTCCGAACAACCTGCCGCAGCAGGTGACCTCGTTTATCGGGCGCGAGCAGGTGCTGGGCGAGGTCGAAGCGCTGTTGCGGGGCACGCGCCTGCTGACCCTGTTCGGCGCGGGTGGGATCGGCAAGACCCGCCTGTCGCTCCAGATCGCTGCCGCGGTGCTCGATCATTATCCGGACGGGGTGTGGTTTGTCGAACTCGCGCCGGTGTCGGATCCGCGCCTTGTACCGCAGGCGGTTGCCTCGGTGCTTGGCGTCAAGGAGGATCCTGGTCACGCGGTCATCGAGGCGGTGCTGGGCTTCGTCAAGGACCGCTCGCTTCTTATCGTGCTCGACAATTGCGAGCACCTCGTGGCGGCATGCGCGGAGCTCGCGCATCTCGTGCTCCAGGCTGGGCCGAAAGTCCGCATCCTGGCTTCCAGCCGCGAGCCGTTGCACATCGCCGGCGAAGTTACCTACCTCGTGCCTCCCCTGCCGACACCGGATGCGGAGGCGGACATGGCGCCCGAAAAACTCGCGCAGTTCGAATCGGTACGCCTGTTCAGCGACCGTGCCACCGCGGCCCGTCCGACCTTCGCCATCACCGCGCAGACCGCTCCGGCACTCGCCGCCATCTGCCGCCGCCTCGACGGCATCCCGCTCGCGCTCGAGCTTGCCGCCGCGCGCTTGAGGTCGATGTCGGCTGACCAGATCGCCTCCCGCTTGAGCGATCGCTTCAGCCTGCTTTCCGGCGGCGATCGCTCGGCGCTTCCGCGCCAGCAGACCCTGCGCGCACTCATCGACTGGAGCTACGACCTGCTCGACGAGCGCGAGCGGGCGCTGCTGCGCCGGCTGGCCCTGTTCGCCGGCGGTTTCACCGTCGAGGCAGCCGAAAGGGTCGGCTGCGAGGGGATCGTTGCCCAAGGCGAGCTCCTCGACCTGCTCTCGCGGCTGGTGGAGAAATCGCTGGTCGTGCTCGACGCCGACGGCGAGCGCTACCGGCTGCTCGACACGATCGGCGAATACGCTTTGCAACGGCTCGAGGAGGCCGGCGAGACGGCGGCGACCCGAGCGCGACATCGCGACCATTTCCTCGCCTGGGCGGAGCGGATCTTCCCCGATCTGTTCGGCGCGGAGCAGGCGACCTGGCTCGCGCGCCTGGATCGCGAGCTCGACAATATCCTCGCCGCGCATGCGGCGTGCGCCGGCGCCCCCGACGGAGGCCAGCTCGACCTGCGGCTCGTGCACGCCATCAAGCCGTACTATTACAATCGCGGGCTCTTGGGGCTTGCGCTGCGCATCACCAACGAGGCGCTCGAGCGCCCGGACTCCGGCGAGCGCAATTTCCTGCGCTGTCGCGGCCTGTTCGAGGCCGGACAGCTGTGCTCGTTCATGGGCCGCTACGAGATCGCCCAGACCTATCTCGAGCAGAGTCTCGCCATCGCGCGCGAGATCGACGACCGGCAACGCGTCGCCGCAGTGCTCCAGCCTCTCGGTCTCGCCGCGCTCGGCCAGGGCCAGGTCGCGGCCGCGCACGGCTACCTGAGCGAGGCACTGGCCATGGCCCGGGAAATTGGCAACGAGCGCGAAATCGCAACGGCGCTCAACTGCCTGGCGCAAATGCACCGGGTGACCGGCGACCTGGATGCTGCCGAGCCGCTGTACCGCCAAATGCAGCAGATCACGCAAAGGCTCGGCGACCATGAAACGATGGCGATTGCGCTGCTCAACCGAGCCATGGTGGCGATCTCCCGCGGCGACGCAGCCGAGGGTAGGTCGCTGCTCGTCGAAACCGCGGGCATCCTCGACGAGCTCGGCTCTAGGCCGATCGGCCAGAGCTTCATCGAGGTGGCGGCCGGGCTCGCAGCGTTGCAGGAAGACTGGCGGCGAAGCGCGCGCTTCTTCGGGGCGGCGGAAGCGCAGGCGCAACGAACCGGCATGCATCGCGATCCCGCGGACGAAGCGTTCCTCGCGCCGCGCATCGAGGCCGCGCGCGCAGCCCTGGGCGACGAAGGATTCGCCGCGGTCGAGAGCGCCGGGCGCTCGCTCGCCTACGAAGCCGGGATCAAGGAGGTCAAGGCCTGGCTCGGAGAGCGCGCGCCAGAAGCTGCGAGTGTGCCCGGCCTTGCCTAATAGTTCACCGCCCAGGGATCGACGATTGTCATCCCCTGCACGTGGATCTGGTACTTGTAGGCGTCCGACGCGGTTCCAGGCGGTATATGGTTCTCGCAAACAAATACCGTGGTGCTGTGCGGCTGAGGATGGCAGGGCAGCCAGCCGTTGGCATTGGCCGACGTAAACTTGATGCCGTCGCTGGGATCGAAATCGTAGTGCGTCGTCGGGTCAATGGTGAACTTCATTTTGTGCTCGGCATTGACCAGGATCAGCTCGTCGTCCGCATACGGCGCGCACGTGGCCGGATTGGCGGCGTCGCCGCAATCGAACTTGATCGTGACGTCGCAGTCCTTGCCCCTGCAATCCTGGTATTTGTGGGCATGGTTCAAGAGGGTCACCTGCGGGGGCTTCGATCTGGCGAAGTAATATCCGCCCAAGGCGAACACCACCGCGGTGACGAGCACCGCGACCGCTGTCTTTTGCATTTGGACATCTCCCCAAAATGAGCCAACGCTGTTCCGCGCTGGCGCGCCGCACGACGCCACGGCAGCACGCGGAATCTGAACAACTTGTAATTAACAAAATCTAGCCCCGGCGGGCAGCGCTGTCAATGGGAAAAGTCTGCCGCGGACGCGGGCTTCGGAGCTTGCATTTTGTCCGTGGGCATGGCTCGGTCCTTTCGGCTCGCCCGCGTGGTCGGCTAAGTTTCGAAGGTCGCCGGTCTCACCTTCATGCGCCTCGAGGCGCTCGAGGTTGCCGGACCGAACGGCAGTTTCAGCTTGGCAACCTGAGACGGCGCCGCATGCCCCGGCTCGAGATGTCCTGCTGGGTTCTGCACGAGCAGTAGTAGACGGAGAGGCGGGTCGTATTCTGCAGGGCGAAGAGCAGCAGCGAAAGCGCCGCCTCGTCCGCGCCGGCGACGGGCTCCCACAACAGCGCGTCGCTGGCCTCGCCGCCGGAATCGTAGCCTTGCTTGGCCATGCGCACGGAGTTCTCGCGACAGGCGAACAGTTCATGGATGTTGAGGAAAGGCACCCCGAGGCCGTCCAGGCGCAGGACCATGTCCTTCATCTGCGGCAGGCGTTCCGGGATCACGGGCACCTCGACCGCCGTCTCGGCGAAGACGCGTAGCGCCCTCTCCAGGGGCTCGGTGTCGAACTCGCGCGCCACCAGGTTGAAGCGCAGCGCGTCGAGGCCGGCGGCCTTGAGCTCACCGAGCAGCTCGTCGGAGAGCAGGTCGCCGTTGGTATAGAGATCGATGCGCACGCGGAACGGCAGCGTCCTCAAGGCGCGCACGAGGCGCAGCAGCCGCTCGGGCCGCAAGGTGGGTTCGCCGCCGCTCACTCCTACGCTGCGCAGGCCGTAGCGTCGTACCACCTCCGGAGCCTGCTCCGGCTCGGAGATGCGGATGCCGTGGACGACCAGCTCATCGGTGCGCGGCTTGTGGTTGAAACAGAAGAAGCACTCGCGGGTGCACAGGCCGGTGATGAAGGCATTGGTCCCTTTGCCCGACAGGCAGCCGCGGCAGCCGGGCGGCAGATGCCGCGTGTAGAGCGTGCGGCGGTCAAGCGAGCCCTTGATGCCGCCGCCGCGCAGGGCGTCGAGCAGCCAGGACACGCGCAGGTCGGCATCCGCGTCCTCCCCCGCGCGCCGCACGGCGATGGTTTTGCGGGTGGTATCGGCCTTGCGCGCGTACCAGGAGAGGTCGTCTTCTTCCTTGAGCATTGCCCCAGCATTGTAGCGCAACCCCGATCGACCACGGGCTCGGGCGCAGCCGCGGGTCATCCGGAAAACCGTCATTCTGCAGGCGCACGATTGCGGCTATAGTTTCGCACTTGGCGCGGAGGTCCCCGATGCAACACTCCAAGAGTCGCAGGACAACCCGGACCATCGAGTACGACATCGCCCGCGTCCGGCCAACGGCGGACCGGCACTGGTCATGGGCATGGGTCGCGGCGCTGGCGCTCTGCGCGGCGGCGGCGACAAACGCCCAGGAGACGAAGCCGGGCGAGGTTTCCGGATCGGCTTCGATCTCCGGCATCGACCAGTTCAGGACCAATCTCGACGGCGGCGGCAACATGAGCTGGAGTGGCGTGCTCGCGCAGGGGGAGCTGACGCGGAGATTCACCCCGGAGTTCTCGGCCGGGCTTGTGTTGCGCTACGGTTACGAAAGCTGGCATTTCTCCACCCCGTCGGCGCTCGGTGCTGCGGCGCCATGGGGCAACATCAACCGCCCGGCGGTCGGGCTCAAGTTCGCCTACCAGGCCGCGCCCGATGTGAGCGTCTTTGCCGCACCCGAGATCGAATGGGACTACGAGCAGGGGGCGAGCGCGAGCATGGGGCAGAACTACGGCGCGGTGGTCGGCGCCATAAAGTTCTTCTCCCCCACCCTGGTCCTGGGCCTGGGCGCCGGCGCGTTCCGGCAGATCAACCACACCATGGTGTTTCCGTTTCTCGTCGTCAACTGGCAGATCGACGACAAATGGCGCCTCGGCAACCCGTTTCAGGCCGGGCCCGCGGGAGGCGCCGGGCTGGAACTCGTCTATGCGCTCGCGCCCGATTGGGAACTTGCAGCCGGGGCTACCTATCGCCAGTACCGATTCCGCCTCTCCAGCGACGGACCGACACCCGATGGCATCGGCCGCAACCAGGGTGTGCCGGTGTTCGCCCGCCTGACGCGCAGGCTTGCGCCGCAGGGCCGGCTCGACTTTTACGCAGGCGCGGTTGCCGGCGGCCAGCTGCGGGTGCTCGATTCGAGCGGCGCGACGCTCGAATCGTCGCGCTACAAGCTCGCGCCGCTCCTGGGTGTCACCGCGGCGCTCAACTTCTAGCCTCGCGCCAGGTTCGCCGGCCGCCGCCGCCTGACTGAGGCCCCGCTGCGAGGCCCGCATCGGTGTCCAGGCGAAGGGCGGCATGCCTGGCCTTGCTCAACGAGGCAAGCGACCTTCGGTACGACCATTCGACCAGCTCCTTGAGGTACGGGGCGGGAAAGCTGGACACGTTGACGATGGTGATCCAATGAAAGCGCCCGCGGTAGCGGGCCGGTTTCACCCCGGGCACATCGGCGAGCTCGACAAAGCGATCGGGCGCCACGCGGGTGCTGAAACGCCACCGCTCCGGGTGGCTGGTCTTGAAATAGGCAAATTTTCTGCCGCCGACCGCGTACACCAGAAAATTCCAGGGCTCTTCATAGAGCGTTTCGGTCGCCCCGGGAAAGCGGCGACAGAATGCCTTGAGCTGCGAGACGTTCATCGAGAGCGCGCTGCCGGGGCCTATTCCGGCTTCAGATGCTGCGCCTCGGCCAGGCTCTTATAGACTTCGTATTCGGCCTTGATCTGCTGCGCGAACTGCTCGGGCGTGTTGCCGATAATCGTCGAACCGGTGTCTTCGATTCGCGCGCGCACTTGCGGGTCGTCGAGGGTCTGCTTGACCGCGTCATGCACCTTGGCCACGACCTCCTTCGGCAATCCCTTGGGGCCGTAGATCCCGTAGAAGGCCACCCGGTTCACCGTGGGCAGCCCCACCTCGGCCAGGGTGGGAACATCGGGTAATGCGGCGACGCGCTTGTCGGCGGCCACCACGATCGGGATCAGGCGCCCGAGCTTGATATAAGGCAGCGACGAGGGCAGGTTGTCGAGCAGGATCGGCACCTGCCCGGCGAGCACGTCATTGAGCGCGGGTCCGGCGCCCTTGTACGGCACGTGCAGGATCGACGTGCCCGTCTGCGCCTTGAAGAGCTCCATCTGCATGTGCGTGATCGAACCGGTGCCGGTGCTCGCGTAGCTGTACTTGTCCGGGTTCTTCTTGAGCTCGGCGATGAAGCCCTTGTAGTCCCTGGCCGGAAAGGATGGGTTGACCTCGATCACATTGGGCGTCGCGGCGATATTGATGATCGGGGTGAAATCGGTGATCGGGTCGTAGGGCACGTTGGGCTGCATGACCGGCGCGGTGGCCACCGTCGATACCGTCGCCACGCCGAGGATGTAGCCATCCGGCACGGCCTTGGCGGTCTCGTTGGCGCCGATGACCCCGCCCGCGCCGGCCCGGTTTTCCACGACCATCGGCTCTCCGAAGTTGGGCTGGACCCTGGAGGTCACGACGCGGGCGATGATGTCGGTGGTGCCGCCGGGCGCAAACGGCACGATGAGCCTCACCGGCCTGCTCGGGTAGTTTTCTGCCAGCACGGCGGCTGCCATCAGCGTGGCCGCCACCGCGATTGCCCTCACCAGCTTGCTGCGCTTCATAGTGCTCCGCCTCCTTTTGCCCGCGCCCGCGAAATCGGCCCGGTGCTGCATTATCGCGCCCGCCGGCAATTGCCGGGGCTCGGGATTGCTAAAAGACCCCGGTCCGCTCGGCCGGCCAGCGAGAAGCGCTCACGCATGGGTCATGGCAACGCCAAGCATCGACGCGAGCGTTGTCGCGGCCCCCGCGCGAGCCACGCTTCGCCGGCTTCGGCCATGGCCCGCAAGGTAGAATCGTTCGCGCCGGGCGCCTTTGCCGCATCTGGCCAACGACAGCATTGCGAAAGGCTTCATCGTCATGTCTTCAACCGGCACGAAATGTTTGAGACTGTCGCGCAGCATGAAGACTCCCGGAAGCTCGACCGCATTCTGCAGCCCCTGCGTATCCCGGCGCGGGCTCGGCCTGGGCGCGGTCTTCGGCCTGTCTGCACTGACCTCGTTGGCGGGCTGCGGGCCGTCGCCTCCGGATGCGAGCGCAGCCAAGCACTTTGCATCCGACGCGCTTGTGCAGCAGCAGGAGGCGCTCACGGTGAGGGTGCGGGCGCTGAGCGCCGACGAGAGCCGGCGCTTCTTTGGCGCTTCGACCGAGCGAGTGGACGTGCAACCGGTGTGGATACAGGTTCAGAACGACAGCGATACCGCCGTGCGTTACGTGCCGATCCTGACCGATCCGAACTACTTTGCCCCCCAGGAGGTCGCGCAACAGCTGCACGGATGGTTCTCCGGCGCCGCCAACGCCGTCGTCGACGCGATCTTCGAACAGAACGCGATGCGCAGCTACGTGCCAGCGCATTCGCTTGCATCCGGGTTCGTCTATACACACGGGGACGGCGGCCTGAAGTTCGTCAATGTCGGCCTGCTGGCGCCGCGCAAGTATTGGCGCTTCCGGTTCATCGCCCAAATCCCGGGCCACGAGTACGCGGTGCAGCGTGTCGATTTTCACGACCTCTACCCGCCAGCCGAGATCAAGGACCTGACCGTCGAGGAGCTGCGGCAAAGACTGGAGGCGATGCCGTGCTGCGTGTCCGACAAGGACGGCAAGGGCGCTGGCGATCCGCTCAACCTGGTCATCGTCGGCAACGGCATCGACGCCGCCTTTCCGTTCACGGCACGCGGATGGCGGCTCAATGAGCCGGTCGACGCCGGCAGTTCATTGCGGATGGCGACATCCTTCCTGTTGCGCTCGGCATACGATACCGCCCCGGTCAGTCCGCTATACCTGTTCGGCCGACAGCAGGATGTCGCATTCCAGAAGGCGCGCAGCACGGTCAGCCTGCGCAATCACCTGCGGCTCTGGTTGGCGCCGTTCACGGTCGAGCATCAGGCGGTGTGGATCGGGCAGATCAGCCGCGACATCGGCGTGAAGCTGACCACCAAGTCATGGTATCTCACGACTCACCGGATCAGCCCCTATGTGGACCAGGAGCGTGACTACGTGCTGCAGGATCTGCTGCTCACTGGCTCAGTCGACCGGTTCGGTTTCGTCAAGGGCGTCGGAGAGTCGTCCGCTGAGCGGGCGCGCACCAACCTGACCGACGACCCTTACTACACCGACGGCTTACGGCTGGTCGTGTTCCTCGGTGCGGAGGCCCGTTTGCCGCTCAGCGTCTCGGTATTGGACTGGGAGCGTCCGTTGTCCCGGAACTAATTGCGCCCAATCGAAGGGATTCGAGCAGACTTTCGACTACCCCTGTCGGCAATCGAGGTGCTTACTTCGCCGGTGGTGGCGCGGAAGGCGCTGGCGCGGAAGGCGCTGGCGCGGAAGGCGCTGGCGCGGGAGGCGGCGGCGTGGCGGCGGAAACCCCCTCGATCTTGGCCTGGGACTTGAGGGTCTCCATCTGCTTCATCACGTCCTGCTGCTGCAACTGCTGGGCGAGCTGGGGCTTGATCTGGTCCAGCGCAGGCGCCTGGATGGGCCGGGTGTCCTCGAGCAGGATGACGTGATAGCCAAACTGGGTCTTCACCGGCTCCAGGGTGAACTTGCCTTTTTCGAGGTGGCTGAGCGCGGCGTCGAATTCGGGCACCATGCGTCGCGGGTCGAACCATCCGAGCTCGCCGCCGTTGGTCCGCGAGCCCGGGTCCTTCGACTTTTCTGCCGCGAGCTGGGCGAATGCCCCTGGGTCTTTCTTCAGCCGGGCGATGATGTCCTTTGCCTCCGACTCCTTGTCGACCAGAATGTGGCGCGCCTTGTATTCGGTGCCGGACATCGATGCCTTGATGTGCTCGTACTCGGCTTGCAACGCCTCGTCGCTGACCGGATGTTTCTTCATGTAGTCCTGCACGTAGGCGTTGGCGAGCACCGCCTGGCGGATGGAATCGAGCTGCTCGATCACGTCGGGGCTCTTGTCCAGGCCCTCCTTCACCGCCTCCTGGGCGATGACCGCCTGCAGCGTCAGGTGGTCGACGATGGCCTTGCGCGCTTCCGGAGTGTCGGCGTGGCCTTGGCTTGCGCCCTGCTTGGCCATGCGGTCGACGGTTGCCTGGCTGATCGGCACGCCGTTGACCGTTGCCGCGGCCGGGGCGGCCGGGGCGGAACCGCCCTTGGGGGCGGAGGCTGAGTCCGGGCCGGAGTGGCAGGCGCTCAGGCTGAGAAGCGCAGCGGTGATGGCCAGGGGCATTGCAGTGCGGAACAGGGACACGAGTCGTTTCCTCAAGGATATGGGGTGCAGAGAGCGCCAGGGCGGCATGAACAACCCGGCCGCGCGCCAGCAAGGCCGCGCGGGCGAGCGTACCACGGTTTCGTGCCCCCGCAGAGTGGGACCGCAGGCTGAACGATTCCCGGCTTGGTGAGCACGGCAGCGTTGCCGGCTACAAGCCCTGCCCGATGCCGGATGCCGCCGGCGCGACGCTCTCGCATCGGGCATCGGCGCCGACCGTCGCGCGCAGCCAGGCCTCGACCACCATGTGCGCCTGGGGCAGGTTGAGCAGCGTATGCGGTGCCCCAGGGATGAGCACGATGGTCGTGTTCTTGTGCTCGCGCAACGCCGCCCCGCAATGGCCCTGCACGTCCGCGCTGCCAATGTACGCGTTGGCACGGGAGAAGAACGGATCGGTCGAACTCATGACGTTGAGGACCGGCTCGTGCGGAACGACGGTGCGATGGCTGGTAACGAAATAGTTGTCCTCGCAGCTCCAGCTGAAGATCATCCGACCGCTGAATTCCGACCCTGGATACCGAGCCACCGCCGGGCCACCCTCGCTGGCGCCGCTCAAGATCAGCCGCTGGCGGTCGACCCAGGGCAAATCATCAAGCGCCTTGAGCGCCAGCGTAATCTCGGAGGCTCGCAGCGCATGGATCTTTTCGTACACGTCCTTGGCAACCGGCGAGCTATAGGTGATACGGTCGGGCAGCACCATCGAGTCTGGTGCGATGCTCGCGTAGCCCAGGGTGGCCAGCCATTGCTGCCACTCACCTATTGCCTTGAGCCCGAGGCCGCTCGAGCCGTGGAGGAAAACCACCACCGGCACCTTCGCCTTGGACGCATGCGGGGCTTGCGCCAATTTGCCGTAATAGGCCGCCCCGCCGGTGACCTTCGGCGGCAGGGCCACGTCAGCGTTGGCGATCACGGCCGCCGCCGACTGCACTGTATGCTGCCAGGCCGAGCCTGTTACCACTCCCTGCGGCACCTGCGCGCCGGCCACCTGCGGCACAATGCTCGCAAGCAGGTAGGTCATACCGCACCACAACGCTCTCATCTTCGATCCTCCAAAGTAACACTGGCCCCAAACCGCCAAAGTCCGGCCTGGACATCCCTTCGCAACGACCATGATGTCGGTCGCCGCCGCGGCGCTCCGACCCAATGGCCAGGCAGCGCGGAACCGGACTGGCATGTCACGTCAGCGCCCTCCCGATCACATCGGCCGCCAAGTGCAGCGACAGCCGGGCCTTGCCGATGCCGCCTGCTCCGAGCAATGTCAGTAACCGAGTCCTGCCCAGGAGCAGTTTGATCTCGGCAAGGTCGCGCTCGCGACCGACGAAGGACGTGATTTGCCGGGGGAGGTTGTTCGGTGTCGCCTCGAGCGACCGCAGCGCCGGAAAATCTTTCCTCAGCCGCGAGTGCATGAGCTGAAGAACACGCAGCGGGCGTTCGAGGTCGCGAAGCCTCACGAGACCCAGGTCGCGCAACGAAACGCCTTCTGGCAGGCGGTCGCGGACCAGAACGGCTACCGCCTCGGATACGAGCACTTGGCCACCATGCGCCGCGCCGGCTATGCGCGCGGCCCGGTTCACCGTGCCGCCGAAGAAATCGTTGTCCCGACTTTCGTCGACACCTGCGTGCAGTCCGCAGCGCACACTCAGGGCGATGCCGCCGGTCGCTTCCGCGTCGGCGAGCGTCTGCTGCAAGTCGAGTACCGCACCGATCGCGTCGAGCGGGTCGTCGAAGGCGGCGTGGACACCATCACCCGTCATCTTGACTACCCGGCCGCGATGGGCCTTGACCGCCGCCTTGGCAATTGCGTCGTGGCGCGCGAGTGCCGGCCGCATTCGCTCCGGCTCCTGTTCCCACAGGCGAACGCTGCGTTCGATGTCGGTAAACAGTAACGTCTTGATTGCGGACGTTTCGTGCACGCTGGCCCCTGAAAAATAATCCGCCGCGGAGCGCCTACTCTACTGTGGCGGCGGCCGCTCCGCCAGCCGCCTTCGGGGCGTACCCAGGCATGAGACGTCGCGTCCCGGCTCGAGCGCAGCGGCAATTTCGATCATTCGGGCTGGAAATGCGCATGGCCGTTTGGACCCGAGGTGTCCTGACGCGGCGCATCGGGCCGCAGCGGATTTGCCCGCGGCAGGATCCCAATCTCGCTCGGCGTGTCTTTCCTCGCCCGGCGCCCAGGCCATTGAAAACCGCCCCGATATGCGCCAACATTCACGCCCAGCCATTCGGTTCGCCTGCGCTGGCGCGAGGCGCAAGCTCTGGCGGCGGCTGCCGTCTTTGCAGTCGCGGGCGCGTCGGATCGCCCCTCCCAAGCCTTAATCATCCATGGTGCGGACATGACAACATTGAACATCAATGGCGAGGTCTTCGAGGTCGACGCCGATCCGTCGACTCCGCTTCTTTGGGTGTTGCGCGACACGCTGGGCATGACCGGCACCAAGTTCGGTTGCGGTGTCGCCCTGTGCGGTGCCTGCACCGTGCACCTCAAAGGTCAGCCGGTGCGCTCGTGCGTGACGCCGATCTCGGCTGCCGCCGGTCCGATCACCACCATCGAGGGCGTCGACAAGGGTCGGGTCGGCAAGGCCGTGCAGGCCGCCTGGGTCGCGCACGACGTCGCGCAATGCGGCTACTGCCAGAGCGGCCAGATCATGAGCGCGACGGGTCTGCTGGAAACCAACAAGGCGCCGACCGATGCCGATATCGATGCGGCGATGTCCGGCAACCTCTGCCGCTGTGGCACCTATCAGCGCATACGGATGGCGATTCACGATGCCGCCAAGTCGCTGGCCTGAGGAGCGAGCCATGAACGTAACCCGGATCGCGCAGCGCCTGGCCGGACAAGCGCACGCTCGACACGACCGCGGCGGCATTCGGCGGCGCGACTTTCTCAAGCTGACCGCGCTCGCCGGAGGCGGCCTGGCAGTAACCTGGGTGGTGCCCTCGGTGCTGGCGGAGGACGCGCAGCCGGCGCCGGCCGGAAGCAAGGGCACTGACCCGAGCCCATTCGTCACGATCAATCCGGACAACACGGTCGAGATTCGCGTCAACCGCCTCGACTTCGGCCAGGGCGCGCTGACGGCGTTGCCGATGCTGCTCGCCGAAGAGCTCGAGGTCGACTGGTCTCAGGTGAGGGCGAGCCTGGCCCCGGCGGGAGATGCCTACAAGGATCCGTTCTTCGGCATCCAGATGACCGGCGGGTCGACCGCTGTCGCCCACTCCTGGATGCAGTATCGGGAACTGGGCGCGACCTTGCGCATGATGCTCGTTGCCGCGGCGGCCGAGCAGTGGCAGGTTCCGGTGTCGTCCTGCACCGCCTCTGCCGGCATGGTGCGCTCAGGCGCCCACCAGGCGAGCTATGCCTCGCTCGCCGCTGCCGCCGCAAAACTGCCCGTCCCCGACCGCGTGGTGCTCAAATCGCCGTCCGCCTATCGGATCATCGGCCGAGGCCAGCGGCGTCTCGATGCACTCGCCGGCGCGAGCGGCAGGAAGAACTACGGCATCGACATGCGGCTGCCCGGAATGAAGGTGGCCGTGGTGCTCCGCGCGCCGACCTTCGGCGGGCAGGTGGAAAGCTTCGACGCGAAGCAAGCCAAGGCGATAAAAGGGGTGCGCGACGTGTTCGAAGTCGCCACCGACCGCGGCGGCACCGGCGTTGCGGTGGTCGCCGACGGCTACTGGCCGGCAAAGCAGGCGCGCGATGCGCTGCAGGTGAAGTGGAAGGCCGGTGCCGGCGGCACGGTGAGCAGCGATGCCTTGCTCGCGTCGTACCGGGAAGCGGCGAAGAACCCCCGAGCGACCGCGCTCGCCGCTGACGTGAGCGCGGCCGCGGCTGCGGCGAAGCACGTGGGTGGCGAATTCCAGTTTCCGTACCTCGCGCACGCGCCGATGGAAACTCTGAACGCGACCTTCGAGCTCATGCCGGATCGGGCCACCGTCTGGGCGGGCACGCAGTTCCAGACGATCGATCAAGGCGCGGTCGCCCAGACCCTTGGCCTCAAGCCTGAGCAGGTGAACCTGATCACGCTTCCGGCTGGCGGCGGCTTCGGGCGTCGCGCAGTGCCGACCTCCGACTACCTGCGCGAGGGCGCCGCGATCGCCAGGGCCTGGAGCGGGCGTCAGGGCGCGCAAGCCGGTGCGCTGAAGGTGATGTGGAGCCGCGAGGACGACATCAAGGGGGGTTACTACCGTCCGGCTCACCTGCACCAGGTTGACGTCGCGCTCGACGCACAGGGCCGCATCCTCGCCTGGGATCACGTGATCGTCGGCCAGTCCATTCTGCAGGGAACGCCCTTCGAGCCGATGATGGTCAAGGACGGGATCGACGCCACGATGGTCGAAGGGGTGGTCGAGAACACCTACGCAGTGCCGATGCGCCTGCGCGTCACGCACCCGCAGGTGGCGGTGCCGGTGCTATGGTGGCGGTCGGTCGGAAACACGCACACGGCCTTTGTCATGGAAACGATGGTCGATGAGGTCGCGCGTGCCGCCGGGACCGACCCGGTAGCATGGCGCCTCGCGCGGCTGGATCCGAAGAAGCACGCTCGTCACATCGCGGCGCTGCGGCTCGCCGTCGACAGGTCAGGCTACGGCAAGCCGCTGCCGGCCGGACACGCGTGGGGCGTGGCGATTCACGAATCGTTTGGGTCGGTGGTCTGCTACGTCGTTGACGTGTCGATCAGCCAGGGGCGGCCGAAGGTGCATCAGGTGACGGCGGGCGTACATGCCAACCAGGTGGTCAATCCCAGCGCCGCGGAAGCGCAGATCCAGGGTGGTGCCGTGTTCGGACTGGCGATGACTCTGCCCGGATTTGAGATCACCCTCAAGGATGGCGTGGTTCAGCAATCCCAGTTCGCAGACTATCCGCCGCCACGGATCACCGATGCGCCTCCGGTGGCGGTGTTCTTCGTGCCGAGCGAGGACCCGCCCACGGGGCTCGGCGAACCCGGCGTTCCGGCGATCGCGCCGGCGATTGCCAACGCACTGGCTGCCTTGACCGGCAAGCGGCTGCGCAAGCTGCCGTTCGATCTGGCGGCCTGAACGCGGCCCCGGCAAAGATTCCCCTACCGGCGGGCGCGGTGGCTCGCAACCGGAGCCATGAAATCCGGTTGCGAGACGCTGCCGTCACGCGCCTTGCGTCTTCGGTCCGCTTCGCGAAGGCGCGACCTCCGGCCAATGGAGACGTAATGGACATTACCGACCTCCCGGCGCACGTCCTTTCCGACACGATCCGCGGGCGCGAGGTTTCGTGCCGGGAAGTGATGCGCGCCACCCTCGCGCGCATCGAGGCGGTCAACCCGGCTCACAATGCGATAGTCAGCTTGCGCGATGGCGACGCGCTGCTGCGCGAAGCGGACGAGCGCGACCTGCAGCTGCGGCGCGACCAGCCGCTCGGCTGGATGCATGGCCTGCCGCAGGCGATCAAGGACATGGCGCAGACCGAGGGCATCCGCACTACGCTTGGCTCGCCCTTGCTGCGCGAGTTCATTCCGACCGTGGACGGCTTGATGGTGCAGCGCATGAGGGCGGCCGGCTGCATCGTCATCGGCAAGACCAACACCCCGGAATTCGGGCTGGGCTCGCACACCTTCAACGAGGTATTCGGCGTGACGCGCAACGCCTACGACCTGTCGCGCTCGGCCGGCGGCAGCAGCGGCGGCGCAGCGGTAGCGCTCGCCACGCGCATGCTCGCGGTGGCCGACGGCAGCGATTTCATGGGGAGCTTGCGCAATCCCGCGGCATGGAACAACGTCTTCGGCTTCCGCCCGAGCCAGGGTCGGGTGCCCAGATGGCCGGCGGACGACGTCTGGATCTCCCAGCTGGGCACCGAGGGGCCGATGGGCCGAACCGTCGAGGATGTGGCCCTGCTGCTCGACGTGCAGGCCGGTTACGACGCGCGCGCGCCGCTGGCGCTCGAGGAGAGCGAGCGTTTCGCCGAAGCGCTCGATCGCTTCGATGCCAGGAGCGTGCGCGTGGGCTGGCTCGGCGACCTCTCCGGCCACCTCGCGATGGAGCCGGGCATCGTCGAGTCATGCGAACAGGGCCTTAAACGGCTGCGCGATCTCGGCTGCGCGGTCGAGCCGATGGCCCCCGGCTTTGAGCCCGAAGCGGTGTGGCGGGCGTGGTTGACCTGGCGGCGCTGGCTGGTCGCCTCGCGCATCGCGCCCTTCCTCGCCAATCCGCACAACCGCGCCCTGATCAAGCCCGAAGCCCTGTGGGAGCACGACCAGGCGACGGGCCTCTCCGGCGCGCAATGCCTGGCCGCAAGCGCCCAGCGCAGCGCCTTCTACCAGCAGATGCTCGCGCTGTTCGAGCGCTGCGACGTTCTGGCACTGCCATCGGCCCAGGTGTGGCCGTTCGATGCGAGCCAACGCTGGCCGGCTCGCATTGCCGGCCGCGAGATGGACACCTACCACCGCTGGATGGAGGTTACGATCTATGCCACCTTCGCCGGCCTGCCATGCATCAGCGTGCCGGTCGGCTTCAACTCCACGGGCCTGCCGATGGGCATGCAGCTCATGGGCCGGCCGCGCGCCGATCGGGCGCTGCTCAGGCTCGCGCACGCCTATGAGCACGCGGCGCAGGATGTGCTTCGGATCAGGCCGAGAGGCTGAACGCGCATACGATTGGCTGGCTTAGTCGCCGACATGTGGAGCTAGTTCGGAGCCGCAACGATCCTCCTCTGCATGCTCGGGGCGGTTGCCCGGATCCGGCGGGGGCCGCGCCCGGGGCGGTAGCAACTGCCTCGCCGCAAAGCCACAATCCGGCCACGATCCGACCGTCTTCCGCTCCGACTTCTCCACAATCCTCGGCTAGCCTGATGACGGGTCACCGTGGGGAACAAAGACGATGCAGAAAGCGCTGCTGGTCAAAGCGGTTCTCGTTGCGCTCTTGTTTGTGATCCTCCTCCTGCCGTTGTCGATGATTCGTGGCATCGTGACGGAGCGTGCGGCGCGGCAGCAGGCGGTGGCGGATGATATCGCCGCGAGCAGTTTCGGCAGGCAGATATTCGCCGGTCCGATGCTGACCTTGGCCTATGTCGAGGAGTACGACGAGCAAGTGGGCGAGGGACGGGAAAGGAGAATCGAGAAACGTCGTTTCGCCCGCGCGCTGCACCTGTTTCCCGCCAGCAGCGAAATGATCGGGACAGTGACCGTGGGAGAAAAGCATCGCGGCCTGTTCAAGGTGCGGACATTCAACTGGCAGGTCACCCTGCGGGGCGAGTTTGTGCTGGACGGAAAGGCCAAGGTCGAAGGCGCGCGCGTCGACTCGCGCATCGTGTGGGGCCAGCCGCTGCTGAGCCTCGGCTTGAGCGATCCGCGCGGACTCGTCGGCGCGCCGGCGCTCGAATGGGCGGGGCAGCGCATCGCCTTCGAACGCGCCAGCGGCATTCCTGGCCTCGCCAGCGGATTGCATGCCGCCGTGACGAGCGTCGACTTGAGCAGGGCACAGCGCCTGCCCTACTCGCTCTCGATCGACCTGCAGGGTACGGACTCGCTCGGAATTGTGCCGGTTGCCGACGACAACCGCGTGAGCCTCACGTCGGACTGGCCCCACCCGAGCTTCGGCGGCCAGTTCCTGCCCCAGAGGGAATCGCAGCAGATCGGCAATGAAGGGTTTGCCGCCCGGTGGAGCATCACGGCGCTCGCGTCCAACGCGCAGCAGCAGCTCCAGGCTTTGATCGCCACCCGCAAAGGGGAGCTGTCATCGGTCGAACGACTCGATGTCGCATTCATCGAGCCGATCGACATCTACTCCATGTCCGACCGCGCCTTGAAATACGGCTTTCTGTTCATCGGCTTCACTTTCGGCTGTTTCCTGCTGTTCGAGGTGCTCAAGTGCCTGCCGATGCACCCGGCCCAATACGCCCTGGTGGGCCTGGCTTTGGCGACGTTTCTTCTGTTGCTCATCGCCTTGTCGGAACACGTCGCCTTCGGCGTGGCCTACCTCATTGCCGCAACGGCTTGCATCGCGCTCCTCGGCTTCTATCTGAGCGCTACGCTGCACAGCGCTATCCGCGGGATGGCGTTCTCGATCCTGCTGACGTCGGTATACAGTGCCTTGTACGGCCTGCTGGTGTCGGAAGACAATGCGCTGCTCCTCGGATCGATAATGGTTTTTGCGCTGATCGCCGTGGCGATGCTGCTGACGCGCAAAGTCGATTGGTACCGCGCGGGCGCGAATGCGCCGACCCATGCAGCTACGCAATCCGCCGACTGACCTGCCGGCGCCGACGGGGATTCGCACCGACGCCACGCAGCCCGATGGCCAGGCTTTGTGCCGTCGGAGTCTGCGCTTCAGTGCATTGCCGGCGACCCGCCGCCCTTCCCCGGTTTCAAGAGTAGAACCAGAGGCAGGCAGGCGATGAATATGATTGCCAGCGCCTTGAAAGCGTCCAGATAGCTCAACAACGTCGCCTGCTGCACGACGCCCTGGTATATGTTGGCCAGCGTCGAGGTCGCATGCGCGTCCTGACCGGTCAGCTGTCCTATCTGCTTGGCGTAGTCGGGATAGGCCGGGTTCATCGATTGCAGCGATTCGACGAGCCTGGCCTGGTGGAACTGCGAGCGACGTGTGACCAGGGTCGATGCAAAGGCTATGCCGATGCTGCCGCCGAAGTTGCGTGCCAGGTTGACCAGCGCCGAGGCATCATTGGTCTCTTCGCGACGCAAGCTTCGGAAAGCGGCCGTATTGATGGGAATGAAGAGGAACGCGATACCCACGGACTGCGCCACGCGCGCGAGGACGATGGCCTGAAACGAAATGCCCAGGTAGAAATTGGTCATCCACCAAAGACTCGCACCGCCGCTGACCAGGCCGAAGGCGATGAGCAGGCGCAGATCGACTTTGTTCACCAGCGTGCCGACGATTGGCAGCATCAGCATGACGGCCAGTCCGCCGGGCGTGATGACCAGCCCGGCGTTGACCGCCGGGTATCCGAGCAGGCTTTGCACCAGGGCCGGAATGGCGTAGGTGCTGCCAAACAACGTGAAGCCGAGCATCAACATCAGCCCGAACGCGGCGCCGAAATCCCTGTTGCCCAGCAGGCGCACGTTGACCATGGGGTGAGGATGGCGCAGCTCCCACCACACGAGCAGGACAAAGCCAATGGCGGAGGCCAGGGCGAGCGTGGTGATAAAACCGGAAGCGAACCAGTCCTCGAGCTGACCGCGGTCGAGTACCACTTGCAGGCAGCCGAGGGCGAGCGCGACGAAGCCCAGGCCCCAGCCATCCACGGTGCGCTTTTCTCCACCGGTTGCGGCGCGAGGTGCCGGTTCCTCGATGAGCATCCCGATCAGGATGAACAGGATCACACCGACGGGTACGTTGATCAGAAAGATCCATCGCCAGCTGTAGCTGTCCGTGATCCAACCGCCCAGCGTGGGGCCGACGATCGGCGCGACCACCGTTGCCACCCCATAGAATGCGGTGGCCATGCCGCGCTTTTCCGGTGGAAAACTGTCGGCGAGGATGGCCTGGCCGCTCGGCTGCAGCCCGCCGCCGGCAGCGCCCTGCATGGCGCGCAACAGAATCAGCACGGGGAGGCTTGGTGCAATGCCGCAGAGCAGAGAGCTGGTGGCGAAGCCCGCGATGCAGGTCAGGAAAAAGCGCTTGCGTCCGAATCGGTTGGAAAGCCATCCGGAAATGGGCATCACGATTGCGTTGGTCACCAGATAGCTCGTCAAGACCCAGGTCGACTCATCGAGGCTCGCGGACAATTCACCAGCGATGTGGGGTAGCGCCACGTTGGCGATGGAAATGTCGAGCACTTCCATGAACGCGGCCAGCGCCACGACAGGCGCGATGAGCCAGGGGCTGATCGCCGGGCCGGCGCGAGGAACGGTTGCCGTGCTCACGACCGGTTGCGGCCTTTGGCGACGGCCTTCGCCTGCGTCGGGACCGTTCGACCAAGATTCTCTGCCACGATCTGATCGATCTCGGCCTCCACGCCATCCTGTTGCGTGGCGTAGACGTCGGTGTCGAGCGCCGGCTGCCACACCGGCAGCTTCGACAGTGCGGCGCCGCTCTGGTCATGCACGTCGACATCGACGTTGGTCGACAGCCCGACGAAGAGCGGATGGCGCGCCAACTCCTTAGGGTCGAGGCCGATGCGCACCGGCAAGCGCTGCACGATCTTGATCCAGTTCCCGGACGCGTTCTGGGCCGGCAAAACCGCCAGCGCGCTGCCGGTGCCCGCGTTGACCCCCAGCACTTTGCCGTGAAACTCGACGTGCGAGCCATACATGTCAGCCGCCACGCTTGCCGGCTGGCCGATGCGCAAACCCGCAAGCTGCGTTTCCTTGAAGTTGGCGTCGATCCACATCGAATCGATCGGCACGATGGCCAGCATCTCGGTCCCGGTTGACACCTGCTGCCCCAACTGCACCGCACGACGCACGATGAACCCGTCGACCGGCGCTGCGACCCGGGTGCGGGCCAGGGCAAGCCAGGCGGTACGCACCTGCGCCTCCGCCTGGCGCACGCGGGGGTGGGTCTCCGGCGTGGTACCGACGATGGCGGCACGCGTTGCGGCAAGCGTTGCCTTGGCCTGGTCTACCGCGGCGCTTGCGCCGCGCACCGCATGCTGGTCGTGCTCCAGGGTTTCGCCCGAGACCCCGCGCACGGCGAATAGCGACTGGTCCCGCGCGAGGTCGTCGCTGAACTGGTTGAACTGCGTCTGCTGCGCGCTGACCGTCGCCGCATCGCGCCGCTCGTTGGCGAACATCTGGGCGACGTCGCGCACCGTCTGCGCCAGGTTTGCCTTGGCCTGCGCCAGCGCCAGCTCATTGTCGTGCGGGTCGAGCTCGACGAGCAGTTGACCACGGTGCACGAACTGGGTCTCGTCGGCATTGATGGCGACCACGATGCCGCTGACCTGAGGTGTCAGGCGCACCAGGTTGCCGTTGACATACGCATCATCGGTGCTGACGTAATAGCGGCCGACCAGGAACTCGTAGACGCCGAAGCCGGCTCCCGCAACGAGCATCACTGCGAGCAGCAGCAGCGGCAGGCGACTGCGCCCCCGTCGTGGCCCTTCCGGCTTGGCGGCTGGCGGTGTTGCTGGCGGAGGGTTTGGTTGCGCTGGCGGCCCCGACTCGACTTCACTCATTTCCGGTCTCCCGCGGCGCGCCCGCAGTGCTCGTTGATTCCCTGGCGTCCAAAAGTGGCGCACTGACGCCGGCCGCCGGCAATGACGACGGATCGCGCTGCGCGTTCCACCAGCCGCCGCCGAGCGCCCGGAACAAGACTGCCGCGTCGGCAAAGCGCTGCGCGTCGGCCTGCACCTGGGTTAGCGCCGCGCTCTGGAATTGCTGCTCGGCGATGAGCACCTGCAGCCGGCTGATCTTGCCGGCACGAAATTGCTCCAGCGCCAGGTCGCGGCTCGCACGCGCCGCATCAAGGCTGCGCAGGTGCGCGACGTAGCCGTCCGCGTCGTGCTCCAGTCCCTGCAACGCGTTGGCAACCTCCACCAGGGCCGCGATCACCGTGCTCCGATAGCGTGCCTGCGCCTGGCGGTAACGTTCGGTCGCCTCGTCGGCACGAGCGGCCAGCGTGCCGCCATCGAACAAAGGCTGCGCAACACCGAGGCCGAAGGACCAGATTCCGGCAGCCTTGGTGAACAGATCGTCGAGCTTGGTCGCCTGCTGCGCATACTGAGCGGAGATGTTGAACGAAGGGTAGCGTGCCGCCTCGGCTACGCCGACCTGCGCGCTCGCCTGGTGCAGGTCGTCTTCGGCGGCGAGTATGTCAGGTCGCTGCCGGACCAGCGTGGCCGGCAGCGAGACCGGCACCTCCGTCGGCAGTGCGAATTCCTTGAGCGTGAGCTGCGGAAGTGCGAATTGATCCGGCGTGTCGCCCACCAGCTGCGCCAATGCGTTACGGTACGCATCGCGCTGCTTCTCGAGCGCTGGCAGGGTCGCGCGGGTGCTTTCCAGTTGCGCCTGTGCCTGCAGCGTGTCGCTGCGGGTGATCTTTCCGGCCACCTCGAGCCTTTGCGTGAGGTCGAACTGCGCCTGCAGTTCGTCGATGAGCGAGCGCGTGACTTCGATCTGGGCCTGGGTGGCGGCGTAATCGAAGGCGTTCACGACTACCTGGTCGACCAGCGTGACGTAGGTGTCGAGTGCCTGGGCGCGAGCGCTCGCGGTGGCTGCCGCCTGCGCCTCGATGGACCGGCGCACGCCGCCGAAAGCATCGAGATTGTAGGCCAGCGCCAGACCGACGTTGAGCTGATTGCCGGTCGCGCTGAAGGCACTTATCGGTTCATAGAGCAGGCTTCCGTTGACATGGGCGCGCTCGATGTTGCCATTGGCGTTGAGTCGCGGCAGCGCAGCGCCGGCGACGGCCTCGAGTTCGCGCTGCGCCGCGAGTAACCCGTGGCGCGCGCCCTCGAGGTCGGGGTTGTTGGTCAGCGCTTCCTGGACCAGGCCGTTGAGCGTCTCGGAGCGAAACAGGCGGTACCAGTCGGCGGAGATTTCGCCCCCGAAAACGAAGCTCGGTCGCGCGGCGGCCGCCGTCGTCGTGCTCACCCCGTAGTTCTCGGCTGCCGGGGGCTCGGGCCGCGTGAAATCAGGACCGACCGTGCAGGCGGTCAATCCGAGCGCCGCGACCGCGACCGGGACCATGCGCACCTTCATCGTGACCTCGCTCTACCGGGGATGCCGTGCGCCTTCCCCGGCGAGCGCGCGGGCGGCGCCGACGGCTGCGCCTCGGCGCACGCCTGCAAGCGTTCCGACAGGCGTTTCAGCAGCGAGGCGAGCGCCTCGACGTCGCGCTTGGAGAACGGCTCGAGGATCTGGTTGAGCACGCCCACGATGGCGGTCAGCGAGCGCTCGGCCTGCCGCAGGCCCGATGTGGTGATGGCGATGCGCACGGCCCGCCGATCGGTTCGGCTGCGGTCACGCCTGACCAGGGCCCCCTGCTCCAGGGCATCGACCACCCGTGTCAGCCTGCCCATGTCGTAGCCCGTCCGCGTGCTCAGTTCGCTCGGCGACAACGGAGATCTTTCCCGCAGGCTCATCAAGGTCATGAATCCTGCGCGTGTTAGCGGCTGGGAACCCAGCGCGGTCTCTCCAATTAGCGCCAGCAGCGATGCGCAGCGCTTAACCAGAAAATCGATGCTACGCGAAGGATCGAACGAACGCGTCGAATAGTGCCTCATCAGCTCGTTGCGCAACACAATACTTGTCGCTACAACCGTTGACAGCGTAGCACAATCCGCGCCATCGGCAGCCGAGCCGGTGCGCGCAGGCAACCTGTGGCGCCGCGCGGCGCGGCGCGGGGGCGGTCTCAGACTGGAGTGATGTTGCAGCGGGCGCGGCAACCGGTGCGCAGCGATATCGCTCGGGATCCGCGACGATCGGCTGTGGTCATTCCTACAATGATCACTGTAAGAAATACGCGGAAGTGATCCGGCGATAGCGCAACAGCTTACAGAATCAAGCGTCCGGCGAGCCAGCAGCCGGCGCCGATCGCGGCAACCCCGACGCCTCGGGCGAGGGCCTCGCCGCGCCCGAGGAGCTTTTCGGCGGCGATCACCGCCGCGGCGACGATCATCGCCAGCAGGTTCATCGCACCGATCACGAGCAGCATCAGCATGAGCCCCCAGCAGCATCCCGCGCAGTACACCCCGTGGTGGAGACCGAAGCCGAACGCGGCGCGCCGCCCCGCGCCGAGGCGCGGGGCGGGCCTATGCAGCGGATCACGGCAGTGCCTGAGGCAGGCGAATTTCCACGGCGTGAGCTGCCAGATGCCCGCCACCACCAGCGCCACGCCCGAGGCCATCGGCACGAGGCGACTGGCGAGCTCCGAGGCCATGGCCGAACGCGCGATGGCGAGGCCGAAGCCGTAGGCGATGACGCCGAAAGCGGCCCACACCGCGAAGTAGCCGGCACCGACGAGCGCGGTCAGAAACCCGAGCCGCGATGCGCCGCGCGAGCGCATCTCGCGGCGGTAGACCACGAGCACGGGGAGCGCCGAGGGCAGCATCATCGCCACCATCATGGCGATCCACATGAACTGGAACATCGCCGCCGCGGCCAGCGCGCCCTGGCCAGGCATGGCCATCCACATCATCGACATCATCCAGCCACCCGGCATCTGCATGTCACCGGACATCGTGGCGACGAAGTAGAGCGTGATGGCGAAGGCGATCGCGAACACGACCGCCGCAGCCAAGGCGAAGCGACGCTCCGCCCGGGGCGGCACCGCCGCGACAGCGGGCGGCGCGTCCGGCGGCCGGTCCGCGCACGGAAGGGCAGGATCGGGACGGCTCGCGCAGGGCTCGGCCATGGTTGCAGTCGAGGGCGTTGTGCCGGGCGTCGGCATGCCAGCGCCGCAGCGCCGGCGGCGAAATCGAAGTCCGCCGGCGGCCGGGCGGGAGACTATTCCGCGTTCAGATAGTGCTTTTCCAGGAATTCAGAGCGGAAGTTCTGCGGCGGCGTGGGAATATCGGGCCGCCCCTCGGGCGTAAAGTCCATGAGGTTCCAGTACGGCCACACCGTGTCGACATGATTGCCCATCACTTCGGTTCCCCAGAAATGGAAAATCCTTCCATCCTGCCTCCGGAACACGTGCATCACGGGCCATTGCATGTCGTCCGAGTCCCCCTGGCAGCGGTAATCGGCCTGATAGGTCGAGTGCGCTCCGGAAACGAGCGCCATCTGCGACCATCCGCGTCGTTTGGCCCAGGCATTGATCCGCTCGGCAGGGGCCTTGGCAATGGCGACAAACGCGGCGTGTTGACTGACCTGGTACCAGCTCCGATCGAAGCCATCGACGAGCGAGGTGCAGGAAGGACAGGGGTTGTCCCAGCCAGGACCGTACATGAACGAGTAGATAAGCAGGGTGTTCTTGTCCCCGAACAGATCGGAGAACTTGACGCTCTTGCCTACTTTTCCGTCATTGGCCCACTGGAAGACGTAATCCTCTTTCAGCTGCCCGCCGGGAGGCAGGCTGCGCCGTTTTGCTGCCACCGCCTTTAGCTTGGCAACAAGCTCCTGCTCGTCCTTCAGCAAGGCGTCGCGCGCCTCGCGATAGGCGCTGCTTTCGTTCGGATAGCGTAGTTCACTCATGGTCGGCTCCTCTCCAAAACGCTGCCCAGGGTAATCTCCGGATGACCTGCGGCGACCAGCGGTGGCCATCGGTCGTGCGCCTCGATTTGCGTGCCGGGTATCGCGATGGCCGGTCTAGAATCCTCGCCCTGTTGGATTGCGAGACTCCCCGGTGCGAACCGCGGCGATTCTAAGCGCGTCAGCAACCTCGACGCCGGCGCGGCGTGGCCATGCTGGCCGCCGCGCCGCCGGCTTGGCATCGTACGCCGATGCCCGCGTCTTCTCAACATCGCGAAGGCTGGCACATGAAGGCTGCACGGTGTCACGCATTTGCCACGCCGTACGCCGGCGTGGCGAGCGGACAACACGCCTTGCCGCAAGCCGAGTCGGCGTACCATCGGCAGATCTGCCGCCCGGGTGGTAACCTTTTGGCCGCGAGTCCCATGCCGTCCGATCCAACGCCTCCCGCGCCAGCGTTCGACCCCGCCGCACCCGAGAGCACCGGTTCGACGGTGAAGAGGTGGCTGCCCTGGGTCGTCGCCACGGCACTGTTCATGGAGCAACTCGACTCCACCATCGTCAACACCGCGATTCCTTCGATGGCCGCGAGCTTCGGGGTGGCGCCGCTCAGTCTCAAGGCGGTGGTTACCAGTTACATCCTCAGCCTTGCCGTGGGCATTCCGGTCAGCGGGTGGCTCGCCGATCGCTACGGCACGCGCCGCGTGTTCGCGTCGGCGGTCGCGATCTTCACGCTGGCCTCGGTGCTCTGCGGCTTGTCGGTCAACGTCCCGATGCTGGTGGCGATGCGCATTGTGCAGGGCCTCGGGGCGGCCATGATGACGCCGGTAGGGCGTCTGGCCATCGTGCGCGCCTTTCCCAAATCGGAGCTGCTCGCGGCGCTGAACTTCGTCATCATCCCGGCGCTGATCGGACCGCTGCTGGGGCCGACGGTCGGGGGCCTCATCGTGCACTGGCTGTCCTGGCGCGAGATCTTCTTCGTCAACCTCCCGATGGGAGTCGTGGCGCTGCTGATCATCCATCGCCACATGCCAGATTACGTGGGAGGCGCGTCGCGTCCGCTGGACATCATCGGCCTGGTCCTGTTCGGCAGCGGCACCGCGCTCCTGTCCTGGCTGCTCGAGATCTTCGGCGAGCACAACATCGATGTCACCTCGGCCGGAGTGCTCTTCCTGGTGTCGATGAGCCTGCTCGGGGCTTACGCATGGCACGCGCGACAGCTCGCCTATCCCCTGCTCCGCCTGTCGCTGTTCCGAGTACGCACGTTCCGGGTCTCGGTTGCCGGCGGCTTCGTCACGCGGCTTGGCTTGGGCGGCATGCCGCTGCTGCTGCCGCTGCTGTATCAACTTGGTCTCGGCATGCCGGCTTGGGAGTCGGGTCTGCTCATGATGCCCACCGCGGCGGCGGCAATGGCAATGAAATTTCTCAGCGCCTGGCTCCTGCGCCGCAACGGTTTTCGGCGGATCCTGATCGTCAATACCGTCATGGCGGGGGTGACGATCTGGCTGTTCGCCTGGGTGACGCCCGACACGCCGCTGGCGATGATCGTGTTGCTGGGGCTCACACAGGGTCTTTTCAACTCGCTGCAGTTCTCCAGCATGAACGCGATGGGCTACGCGGACATCGACTCGGCCGAGTCGAGCATGGCAACCTCGATCGCCAGTACCTGCCAGCAGATGTCGATGAGTTTCGGGCTGGCATGCAGCTCGCTCATCGCCGCCTGGTATCTGGGCGGCCAGCCGCAGACCGACCCGGTGGCCGTTACCCACGCCCTGCATCGGACGTTCCTGACGATCGGCGCCCTGACGATACTCTCCTCGCTGTCGTTCTGGACGCTGCAGCCCGGCGATGGCGACAATGTCAGCCGCGGCAGGGATCGTCCTCCGGCGTGAATCGGAGGGCGGGCGCGCTCGAATGCGAGTCGAATCGCGGGCTATCTCTCGTCCCCGCAGCCCGCCCTTGAATACCCGCTGGATCGCCCGAACTCTGCATCACGGGCGTGATCGAATGTTAGTGCGCCCGTATTTTGGCTGGTGGGGGTCGCATCCATGCGTCGGCAGCCGGCCAAAGCGTCGCTGCGTTCCTGGACGAATAGCATGCCCGATGCCACCGCGGTTCTAATCGTAGTCGACGTGCAAGACTCCTTCCTGCCTGGCGGGGCTCTTGCAGTACCCCGGGGCGACGAAATCGTGCCCGTTGTCAACGCATTGTCCAGGCGCTTCGCCAACGTCGTTCTCACCCAGGACTGGCATCCGCCGGGACACCGCTCGTTCGCATCCTCGCATCCGGGCAGAAAGCCGTTCGACGTCATCGCCCTCGATTACGGCGAGCAGGTCCTGTGGCCGGATCACTGCGTCCAGGGGACCGATGGCGCGCGCCTTTGCCGGGATCTCGACGTCGCGCATGCGCAACTCGTGCTGCGCAAGGGTTACCACCCGGACGTCGACAGTTACTCCGCTTTCATCGAGGCGGACGGGAGAACCAGGACCGGACTGCACGGCTATCTGCGCGAGCGTGGCATCACCGGCGTCTATGTTTGCGGACTGGCGACGGATTTTTGTGTCGCGTGGACCGCGCTCGATGCGCGCAAGCTTGGCTTCACGGCGACGGTCATCGAGGATGCATCGCGCGCGATCGACACGCGCGGCTCGCTTGTGGCGGCGTGGGACCAGATGCAACGGGCCGGCGTTCTGCGCGTCCAGTCCAACGAGGCCGTGTAAGCCACATCCCGAGTGGCGCGCTACAGAGTGCGATATGCTAGAGGCCGATGCCCCCGCGTCTCCGAGCCGATCGATGCCCCCGATCCTTCAACCCTGCAGACCGCAGCCGCGCGCGACGCCTTCGCTGCATGGCGCGGGCTTTGCGATGATGGAGATCGCGATCGCCCTGGCAATCATCGGCATCCTGGCGACGATTGCGGTGCCGGGCATCCTGGATCACCTGGTCAGGGAACAGATCGTGTCTGCCCTGCCGCTGGCCGACATTGTCAAGGCACCGATCGCGCAATCCTGGGCCACGGCCCAGACCTTCCCGGTGGACAACACCGCAGCCGGATTGCCGCCCGCCGAGAAGATCGTCAACAACTATATCAGCGCAGTTTCGGTCAACAACGGCGCAATCGACATAACTTTTGGCAACAACGCGGGCGGCGGCGTGCGGGGCAAGATCCTCACGCTGCGTCCGGCGATCGTCCCGGACGCTCCGATCGTGCCGGTCGCGTGGGTATGCGGCAACGCCAGCGTCCCTGGCCAGATGACCGTCATGGGCGAAAACCACACCAATGTGGCGCCGAATTATTTGCCGTCCGATTGCCGCTGATCCGTAGAGGGATGGAGCCCATCCCGGATTTTGATTCTTGAACGCCAGGATAGCGAGGCCGGCTCCCGGATCAGCCGCGCCTTACGAGCGGCGCATTCTGGCGCATGGAGATTGCCGCCGCGGCGACGTTCCTGCCAGCCTGGCACCCGCAACGCAAGCACTGGGCGATTGCGGGTCTTTCTAGCGGGAACATGACGTTGTCAGTGTCGTCAATCGGTCGGCTAAGCCACCCGATCCTCCAATGTTTCGGATTCTTACTTGCGCCGCAGTCCCTTGATGATTTGCCATGTCGCGTGGCCCGGTATCCTGCACTCCCAGAATGTCCAGCGGTTGGTGGGATTCTTGGTAATGAAGACTGCGGCCGCCGACGGGGAACCGCCGGCCATTGACGACCAGGGCTCCGCGCTCGACCCGGCCGAGCCAAGTCTGTCCTTTGTGGCCGGCGCGAAACTCGGTGTTCGCAGGGAGCCGTATGCCCTTGACAATCCAGTCGTCTGCTGCCCAGCTTTGACGAGTGCATCGCACTGTTGAGAAGCGCTCTGCGCTAGCCCGCGCCGCCAGTTGCCAGCCGGCTCTTGAGCGCTCGCTGTGGAGGGACGCCGCCCGCTGCGCCTAGGACTCGCGCCGCGACGGCGGCTTGGGAGGGGCCTGCGGCCGCCGGGCCGCGGCGAGGCTCGCCAGCAGCGCGTTCATCCGGATCTGCTCGTCAAGAATGCGCCGCAGCAACGGTTTCGTGCCGATGAGCGCAAACGGCAGGATGATCCACGCGATCGCCAGAATGAACCCGAAGATCCCCAGCGCCAACCAGACCAATCCACTGACTCCCGTTACGGCCATTTTTGTCCTTCCACGAGGAATGTGTTCGCTTGCGCCGCACCGGCGTCCCCCTGCCCGTCAGGACCGGCCGCGCTCCTGGGCGAGCAATCGCACGACATCCTTGCCATCGCGCGACTTGTCGCGATTCTCCGGAGTCTCCTTGCCGAGCGGCGTTGCGGCAACGAAACGATAGACCTCCGCCGCCCCCTGAAACATCTTGGGCGTGATGCCCGCGGTCGCCAGGGTCTTGGAGATCTCGAGCATTTCCGGCACCCAGCGATAGGCCTTGGGGGGCAGTATGGGGAACTGGCCCAGCGCCCAGCCATAAAGATCGACTTGCGACTGCCGCAACTGCTCTTCGAGCAGGCCATCGACACCCAGGCGCTGTGCCGCTATCAGTACGTCCAGCCACAGCGCCTGCGTGCCCTTGTTGAGGGCACCGTAGCACATTTTGAGCGCGCTCGCGTCCGCGATGCGATCGCTGATCACGTGTACGACGAGCTGCGGTCCGGCGAGCTGCTCGAGATCGGCGGCGCCGGGCCCCGACACGTACAGGTTGGTTTTCGCGGCGCCGCGCGGCGGCGGTCCGATGATGCCGGCGTCGAGAAAACGCCCGCCCGCCCCCTCGATCACGCCCGCGACTTCACGCACGGTGTCGGGGGCGATGGCATTGCAGTCGACAATGAGCGTGTGGCTGCCCGTCGCGCGCAGCGCATTGGCAACTTCGCGCGCGAATTCGAGCGCGGCGCCCGGATTGATGACCGACAACACGACATCGCATTCGGTAACCAGCCGGGCAAGGGTGTCGACGTCGGTCAACGCCGCTTCGCGCGCGAGCGCACGCGTGCGCTCGCTGCGGTGCTCCAGCGCGGTGTAGACATGCAGGCCTTCGGCTTGAATCTGTATCGCCAAGGCCTGGCCCATGTCTCCGGGGCTCATCAAGCCCACCTTCCTGATCTTCAATCCCGTCGCATTGCTCGCCGCACCTGCTGCAAATGGCAGGCCGCCCAGGGCGAGCGTCGCCGAGGCAGCCCCGGCAGCCTGGAGAAATCCGCGACGATCCTGCTTCACGACGTCACTGGCTTCCATCACCAATCTCCAAGAAATGGTTATCCACCAAGCAGCTTGCGCCACAAAAGCAGCCCCTGTGCATGACTTCAGCCGTCTGACGGGCGCCGCCGGCAGACGAGTTTCTCATGATAAGGGCAAGCGCGAGCGGCGACCCCGTGTCGCATCCAATCCCGGCTGCGACACGGAAACCGCTGCTGGCTGGATCCTGTTGCTACGACCGGTACCCTGGTGCCCGCGCAGGTCACCATCCCCGCGCGGACCAGGCCGTCAAGCGAGAAAAAGAGACCTCACGAGGCGCCGCCGCGCGCCAACACCAGCAGCCTGAAGGAGCCCGGCACGATGGGCGCCCGCGGGCGCGGATCGTTCGCGGTAGCCTCCGGGCGCGGTCCGAACTCGGCGGTCACCAGATAGACCCGCTGCCTCGACGCATCCAGTGCCATCGTTCGCGCGCCCGGCTCTGTCACCACGTTGTCCAGAACGACGAACCGGTTCGGAGCCTCCTCCCCAACGATGGTCAGCGTTCCGTCCCCGTTGGAACTGAAGGCCAGATCGTGCTCGGGATCGAAGGCTGTCGCGTCGCAACGGCTGCCGATGGGCAGCGTCGCGAGCACGTTGCCGGTGTCGGCGTCGACGACCGCCATGAGCCGATTGCCGCAGCCGACGAACAGGCGCCGACGCTGAGGGTCAATCGACAAGCCGGTCGGATTCTCGCAGGGAGCGAGCGGCCAGCGTGCCTCGATGGCCGGCCCGCTGGCGCCAATCTTCAACAACTCGGCCTTGTCCTCGAGGTTCACATAGACGGCCCCGCGTCCGTCCGCAACCGCGAACTCCGGTTTGCCGTCCAGCGGCAGCGCGCGAGTGACCGCGCGGCGCCGGGCGTCGATGACCGACGCATCGAGACTGGCTCTGTTGAACGTGAATACCTGCTTGGTGACCGGCTCATAGACAATGGCGTCGGGGTTGGAACCGACCCTGAGCCGGGCGAGCGGTCGCAGCGAGTGCAGGTCGAACACGGTGACGGTGCCGTCGCGTCCGTTGCTGGTGTAGCCGGTGCCGAGCGCTGCCGCCAGGGCGATACCGTGCACCCCCGGCGTGTCCGCGATCGTCCCCACGGACTTGCCCGAATCCGGATCGACCACCAGCACCTGCGTCGCACGCGATATGTAGAGACGGCCGGCATCCGGATCGAGCTTCAGATAGTCCCACCCGCCTTCGCCGCCGAGAACGATCTCCTGCACCTTGTGATAGCCGGAGGTCGACGGGCCTTGAGCGAAAAGCAGCTGACACCCGGCAAGCAGGAATCCCGCCATCAAGCAACGAGTCAGGGTGTTCATCGGCTTGCGGTCGACAGGTCGAGAATGGATTCGCCCAGATGCCCGTCAAGACCTGGGCGATACGGGGGGGACTTCGCTACGACATCGCTTGCCTGCACTAGGTTCAGATGCGCCGCCGCAACAAGCTGCACGCTCGGCCCGATTTCCAGCGCGGGACGATCACGACTGCGGGCTCTGGGATTCCTTCTTGGCATGCCGGTTACGGTGAATCGTCCCGCAACGCCCCGCCGGGGAGGGGGCCGGATTTCCGGTTCGAAGACGGCACTCGATGGCCGCTACCTAACCCGGACCGGGCTACTTCTTCTGCCCCGCCGACCACTGCCGAAGTGCGTTAAGCGTGTACTCGACGTGCTTTCCGGGGTTGAGCGACGTGTAGGAGTAGACGACACGTCCGTCGGGCGCAATGACATACGACACCCGGTCCGCGTACTTCGGCTCGATGGCCAGGATCGCGTCGTAGGATTTCATGATCTTTTGATCCGGGTCGGCGGCGACCGCGAACTTGCTGCGGCATTCGCTGACGGAGAATCTGTTCAGGGTGCCGATAGCGTCGTGTGACACACCGATGACCGTAGCGCCGAGCGCGCGATAGGCGTCCGTCGCGTCGGCGAAATCGTGCGCCTCGACCGTGCAATCCGTGGTGAAGGCCGCGGGGTAGAAGTACAGGACGACCGGGCCTTTTTTCAACGCCTCGGCCAGCGAAAACGTGAACACCTTGCCGCCAAGCGACGCCTGCGCCGTGAAGTCGGGTGCGGAATCCCCCGGTTTCAGGGCGGCCTGCGCCGGCGCACAAAACAGCGAGCCCAGGAGCAGCATCGTTGCGATATGCAGCCTCATAGTTAGCCTCGTTGAGGTGGTGGGGACGCGCATAAGCGCCGGGGCTCACGACCGACTCGTCCGCGCAAGCGGACGCATTGCCGTATCGGGATCGGGTATGGGCTTGGCTGACAGGTCACGCGGCGCCCCTAACACGGAAATTCTATACCCGATGGCGCACCTGGCTTCCCGCGCGGCTCTCGATTCAGTGGTCAGATTGCGCCGCGGCTGATCGGCGCGCCGCGATTGGCCCGCCCCGCCTAAGTCGGCGACCTTCGGGCGAAACAGCCTCCGGTCACTGTCTGGCGAACGACAGACTGCAGGCACGAAGCTCCAGGCGGCGCCCCGTACCGCGACCGGAATCGAAATGGGCGGCCACGTGATACGCGTAGGGCGTGCCATGGGCGACGCCGTTGGAGTATTTGGGGTCGTCGGTGAGGCCGCGGGCGTCGAGGGTCGCGCTGCCGTCGGGCTCAATCGGCCCCTCGAGTCGCAACCAGCCCGGGGTGCCCTCGGCATGTCGCTCGCCGCGAAGAAAGTTGTCTTTCACTTGCGCCACGAAATCGAACTTGTAGCCCAACGCCCGGGGGCCCATGGATTCGCATTCGACGGCAACGTTCCACGCGCCGTCGAAGCGAGTGCCGCCCGCGACGGCGCGCGCGGGCGCGCTTGCGGCCTTGTCCGCGGATATCGAAGCGCTCGTCGCAGGTGCCGTGTCGCCGGGTGCGCCCTGCGCGGTGTGGGCAATCGGTGCGCCGGCCTGGATGGCGGGTTTCGGCGCCGCCGCGGCCGTTTCGCGGGCCGCAGCGGCCTTCGCTTCGGCGCGAATTCGTGCCGCGTCCGAGAGCGCCTGGAGGCGCACCCGGTTGGCCGCCGCTTCGGCGTCGGCCTGCATCTTCGCCACACGCGCGGCTTCGGCCTCGGTGCGCGCGCGCGCGGTTTCGCTGTCTGACTGCGCCTTGAGCGCAGCGGAGGCAGCGCTCGGCGATGACGTATCGGCGCGCGGCGAGCCCGACCCTGCGGTCGATGCCGGCGCCGGGGGCGCGGGGCTGCGCGCTGCACGGTCGGGGCCAGCCAAAGAGATCCACCCAAGCTGCCACGCGGCGAGTCCCGAGAGCGCCACCACGCACAGCCCGCCGATCGCCCAGGGAAGGGCTGCGTGTCCGCGCCGCGTCGGCCATGCAGGTGACGCCGCGGGCTGCGGCCTTCCGGTGCCGGACACGCGGTAGACGCGTATCGGCCGGGAAATGTTCTTCAGCGTCTGCTCGCCGATGTCCTGGAAGCCCAGATCGAGCTTGCCGGTTATCTGGTCGTACACGGACGACGAGATGCAGATGCCGCCGGGCTCGGCGATGGTCTCGAGCCGCGCCGCGACGTTGACTCCGTCGCCCAGCAGGTCGTCGTTCTTGACCACCACATCGCCGAGGTTGACGCCGACCCGGAAGTGCATCTGACTCTTGTCGGGCAGCGCATCATTGCGCGTCTTGAGCGCTTCCTGAATCTCCACCGCGCAGCGCACGGCTTCAACCACACTCCCAAACTCGGCGAGCACCGAGTCCCCCGCCGTGCTGATGATGCGGCCGCCGTGGAAGGCGATGATCCCGTCGATGACGGCGCGGTGCGCTGCCAGGACGCGGATGGTGCTCTCCTCGTCCTGCTCCATCTGCTGGCTGTAGCCGACTGCATCGGCAGCCAGGATGCATGAGAGACGTCGCTTGACCGAAAGCGGATCCACGCTTGGGCTCCCCTGGATTTGCGCCTGACGCGGCCTTGGACGGCGCGCTGGCCGCCATGATGCCCCATGGAGCCGCAAGGGGCAACGCAAGGCGCGTGTCCGAAAAGCCCGGGCCCACGGGGAAAAACGCGAAGCGACGGCGGAGCAGGCATTGCCGTGCTCCATCGCGCAAGCAATCTGGCGGCCGGACTAGGTTCAATCTAACGCTCACCGTTTGCGTGCCGCTGAAAGGCTCTGGCCATTGCCATCAGCGGTGAAACTGCCTCCGCACCGGTTCACCGCACGCATACCCGCAACAGGTCACCTTCTCCGCCACCTTCCTCGCCATGACGGTTACCTCTTTCGCCGGTCGCGGCACCGATCAAGGCTGGTACAAGTTCGCGCAGTTGCCCGGTTGTGTGGGCGATTGGGCGATCGTACCGTCCTTTGGTATGCACTGGCTCGGCGGCAGCGGCGCGTTCGATTCGACGTGGGCGACCAGCAGGTCGAAGGCCTGTTGCGCGTAGGGTTGGATTACGCGCAGCTCGGGGAAGGCAAGGGCATAGGCTTCGATGTGGTTCCCATTTTGCACTTCGTATAGCCGGTATTGCGCATTGCGCTGGTCGTTGTTGCCCTTGCGCGACGCGTTCACCGCCGCCTCGTAGACGCGCGCCTGGCGCTCGATCGGCAGCAGCGCGTCCATCGTTCCCGCGACGGTGACAAGCGGCTTCTTGATCTTGCCGGTCGTGGTCACCGCAGCGACAGCGGCGGCAACCGCGGGCGTGAGACGCGACAGATAGTCGTAATTGCCGAGACCGGCCGTGTAGGTCGCATACGACGGGTCGAAGCGCTCCTGCCACTGGCAGGCGGTCACTTCCCAGAAGTCGAAGTAATAGTTCTTCCAGAGCGACGCTGTTTCGTTGCCCGATCCGTCGCGCTGCACGATATCCGGCGGGTAGCCGGCCGCCAGGATGTTCCGCGCGGCGGCGCTGTCGGGATCGTAGTTCGCGGTGGCGTAGGCCGGGAAATTGCTGATCGCCGTCGGCAGATCGACCAGTATGTTCTCGGTCGGGCTGATGTAGGTTCCTTCCCAGTCGACGCCGCCGTCGAAGAGGTCCGGCGCCGTCTCCATCGCGCGCCGCACCTGGTAACCGCCATTCGACGTGCCGACCGCGTAAGTCCGCCTCGGAAAGTGGTGATATGCCGCCTTGGCCGCCTGCTGGGCAAGGCTCGCCGTTTCGAGCATGTATTGCGTCCACTGCGTAAAGGGCTTCTGCGGGTCGTTGTCGTAGAAGTGGACCCAGAGCGTCGACAGAGCGCCCGGGGGCGGGTTGACGCGGCAGGCCAGCGGATCGTTCGCCGGCTGGGTCCCAGAGGACAGCGAGGAGATCCAGAAGTTGAGTACGCCCTTGTTCTGCGACGCGTAGGCGTAACCCTTCGCCAACACGTAGTCGCTCCACGCGAAGTCGCCGTTGAACTCGCTGCGCGTTCCCGACGCACCGGCGACGACCAGCTTGCTGTTCCAGGCGTCGGGGAAACGCAACACGAAGCGCGCCTCGAAGGATGGGTCGTCGGCAAACCAGCCCTCGACCTGGAGACCCGGCACCACCGTCGGTGGCGGTGTCGGTCCGTTGGAAATGACGCCGCGGTCCTTGGTCGGCGTGAAGGAGCCCAATCCCGCCGCAAACCCCGGCAACGTCGTCCCATCGGCGAAGGTCGTGATCGAATTGTCTGGCGGCGTTGTCGCCGCGTTGCTCGTCGTCAAGTCGTCGCTGTGGAAGCAGACGACGCCCACCGCCTGGCGGGCAAGAAACGCCTCGATGCTGGCGCAGTCCAGCGCCGCGAAGGCGCTGCCCGCCCACGTCGTCACTACCAGCAAGCATGCTGCGCGTTGCAGCGTCCCTTTTGGCATGGCCGATCTCCTCTTGGATTGGGTTCGGGGTTGTGCGCTTGCCGAATGCGACCGACACGACGTCGTCACTACGGCATAACGACAAGATTGGACATCTGCCCCGCCAACATGTGGGCTACAACCCAGCAAGTGCTTTATAGCCCTCCGATTCTGGGCCGTCAACATGCATCGGCCTTGATTGCAGAAATCACATTAGGTGGAGCATGCCGTTGGCTGATATGACTCCAGTTTTCGCGACCAATGTGTCGGCGAGAAAATCTTCATCCAACGGGAGTTGCGCCCTGGCGCGGGAGACTGGTGCCGCTACATCTTCAAAGCAGGTGACAAGTAATACACGTTCGCTGCGCTCGATGACACGGCGCACGCGTGGCAGTTTGAGATCTCCAAATAGCGCCTGGGCCTAGGCGCCTCGCCTAGCGGCTCCGCTCCGGCCAACAAGCATCGCAGCGGCAGAGTCGACCCGATGTGTGATCGGTTCGAATGCGATGCCGCGTCCGTCGCTGTTCGGCAAGGCGATGTCGAGTAACGCGGCGATGGTGGGGGCAAGGTTTTCGACGCGCAGCGCTTCGGCGATCTCGCCCGATGCAATGCCGGGGCCGGCAAGGAAGAACGCACCCCGGTGCGTGTGATCTCCTGTTCGCTGGCTCATCCGGGTACCGCGAATCACGCCGGTCTTATCGGAGCTCAGGGCCGTGATGGGCCGCTCCCGGTTCCAGACCACGAGCAGGTCGGGCAGTCGATCGAGGTGCTCGCCGGCATAGAGATCGGACGTCTTGAGCACCGCGTCGACTACCCGCCGACCGCTGTCCGGATCGGCAAGCGCCATCAAATCGCGCTCCAGGCTGGCGCACAGGGCGTCATACTCGGCACCGCGCCGGACCCGTCCCTTCGTCTCGCGACCGACGACGTTGAACCGGATCGCACCGCTCAGGTCGTTGTGCGGAATGGCATAGCATCTGCGGCGTGCGCGGTCCCCGGCCAGTAACAGCTCATCGAAGCGATCGCCGAGCGATCCGAGCCGGGAACGGGCCGTGTCCGGCAGGACGTGGCGGTAGACCTGCTTGATTGCCTGGACGGTTTGGCGACCCCGGCTTGGAGCGACGCCCTCGAGCCTGAGCAGCGCTTCATCGAGCAAATGGTTGCCCGTATAGTTCGGCCCCATGCCGCTTCCCGCGAACAAAATGACCGTTGTCCCTTCCGCGACGGCAGCGAGGATTCGTCCCACGGCTCGATCGAGCGCGACGTAGACGTCCTGCACCGGGTTGCCGCAGGCGCTCGCATAGGCGGGATCGTGCAAGGGGTGGCCCGCATCGTGTAGATGCCAGCATTGGTGCGCGACGCAGTGCGCATCGCCGAAAACCGCCATGAACAGGTCCCAGCCGCCTTCTTGCAGGTAATGGCAGAGCAGTTGCGTCTTGGTGTCGATCCTTTCCAAAAGCTGGTTGCGGAATTGCCGGTACGCGGCGATCCCTTTTCGTGGTCGGTCGCATGGGCCCACCGGATCGGAGCCATGTCGCGCCAGTATCTCGTCGGCGAGCGAGGGTGGGCAGGTTCGCACGCCCGGAAAGGTCGGGTCGTGGCAGCCCCAGTCCTTGATCTGAATGCCCCTGAGTTCGTCCGCAAGAGGCGCTACGGGAACATCGACCACGGCGACGCGTTTGCCGGCACGGCTCGCCGCCAGCCATACCGGCTCTTGCTTGACCGCATTGGGCTCAAAGGCGGCGACCCGGTAGGCGCCAGCGTCCGGCTGGCGGCCGAAGTAGCGTCCGTGACGCGCCGGAGACACGCCGGTAAAGAGCGAAACCCACATGGCGCCGGAGCCCAAGCCGGGGGGAAGGATCGTGGTGCCCCGCAGACTTCTCTGGCGCAGCGAGTGCAGCGAGGGCAGCAGGCCCGCTTGTCCCCATTGTTGCAGCAGGCCAGGATCCGCGGAATCCAAGCCGATGAAAAGAACAGGGGCGGATGTTTTCACGGAGGACGCTTGCATGTCGTTGCAGCTCTCGGTCCAGCGCCGCACGGGCCTTATCCTACCGCGACGCCACGGCGTCAAGGGCCGAGTCGATACGTTTCCAGATGGCGATCGATGGCGCGATCGGTGGCGAAAACCGAGCGCACGTACGCGGCAGCCGAGTTCTCCCCGTCTTTTCCAACGATGGTCGGTGAGCAGAAAACTCAGGCCTTGCGGGCAGATCAGCGTCGCCCCTGGCGTGATAGCCGAACCGGCTCGCGAAGCCATCCGGATCGACGCTGCTGAGCAATGCGCACCGGTTCGCCGCAGCCTCCAGAAACGTGGTCGGAAGACCCTCCCGCGCCGCGGTATTCACCAGCACCCAGCTCTGCTCGAGAATGCGCCGCAGCCGGTCGGTCTCGAACTGGTCGATGATTCCGGTCATCTCCAGATTCGGCAAGCCGGCATAATTGCGCCGCAGGCTGTTTTCATAGGCGCGATCATTCGTGCCGCCGACGCAAATGAAGTGGACCTCGGGAAACTGTCGCACGAGGTCAAGAAACAGTTCGGGCCGCTTTCTGCGATGCAGGCGCCCGACGAAACAAACGGTCGGTTTGGCCGCTTTCGTTCCGGGTGGCGGAATGTCGATGGGTGTGGGCAGGAAGCCCGGCTCTTGCCGAAGCCCGTATTTCCGGGCCGCTTTGGAAATCACGAATTGAGCGGCGCCGTAAAGACCGGTGGCGCGGTGAATGGCACGGGTAACCAGAAAGTTATCGACAGTAGAGCAGGTAGGCCAGGGTGGCGAGCCGTGCCGGTCCGGCATGATTGAACTCGATACGCCAGTCCGCGGCCTCCATCGGGTCGCGAAAGGTCACGACATGCGCCCGCCCTGGCATTGCCTTCATCGCCAGCCACGTGCCGAGCGATGGATCCTGGGAGTGAAACACGTCCGCGTCGACCTGGCGAAAAAGATCCATCGCGGTGCAGGAACGCCGTCCGCGGAAACTCCCGTACGCGAAGACCATCGACCACGTACTCGCGCTCAGGGCTTCCTTCCCGACGCGGGACAACGGCCGTGACCTCGACTTTGCGCTTGGCCAGCTCACCGCCCAGCTTGCGGGTCATTCGGCCGAATCCGCCGTACACCCCCCGGCCAAACAGCTCGCTGCAGATCAGGCACACCTTCATCGAGGCCTTCCGCCCGCCGGGCGGAAGAGTGTGGCGGTCCGGTCAACCGGCGTGCGCAGGCCCGCCAGCACTCCCCCCAGAAAACCGCGCAGACGCGGCATCCTCGACGGCGGCGTGCCATAGTGCACGACCGGGCTGCCGAGCCGCCCAACGCCAGGCGAGTCGCAACGCCGGCAGCAGCACGTCCCAGCGCAGGCATTTCAGGTGCTTGGCGTACACGGCGCCGATGCCAAAGCAGTAGTCATGAGCCAGGGCGGATTTGCGCTCATTCGGGCGGAAACCGTTGTGCACGACCTCGGCGCCTGCGTCTCGTACACCCAATGCCCCGCCTGCGAGAGCGCGCATCACGAAATCCAGTTCCTCGGCAGCGTGAAAGCGGCTCCCGGCTCCAAGTAGCCGGATCGAACCCGCCAAGGGCCGCCCAGGCGCTCTTGCGCAGCGCCATGCACGCGCCGATGCCCTCGACATGGTGCTTCTGCGACAGCGACCGTGCCACATAAGATCCCTTGCGCACATACGACGGAATGAACCCGACCGCACGATCGTGGTGCCCCTCGAGGACGTTGCCGAAGACAATGCTGATGCGCGAATCGACGCTGAATGCCCGTTGCAGTTCGATGAGCCATTGCGCCCGCACGGTGCAATCGTCATCCGTGAACGCAACCAACTCGCTGCGTCGCGAGGGCCATCCCCGCGTTCCTCGCTGCGCCGAGTCCCCTCGACGACGCCTTGTGGTACTGGATCCGGGGGAAGCAAAGATAAGGAGCGACCGCCACTTCGGAGGCGTCGTCACTGCTCTGGTCGACGATAATCAGTTCGCGGCAGTTTCGATCCACGCCGGAGTGTCCTGGCAGGATCGATTCGATGGCGCGAACCACCGCGGCGCCCCGGTCTCGGGTCGCAATCACGACCGAGATGAGGGGCAAGGATACGTCGCCGGTAAGCGAGGGCAAGCGCCGGTCGCTTTGTCGCTCCATGGTCGTGATTGTAGGCAATAACACCCCCGTTTCCACGCCCATCGACGCAGCACCGCCTTAAGTAACCTTGGTCGAGCCGAACGAGGCACGGCGATGCCGTCCCGTGCTCACTGGTGCCGTCGAAAGCGCGCGCGGCGCTTGCCGTTGGCGCGGCGTTACGGACGGAGGACGATCTTGGCGCTGGCGCTCTTTCCCCGCTGCAGGTCGTCAAAGGCGCGCGCCCCGTCTGCAAGCGGCCGTTGCTCGACCCAGCCAAGGTCGCCGAATGCGCCCCGATGCAGCGCCGCAACCGTCGCGTGCAGGTCGGTGGTGGAATAGGTGTAGGTTCCGAGCAGGGTGACCTCGGCCAGCGTGAGCTTGCGCATGTCGATCTCGCTTGCCCGGTCCTGAAGGCCCACGTGCATGACAACCCCCCCGGGTTTCACCGCAACCAGCGCCGCGCTGCGCGTGACCGTGGAGCCGACCGCGTCGATCACGAGGTGGGCCGAATTGTCGGCAATCTCGTTGCCGGCGCTCGGATCGAACGCTCGACAACCGGCGTGCTTTTGCACCGACGCGCGGCGCAGCGGATTGGTTTCGGCGACGCGTATATCGCGGCAGCCGTAGCTCTGGGCAAGCAGCGCGGCGAGCGTGCCGATCGCGCCCCCGCCAAGGATCAAAAGGCTGCACTCCGGCAACGGTCTATGCAGCGCCCGCATCGACAGGTTCAACGCATGCAGCGCCGTGGCCGCCGGTTCGGCAAGTGCCGCGATGACGGGGCTCATGTCCTCGGGAATCGCGATGAGACAGCGGCTCGGGATCGACATGCGCTCGGCGAACGCCCCCGGGCGCGTCATGCCGACCATGGTGCGATCAGCGCAGAGGTTGTTGCGGCCTTGCACGCAGTACTCGCACACGCCACAGGTGATCAGGGGGTTCGCGGTGTAGCGCCTGCCGACGCCGGGCCCCTCGACGACCGTGCCCGCGAGCTCGTGACCGAGAATCAGCGGCGGCGCCCGACGCGGGTCATGACCATGATAGGCGTGCATGTCCGATCCGCAAATGCCAACCGCGTCGATCCGCAGCAGCACTTCGTCGGCGGTAAGTACCGGATCGGGCTCGTCGCGGTACGTGACTTCGTTGGGGTTGGTATAGACGAGAGCTTTCAAGATGATTTACCTTGCCGTAAAGCCGCCGTCGACGGCGAGGGTCTGACCCGTGATGTAGTCGGAGGCCGGGCTGCAGAGGAACACCGCGGCACCTTGCAGGTCCGCAAGCTCGCCGTTGCGGCCGATCGCCGTGCGCGCCGCCAGTTCCTTAACCTTCGCCGCGTCGTGGAGTATGGAGGCGGTAAGCGCCGTCGGGAAGAACCCGGGGGCGATCGCGTTGCAGTTGATGCCGAAGCGCGACCACTCCTCGGCCATGGCGCGAGTGAGTTGGACGATGCCGCCCTTGGCTGCGCCGTAGGCGGAACTGTCGGGGAAAGCGCGGTACGATTGCAACGATCCGATGTTCAGGATGCGGCCCCAGCGCTTCGCCTTCATTCCGGCAACGAGATGCCGGGACAGGAAGAAGGGCGCCGAGAGCATCACTTCGATCTGCTCGTCCCAAGCCTCGTCGGTGACGTCCATGGCACTCTGGCGATGGTTCATCCCGGCCGCGTGTACGACGATGTCGATCGACCCGAAGGGCCTCGATGCAGTCTCTGCCAGCGCACCGAGCGACCTGCGCACGCCGACATCGCCGCCAGCGGTCGCTGCCTTCCCGCCGGCTGCCACGATCGCCGCGCGGGCTTCTTCCAGTAGCGCCTGGCGCCGCGCGCACAGCACGACGCGGGCACCTGCCGCGGCGAGGGCTTCGGCGATCGCGCGCCCCACGCCGGAACTCGCACCCGTGACGAGCGCGGTCTTGCCTTCGAGGTGGAAGCGATCCAGCAGGGGTTCCATCGTTCAGGTCGTCACGTTCTCGCCCAACGCGAACCGCTCATGCGGGAAGTACTTGCGCAGCCGGTCGTCCGCGGTGCGCGCATGGGCCTCCATGCCCTCCAGGCGCGAGATGCGCGCGCTGACCTGGCCGATCTGGCGACTCGCGTCGCGCGTCATGCGCTGCCAGGTGAGGGTCTTGATGAACTTATGCACCGACAGGCCGCCAGAATAGCGCGCCGCGCGCTTGGTCGGCAGGATGTGATTCGGCCCCGAGGCCTTGTCCCCGAATGCGACGGTGGTCTCCTCGCCGAGAAACAGCGAGCCGTAGCACGTCAGATGCGCGAGCCACCAGTCGAGGTCGGTCGCATGCACCTCGAGGTGTTCCGGCGCATACTGGTCGCAGATGCGCACCAACTCTCCGCGCGAATCGCAAACGACCACCTCGCCATAGTCGCGCCATGCTGCTCCCGCCGCATCGCGCGCAGTCGGCGGTAACTCCGCGATCAGGTGCGGGATGCGTTGCAGCACCTGGTCGGCGAGCCGGCGTGAATCGGTAAACAGCCACGCCGGCGACTCGTGGCCGTGCTCGGCCTGCCCGACCAGGTCCGCGGCGACGATCATCGCATCCGCCGAGGCGTCTGCGATCACCGCGACTTCCGACGGTCCGGCGAATACGTCGATGCCGACCCGGCCGAACAGCAGGCGCTTGGCTTCCGCCACATACTTGTTTCCCGGCCCGACGATGATGTCGGCGGGACGGGCGCCAAAGAGACCATACGCCATCGCCGCGATCGCCTGCACCCCGCCAAGCGTCATGATCATGTCGGCGCCCGCCACTTGCATCGCATAGAGGACGTAGGGGTGGATGCCGCCGCCCTTGTACGGTGTCGAGCACGCCACCACCAGCGGCACGCCCGCGGCCTTTGCGGTGGCGATGCTCATGTAGGCCGAGGCGATATGCGCGTAGCGTCCGGTGGGCACATAGCAGCCCGCCACGTTGACCGGGACTAATCGCTGCCCCGCGACAAGACCCGGCACCAATTCCACCTCGAACGCGGCGATGGAGTTGCGCTGGGCGACGGCGAAACGGCGCACCTGCTCGGTGGCGAAAGCGATGTCAGCCTTCACCGTATCCGGAACCTCGCGCGCGCGCCGCTGCATTTCCTCCGCGGTGACGACGATGTCGCCGTTCCAGCCGTCGAGCCGGGCCGCGTACTCCCGCACCGCGTCCTCGCCGCGGCGCTCGATCTGCGCCAGCATTTCGGCGGCGACGGCTTGCGCGTTCCCCGCCTCGGTCTCGGGTGTCTTACCCGCCTGCTTGAGGTAGGTCGTGGCCATGTCCCGACTCCAATGGATGGCGGACGCTTTCAGTCGCTGCGATCGGCGAAGGCCCTGAGCTTGGGGTCGTTTTGCACCATTTTCATGAACTCGTCGGTCATGTACGACGACGCAGTCGGCACCGCGGGGATCGATCCCGAGGCTTGCATGAATTCGCCGATTCGCGTGAACCAGACGTCGGCCGGTGATGGCCCGGCACTGCGATTCATGGCAGAGAGCTGGGCAGCGAGGTCGAACGTCGGCCGGGTGTCGAATTCCTTGTTCATCGCCGCATCCGAGATCGAGACCCCGCCCTGCTCGTAGAATTTCCGCATCATCGCCAGCGCCTGCTGGCGATGGGCGTTGGCCCACTTCTGCGCGCGCAGGTAGATTGCCAGGAACTTGGCCACGTTCTGCGGCTGCTCCTTGGCGTAGTCGGCCCGGACGATCAGCGCGCCGGGAACGATCGCGCCGCCATCCTTGCCCGAGCACATCACCCTGGCTCCGGCCTTCTCTTCCAGGGTATAGATGTTGGGGGCCCAGACGCCGACCAGATCCGCGTTATTCGACGACATCGCGGCAATGATCTCCGCCTGCCCCATGTTCTTGAGCGTGACGTCGGCTTTTTTGAGCCCGTACTTCGCCAGGCACGATTGCACCGCGTAGTCGCCGGTCGAATTGGCGGTGAGCAGGATCGTCTGGCCCTTGATCGTGGCCGGGTTCGCCAGGTACTGGGCGGCCTTGTCACCGCGCACCATCAGCGCGTTGCCCTGCGATTCGTCGTTGGTGATGCCGATGGTCAGGATGTGAAAGCGCACCGCTCCGAGCACCGCGGGAACCGAGCCGGTGCCGCCGACGTCCCAGGAGCCCGACGCCGAGGCGGCGATCTGCGGCACCCCGGCGGGAAAGGTGCTGAAGGCGGGTTTGAGCCCCAGTTCGCCCCACCAGTTCTTTTCACTGGCGATGTAGAACGGCAGCGACCAGTACAGCGCCGGCTGGTAGCTCACCTTGATTTCCTCCGCCGCCTGGGCGCCAGCCGCGGCGATGGCCAGACCTAGGCTGGCGGCGGCGACGAGTTGCCTGGTTCTTCTCATGCTCTTCTCCTCCGGTGGTTAGGGGTGCTCATCGGGTTGCTGCTCGCGCAGCAAGCGCCAGATGTGGGTGCGCATATGCACGAACGAAACCTGGTCCATGACCTCCTCGATGCGCTCGAGGTGGTCCCAGCCCTCCTTGCGGCGCACGCTGCCGACATCGATGATCTCGCCGATTCGTCCCGGCCGGCGGGTCATCACCACCACCCGGTCGGCCAGGTACACCGCCTCTTCCACCGCATGGGTGATGAATAGCACAGTGCGCGGGTTCCTGCGCGCGATGCGCACCAGCTCCTCCTGCATGACCGTGCGCGTCTGCGCGTCGAGCGCACCGAAGGGCTCGTCCATGAGCAGCACCGCGGGGTCGAGCGCGTAGGCGCGCGCGATCGCCACGCGCTGCTGCATCCCGCCCGAGAGCTGGTGTGGAAACGCGCTCTCGTAACCCTCAAGCGACATCAGGTCGATGAACCTCCGGATACGCTCGCCGCGTTCGGCGACCGGGAGTCCCTTGCACTTGAGTCCGAAATCGATGTTCTCCCATACGCTCTTCCAGGGGAAGAGCCCGAACTGCTGGAACACGACCGCGCGCTCCGGTCCGGGCGCGGCCACCACGCTCCCGCCGACCTTCACCGTGCCGCTGCTCGGGAATTCGAGCCCGGCCACCATCCTGAGGCACGTGGTCTTGCCGCAGCCCGAAGGGCCGACGATGGCCACGAACTCCTTCTCGTGGATGGTAAGGTCGATGCGGTCGAGCGCGGGGAATTCCTTGCCGTCGCGTCCGAACACGCGGGTGACGCCGTCGAATGCGATCTCGCTCACCGCCCACGCCTGCGGTGGATGACCGCTTCCGCGCGCCGCAGCAACACGTCGATGATGAGCCCGACCGCGCCGATGGCGATCATCCCCGCCATCACCGTCGAGGTGCTGATGCTGCTTTGCCCCTTGACGATGAGGTAGCCGATGCCGCTCGAGGCGACGATGAGCTCGGCGCCGATCAGCGACTGCCAGCCCAGACCCGCGCTGATGCGCAACCCGGCGACAATCGAGGGCACCGAGGCGGGTAGCAGCACTTCGACGATGATGCGCCAGCCGCCCGCGCCAAGGGTCTCGGCCGCCTCGATCAGGTTTCGCTCGACGAACTGGGCCCCGCGATAGGCGCCGATGAGCGCCGGCGGGAAGGCCCCCATGAAAATGATCAGCGTCGGGCCGCCGATGCCGGTGCCGAACCACAGCGCCGCGAACGGCACCCAGGCGATCGGGGCGACGAAACGAATGCCTTCGAACAGCGGCGAGACGATATAGTCCAAGCTGCGGAACCAGCCCATGAGCAAGCCCAGCGGCACGCCGAACGCCGCCGCGAGCGCGAAGCCGAGAAGGTAGCGCAGCACGCTCGACCACAGGTGTTGCTGCAGCGTGAAGCCGGCGAAAGGCTTCTGTGTCAGCTCGAATACGCGCTCGATGACCGCCCATGGCGGCGGCAGGAACGCCGCCGGCACGGCACCGCTCACCGCGGCCACGGTCCAGGCGCCGAACAGGCTCGCGAGCCCGGCCGCCGACCAGAGCCAGAATGCCTTCGCCGAGAGTGCGCGCCCGCCCATGGTGCGAAGGCTCAAGCGGCGCGCCAGGGCATCGCCCGCCGCTCGACTTGTCCCAGGAGCCAGGTCATCACGCCGCCGCATACGCCGACGCAGATCATGCCGACCAGAATCATGGCCGGGAAGATGTCCTGCGCCGCCGCGTTGAGCACCTGGCCCAGGCCGTAGAGCGCGCCGACGAGCTCGGCCGCAACGAGGGTCGTCCACGACGCCTGCAGCGACAAGCGCAGCCCCGTGAAGATGTGCGGCAGCGCGCCCGGGACGAGCACCTCGCGGACGAAGGCGAAGCGCTTCACCCCCAGCATGGCGGAGGCTTCGAGCCAATGCGCTTCCATCGCCCGCACGCCGGCGAAGGTGTTGATCACCGAGGGCACGAAGGCGGCTACAAAAATGACCATGATCTTCGCCGCGTCGCCCAATCCCAGCCAGACGATCGCCAGCGGGATCCACGCCAGCGGCGGGATGGGGCGGAGCAACAGGAAAGCCGGGTTGGCGAAGGCCTCGGCACGCTTCGACCAGCCCATGGCCAACCCCAACGGCACGCCGGCCGCCACGGCCGCGAGGAAACCGCACAACACCAACATGCAGCTCTGCGCGACGTGCTGCCAGAGCTTGGCGTCGGCGTAACCCCGGGTGGTGATCTGCACCCATGCCGACCCCACCTCACCGGGCGAGGCGAAGCGGGCAGGCGAGATCGTGCCGGTAAGGGTGGTGAGCGCATACCAGAGGGCGAGCACCCCCGAGAGCGTCGCCACCGCCGCTCCCGCGCGCGCGCGATTGCGCCATGCCGCCATCAGTCCTCCTGCGCGTCGCCCGTGCCGGCCGACCAGCGACGCCGGCTCGGTTGCCTGTCGCCGCCCGAGCCGGCAAGACGCGCCGCGAGCAGGCACGCGCTGATGTTGAACCCCCGGTGGCCGTTGCGACTACTTGGCGCTCCCGTAGTTGCGGGCAAGATACGCGGACAGCGCATCGATCTGCTCGTCCGCAATCGGCGCGCCGTAGACTTTCTTCATCTTCTCGACCTCGGCTTTCCAGAACGCCAGCGGTTTATCGCGTGGCTGCGTCGTGATGTAGTCGGCCGAATGACAGATCAGGCACTGGCTCTCGACGAGCTCCGCTCCCGGTCCGGGTTTGAGCGTGGCGGTCTCCGCGGGCAGTCCGATCGTGAGTCCCTCGGCGAGCGCGGTGACCATGCCGGCACCGGTCGCAGCAAGGATTACAAGCATTGCCGCATGCGTAGGCTTCATGGGTTCCCCTTCACGCCGCGGTGACGCGTGTGGTTTCGACCACGTTGCGCAGGTAGCCGGCCGGGTTCCACAGCGCTTCCGACGGCTGCGATTGACCAATCGCGTTCACCGCGCGCACTTGCAAGTCATGCGCCCCCCGACTCAAGACAACCATCGTCTGCCACTCGCGAAACGAATACCTGCCCAGATCCTTGCCGAGCGTCGCCTCTTTCCAGCTCTGGCCGCCATCGGTGGACACGTCGACTTCCCGGATGCCGTAGCCGCCGTCGAAGGCAATGCCGCGCACGAGCACCTCCTTTCCGGCCTTCAGCCTCGCCCCGTCATCGAGGTTGGTGATGAACGAGCGGACGGCGAAGCGGCCGATGGGAACCGTGGCCTTCGGCGCGCTCCCGGGCGCCACGCAGGCGCAGGCGTCGTCCGGGATGCGGTAGGCCGTCGCCATCCAGAAATTGGCGAGCACCTCGTCGAGCACCGTGATCTCGTTCAAATGCTTGACCCAGTAGGTGCCGAAGTACCCGGGCACGACCAGCCGGACCGGGTAGCCGTTCAGCAGCGGCAGATCCGCGTCGTTCATCGCGTAGGCGATCATCACCTCGCCGTCCATCGCGTGGTCGATGTCGAGCGCCTTGGCGAAGTCGGGCGTGGCCGGCAGCACGGGACCGTCCAGGCCGTCGAACCGGACCTGCTTCGCGCCAGGCTGCACGCCGGCCTTGTCGAGGAGGGTTTTGAGCGGGACCCCGCGCCACTTGGCGTTGCCCATTGCGCCGTTGCCGAGCTGGCCGCCGGCTACGCGCGGCGAGAAGAATCCCCGGCTGTTGCCCGAGCACTGGTTGACCGCGACCACCTCGATGGCGTCCATGCGCTTCAACTCCGCGACGGAGAGCGAGAGCGGGCTGTTGACCTTGCCCTTCACCGCGATGCGGAAGGTGTCGAGATCGATCCCGGTCGGTATCCCCGCGAGGTGGTAGCGGACGAAGAACGCGTCGTTGGGCGTGATCACGCCCTGGTCAAAAACCGCCCACGGCGTTTCCAGCTGCGGCGGTCGCTGCGTGAGCACGATCAGCGGCCGCTTCTGTGGATAGGTCGCGAGCGGTCGCGCGCCGTTGCCGATGGGGAGCGTCACCGTGTCGGCCGCCGCCACGCTGGCGCCCCGGGCGCCGATCAGAGCGCCGGCTCCGAGGGCGCTCGCCGCCTGGATAAACCGCCGCCGTGCGCGGCGCTTCGAAACGATCGGATGCATGTTTTCCTCCTGGGTCCTCGGGCGCGCTTCCCGCTGCCGTCGACGCGGCGGGATCCCGCGCAAGCCCGATGCGACGGACGCTACCCGCAGATGGCGCGCGAAGCAAGCCCCGGGCCGCGGGGTGCTCTGCCGGCAGGCGTCGACCGGCCGCTACGATCCCCGACCGGCAGCGGATGATTTCGGGGTCAACGCGCGGACGTCACGCGCCCTTACGCCTAAAGCGTTGCGAGTTCGTCGAGTGAGGACGCGGGCCACTGTTCGCCGAACGATCGGATAAGGCACTGGATCCTCAAATGTTTAGCATTTCTTACTTGCGGCGCAGTCCCTTGATGATTTGCCATGTCGCCTGGCCCGGCATCCTGCATTCCCAGAATGTCCAGCCGTTGGTGGGACTCTTGGTAATGAATACTGCGGCCGCCGACGGGGTGTCGAACCGCCGTCCATTGACGACCAGGGCCCCGCGCTCGACTCGGCCGAGCCAGGTCTGTCCTTTGTGGCTGGCGCGAAACTCGGTGTTCGCCGGGAACCGTATGCCCTTGACGATCCAGTCGTCTGCGTCCGGGCTGTCGCCTGCGATCGCAACTGTCAGGTCTCGCTTCGAGTTGAGCCCCAGCAGACTGCGCAGCACGTCATTCTCCGTGACCGCCTCGGTGGCGCGACGGGCGGTGAGCGCCTTGAAGACATCAAAATCGACTTCGATGGTTCGCATGAAATCCTCTCGATCGTTGATTGTAGTCTAATAGTACTATAGTTCTCTACAAGAGTCAATCCGAGCGAGCCAATCCCTTTCCCGGGCAAGCCGTGCTTGACGACGCGGGGCGTGGGGACTATAATGTTAAATATGTTTAACATTTGAGTGTCCTGATGCATTTACCGGAAATCGGCTACACGATCCGCCGGGCGCGACTTGCCCAGGGAATGACCCAGGCGAAGCTGGCCGAGACGGCGGGCCTGTCGCGAGTCACGCTGAATCGGCTCGAGAGGGGGAGTTTCCCTGATCTGGGTATACGCAAGTTGCAGTCGCTGCTCGAGAGCGTGGGTCTGACGCTGGCGATTCAATCAGCCCCCAGGACACGCCCGCCAGACTTCATCCGTTTGGCGTCGACCACTGCCAGTGTCAGTTTCAAAGAGCCGCTCACCGAGGCGGAGCTGATACTCGCATTGCTTAGCGGCAAGGTTCCGCGGAGCAAAAGACCTCACTTCCGCCTGCTTTTCGAGGAGGCAAGCCCTGCTCTGCAGCGTGGCCTCTTGCGCGAGGTAAGTCGCTGGACAAAACCGGGCCAGGTTGAGAAGAGCCTGGCCACGATCGCCCGTGATGTGGGCGCGACTGAGCGGGTACGCGAGTGGCTGAAGACCGCCTGAGAACCTGGGAAGCACTGTTCCAGCGTGCGTTGGTACTCATCGATTCGACGCGCGCCGCGGGCATAACTCTGACTAACTGGAGTTTCGGCGGCGGCACGGTGCTGATGCGCCGCCACCGTCACCGCTTTAGCAAGGATGTCGACATCTTCGTTCCGGATCCGCAATATCTTGGCTACCTGACGCCGCGACTCAACGCCGAAGCCGAGGCGCTCACCACCGACTACGTTGAGGAGGCCGCTGCGCTGAAGCTTCGCTTTCCGGAGGGAGAGATTGACTTCGTGGCCTCCGGCCCGCTCACGCATAACGCAACGGTCGTCGAGCATCTGTTCGGTCGCGACGTCCTCGTGGACACGTCGGCAGAGATCGTGGCAAAGAAGGTCTGGCATCGCGGCGCTCGATTCACGGCGCGCGATATCTTTGACCTGGCAATGGTTTGCGAAAGGGATCCTGGGGCGTTGATCGCGATCGAGCCCATCCTGCACGACCGCCGTGAGACCGTACTCGAGCGAATCGCTGCGCAAGATGCAAGGCTACGTGAAGATTTCGCCGCGCTCGAAGTCCTGGATTATCGGCGCAGCTTTGACGAGTGCATTACGCTGGTGAGAAAGGCTTTGCACTAGCCCGCGTCGGTAGTTACTAATCGACTTTGCCGTTCAATGGGGACTGCTGGCTGGTCTTCGTCTCCTGGGTGCCTTTTCTGGAGGATTTCACGAGCCTGACCGACGTGTCGCCGATCCTGAGTTTGCCCGGGGTGGCGTATTACGGCTCCAACGAGTTCAGCTTCACCTCGGGCTACGCTCCGGTAAAGGGGCCGTATGCGCTGCTGCAGACGGACTACAACGGGGGCCTGTACGACAGCAGCACGCTTGTCTTCGGTGATCCGTCGATTCCCGGCAGCCCGGATACGCTCGCCGCGCTCGCGGGGACCACCGTCCCGGAGCCGGCAACGCTTTCGCTGCTGGCACTCGCGTTGTGCGGCCTGGCAGCGGCGTTGCAGCGTCGAAACAAAGCGGTGCGCGATGGGCCGTAATGGCCCGCCGCGCACCGCCTGCCTAGCCGCGGAACTCAATCACGCGACGCTGCTCACTTTGGCTCCGTCGGGACTGCCAAGTCCTGTACACGCATCCCATCCTGCAGCGGCCGAGAAACTACCGTTGTTGCCTTGTGTGATGTCGTTGAGGGCGCCGGGATTGCTGTAGAGCTGCGCATTGATGTAACCGACCGTCGTACCCTTCCCGGCGTTGATGCGCGCGATCAATCCGGCCCAAAGTGGCGCCACCGCACTGGTTCCCCCAAACACCGTGTCCGTCCCATTGACGCGGACGTCATACCCTGTTTGCGGATCAGCGTCGCCCGACACGTCGGGAACGCCTCTCAGCTGCAGCGCACTCGCCGCACCGTTGCTGCTGGTGACCCGGAGGCCCTGCTGCCACGCCGGAAGCGGAAAGATGCTGCTTATGCCGCCCCCTCCCGCGCCCCCGTTGGCTCCGTCGTTCCAGACGACTTCGCTCGTGATTTTTCCGCTGGCAGACTGCAGGCTTGTCCCCCCGCATGCCAGGGCGTGTGGACTCGAGGCAGGGAAATCGACATGGTTGGCGCCGTCACTGACTCCATCGCTGGAGCCGTTGTCGCCTGATGCAACGCACACCGTGATTCCCATGGCGGCAGCCGCCTGAAACGCCTCGTCGAATGCGGTCATCGCTTGCGCAGTCCAGGCCGATTCCGGCCCGCCCCAGCTGATCGAAATGACCGATGGCTTATGCGTGGCGTCATGCACGGCCGTAGTAACCGCGTCTAGGAATCCCGCATCCGTATTGGGCGCAAAATAAACGACCATCGACGCACCTGGCGCAACGGCGCCTGCCACCTCGATGTCCAGCATCACTTCGCCGTCCGGCCCGTTGACCTTTCCGGTCGGATGGTTCTTGGCGTGGTCTACTGACATCGTGGAGACGTTCGGCAACGCGATGCCAAGCCGCTTGAAATAGGCCCGCAGATCGGCGGGCCGATAGCCGCCACCGAGCTCGATGATGCCGATGCATGTACCCTGCCCGGTTCCTTGGGGAAACCCGTACAAGTCCGCAAGCTGTGTCGGCGTAAAGGAAACGGCCGCGGTCGAAGATCCGAGCAACTGTGCGGCGCCGCCTTGGTCACGAACCCGGAAGTGCGGAATTGCCTGGGGGCGGTCGTCGAGACCGAGCACCGCCTCGACCACGCCGCGCAATTCGTCGGGCAGCTGAATCGGCCCCGTCCTGCCGCGATACGACCCGGCGTCGTGCTCGAACCGTTCCAGACTTACTCCGAAGGCATCGTTGAATTGGGCAACCGTCCCGGAAAGGACTACGGTCCGGCGCGCGGCGTCTTCCTGGACTACTACAAGACCGTGCTTGGTTGCGAATGTCTTGATCGCCGCGAGGTCGCCCGGATCGGCTCCAAATTGTCGTGCGAATTCATCGCGCCCGAGGTGCACCTCTGTCTTGTCGCCTGCTCCGAGCCTATCGACCTTGGCCTCAAGCGCGGCGCCGGCGCGACGGCGAACGAGCACGCTGACCTCCAGTCGCTCCGCTGGATCAGCCGCCCCGATGGACCGCGCCCCCGGCAGTGGCTGTCTCTCGCTACCCGTCAGTGGATGTCTTGCCATGGCTCAATACTCCTTGTCTGCAGAATGGATCGATTCCGTTGGTGTCCGGCTGTTTGGGAGGTTGCCGCCTGTGCGTCGTCGGACCGGCTGCACGGCGCTTGCTTCAATCGTTACAGTAGCCGGCGGCGCTCACGTTATTCAACGCAATACGCCACCGGGGTTTAGCAGAATATTCACTGCTGTGGGCGAGGCAGGTTGTCTACTCGCGCCACCGTCGTCCCAGAGTTCGAGCAGTTGCCGGTCGCTGAGTGGTTGCATGGATTACGACCCAGGGGGTTCGGTGAAGCTCGCTTCCTGCGGCTTGACCACGTCATAGACCTGTTCCCAGCCCTCGTTCTCCAGTTTCAGATGCTCGATCGCCACCGCGTTGGCATTGGCGTCCAAGTCGGCAAGGGCCTGGAATTCGGAAACCCAGCAACGGAACACCTTGTAACCGGCGGCGAGCACTCCGGCCTCGTTGTAGACCTCGAGAATGATGTCCTTGCGGAAGTCCGCCTTGCCCGAACCCCCGCCAAAGTTCCCGACCTTGTTGGCCCACTGTTCGAACTCAGGGTCGTGCGTGACGCCGCGTTCCAGCGTCATGGGCTCGTACTTGCTGCGGCCCGGCGATTTGCGGGACGGCGACGGATCGCCGCCTTCGCGATGTTCGACGACGCCGGTGGTGCGCTCGAGGCCTGCGACCTTGCTGACCCCGGCCACGTAGCGTCCATCCCATTTCACCCGGAATTTGAAATTCTTGTACGGATCCATACGCAAGGGGTTCGCGCTGAACTGTGCCATGAGGGTCTCCTACGTCGGAACTTGGCCGGCGATCTGCTGGATCCGGATGACCACAAATTCAGCCGGCTTGAGCGGTGCGAATCCCACCACGATGTTGACGATGCCCTGGTCGATGTCGCTTTGCGCGGTCGTTTCGGCATCGCACTTCACGAAGTAGGCCTCGCGTGCCGAAGCGCCCGCGAACGCGGCCTGTCGGAACAGGGCATCCGTGAAGGCACCGACGCTGAGGCGGATCTGGTCCCACAGCGGCGCCGCGTTGGGCTCGAAGACGACCCACTGCGTGCCAGCGTAGAGGCTCGATTCCAGGAACAGCGCGAAGCGTCTGACCGGGACATATTTCCACTCCGATGCGGCCGCATCGTTGCCACGCAGAGTCCGGGCTCCCCAGATCACGGTTCCGAACGCACTGAACATACGCAGACAGTTGACACCCAGCGGATTGAGGTTGCCGTTTTCGAGATCTGTGAGCGCAACGGTCAGCCCGGAACTCCCGGCCAGCCTCGAGCCCACACCGCCAGGCGCCTTCCACACTCCCCGCGACGAATCGGTGCTCGCGTAGAGTCCGGCTATGAAACCGCAGGGCGGAAACGCGCGGATGCGGTTCTCGTTCAACGGGTCGGGACCATCCACCCAGGGGAAGTAGAACGCGGAATTGATCGCCGGAGCGCCGGTGATGCCGCAGGGGCCATTCGAGGCAACGAGCTTGGCCGCCGTGTCCGCCTGGTCCGAATCGACGATCATGAACGCGCGTTCGTTCCCGCAGAATTGCTGCAGTTCGGCGATCGTCGGGGCATCGCTAAGACCCGGCACACACAGGAGGTTGAAGATGGGGACCCGGGCCAGCAGATTGACGCCGCCGGAACCTCCGCTGGCGGCAAGCACGGACAGGAACGTGGCGATCTCTCCGCTGCTCGGTGGAAAGGGATCCGCGGGATAGAGCGCGGCAGGCTTGAGCACCGAGCCATCGCCACCCGTCTTCAACAGGGTCAAGGTCGTGACGAAAGTAGGCACCGTGGAGGGAATCGTGAAAGCTGGAGGGATGTCCACGGTTGTGAACCGGAGGTAGTTCGAATCAGCATTGACGACGCTGACCACGTAGCGCGAATCGCTTGGATCAAGCGACAGGCTCTGCAGCGACTCGACGATCGAATACTGTGTGGGCTGGGTCAGGTCCGGAACGAATCCGACTGACAGGGAGAAAAGCGTCGCGTCGGAGCTGCTCACTTTTGCAACGACGCCGTAGTGGTTGCCCCAGTTTCCGACGCTCGCTGCGTGCAGCGACAGCACATTCGTACCGGACGTGTCTTGCAGTATCGTTGTCGCCGCCGCGGCCACCGTCGTCGAATGGGATCCGTCCGAAACCAGACGTACGATGTAGGTTTGCTGGCCGCCGTTGGCGAAGAACTGGCCGACCGCGTAGCCCAGATTGCTTCGGCAGTCGAGGCCGCCGAACGTGCTCTCGTAATCCGACCAGCTCTGCACCAGCGTCGCGCTGTCCGTGGGCCCTTGGGCCGCCCAACCCACGAACGCGCCGATCGACGTGGCGACGCCCGGAATTGTATGCACGCCGGCCGGGATTTCCTCGACGTATACACCCGGGTAGCTAACCGTAGTCATGGTCTCAACGACCTATGCAGATCCGCATGTCACGATCGGGCGGTGACCAGGTCGACGGCAGCGGAGGGCCAGCGGCCTGGGTCGCCTACGTGAGAAAAAGCCCAGTCAATGGCATTACTTCACTATCGCATTGGCTTTTTGCATGGCGTTCTGCGCGGCCTCGCTTGTAAACAGTACCGTTGTCTTGACTGACTGGAGCCCTCCCTCACCGACAATTGACATCACGCACGCGAGAGCTGTCTCGTTGTCAGCGAATTCGGAGATCGACATCCCGTCAAATTCACCAAAGGTAAAGAAGAAATGATGGAGGGTGCCACCGAACGCCTTAGTAGCGAGACCCACCACGTTGGCGCGGTCCTCAGGCTTCAGAATCATTCTCTTGACCTGTGCATCTTTGTACGTCCACTGGTGCATGTACAGTGGCATAGGCTAATCCTTGGCAACTCTCATTCCATGACCAGTTAGAACGGTGTGGTGTGCAGCCGTCGTGGATGATCGACGCGAAAGAAGGCGTCTGATACCTTGAAGATGACGGGATCGCACATCGACCGTTCCGAGCACCGGTGGCATGACCGACCGGGTTTCCCGGAAGCTGCCAGGCACGATATAGCCCAGCGCAAAGCCAACTGCGAATCCGAAAAGTGCGCCAACCACCATATTGGGGGCCTGAGGCGCCGGCGCTTGGGTGGCTGCGGTAAACATGTCTTTCAGGAATGGCATCGCAACGGACATGACAAGCCAAACGCCACCCATAAACAGGGCGTCGTAAAGCCTTCGTATGGCTTGCGATTGAGAGAAGCCCCAACGATGGTCTTGGACCAGGAAAGCCGTGGCGGCGGCTGTCGCAAATGCGGACGGTAGATAGGGAAGTGCCTCAAGCAGCCGCTCCATTAGCCCGGACAAACCCTCCATACGCAGCAAACCGAATGTGCAGTTAACTAAAAGGGAGAAGAGTGTCGCCGCTAACCCGGCACCCAGCACGAAGAGAAGGGGTGTGCGCTTGGCAATTCCGGCGTTGGCAAAACCCCAGAGCAGCTTGGGCACTATCGCTATGAAGAGTGCCCCAAGCTGAATTATTGTTATCAGAATCACCAGCACAGGCGCCGGAAGCGTTGCAATAGGCGCGCGAACGACGATAGCGAAGAAAAGCGAAATGCTGCAAATCAACACGAAAGCGGCATAAGTAAACGGCTCGTACGACGGACCACGGACTTCGCTTGTAAGCTCGTATCCGTAGTGGCCAAGCTCGCGTTTGTAATCATTGGCTGTTAGAAAACAGGATAGAGTCCCTCGAACGAGAATACGACACAGCGCACGATGAAATGCGGCAACGTCCTCTTGCAGATCGAGTAGCATGTCGTTGACGACTTTTTTCAACTTGGCGTCGCACTGCTCAACGTCTACACCCGTGCGGGCGAGGGTCTCCAAACCGACGGTGGTCGCTATTCTCTTGATATCACCCAGCTCCTCAATTTGACCCATCGTGCGCGCGAACTTCAGAGATAGCCGGTCAAAACGCTCCCGCAGCCTGTCAAAGTCATGGCGCACCTCGCTCAAGAACTGAGAATACCGGCCCTGCTGCTCCCAGTCTTTTACCTGCAGATAGACAATCGTCGCCTTTAAGAACAGATCCTGTGAAGGTTGCGCAGGCGGCAGCCAATCCTGGTCGCCATCTATTCCACGTCGAAGCAATAGCGACTTCGCGTCTCGCGTTTGCTCTTCGTCACCGTGAAACGGCGCATCGACTAGTGCCTGCGTCAATTTCAGTGCAACGTCAGGGACGCCGGCAAGGATATGCAGCTGGTCTCGAAGTGTTCGATCAATCAGCTTGTGTCGGGCAACCAGTATTGTTATGGCAACAGAAATCAGGGTTGGCGAGAACAGCGCAAAGGGCGCTTGCAAATTCGCGGACAATTTAAGCGCCATATGTTGGGCAAGAAGGCTGATGATGTAATAAATCACTATTTGACAGAAGATAAAGAGAAAGGCGGACGCCGCGTACCGGACAAAACTTGTGTATGACCTGGTCCAGGACGGTCGATTGAAGCTCCTCCCGGCAAAGGCGGCTACTAAGACCAAACCTAGCAGGAAACGGATGTACAGAGCGACTTCGTCGATTTCGTTCATCGTTCAGCCTATCGGCACCATCCCAGCTATTGGTAAAGGCGACGAAGCTCTTCCTGGGCGCTCGTACGCGTTGTACGTTCAGGGGCAACCGTGACGGTCTCGGGCTCGGCCGCACCGACATTCGGACGCTCCACCGTGAACAACGTACTCGTCTTCGCTCTGGTGAAGAGCACTGGGATTCCCCACTCAACGTTGGAGCTGTAGCGCATAGCTACGCGCGCAGTCGTAATTGCGCGCTCGACTGGCGCACCCGTCACAAGAGAGCTGTAGAAGCCGCTTGTGAATTGGATAGCAGCGCTGTCAGTGATCGGAAACTGCATGGCAACGACCACCGGAACACCTGCTTGAACCAGTGCGGCTCCCGCACTCGAAAACGCGGAGTGACCGGAACTCCTGCCACTTTCGCAGCAGTTCAGGACGGCAAGGCGGAGCGACCCGTCTCCTTGGAGGGCGAGGCCCAGCTCGAAGGCGGGCACCTTGACGGCGCCACCCGATCCATCCGACAGCACGATGAAACCATCGGATTGTGGCTCGCCGCCCTGCGGAGAATCAGGGTCGACGAACTGCCCGGTTCCACCATGCCCGATAAAGTGAAATACGTGCCACGAATCCTTCTGCATCATCTCGAGTAGGTGCTCGTAAGTATCACCCTGCACCCACCTGAAATTGACACGCTTATCCTTAAGCGACGCCATGGCCTTATCGATCTTGGTGCGCTCGCGCTCCGCGTCCAAGTGCGGCCATCCCCCGCCGGGATTGGAGATCATGCCCAGGACATTGAGGGGGCCCTTTACGATCAGCGGAGGCGTAGGCTCAGGAACTTCCAGGAATCGGACCAGGGGCGACTGGTTTCTCAGGCATAGGTAAGTCTTGGTAAAGTCGTCGTACACATACTCCCAAGGCAGGAGCGCCAATTCGGGAGGTTCGACTCGAAGCTTCAATCGCAACCCCTCGACTTCCCCTTGCTGTTCCTTCACCTTATTGAGACTGCTTATAAACTGCCTTTCAATAGCGGGCGCCTTGAAGACAATCTTGAACACCTCGGCGCCAAACTCGCGAAGCACCTTTTCTTCCGGCGAACCGCGATGCAAGCCCTGACCCCTAAGTACGGCATTCTCGAGGCGCAGCAAGAGCTCCTCCCTCGAAATATCGGGGAAAGGCTTGGTCACACGAACCCTCTCGGACTGGCCGGCGGGTGAGTCGGTTACCTTGGCCACGTACCCGTCGCCCTCGGCCCAAATGCTGAGATCGAAATCGACGTACTGTCCCATGGCCACCCCCTGCAACGGAGCTGCTCAAGTTGTAGCCTATACTCGCGTGTACGGGCCGGCAAGACCGATTATTCACGTAGCCAGGCGGCCTCGATCCAGACAAGATATACGCAGCTGCACTAGGCGGCCGGGGCGTTGAATTCATGGCTGAATTTGGCGTGCCTGAGCAGGCATCGCGCGAATCAGGCGGCACCAGTCCGGTGGCTGCGCTAGTGGCCCCGGTGCGCTGAGAACCGCCCAAGCCGGGTTCGCCTGGATTCGCAGTTGCAGGCTACAGTAGGAGCGTCGTCAGCAGCGGGGAGGTAGGATGCCCATTCGCAAGATCGCCGGAACCGACGCCGAGTACTACCTCGTGGTCTTCGACGAGCACGGCAAGGAACGATTCGAGCCCGACGGCACCTTCATGAGTGAGACCGTGACGCGGCGGGTCACCGACACGGTGGCTCCCGTCACCGATGTGTTCTTCACGAGCCACGGGTGGCAGGGCGACGTGCCCGCGGCGATCGAGCAGTACGACCGATGGGTGGGGACCATGGCGAGCGTGCAGTCTGATCATGACGCAGCTCGACAGCGGCGCCCGGGGTTCAGCCCGCTCATCGTCGGGCTCCACTGGCCAAGCCTACCCTGGGGCGACGAGACCATCCCGGATGGGAGTGCCGCGGTTCTGTCCACGGGCGCCGCAGTCGCGCCGCCTATCGAAGCGCAGGTGGACGCCTACGCCGCGCGAATCGCCGACACACCGAAGGCGCGCGCCGCAATCCGGTCGATCCTCGAGGCTACTCGCCGCGAGCCTGACGCGACGACGCTACCGTCGGCGGTTCGCGAGGCCTACGAGACCCTTTTCGCCGAGTCGGGGCTGGGCAGGGGCGACCTATCCGGGCGCCCGGGTGCCGATCAGGACGGTTTTGATCCAGCTGCGATCATCGCCGACGCGCGCACCGCTGGCGCGAGCGTGGCGGCCGGCTCCCCCGGGCTCCTGGGCTTCGGCGACACACTGCGGAACGCCCTGGCGATGCCGCTGCGCCAGCTCTCGTTCTGGAAGATGAAGGATCGTGCACGCCAGTTCGGCGAGACCGGTGCGCACGCGTTGCTGACCAAGCTGCAGCTGGCCGCATCCGGCGCGCGATTTCACCTCATGGGACACAGCTTCGGCTGCATCGTCGTGTCAGCGACGGTGGCCGGGGCGCCGAACACACCCCGGTTGCCCCGGCCGGTGGACTCGATCTTTCTGGTGCAGGGGGCGCTCTCGCTCTGGTCGTACGCGGCGGATATCCCCTATGCACCTGGCACCGCGGGCTACTTCCATTGCATCGTGAAGGAGGGACTCGTTCGCGGACCGCTGGTCACGACACGCTCGACATACGACACCGCGGTCGGTCGCTTCTATCCACTCGGCGCGATGTTGGAGAAGCAACTTGTGCTGAGCGAGGAGTACCCGGTCTACGGCGGGATCGGCTCGTTCGGCATCCAGGGCGTTGCTGGCGCCGACGATATGGCGATGCAGCCGGTGACCTTCGCCTACGACTTTCACGGTGGCGGCGTTTACAACCTCGAGGCGAGCAGCGTTATCAGAAATGGCGCCGGCGCGTCGGGTGCGCATAGCGACATTGCGCATCCGGAGGTCGCCCATGCGTTCTGGGCGGCGGTGCTTGCGGCCTCATCGACGCCGTCAGGCAACCCAGCGCCCAGCAGGGGATGGCCGCCGGACATGATGGGCTCCGCCGGACCCCCGGCCGGGTCGGCCCCGCGTGACGGCGCCGCCAGTGCGCCGCGCGCCCCGGTACTGCGCGGAGGCGAACCGGCAAAGTGGCGCGGGGGTTTGCTCGGCGGCGAGCCGCCGGAAACTCCGCCGGCGCCGACGCCCGTTGCGGCCAAGCCTCCCCAGGCGCAAGCCTCGTCCGAGCCGGCTGAGCGCCGGTGGATCAATGCAGAACTCGAGGATCACGCACCGGACGAACCACTCAAGACCGGCGGGTGGTACACCCTCGCGTTCGATGTCGACATCGTGCAGCGCACCACCGCGCTGGGATCGGCGTCGCTTGCCGATGAACGGCTCTTTCTCGACGGTGCCGACGAGGTGCTGCTCACCGTGCAGCTCGACAGCGCAGACTTCAAGATCTCCGATCGAACGCGTCCGCTACGTCTGGCACGCGTGGGCAGGTCGCTCACCAAGGCCCGCTTCGACATCTCACCGCAGCATGACGGACCTTCGGCTATCAAGGCAACGATTCACAAGGACGGCAACTTCATTCAGCAAATGGAGCTGACGTTCGAGGTGGGGGCGACGCAAGCTGCACCCGTACAGGTCACTGCTCGGGGGCGTCCGCCGTCTGCCGCCAACGTCGTGCGTCCTCGCGACGTCGGACTGTCGATGTCGCCCGCCGCCGGCGGTTACGACTGCGTAGTGTGGGGCGCGGTCTCAGCGCGAGCCCGGCTGCCGCTCCAGCCCGCGTTCCTCGCCAGTGCCATCGACGCGGCGCGGCGCGAGCTTCTAAAGGTCGTGATGCACCAGGACGCCACAGGCAAGTACGTGTTCCAGACCGGGATCGACATTCCCGACGCCGATCGTGACGTCGCGCTCAAGATAATGGCGCGCGCCGGCGCACTCCTCTTCCAGAAAATGTTCTTCGGCCCCGGCGCGGGTGCCGACTCCAAGGTAGTCGGCGAGTTCTTGCGCAGGATGGCGAGTGACCACAAGACGCAGCTCAGGATGCAGATCGTGGCCGAAAGCACGCCTGTGCCCTGGGGGCTGCTTTATGTCGGCGATGCATCGGCCGGCGCGCAGCTGGACTGGGACAACTTCATCGGAATGCGCCACTTGATCGAGCAGATCCCGCTGCAGACGACGCTCTCGGTCTCCGACTGTGCAATCCCGAGCGACCAGCCGCAGCTCACGGTGAGCGTGAACGTGAACAACGGGATAGACACCCAGATGGGCGCCGACTTCGTGGCGCAACAGCAATCGTTCTGGGCGAGCGCCACGACGTCGCGCAAGCGTGTGCGCGTGACCTCGCGCTCGACCAGCGCCGAGCTTGTACGCGCACTCGCGGACGGCACGACCGAAGACCAGATCCTATACTTCTATTGCCACGCCGAATCGACGGGTCTGACCGATGCCGGCGGACCGGATACCTCGTCTCTCCTGCTCACCGATGCGCGCATCACGCTCGGTGACCTCAACCTCGACGCGCCGACGACGACACAGCTCCGCGGCAGCCCACTGGTGTTCATCAACGCGTGCGAGTCCGCCGAGATGTCGCCGGCGTTCTACGACGGCTTCGTGCCGTACTTCATGGCCAAAGGCGCGCGCGGCGTCGTGGGGACCGAGTGCAAGACGCCGGCAATGTTCGCGGCGGTGTGGGCCAAGCGATTTTTCGAGCGCTTTCTTGACGGCGAGGCATTGGCTGGGGCGTTCCTCGCGCTGCGGCGGGAGTTTCTCGAGCAACATGGAAACCCGCTGGGCCTGCTCTATGCGGTGCACTGCGACGGGGATACGCAGATCCAACCGGCGCTGTCCGCGGGCAACTGAGTTCGGATCAATACCGAGCCATAATTGCGCGACTAGGTCCTCACCTAGTCGCGCGGCGCGCAGCGTCGGCGGCTCGCGGACCCGTTCCGGACATTGGCCTGACTCAAAAAGCAACCGCATGGACTTGCGGCTATCCATCCGGCATCGACGTGCCAGATTGCAAGCGCCCTCACACCGGTCGCCCGGGCGGTGGGTCGCCAATCGCGCTCCGGCGCTTCTAGGCCGCTTGCTGGCGATCGACGCCCTCCACGGAAGCTATCCCTTGCGGTCATGTCGGCAACACAACGACGGTCTTGGCTGGCGGGGGAGCGAAGCCGAGTCGACGTGACACGCGTCACGGCAGACTCTGCTTGGGTCGCCTCTTGTGGAATTTCTTGAACGACTGTCTATCCTGCGCGCCGCCGCTGGGCTTCGGATGAACGGCGGCGGTTACCGCGCTGTTGCGCCGAGCGACATGCTCCGGAGTCGGCTCGCGATTGGCGGCAGAGAGCTTGATTTCAAGCTCATGGATCTCATCCCATTGGGCATCCGTTCGCTTGCTCTCCGGTATCGCCAGAAGCTCTTGCAAGCGAGCGCGGGGGGACATCGGTTGGGCTGCATCCATGGCGGTACTATCGCATCGTTGGACAAGGGCCCGTGGAGCGATTATAGATGCCTCCGTCGCCGGGCCGGGCGGGCGGGGGCCGCGGCGATCGCGTTGCCATTACGATTGCTTTGGACACTGAAGCGTTACCTTGGCCGGCGCTTGCTTGCCGATGTTCGACCACGACTTCGTGTCGAACGAGAACTCCGCCACGGCGCATGTCGGCATGTCGATGATCTTGCTTGACAGCCGATGCGCCAGTTCGGCGAGCTCAGGGTTGTGGCCGAACAGCATCACCCGCTTCTGCTTGTCGCCGAGCTCGTGAATGACCTCGAGCAGATCATCGGGCGCCGCGGCATATAGGCGCTCATCCACCACGATATCCTTGACCTTGTAATCGAGTTTCTTGGCGATGATCTGCGCCGTCGCGAGCGCGCGCAGGGCCGGACTCGACAGCATGAGGTCGGGCTTCACATCCTGCGTCGCCAAACGCTCTCCCATCCTCGGCGCGTCGCGCATGCCACGATCGTTCAACGGTCGCTCTTTGTCGGCCAGTGCCGGATCATCCCGACTCGACTTGGCGTGGCGAACGAGAAACAGCGTTTTCATGCCACATCCCCGTGCCGCGGGCAGGAATCGAGCTTTGCCGCACGTGCCATCACGGCGCGCAGCCTGCATCGAGGGGCAGGACCGTTCCCCCCGTCAGAAGCGAAAGTAGATACAGGTAAGTCGTCAGGTGATGCTCACAAAATATGTCCCATTTCACTTTCAGCATCGGGTTCAATTCGTAGAGCCCAAGCACATGCGCGTAGGGCGGTTGCGTTGGCAGCTTGGGCACGATGTCCATGCGATTGACGAAGCGGTAGGTATTGGTGAGCAGCTGGTTGTAGGTGTCGGCGAACTGTGGGTTGCCGACGCGCGGACTCGCATACGTATAGACCGTCGGCGTCGGGAGCTTGGTGTTCGCCGCCACGTCGAGGGCGAGCAAGGTGGCAAGCGCACCGCCCAGGCTATGCCCGCAGATCGTCATGGAGGTAACCGGGCGTGGAAACTCCATCCCGGGGAGCGCAGCGACAACCGGCACCGAGTTCGCATCCGACGCGACGCGGAGCGACTCGTAGACTGCCGTAAAGCCATCTTCCGAATTGCCGGACCCGGGCAGGATCGGACAGCTGACCCAAAAGAAATTGACGTCCTGCACCCACTCGAATATGCCGTCGGTGCCACGGATGGCCACCACCGCGTTGCCGGCGGGGTCCTGTGCCACCACGCCAAATGAGACGATGCCCGTCGGCCGAGCTTCACTCGCGCTGATGTCCGTCGCCAGGTCGTTGCCGTAGATCGTTGTCACCACGGTGTAAGTGACATTGATGGCGTCGTAGGCGATTGGGATCGGGTCGCCCGGGTTATAGACCGTCTGGTCCGGTGGAACATCTTCGGCAGCCTTGACCAGGAGCGCGTGCTCGATGGCCTGGTTCAAGTCTGGCGCGATGGGCGCTGCGACTGGGGGCATGGCGATTCTCCTTGGCGACGCCGGTCATCGGGCCGGCTACTGGGAAAAAGGAGCTTGCATGTGGCGGGGCGCGGTGCGCATCAGTGGGAGGCGTGTTGGCACGATCTATGGAGACATGATCCCACATCGGGGTGACAGCAGCGGCAGTAACGCGCTGCCCACGCCGCACGGGATCACCCGGATCGCTGCCCGCGATCGCGCGCGCTGGCTGTGTTCGCGGTACGCCGCCGCTGGGATGGCCAACACTCACATTACGCGAACTGCGCATGCTCCGACACGTTGTACGGCACGAGTATAGATCTTGGCGGCCTAAGGGCTCGTGCGTCTGTCCGCGGCGTCCATCATGACCACCATGCATGCGAATCGCGCTCAGCGGATCGCAAAATCGACGCGCGTCGGCGCACCCTTGTCCTGGATGCCCTCGCCGGTCAACTTCGGCGCAACGACGAACACGCGCTCCGACGCGATGCCACCCTTCTCGACGAACCATTCCTTGACCGTCTGCGCGCGCCGGTTGCCCAGCGTCCGTAGCGCCTCGTCGTCGACGACGAAGCTCGCCAGCAGCAGCGCCTCCATCTCAGCGGGCGGGATGTCCTTGGCCATGCCGATCAGGTTGCGCGGCTTGTCGGGCAGCTTCGTGTCGCGATAGACCGCCGCCAGGTATTGGGGATATTCAGTCGCGTCGATCGTCAGGGCGTCGAGCGGCGGCGCCGATTGGCCCTCGGAGGCCACGGCCTTCTGTTTCTGCGCGCGCATCGCGCGATCGAGCGCGACGCGCTTCAGGCCGTCGCCATCGAGGCCCGGAATGGCGCGTCCGGCGGCGTCGAGCTTCAGGCTGGGGCGATCGTCGAGGGCCTTTGCGAGCGCTTGCAATTTGGCCTCCGCCGGCGGGGAGAGGTCGGCGCGGCCGGGCATGAATTCGACAAACGCGAGCTCTTCGCTGTGACTGCCGGCCAGCGCGCCGAGCAGCGCAAACGGCGCCGTGATCGCCTTTCCGATCAGATTGGCGACGATCTGGACGAGCACACCCCAGACGGAGAATTTGGGATCGTCCAGCGTGCCTTGGATGGGCAGATTAAGATGGATCACCCCGGACCGATCCTTGAGCAGCGCGACCGCCAGCAGGATCGGCAACTTGGTGGCGGTCGGGCTCTCCACGCGCTCGCCGAAGGTCAGTTGGTCGAGCACGAGCGTGTTGGACGCCACGAGCTTGCGCTTCTCGATCTGGTAATGCACCTCGAACGACAGCGTGCCCTTGGTGATGCCGTAGCCCGCGTACTTCGCCGAATAGGGTGTGAGGGGCGGCAGGTCGATGTCGGTCGCCTTGGCGGTGAGATCGAGCGCGAGGTCGCGCGCGAACGGGTTCAATCTGCCGCTGATGGTGACCGGCGCGGTGTCCTCGACGTGCGCGCCGAGCTCGACGCTGCCGGCCTGCGTGGCCGATAGCGCCGACACGCTGCCGGAAACGTCGGTCAGGTGCGCCGAATAATTCGGCTTGATGTAGAAATCGGAGAACTGCACCTCGCCGTGGCTGACTTCGATGCGGCCGATCGACACCGGCAGTTCCTGCGCCGCGGGCTCGGCTGGCGCACTCGCCGCGCTCGCCGCCCCGGCATCGGTTTCCGGCGCGAGCAGCCGCTGCAGGTTGAGCGTCGCGTCGGGATTGACGATCAGTCGCGCGTAAAACCCATCGAGCGCGATCGAGCCGAGTCCGATCTTGCGTGGCGTGGTGGCGACATCCACGCCGGCGAGCGTCAATGACTTCCAGCGCACAAGCTCCTGCGAGGTCGGCCGGTCCAGCGAACCGAAGTCGGTGAGGGTCACGTCGCCGGCGAATGCCGCGGCGGGCGCCGCGACCGTGGCGGCAACGGTGAGTCGACCCCGGGCGGTGAGCGCGCCGCCGGTCACGATGACGTTCGTTTTGGATTCAAAATAGGGGCGCAGCGGCGCAAGGTCGACGCCGCTGGCGTCGAGCCGCCAGTCGATGGCGAACGGCTGCGCCACCAGCACGCCGGCCGCATGGACGCGGCCGCCCGAACCGATGCGCGTGGTCAAATCGATCGTGCCCCTAGAACCGGGCACGTTGCCGAAGTTCTCCGCGGCGATCTTCGCGTCGGCGATCTTCAATTTCACCGCCGGCTGCTGCACGCGGTCCTCGAAGGCCGCGGTCAGGTGCTCGAAGAGCAACTTGCGCACCACCACGCTCCATGCGCTGCCGCCCGGCGTGGCGCTCCCCGCTTCCGGTGCGGGAGCGTGGGTCGGCAACAGGCGCTCGAAGTTGATCACGCCGTCCGCTTGGCGGACGACATTGAGCGCCAACGGCCGCGCTTCGACGCGATCGATCGCAAGCGTGCGCCGGGCGAGGTCGAAGGCGATGCCGTCGAGCTCCCCGCGCGCCACCCGCCACAGTGGCTCGGCTTCGCCGCGGACGGCCAGCTCCAGCTCGGAGAGCGTCGCCGCGCACCGCGCGAGGGTGAGTTGCAGCGCGGCTCCCGACCACGCTCCCTCAAAATCTCCCGCGAGATCCAGCTCCCCGTGATGCACGTCGAGATTGAGCGCGGCCGCGTAGTATGGATAGAGCTTCGCCAGGCGGAACTTGGTCAGCGCAAAATGCCCGTGCAGCGCGCCCATGGCGAGCTCGAGCTCGCCGGCCGCCTCTCCATGCGCGCCCTCTTCCGAGTCGAAGGCGACTGCGAGCGTGCCTACGCCGGCGTTCGACACGAGGCTCCTGGCCTCGAGCTTGACGTTCGAGAGCGCGACGTGAAACGCGGGCGACACTGCGTCGTCGGCGATGCGGACCGTGCCCGGGCCGACGACGAGGTTATCCACCGCGACCGTCCACGGCGCGGCGCTCGTGCGCACGGCGGGTGCCGCGGCGCCGCGGTTCGCCTTCGCCTCGCGCGGCAGCAGCCGCTCGAATTCGAGGCTCCCGTCGCGACTGCGCCGGAGGTCGACCTCGGGCGCCTCGAGGGTCAAGCGCTCGACTGCGACGGTGCGGCCGAGCGGATCGAGCTTCCCGAGCGTCACCTCGATCGCGCGCGCGGCGATGAGGGTCGATCCGTCGGCGCGGACGACGGCGAGGCGATTCAGGCGCGCCGTGCCGGCGAGGGTGAGGGCGCGCGGCTCGCCTTTTTCGCTCACGAAGGCGAGCGTGAGCCGGGTGCTCAGCGCGCCGTCGGCAAGCTTGAGACCCTGCGGCGACGGCACGTAAGTGGCGAAGTCAGAGAGCGCCAGTTCGTCGACATCGATCTCGAGCGTGGCCTCCTCGCGCGCGGCGAACGGGGTCGAAGCGGTCCCGGCAAGGGCGAAGCGCGCCCCGTCGAGTGCGCCCTCGAAGCGCGGCGTGACGCGAATTTGCGCGTCGTGCGCGAGGCTCGACAGGAATGGAATGCTGACATTGAGCTTGGTTACCGCGACCTTGCGCTGGTGCGGCCGGTCGTCGAGCGTGACCGTCCCGTCCTCGATCTCGATGTTGTTGAGCGAGAACGCGGGCGTCGGCTGCCCCGAGGGCGCGAGTACGCGCGCGATCAGGTCGTCGATGTCGTAGCCCCCGTCGGCGTTGCGCACGAGCTCGACCCGGGGGCGCACCAGGCGCACGGCATCGAGCACCGGGGCCACGCGCCACAGGGTGGCGAGCGAGAGCTCGAGGTCGAGCCTGTCGAAGCGGAAAAGCGTGTGCTCTGGCGCGCCCTCGGCGAGCGTGAAGTCGCTCAACTTTGCGCGCAGCGTGAAGGGGTTGAATTGCACCTTGCCCAGTGTCGCCTTGCGCCCGGTAGCGGCGGAGACGGAGGACTCGAGCTTCGACTTGGCGAGCGGCGGGACGACGAGGAAGCCCGCGACCGCGACGACGACGACGAGCGCGAGCAGCGCCATCGCCGCGTTGCGGATCCTTCTCGGCCATGACGATCCGGGCGGCGCAGTCAAGACCGCGAGCGCGGCGTGGCGAATTTTGTCCGGCCCTGACCCGGCGAGCTTGTTGGCATCCATGCTTGGGGCCCCTGACGCGGTGCGGCCGACCGGCCCCAATTATAGGCGCGCCTCGCCGCCCGCGCTGCGCCTGGCACCCGCTGGGCGAGGCGCGTGGCGATGCGCGTGCCTTCGACGAAGGTTCCCGGCGCGTGCTATCTCCCCGGCCGGCAGCGGGCGGTTTTCGGGGTTCGGCGCGCGCGCCACGCCCCGCATCCGAAGGCCTGGAATGTTACGGGTGGCATCCAGGAAGCGCGACCGTTCGACGCCCGCTTGCGAGCCCGCGTGCCCCTACGCCGCCGCAACGCAGCCGTCGCGTCGCGTCGCTGTTCCGCGGCGCGACGCGGGCCGCTTTGGCTACTGGCAGACGGTGCCCGGGGCGCGGAACACCTGCCGGGTGATAACCTTGGTGAGATTGCCCTTGTTCACCCCGTCACCCAGATCCACGTTGAAGGCAAACGTGCCGTTGTTGCCGTCGCTGAAGCTGAAGGTGGCCGTGCCCACCGCGGTCGCTGCCACCTTGGCCGGGTCGAACGGCGTCGAGCCGAACGCCGGACCGTGGGTCCGGTACAGCGTGCCGGCGTAGCTATTCGGCCCCACTGGGGCGGTGGTCGCCGACAGCCAGAGCGGGTTGAAGCCGGCATCGTAGGTGAACCAGGTGGCGAAGATCGTGGTTCCCTGTTGCGTCAGGTTCACCCCCCACCCGGGCTCCGATCCTGCCGGCGCGGCCCACCAGAGGTCCTGGAAGTTGGTTGCCGTGGTCAGATCGGCCTGCCTTCCCCACACGCAGGTCGGCACCGGCCCGAATCTCTGCAGCACGATCGGTTTGCTCTGCGTCGCCACGTTCGCGCCGTCGCTCACCTGGTAGGCGAACGTTGCCGTAGTCGGGCTGCCGAAGGTCAGCGTTGCGGTGCCCACGGCGGTTGCCGACGCCGGGTTGGTGAAAAGGCTGAAAAACGGCTCGCCATTGGTCCGATAGAGCTTCCCGCCATAGCTGCCCTGCGCCGTCTTGTTCGCCGTCATGGACAGCCACCACGCCTTGCCGGTCGAATCATAGGTGAACCAGGTCAGGAAGATCACATCCCCCTGGTGGGCGAGATTGATGCCCCACCCCGATTCAGATCCGGGAGGGTTGGCCCACCACAAGCCTTCGTAGTTGTCGCCCGTTGGGAAGGGCAAGATGCAGACGTTGTCAATCTTGCTCCAATAAGCTTGCACGGAGCAATCCACGCCGTTGACGTTGACCGTCGCGAACTGGTTGTTGCAGGCGTCTCCTATTTCATCGTCGACGACACCCACGCCATTGACCAGGATGCCATCGTTGGAGGTGTCGGCGTTCGGGTTGGTGCAGGCTTCGACGAGCTCGTGCGAAAAGATCTTGGTGACGCAGGCCGATCCGGTCAGAGAACCGCTGTTCTCGACCCAGGCGTAGTATCCGGTCACGCCATTGTAGGTGAAACTTTGATGCTGACCGGCATACTGCGGGATGCTGCTGAAAATGCCGGTCGGCAGAATGACAGCATAGAACCGGTCATGACCGGCGCTGGGGGCGGGCATGCTGCTGGTCTGCAGCTGGCTCTTGAGCATGGCCACGACGTCGGCATCCGTAAATCCGTTCGCCGGATCGGTGCTGGCGTTTATTGCGGAATAAATCAGCGTTCCGGGTCCGACCCCGCGATACTGCCCGAGGCTCACCATATATGGGCCGGTAACAATGCCCTCGATCGCGGTTTTGTAGTCATCGCTTGAAGGTGAGGGTGGAGGAGTCTTGCTCCAGAAACTTCCCCAAAAACAAAGGATCACTTCGACCTGGGTGAGAACATGTCCGCCTCCGTCAGTCGTGCTCGTCACAACGTAGTCGGGCGAGAATTCAATATCGCCACCAGTCGGTTTGCTGCCCGGATCCACACGTCGCACGATGCCACGTAACTTGGCGGATTTGCCGTCGCTATCCATGTCTGCACGCTCCTCGTGTCGATCACCAACGATTTTTTCGCTCGCCTAGCGGCCATAGCCGCGACGACTGCTTTCCGGTCAAGTTCGCAGCTGCAGTCGGCCCGCTGCCACGTCCGTCTAAAGCGCAGGGCATCCACCGCGCCGGATGCGTCTAGCCTGCATTCCCTGTTGCACCGACAGCGGCAGCATAGAGCACCTTGAGGCTCTGAAGGGCAGGCGTGCCGGCAAGCACAGCATCCGGATTATCGCGCACCGCCGGGACGATCGCTCGCAACCTGGTGTCCGCGACCGCGTTCTACCCGACGCCGCCCTGCAGGCCGCGCACCGAGCCAGTCCGTTTCGTGCCCTGCGCCAAGTAGCCTTGCTAACAACTGCAAGCCCATGGAGAATGGCCGCATAGACGATTAATCGTGGGAGGGAAATATGCGCGGCGTGATTTTATTTTCGGCGTTGATGTTCTGCACTTTGGCGGCTGGTCAGGCGCTAACGCTGGCCGAGGTCAAGGCTAAGGATGCGGTCCAACTCAGTGCCGACGACCTCAAGCAACTGTTGCCGGGCGCCAAAGTGGTAACTAAAACCCCCACAGGCAGTACTCGTAACTGGGAGAACGGTGCTGGCGGAAACGTTGTCGCCTCAACGGACGGTCGAGGGAGCGCGTATACGGGCAATAGGACGCTGGCCACCACCGGACACGGCGCCTGGAAAATCGACGACAAGGGAGCATATTGCGTGGCCATCCGGTGGGGAACCATGAATGTGTCCGAAGACTGGTGCCGCTACATCTTCAAAGCAGGTGACAAGTACTACACGTTCGCTGCGCTCGATGACACGGCGCGCGCGTGGCAGTTTGAGATCTCCAAATAGCGCCTGGGCCTAGGCGCCTCGCCTAGCGGCTCCGCTCCGGCCGCCAAGCATCGCGACGGCAGAGTCGACCCGACGGGTGATCGGTTCGAATGCGATGACGCTTCCGTCGCTGTTCGGCAAGGCGATGTCGAGTAACGCGGCGATGGTGGGGGCAAGGCTTTCGACGCGCAGCGCTTCGGCGATCTCGCCCGATGCAATGCCGGGGCCGGCAAGGAAGAACGCACCCCGGCGCGTGTGATCTCCCGTTCGCTGGCTCATCCGGGTACCGCGAATCACGCCGGTCTTCTCGGAGGCGGCAGCGTGAAAGCGGCTCCCGGCTCCTAGCGCCGGATCGAACCCGCCAAGGGCTGCCCAGGCGCTCTTGCGCAGCGCCATGCACGCACCGATGCCCTCGACATGGTGCTTCTGCGACAGCGACCGCGCCACATAAGATCCCTGGCGCACATACGACGGAATGAACCCGGCCGCACGATCGTGGTGCCCCTCGAGGACGTTGCCGAAGACAACGCTGATGCGCGAATCGACGCTGAATGCCCGTTGCAGTTCGATGCACCATTGCGCCCGCACGGTGCAATCGTCATCGGTGAACGCAACCAGCTCGCCGCTGGCGAGGGTCATCCCCGCGTTCCTCGCAGCGCCCAGTCCCCTCGACGACGCCTTGTGGCACCGGATCCGGGGGAAGCAAAGATAGGGGGCGACCGCCACTTCGGAGGCGTCGTCGCTGCTCTGGTCGACGATGATCAGTTCGCGGCAGTTTGCATCCACGCCGGAGCGTCCCGGCAGGATGGATTCGATGGCGCGAACCACCGCGGCGCCCCGGTCTCGGGTAGCAATCACGACCGAAATGAGGGGCAAGGACACGTCGCCGGGAAGCGAGGGCAAGCGCCGGTCGCGTTGTCGCTCCATGGTCGTGATTGTAGGCAATAACACTCCCGTTTCAACGCCCATCGAGGCAGCACCGCCTTAAGTGACCTTGGCCGGTGGTGAACGAGGCACCGCGACGCCGCTCGTGCACGCCTTATTGACCCACCGTCCGCGCTTTTCGGCAACGGCGATCTTGGCCTGTACCCGGAATTCCGTGAAGTCGTTCTCGATGCCCTCGCTGAATACCACCCCACTTTCGGGCATCAGCGAGCGCAATCTCCAAGTACAGCTTGCGCAATGCGCGCGCGCCGGTCTATTTCGTGCGTGCCTTCAGCCCACGATAGTTCCTAAAGCCGCCACCGGTTGGGTCTTGCGCCCGGCGCTGCCGTCGCAACGAAAGGCATATAGTGGTGCGAGTTTGCTTCGGAAAGCTATGGCCAGGTTGGTACAACGGGACCGACCTCCAACGCCTCGACGCCGATGCCTCGATGCCTGAAAAGCGGAGTGACACATCAAGCACTTACATTATGAGTCCGTTCTCCCCCGCCCTAAAGTGCTGTGCGCCGCGATCCGCCACCCGATTTGCGCCCGAATGGTTGCCCATTCGACACTCCGGCTCGACTCAAGAGAGCTGCGGCTCTCTGCATCGCTGCGGACACTCGCGCTCAATCCCGATGTTCGCAGCAGCCGATGCTGCCCATGGCGCCATGCGCCGCAGGTTCAGGACGAAAGGCGGGCACGGGGTATTCGCTGACGGCAGGAAATTGGCAATCTATGCGCCCGTGCCGCCTCCTAAGGAGGCTAGTAACGTTCACGCTGCGTCGGTAGACTTAGCTCAGGCAGCCAGGCTACGGGGAGGCATTGGCGTGCACACCCGACCCGCCGTCACCACCTTTTTCTTCACCGATATCGAGGGAAGCACCCGCCTGTGGGAGCAGGAACCCGCGCGGATGACGCATGCGCACGCGCGGCACGATGCAATTGTCCGCGCGGCGGTAGAGGCACACCATGGCCTGATTGTGAAGATGACGGGCGACGGCGTCCACGCCGCTTTCGACGACCCGCTGGACGCAGTGGCGGCTGCGCTCGAGCTCCAGCAGGCGCTTGCTGACCCCGAAGGAACCAACGGAATCGCCCTCGCAGTAAGGTGCGGTTTGGATGCCGGTGTTGTCGAGCTTCGCGACAACGACTATTTCGGCACGCCTGTAAATCGCGCCGCGCGCATCATGGCGGCGGCGCATGGCGGACAGGTGCTGGTATCGCAGCCTGTTGCGGCACTGGTTCGCGAGCGCTTGCCACACGGCGTCTCGTTGCGCGATCTCGGCGTCGTGCGGTTTCGCGATCTGACGAGCCTCGAGCACGTCTACCAGGTCTTGCACCCGAAAATCCGGGCTGACTTTCCGGCGTTGCGCACGCTGACAACTACGCCGAACAACCTGCCTCAGCAGGTGACCGCGTTCATTGGGCGAGGACGCGAGTTAGCCGAAGTCAAGACGCTGTTGAAGAAGACCCGGCTGCTGACGCTGCATGGAGTCGGTGGCATTGGCAAGACACGCCTTTCGCTGCAGGTGGCCGCAGATGTTCTGGGCGATTATTCCGATGGCGTGTGGCTTATCGAGCTGGCGGCGCTTGCGGATCCGCGGGTGGTGGCGCTGGCGGTAGCCACGGTGCTCGGCGTGAAGGAAGACGCGGGGCACCCGGTCGCGGAGGCGCTACTCAGGTTCGTCAAGGACCGAGAGCTGCTTCTGATCCTGGACAACTGCGAACATTTGCTAAGTACGTGTGCCGGCCTCGCTGCGCAATTGCTGCAAGCCGGTCCGCAATTGTGGATCCTGGCAACCAGCCGTGAACCGCTTCATGCCGCTGGCGAGACCACTTATGCAGTGCCGGCGCTTCCAGTCCCGGGGCCGAACCAGGAACTGGTACTTGCGGATTTACGGCAAATCGAAGCCGCGAGCCTGTTCATCGACCGCGCACTTTGCGCGCAGCCGTCGCTTCGGTTGACGCAACAGAGCGCAGAAGCGGTAGCCAGCATTTGTCGCCGCTTGGATGGCATTCCGCTCGCGATCGAACTTGCAGCGGCACGCGTCCGCGCCTTATCTATCGAGAAAATCGCTGCCCGCCTGGACGACCGGTTCAGCCTGCTCACGCGCGGTGACACGACCGCCTTACCGCGTCAGCAAACGCTGCGCGCCCTGATCGACTGGAGCTTCGACCTGCTGACTCAACCCGAGCGCGCGCTGCTCCGGCGGCTGGCCGTATTCGCCGGCGGCTGGACCCTGGAAGCGGCTGAAGTGGTCGGCGCCGACGGCGAGGTGTCCAAGACCGATGTCCTCGGCTTGCTGACCAATCTGGTGGAGAAGTCGTTGGTTACACGGGAGGCCGAAGCCGAACGCTATCAACTGCTCGAGACCGTGCGCCAGTACGCGCGGGAGCGGCTGGATGAATCCGGTGAAGGCGATGCGGCCCGCACGCGTCATCTGGGGTTTTTTCTGGCACTGGCGGAGCAGGCAAGTTCCCAGCTCGTTGGGCCAGACCAGGGCGTGTGGCTCGCCCGGCTCGACCTGGATGCGGAGAATCTGCTTGCCGCCCATGCGTGGTGCGACCGTGTCGAGGGCGGTGGAGAGATGGGGTTGCGGCTGGTGCACGCGGTAAAGCTGTATTTGATCTACCGCGGCCGCCTCGCGCTCTTGCGTCGGGTCACCTCGGAGGCGCTCGCCCGCCCCGATGCCCAAGGGCTCACTCGAGCGCGGTGCCGAGCGCTGCACACGGCCGGCCAAGTCGGTTTCTTCACCGGGCGCTACGGCGAGGCCCAGGGATACCTCGAAGAAAGCTTGACCATCGCGCTGCAGATCGAGGACAAGGAGCGAGCCGCCATGGTGCTAGAGGAACTTGGCGTGGTGGCTTCGGGACAAGGAGACCTGGGCAAGGCTCGGGGTTATTTGGAGCAGGCGCTGCACCACGCACGGGATTTGGGCAACAAGCGCGCGCTTGCGTCGGCCATCAACGCGCTGGCGCAAGTCGATCGCATGGAGGGCAGGCTGGATACCGCGGAGCGACACTACGAACAGGTGCTCTTGCTTGCCCGCGAGCTGGAGGACCAGGAAACGATCGCCATCGGCCTTCTCAATCTCGCGATGGTGTCGATTGGCCAAGGGTCGCGCGATCGCGCCTTAGCCACGCTGGCCGAGGCGCTGGCCATTGCCAAGCAGATCGGTTCGAAGCGCGCAGGTCAGAGCGGGTTGGAGGTATCCGCCGCTCTGCACGCATTGGACGAAGCGTGGGAGCGCGCGGCCATTCTGTTTGGCGCTGCACGGGAACAGATGGCGCAGACGGGTCTTCACGGTGATCCCTCGGACGAGGCGTTCCTGGCACCGCTGATTGCGAAGGCGCGGGCCGCGCTCGGTCCTTCAGCGGCCACTGCCGCCGAAGCCGCCGGCCGCGCGCTCGCCTATGAGGCCGCAATCGCGCAAGCGCAGGCGTGGCTCGTGGGCCCCGATTAACTCGCACTGATAGGCGGCCGTCGCCGCCGATGGAACCGCAATCACACGCCAGAGTCCGATCCAACGCCGATACCGGACGAGTCCCGCGTGCGCGCTCGCTCGTATTGGCACTAGTTGTTTATGATGTGTGGATCCAGCGGAACCGGGTTGGGATTGCCACGTACCGTTACCGTGTATTTATAAGTGCCCCGCTTTCCTGTGGAATCGTGGCAGTGAAATACGTGCACGTCTTTTGGGTCGAGCTTGCACATAAAAACCTGCGCCCCGCCGTCGCTGCTTGAAAACGTGATTGCGTCGGCACCGAAGGCGTACGATTGGCCCGGGCCATTGACCAAAGTCCAATGAACTCGATGGCCAGGCCCCCTCTTTCTGAGCGGTTCGGTGTCGACATCCAGCTTGTGGGTCGACGCATCGACGGTGACCTTGATGCAGTGATCCGGCGGAGTGCAGTTAAGGGGTTGCGCGTAAGAGGCGCCGGCGCCCAGGGTGCCGGACAACGCGCCGGCCCATGCAATCGCAGCGAGATTGAAAAAGAACCGTTTCATTTTTCTCCCTATTAACACTGTCCCGGGCCCCCCTGTGAGGCATGCGGACAGCGTCCGGCATCCATGGTAGGTAGTAAAACCGGACAATACGTAGTAGACAACTTCTCCGTAGAAAGCGCAATGGGGATTGACCAACCCGGGTGCCGAGTCTGGATTGGGTGCCGCATCCCGCCATATCGCGATTGACAAGTGGCCACGAATGCAATTGGCCGCTGCGGTTGCTCCTGCCGAGGGTTTTCCGAGTTCACTTGCGGAGCTGACTGAAGCAGGTCGCGCAGCCAGAAGCTGTGGTCGTCGCTGTGCGGATCATGACGCGCGTGCCGCGGCAGCACTTTGGGGGAAGATGCGACCCTGGGTGTCACAACCGAAGGCCTAATCGGTTGCGAGCGGCCGCTCTCGGCGCGTTGCTGGTTGCCTGCGCTCGATGACTGGCGCCGTTGTTTGTCTGTCGGCCCGCCTCAAAGAAGGTTCAGCTTCACGGTCACCGTATGCGTACCGCTGAGCGGTCTGGCGATTCCGCGCAGTGGTGTCTGCGCCTCCGTACCCGTTCCACCGCACGCATACCAACAGTAAGTCACCTTCTCGGTCACCTTCCGCGCCGTCACTGCCACCATCGCCTCGACAATCTTGGCCAGCGCCTCGTTGTTCAGAGCAGCGACATTCAGGCCGCGGATCACCTGCCCGGCGATCGACCCAGCCGCGCCATCGACGGTGTTGGCAATTTGATTGCTGCTGGTGAATTGGTCAGCCGAGATTGCCGTGCCCTGCGTTACGTTGGCTATGTCTTCAAGCCCGAGAATGCCGGCGCTGGCGTCGGTGATGGTGATGCCCGTGGCGTTGCTTACTGCCGGCAGGAGAGAGGCTGCGTCAAACAGCGCTTCCAAGGCCACCCTGACGACATCGGAGCCTACCGTGGCCGCGTCAATGGTCGAAATGCTGACCCACTTCTTCTGGGTCGGATCGACCGTGATCTGCAACGGTGGAAATTGGAACGTCTGCCCGGTTCTTGTCACCAGGCCGTCCGTGCCGACCTTGCCGATGGTTCCATTCTTCGACAATTCATCGATGATTGGCTGCAGCGTGTCCTTGTACGGCACGAGCTCCGGATACTGCGTATAAAGGTTGGCCAGCGCGGCGCTTATCTTGACGAACTCGCCATTGCGAAAATAGGCGCGAAAATAGGCCTCGAGGAAAAGCTGATTACCCGCGTCCGCGGCGCGCGACGCGAGGCGCGTCGAATAGCCCGGACCCCTGGTCTCTGCGGGGGAATTGGCTTCGACACACAGGTTGAAAACACCTGCGGCGGCGCCGTATTTCCAGCCGTCCTGCATCGAAATCTTATACGCCAGCGAAATGTAGTCCATGACGTCGGACTTATTGAGCGACACGACGTCATTGGCACTTGCCGTGCGCAGCGATGTGTGAAGGCTGTTCAGCTGCTGCTGCACTGGGTGGCCAACAAACCTGATCCCGTCCCGCGTCATCTGCCCTGCACTGCTCAACTCGTCAGGGCTCATTGCGGCGACGCCGGCCCGAATCCTGGGCAATGCCCTGGCGCACATCTGCTCGAGCGGCGCCAGACTCCCGATCTCCCGCCCCCTGCGCATGCTGATGATTTCATCCAGCTTGCCTACGCTGTCCGCCGTGTAGAGATCGATCCCGCCCGGGGTGACCGTGGTTCGCATCGAATCGTCGCCCGCCGGCGCGGCGGTCGTGGAAACAAATGAATGCCTGATAACGACGTCGCTCGCATATTTTGCGCTTTCCGCTCTCGAACACAGCCCTCGCTTTGCGGCCAGGCAATCTTCCACTTTTGCCGCCGTCGGCGCGGTCACGGGAAAGGACATGCAGGCCGACAGCATCAGGCCCAGCGCAACTCCGATCGGGCATCGATACAAGACCCGCTGCGTGACTACGTGATTGCGCATCATTCCGAAGCGCGCTTTCATGGTTCGCCCCCTAGGTTGGTTGCTTCTCCAGCGCCTTGCAGAATGCGATTGCAGTTGCGCCGGCTTATCGACAGCGGTCGCGCGGCTTGCCCAATCTCCATGGGTCGCTCTTCGGGCAGCCGATGTCTTAATTGCAGGTGCTGCTGCCCGGACCGCCGTAAAAGAAATTCGATCCCCAACTTCCACCACTTGCCGCCGGGATCACATTAATCGAGTAGCAGGTCGCCAGACCTTCGGCCATGCCCGTCAGCTCCGACCAGACTCCCACACCGCCATTCTCGTCGCGTGGAATATAAAAAATCGTGTTCTGAAAGGCCGCATGTTGCCAGCCTTGGTTGGCGGACGCGCCGCTGCCCATCTGCGGCCAGGAATCTCCCGTCTTGCGCGTCGTCTCTCCTCCGTACTCGATGAGGGTTGCAAGCTTCGACAGTTGCCCGCCGTTATAGATTGACGTCGGATAGTAGCCCACCGCCTCGTAGTCTCCCGGCCCCTTGAGCAGCAGCCACCAGTTGCCGGAGTATAGTTTCCATTGCAGCTCGAATCCCCATTGTGTCCCGCCGTCGCTGCTGTAGTCGCTCCAGGTACCGCCTAGATACCAGCTGTTGCTGACCTGCACGAATCCCGCACAATCCAGGTTGTAGCAACCTGTCTGCTGGTAGTCATCCGCAGTCCAGTAGATGAACAGCGCCGCCTTGTTGGTGTTGTATTTGTCCGCCAACACCTGCCAACCGCCCTCCACGGTTTGGGTGCTGCTTCCAGAGCCCCCGATGTACCAGTGCTGGGAAAGAGAAAAATCCCCCGCCGGGTTCCACAGATTGAGCCAGGAATTGCCGCCGTAGCTGTTTACATACTGATAGCCGTACGCATGCAGGTGCGTGGGGTCCCAATCGGGCAGGAACTCGGATTCACCACCCTTGACGTGCACGCCGCGCCTTTCCCTCGGCGTCTTCGCCAGAAAGTCGCTCAACGTTCGGTACCGCACCAGCTTGTCGAGCGTGATTCTCGCCATCGGAATCGTGCCATCGGGGCAGGAAATCGCATTGCCAAACCTGTCTTTCAATCCGTGCTTGAGCGGCGAGTCGGCATACCTGAGCCCGCCGGGCGCCTTGACATCGACCTTCACGCCAGACGTGCTGCCCAGGGGCGGCTTCGCGATCTGCTTGATGCCGAGCTCGCGCACCGAAGGCTGGGACTCGATCCTGATGCAATCGACATAACTCTCGTCCAACACAAATGAGCTGACCACGGCGGCGCCGTCGTACATATGCAATACATGGGCCCGCATATCCTCAAAGGCCGGCGCGGATTCGACCTTCGTGTTCGGTTTGCCGCGATAGTCTTCAATGCTGGCTGCCCTGACCGTGTCGAGATAAGACACAAACGAAGCGAAGGTGATCACCCTCTGCTGCTCCGTGCTGCCGCCTGGGACTTGCTGCGCATGCGTCGATTGCACGGGTATTGCAACCAATGCAACGACAAGAACGATGAGCCTGTTTGGGATCATGGCGCGTTACCTTTCTGCATCGAGCTCTCTGTCGCATCGTGCGCGGCCGGCAGCCCCGGCGCGTACGGCGCAACCGCCGCGAATGCCCGACCAAAGTCAACTCGGCGCTGCTGCCTGATCGGCGGAGGAAAGCAAGAAAATAGCTGGCCGCGGAGATGGAACTCGCCACGGAGCCGCATCGGCAAGTCGTAGCGCCGAGTGAACCCGGAGGTTCGTACCGGACAAGCTCGCGCTGATAGGAAGCGCCTGCGCCTGACGCAGGTACTTGTTCGCAGCGGACTTGGCGGATGCATGCGCGCCCCCCTGGGCGACATACAGCTTTTATAAATTGCCGGATCAGCTACACGACGCGATTTGCATTGTTCATCTCGTAGTGCACATAGTCAACAACAAACTGGATCTGCTTCCGCGGCGTTGCCGGAGGTTGGGCCGCTGCCGGCTTCGCACGGATGTGGCGCGGGGAGTGGAACTACGCTGTTTCCGAACAGGAATTACAGCCGCATTATTACAGCGTCATTTTCCGAGTCGCCCGCAGGACGCGCCAGATTCACCCCTCGGCTGTTGGCTCGGTCGATACGGCTCGGAGCCGGAGAGTGCGCTACAACTGCGCAACTCGAGGCTTGGATGTCGACCTCGCCAAGGACATCAATCCTCAGCAGCTGGCAGTTCGCGTTGCATGCGCTCGGCGTCATGCCGCGCGCATCGAATCCACCTTGGGCTGCTCGGCACAGGCGCAGCAGCCTGCCCCTGCGGCGGGTTTTGGGGGACTGGCAACGAGAGGCATAAGAGGGTTGCGAGTAGCCGACGTGAAGTGCGAGAAATGCGCGCTGTTTCACCGTCGCTCGCGAACCGTCGCGAAGTCAAAGAGGAGACCACGGATGAACAGACACCGATCTTCCAAATAATAGTTATCCAGGCGATATCGGTCCCGCGACAACCCCACGTCGATACCGAGTGTGGGTCTCGGGTGGCATTCCTGGCGCGGAATCCTCTTGGCACGAAAATTCTGTCGGAAAAAATCAACTCTTGCTGCCCATCGGACGAGGCAGACGCCGGCGTGCGTATTCTCTCGCACCCGAAGGGCTGTAGTGTTGCGGGTTTTCGCTGTATAGCGTTAGTCACGCGGCGCGCAGCGTCGGCGGCTCGCGGACCCGTTGCGGACATTGGCCTGACTCAAGAAGCAACCGCATGGGCTTCCGGTTATCCATCCGGCATCGACGTGCCAGATTGCAAGTGTCCTCACACCGGTCGCCCGAGCGGTGGGTCGCCAATCGCGCTCCGGCGCTTAGCGCGCAGTCATGAATTTCACGCACACCGGCGTCGGCACCTGCGCAACATGGCCCGTGCGTTGCAGCTTCCCGCTGTCCGCATCGATGCGAAAGGTCACGACCGAATCGCTATCCTGGTTGGCCACGAGCAGGAAACGGCCGCTGGGATCGATCCCGAAACTGCGCGGCGTCTTTCCGTGGGTTGACTCGTGACCAACGTAGCTCAGCTTCCCGGCCAGCGGATCGATCCGGTAGATCACGATGCTGTCGTGGCCCCGGTTCGACGTATAGACGAACGTTCCAGACGAAGAGACCTGGATGTCGGCGCAGGTACTCTCGCCGCCGAACCCTTCGGGGAGCGTGGGAACGGTCTGTAGATGTTCAAAGGCGCCTGCCCTGCCGTCATACGACAGAACCGCCAAGGTCGAATCGAGCTCGTTGACCAGATACGCGAACCTGCCGCCGGGATGCAAGCAGACGTGGCGCGGACCGGCCCCCGGTTTCATTTTGATCCAAGGCACGGCATTCGCTTCGAGCGTCCCCCGCTTCGAATCGAATCGGTACACCATCAGTTTGTCGAGCCCGAGATCGGGGACGAAGGCGAAGTGCTGCGACGCATCAAGCGTGACCGAGTGGGCATGAGGGCCCCGTTGCCGGACCGGATCGATACTCGACCCCTGATGTTGAATGACGTCCGAGGCTTCTCCCAGGCTGCCGTTGTCAGACACCGGCAGCACGCACACGCTCCCGCTCATGAAGTTGGCGACGAATACGTGTGTCCGCTGCCCGTCCACGAGGACGTGGCAGGGATCGGTGCCGTGAGTGAGCTGCCGGTTCAGGAACTTGAGCTTTCCGTTCTGCGCATCCACGGCAAACGCGCTGACGGTTCCGGTTGGCTTGCCTTCGAACATCTTCAATTCGTTGACCGCGTACAGGAATTTGTGCGTCGCATCGAATGCCAGATAGGACGGATTGCTGATGCCGGTCGTTTTGCTGACGAATGCCAGAGCGCCGGATGCTGGATCCAGACGGTAGACATAGATTCCCTCCCCTTTGCCCTGGAGGACCTTCCCGGTGCCGAAGAGGATTGGATCGGTGTACGTTCCAACGAATACCAGCATTTCCTTTTCCAGGCTTCCGCTTCCCCGCTTTAGGGCGCCCGTGGAACCGGCTTAGGTGCGGGTGAGCCAGATGCGCCCCACGACGTCGCCTGATTCAAGCCGGGCTACCGCTTCCTGGATCTCTTCGAGCGCGTAGGATGCCCCGAGCACCGGCGTTACCAGTCCGGTCCGCACCAATCGGACAACGTCGATCAAGTCCTGCTTGGTGCTGCCGCGGCAACCGATGATCTGCTGCTCGGTCTTGAACAGGGGCATGGAAGGAACCTCGAAGCTCTCATCCAGGTAAGCCACGACCAGGAACTTTCCGCCCGGCCTCAGCGCAGCCAGTCCCTGCCGGACGCTCGCGCGGTTGCCGATATTGTCCACGACGAGGTCCACGCCCTCGCCATCCGTGAACCGGGCCACGGCGCCTTCGAGCGACTCCCGGGACGTATTGATACCGACGGCGCCCCACTTTTCGGCCAGCGCCACTCGCTGCGGCTGACGGCTGGTCGCCAGGACCTCGGCTCCCACGGCCCTTGCGATCTGGACGCCGTGGATGCCGAGCCCGCCGACCCCGAGCATGAGGACGCGCTGGCCGATGCCCACGCGGCCTTGGTGGATCAGGCTGTGATACATGCAGGCGACGGCGTCGGGCAGAATCGCTGCCGCCTCATAGGAAATCTCCGGATACAGCGCCACGAGGTTCGCCTCCGGCACCGTCACGTAATCGGCGTGCCCGCCATCCCTTTCGAAGCCGATGCGCTTCATGCTGCGACACAGTTGCGTTTCACCCGCCAGGCAGTAGCGGCAGCGGCCGCAGGTGACGTCGATCGCTGCTGTGACACGGTCGCCTTGCCGCCAGTGCGTTACGCGATCGCCCAGTTCGATCACGTCCCCGGCCAGTTCGTGGCCCAGGATCCGCGGCAGGTCGCCGAGGGGCTGGCGGCCGGAGAGCAGGTGCAGATCGGTGCTGCACAGGCCGCTGGCGCGCACGCGGATGAGCACTTCGCCCGGACCGGGTCGCGGAACGGGCCGTCGCGTGGCTTCAAGCGATCCCCCGTAGCGGGCGACCACTACGGCGCGCATCGTGTCGGGCATGCTTGACTATTCCTTGAGGCCGGTCGCCGCGATGCCCTGGATGAAGGCGCGCTGCAGGAAGAAGAACAGGAAGATCATCGGCAGGGTTCCCAGGACCGCGATGGCCATCAGCTGATCCCATGACGTGCCGTAGCTGCTCATGAACAGCGAGATCCCCAGTGGCAGGGTACGTAATGAATCCTTGGTGATGATGATCAGCGGCCAGATGTACATGTCCCAGGCTTCGCGGAAGGTGAACACCGCCAGGGCGACGAGGGCAGGTTTGCATAATGGCAGCACGATCATCCAGAAGATCCGCAGCTCCGATGCCCCGTCGATCCGTGCCGAATCGATAAGGTCCTTGGGGATGCTCAGCATGTATTGCCGCATCAGGAAGACGCCGAAGCCGTCGACCAGGAACGGCACGATCAGTCCCTGATAGCTGTTGGCCCAGTCCAGGCGCTTGATGATCAGGAACAGGGGCACCATGGTGACTTCCAGCGGCAGCATCATGGTGCTCAGGATCAGGATGAACATCGTGCCACGACCCCGATAATGAAACTTGGTCAGGCTGTACCCGGCAAGCGAGCAGAGCAGCAGGTTGCTCAGCGTGATCGCAATCGCGACGATACCGCTGTTGAGAAAGTAGCGGGTGAAGTCCTGCGCTTGCCAGGCGAGAACATAGGAGCGCCAGTTCAGCGGGTCGGGAATCCACTGGATCGGCAGGCTGAACATATTCTGCATCGTCCGCAGCGACGACGAGAACATCCAGTAAAAGGGCAGCAGGGTGATGCACGCCACGCCGAGCAATACGCAAAACGCGGCGATGTTGCCGCGGCGACGAATCACCCGCCGCAGCCATCCTGGCGGTGACGTCCTTCGGCTTCTCGGCCGGGCCGTCGGCCCCAGGGGCCGGCTCGCGACCCGTTCGGCGGAACCGCTCATCGCTGCTCGTCCCCGCGCGTGAACATGCGCACCTGGATGAACGAGAACAGCATCACGCCGACGAACAGGAAGACGCTCATCGCCGCGGCCCGTCCCATGTCGAAGAATTCGAATGCCGTCTGGTAGATGAAAAGCGGCAGTACCCGGGTCGAGTCGGCAGGTCCGCCGCCGGTCATGATCATGGGCACGGCAAACACCTTCATCGCCACGATCACGTTCATCACGACGACCAGCAGCGTCGTCGGCTTGAGCAACGGCAGGGTGATGTGCCAGAAGCTCGCCCACGTGCCGGCGCCGTCGATCTCGGCGGCATCGTAGTACTCCGCCGGGATCGCCTGCAGGCCGGCCAGAAAGATGACCATGTAGTAAGGCGTGGCCCGCCAGATGCCGATGAGTATCACCGCCCAAAGCGCGGTGGCACTGCTGCGCAGCCACGGAACGGGATCGATCCCGAACCAGCCGAGGAGCGTGTTGATCACGCCGTCCTGGTGGTACATGAAAGTCCAGACCACGGCCATCACGACGGCGGGCATCACGACGGGCATGAAGATGGCCGACCGGAGCACGTTCTTGATGAACAGGCTGCGGTTGAATAGCACCGCGAGGCCAAGCGACAGCGGCAGCACCGGCGCAACGCTGAACAGCACGTAGGTGAGGGACACCCGCGCCGACTTCAGGAACAGCGGATCCTGCAGGAGGTCTGCGAAGTTCGCCAGCCCGACGAACTTCGGGGGATGAACGAGATCGTACTGGGTGAGGCTGAGGTAGAACGCCTGGACCATCGGCAGAAAACGGAAGACGGCCAGGATGGCCAGCGTCGGCAGAAGGATCGCGACGCCGAACGCCGCCTGTTTCGTGGCAAGGCTCAGATGCATGCGCCGCTTGATCGTTGCGCGCGCTGCGTAGGCGGTCGAGGGCATCTTAAGCGTTGTTCGCGACGGGGCCTTGCGGCACGCAGGTTCGGGCATGGCGCAGGCCCGGCGAACCCGGCCTGCGCCCCCTGCCCTGCGCGCGTTACTTCTTCAGAACCTTGTCGACCTCGGCCTGCGCCTGATCAAGGGAGGCCTTCGGGTCGACGCCGTCGTACACGGTCCGTTCGATGGCCCGGCCGACAGCCTGGCCGATCTCGTTCGTGTACTCGGAGCGGATATACCAGGTCGCCGTCGAGACGTCCTTCATGTGCACGTCGAAGAACGGGAAGTTTTTGGCCACCTGCGTCTGGTTGACGCCTTTCACCGGCTGCACGAACGCAACCTTCGCCAGCCACTCGTCCGGTTTGGCGAGCATGAAGCGGATGAAATCCCAGGCCACGATCTTGTGTGCTTCCGGCTTGGCCTTGTTCACGCCCCACATCCAGCCGTACACGATGGTGTGCGGCTTCGCGGGATTGACCTGCGGCAGCCCGACGACGGTGAAACCGTCCTTGATCGGCGACTGCTCGATCTGCGAGGTCGCCCACGGGCCGGTGATCCACATGGCTATGCGGGCGTCGACGAAGTCCTGGTTCGGATTGCTTGGCGTATTCAACGTGGTCTTCGGATCGCCGGTGGCCTTGGTGACGTCACGCCACAGGGTCAGCGCCTTCACGGCCTCGGGGCTGTTGAGGTAGGCGGTCTTGCCGTCGTCGCTCAAGATCTTGCCGCCGAACTGCTCGACGAGCGGCTGGAAGCATTGCATTTCCCAGCGCGGGCTGTGGTACGGGAAGTCGAACGCCTTCTGCACCGTGCGGTTGCCCTGCACTTTCTTGAGCTTCGGCCCCAGCGCCTTCACGTCGTCCCACGTCTTCGGCGCATCCTTGACGGGATCCAGCCCGGCGGCGGCGAACGCCTTGTTGTTGATGAACAGGCTCATCGAATTGCCCTGGTACGGCAGGGCATAGACCTTGCCGTCGAACGTGCCCGCCGCGATGCCGCCCGGCGTATACCTTGCGGTGATTTCCTCGTAGCTCTTGGCGCCAAAGACCTCGAGGTTAAGCGGTTCCAACACCCCCTTGGCGTAGTACAGCTCGTAGAAGGACGCGTCCTGGTCCATGATGTCCGGACCCGTGCCGGTGGCCAGGGCGACGGTAAGCTTCTGATTGATGTCGCCGGAGGACGTGACCACCGGGTTGACCGTCACGTTGGGCCGCACCTTCTTGTAGGCTTCGATCAGCTCCTTCATGTAGGCGGTGAACGGGCCGTACTCGTGCCACCAGATCTCGATGGTGACGGGCTCTTTCGGAAAGTTGGCGGGGGTATCCGCGGCGGATGCCGCCCCTCCTGCTATCAGCGTCAGCAGCGCCGCCGCCAATGCAAACACGCTGCGGGTCAGGTTCCACTTGTTCATTCTCTGCCTCCTCCTTGTCGAACGTGTCTGTTTGTAACCGGGTCAGTGCAGAACCTTCCCGGTCGCGGAGTCGAAGACGTGGACGACTTCGCCCTTCGGTCGCACCCAGATGATCTCGCCGGCCTTGAACGCGAGCCGCTCGCCGAAGACCGCGCAGATCTGCGTGGCGCAGAGCTCGCAATAGACGTGTGTGCCGGCGCCGGTCGGTTCGATCAGCACAATCCTTGCCGCAACGCCCTGGCCTGGGGCGCCGAGCGTGAGTTGCTCGGGCCGGAAGCTGTAGACGACTTCCTGGCCGTCCTGCCCGCCGTGCCCTCTGCCATTCGGCAGGCGCGTGCCGTCGTTGGCTTCGATCCAGGCGGCATCGCCGCCACGGCGCAGGCGACCCCGGACGAAGTTCATTGCCGGCGAGCCGATGAAACCGGCGACGAAGAGATTGGCCGGGTGATCGTAGAGCTCCAGCGGCGAGCCGATCTGCTCGACGCGCCCGTCCTGGAGCACGACGATCCGGTCGGCCATCGTCATCGCTTCGATCTGGTCGTGCGTGACATAGACCGACGTCGCGTGCAGACGCTGGTGGAGCGACTTGATCTCGACTCGCATCTGCACGCGCAGCTTGGCGTCGAGGTTGGACAGCGGCTCGTCGAACAGGAATACCTGGGGGTCGCGCACGATCGCCCGGCCCATCGCCACGCGCTGGCGCTGGCCACCGGAAAGCTGGCGTGGATAGCGATCGAGAAAGGAGGCGAGATTGAGGGTATCCGCCGCTGCCGAAACCTTCTGCTCGACGCTCGCTCGGGATTCTTTGCGCAGCCTGAGGCTGAAGGCCATGTTCTGGCGCACCGTCATGTGCGGGTAGAGCGCGTAGTTCTGGAACACCATGGCGATGTCGCGATCCTTCGGCGGCAGGTCGTTCACGACGCGACCGCCGATGACGATCTCGCCGCCGGAAACCTCCTCCAGGCCGGCGATAATCCGCAGCAGCGTCGATTTGCCACAGCCGGAGGGACCGACCAGAACGAGGAACTCGCCGTCGGCGACATCAAGGTCGACGTCATGCAGAACATGCGTCGCACCGAACGATTTGTCGACGCCACGAATCTCGATAGATGCCATGGAACCGTTGTCTTCGCGATGATCGATCCGGCCGCCGATGCTTCGTCAATCGTGCCGTTGCACAGATCGGGTGAGGTTCCCGCACCCGGTTTCCCTGTCGATTCGGTCGTCCCCGGCGCTCATGTTTCCGCCCCGTTGGGCTCGATGACAACCTTGATCACGCCGTCGCGGCGGCTGACGAAGGTATCCAGGCCCTTGGCAAAGTCCTGGAGCGGAAAAGTATGGGTGATGAGGTCCTTCACCTTGATATGCGAGGCGGCCATCATCTGGATGATCTCGCGCGAAACGTTGGGGTTCGCCCGCGACCCGAAGATGGCGATCTCGTTGTGCACGATGTACTTGAACGGCAGTTCCTCGAGAACCTTGTCCGGCGGTACGCCCAGGAGCGCAACCTTGCCGCCCTTGCGCACCATGCGCACAGCCTGGGCGAAGGTCCCGGGCGCCCCCGAGCACTCGAAGGCTTCATCGACGCCAAGCCCGTCGGCCAGATCGCGCACAGCCTTGACCGGCTCCTGCTTTTCGAAGTCGACCACCGCATCGGCGACCTTCTCCGCCGCCGCCTTGAGGCGCGCGCCGCGTCCAACCACGATGACCCGCGCCGCGCCCAGCGCCTTCGCGAATCGTCCCGCGATGAGGCCGATGGGCCCCGGACCGATGACCACCACCGTCCCGCCGGGCGTGATGCCCGTCAACTCCATCCCATGAAGGGTCACGCCGGCCGTATCGACCAGGGCGCCTTCGCGGAACGACACAGCCTGCGGCAGATGGTTGATGCTACGGATGGAATAGACGTTGTACTGGGCGTAGGCCCCCTGCGAAACGAAGCCGTAATGGCGGTGCCCGGTCTCGGGCCGGCCGTAGTTCTCGCACAGGTTGTAGCGACCCTGCAGGCAATTGCGACAGTAGCCGCAGCCCTTGTGCGCTTCGCCCGCCACCCGGTCGCCGGGCTTGAAACCGAGAACGCCGTCGCCGAGCTCAACGACCTCGCCGGACCATTCGTGCCCCGGGATGAACGGGTACGACGGCGGCCACGTACCGGCCAGACCGCCGCGGATGATTTCCGGGTCGCTGCCACAAATCGCGACCCCGCGGATCCGGCACAGGACCTCGTGCGGGCCCGGTTTCGGGACCGGCACCTCGCGGACTTCGAAGGCCCCCGGGGAAGTCAGGACGAGCGCCTGCATCATGTCTTGGTCCTTGATCAGAGCCGTATAGTGCGCCGACTCCAAGCTGCCCCATTTGCGCAGGATCAAGGCCGCGCGCAAAACGTGGGCGCCCGGGTGCGGGTCGGTTCCGACTCCGCCAACCCATCAGGATGGAGGGCCCGACGCGCTGCCGACAAGGCGGACCGATGTCCGGACAACGGCTAGCCTGCGCTCAGGCTCATGGCCTGAACCGAGCGCATGCGTCACCCTCGGGCGAGAGAGGGCGGTCGGCGCCGCCGATCAAATGGGGTCGGTGGCTGCCCCGCTCACCTTGGGTCCCGCGGGATCGCGCAAGGATTCTCAGCCCTTCAGGCCGCTCATCACGACGGCTTGGACCACCCAACGCTGCAGCGTGATGAAGATGAGGAGGATTGGCAGGATGCTCATCACCGCGGCGGCGGTGAGGACGTTGTATTCGATGAAATACATGTTGGTGAAATTCATCAGGCCCATGGTGACCACCTTCATCTGGGGACTGCTGATCACCACCATCGGCCAGAAGAACTCGTTCCAGTTCCACATGAACTTGATGATCAGCAAGGTGGCGATGGCTGGCTTCACTGACGGCAGAATCACCGAAAAAAAGATTCTGAGCTCGCTGCAGCCATCGACGCGGGCCGCGTCGATGTAATCGTTGGGAATCATCTCGATTGCCTGCCGCATCAGGAAGACGCCGAAGACACTGACGAGGTCCGGGGCCACGATGCCCGCGTAAGTATCGAGCAGCCCGAGGCGGTTCATCCAGATGTAGAGCGGCACCACGACCGACTGGAAGGGGACCATCAATATGCCGACGATGGCGAGGAAGAGCGCGTCGCGTCCGGGGAAGTGATACTTTGCAAATCCGAACCCCGCCAGCGACGAGACCACCACGCTGCTCACGGCGGCGATCGAAGCGACGATGGCGCTGTTCAGCAGGTAGCGCAGGAACGCTTCGCGCTGGAAGACCTCGACGTAGCTCTTCAGGTTGAGCCAGTGGTCGGGAGCGATCTGCAGCGGCACGCGCTGGATCTCCGGCGCGGTTTTGAGCGACGTGACCGCCATCCAGAAGAAAGGGAAGAAGACAATGATGGCGCCGCAGGCGACCGCGAGGGTAGTGAGCCAGCGGAAGTGGACCTGCCTGCTGTTCAGTACTCGACGGGTTTCCGGAATAGTCGCCATTGCAGCAAGGTCACCAGCATGAGCGTGACGAAGACGAAGACCGCCATGACCGAGGCGTCGCCGAAGCGGAAGAATCTGAAGGCCGTGTCATAGAGCAGCATGATGATGGTCTGGCTGGCGCCCGCCGGTCCGCCCTGGGTCGTGGCGTACACCTGATCGAAGATCTTGAAATTGAAGATCAGCTCGAGGATGCACACCATGATGATCTGCGGGTTCAAGAGCGGCAGGGTGACGTAGCGCAGCCGCTGCACGGCAGTGGCGCCGTCGACCCGGGCCGCCTCGTAATACTCCTCCGGGATGGATTGGAGCGCGGAGAGGAAGATCATGGTGTCGAAGCCGATCCGCACCCAGACGCCCACCGCGGCCAGCGACGGGAGCACCTGGGAGAGGGACTGCAGCCACTTCTGCGGCGCAATGCCGAACAACGACAGCGCATAGTTGAGGAAGCCGTAGATCGGGTCATAGATCCACTGCCAGATCAGGGCGGCCGCGACGAGCGACGTGGCGAAGGGCAGGAAGTACATGGAGGCCCAGAGGTTGCGCCACTTGAGGCTGCCGATCCGGTTAAGACCCAGTGCCACGGCAAGCGCGCCGATGACCGTCGTCGGCACGGAGAAGAGCAGGAGCTCTACGGTGTTCCCGACCGCGTTCCAGAACGTGGAGTCGGTGAAGACTTTTTCATACAGGGCGAGGCCCACGAACCGGCTCGCGCCGCCCGGGGCGAGGCGGTAGAACGAGTACCTGACCGACTCTGCGAGCGGCAGGATGAACACGGAGCCGAAGAACAGCAGCGCCGGCAGCACGAACAGGAATCCCGCGCGCTTCTGGCGATCCAGGTGGTTCCTGGGGAAGACGATGCGTAGCCACTGGCGCATGGTCGATTGGCGAATCCGAAGCGGGGCACGCAACGCCGCTGGGCCTGACCCGGCGGCCCGCTGCGAAAAAGGGGCCGCCGGCGAGAAGCGAACGAGCTAGTCCTTGAGGATCCGATCCATCTTGGCGGCCGCTTCGTCGAGCAGGGGCTTCGGCTGTCCCTTGCCGTACAGGACGCCGACGATGGCGTCGCCAAAGGCGGTGGCGAGTTCGTTGGATTTCGGGTGGAAATAGGTAGGCGGCACCGGCTGGGCGAGCATGTCCTGGGTGGACTGGTAGTCGGGCCGGGACTTGACGTACGCGGTATCGAGGTTGACCGTCCAGACGGGCAGTATCCCCTGCAGCTGATGCTGCTCCAGGTCGTCCTTGGGATTGCTGATGAAGCGGTAGAACTCCCACGCCATCGCTTTGTTCGGGCTGTTCTTGTAGACCAGGTTGGTCCAGGGGAAGAGCGCGCCCGCGCCGGGACAGGTCTTCTCGCAGGGCAGCGCGTAGACCTTGAAGTTCACATCCGGCGCGTTCTTTTTGAGCCAGCCGAAGAACCAGGATTCGCGGAAGATCACGGCGGCCCGTTTCTGGCCGAAGGCATCTTCGGGATTGCCGAAGGCGAGGCTCGCCACCTTGTCCTTGAGCACCAGATCGCCAAAGAAGGTGAGCGCGGCCACCATCTGCGGGCTGTTGGCGTAGCCCGTGGCACGGTCCAGATCCGGGGAGAGCATGCGCGCCCCCCAGGCGTGGGCGAAGGGGAGGAACTTGTCCGTGATGCCCACCGGAGCACCCTTGCTGCGCAGGGCGAAGCCCACCTGTGTGGGCTCACCCCCCTTGGGGTCGGCAATGGTGAGCTTCTTCAGGTCCGCCAGGAATTCGTCCATGGTCTTGGGCGGAGCGTCCGGATTCAAGCCCGCCTTCCTGAACATGTCGACGTTGATGTACATCTGCTGGAAGTTGCCGTGCTCGATGGGGATCCCGTAGCGCACGCCCTGCCACTTGCCGACCGGGACCATGTACTTCGGCAGGTTCTCGTCATAGAGCTTGGCCAGATCCGCGGGCATCTTGTCGCACAGATCGTACTGCCCGCACCACTGGTGGGTCATGCCCATGAACATGTCCGGCGCGCTGCTCTTGGACATGAAGGCCGCCAGGTACTTGGCCTCGTATCCCTGGTAGGGAATGGTCACGACCTCGACCTCGTAGCCGGTCTTCTTGGCGAACTCCTTGCCTTTGGTCACGTACCACTGGTTGAACTCGGGGTTCTGATCCCAGTGGGTCCAGAGGACGAGCTTCTTCTGCTGCGCGAGGCTCGCGTCGGGGAGCACGGCCACCATCAGCGCCGCCAAGATCGCCTGCATCCACCATCCACGTCGCTTCATGGGGCTCCTCCTTGCTAGGTGACGCATTGCGCAACAAGGCCGGACAGGACAAGCGTTTTCGACCGGCCGGTTGGCTCGCGTTTAGCAGGTCCGATTTTTCTTGTCAATGATGCATTGCATTAAATGGGCAACAGGACTCCAGAAAGCGCTGCGAGCGAGCGTTCGACGCAGCGGCTCCTATGCGCCTGAGCGGGCGACGCCGCGAAGGGAAAGCTCCTTCGCTCGATGACAGTTCACGAAGTGGCCCGGGGCGATCTCTTCCTGTAGCGGCGACTTCTCCCGGCAGACGGATTGCGCATACATGCAACGGGGATGGAAATGACAACCCGGCGGCGTATGAGCCGGGTCGGCTACTTCGCCCTGGAGAACGATCCGGTCAGAGCGAAGGCGCGGATCCGGTTTAGGCACCGCCGACAAGAGCGCCTCGGTATACGGATGCTTCGGATAGGCGAACAGTTCTTCGGTGGGCGCGGTCTCGACAATCCTGCCGACGTACATCACCGCGACCCGTTCGCTGATGTGCTTGACCACGCTGAGGTCGTGAGCGACGAACAGATAGGTAAGTCCAAGTCTCTCCTGAAGCTCGAGGAGGAGGTTCAAGATCTGTGCCTGGACCGACACGTCGAGGGCGGAGACGGGTTCGTCCGCAACGACCAGCCGGGGATTCAAGGCAAGGGCCCGGGCGATGCCGATGCGCTGGCGTTGGCCGCCCGAGAAGGCGTGCGGGTAGCGCCGCATGTATTCCGGCGGAAGGCCGACGAGGCGAAGAAGTTCCACGACCCTGTCGGTTCGTTCCTGCGCGTTGCCTTCGCCGTGAACGAGCAGCGGCTCTCCTACGATGTCCAGCAGGGTCATCCGCGGGTTCAAGGAGGAGAACGGGTCCTGAAAGATCATTTGCATCTGCCGCCGAAGGGACGGAAGCCGGCTTTTCGGGACGCTCGCCACGTCCACGACTTCACCGTTGTCCGCAAGCAGAACTTGACCGTCCGTCGGGGCGATGGCTCTCAGAATGCAGCGCGAGGTCGTGGTTTTTCCACACCCGCTCTCGCCGACGAGCGACAGTGTCTGTCCGCGATTGAGGAAGAAGGTCACGTCGTCGACCGCCTTCACATGGCCGACGGTCTTTTGCAGAAACCCCCTGCGAATGGGGAAGTACTTCTTGAGCCCCCTGACATCGAGGAGCACGGAGTTTCCTGAACTGGCGTTGCCGCTGCTCATCGCTGTGCGCGTCTTGTCATTGGTAGAGAAAGCAACTTGCCTTTCTTCCTTCCCCGACAGGCACAAGCAGCGGTTGCTCGGTGTCGCAGCGGCCGGGCTTGAAGTAGGCGCATCGGGGGTGAAAGGGGCAACCCGTCGGTCGATTGAACGGATGGGGAATCGACCCGCTGATGGTCGGAAGCTTGACCTTGGGCACGGAGTCGATGCTCGGAATGGATTGCAGCAGGGCCTTCGTATAAGGGTGTTGCGGATCGTGAAAAATCTCATCGACCTTGCCCTGCTCGACCACCCGGCCCAGATACATGACGACCACGTCGTCGGCCATCTCCGCGACCACGCCGAGGTTGTGCGTGATGAGCATGATGGCCATTCCCCGTTCCTGCTGAATCTTGCGCAGCAGATCCAGGATCTGCGCCTGGGTGGTGACATCCAAAGCCGTCGTCGGCTCGTCGGCGATGAGCAGGCGCGGGTCGCAGGAAAGAGCGACCGCGATCATCGCCCGCTGCCGGAGCCCGCCGCTCAATTCGAATGAGTACTCGTCGATGCGCCGCTCCGGCTTCGGGACACCGACGCTGCGCAGCGCTTCGATTCCCCGGCGTCGCGCCTCCTTGCGGCTGACCGCATTGTGGAGCAGGACCGCCTCGATGATCTGTGCTCCGACCGTATGCACGGGGCTGAAAGAGGTCATCGGCTCCTGGAAGATGAGGCCGATGTCTCCGCCACGAATCGAACGTATCTCCCGGCTGTCGGGTTTGAGCTTGACCAGGTCGGTTTGCGATCCGTCGGCGCGAGTCAGAATGATCTCTCCGGCGACGATTCGGCCGGGGCGATCGACGATGCGCAGGATCGACTGCGCGGTGACGCTTTTTCCGCAGCCGCTCTCGCCGACGATGCCGAGGGTCTTTCCCGGGTAAACGTCGAACGAAGCGCCGTCGACGGCCTTGGTCGTGCCCTCGTCCTGAAAGAAGCTCGTCTTGAGGTTGCGCACCGAAAGCAGCGGCTTATTGTCGTGGCGCATGATCGGTGGGCGTGTCCTGAGGGCGGCAACGGGGTGGGTGGTGAATCCGCCGGGAGCCTGCCGTCGCTACAGATAGGGGTCCGCCGCATCCCGTATCCCGTCGCCCATGAAATTGAATGCGAGCACCGCGATGATGACAGCAAACGACGGGATGAGAAGCCAGGGAGAGATGACCAGGGCCTGAATGTTCTGCGCATCCTGAAGCAGGACACCCCAGCTGATCGCGGGCGGCCGCAGGCCAAGTCCGAGGAAGGAGAGCGAAGTCTCGCTGATGATGATCGCGGGGATCGCCAGGGTCGTTGCGGCGATGATATGACTCATGAACGAGGGCACCATGTGGCGGAAGATGATCCGCGCCTTGCTGCAGCCGACGAGCTCGGCCGCCATGACGAAATCTTCCTGCTTGAGCGAGATGAACCGGCCCCGGACCACCCGCGCGAGCTCGGTCCAGCCGATGAGCGAGATGATGATCGTGATGGCGAAGTAGACCTTGACCACGTCCCAGTCGCTGGGCAGGGCCGCGGCCAGGCCCATCCACAGGGGAATGGTCGGAATCGAGCGCAGGATCTCGATGATGCGCTGGATCAGCGTATCGATCAGGCCGCCGAAATAGCCGGATATGCCGCCGAGCACCACGCCGAGCACAAGACTCAGGGCCACGCTGACCAGGCCTATCGTCATCGAGGTTCGGGTCGCGTACATGAGCCGCGACCAGAGGTCGCGTCCCTGCATGTCCGTTCCCATGAGGAAGAGCGACTCTTCGGCCCGGGCACCTTGCACCGCGATCAGGTGGCGGTCGCTCGGGATGAAGCCCAGCAAGTCGACCTTCTCTCCCCGGCCGAAGAACGTGATCGGCAGCTTCTTGCTCGTGTCGGGAACATAGATGCGCTTGAAGGTCACGGGGTCGCGGGTCCCCTGCAAAGGGTACACGTAGGGTTTGAACCTGCCCGCGTCGATCCAGTGGATCGGTTGCGGCGGCATCAGCGATCGCTGCGCGTCGGATTCCTGCGGATCCGCATAGGCAAAGAATTCGGCGAAAGCCGCAACCAGGTAAAAGGCGATGAGGACGATGGTCCCCCCGACGGCGAGCCGGTGCTTGCGGAAGCGCCACCACATGAGCTGCCATTGGGTGGCGACGGCGATGCGCTGTTCCGCCAGGTTCCCGCTTTCGGCCACCGCGGCGCCCGCCGCCGTCACTGCCGTCACTGCCGCCCCAGCCTTATTCTCGGGTCGACCCACATGAGCAGCAGGTCCGACAGGAAGGTCCCGATGACGGTCATCACCCCCAGCAACAGGACGATGGTTCCGGCGAGGAACATGTCCTGGGCGATGAGCGCCTTCAACAGCAGCGGACCGACTGTCGGCAGGCTCAGCACCAGCGACACGATGATGCTTCCGGAGACCACATAGGGCAGCAGGTAGCCGATGGTGCTGACGAACGGATTGAGCGCCACCCGGACCGGATAGCGCATGATGACCCGGTATTCCGAAAGCCCGCGGGCCCGGGCCGTCATGACGTAGGGCTTGCGCAATTCGTCGAGCAGGTTCGAGCGCATGATGCGGATCAACTGGGCGGTTCCGGCGACACCGAGGACCACCGCCGGGATCGGCAGGTGCTTGGTGAGGTCCCACACCTTGGCCAGGCTCCACGGGGCTTCGGCGAAATCAGGCGAAAACAGCCCCCCCACATTGGCACCGAACCAGGCAAAGCCCACGTACATGACGATGAGCGCCAGCAGGAACCCGGGAAAGGCGAGCCCGATGAATCCGACCAGCGTGAACACGTAATCCAGGAGCGAATACGGATAGACCGCGGAATAGATGCCGATGGGCAAGGCCAGGGCCCAGGTGAACAGGATCGCGGCCACGGAGATGACCATGGTCAGGGAAAGACGGTCGCCGATGACATCGGCAACGGGGCGCCCCCATTCCATCGCCATGCCGAAATTTCCCTGCAGCATGAGGCCCATCCACTTGGCGTACTGGACGGTGATGGGCTTGTCGAGACCGAGCTGTTCGCGCAGCGCCGTCGCCTCGCCCTCGGAAACCGCGCTGCCCGACGCCGACATCGAGGCGATGTACGAGGTCACGTAATCGCCGGGAGGCAGGTGGATGATGATGAAGGACAGGACCGAAATGGCCCACACCGTCAGCACGGCGAGCAACAGGCGGCGAACGATGTAGGCCAGCATGGCAATGCCCTGAAAGCAGCCGCTCGAGGCTGCGTCGGCGTCCGGGTTCCCGTTACTTGAAGTAAAAGGTGATCGGCATCGAAGTGTGCGGGGTGCGCGCGTTCTGCGCATTCACCTGCCGCTCGGGAATGTTGCCCATGTTGTTCTTGACGATGCGCACCCCCATGAAGGCCGGCGACTGACCGACCGTGCCGATGCTCCACGTCTGCTCCACGATGATCTTCCAGATTTCCTTTCCGGTCTTGATTCGATCCTCCTCATTCATGCCGAATGCGCTGCGGAACAGATCGAAGGCTTTCAACATTTCCGGATCGTCCGGCTTCTTGCCGGCGGTTCCCTTGGAGGAATACCACTTGGCGAAGGCCATGCCCATGTGACTCTCGGCAGCGTCCACCGGCAGCGCATGGCGGGGGAAGAGGAAGATCTCTTCCGAGCCGTCGTTGGCCCACATGAGCATCTGGTTCGCGTTGTCGTTGTCCCGGGTGAAGGCGAGATTGCGTTCCAGTTCCTTGACATCGACGTCGATGCCGATCTTCTTCCACTGCTGCTTGATCATCTCCCCGACCTGGGTGTAGGGAACGAATTGCCCGCCGACGGTAATCATTTCCAGGCGCAGGCGTCCTTTGCCGTCGGTGCGCAGGCGATAGCCATCCGAGTCCTTCTGGGTGAGACCCACCTTGTCGAGGAGCGCGTTGGCCTGCTTCAGATCCAGGACCCCCCACTTCTTGTTCCATTCCGGGCCCGGGCTGTAGCGAGTGCCGGGCGCAGGCGCCACCGATCCGGGCGTTCCCACGCCGAGCCAGAAAGCTTCGTTGAGCTGGTCGCGGTCGATGCCCAGCGCGAGCGCATGGCGGAAATCCTTGTTCCTGAGCAGTTTTGCGATCTCGGGATCGCCTTCATAGGAGTTGCCCATGTGCAGCGCGGCGTCGGAACCGTTGAGGGCGGGGTCGAGGTGGACGGTGTAGTTGCCCTTCTTGGCGTTCTCCAGGAACACCGGGAGCTTCGACAGATCCATGTGCCGTTCCTGGAGGTCGTACTCGCCGGCGATCGCCCTCAAGTTCGCGACTTCGGTGTTTTCAGCCAGCGTCATGGTGATCCGGTCGATGTAGGGAAGCTGGTTTCCGGCGGTGTCGACGGCCCAGAAATAGGGATTGCGCTCCATCGACCAGGTGGGCGTATTGATCGGAGACACCGTCTTCCACGGGGTCATGACCGGCAGTTCGTTGTTGAGCGCCCAGCTGTAGCGGTTCTTGAGCAGCGACACCCAGGAATCGAAGCCAAGTTCCTTGGCCTTCTTGTTCACCGCCTCCTCGGAGGAGTACTTGGGCAGGAACTGCTTCAGGTAATGCGCCGGGGCGTAGGCGCCACCGAAGTTCTGGAAGCCGCCGCGGGTGGCGAACCCGGCGCCGATCGCGGTGCTTCCCGCCAGCTGATAGACGAAGAAGGCGTAGGGCTCCGGAAATTCGAAGGCGACGGTGTAATCGTCGATCTTCCTCATCCGGCCGTCCTTGCCGTCGACCTGGAACTCGTAGAAGGGTGTGGGGACGATGTTCTTGTTGAGATAGATGTCCTGGTACCAGAACATGAAATCGTCGGCCGTGAAGGGCACGCCGTCGGACCATTTGGCGCCCTTGCGCAGGTAGATGGTGGTCGTCTTGCCGTCGTCGCTCACCTTCCAGTCGCGGGCGAGGCAGGGGATGATCTTGTTGCCGGTGTAATCGAAGGTCAGGATCTTGTCGGCGGAATTGATGCGGTTGCCGTTTTCATGGTCGGCCGGTCCGGTGAAGGCCCGGCGCCAGTTGCCGCCGTACTTGCCGATCTCGTGCAGCGGCTTGACGACGAACAGCTGCGAGGGCTCGGGCAGGCGCTTCTCGACCGCGGGCAGCTTGCCGGCTTTGACCTCGGCGGCGAGGAGCGGCGCCTCGTGGAAGGTTTTCGGAAAGACCTGGGAATCGAGGATGATCTGCGGGCCCTCGAGCTTGCCGATCAGGGACGACCCGATCTTGGTCGCTGGCGCTGCCTCCGGCGCCGGCTGCGCGGCCGCGGCGCCGGGTTGGAGCGCAAGGCCTGCGAGCGCAAGACCGAGGACAGCGAACGCGCGCATCGATTTCATACCCACCTCCTTTGGTTTTTGTCTTCGTTTGCGCAAACCCGCTTCAAGCACCGGCTTGGAGGCGAATCGGGCGCAGATCGTCGTGTGACCGGATCCTGCGGCAATTTTGCTCGGTCAGCCCCGGATGAGCGCGATCATACCCCTCGCGGCCGCGGCAGGCGGTTCGAACGGCGGGATCCAGGCGCAGAGGGCGCGTTGGCCCGCGCCGTGCTTTTTCCTTGGGCGGCGGGCCCCGCGCTTTTCCCGGCGGCTATCTTTGTTCCCGGCGGCTTGTCCTTGGACGGGATGGCCGACCGCGTGCTTGCGTCAGGATGGCCGGCAGCGGGGGTTTCGGGGTCCAACGCGCGCCGGCATTGGCATCCCAACGCCTAGACGTGTTGCGAGTGTCCGTGGAGAGTTCACACCGCAGGGGAGGCAGCCGTCGCGGGTTGTCGTCTGCCTCGTGTCATGCCACCTCGAGCAGCGCCTGGGGATTCTTTGCGGCCACCAGCAGTAACGTGCGTGCCGCGCCCGATGGCGCACGTCGCCCCTGCTCCCACTCCTGCAGGGTGCGCACGGAGACACCCAGCAGCGCGGCAAATTTTGCCTGAGAAAGTCCGGTCCGCTCACGAATCGCGGCTACGGAAGGAACGTTCACGACGCGCCCGACTTCGCCGCGTTTCAGTTGGCGCAAGCCCTCCAGAATTTCCATTCCGACGTTCCGTTTTGCAACGATCTTAGCCATTCATTTCATCCTTGATCTGCTTCAGCACATGGGCCGGGATGTTCTCCGTGACATTTTTCGGGTACAGCGTCAGCATCCAGATCTGCCCTTGCCGCGTGCGAAGAAAATAGATGACCCGGATGCCTCCGCGCTTGCCGCGCCCGGCCGCGCCCCAACGCAGCTTGCGGACTCCGCCCGAGCCAGCGATGACCGCTCCGGCTTCGGGATTCGCAAGCAGAGCCTGCTGAAGCTTGGAGTATTCGTCGTCTGACAAATATTCCTGCACGAGGCGCGTGAACAGCTTGGTTTCAACAAAGCTGATCATGCCCCATTATACGGCAAAGACGGACTACGTCAATGCCGGATAGCAGGCGGATGGCGCTGCCAGGATGGGCCCGGAACCGCCGGCACCGGCCGCGCATCGGTCATCCGGATCGGCAACCTCAGGCCTAGACGGTTGCTGGTTCCGCCGTGCCGATGCCTCGGCGGTCACGGCGCCGGGATTTCAAGATCCCGGCAGATCTTGCGCGCCAGAAAATCGTTGATGTCGCGATGTCGTGGTACCGTCGAAGACTTGCGCGTCGTTTATGAAGATCGAGTGGTTGCCACCTTCGCGCAAGAGCACACAACCATTGCGTTCGAGATGACGAATCAGATCAAGACGCTTCATTCGTCCGAAATGATGAGAGGCTCGCGCATCACCTGCTGCCCCTGAATGGACTCCTCCGACAGTGTGCGGTTGGCTTCGAGCACGAGCTCAACCGCCTCGTTCAAGTTGTTTCTGACCTCATCCAGAGTCGCTCCCTGCGTGTTGGCACCAGGAAGCTCTTCGACGAAGCCGATAAACCCCTCAGGAACCTTCTGGAAGACCGCTGTAAGTTTCATGCCTTGACCTCGGATGCGCGCATCAGCACAGTATACCGTAGCGCGGGCTGCTGACGACGCGAACGCACCGACTCGCAACCGAACGCTTAGTCCGTCACCACACCCCCTCGGACAGACCAGCCACGGCCGCCGGGAAAGGGCGCCCTCCTCCCGACCGGGAGGATTGCCCGCCGCCAGGCGCGATGGGCGAAGGCTCGGGACTTGAAGCCGGCAGCCTTCCGAAGCCGGCCTTGGCCCTTGCTGCCGTGCAGGCTTGGCATCCCCGGCGGGCCAGCGCCACGCGCCGCCCCAGGGGCGGCGTGGCAGCACCCGGGCGAGTTCTACTTGCCGCCTTTAGCGAATTCGGCCATTCCGCCTGCCGCGGTCGATCGCCAAGGGCCCAAGGCCCCTTCCAGCCGGTCGAGTCGTCTTGAGCTCCGCGCTTTTCGCCTCGAAAGGCTGGTTTCACCGGCGGCTGAAACCTTCATTGCGCTCGCCGGTTATTGAAGTCCTGCTTTTCATACCACTCGTCCGCGGAGCGCAGGTCGGCGAGCTCGCGCTCGTCGACTGACGCAACGCAGGCCAGCAGCGGGGCCGGCGCTTCGACCGGGGTAGTCACGAAGATCGCGCCGGGCTCCTCCCGCCTGATGGCTGCGCGCGCCTCCTGCCAGCTGTCGGCGACCGTTACGTAGGTTCTGACCACATGCGCGCGCGCGCGCCCGACCAGTGGCAGCACGGCGTGGCATTTGAAAAGCTTCATCGCAATCGGGTCCTGTGGCTTCGACGCCGCTAAGCGTCTGCTTTCATGTGCAGCGGATAGAGCAGAAACAAGCCTGTGCCGGGGTGCGCGCGTACTTTCACGACGCGGCCGCAGGCTGCGCACTGCAACTCCCGCAACCGGCCCGTGCTACTCTCCCTCTCGCGCAGCAGCTCGCGTTCTTCGCGGGTGAGCAGGTGGCCGGACTTCGGACACAGCTTCCGGTACTCGATCCTGCCCATTGCTTCGCTCCATTCGGTCGCTTGGCGCTTTAGTCGGCGCGCCCAGTTCGACCACCAGCCCACGCGCGGTGGGTTGCGCGCGAGGCGCATCTTAGGTTTGGGAGCGGGTTTGCGCCACTGAAGAGATGGCACATATGATATGCACCATGCTCAACCTGCGAAGCGTCGATCTGAATCTGCTGCCGGTCTTCGAGGCTGCGTACGAGGAGCGGAGCCTGTCGCGTGCCGCGCAGCGGCTCGCCATGACGCAGTCGGCGGTGAGCCACGCCATGACACGGCTGCGCGGCTTGTTCCGCGACCAGCTGTTCATCCGCCAATCAGGAGGCGTCGTACCGACGCCGCTGGCGGACATGGTTTATGCGAAGCTGCGCGGCGCCCTTGGCTCAGTGCGGGAGTCGGTAACCGAGACGCAGAGCTTCGACCCGAGGACCTCGCCGCGCGAATTCTTCGTGGCTATCCCGCACCCGCTGGGGCCGTTCATCGCCGTGCGGCTGCGCGAGCGCCTGGCGCACGCCGCGCCGCAAGTCCGGGTGACTTTCAGCACCAGGTCGCGACCGGTGGATCTGGAGCGCGGGCTGCGTGAAGGGCGAGTCGACGCCGCACTCGACTGGCTGTCGCAGACGGGCGATCAGTTCCGTGAGGCCGTCGCCTTTGATGATGGGCTGGTAGCCATGGCGCGCCGTGGTCACTCCGCGCTGCGCCAACGCAGTTTCCGCAGCGTCCTCGAGTCGTCGGAATTCGTTCGCCTTCGTCCCCGGATCGAAGGCGATCATCCGGTCCCTGCGTTGCGCCAGTGGCAACGCTTGCAGCCGACGATAGCGCTGGAGGTTTCCGAATACATCGAGGTCCTCATGGTCGCCGGGCAATCGGAGTTGCTCGCGCTGGCGCCCCGAAGCATGGAACAGCTGGCCCACGCTGCCTTTGACTTGCGGGCACTGCCATCGAGCCCGAAGACGCGGCCTGTTCCGATCAAGCTGATCTGGCATCGCGGCCGCGATGCCGATCCGGCCCATGTCTTCCTCAGGAAGCAGCTGCTCGCCTGCGCGAAGCAGGTCGTCGTTGGGAAGGCAACTTGGCCCCAAAAGCCGCCCGGGAGAATGCCGCCCAAGGCGCCGGCCGGCCTTAGCGCCCGGCGCTCGGGCCGACCCCTGACCGTTCCATTCATGCCCTGAATGATCATCATCCACGGCCGGCACATGGGTTGAGGTAATCGTTGGATTGGCAATTTTGGGCGTTATGACGCCTTAACGCCCAAAATAATGGACACCGAGAAAAGCCTCCCGGCCCAGGTGACAGAGCGGATCCGGGAGCTCGGCGACCGCATCCGCGTAGCCAGGATCCGGCGCGGCCCGTCGACCGCCGAGCTCGCCGCCAAGGCGGGCATCCATCGCAATAGGCTCAGTGCGCTCGAGCTCGGGAAGCCCGGCGTCGCGCTCGGGGCCTTGGTCACGATGCTGTGGGCGCTCGGCCTCGAAGGGACACTGCAAGGCGTGGCCCATCCCGACACCGACACCCATGGCAAGACGCTCGAGGCCTCGCACCGACCCACCCGCGTGCGCAAGCCGCGGCAGTCGAAGGACGAATATGACTTCTGAGCGTCGGGCGTACGTCCACGAGCAGTTGTCCGGCACGCTCAAACGCGTAGCCGCGGCGCTGCTCAAGGTGCACGCATCCGACCCCGGCCGGCATTGCAGCCGACGCCTTAGCCGCTCCCGCCAGTCGCAACCGCAGGGCGGCTCGCGACCAGGCCCTAGCGCAGGTTCTCTTCGCTGTACAAGGTGAGCTCCAGCAGCCGCTCGAGGAGTTGATCCGGCGCAATGCCGACGAAGTTCTTGAGCACGAGTTCCTTGGCGAACAGCCGGCAGATGTAGCGCAGCTTCAGCATCTTGTTGCGTGCCGCGTAGACGAAGTCGCGGTGGCCGTTGTTGATGACCACGAGGTTGCGCTCGGCATCGAAGCGTGAGCGCCACAGTTCCCCGGCCGCCTTGTGGTACGTGTAGCCGGGTAGCCCCTGGTAGGTGGTGTCGCACCCTTGCGTCCTGCCCACGAGCGATGCGGTCACGGTAATCTGCGCCTCGCCCCGGCAGACGATGTCGCCCTGGCTGGCGATGACCTCGACGCGTGTGAGTCCCGGTTCGCTCCCCGCGCGGAAGGTCGTGATCTCCCCGTCGATCGGTTCGAGGCTTCCCTCGCCTTCGAGCCGGTTCCAGGCAAACGTCAGGTCCTGCTCGACGCGCCGCCGGGCGCGATCGCGGCCGATGGCGCGCAGCGCCCTCGAGCCGCCGACTTCGACCACCGAGGACGTCGGCGAGATCACCACCGAAAACAGCGGCCCGGCGTAGTCGAAGAACTGCCGCTGCGCGTCGGGGACTTCGCCGCCAGCACCCGCCTCCATCGACACGGCCCGCTCCTCGCCTCGCGCCTCGCCCGCCACCGTGGGCCGACGCTTGCCCTCGCCGCGATGCAGGTCGAACCAGTCGTACTCCTCGGCCGGCAACGCCAGGAGCGCCTCCTTCAGCGCCCCCTGCACGGAGCGCAGCACGTCACGGCTTGCCCGCTCCTCCTCGGCGCGCTGCTGGTCTTCGATGATCTTTAGCAGTCGCGCCTCGAGCGGCGCGAGTTCGTCGGCCAGGCGCGCCAGCGCGGCATCGTGGATCACACCCAGCCGCGTCCCCGGTGTCAGGTTGAGATACGGCGCGTCGATGATCCCTTGCACGTAGCCGCTCGTCCACGGCCCGCGCGCGAACGCTTCGAGCCCGGCGATGTTCTCGATCACGCGCGTACCCGAGCGATACAGCGAGACCACGTTGGACGGCGCATGCGCGTGCAGGTAGAGCTCGGCATAGAGCTCGCTCTGCGCCGGCAAGGCGCCTTCGAGCTCGTGCAGGAGCCGTCCCTCGAACGCCCGCGGTTCGACCCTGAATTCCGCCCGCGCGGCGCGGTCGACGACCCGGATCGCCACGCCCGAATGGCGGATCCGGTCGCGCAGCTCGGAGGCTAAGTACCACTGGATCTTCTCGCCGCTGAAGTTCTTGATGCCGGGCAGAATGCCGCGGATGAGCACCTCGGTTCCCGCCTCGGCAAAAAGCGCCGGACGCGGCGTGATACGGTAGGAGGGATCGCCTTTGCGCAGATGCATCTGCCACGCGCGCCCGTCGTCGCCCGCCGAAGTCAGCAACAGATCCTCGCCGAGCGTCCAGAAGGAGAGCAGGCCGATGCCGAACTCGCCCTGCAAGCCCTGCCTGCCCTGGATCTTCAGCCGCCGCTTGATGGAATCGCAGACGTGGGTCGCCACGTAGTGGAAATCCGGTTCGCCCTCGACATTCCTGCGCACGCCCTCGCCGTCGTCTTTCACCCGCAGGTAATGCTGTCCTTTCTCCTTGCCGCGGGTGATGACAATCGTTTTCGCGCCGGCGTCGATGCTGTTCTCGACCAGCTCGGCGACGGCTTTGAGCGGATTGCTCTGCGACAGCGCTATGATGGTGATCGCGTTCCAGTGATCGCCAATGCGCAGCTTGCCGCTCGCGCGCGGGTTGCCGGTTCCGGGGTGTGAAGCGACCTGTGACATGGTCGTGTTATAGCGCTAAACCGGTTGCCGGGGCGGCACGAGGCTTCCCTCGTTCAACAGATCGAGATAACCGCCATAGACAAATATGCGGTTGCGGCGTCGACCGGTAGCTTCGCGCACGATCTTCAGGTCCGTGAGCTTGGCGAGCGCAGCGGTTACCGTCGGCACCGTGAGCCCCGTTTCCCGCGCCAGTGAGCCGATCGATCCCAGCGGCCGTCGCTGAAGTGCCTGATGCACGCGCAATGCCGAACCGGTGCCACGACCTATGCCCCGGATGCGCTGCCCGTCCGCCTCGAAGGTAGCGACGAGCCTGCCTGCCGTGGTTACGGCAGCGGCAGCGGTCTCCTGGACGGCGCGGGCGAAGAACGCGAGCCAGCGCTCCCAGTCGCCGTTCCGGCGAACGACATCGAGCAGGCTGTAGTACTCCTCCCGATGCGCGCGCAGGTAGCCGCTGAGATAGAGCAACGGCTCCTGCAGCAGTCCCCCGACGCAGAGCAACAGCGTGATCAGCAGCCTGCCCACGCGGCCATTGCCATCGAGAAAGGGATGAATGGTCTCGAACTGCACGTGCACGAGCGCCGCTTTGGTCAAAGCCGGCGTGCGCAGCGGCTGATCATGGATGAACCGCTCGAGATGCGCCATGCAATCCGGCACGTCCTGCGGTGGCGGCGGAATAAACGCGGCATTGCCCGGGCGCGTACCGCCGATCCAGTTCTGGGAGGTGCGAAATTCGCCCGGCTGCTTGTTCGCGCCGCGGCCCCGGGTCAACAGGATGGCGTGCATTTCCCGGATCAGGCGATTGGAGACCGGAAACCCCTCGCGCACCCGTTGCAAGCCATGTTCCAGGGCAGCCACATAGTTGGATACCGCGACGACATCGTCCGTGGGAACGCCTGGAGCTTCATCGAGCTCAAACAGCATGAGGTCCGAAAGCGTCGATCGCGTGCCCTCGATTTGCGACGACAGGACCGCCTCCTGGCGCACGTAGGTGTACAGGAAGAGGTGGGTGTCCGGGAGTAGCGTCGACACGCCGTCCAGGCGCCCGATCGCGACCAGGGCGAAGTCGAGCGCCCCCTGGAGGTCTGCTTCCAGAAGCAGTCCCGGCTGGGGCGGCAGCGGAGCCGGAACGAATGCCTCGACCATCTCCCCTGCCGCCCGCGAGATGACCTTCATCTGCCCGATTCGACCTCGCACCATGTTGAGGGCGGCCGGCCAACCTTTATTAAGCAGGCCGTTTATTAAAGAAAGACTATTTTATCTTTAATAATGGCGCCCGTCCAGTTCCGATTCGCGAGATGTTCCGATTCGCGAGCGGCTTCAGGCAAAGCGCTGGGTGCAAGCCGGCGAGCAACTTGCGCTGGAGAATGACTACGCGAGGTCGGCAAAGCCCATGACCGGTTCCGCGCCCAGCATGCGCGCCCCAAGGCGGCCGCCGGCTCCCAGTATGTCGGCTAAGGCCCGATCGATGTCGTGCGCTTCCAGCGCCTCGTCGCCCCCTCGCTCCAGCATCGCTTGCGCGGCGCGACGCATCAGCTCCTTGATAAAGGCGGGGCTCGCCCGCCCGACCTTCGCTGCCGTTTCCGCGGCGACGCCCTCGGCAACACACAGCCCGCCCGCGTAGCGCTTGACGAGGAGCCGCCGCTCCGCGTCGCCGGGAAGGCCGACCTCGATAGCCTGGTCCACGCGGCCCGGACGCGCGGCAAGCGCGGGTTCGAGCACCTCCGGCCGGTTGGTGGTGAGCACGAACAGCATGCGCGCCTCGGGCGCCAGGCCGTCCATTGCGTTGAGCAGCAAGTTGAGCGTAGCGCCGCCCGCGGCAAACGGTCCGTCACGATGCCCGCCGACCAAGTCGACGTCTTCGAGCACGATCAGCGCGGGCTGCAATGCCCGCGCGATCTCGAAGGTCTGCTCGAGCAAGGCGTAATGACCGGCCGTCACGATCAGCTTGGTGTAGCCTTCCAGCGCTGCGCAGAGCCAGCGCACCACAAGCGTCTTTCCCGTGCCCGGCGGCCCGAACAGCAGGACGCCTTTTCGGGCGGAGAGCCCCAGCCGGGCGAGCTCTTCCGCGCGCCGAGCGAAACCGAGCGTGTTGCGCTCGATCAGGGCGAGCGTCGTCTCGGGCAGCACGATATCGGCGCGCCGCACCGGCGCGGCCTTCTCCACGCGCAGTCCGGCGGGCGAGACGTCGAACTCGTCGCTCGCGGCTTCGAGCACGAGGATCTTGCCGCGCCAGGACGCACCGCTTTCGGCACCCAAGCGCAGCGCGTCGATGGTCTCTCCGGCGACGCGCGCCGGGTTTTCTCCCGGTCCGACCGCGACCTCCAGGCGGGCGCGAACGCGATAGGCATCGTGCACATCGAGGAGCGCGGCGAATCGCACGCCGTCGCGCTCGCCGAGCCACAGTCCACGCGTCAGGCAGCGCACCGGTTGCGCTTCGCCGACGTCCAGGTCCTGATATTCGGCGGGGCCGGCGACGATGCCGTTCCCGGCCTCGGCGAGATCGGATAGCCGGAATGCCAGATCCTCCTGGCGCACACGCGCACCGTAGAAGCGGCTGTTGACGGGCCCCGAGAACAGTCCTTCCAGGCTGCGCTGCAGATCCGGCCGCATCCAGTGCGGAAAGTCCCGGCGCGTGACGACAAGCTCGTCCAGCGCCAGCGGCGCGAAGTGCGCGGCGACGAGGCGGTTGAGTCCGATACTGCCTGCCTTGCGATTCATAGCTCAAGAAAAAAACCGGGAGAACCCCGGCAACCCGCAACCCTTCACCGGCACGCTGCAACCGGCAACCGCCCGGACCACTTGAGCAACCATGGCAGACAAAGGTCCGGACACGCTTCGTGGGCGATAGGGCACGTCCCAAGCCGCGTCGGTTTATGAGACCGCTGGCAAAGGCTCTCCCCGGCCGCTTGCGGGGGCGCGGCTGTCAGCCGGCCTGCCCGGTGTACGGCAACACCGGGCAACCAGCGGCGCTACGCCGCCAGCCCCGCGATTTCGACCACCTCCCGCGGCAGGTCGATCTCGATCTTCTCGCGATTGAGATCGGCGACCTCATCGAGCAGCCGTGTGGCGCGCGCCTGCTCGCGCGCGAGCTTCCCGCGCAGCGACTCGACCTGCGCTGTGTTCGCGATCTGCAGCGTGACCACAGCCGCCGTGCGGCATCCGAATCCAAACGCGTCCGCGTCACCGGCAAGCGCTGCCGGGAGCGCTTTGACGCTTTCGGGCCGCACCATATCGACCTTCTGCCCGTCGATGATCGCCTTGTAGATGGCCGCGGCACGATTGGCGGCGTCGGCTTCGGCCAGCTTTCCCGACACGCCGAGCGCCGCGTTGCGAATGGCGAGCGCGGCGCGAATCGCCGCCACCGCCCGCATCCCCGCCTCGATCAGCGCGAGATCGTCCGCGGCGCGCCGCGCGATCTCGGCCGCCTTCTCTTCCACGCCTTCCCTGTTCCACGCGGAAATCGTCGTCGCGGTGAACGCCGCCTTCACTTCCAGTTCACGCGCCTTGAGCGCGGTGCTGATGCGCTCGGCCACCTTGTGCCAGCGCGAAAGCGTCAATGTGTACTGCATGATCGTTCTCCTTCGCGCAAAAACGCGCGCACCCGGCCGCCGCGGATGTCGATGGCCATACGGGCACCGACTGCCCGGAGCAACAAGCTCAAGGATGGACCGGACCCGCCGCGCCAACTTGGCGCAGCGTAGTGCGATCAGCGGGCGCTTACGCGCCCTTCATGGACAGCGGACCGAAAGCGAGCTTCTGCCATGGCGAGCACATTCGCGTGCAGCGCAAGTCATGTCGTGTCATTGAAGGCTTCACTCTCGTCCACCGGATTGACCGGAAAGCAAGCAAAATGATACCGGATCGGACGCAGGTGATCAAAGAATTTCAGCACACGAAAGGCGCGCGATGTTGCGCGCGCGCAACGCAGGCGGTGGTCAAGTGGCTTGTCAGGACGTACCGCCTCGTTGTGGTAACGCTCACGCGCGTAGGGCCCCACCGCCCGAGCGCGCGCCTCAAATCTGCTCCATCCCTTCAGCTCAGGGAGGCCATTGTTTCAATTCACAGGCCCATTTTGAAACAGCGATATCCTTGGCCCTTCGCTATTTCAGCTGAGCCTAAGGTCGTGGGCCACGCGTGTCAGTAATAGTCCTCTTCGCGCTGCTGCCGCACGGCGAGAATGGTGACCGTGCTCGTGGCGTCGATTTCGAACAGCGCCACGTATCCGGCGGAGCCAAAAGGGATGAGAAGCTCCCTCAGGAACGGATTGTCGGCAAGCGCCTTGCGGCAGGAGAAGGGCGAGAAACGCAACAGCTCGACCGCTCCCCTGATGGCATCCAGGGCGCGCTCTGCCGAGCGCAGATCCTTGTCCAGCAGGAAATCATACAGCCGGAGCAGATCGTCTTCCGCCTCCGGCGTGAAGCGAACCGTAGTGCGCTTCACCGCACCCGGGCCGTGCCCTGCTTCGCTTTGGCAAGTCTGCGCTCGAGCTTCGCCACCACCCGGTCGGCCGAGACGTATCGGCCGGTGTGCTGCGCCCGCGCCGCGCTCGCGAGCCCGCGCGCAATGAAAGCCTGTCGAGCCCTGCGGTACTCGATGCTCCGGGTCAGGGCATCGAGCACGAAGCTGGAGAGCGTCTCACCGTCCTGCAGAACCGCTTCGGCCTGCCGGCGCAGCTCTTGGGATACGCGCAGCGGCGGGATGGAGGTGGTTTTCATGACGGACCCGAGCTGCATTGCAAATGCGATGCATTGTACCGGCTTTTTGGTGGCGTCGCATCGCCGGGTCCCGGACGCATGGTTTCTTGCCTCCGCCGTACGTTGAGGAGCTCCCGTCCACTCGCAACCCAACGCTCAGACGACGTCCACGCCAAGGCCGTCTATTACGTCAGTCGCGCCAGGATAGTCCAAGAAGGTCACGTACTGCGCAACTTGAAGCTTCGGCCCCGCCCGATCAAACAACACCACGGCTAGGCTGTCGTTCACGTGGCGCGAGACGTACCTGAACCCGTCGACACGGTCGGCATGTTTGTAGATAGCCACAGACCAACGCTGCGGCATGTCATAGGGCATCTCGGTAGACAACGATCCATCCGCACCCATCCTCTTCAGCGCAACTCCAGTGCAATCGGCGATCTGCAACAGATCATCGGAGAACTCGACGACATAGTGCTCGGTAATTCGACTCAGCGCGATTTCGAAGCGGCCGTTGACGGCGATTTCGTCGTGGAGAACTGTTTCTGCAAAGGCGACGAAGATGCCCAGTCCCGAGTAGCACGTTCCGAAGCGCGTGCGCTTGGGGCGCCGATAGTCGTCAAAACGATTTGCCCCGCTCCTGCCGAAGAAAGGCTCACCCTCCGGAAATCGTGTGACACGGACGAGCTCAGCGGGATCCTGCGCAACGATCGAAACAGCTAGTTTGGCGAGCGACCGCGGTGGCGGCTTCAACGCCATATGAGCTAGCGCTCCAGGAAACCGATCGCCGCCCGACGCGTCTCGGTGTAACGTCCTCGCTTGAGCGCCTCAACGGGTGTGAGTCCGCCAAGAGACGCTTTGGGCGTCATGAAGAACTCCCACTTCTGCCAACCGGGCAATTCCCCGAGCTCCTTGGCGACGCGTTCCAACTGTCGACGGTCCAGGTCCGCGTCCGCGAAGAAGGCTGGATACAACCGTTCGCCGCCTGCTTCGACCGCAAATAGGCGATGCGCTTTCACCGCTTTGCTGAGGGCCTGACGAGTTATGTCGAGCCGAGTGATGATGTCGCCGGCAGGTAGCACTTTCCGCGCTGCAGCCAAGCGATTGCGCGCTGCCCGCGCTCTTGACTCGAGCCCGACTATTTTCGCCGTCGACCTCTGGGCAGCACACCCGCTCTCGAAGATGTTCATCAAGGTCTTTGCGACTCGGGCCACCGAGTTCCATCTTTGACCGGAGACGGCGTGCCGGAAAGCGCCCTCAAGGGCGTGTGGATCGACAGAGGACAGACGCTCCAGATCTTCCACCGCATTGCGAACCGTCGCATTCAATTGCTCGTCCGACGCGCTGGCCGACTTACGTCGAGTGATGGTCACCGCCATGGCTCGCTCCTCGTGTTCCATTGGGCTTTAAGCCTCAAGGTAGCGCAACCTTGTCAACCATGTCAACCCGATTGGTTTACACAGCGCACGACGCCTGCGCGGCGCGAAAGGAGAGATGGCACTTCGTCGCCGGTTAGGTGGCGCAGGCGCTTCGCCGGTCACCTAGGCAGCTTCAAGCCCCACGCGGGCATTCGACACCCGTTAAGCTCGAGCGCATGAGGGCCTTTTCGAAGGCGGCGGATTTCGCGGGACGGAAGAACTCGCAACCGAAGGCACAGGCTGTGGCCGGACGCCCCTGACAAACCAACCCCGGCCGCCGGAAGGCACGCCCACCCAAAGCTGCTCCTGGCCGACGCACCGCCTCGTGCCACCCGCTCTTCCGGGATTGATGTATGTCATTCATACTCCCGCCGCATTTGGCCGCGACCCACCTCGGGGCTAACCCCGGCGCGCGCCGCACGCCGTTGCTACATCGCATGACCACCCGATCCCCGGCCCGCAGTGGCCAAGCCGAGGCGCCGCTGGCGCGAGCGCCCTGGGCCCGCGCCGGGATCGTCCTCGGCGTGGCGAGCGCGCTCGCGGCCGGCTGTGACCTGCGGCTGCCGGAGTCGCGGGTCTATCCGACCCAGCCCGACGTGCCGGCAAAGCTGGCACTTGCCTACCAGCGCTCGGAAAACGGCGGCGTGACGGCCTTCGAGGACCTGGTAGCGGGCAGCGGACGGGTCGCCCAGAGCACACGGCAGATGGTTCTGCATTTGCGGGCCAGCACCGAGGATGGCGCCGTGCTCGCCGCGGGCGACGCGCAGGTACTCGTTCCGCCGTTGCGGCCGCTCGCCTTCCCCGGGGGCGCCCTGCACGGCGACTACGATCCGGGGAACCTGCCGGCGTGGCTGGCCGGATCGATTATGGGCATGCAGGTGGGCGGGACCCGACGCATCCGCTTCGATCCGGCGCGCGCCGCCGCGCCGCCGTCGCGCCGCGCTCTGGCCCCGGCGGCCGGCCCGCCCGACGAGCCGATCGTCGACGGCCGCACCGGTCAGGTGGTGCTGCGCTTGCCGCGCGCCGAAGCTTTCGACCTGGACGTCACGCTCCTCGGCGTGTGCACGCCGCACTTCACCGTGTGGCAATTCCCGACCCTGCTCGATCGCGGCACCGAGCGCGTGCTGCACGTGGGCGCGTGCACCTGAAGCGGGCTTAAGGAACGCTCGCACGAGTGGCACTCGCGGCGACGCTGATCAGGCAAGCGCCGGGCAGGGGCTTGGGTCCTGCCGGGCTGTTGGTTCCCGGGCGCGACCCACGTCGAACGGCCAGCCCGCCGGCCCCGCTCACGCGGGCAAGCAGCGACTCACGGCGGGGGCGCTATTCCCGTTCGCCTGGTCGCGCCGGGTCGAAAGCGGGCCGCACGCGCATCCGGTGAGCGGCCTCGAGCACGAGCAACGACCGTGCGGTCACTGCACCCGGTCCGGCTTGATATCCTTCACCTTCGGATGGGCCGCGGCCAGGGCTCGCAGGCATGCGGGCGAAACGCTCGCGCTCTGCGCCCTAATGCAGTGTCGAAGCTCGGCATCCGCCTTGCCCGCGCAGAACTGCTTGATCTCGACTCGAGCAGGCCATGGTCGAGTTCAAGGGCACGCTCCAGCCAGCTGCGCGTCTCGGCGATCTCGCCCAGTTCGTCCCAGGCCATGCCGATGAGAAGGCTCAGCTGCGAGGCTTTTGGCGCACGCTCCACCACCCGGTCCAGAATCTCCATCGCCTCGTCGAGGCGCCCGTATTCGAGCAGCACGCGGGCGAGGTTCTGCGCCGGCACGACGCTGTCACCGGCTGCGCCGCGGCACGGCGGCAGAAAACTCGCAGCCGAAGGCTCGGGCCTTAGCAAGCTTTCCCCTTCAAGGCAGGACGCCGGACAAAGAGCGCCCGAGGCCGGCTTCACGTCCCGGCGGGTCTCCCCAGCAGGAGGCCGCTTCAAGCCCCGATTTGCCCGCGTGGAGCGCCTAAACCGGCCGCAGCGCCCGCGCGGCGAGGATGCCTGTGACACCCAACAGCGCCGCCATGAGTGCGAGCCCCCACTGCGAGAGCGTCGGGACGTTCGCCGCCGGCACCACCGTGACATAGGCGTAGGTATTGTCCACGCTTGGGCAGCCGGTCTGGCAGTTGAATATGGTGCCTTCAAAGTCGTAGGTGATCGACACGAACCCGGCGTCAGTACCGTAGGCGACCAGCGCCGAGGGGATGGTCTGGCTCGACCCGCCGTCGAGGTCGCCCAACTGGTAGCCCAACTGGGTGGAGATGGCGAACGCCAGCGCCTGGTTTCCCCACCACGGCTGGGCCTGCAGCACGGCGGCGTTGTTCGTATACGACAGCGGGGGCGCCGTCAGGGTGTAGGTAACGCCGTCGACCGTGAGCGTGACCGTCTTGGCGAGAGCCGCCAACGGACAAAGCGCGAGGCCCACCGCCGCCACGCCCAGAAAGAACACTCGTCTGACCGCTTGCATGCGTCCCCCTCTCTTCGAATGCCGCCACCGGGGCCGTGGCCGGCAACATGGCCCTTTGCAGCGCCGCGTCGTTTCGCCCGTCGCTTCCCAAGGCGGCGCTTCCCCTGCACCGCCTAGGTTAACGGAGTTGGTTTCGGAAATTGGCGAAACCGCGCCATCCGCGCGGTGCGAGCGCCACCGGGCGTGGCTTTGGCGCAACAAAACACCGGTCCCCTCCGGGAAGATGGGCCAGCGCGACGGGGCCCTGCCTTCCGGCAGCTGCTAGCGCTGGCGCAGGAGCGCCCCGGCCAGCGCGCGCGGCGAGTAAACGGTAACGCTCTTAATCGTGCGCCCGTAGCGCGCACCGAAATGCGTTCGATCGCCGGTTACCAGCGCAGCGCAGCCCAATATGACGTCTAAAGCGGCGGGCGACGGGCTTCCGACCCGTCGCGCACGTCAGCGCGGCAAGTCCAGTCGCTGCCGCAGGGGCAGGGATCGTTGCGTTCGGGTTTCATGCCGCCCTTAAGGAACGCCGCTTCTCGGCGCTACGGACCGCGCTCAAACAGCCACGAAACCAGGCAACCTGGCCGCCCGCGCATCGAAGGTTGCCGTGACCCGGGATCCCAGACGGCGGTGGCGGGCTCCGATCAGACAACCTGCGAAATCGGCAACGCCCTCCTTCCAGAGATATAGCGCTTCTTCGATTGCCGGCTCATCCTCGAACTTCACGTCGGTGGCGTCGAGCAGTCCGGAAACGACGTCCATGATTTGGTATTTTTGCAGCCCATAGCGGCTGCGCAGCACCCATTCGGTCTCGAGCAGGACCAACAGGCTGATCAATACTGTTTCCTCGACCCCGACTTCGCGCTTGATCAGCCGGCGGGCCCGCCTGAACTGGGCCTCGTTGTCGCGCACCGGGAAACGCACCAGCACATCGGTATCCAGTGGCGCGACCAAAGCGAGGCTACTTGTTCGCTGCGACTGGCTGCGTCGCCGAGCCGAGCCGACCGGGGAGTCCTGCCTCCGCGCCAGGCGAATCGCCACGGCCCCGGCGGAATTGCTCCGCCGGGTCTCCGCGACTGTTGACCGCAGCGCGCAATCGACCGCTGCGGCGGCGATCCCGCATCTTCGGTTGGGCGTGCCGCGCACGGCACGCGAAATCGCCGTCCTGCACCACCCTCGTCAGAGGGCGGCTTTCCAAAACGCCTTCACGAAGCGAAGCACCGGCCAGGCGCGCGACGGGTCCGGTTCATCCGCGTCGCCCGCGTGCCGACGCGGCCGTTCCACCGCCGCGACGCGCACCGTCATCCCGTCCGCAGCCCGCCAGAACGTTCCTTCGGGCCCTTCGCGTATGAACTCGAAGTCCCGGGCCCCATAGGGTCTTCGCCATTGTTCTCCTGCGCGTTTCATTTTTCGGCCTCGTCGTCAGGTGAAACATCCAGGCGCCGGACCAAAACAAAAGGCCCGGCGTCGCTTAGCTGTCGAAGCGCCGGGCCTGCGCGAAGAGGAAAAAGAAATTCGTCTAGCGATTTCCCCCCACGGCAAGGGCCCGGGATCGAATGTCCACGCGGAGCTCGTCACGCGGCGCGAAGGCGGAGCACGCCATGCGACCGGCGAGCCCACGAGCGATCGTCCACGGCGTGCCGGTGCACGCGCGCGTCGGCCGAACCCGCGTGGGTGTCGGTTGACTGTTCATCAGTTCTGTCATCGTCAACTCTCCTCTGCTCGCGCCTTGGCGCGCGAACGCGCGCCAAGGCGATGTCGCCAAGGGCGGAAGCTGCCGGACCAGGGAAGGAATGCGACCTTCCGACCCTTCCGCCTGATCACCCGGCGGAATGTCTTCCGGTCGGGTGGACTACTTTGCCGTCGCCACGCCGGCTTGCGCCGACGCCCGTTGCCTGCAATCGTGGCCGCTCGGAATGCAACGCCAGCCGGCCGCAGGGGAGAGGTGTCCCATGGTCAGATGCGGTCGAATGTGCGTCACTCGGTTCATGCAGGTGCGGCCCTTGTGCTCGTTACAACGTGTGACTGAAGCTTACCGTTGACCGCGGCGGCGAGGCAAGCATTTCCACTTCAGGCGCGAATGCCCATTGGCAAAAATGCAACATCGCGTTTCTAATTGGCGCGCATGTCCGGAAATAAGAGATGTCTTCGCCCGTACACCGCGTCACGCGCGAAGCCGTCCAGTCGGTGCCCGGTAGTCGCGCACTTCCTCCCTCGCGCATGAGTCCTCTGCCCGACTCGTTGCTCCGATGCGCGAACCCTTCGCACGATGCCCTCAAGGGTCCTCCGGGCCGTCGCCGCGCCTGTCATGACTACGCTCGTCGGAGCGCGATCTCGAGGTGCTCGTTGATCGTCACGGCGCTTGTTCACCCGCAGGAAAAGCGCGCACACTTACCCTCCGGGGAGCGTTGGGAAGGGGCGGGCATGCGGACTGCATGGGTGCTGCTGGCGTTGCTCTCGTTGACCACGGCGGCGCGCGCCGAGATGCCCCTGGGGCGGCTCCCGGACAACGTGATTCCGACCGCCTACCGCCTCGACCTCGACGTCGATCCGGCCGTGCCCGCTTCAAGGCCCACGCGGAGATCGATGCCGGCTGGCCGACCGAGCACGCTGATCTACCTCCACGGCAATGGACTGCGGGTAGAACGTCCGCATCATGGCCGGGGCGAATAGCTATCCGGCGCACTACGCGGAAGTCGACCCTACCGGCGTGGCTCGACTCGAACTCGCGCGCGCGGCGCCTGCCGGCCGATCACGCTGTAGTTCGATTACAGCAGTGCATTTCGCCTGTACGCCGAGGGGCTCTACCACGCCAAGGTGGGTAGCGACTGGTACGCATGGACACAGATGGAGGCCATCGATGCGCGCCGCATGTTTCCCGGTTTCGACGAACCCGGCTTCAAGACGCCCTTTACCGTCAGCATCCGCGCACCCAAGGGTGCAAAGGCATTCGCGAACGCACCCGAAATCGGCACCAGTCATTCCGGTTCGATGGTCATTCACCGCTTCGCCCGACCAGACCCCTGCCCACGTATCTGATAGCCATCGGGGTGGGTCCATTCGACGTCGTGGAGACGACGGTGCCCCGAACGCGGTGCGCAAGGAACCTCTGCCGTTTCGCGTCATCGCCACCAAGGGCCAGAGCGCCCGCATGCAATTTGCCGCCGCCGAGGCGCCGCAAGCTGCTCACACTGCTGGAGAGCTATTTCGACTCGCCGTATCCGTACGAGAAGCTCGACTTTCTGGCCTCACCGCTGTTCTTCGGGGCCATGGAGAATGCCGGGCTCATCACCTTCGGGACTCGCTGATCCTGCTCGACCACGACGCCCCGCTGCGGCAACTGCGCGGTTTTGCCGAAGTCAGCACACACGAAATGGCCCACCAATGGTTCGGTGATCTCGTTACGCCGACCTGGTGGACCGATCTTTGGCTGAACGAGAGCTTTGCCGAATGGATGGGCAAGAAGATCGCCGATCGATGGCGTCCGGATCTTGGCATCGCCGCCTCGGAGCTGTCGGATGCCTTCGAGGCCATGGATACCGACGCCTTGGCCAGGGCCGGCCGATTCATCAGGAAATCACCCGCAACACGCAGATTTCCAGCACCTTCGATTCGATCACCTACAAGAAGGGCGCGCAGGTATTGTCGATGTTTGAAAGCTACCTGGTGCACGACACCTTCGCCCGGGGCGTGCGTCTGCATCTGGACCGCGCATCGCTACGGCAGTGCGACCGCGGATGACTTCTTCCAGGCCCTTGGCGACGCGGCCGACAACCCTAAAGTGGTCGCCGCGATGCGTACCTTCACCGAGCAGACCGGAATACCCATGGTCACTGTGGGCGACGGCGCGCAATCCCTGGAACTGGCGCAGGCGCGCTACCGCCCGCTGGGCGTGGAGGCGGGCGCGGCGCAGCTGTGGATGATTCCGATGTGCCTCGCGCGCGGTGAGCGCGATCCTGCACTCTGCTCGAGACAAGAACGGCCAGCCATCGCGCCGCTCGTCGATGCGGGACACGCGCTCATGCCCGATGCGGGGGCTGGAGGCTACTACCGGTTCAGCCTCGACGGCCCCGGGTGGGATCGGCTCATTGCGCGCGGGCCCCGGCATGCCGGGACGCGAGGCGATGGCCATCGCCAATAACCTGTGGGCGAGTTTTGTTGCCGGTGCAATCGACTTCGACCGCGTCATTGCCGGCGCACGGGCATTGAGCGGCAACCCGGAGCGCCTCGCCGCCATCGAGCTCGGGCTGCGGTTGAAGAGCATTTCCGACACCATGCTGAGCGCGGACCAACGGCTCGGGTATCGCCGCCTGATGGGGTCGATCTACGGTCCGCGGCTGGCATTGCGCTGGGACAGCGACGTCACGGCAGGGGCGTACGCCGGCGAAGTCGCGCCACGCCGGCCCTGCGCCAGTCGCTGCTGGTGCTCGATGGCGCTCGAGGCGCGCGATCCGGAGCTGCGGCAGCGGCTCGTCTCGGCCGCGACAGCCTATCTCGACGGTCGAGCGAGCGCACTCGATCCGGCTATTCCGAGGCGTCGCTTTGCAGGTTGCGGTGCAAGAAGGGGATGTGGCGTTCCTGACCCGGCTCAAGGATGCGATGCTCAAGTCCTCCGATCCCCTGTTCAAATTCGATGCCGGCGTCGCCATCGGATCGGGTGACGCGCCGCACCTGGCCGACGCGGCGCTGAAGATCGCGACCTCTCCGGGCATTGACGCGCCGACATCGGCGCGAATCATTTATTTTTCTGCCGATCAGCCCGGCTCGCGAGAGACGACGACGACCTTTGTTCAAACCCATTTTGCACGGGTGCTTGAGCGCTACGCCCGAGTTTGCGCGCCCATTCATCGTGACGTTGTTCGACGGCTATTGCGATCCCGGTGCGGCGGCCAACGTCGAATCGTTCTTCCGGCCCAAGCTCCAGGGCATGGGCGGTGGCGAACTCGAGCTTGCGAAAACCGAGGAGCGAATCCGACTTTGCGCGGCCCTGAGGCGCGCAAAAGGAAGCGAAATCGCGGCAGCCTTCGCGAACTGACCGCAGCCGCGGGAGGCGATGGACGATCTCCCCTCGCCCGGCCCCAGAACTCCTGCCAAGGCCCCCTTGAGCCAATCAGTGCCACGCCTGCTCGACAATATGGGTCAGGATCAGCCTGTCACCGCAGAGGTCGAAGTAGTAGTCGTCGACGTAGTTCTTGCCACTTTTCTTGGTGCCCTCGGCCCTGACCTGCCCCGCCCCAGGGCGATTCATGGCGTCACCAGGCTTGCCGGGGGCAAGGAAACGGTCGGCGAAGAGGATAAAGTCGGCGTCGATCCCGGATAAGCCACGGATCGAGAGCGACTGCTTTTCGTCGAACCCTAAGGCCGAGAGCATGGCCTTGAGGTCGTGGCTCCTCGCCGCATCGCGCAGCGCCACGTAGGCGGCAATCAGCGCCTGCTCGGTGGGCTTGGGCGTGGTAGGCGAGAGCCTGCGCTCGCGCTGCTTGTCGCCCTCACTGATTTGATCGTACTTCGGGGTCAGTACCGGCAGGTCGAAGTCGAAGTGGCCGTAGCGGTTGTCCACCACGCTCCCGGACACCTGCCCGGCATCGCCCTTGAGATTCGAGGTCCAGTCGCCGCGGGTGAGATCGGTGAGGCTGCCGCCGAACGCGCGGCCGGCGGCGAAGTACCTCGAGCGGCCCGCCGGGTCGAGCGTGACCTCGGCAAAGCTGGCATCGCGCAGCGCCGACAGCGCCCGCGCCAGCGACAACGGGCAGGCCGAGCCGGCGAGCACCGGCGAGGCGATCGGCTTCTCGACCACGTACACCACCACCCCTTCGCCCTGGGTCGGGGTGTAGGCGATGCCGTCGGAGAGATCGAATTCGCCGATGTTGGCTTCCTTGACGTGCCCCTTGACCGGCGCCGGATAGGTGTATGGCGGAACCTTCTGCTCCACCTTCGCCGCCTTGACGGCGGGAGCGCGAGCCGAAGCAGGAGGCGCTTCCCGGCCGCAGCCGAAGAGCAGCGCCGCCGCGCAGGCCACAAGCACAGGCAGGGCAAAAGCTCGAGCGCGCACCGGGCGGGTCTAAAGGCTTTGAGTTCGCGCCGGTCGGGCGTCGGGCCGGCGGCTATTTATTTGCAGGCCCGGCCATGGTGGTGCCCGAGGGCCCCATGCCGTGGATCTGCAGCGTGGCGCCCTTGGGACCGCCCCAGGCGTAATGCACCGTGTGCGCGGGCAACCGATAGAATCCGCCCACCCCGAGCACCGTTCCGCTGATCTTGTCGACGGTCGATCCCTCGCCGATGCCGAAGGCACCCACCAGGACCGTGATGTTCTCGGTGTCCGGGTGCGAATGCGGCGGCATCAGCGCGTTGGGCGGGATCATCATCCGCACCACGTAGGGCCCGGGCTTCGCCGGGTCGCCCACCAGCACTGCCTGCTTCCAGCCCGGCATGTCGCGGACCTCCGTCCAGTGTAGGTTCTCCGGTCGCAGGACGATGGCCTTGTCCTGCGCGAGCGCTACCGCGGAGAGCGCGAAAGCCAGCAACGCGGATACGACCAGCCAGGCGCGCTTCATGTACTGCTCCTCGAGGTCGGGTAGAGATTTCTGCGCACTATCACACAATCGACGCCGGGCGCACAACCGCCCCTGCGACCCGGCCTGCGTCGCCGCAGTCTCGAATTCAGCGGCGTGCCGCGCCGAATCGTACGGTGCCGAACGCACGCGCCACCACTCAGATGGCGGGTTCGCGCCGCTTACCTGTAGTCCTCGGGGTCTCCCGAATCAGTGGGCTTGGCCAGCGCGCGCGAGAGCTGGTCGCTCATCGGAAAATTCAGGACCACGTTGTGCGGTGGGATGGGGCGCACGAACGACTTGTCGTAAATGCGCTTGATCTCCCCGGACGCGAACACCTCTCTCAGCGCCGCATCGCCCGCGGCCTTGAACTGCGTTCGTCGCGCCGCTCTGAGTGCGTAAGGATCTCCGAGCATCCCGTCAATCGAGATCAGCCGGAAGGCGTTGGGGATCTGTGATGTCGCGGCAAGACCGGCGAGCAGGATATCGTCCTCGGTGAAGGCGGCGACCCATCGGTGGTCAGCACAAAACGACTCGGCGTGATCCTTGCCGTGATGATCGACAGGTCGAGATGCTGCTGCTTGTTGAGCGCGGTGATTTTGCCCATCGTGTTCGTGCCACCGGTCACCGTCACGGTCTTGCCTTTCAGGTCAGCCACCTTCTGGATGCCGCTCGATGCCTTGACGATGAACTTGGCGTTAACGAGGAATGTGGTAAGCTGAAGGCCACCGTGTTCTGGCGCTCGATGTTGTTGACGGTCGACCCGCACTCAAGGTCGGTGGTTCCGTTGACGATCAGGGGAACGCGATTGGCCGAGGTTACCAGCTGCTGGCGAACCTTGAGGTCGGCATCTTCAGCTGTGCTCTCAGGTAGTCGACAACGTGCGTGTAAAGGTCGACCGAATAGCCCACCGATTGCCCCGAGTCGTCGGCATAGGAAAACGGGATCGAGGCGTCACGCACGCCGAGGCGATTCTCGGGTCTCGCGAATCTTCTTCAGCGTCCCGGACTCCTGCCCGGCAGCAGGGATCGCCACGGCGAGCAGCACCAGCCACAGCAACGATCGAATCTTCATGGCAACCTCCTTGGTCAAACAGTCTAATCGCAGGGATAGCGCAATCGCCTGGCCGGCGTCATGCGGTGGCGCCTGCCGAAAGCGCGGCGGTGAGCGCCATGTCGAGTTTGTCGACGAGTTCGTCGATGTGCCGCTCTTCGATAATGAACGGCGGTGCGACCAGGATGTGGTCACCGCTGCGGCCATCGACCGTGCCGCCCATAGGGTAGACCAGCAGCCCGCGCTGCAGCGCCTCGCTCTTGAGGCGCGAGTGCACGCGCAGGGCGGGATCGAACGGTACTTCGCTGTCGCGGTCGGCCACCAGCTCGATGCCCAAGAATAGTCCGCGGCCGCGGATATCCCCGACATGCGGACGAGCGCCGAAGCGCGCGGTCAGAGCCGCCTTGAGCCGCTCCCCCTGGGCACGCACGTTGTCGAGCAGGTGCTGCTCGCGCAGCGTGCGCTGCACCGCAAGCGCCGCAGCGCAGGCTAGCGCGTGCGCCATGTAGGTATGGCCGTGCATGAAGACGCCACTGCCGCGCTCGAACGCCTGCATGACGCCCTGCGATGCCAGGACCGCGCCGATCGGCGCGTAGCCGCCACCCAGTCCCTTGGCCAACACCATCAGGTCGGGAACGATGCCCTCCGCCTCGACGGCGTGAGCGTGCCGCAGCGTCCCATGCCGCACATCACCTCGTCGAGAATCAGCAGGACCCCGTAGCGGTCACAGATCTCGCGCACGCGCTTGAAATAACCCGGCACCGCTTCGACCGCACCCAGCGTCGCGCCCACGACGGTCTCGGCCACGAACGCTATGACGTTCTCCGGGCCCAGTTCCACGATCTTGGCTTCGAGCTCGTCCGCCACCCGGCGTCCGTACTCCGCCACGGTTTCGTCGGCCCGCTTCCCGCGATAGGCGTAGCACGGGGCGATGTGGTGGCTCGGTGCGAGGATGGGTGCAAACATGCCGCGGCGCCATGTGTTGCCGCCGATGGCCAGGGCGCCGAGGGTGTTGCCGTGGTAGCTTTGCCAGCGGGCGATGAAGTGCCGACGGTTCGGCTCGCCACGTTCGAAGAAGTATTGCCGCGCCATCTTCAGCGCGGCCTCGATGCCCTCCGAGCCGCCAGATACGAAATACACATGTGACATGCCGGCTGGCGCATGGGTTATGAGTTCGTTGCCGAGCTCCTCGGCAGCATCGGTGGTAAAGAAGCTCGTGTGCGCGTATTCCAGCCGGTCGAGCTGGTCGCGCATCGCCGCCAGCACGCCGGGGTGGCAATGGCCGAGGGCGGACACCGCGGCGCCGCTGCTGGCATCGAGATAGCGCTTGCCCTCCTTGTCGATCAGATAGACCCCGTCGCCGCGCACCGCGGTGGGATAGCCTTGGCGCAAGGCGCGATGCAAGACACGGCTCGGGGGGTTGCCTAGGGTGAAATCGTTCATGATGTATTGGCTGCGGCGCGAGGCTTTGAGAAGGGTAACACTTCATTCACGCGGTACGAAACGCTACCGATTTACCCGCAATCGACGCACGTGGTGTTGGCGGGAGGGCGAGATTCACAATGCGGGGCCTACGCTAGCTGTTTGTGGTCAATCTACCCCCAGGAATCCGACCGCCCCTCGACATCTACATCGCCATCTTTTCCAACGCACGGCCTCAAGCGACACGAAATCCCATTCGTGTTGAAACGTGCGGCTGCCGACCCCTCGCAACCACCGCCGGCTTTATGCGGCCGAATGAATATCGTCGGGTTGATCGGCGAAATTGGAGATTCTTACCTCACCCTCGGGAAACTTCGCGATAACCTCCAGGTCGCCGCCCATCGCCTTGATGTATGAGCGAAGCGTGCTGATGTACATGTCAGTACGCCGCTCAAGTTTCGAGATTGCTGCCTGATTTACGTGCAACGCTTCTGCGAGCTTCGCCTGCGAAAGCTCTTTGGCGTGTCGCAATTCTTGCAGCGGCATCTCCGCTAACATCTTCTGTGCGCGGTCTGCCGCTCGACCTTGTGCAGCGGGTGACATCTTGGCGCGCAGCGCACTGAACTTCTTAGCCATCTTTCAATCCTTCCTTTCTCAACAGCTCCAAATGTTGGTCATAAAGTCGATCTGCTAACGGCAGGTTTGTCTCATACCATCGATCGTCACCGGTCTTGTCACCGCCGATCAGCAGGATGGCTGCGCGCCGCGGATCAAAGGCATATAAGACGCGATAGGGTCGCCCTTGATGCTGAATCCGCAGTTCGCGCATGTGGCCGTGCTTGGATTGCGCTATGCCGGAGCGATAGGGAAACGGCAGGTTCGGACCACGAGCCTCAAGAAGACGCACTGATGCATCCACCGCTTCCTGCTCAGCTTCACTCAGCTTGTTCCACCAGGCTTCGAACTCATCGGTAAATTCGACGTCCCAGTCATCGAAGCCAAGTATGCCAAGTTTGGAATATTCCGTCAAGGGAATATTAACCGACTACCGAATAGCCCGCTGCATTAGGCCATGGGCAAAGGGTTGGCGTTTGAGCGCCTTGGAACAGGCAGCTGCGGCGAGGGTTGGCGGAAGAGCGAGAATCGGGGAATTCCTGGATCGCTTTGGATCCCCGGATGCAAAGTTGGCGGAGAGGGCGGGATTCGAACCCGCGTTAGGGTATTAGCCTAAACACGCTTTCCAGGCGTGCGACTTAAACCGCTCATCCACCTCTCCGAGGGGGGCAATTTTACGCCACAAGCGGGTACCTGGCTGCTAGGAACTGCGCGCCCGAGTGCCGTGCTCTTCGCTCCAGTCGTGGATGAGCGCGAAGCCGATGGCGAGCAGCGTCGGCCCGATAAAAACGCCGATGAAGCCGAAGGCGACCACCCCGCCGAGAATGCCCAGCAGGACGAGAATGAAAGGCAGGTTGCTGCCGCGGCTGATGATCATCGGCTTGATGAAATTGTCGACGCTCGCCACCACCAGGACGCCCCAGAGGACCAGGAACACCGCCCAGCCGGTGTGGCCGTGGTAGAAGAGCCAGATTGCCGCCGCCCCCCAGACCAGCGGCGGCCCGACCGGCAGCGGCGAGAAGAAGAAAGTCACCAGACCGAGCAGCGGCGCCGCCGGCACGCTCGCCAGCCACAGGCCGATCGCGGTCAGCACCCCCTGCGCGAGCGCCGTGCCCAGAATGCCGTAGACGACGCCGCGCATGGTCCCGACGGCGACCTTGGTCAGGCGCCGGCCGCGTTCCCCGGCGATGTGCTCGACACCAGCCACGAGTCGGCCGGAGAGCGCTTCGCCATCGCGGAAGAGGAAGAAGGCAATGAAAATCGACAGGGCGAGCTCCAGCAGGCCCCGCCCGAGCAGCGCGCCGCTGCCCAGCGCAAATGCCTGCGCAGGCTTGATGTACTGCTTGAGGTCGACCATCAGTTCCGCCGTATTGTGGGCGATGCTCGCCCAGTAGTCCTGCGCCGAGGCTCCGATGAGCGGAATCTGGCCCACCCAGGAGGGCGGATCCGGCGGCCCGGCGTCGATGAAGTGCTTGACCTGATCGATCATCTCGTTGGCGTTGGCCGCAAGCGAGACGCCAACGATCACGAACGGCGCCAACACCACCAGCACCATGGCGAGGGTTATCACAAGGCTCGCCAGCGTCAGCCGCCCGCGCAGAAGCCTTTGCAGATAGTTGAACACCGGCCAGGTCGTGCAGCAGAGGATGATTGCCCACAGCACCGCAGACAGGAAGGGCGCCAGTACCAGGTAGCAGCCGGCGATGAGCACGACCAGGATCGACAGTGTGATCCACTGCTCGATCCCCGTGGTGCGCCGCGCCGCGGCCCGGGCGGGCGGTTCGTTCAAGACGGCCTCGGGAGTTTGCGCATCAGGGCGCGATGTAGGCCGTCTTGACGATGGTGAAGAATTCCGCCGCATAGCGCCCCTGTTCCCGCGGCCCGTAACTCGAGCCCTTGCGGCCGCCGAAGGGCACGTGATAGTCGACCCCCGCCGTGGGCAGATTGACCATCACCATACCGGCCTGCGCGTTGCGCTTGAAGTGCGAGGCGTGCTTGAGCGAGGTGGTGACGATGCCCGCGGACAGGCCGAACTCGGTGTCGTTGGCCAGCGAGAGCGCCTCGTCGTAGTCCTTCGCCCGGATGACGGTTGCCACCGGGCCGAAGATCTCCTCGCGCGCGATGCGCATGGCGTTGCTGGCCTCGGTGAATAGCGCTGGCGCAAGGTAGTAACCCTCGTGCGCACGCGTAAGCCGCTCGCCGCCCAGGAGCAGCCGCGCGCCCTCGCGGCGGCCGATGTCGAGGTAGGAGAGGTCCTGGTCGAGCTGGCTCTGGTCGACCACCGGACCGATGTCGGTGCCGGGCGCAAGCGCGTCGTCGACCTTGAGCGTGCCGAGCTTCTGCGCCACCGCGGCAACGAAGCGATCGTGAATGCCTGCGGTGACGATCAGTCGCGAGGACGCTGTGCAGCGCTGGCCGGTCGAGTAGTAGGCACCCTGCACGGCGGCGTTGACCGCGGTCGCGAGGTCGGCGTCGTCGAGGACCACGAGCGGGTTCTTGCCGCCCATCTCCAGCTGCAGCTTGGCCATGCGCGCAACGGCCTTGGCGGCGATGCCGCGCCCGGTCGTTACCGAGCCTGTAAAGCTGATCGCGGCGACCTGCGAATCGTTGATCAACGCCTCGCCGACCACCGACCCGCGTCCCATCACCAGGTTGAACACCCCCGGCGGAATCCCGGCGCGGGCGATGATGTCGGAAAGCGCCCAGGCGCAGCCCGGCACGAAGTCCGCCGGCTTGAACACCACGGTATTGCCGTAGGCGAGCGCGGGCGCGATCTTCCACGCCGGTATCGCCATCGGGAAGTTCCACGGAGTGATGACGCCCACCACGCCGACCGGCTCGCGCGTAATCTCAATTTCGACGCCGGGCCTCACCGAGGGGAGCTTTTCGCCGGCCATGCGCACGACTTCGCCGGCGAAGAAGCGAAAGATCTGTCCGGCGCGGGCGGCTTCCCCGACACCCTCCGCAAGCGTCTTGCCCTCCTCGCGCGATAGCAAGCGACCCAGCTCGTCCTTGCGCGCCAGGATCTCGGAACCGATCTTGTCCAGGCTGTTCGCCCGTTCCTGGATCGACCCGAGCGCCCATGCCGGGAAAGCGCGCGCCGCGGCCGCGACCGCGCTCTTGGCTTGATCGCGCATCAGCCTGCGCGTATTCGCCGATGACGTCGGCCAGGTTCGATGGATTGCGGTTGGGCGTGGAGGCCGCACCAGCAATCCATTCGCCGGCCACATAGTTGTTGAATGTCGTTTGCACGCTCTGCAGTCCGGTCAGGCGCCACGCCGTACAGCGTGAAGATGGCGGAGAGAGAGGGATTCGAACCCCCGTTAGGTTGCCCTAAACCTGATTTCGAGTCAGGCGCATTCGACCACTCTGCCATCTCTCCACGTTGATTTAATTATACATTATCGAAATTCGTCCGAATCGTTGCCCGCAAAATTTTGCGGCTTGCCCGCAATTTCGATCGGTTGCACCTTCTCACCGACACGTCGCCGGATGTAGCCATCCGTTGTTGTCGCCGCCGAATGTCCCAACAATGCCTGCGCATGTTTTGAGGTATCCGCGTCGCTTGCCGCCTTGGCCCGCAGGTCGCGAATCTGCCATCCTGGCGACAGCTTCGAGAACCGACGCTGCATCGCGCTCAAAGTAAATCGCTGGCCGCGTTGGTCATGCACGAGCCACACCGACGCTACGGGGCCCTCGGCAAGCCGCGCCAATACGGCCGCCAGCGTGCCGACAACCGCAATGCGTACCTTTGTACCGGTCTTGTGTTGCGCGACCCGTAGATAGCCGTCCTGCACGTCCTGACGGCGCATTTTGAGAACGTCGCTCGGTCGCTGCCCCGTCATGTAGCAAAGTTCGAGGAATCCGGCCAGTGTCGGATCCGCGCGATCAAGTACTGCGCTCAGTTCCTCGTGCGTCACGTACCTTTCCCGATGCGCCTTCGTGCCGCGGATGCCGGCGCACGGATTTGCGGCATTCGTTAGACCCTCGCCGCGCGCGAAGTTGAATACTGCAGATAGCAGTGCCTTTTCCCTTGTCGCAGCAATCGGCTTGCCTCGCGTGCGCATGTATTGCCGAACATGCGCAGGCGTAATGCCGTCGATCGGCACATGGCCAAATACGACGCACAGCGAATTGAGTTGTCGGGCGTATTCTTCGCGCGTCTTGGTAGCTTTTCTCGGCAGTTCCTGCGCGCGATACAGATTGACGGCATCTGCGAACGTACCCGGTGTCGCGTCGCCGGTTTCGAGTTCGGCGTAGCGATGGAGTGCTACGCGCTTGTCGGCGCCAAGGGCAACGTTGTCACGGCCCCAGTAATAGCGACCGCGCCGGAAATACATCCGGGCAGGCAAGTCCAAGTTGGACTGGCGGCGGCGACCCATAGGACCGATCATGCTACCCCAGTGCCTTTAGAGCCGCAAAGTCGGGCTCGATCGGCGCTGCCTTCGATTCGTCGGTCAGCCATTCGCGCACGACGACTACGCGGCCAGCGCGATTCACGATGTGCCGAATGTGCCGCGAACGGAGAAACTCGGCCTGCGCTTTTGCTCGCCGACGGCCGGTCAGAACGACCAATTCTTCCTCGGTGAGAAAAAGACTCATCTCGAGAACGGCCAAGCGCACGCGCTAACGGCTGTATGACGCCTATGACGCTTGTTCCGGTTAACGACGTATATGTGTGTGCGCGCAGGCGCGTATACGCTACTAATCCTAGAAGGTGTCATAAGCGTCATGGCGCGCGTAAGGTGATGCCTCGGAAGCACCGCCCGATCATGGTTTTTTCCCTGCTAAACCCGCTCGCGACCAGATAACGGGAGAGCATCGCGTTACTCTCTGGTCTACTCCCGTTCTTTTCGCACCAGGTTGCGTAGTTGCGATGCAACTCGCTGGACCGCTCGAAGCCGCTAGCCTCTCGTATGCAACACTCCGATAGCCACTGACCAAAGCCGTCCTCATCGGCGAGATAGTCGTCGGTAAGAAGGCGCACGCCCTCAGGCGGGGCGGTACCCAGCTGTCGCCAGAGCACGGTCCCGGCAATAGCCCAGGCCAGCACCGCACCGAGCGCCTCCTGCTTCAGCCGTTCCCGCATCCCCAGGCCAGGTGCAGCCGGGAATACAGCCCGAAACGGGACCATCTGGATTCGTCGGCGAATCGCCTGGGTGACGGAACTGAGCTTCGGCATGTGGTTGCCAACGACGATGGTCTTGTGCGTGCGTCGGAAGGTGAAGTTGTCGCCCCGCATGAACCGGGCGGAGATCGTCGCATCGCCGGTCAGCGACTTGACCCGGCTGTCGTTCCAGGTGGCCGACGAGCTGGGCTCGCTGCACAAGGCCAGGCGCACCCCCATGAACTGGGCCAGCTCGGTTGGGTGCCGCTCGCCCTTGGCCTCCATGAGCACCTCGGGCGCAAACACGATCGCGTAGTCGCCCAACGCGGCGGCCAGCGCTTCGGCGAACGAACTCTTGCCATTGGAGCCGACGCCGAAGAAGTAAGGGAGTACGTCTTCTGACGTGCCGCCGGTCATGCAATAGCCGCCCAGCCGCTGCAGGTACGACGCCAGTTCGGCATCGCCCTGGGTGATGCCTTTGAGAAAGAGCTCCCACAGCTCGTTACCTTGGACGGCGGCCGGTGATGCGCCGGTTAGCCGTGTCATCAGCGCCTCGGGGTCGTGATCGCGGAGCATCCCGGTGCGCAAATCGACGATACCGGCCTGGGTGTTGAGCAGCCACGGATCGGCATCCAGATCGCAGGGGAGAACGACAATGGATTGGTCATATCGGGCAAGCCGTTCGACCCCCGCGATGTAGCCTGCGGTGGCGATCTTCCGTTCGTTGCGGGTGCCACCGACTGCCTCGTAGACGATTTTACGGATGAGCGCAAATACGCTTCCGGTGGAATCCTGAACCCAGCGCTTGCCGTCCCACATGATCCAGCGGTGCCACGGCGCAACGTACCGGTATTCATTTCCAAAGCGGGCCACAAAGGCGGACGCCATCGCGTCCTCGGAGGGGGCGGATCCATCACCCGGTAGCAGCCCGTCGCCGCCTTTCCGTGCCCGTTGATCGAGGTTGATGACGACGCGATCCGAGGCCATTTAGGGGCATCCGATAAGCGTGGTTGACGACATCAGGTCGACAGCGTCACGACGTGGAGTCTCCCGCCCGCACCGACAGCAGATAGCGCTTGCAGTCGGCAGCCTTGTAGAACACGCGCTTGCCGCGCAGCACCGGCTTCGGCCACTGCGGATCGGAGCGTTCGAGGCGGTAGGCCGAGATGCGTGAACGGCCGGTGAGCGCACAGAAGTACGCGCGCGTGACTTCGGCGTCCGGGTGATCCAGGGGATTGAAAGTGAAATTCATCGGCGCTCCTTTGCGTTGCAAGCATTGACTGTCATGTCGCAAAACATGCGCCTCGGTATCGTGATCGCCAACCGGCTAGGGAGTACATCGGCGGGCTACAGCGGGCTCCAGCGTAGTTGCGGAAACTCTTTCTTATCGGGGTGTGCGATGCGTTGAACGAGATGCGGGCCGAGAGCCCAGAGTGGGATACGTATGAAAGTAGAAATTCATCGGCGCTCCTTTCGTTGCAAGCATTGACTGTCATGTCGCAAAGCATGCACGCCGGTATCGTGATCGCCAACCATCTAGGGAGTACATGAGCGATCTCCAGCGTAGGTGCGGAAACTTTTTTTGTGCGCGTGTGCGGTTTGAACGCAATTGAAACCATCCCGCTTCGGATCGAATGCTTGACCGCAAGGTCGAATCGAAGGCGACGCTGTGGACTCGCGGCAACGCGAGATCGCGAACAGAGGAACAGGGGCGCCGGGGCAGAGCAGAGCGAACGAAGGAAGGCAAGATTGACGATCCGGCACGTGGCCGGTCTCAAGGTCTTGTCTGCACAGGAAATGCGACGGCACGTCCCGGGTGAGGGGGGCGTAATGGAAACTTGTAAAGGCGCACGCCCGCTCGCTGGCGCGCGTGCCGCTTGCGACCGGCTAGTCGAGAACGAAGGATTGCAATGGCCCAACGTGATGACGACACCTTTGAGATCCGTGCCCGCCCGCCGAGGCGGGGCGGCGGCGCCCGCGAGCGAGGGTTTCTCGCTCGAGTCGCCGTGGCAATGGGACCGATTCGCAGGGGTAAGGGTCGAGGCGTACATCCGCCCGGTGCTCGCCGGACGGCCAAGGCGGGCCGCGGCGCCGTGGCGGCGGCGTTTGCAGCCGACGGTCTGGGGCCGCGCTCACGCCGCGTCATCGTCAAGGCGCGACTCGTTCGCGTGCGCGGCGGCAGTCCTCGCGCTCTGACCAAGCATCTGCAGTACCTGGAGCGTGAGGGCGTCACCCCGGCGGGCGATCCCGGGCGCGCCTACGACGCCAGCACGGACGCCGCCGACCTGCGCGGGTTCGATGCGCGTACCCGCCAGGACGGCTACCAGTTCCGGTTCATCGTCTCCCCGGAAGACGCCACCCGGCTGGCAGAGCTAAGGGAATTCACCCGGGGCTTGATGGGGAAGATGGAACGCGACTTGGGGACCCGGCTGGACTGGGTGGCAGTCGACCACTGGGATACCGATAATCCGCACACCCACATCGTCCTGCGCGGAGTGGACGACTCCGGCGAGAACCTCTTCATCGCCCGCGAGTACATCAGCCACGGCATGCGCTTTCGCGCCTGCAGACTGGCCACCGATTGGCTGGGTCCGCGAACCGAACGAGAGATCTGGGCTAGCCTGGACCGGGAAGTTGGCCAGGAGCGCTGGACCAGCCTGGATCAGCAAATGCAGGCGCGCTCCAAGGACCACCAGGTTGACCTCGCAAGCAAAGGCAACCCGCCTTTGCCTCTGGATCAGCGCGCGAGGCTCATTGGACGGCTGCAGCGGCTGGAGGCGATGGGACTCGCCCGAGAAGTGGAACCCTGCCGCTGGGAACTACGTCCAGACGCCGAGTCGACCCTTCGCCGGATGGGTGAGCGGGGCGACATCATCCGCACCATGCAGCGGGCACTCTCTGGAGAGCGACGCGAGTTTGCGATCTTCGACCCGGACCAGGCGGGTGGCCGGGTCGTGGGCCGGCTAGCGGGCAAGGGCTTGGCCGATGGCCTTTCCGACCGGGCGTATGGGATCATCGACGGCATCGACGGTCGGGCGCACTACGTTCCGATTGAGCACGCAGACCTGAGCGAGTTTCCGGTCGGTGGCATCGTCGAAGCACGACCCACGGCGATGCGGGCGGCGGATCGCAATGTTGCGGCTTTGAGCAAGGACGGCGTGTATCTGACCGACGAGCACCGCGCGCACCTTGAGGCGCACGGTGATCCCCGCATCCATTCCGAGGAGATCGTTGATGCCCACGTTCGGCGTCTGGAGGCGCTGCGCCGGGCGGGCATCGTTGAACGGGAAGCCGCAGGCATATGGCGGATTCCCTCGGACCTGGTGGCGCGTGGTCACGCGTACGACCGACAGCGCACCGGTGGGGTCGACATCCAACTGCATTCGCACCTGCCTGTCGACAGGCAGGTGACCACGGTGGGCGCAACTTGGCTCGATCGAACGCTGGTCAACGGCGAAGCGGCGATCGGCAATGCGGGCTTTGGTGCGAGCGTAAAAGAGGCTCTACGTAACCGCGTAGATTTCCTGGTCGAGCATGGCTTCGCGCAACGGGACGGCGAGCGGATGAAGTTGCCGTCTAATCTGCTGACGGCGCTGCGTCAGCGCGATCTCGACAGCGTCGCCAAGGCAATAACGGCCGAGACGGGCATGTCCCATCGACCGCTGGCCGACGGGGAGCGCGCCACAGGCGTCTATCGACGGATGGTTGTCACGGCAAGCGGGCGCTTCGCGATGCTGGATGATGGCCTGGGCTTCAGTCTCGTGCCCTGGCGTCCTGTGCTTGAGCAACGTATTGGCCAGCAGCTAACTGCGACGATACGCGGTGATCACGTTATCTGGAGCCTTGGCCGTCAGCGAGGTGTTTCGAGATAGTCTTCGGGTCGTTCGCCGTGGCTTGCAAACGGCCGCCCGGTCTTCGACGATGAGCGGCGGTTCTGCGATCTACACGGGCCATTCAAGCCGGATGGCCGGTGTGCGTTGTCCAGCGGCCGTTCGTATCGGGACGGTGGAAGGCTCTGACCGGCCAAATGCGGCCGGTCGTCGCCCCCATGCAATTTGCACGATAGCGGACGCTCGACTGCATGTCTTCCTAAGCTATCAGTGCAGGTAGTACGATGCGCCGTAGCGGGCTTCTCACCGCTTCCGATCACCACGACGAAAGGAACGGTCATGTCATCGTCCGAAAACCCTAGCCGGCGTCTTCTGCTCAAGGCTCTTGCGGTAGCACCAGTAGTGCCCGGACTTCTTGGCACCCCCGTTGCGCAGGCACAGACCGCAACAACTACTGCGGAGGCACAGCCTGGAACACCGCTTGCGTCCTGGAATGATGGGCCAACGAAGCAGGCAATTCTCGATTTCGTGCGCGTGACGACCGACCGTGGGAGCCCGAGTTTCGTGCCGCCGGAAGAGCGGATCGCGACGTTCGACCAGGACGGCACACTGTGGGTCGAGCACCCGATTTACACGCAAGTGATGTTCGTCCTTGAAGGTGTGCCGGCGCTGGTGAAGGCGAAGCCCGAGCTGGCCAAGGTCGCACCGTACTCGACGGTGCTGGAGTTGCTGAAGGGCGACCGCGCGGCGATGGAGAAGCTGACTGAACCCGACTTGTTCAAGCTCCTTGCTGCCACGTCGACTGGAATGTCAGTGGACACCTTTAGTGCTGAAGCGAAGAAGTGGATCGCCGAAGCGAAGCACCCGCGCTGGAAAAAGTCGTACACCGAGCTGACCTACCTCCCGATGCAGGAAGTGCTGAAGTACATGCGCGCCAACGGCTACAAGACGTACATCGTCACCGGCGGCGGCCAGGACTTCGTACGCGCGTACTCGGAAGCGACCTACGGCATCCCAGTGGAACAGGTAATCGGTACCGCGGGCGGCCTGACGTACGGCTACGGCAAGGACGGCAAGCCATTCATGACCAAGGAGCCGAAGCTACTTATCAACGACAACAACGCCGGCAAACCTGAGAGCATTCACATGGAGATTGGTCGCCGGCCCTATGCGGCATTCGGCAACTCAACTGGCGACCGGCAGATGCTGGAGTACACGAAGGCCGGCGATGGCGCCCGGCTGTCTATGATTGTCCTGCACGACGATGCCCAGCGCGAATACGCCTACGGGCCTGCACAGGGGCTCCCCGAGTCCAAGGTCGGCACCTTCACGCAAGCGCTCTACGACGAGGCGAAGAAGGACGGCTGGTTCGTCATCAGCATGAAGAACGACTGGAAGCGCATTTTTTCGTTCGACCAATAGCGCTGGATGAACGGCCGCTTCCAAAACTCTCGGCGGCCGCTTTTGGGCGACGGCAGCATCTGCAATGGGTCGTTCACGCCCATCCGAACCAAGGCGTCGACCGAACGTCCAGAAACCCAACGCTCGATGGCTGAAAAGCGGACCGTGTGCAAGGCTTGGCGCTTGGGGCAAAACGATGCCCGGCTCAGCGTCTCTGTTAGAGCAAGACCAGTGTTGACGGCCCGGACCGTGGGCCAAAACACGGCATCGGTGCTGTCAGGGGCATGGTTAAAACGTTAGGCGAACGCCGACAAATACACCCAGCGGTGCGGCCGGGCTGTAGCTTCGCGGGTTAGTCGCATTCGGCGCCTGGGCGAGAAACACCGAACTGGTCGGCGAGAAAGTTCCGAACGTGTAATAGTGCTGATTGGTCACGTTGTTCGCCCACGCGAAGATCTGAACGTTCTTCGTCATCTGATACGTCGTAGTGAGATTCAATGTGTAATAACCGGGCAGCTTCGGCGTCAGGTTGGCCTCGTCCCCGAACAGATACTGACCGCTCGCGGCGATGCCGACGGCGCCTACGGTCCACGCCGGAGTAACCTTGTAGTAGGCGCCCAGCTTGATCTGATTCGCTGGGATGCCCGGCAGCTTGTCTCCCGGCTGCACCGCAATGTTACCGTTCGCATCGGCGGCCGGATTGCTGCCACCGGATTCGACGAAGCCGCTCTGGTAGCTGGCATCGATATACGAGTAGGCGAGGTAGGCGAGCCAACGATCGGTCGTAAGCTCGAGACTCACGTCAACGCCCTCGCGTTGCGTCTGGCCGACGTTTGCGAAATATGCGCGGCCCGCCGTAACGCTATTAATGAAGGCGATATCGTTGTCAAGTTCGGTGTGGTAGAACGCGATGCCGTACGTCAGCGTCGCATCGGGGGCTGGCGCGAAGGTGCCCCGTATCCCGGCCTCGACGGTATGCGCGATGACCTGCTGCAGGTTGGGGTCGCCGACGAAGAAATTCGCGAGGCTGCAGGAGTTCTGCGGGCCGGCGCAGGAGAGTTCCGCCGGTGTCGGCGCGCGGTTCGTCACCGCATAGCCGGCGTACGCGGTGAGCCACGGCGTGAGGCGATACGTCAGGCCCGCCGCGGGGTTAAAGTGGTCGTAGCTGTGGTCGCCGGTGAGGTCACCGCCATTCTGGTCGCTGAGATCGATTTGTGCTGCGTTGTAGCGCCCGGAGATCGTGAGCGCGGCTTCCGGGGTCAGCGTCAAGGTATCGGCAAAGTAAATGCCATACGTCGCGTTGTTGATGTTGACGTCGACGGGTACATTGATTCCGGGTTCGTCAAGGACAACCCCCGGACCGATGAACACCCGAGCCGGCGACGAAAGCCCGCCGATGTACGAGATCGCGCCAAATCCGTTATTCGCGCCGTCGAAACTGAGCCCCGCAACGAAATGGTTAGGGAGTCCGAACAGATTGCTGGTGTTTGTGATCTGCGCGGAGGCGCCGTATGCATTCGTGTTCGTCGATTGCAAGTCAAGCTCAGAATACGGGCCCCCATTCAGGAAATCCGGTATCGGAACGCCTCCAATAGTGGTGCTTGGCATGCCCGGACTGGAGCACAGCAGTCCCGAGCCGTCGTCGCAGGGCGTATCGTTGGGCGCGTTGCCGTTGAGGACGTTCTGGTGCAAGTAACGGTAATACAGAAGCGCCTGCAGCGAGGTGACCTCCGAAAGATCGAAAGTGCCGTTCATGCTTGCTGCCAGGTACTGATTTTTGATCACGTTCGGCGCGGTGAATTGGGCGTGCGAATCGGCGGCAAGAAGCTCAACCGGCGAAGTCCCCGGGCCATTGAGAATCGTGTGCGCGAACGTTAGGTTGGCGTGCACCTCGCTATGCTGGTCACGCCAGCCGAAGTCGGCATAGAGATTGTAGATTTCGGAGGATTGCAGGTCGCGCCAGCCGCCTTGTTGGAGAGCGTTCCCGGCAACGTAGAAGGAGGTGCTGCCGTCCTGCTGGCCGTATTGGAACTCGCCCTGGCGCTGGCTGAAGGAACCGCCGGATACGTCGGCCTCGAAACCGTGGTAGCTGAAACCGTTCTTTAGCTGCATGTTGAGCGCGCCGCCGAGCGCATTGAGACCGTAAACTGGGTTCGAGCCGACGACGTCGATGCGGTCGACGGCGATATCGGGAATAACATCCAAGTCGACCGTGTCGCCGAACGGCTGGTTGAAGCGCATGCCGTTGACGTAGACCGCGAGACCCTGGGGAACGCCTTGCAGCGGCGAGGCCTGGAAGCCGTGATAGAAAAAGGTCGGCTGGAACGGATTACCCGAGGCGGAATCGAGTGCGACTCCGCCCAGTTGCTGGTTGAGCGATTCGGTTACGTTCGGCGTACCGATACGCGAGATGTCGGCGCCTGTCAGGACATGCGTTTCAGCTGGGACCAAGTCGCGGTCGATTCCCGAGCCGATCAGCGGCGACGTACCAATCACGGTAAGTGGCTGCAGCGGTACCACGGTTGGAGTGGCTACAGGTGCTGGCGCGTTGGTCCCATCCAGACTCTGCGCGTTGCAGGTCAATGTTGGGATGCCGAGCAGCGCAGCAAGTGCAAAGAGTATAGGCGGGGCCCAAATGCGATCTCGCCCTCGATTCAATCTTGCCCGAGAACGCGCCGCGCAGTTTTGGGGGTAGTATGGAGTGGGCATGCTTTGACAAGCAGATGGTCAGCGTCGCCGCTCAAGCAGCGATCAAGAGCGTGTGAACTCAGCTATCGCCTCGCTGGCGCAATTGGTGCGGGCAATTATCAGTGTTGAGCGGCGCGGCGATACCGTCAGAGCAAAAGTCAGGAAGATTTCCCGTTGCGGTGCAACAAGGATGCCCAACGCAACCAAGGAGGACGACGTGGGAACGAAGTTCCGAACAACCGGGCCGACGCGCGAGCTGGCGCTGATCGTCATCGCCACGGCTGCGTTTGCCGTGTTCTGTACACAAGTCGACCTGAGCGAACGGCTATCCGCGTGGGCGCAGCCGCGCGAGCGCTACCAACTCGACGAACTCCCCGTAGTGCTGCTTTTTCTGGCCTGTGCACTTGCATGGTTTGCATGGCGAAGGATGCGCGAGGCGCGCGCGGAGCTTGCGCGGAGGCTTCGAGCCGAAGACTCGCTGCAGCGTGCCTTCGACCAGAATCGGCGCCTCGCGCAGGTAAATCTTCGCCTACAAGAGGATGAGCGGCGGCACCTCGCCCGCGAACTTCACGACGAGCTCGGTCAATGCATGAATGCCATCAAGCTCGAGGCCGTAGCGCTGCGCTCCACCAGTGCTGACTCCGTGACGCAGTCCGGAGCGGGATCGATCGTCGCGCTGGCCGATCGCGTGCAGGCCGCCACGCGCGATATTGTCCGACGATTGCGTCCACCGGGCATCGACGAACTCGGACTCGCCGCCGTACTTGAACACTGTATCGAGGATTGGCGGCGCCGTATGCCGGACGTTCGTTTCGATCTTAAGGCGCCCTCGGCCGATACGACCGGCTTGAGTGAGCCGATCAATATCGCGGTCTTTCGCCTGGTACAGGAAGCGCTCACCAACGCAGTGCGTCATTCGCATCCGCGCCGCGTAGCGATCGGCCTGGACCGGCGGCGAAGCGCAATTGCCGCGGACGAAGAACTCGTCCTGACAGTTGGCAACGATGGCGCAATACGTGGCGGAGTGCCAAGCACAAATGGCCTTGGCATAGTCGGCATGCGCGAACGAATCGAGGCGCTCGGTGGGCAGCTAAGCGCCGGGTTCCGTTCGGACCACGAGTTTCTGCTCGAAGCTACCGTGCCATTGCAACCGCTGGCTGCGTGCTGGGAGTCGGTGCAATGATTTCCGTACTGCTTGTCGACGATCACGCCGTCGTGCGCGAAGGCTACAAACGCCTCATTGAAAGGTCGCCCGATCTACGCGTCGGTGGCGAAGCATCGACAGCTAGCGACGCGTACCGAGCGTTTGTGGAGATGGATCCGGATGTCACGGTGATGGACATTTCGCTGCCAGACTTGAGCGGGATCGAGGCGCTGCGGCACATCCTGGCTCGATGCGCCAATGCCCGCGTGCTGATGTTCAGTATTCATGATGAGACGATCTACGCCGAGCGCGCACTCGCGGCCGGAGCGCGCGGGTATCTGACGAAGGCCAGTGCGCCGGATCTGCTGGTGGAGGCGATCCGCACGGTAGTCCATGGGGAAGTCTTTCTGAGCCCAGATGTGTTTGCGGCGCTCGATGCGCGGTCAACAGAACGAATCGACGATGCAATCGGTACGCTGTCGACGCGCGAATTCGAGATCTTCCGGCAGCTCGTTAAAGGACTTTCCGTGCGGCAAATCGCGGAGCGCCTGTGCCTGACATGTAAGACAGTATCGAATTACCAGACGGCAATCCGCCAGAAGCTCGGCGCGCCTACACCGGCGCATCTGCTGCAGATCGCCGTACGTTGCGGAGTTGCGACGTTCGCCTGGACTGCGTCCCCTCGTGGGTCGCGGCGCGGCGTAACGCCCGTTCCTCCTCGCTCGCGACGTACCGCAAACTGAAGCCCATGTATGCGAATGACTGGTTTCGGGAAAATTAGACGGCGGCCCTGATCGTCTGCGTTTGCCGGTTGCCGGCATTGACGCGATTCGACCGAGCGGCTGCTGAAGGACATACAGCGGCCGGTCATGCGTCAAAGGCCGCTGTGGATCGTGGAGCCGCCGCTCAGCACCGGCGAGCGGGTTAGCGTGAACGACCCACAGCAGCCCGGTGACTTGCTCCGAAGCGGTCGTTGAAACGCGAAAATGCGGTAGTTCGGGACGAGCGCCGCTAAGCGGCGCTTCCGAGATTTCGGGTGCTGCCTTGCCAAAGCGAATCAAGCCATACTCAGAACTGGACTTTCAACGTCAGGCGCACTTGAAATGGCTCGGCTGGGTGCACGGTGATACCGTCGGGCACGACCGGGGCGGTCGGCGAAAGTTTGAAGTCCTGCTCGTATGCGATGTCGTAGTTCTTGCGGTTGAAGAGGTTAAGAAAATCGAGCTGCAGCGCCACGTGCGGGTTCAACTGGTTCTGCACGCGCAAGTTAGTGGTGAACGATGCCGGTGCCTGCAGGGAACCATCTTGCGATAACGGATAGGGGCCGAAATAGCGCATTTCGATGCCGCCCGACCATGGCCCCTGGTTGACCACCGACACACCGAAGGTTGCGACCTTGCTGATGGCGTTGGGAATGAAGTTTCCGGGCTCTCCGTTGGGATTGTCACCCGTGTAGCGCGCATGGGTATAGGCCAGGTCGACGTCAAACAACAACCAACTGGTCGCGGACCAATGGTTGCTCCACTCCACGCCATAGCGTCGGCCGCGCCGTTGGGGGTTGTGCTGCCGATAGTAGAATCCGCGTCGTACTGGATTTCGGAATCACTGTAGATGGTCCAGAACGCGATCGAGCTCTCCAGGCCGGGGATGGCATCGGTGCGCGCGCCGAGTTCCGCCCCAGTGGCTTTCACCAGCGCCGGAACCGGAGTCGCCGGTAGACCGTCGGTCGGATCGAGCGTCTGCGTCACACCGCGCGCGTCGTTGCTGTGGAAGCCCTGGCCCGCGTTGACGAAGAATTCGGTCTGTGCCCATGGGCCGAAGATCAGAGAGAGCTTGGGCAAGAGCACCTGCCCGTGGGCATTGCCGCTGTTCTCGGGCGTCAGCTGGGCGTCGACATCCATATCGACGCGGTCCGCGCGCAGACCGGCAAGGCTGCGCAGCCAAGGTGTCCAGACGGTCGTGTTCTTCACATAAATGCCGGTGGCGGTTTCGGACACGAAATCGTCCCTCACCCGTTCGAACACCGTGCGCGCCTGCGTGTTGTTCAGCCCGACATGGATATCATCGTGGCGAACCTGTAGGCCGACCTCGGTGATTGACTCGTGTGCCGAACAAATCGTGGTACCAGCCATGGGAAAGCTTGGTGCCGACGAAGTTGCGGTTCTCCCATTGCTCGAACTGATCGCAGGGAAGATTCGGGTTCGGCGCGGCGGCGCAGTGATTTTCGAAAAAGGTGAAGTCTGACCACAGCTGCAGCTCGTAATGCTCCAGATAGACCAGGGCAAGCGAATAGCCGTCGTCGTCGAAGCGGTGCCATTGACCCGACAAGATCGCCCGCTCCGTGTCACCCCCATCGGTAGGGTCCAGCGCCTGATAGCGCCCAAGCTGGCCCGATTCGATAAGCGACAGCGGAACCTGGTCGGTCGAATCCCAGTGCGCTCGATAGAAGATGCCGTCGAGGGCCCAGCCCCGCGCCTTGCTGCCATCGCTCAGGCGCAGCAAACCATTGAACTGGTCGAGTCCTTCAGGTGGGTTCCATGGCCCGTTCTCATGCAGCGCCTCGGCAGCGAGCAGCAAGGTCGGCGTCCCACTGCCGAACAGGGACGAGTCGCCGACACTCGATTGTCCGACGGGTCTGGAGGCCGCGACCACGGCTCGCGCGTAGCCGAACGCTCCGCCCGTCAGCTGGGCGAAATCTTGGGGCAGGCGCAGGACATACGATATATCGACCGCGCCGGCAACGGAGAAATCACCATAATCCGGATAGTAGGGTCCCTTGCGGTAGTCGATGGTGTCGATGAGCTCCGGAATCAGGAAATTCAAGTCCGAATAGCCCTTGTCCGTGCGCATTGCGTGGGCATGTTCACTGGAACACCATCGACGGTCGTGACCAGATCGGTGCCGTGATCCAGGTTGTAGCCGCGCAGGAAGTACTGATTCGCCTTGCCATCCCCCGAATGCTGGGTTACGACCAGGCCAGGAACGAACTCGAGCACGTCGCCCGGACGAAGCAAGGGTCGTGTCTGGATTACCTCGCCGCTCACTTCACCTTCGGAAGCGGAGTCCGTGGCACCGACCAAGGGGCGATACCCGATGACTTCCAGCGGTTGCAGTTCGGCTGTCGGCGTGGTCGAGGCGCTTGGCTCGCGGGTGCCGTGGTTTGGTCCGTGGATCTTGGAGGCATCGCGTCCCCCGGCTGAGGATCTGCGGACGATGCGCGATTGGAGAAAGCGGCAGATCCCAGAAACGCAAGGGCAAGGATTCCTGCACGCAACCGGACAATGGCGTGGCCCAAGCGTCCCCCAAGAGTAGGCACATTTTGTCATTTTGCCTACCGTTGGCGACGGTGATACAACTGCCAGGGGCGACCGTGGTCAGGAGCGCGGAGTCAGGTGCGAATGTCCGTGATGGTGATGCGCGCCGGGCAGCGAATGCTTGTCACTCGCCTCGACGGTGATTAGATTGAGCTGGCCGTGGGCGACGCCGCGCTCGGCGCGAATGCTGTCGGCAAACGCTCGCACGGCGGGTGTAGGCCCCTTGAGGATGGCGTTCTCCAGACAGTTCTCGTGATCCAGGTGCACATGCATTGTCGCGACTACAAGGTCATGGTGCGCGTGCTGCGCGCCAGTGAGCCGCAGAGCCAACTCGCGGACATGATGACCATACACATAGGACAGGCTGGCGACGCAATGCGTGCGGGCCTCGTACTTGATGCGGTCCGCCTCCACCTCCCGGCGCAACAGGTCGCGCATCGCTTCCGATCGGCTGCCGTAGCCGCGCTTCGCGATAAGCGCGTCGAATTCCTTCGCCAAAGCGTCGTCGATCGACATCGTAATTCGTTCCATGCTCTCCCTCGCGCGCCAGCCCCCGCCAAGCGGGCAATGAGAACGATACACCGCCCATTTGCGCCTGTCGTGCGGAGCCAACCTCGGCTCCATGGTCCGGTTGTACGTGACGATCAGGTCATGGCAGGGTCAGAACGCGTAACTCGCCCCAACCGAGCCCGTCCAGTGCGGGAAAAGTTGGTAGCCGGTGAGGTTACTGTATATCGGTAGTTGCACGAAGGCGAAGACCTGCACGTTGTGCGCGACGCTTACGCTTAAGCCAGGACTCAGGTATACGACCGTGCCGCCTGTGGAAATGGTGTCGGCAAGCACTCCCTGATCCGTGCGCTTGTTGGTGATGTTGAATTGCAGCTGCGGAACGACCGTGGGGTTCTCTTCGTAGCGTACGCCGAAGCTCACATTGAAAAGATTGCCGGGGCGGTAGTCCTCACCGGGCTGGTCTAGCTTGTGCCACAGCGCGGCCTGAAATTGGCCGTTGATAAAAGCGTCGAAGTTCTGGCTTACGGCTTGGTAGTAGTACGCACCGACAATCAGGTCGGTAGCGCCGGCACCGGCCTGTAGGCTGGTGTCGAGCAGATTGCCCGGCGACGGGATCTGCGAGTTGGGTCCGGAGTTGAACGCGACAGGGATTGCGCCCGACAGTGCCCGTGCCCGCGGCATTGGGTCCCCCATAATCCCCGGTGGGCAATATCAGCCCGAGCTGAAAGCCGAGGTTGTGCGTAGGCAGGAAGCCCTGATAGCTGGTGATGAATCGAATGTCCCCCAGGCTGTCAACGCTTGCACCGCTTACCTTGTCGGGAGTAAGTGGGTTCATCGAATCGCCGTAGGTGGAGTGGCTGCGATCGATGTAGGGCAGCAGCAGGTTGAAATTCCACTCTCCGTTGGGCCGGTAACTTATGCCTGCGGTGAAGTAGCGATTGATGGTCTGCTTCTCGACTTCCTGGTTGCCGCCGGCGTCGTTGATCGCTGCCACTTGAGAGTTCGAAATGCTGCTCGTGCCGGAACGCAACTGGTCTTGATTGATGAAGTCGAACTCAAAGGTCGCACGCCAGCCGGCTACGTCCGAATACCCCATGGCTGCATCGGTGGACAAGGAACAACCACAGGTGGCGCAAGCAAACAGCAGGGTTGGACATAAGGCAAACGTGATCAACGCGAGCGCGTGAATCACACCTCGTTGGATCAGCTTCATTGCAAGTCCTCCTGATCGTGTACTGCCTGATTCGCTGGCTCAAAGGATGTAGCGGCAACAACGATCGCTTGTTACACACCAGAGCCACAGATAGTCGAACGCTGCTCAACTGCAGCGAACGAGCACCCCGCGCGCGACGGAATACGTCGCCACGTAGGATTAACTATCGGTCAGGAGAAGCGAGGGGGTGCGCGTTGCTGCGCAATCCGGACGGAGGATCGCCCAGAATGTACGACATACAGAGGTCGAGCCAGAGGCGCCGAAACCTCAACTTGGGGAGAGAGACCCAGGCCATCATTGGAGAGTGAAACGCCGGCGGCGAATCCGGCGCAATACGGGCAATGCGGTACGGTGCCCTTGCCGGATTGCGAATCGTGGTGGTGTGTGTTCGCGTCATCGGGTTCGTCGGCGGCACAGTGCTCGACGATCTCACCGTTAGCACCGATATGGATATGCGCGTACGCGAAAACCGGCGCGAGCGCATTGAGCGTCAGTGCGAGCCAAGCGAGAAAGAGCTTACGACGAACCACCATAAGGCTATGGGCTCTCAGGTACGGACACGCCGCTTCAGCGCCAACTATGCTCTCGTCTGAAGTGCATTGTAAACAGCATCGTTTCCAGGCCGCGACCTTCTGCCCGCTTCAGGGTCCCGGTTTTCCCGACTGCAATCCTGCAAACTACGACGCTGCGCCTTTTATTCCCGTTGGGCCGCCGCCACTCGACGCGCAGGATTCGTTGGACACGCAACGACTGCTTTATGGAAATTTTGGTGGCGACGGCGACCGGCTACTAATGGCCGAACGCGCCCATTGACGAACCGCGCCTGAACGGCCGGTGCGCGACATTGCAGCCATTGTGGCGTCAAGTAGAACGACGGCAACGGGTCAAAAACGGCTTGTAGCGAAGGGTGCGGGGGGTCTGAGTGGGGGTTTCCTGGGAACACAAATCCCAGAAAGCAAGTAGTGGTGCGGCTTTCCAGGCTGAATTCGGATGACTCTCCCGCGTAGCAGTGCTGCGACCCTGCATCGCAGTCGACCCGGTTCTGCGGCATGCGCATCGCACGCCGATGAGCGAAAGCGAGCACAATTTCTTGCCCGCAATTTTGCTACATGTAGGGCGTCGGATTATCGCTAGGAACCGCTTATTTGCGGGCATGCATTGATGTAATGCACTGAAAGCTTTCAATACTGACCCTAATTTCGAGTCAGGCGCCTTCGACCACTCGGCCATCTCTCCGCATTGATTTAATTATACATTATCGGGGTCCGTCGGATTCGGTTGCCCGCAAACGCGCCACACATTCGCTATCAGCCGACTTCGACTTGGGAGAGGGCTGGAACACCCAACTACTTTAGGTGTCTTCCTTAGGAGTAACAAGCACTCAATCGATGGCGTATCGAGATCCTCGGGCCAGTGTGGGATTGCTTCACACAGCAATCCCATCATTCGATCAAGCGCATGCCCGCGCTAGTCGCGTGCTTGTCGAATGTTGAAGTGTATTCGCACTCGTGGGCGGCGCCTATGCGTTCGATTAAACAGTCGGCGAAATCCGACTTGCTCGACTCGAACAGACGCAACGCTTTCCAAGTCGTTTCCGCGTACTGAACCACGAGTTGTTTGGTTCGTAGGATTCGCTGTAGTACGGCGACGATCTCCGCTTTAGCGCTCCCGTAACAGCTCTCAAGGACCCATGCGGGATAAACGAGCGTCGATAGGAACAATCAAAGTTTGATTGGTGGAGACGCCTTCGTTGCCGCAGCGCCTCGGCATGGGCTTCGACTTTGGCCTATAGTGATGTGCTGTCGCGGTCAGTAAGCGACCCATAGGAGCGAACCATGTCTCACCAGCCCCCGAAGGAAAATAAGAAAAAGCCACAGCACACGCCGAAGGAAAAGAAGACACTAAAGCAGCAAAAGAAGCAGGCGCGCGACGCTACGCCCTTCATCAAGCACTGAGGATTGGCCCCACGCGGGCACGGGTGCGCGCCACCGCGTTGGACCACCCGTGTCCGTGCATTGATCTATCGCGGGCCTACCCTAAAGGGCCTGCGCGCCATCGCTACCCTCTTCGCAATTCTGGCAGGGGGAACAGTGGAGCGCGCGTTGCTTTCCCTAAGATTCGCGTCGCACTGGACCGACTCCGCGGCAAGTTGCTTCCGGCAGCTGTCGCTGGAGACGCCCAGAGCGCCATTCAACTCTGGGGCTTCAGCAGCATTTCGATTCCGACCTTGCCGGCTGCAATTTCGCGCAGCGCGATGACGGTGGGCTTATCGCGATCGGCGTCGAGCAGCGGCTGCGAGCCGGCGCTGATCTGGCGGGCACGGTTGGTCGCCGCGAGCGTGAGCTCGAAGCGATTGGGTATCCTGGCAAGCGCGTCGTCAATTGTAATTCGGGCCACGGTTTTTTTTCCAGTCGGGTCAAATTGGGTGAGCAGCGGCGAATGCAGCATGCACTGCGGTTCGCTGTACGGTTCGCTGTACCGCCGCCGCGCCTGCACGGCAGCGAGATCGGCAGTTGCAAATTCCTGGCTAATACTAACATGCTCGACCCGGCCCCAGTCGAAGCCGACCATCAGGGCGCGAGCTTGAGCCGCGGCAGTTAGAGTTCGCTAAGGCGCCGGTTGCCGACTCGCCTCCAGGCCGACGACGAACCGCTGCCACAGGTGGCCAGGCGCCTCTACGGTGCGAAATGCAGCGGGTCCCTGAGATTTTGCAATTCCCGGTAATAGTAGAGTGGCGTAGGTCGCTTTCCCTTCACCCGCAACCGTTTCAGAAATTCGATTTCCTCCTGAGTCACGTTACCACTGAGTGCAGCATCTTTAAGGAATCCGTTGAGCCCCGGTTCGCCGCCGACAGGTTGGTCGGGCTCCGTTTCAACGAACTCGAACCGCTTCGAATGCCCCGTGACCAACCTTCGGTTAGGCACAACTCGCATAGTGAAATCCGACAGGTCGATATCCCAAGACTCGATGAGCGGATCCAGGAAGGAAACACAGTCCTCCAATGAGACGTGGAACACGTCCGTATCCAGAAATTCGAGGATTATGACCCGCATCTGTTTATAGGTTCGACCCCCGAGATGAGCCACCGAACGGAGCCATTTCTCATTTTTCAATTCCTCCCTGGCGACTCGCTTGATCACGTCCAACAACGTCTGGGTAACGAGGCGTTCGAGCTCACCAAAAGCCTTGCTTCTCGAAAATCGAGCGGATCTGTTGCCGTTTTGCCGGCATGCACTTGCGAAGTACCAACTCTCGCACCTCATGCAGCAAGGGCACGGGTGGATCGTCGAAATTTCTCTTCAACGCCTCCCTGCGCTGGAGTTCAGCCAACCTGGCCAGTTTGCCGCTCGACAGCTTTAGAAACTTGCCCATCTTCTCGTAGATGTCTGTTCGATCGGCCGCGGGGGGCAATTTCTTCCGATTTAGCAGCTGGGAGATATAGGATTCGGTGACTTCGGTAGCCGCCGCCAAGTCCTTCTGCTCGAAGCCCAACTGCTCCAGCCGTTGCTTGATAACTAGACAAACGTCCACCGCTAGACTCCCGATTAACCGCCATTGATTAAGCAATGGCGATATTCCAAGATAATCCTTGACAGGTCAAGTTACTTCACTTATCTTAGTTAAGGACTGAGGGAGTATTACAGGAATATTGACTCAAGACGGTTATCTGCAACACCCCCTTGGCCATGACAACCAAGGAGTTCGACATGTATGCACGTCGCGTATCGATGAAGTTGATGCCCAACAACACCCTTGAGTTTACCCAGCGCCTGGAAAAGGATGTCCTGCCCATACTTCGCAAGCAGACCGGGTTTCGGGATGAAATTACCTTCGTTGCCCCAGGTGGAACCGAAGCTTTTGGCCTGAGTCTGTGGGACAGCAAGGCGAACGCCGATACCTATGACAAGGCGCACTACGCAGAAGTGACCAAGATCCTGTCGAAGGTGGTTGACGGGACGCCTCGCGTTGAAACCTACGAGGTTGCGAACTCCACGTTTCACAAGATCGCTGCCGCGGCAACAGTCTAAATGCAGTGGGAAGCAGGGCCCTGCAAGAGCGGTTTGAATAATTCTAAAGATTGAACGTGACGATGCCACTTGCTTTGTGTCTAGGCGGTGGCCTGATTTGATTCGGGCCATTTCTTTTTGCCACGCACGCGCCCACTAGGCCAGATTCACAGGCCTGATTGGGCTCCAGGAACCAGCAGCATTCGAAAGGCAGGCTTTATGCAAAACCTTATCTCTTACGATCCACGCGCGGATTCCAACTTCGATGAACTGTTCCGTGGTTTCTTCAGGCCTGTGCGGCTGGAAGGCGCACCGACCCCGGTAACGATCAAGATGGATGCAACCGAAACCGAGAACGGTTACCTGATTCACGCCGAAATTCCAGGCGTCAAGAAGGAAAACATTGGCGTCGCGATTGAGGGCAACCAGGTCACCATTACCGCCGAAGTTAAGCGGGAATGGGAAAGAAAGGAAGGCGACCGGCTCTTGCGCAGCGAGCGATATTTCGGCAACGTCTATCGCAGCTTTACGCTGCCCGCCGAACTGGACGAGTCTGCGAGCGAGGCCAAATACGAAAATGGTGTCCTCGAACTGAAGTTGGTCCAGAAGGCCGCAGCGCCAGGCAAGAGGCTAGCGATCCAATAACCCATTGGAGGGAGTTGCGCCCTTCCAGCAGGCAACTTTTCGTGCAACATGCGTGCCCCGAGCGCCGCTATGACGGAGTATCGGAGGAGCGGGATCCGCCGGCGTCTCTAAATGCACATTGAGCCTGGCATGCAGTGTCGTGAGCCTCATCAAGAGCCCCCGTCACATGACGGGGGCTCTTTTTGTGTCTCGACCTGTGATCGCAGTTCGGCGGTCAGTTGGTCGTGGAGCAAATCACAAATACGAGTGTGCTTCCCGTACGACAGGCTTCGGTTGTGTTATGGTGTCGGTCTCTCGGAGAGGGCAGTTTCAGCCCTTCCGCCTTCGCCAGGTCGGACTTGCAGCCCTTGGCGTCTTCCCAGGCACCGACTGGCTTGTACGGTGCCGACCTAGCTGGACGAGAACGCGTCCCGGGCCGGTCTTGGCTCTGGGGCAGTGTCAACTCCGCCCGCAATGGCCAGAATCCAAGCAAAAGTACCGTATGGGCATCGGCCCATACGGCTCGAATCGTTTTTCCTAAGAGGTAACACCATGTCCAGTCACAACCCAAACTCCTCCAGCCAACATACTGGAGACAGCCGCCAGGCCAACATTGAGGCGGCTCTGCGCATTGCCACGATCATGGCCGAAGCCAACGAGCGCCTTTTCAAGCTGCAAAGCGAGGCCGCCAATGCAGCGTTCACAGAAAATGCGAAGCACCTGAAGGCCCTTCTAAACATCAAGGATTCCGGCGCACTCATCGTCGAATGGGCGGGTCGGTATCAAGCGAACATGCGCAGGATACTGGAGGTGACGCGTGCTTGCTTCGAGATCGTGCCGCATACCCAGGCCGAGATGGCCAAGGTGGTAGGCGAGCCATTTGCTCCTTACAACGAAGAAACGCAGGAATACCTCGATGAGTTTGCAACGGCCGTTTCGGAAGGGCGCGACGCGGCCGCGGCTGCGGTCAAGGATGTGCTCGCGAAGGCCATGGCCAGCGTTGCTGAACACAAACCGGCGAAGAAACAAAGAGTCGCCTAGTAACTTAGGACGACCGATTCCTCGCTGTCATTTACTCAAGATCCATGATCAGATTTGCTCATTGCGAATGGGCCGGGACAGCCCGACTTCCGGCATCATTCGCTGGCCCATGGTAAGGAGCCACCGATGTACCTCATTCCAGCCCCTACTAGACGACGTGCTTCACCGGTCTTGCGTGACAGGTTCTTGAACGCATTGGATCAACGGGACCAGCCCTCCCTGCACGCGACGTTGCGCGACCTTTTAGGCTGCGTAAATACCCTGCCCCCCGCGACTTGCACTCGCCTTGGGTTGGCGTTCGGCAGTACGTATGGAGAGGCAGCACAGATGTTAACCAGCTCGCTGTGTGCGAGACCTGAGGCTGCTTGAAAGGGCGTGCCCAACCGCGCCTCAACCGGCGCGTACTTCGTCGGTCCATACCTTGAAGCTCGTCAACGTGTTGGGGCCGAAAGTGCTGCTGATCGCGACGTCGGCAGCGTCGCGGCCGCGCGCGATGAGCACCCTGCCGATGCGCGGCGTGTTGTTGCGCGCGTCGAACGTGTACCAATGTCCATCGAGGAAGGCCTCGAACCAGGCGGCGAAATCCATCGGGCCGTATGGCGGCGGCATGCCGATGTCGCCGAGGTAGCCGGTGCAGTAGCGCGCGGGGATGTTCATGCAGCGGCAGAAGGCAACGGCGAGGTGCGTGTAGTCGCGGCAAACGCCCGTCTTGTCGTAGTAGGCCTCGAGCGCCGTCCGCGTCATGCGGGCGTGCTCGTAGCCGAACGTGATATGTCGATGGACATAGTCGCAGATCGCCTGCACGCGGCCCCAGCCCGTGGGCGCCTGCCCAAAGAGATTCCACGCCGATCTCGGACAGCCGATCGGTTTCGCAATACCGGCTTCCGAGCAGGAACAGCAGCGTTTCCTCGGGCAGGTCCTGCACGGGAAGCTGCCGCGCATGCGGAACGATCACGTCGGGCGCTCCGCTATCGTTGACGAGCGCATCGGCGGAGACGCGCGTGCGTCCCTCCGGCGCAACGATGCGCGTGCACCAGTTGCCGAAGCTGTCGCGATAGCCCGCCATCGGGACCGGCGGGTCGAACACCAGGTCGTCGCGGCCGACGAGGTCGGACACGCGCGTGAAGTGGACGTTGAGGTTGAAGATCATCGGAGTGGGCTGCGGGCAGTCGTAGATCATTTCGAAGCCGACGCGAATTTGCATCATGGAGTCTCCGGTATCAGCCAGGTGGATTCGCGCATGGCTGGCGGCGTACGGCGAAGAAATGAACTTGCTGTTGCCGTCAAGCCGCGTAACAGTTCAGACGTGACGCTGCTTACGTCTACACATGCCGCACGTCAACGAATCGATCAGCGCGCGCCGTAGCGCTGTCCAGCGCCGGCCGCCGGCGAGGACGATGTTCTGGTTGACCTCCAGTTCGATCCCGACATAGGCACTGCGGCGGGAAGCGCGGCGCAAGTGCGAGGTCAGCCCGTCCCCCTTTGCCGGCATAGGGGTAATTGCGGCGCACCCGGAGTTCCGGAGCGAGTGCCGCAAGCGCTGCCTTCCAGCGAGCGCACAGCTCCGCCTCCCCGCGCCGAGCGGGGTCATAGAGCAAACCCACGTCGGCGCGTCGCACCTTGCCGTCCAACTCCGGCGTGAAGCTGTGCGACGAAATGTGGATCACGCGCCGGCCGCGCGACACTGATTGCCCGACGAGATGCTCGACTTGCGCGCGATAGGGCCGGTAATGTCGCTCGACGATTCTTCGCGCGGACCGTCGCCGGCACGCCGCGCGTTGCCGCGAGAAGAGGTGCGGATGACCGATCGAGCGATTGAGGTCGACCAGCAGGCGGCTGACGGTCGAAGTCACGAGCGGCGCCCCGAAGGCCTTGGCCAGTGCCCTTGCCATGACCAGCGCACCGGGATCGTACCCGCGGTGCGAGTCGAGCAACGCTCGTCGCCCCCGAAACAGCCGCCGATAGGGCGCGGGTATGCGGTTGCCGCCGTGTTCGCAGGTGATGAGGAAGGAGTCGATCGCCACGACCGGTCACCAGCGCAGCTCGGGCAACTGGCGAAATACCTGTCGCGTGCCTTCGCTCCATTCGTGGCTCAGTGCGGTGAAATAGGCGTCGCCGTCGTCGAACCGGCGCCGCCTCCGCACTTCGAGGCTGTCGCGTTCGTAGCAGATCAGGTCGATCGGCATGCCCACCGACAGGTTGCTGCGCATGGTCGAATCGAACGACACGAGCACGCACTTCGTGGCGTCGGCAAGGGGCGTCGAACGGCGTGATCACGCGGTCGATGATCGGCTTGCCGTACTTGGTCTCGCCGGTCTGAAAGTACGGTGTGTCGAGGCCGGCTTCGATGAAATTGCCCTCGGAGTAGATCCGGAACAGCCGTAACGGCTCGCCGCTGATCTGCCCGCCGACGATGAACGAGGCATTGAAGCTGATCTCGTTCTCTTGCAGGTACTCGCCGTCGCGTCGCTCGATATCGCGCATCGCATCCGCGACCAGCATCGCGACATCGAACATCGTCCGCGCGCTCCAGAGATTCGCGGCCGCATCGCCGACAGCGCAGCGCTGGTTCAGCACGCCGATCACGGCCTGCGTTCCGGCGAGGTTTCCGGAACTCAACAGGACGATGACGCGGTCGCCGCGACGTTCGAACACCGTCATCTTGCAGAACTTGGCGAATGTTGTCCATGCCGGCATTCGTACGGGAGTCCGAGGCGAAGATCATCCCCTCGTCAAGCATTACACCTATACAGTAGGTCATGCCTCGCGTCCTCTGCTCCAATACCCCAACTTGACGACGTCGTCTTTCGCATTTGCAAATCCGACATCTGCGGTACGCTCGGTGTGATCCACGATCGCTGACCAGGGCGTGATTGCGAGGGGGCTGCCCGGGGCGCCCACCCGCGTGAGATCAACACGGTGACGCACTGCGTGAAAACTCCAGCCGACTCGAGCTACGCGCTTGAAACGACAATGGATTTGAGAAGCCGTAAACCCTGATTTCGAGCCAAGCGCTTTCGACCACTCGGCCATCTCTCCGGAGGGCACCAATTATATACTGACGACGGCGGCCCGCGAGGCTTCATGCGCCGCTTGCTCAGTAACGGGGGCGCCGGGCCCATCGTGCCTTGGATGAGTTTCTGAGTTGTCCGGCAGCCAATCGGGAGCATAGCAATGTCCGCCGACACCTATTACCGATCCGACCTCGCATGGATCCATCACACCGGCTATGCGCAACATGTCGAGCGTGTCGGCCCGGGCATCGTGCGGCTTCTGCGCGATGGTGGGTTGTCGGTTGGCGCCCGCGTCCTCGACGTTGGCTGTGGGAGCGGCACGCTGGCCCGCAAGTTGCTCGATGCCGGCTTCGCGGTGCGTGGGATTGATGCCTCTCCAGCGATGATCGAACTCGCCCGCGGCCACGCGCCGGGCGCCGACTTCGATATCGCGCGCTTGCCCACTCGTTTGCCTGCAGGCGCCGTGGGCGCGTTGCCCGAGTCCGATGCCGTGGTATCGACGGGACATGTGCTTAACTATCTCGATACCCGCGCCGATATCGCCGAAGCGCTGGCCGAGCTGGCGCGCTCGGTACGGCCAGCGGGGGTGCTGGCCATCGATCTGATGACAGACCGATACCGTGAAAAACGCCGCGCAGAGGCAGTGCACGCCAAAGTGGAGGATGACTGGGTGATCGTCACGCGCTTCTCTCAACCCGGGCCGTGTCGTTTCGATCGGGCGATCACGGTCTTCCGGCGCGTTGCCGACATCTGGCGGCGCAGCGATGAAATTCATCGCAATTTGACATTCGATGTGGACGAGGCTCTCGGCATATTGCGTGCCAACGGCATCGACGCGCAGTGCCGTGCGGCCTTCGGCGACGAGACTCTTCCCGACGGTCTCGTCGTTCTAGCGGGTGTCCGCAGGTAGCGGCAGACACAGCTGACGCACGAGGTTGCAGGGCCACGCCGCAGGCGGATGAACGGGCGGCGCTGCGCAGAGACCCGGGCCGGGCCAGAGAACGGCGCAAACGATTCGCGGTCTTAACGGTTGAAAGGACCGATCACGAGAGGTTCGTCCACCCGTGAACGCTTATCGCTGGCTCATCCTCGCGTTCTGGTTCGCGTTCCTCGTCTACTGGGCGTTCGCGGCCATCGACGCGAAGCGCAGCGTTCGGGCGGCGGCCTGGTCGAAAGAGATCGGCCTGCGATTCGTCCTCGTCGTGCTGATCGGCGTCGCGGTTCGGTTTGCGCCCCTGCGGCATGCGCTTCACAACGTGCAGATGGATCTCGCGCGCAACGCCCTGGTGCCGATCACCGGCGTCGTGTTGTGCGCACTCGGTCTCGGGCTGGCGATGGTCGCGCGCGCTCATCTCGGGCGGAACTGGGGCATGCCGATGTCGCGCAAGGAGAACCCGGAGCTCGTCATGACCGGGCCGTATGCTCGGGTGCGCCACCCGATCTACGCCGGTATCCTCCTCGCGATGCTGGGCTCCACCCTCGGACTGACCATCTTCTTCGTGGTCCCGCTGGCACTGTTCGGATCGTATTTCGTCTACAGCGCGAGGCGCGAGGAGCAGCTGCTGCAGGCGCAGTTTCCGGAACGCTACGCGGCTTACATGCAGCGCAGCGGCATGCTCGTGCCGCGCGTTTTTCGGGCGGCGGCGGCCGGGGACACCAACCGTCAGTAAGGCGGGCGTGTTGCGGGCGTTCCCGGTGCGACGCGCCCTGCCATCCCGCAGCTACGTCGCGGCGCGCGATGATCCGCAGTCGCCTCCGCCGGCGAAGCGCTCGGTTTGCGCGGCAACGACCATCCTGAGCGCTCCCAATTCGGCGAAACGGGCACGCAGCCAGGACGCGTCGTTGCCGGAGTCGATGCAGCGCTCGATTTCACGCAGCGGCTCGTCGTCCGCGGCCGGGACGACCTGCCGAATCGCCGCAACTGTGTCGCGAATATCGGTGTCAAGCGGCCGGCGCTCGCGCGTGACTGGGTCAACGAGCTCTCCGCGAAATCCGAATCTGCATGCCTGGAAGCGGTTGAAGCTGTACACAAGATACGCGTCTTCAGTGATATCGAGCGCAGGCCGCGCGAGGATTAGCCGCGCGACCGACTGGACGTAGATCGCCAGCGCGGCCGCTCGGTCCACGCTCAAGGGCGTATCGCATACCCGCACCTCCACGGTGCCATACTCTGGCTTCGGCCTGATGTCCCAGTAGAAATCCTTCATGCTTTCGACGATCCCCGTCGAACGCATTTTCGCGAAGAACGCGTTGAACTCCGCCCAATCGCGCACGAAAGGCATGCGGCCGCTCAATGGAAACGACGAGACCGAGTTCATCCGTGCACAGTCGAACTCCGTGTCCTCGCCCTGCAGGAACGGCGAGCTTGCCGCGAGCGCAATGAAGTGCGGCACATATCGTGATAGCCCGTGAACCAGTCTTATGGCCGCGTCGCCGTCCGGACAACCGACGTGGACGTGCTGGCCAAACACGGTGAACTGCTTGGCCAGGTACCCGTAAAGATCGGAGATGTAGCGCATCCGCGGCCCGTCCGCTATGTGGCGTTCGGTCCATGACTGGAAGGGATGGGCGCCACCACCGCAGACACCCACATTCAGAAGCTTGGCAGCCTCGCACACGGCGTCCCGAAGCGCGCACAGGTCGCCAAGAACACCCTTGTATTCGCGGTTGACCGCTGTTGCGACCTCGATCATGCTCTCCGTGATTTCGAGCTTGATATCGAGCTTCGGATGCCGCTTTTGCGTGATGCGCAACAGGTCGGTGGCAGCGCGAGTCAGGTCGCCATCGCGCAAGTCAACGAGTTCGAGCTCCAATTCGACGCCGAGCGTAAATACCTCGGAGGCCTGGAACTTGAGCAGATCGTTCATGGTTCGCGACGCGTCGGCTCTCCGGCCCAACGAATCGCCACCTCGGTCAGTACCGGACCGAGAATGGCGGTGAGCAACACGACCGCCGCGGCAATCTCGGCAGCTCGCTGGAGCTCCGGCTGTCGGGCAACGCTCGCCGCAAGGGTCAGCGCGAGGCTCGACAGCGGAGTCAACGCGATGCCGACCATTGCGCCCTTCAGGGGACGCAGCGCCGAGGGCACCGCGAACAGGGCGTTGCCGGCAATTTTCGCAACCGAACGGGCCACGACGACGGCGGCGGCGATCGCCGCGCTCGTCCAGGAATCCAGCCAAGTGAGCGATGCGCCGAAAATGATGAAGTAAGCCAGCGTAAGCACGGCTCCGGTTTCGGAGGTCTGGTGCGAAAGCAACCTGTGGCCACTGTCGCTCCCGCGGACGACGAGCCCGAAGAAAAGCGCCGACAGTATCGGGGAAAGACCGAGTGGCGGCGCGTAGGCGTACAACAGCATGCAACAACAGATGATACCAATGGTAAGTACGGCGCCGCGGGCCCGGGTGATGGTCGCGTACAGCCGCAGCACGACTGCCGCCACTGCTCCGAGAAGGAACGAGCCCAGCAACTGGTACAGAGGCAGCAGCGCAACGCTCAGTTGCACATGCGCAGCCGCAAGGTATGCGGCAACGAAGATCTGCATTGCCAGCACCGCATAGATGCTCGACAGAGTGCTGAACAGCAACGCCCGCTCCGATACCTGGCCTCTCGCGCCCAGGTCCTTGCTGACACTCATGACGACGATTGGCGATGCAGCCATGCAGATGACGCCGACGAATGCGCACTCCACCGGAGGGATCGAGAAGCCGTAAGCCAGCACGGCGAATACGGCAGCAAAAGCCATTCCGGCCTCTCCGACGCTCGCCGCCAATAGCCACGGATTACTCTGAATCCATGCAAGGGGCACGCGCTGTCCAACCTCGAACAGCAAGACCATCGCGAGCGCTTCGAGCAGCACGTTCGGGAGAGGCATAAGGGCCGCCACCTCGTTGCCGCTGCGGAACCAGCCGATAACGGCACCCGCGAGCACCAGCGCAGCGATGCGCGGCACCCGAACCGCACGCACGGCCGCTTCGGCCAGCAACAATGCGAGCAAGAGAAGCAGCGCCGTCACCCCAAGCGGCGCAACCAGCGCCCCCTTGAAGCTCGACAACAGTGACCCCGGATCCGGAATGATCTCCCCCTTCGCAGCATGCGTTTCGGCCCTCGGTCCGGGCCAATCGATCATCTGACGCAAGCCCGGTGGAGGCTGCGACCGAACGTGACCAGCGCGCTCACGGGCCATCCATCCCCTTCCCGGGAACGCGTCGAGCGACCAAATCCTACAGCAAATTCAGACTTGCGCCGATATGCACTTCTTGCCGATCGCAGTAGCGTGAACGCTATGGCAAAGGTCGCCATCGTTCAAGGAGCACATCGTGAACCCGGATAAGGAATTCAGAATCGGATCGAGCGCATGGAAACTCGCTGTGCTAGGCGTTCTGACGCTAATCGCGTCAAGCGCGTTTGCCGGTCAGATAACCCTTTATGAGCATCCGCGATTCACGGGGCAGAGCTTGACGACGACAACCACGCTCCCCAACCTCGAGCGATCGCCGTTCAACGACGTCGCGTCATCGGCCGTCGTTAGCGACGGAACGTGGGAAGCTTGCACGGAGCCCTATTTTCGCGGCCGCTGCGCGCAGTTGGCACCGGGCACATACCACGAGCTCGATAGCGCGTTGAGCGGCCAGGTTGTGTCGGTGCGCGAGATCGGCTATGAACCGGCACCTGTCAGCGTCGTGATCGACCCGGATTCACCGCCGCTTGCAGTCAATTCAGCTCCGATGCCCGTCGTAGTCAATCCAGGCCCCGCACCGGTCGTCATCACTCCTGCACCAGGGTCGGTGGTCGTTGCCCCCGGGCAGCCGCAGGTCGTGGCCGCTCCCCAGATCGTGAATACCGTGCCGGCTCCGGTCGCGGCGCGCGTGGTCCTGTATCAGCACACCGGGCGAATTGTCCGCGCCGTCGAGCTGTCATCGAGCGTCGATGATCTCGACGTCCGCCAGTTCGGCAACAGCGCCGACTCGGCGTTGGTGAACGACGGAATATGGCGGTTGTGTGACGGCGAGGGTGGCCGTGGACATTGCGCAGATTTCCAGCCCGGCGCATATACGAGTCTAGGTGCCCTCAGCGGCAAAGTCAGATCGGCGTACTTTGTCGCTACCACCCCGGATCACCTCGCTGTGGTACCGGCGGTGCCGGCAGGGCGTGCCGTACTCTATGAGCAGCCGAACTTCGGCGGGGCTAAGGCGGTTGTCGAATACGGTCCGGCGCCGGACCTTGACTGGGCGCACTTCAGGAACCCCGCGTCGTCGCTGCGTATCGAGTCCGGATCGTGGCTCGTGTGCTCAGACCTCGGCTACCAGGGCGACTGCCAGGTCCTCGATCCTGGCAACTACCCGGTGCTGACCGGATCGCTGGGTCGCGGCATCGCGTCAGCGCGGCAAGTATGGCGTCCCGAGTACGGCTCGCTGGGACGAGTTGTCGCGCACGACGATGAACGCGAGTCCCGACCCGGATCTGTCACGACTCGTGCCTTGACACCGCGTACAGGACAAAATCCTGTGTCAGACCTGGGCGACTGATGGAGGCATACATGTATTCGTCGAGCATGGCCAAGAATGTGATGGCAGTGGCGGTACTCGCCGCGCTTGGAGGTTGCTCCAGCTGGCAGCAGACGGACAAGACCGAAGGCACGGTCGTCGGCGGCGTGGGCGGCGCTGCCGCGGGCGCGATTGTCGCAGGACCTGTGGGCGCGGTCGCGGGCGGGGTCGGAGGCGCCTATGTCGGCAATGAAACCACGGGCGAAAAGAGAGCAACGGCCCCGGCGAAGTATTCATCGACCACGTCAACGACTACGTCAGCTCACGATCCGAATCTGGTCCGCAGCGTCCAGCAAGCGCTAAACGACAGGGGTTACAATGTCGGCGCCGTTGATGGCCGGTGGGGCCCTTCCACCGAGGATGCAGTGAAGAGGTTCCAACAAGCATCCGGCCTGCCTCAATCAGGTGAACTGGAACGCTCGACCCTCGCAGCCTTGGGCATTTCGTCTCCGTCGAACATGTAAGGGCGATGAGGCGGTCGTGGCCGACGCCACGAAGCGCCGGCCACGATGCTGATGTTCCGATCTAGCTTGCCTCCCCGGTCTGACTGACCGCTTGGCATCAAACTGTAATTCGGTCTATCTCTGCTGCGCCAATGGCAGGTTGGCAAGGATGAAATCGGCGTCGTCGCCCGTCCACAGGACCGTGCGACCCGGCGCCCAGCGAAGCCCCGGGAAATCTTGTTTCAGGTAGGACAGTTCGGTGCCCTCGGCCCAACAAGTGGCATAGCCCGAGCCGATCTGATAGTTGGGAAGGCCGGTGAACTGCTGCCCCTGATACCAGACTACCGAGTCGTTGGTTTGCTGATTCTGGCATTCCAGATACGCCGAGGCGGGCGAGCTCAAGGCGGCGAGCAGGATCGTTGCAAGCAACCTGGTCATATGGAACCTCTTTGCATTTGGATCGGGGGCGAATCCGTGGACAAATCCAGGCGCGTCACCGAGGCCGCTCCATTTGCCGGGGCCAGAATTTCCCTTCTCCGAGTAAAAGCGGTAAGAGTCAGAGTCCGGTTCAAGGTTACGAATCATGAGGCGTCTCCTCCTGTGTTTGCCGCGACGCCGGAACGCTTGACGATGACCAGCGCCGGCGGTGCCGCGGCAGTGAAGATGACGGGCGCGGCCCGCGTAGGGCTACGGTCCGTCGTTGCATGGATGTGCGTACCGCTCCAGCCGAAGATCCCTATTGCACCGATGATGATCAGATAAATCGCCACGATGTAATTCAGGAGGCGCGGCGCAATGAGGATCAGTATCCCGGCAACCAATGCGATGACCGGCCCAGTAGCGAGATTGATGGTCACGAAACCTCCCTTCTTCGGCTGGGCCGTCGCGCTGGCGATCAACAATCGCCGGACGACCTTGTACTGAAAACTCTAGGCCAATCGCAGCACCACTGAAATCGGACCGACGCTGATTTCAATGTAAGGAACTGCGCTAACGTTCGTCGGCCGCGCGCTTATCGATGTCGCTGTCTCCCTCACTCCAACCAAGGGCGAGGCAATGCATCGTGACCGAGGCCAAGGCGTGCCGGCAGGGGGCGCGCGCGTGCAAGCGCCAGTTGCTTGTAGGACCTGGTCCCTCGCGCCGGGTAACGCCCGGACTACGGCAATTACATCCGTTGTCCGATTGGCGGCACCTTGCGTGGCCGGCAACATGAGGACTCGCAATACTCAAAGAGGACGGTCGTCATGGTCCTGGCGAAGGGATGGAACACGATGGTCGCTGCCATCTCGATGAAGCGCACAGGAAACGCGGCGAACACGGCTCCCACTCCGGGCAGCAGGAGACTTTCAGCCCCGGGAGGCGCGCCTTCCTTCGCCGCGCGGCCGGCCTAGGCGCTGGTCCAACCATGCCCCAAGCAGCTTTGGAGGCGGCCCCGCTCAGGTTTGCCATCGACGATGTCGGCGATCGGCTTACGCTTCAAGGCGCGCTCGATATCCAAACACTCGCGGAAGCCCAACGATTACTCAACGAGTGGCGGACGCAACGCAAGTTGCGCGTGCTCGCTCTTGGCAAGCTAAGCGCGCTCGATACACCGGGCGCGCTGTTCCTGTGCGGCCTGCGCAACAGTGGCATGGAATTGGTCGATGTCCGGGCTGAGCACAAAGCGTTGCTGGATCTTGTTGGAGGCCTTGAGCTCAAGCCCCTGCCCCGCCCGAAACAGGTCGCCAGATGGCGCCAGCTTGTCATCCAGCTGGGCAAAGGTGCAGACGACGCCTGGTACGCCACGATCGAATTCATTACCTTCGTGGGTCGGGCGGCGAGCCTTATCGGCAACGCCTTGATTCACCCCCGATCCCTGCGCCTGGCTTCGATTTCCCGGCACATCGCGGAAACCGGTATCGAGGCACTGCCGATCGTCGGATTGATGGCCGTCATGATCAGCATCGTCATCGGCTACCAGAGCGTTGCCCAGCTGCGCCCGCTTGGCGGCGAAGATTTCACCGTCAACCTGGTGGCGGTCTCCGTATTGCGCGAAATGGGCGTGTTGATCACCGCGATCATGGTGGCCGGACGCTCGGGCTCTGCTTTTACCGCAGAGATCGGCGTGATGAAGATGCGCGAGGAAATCGACGCGCTCGAAGTGATGAGTCTGGATCCCATGCAGATGCTGGTGGTGCCCCGGTTGATCGGCCTCGTCATCGCCTTGCCGCTGCTGGCGTTTTTTGCGGACATGATGGGTTTGCTCGGCGGGGCGATGATTTCCTTCTCGCTCCTCGACGTCTCACCGCTGCAATACCTGGAACGCGTGAAGAGCGCCGTAGACGGTTGGGACCTGTTTGTCGGCTTGTTCAAGGCACCGGTCTTCGCCTTTTGCATCGCCGTCATCGGTTGCATGCATGGACTTCGGGTAACCGGTTCGGCGGAAAGTGTTGGCCAGGAGACTACGCGCGCCGTGGTCAAGGCGATCTTCCTCGTCATTGTGGTCGATGCGTTGTTTTCCATCCTGTTCGAGCAACTGGGCATATGAGCGTTCGGACCCGACATCCCCGGGAATCGATACTTTCCGCGCGCAGCATCGTCAATCGATTCGGCAAGCAGGTCGTGCATGACCATATAAGCCTCGATATCCTCGCCGGCGAGATAATCGGCATTGCCGGCGGGTCGGGATCGGGCAAATCGGTTCTGCTCAAGACACTCACCGGCCTGCGCCGGCCGAACGCCGGCGAGGTTCTCCTGACCGACAAGAAGATCGATTCAATCGGCCCGGACGCAAAGGCTGCGCTCATCGGCGTGCTGTTTCAGCAAGGAGCGCTGTTTTCGTCGCTTTCGGTAGCACAGAACATCATCCTTCCGATACGCGAACACACCGATTTGCCGGCCGCGGAGCAGGAGGCAATCGCGGCGATGAAGCTCGCGCTTGCCGGTTTGCCCGCCGATAGCGGCATCAAGTTTCCCTCCGAACTTTCCGGCGGCATGATCAAGCGCGCCGCGTTGGCACGGGCGCTCGCGCTCGATCCGCGGATACTTTTTCTCGATGAACCAACATCCGGACTCGACCCGCTCATCGCCAGCGGCATTGACGCGTTGATCCTGCAGCTTAACCAGAACCTGGGCGTCACGGTCGTCGTCATCACCCACGATCTTACGACCCTGCTTACCATCTGCGACCGCATTGCCGTCCTGGTTGACAGGAAACTCTACGTCGACACGCCGCACAACTTGATGCGGTCCGATCAGCCCTGGATTCACGATTTCTTCCACGGGCCGCGGGCGCAAGGTGCCGAACACGGCGCATTGATAGCAAGGAAACAAGATCATGGAAACCGATAAGCGTTACTTCTTCGAGGGTTTGTTCATCATCGTTTTTTCCATCGCCCTGGCGCTTTTTGCCATCTGGCTGGTCGGTACCGGTCATCGCGACGACGTGCTGTATCGGGTCCATTTCGCCGAGTCGGTAAGTGGCCTTGCCGTTGGCGATCCGGTCAGGTTCCAGGGTGTCGATGTCGGGACGGTCAGGGCCGTCAGCCTCGACCCGACCGATCCGCGCCTGGTGCAGGTGGACATCGGTGTGCGCAAGGACGTGCCGGTCAAGACAGATACGAAGGCCACCCTCAAACTGAAGGGCCTCACCGGCGTGGTTTACATCGAGCTTGAAGGGGGCAGCCCCAATGCGCCCGCTCTGCTCGGGACCGCAGGCGAGGGTCAAATTCCGGAAATTGCCTCGGAAAAAAGCACTCTCGCTGCCGTTCTCGATCAGTTGCCCCAACTGCTCGCGAAATTCGGCTCGATCGAGAACCAGGTGAAGAAAGTGGTGACCGACGTCGGTGGAGTCACCAATGAGATCAAGGAAGACCCCTCGCTGTTGCTCAGGGGCAAACCGAAAAAGCAGCAGCAGCCGACCCCACCCTATGTGAAAGACCTGGGGCACGGCTAACAGCCGGTCACGACTCGGGCGCCGTCACAGAGCGTTATTGCTCGCTCGATAGACATGGGGAACGAAGCCCCGACGCCAAAAGATCCTACGAAATGGTCGGTGGAGTCCTACGGGCAAATCAGTGTTTTGCCGCTAGCCAGGCGCACTCGCCCAGCGGATGCTGGTGTGCGGCACATTTCCGCCGATTGATCTTGATCAGGAAAGGAGAGCAAATGGTATCCATAGCAAAGACTGCCCATGCTTTGCGCACATGCATGGGGCTGGCCGCGCTGGCGTCGCTGGTCATGGTCAGCGCACCGGTTTCGGCGCAGACCGAGCAACAGGATCTCGTCAATTCTGCCGAGACGACTTTTGCGAATTTCATGGGTGATCCCGACATGACGTGGCTGCAAGAGCATATTGGCAGTGCCAAGGCCGTGCTGATTGCACCGCAGGTGGTCAAGGCGGGCTTCATCTTCGGGGGCTCGGGTGGTCGAGGCGTGCTGTTCGCGCGCAACGAGCAGACCGGCCGTTGGCAAGGGCCGGCGTTCTATAACCTCGCTACGGCCAGTGTCGGTTTCCAAGCCGGCATCGCGGTATCCGAAACAGTCACGCTGGTGATGACCGAAAGAGGCCTGAATTCGCTTTTGGCCACCTCGGTCAAGCTTGGCGGCGACGCCAGTATCGCCGCCGGCCCGGTAGGCGCCGGCGCGAATGCCGACATCACCAGCGACTTCGTGGCCTATAGCCGGTCCAAAGGCATCTATGGAGGCTTGAACCTCGACGGCACCGTCATTTCAGCCGCTGACGGCTGGAACCAGGCCTATTACGGTCGCGCTGTATTGCCAACCGACATCGTGCTCAACGCGACGGCGCATAACCCGCGGGCGGATCGGCTCGCCGCGGCGCTGAGTCGAGCATCGGGCATGACGACTGGCTTGCGTTAGCGTGTCCGCAGCGCAGGCCGGCTTGCCGACAGCGCAGCAATATTCCCGGCCAGGCCCGCGCGAAAGGTGTGCGTGACGCCGACCATACCGGGTCGACGTCACGCTGCCGAAGGCCCTGGGGCGAGGGGTCCCGCTTCATGTAGTCGACCGACAGCAGGTCTACCGAAATGAGCACTACGGCAGTCTCCCCGGTGTTCTGCCACCAGTGCGCTGGGCGCTTCCTCCCTGCAGTCAAGTCGTCGGCCTTGTGCACGATCGGTGCGGCGCAGTTGCTGGCGTACTCGGCAAGGTCTCCCCAAAGGATGTAAATCGTCTTCGCCGGCCGGTTGTTGCGAACGATGCCACCCGGCTGGATATCCAGCTGCCGCAGTCGTAGCCGCCCGTTCGTTGCCGCCGGTTCCGCCGCGAGAGCGGTGGTTGCGCCATGCCTGGTGATCGGCGCGGCATCGGCCATCGATCGCAAGGCAAGCAGTACCGCCAGGGTTCATCAAGACCAGGTGTGGACCGATTGCCCCAATTTTGGATATATTGCCCTTCGCCAAGACATGCCAGCGCTGGATGAGGAAGCCTTCAGCAAACGCACCCGTGTCATCGCGTCGGTCAACCCGAGCGTGAACGCGCCCTGATGGCCCAAACGTCCCGCGACGCCCCATGCCGCCGACAGAAAACTTCGACGCCATCGTCATTGGGACCGGCCAGGCCGGGCCCCCGCTTGCCGTCCGACTGGCCGGTGCCGGGCGCAAGACGGCGATAATCGAGCGCGAGCACTTCGGGGGCACTTGTGTCAACAACGGCTGCATCCCCACCAAGACCCTGATTGCCAGCGCTCGCGCGGCGTGGGTGGCGCGCAATGCCGCAAGCTACGGCGTCGTGCTCGGCGGGCCGGTGTCGGTGGAGATGCCGCAAGTCAAGGCGCGCAAGGACAAGGTTGTCGCGCAATCCGCCAAAGGCGTGGAGAGCTGGCTTCGCGGCACGCCCGATGTCACCGTCATCGAAGGTCAGGCGCGCTTCGAAAGCGCAGGTGTCGTACGCGTCGGCGAGCGGCACCTCGCGGCGCCGAAGATCTTCATCAATACCGGCGGCCGGCCGATCGTGCCCCCCTTCGAGGGTCTGAGCGACGTGGACTACCTGACGAGCACGACCATGATGGGGGTCGATTTCCTCCCCGAGCATCTCATCGTGATCGGTGGCAGCTACATCGGGTTGGAGTTTGCGCAGATGTACCGGCGCTTCGGCAGCCGCGTCACCGTGGTCGAGATGGCGCCGCGCCTCATCGCGCGTGAGGACGAGGCGGTGTCGCAGGCGGTGCGCGAGATCCTGGAAGCCGAAGGCATCGGCGTGCGCCTCAACGCGCAGTGCATCGCAGCGCGAAAGCACCCCGGCGGTATCGCCGTCCAGGTGAATTGCGAGGAGGAGCCGCGCACGATCGACGGCTCGCACTTGCTGCTCGCGGTCGGGCGCGCTCCCAACAGCGACGACCTGGGTCTCGAGCGCGCCGGCGTGGTGACCGACGCCCGCGGCTACATAGTCGTCGACGACCAGCTCGCCACCAGTGTTCCCGGGATCTTTGCGCTGGGCGATGTCAACGGGCGCGGGGGGTTCACGCACACCTCATACAACGATTATGAAATCGTTGCATCCAACCTTCTGGACAACGAGGCGCGGCGCGTGTCCGACCGAATTCGGGTCTACGCCCTGTTCACCGATCCGCCGCTCGCCCGCGCCGGAATGAACGAGCGCGAGGCCCGCGCGTCCAAACACCGCGTTCTCGTCGGACGCCGGCCGATGACGCGAGTCGGGCGTGCGCGCGAACGCGGGGAAACCCAGGGCTTCATGCAGGTGCTCGTCGATGGCGATACGCAGAGAATCCTCGGAGCGGCGCTGCTCGGTATCGAGGCGGACGAGGCGATTCACTGCATCATCGACGTGATGAACGCCGGCGCGCCCTATACCACCATACGCCGCGCGGTGCATATCCATCCGACCGTGGCCGAGCTCATTCCGACGCTGCTTGGCGAGCTCGCGCCGCTGCGGTGACGATTGCCGGAGCGTCAACGCCGCGCTCCGTCGGCAACCTTCAATGCCGCTAGAGTCGGCGGCGCAGCCGCGCAAAGGCTCGGCCGTGACTCTACTGGGCCGCCTGCCTGTCAGCGCTGTGCCTGGGCTGCCCGGGCGCCTGGAGACCCACCGTACGCCCGGGGAAGCCGGCCGCGTCGAAGTATCGAGTGCTCCCCACGAGTTGGTAATCGAGGACCGTCCGCAACCCGTCGGGGCCGGGGGCGGAACGCAACACGGCAACTGTGTGCCCGGGAACACCGCCTCCGGGCATCGCCTCCTTCAACACCCGACCGACAAGCTTGCCGTGATCCTTGATCTGCAACCCGAGCAGCCTTGCCAGGGTCTTGCCCACGTCAGCGTTGCTGACCGGCGCCTCGTCGGCAAATCCGGCCTTGAAATCCGGGCCGACCGCAGCCATGAAGTTCATCGTGTCGGCACGGCTGAAGGTGCCATGCATGCCCTGGCCCTGCTGCAAGCCGGTGTCGGCAACCTCCACCGTGCAGGTCAGCGGTCGATCGCAGCCGGAATCGAAGGTCCGGAAATTCACCGCGATGGCCGGCATAGGGGTGAGCGCGGAGCCCTTCAGGTTGACCGCGCTCAAGGGCAGCGTCCCGGGATAGCCGCCGAGCGAGTTGTCGACGAAAAGGCCGCTCACGTAGTCTTGTGCCAGCAGTGCCTTCACCACCCGAGCCGCGAGCTTCCTGTCGTTGTTCGGCAGATAAACCAGATCGGAGCCACCGTTTGCCGCGACTACGACATCCGGGTGCGTCGCGTCGTTGCCGATCAGCCCGTTGCTGCGGCTAGGGTGGCCGTGCTCCGCAACCAGCGCGTTCTTGTTGTCCGGATCGTAGACGGGCAGGTCGAGCGCGGTGCCGAGATCGAGCGCCACGAAGCCCGGCGGCAGCAAGCCTGCCGGAACATCCGGATAGGAAGCGCGAGCCGCCGGGCTGGTCTTGCTTTGCTTCGAGATCGTCGAGAAACCGTGATCCGCGGTGACAAAAATGTCGGTCGACCCGGCGAGGCCGAGTTCGACGAGCGCTTTGCGGATCTGCGCTAGATTGTCGTCGGCATTGCGGATCGAGGCGAGCGAGGTCGGGCCGTTGATGCCTGGCGTGAGCTCGTTGAGGCTGTCACCCTGGTTGTGTTGCGTGCCATCCGGATCGCGCGACCAGAAGACGATCACGAACGGCTTGTTTCGCGCCTTGAACAGCGGCAGGACGACTTTGCTCACCACGTCGGCGAAATACGCCTGCTGCGCGACGTTGGCGATCAGGGTGCCGGGCTTGGTGGCGGTGCCCGGCTGCCCGTTATCGCCGCGCGAGGGCGCCGCAAGCGGGAGGCCCGCATCGGCCAGCGCCTTCTGGACCTCTGCCGAGAGAGGAATGCCGGCCGGCGTGCCCGTCGAGTCGTCGACGACGATCGTGGGTTCACCGGCCCGGTCGGTGTGATCGAAGATGAGCGCCGGGCCCAGCTTGCCGACGGTGGCCGTGCTGATCCCGGCTCCTCGCGCGGCCTTGAGCAGCGTCACCTCATCGAGATAGTCGCCGGCGAAATGCTCGTCGACATCACCGAGAACCGGATCGCTCTCCAGAAAAGGCGTCAGGCTGTCGCCGGCACCGGGCACGGGGAAGCCGGAATAGATCGTGTTGCTGAAGTCGCCCGTGTCGCCGAGATAATGCCCGGTTGCCATCGCCGAGGCGTTCGGTGTCGTGAACGTCGGAAACAGAGAATGCGGGTTCTTGAAATTCACCCCCTGTGCGCGGATGGCGGCCATGGTCGGAGCCGTCTGCTCGTTGACCATCAGCGCGCGCAACCCATCGGGCACGAACAGCACGACGTTGTGCGGCTCGGCCGCACATGCCGCGGAAAATCCCAGCAGCACGCCCAGCCCAAAGGCGCAGCGTAATACCACGGCTCGGTACGCGTTCAGCACGGTTCCACCCCAGGCAGTTGCTCTCTGCCGGCGAACGAATGTCGCCGGCCCTATGTCCCCAGGGCACATTGCAACAGTAATGTTACAGACTCAAGTCCGACCGCATCCCCTTCCGCCGGCCGCCGCTGGGCGGGGCACGATCTCGCTCCCATGGTCCAAGTCTGTGCCCGATCCTGGACGGCGCCTGGGCTGCCTTAAGTTTGCGTTAAGTCGCATGTCGCAGACTCGCCCTGGCATGGCGTCAGTCTGTGTCCGACGCCATGGGGGAACGTGGCGGTCCTCGCGTTTGTCATAAGAGTTGTTGTTGAACGCGAGGCCGATTCGGCCACTAGCGCGGAAAGGAGAGCCATGAAACGCATGAATCTGCTGGTACCCGGCGCATGTCTTGCTGCAAGCCTGCTCGTCGCCATCCCGGCGCTGAGCGCGCAGGATTTGGCAATGACCGGCCCGCTTCCGCCGGAGCAGAGGCAGGGCGGCGTCACGTTTCTGAGCGGCGGAATCGGACAGGACGAGTCTGAAGCGATGCGCAGTCAGGAAGCGAACTTCCCCCTGGCGCTCGAGTTCATCAAGCATGAAGACGGCAAAGGCTACTACCTCTCCGGGTCCAGCGTCACCGTCAAGGATCAGCAGGGCAGAACGGTGCTGAGCACCGTGGCCAACGGTCCGTTCCTGCTCGCCAGGCTGCCCGACGGCACGTACACCGTGACCGCCGATAACCAAGGCCAGTCGAAGCAGCGGCAGGTGGTGATCGCGGCGCGGAAGGCGCAGCGGCTGGTCTTCGAGTGGTAGCGCGGTGAGGCGCGGGCGTGGCAGATCGGGCAAGCGCTAAACCCGCGCACGACCTGCCCGCCGGCTCGCCTGCCAGGCATCCGTCTCGCGACGCGCCCTCTGCGATGCCCTGCCAGGGTCCCGGCGATGCGCATGCGCCGGAACAGTCATGTACACACTCCCGCACCTGCCTTACGACCGCGGCGCTCTGGCGCCGGTGATCTCGGCAAGAGCCGTCGACTTCCATTACGGAGAGCACCACAAGGCCTGCGTCGACAAACTGAACAAGCTTGTCGACGCGTGGGGCTATCGCGACCTGTCGCTGGAGAGAATCATCGCCGAAACGGCCGGGCGCCCCGAACGCGCGGCCACGTTCAACCACGCGGCGACGGTGTGGAACCACAACTTCTACTGGCGCAGCCTGCGGCCAAAGGGCGGCGGCACTCCCCCTGCCATTCTCAGGCAGAAGATGGACGATTCGTTCGGCAGCGTGCGCGCCTGCACGGCGCGCTGGGCGGCAATGGCGGCCGCGCAGTTTGGTAGCGGATGGGCGTGGCTGGTCCTCGCCGGCGAACGGGTCGAGGTGATCACCACCGGTGATGCGCACGGGCCTCTGACACTCGGCGTCAAGCCCTTGCTGGCCATCGACCTGTGGGAACACGCCTACTACCTCGATCACCAGAACCGCAGATCGGAATACGTGAACGCGGTGCTCGAAAGGCTCATCGACTGGGGTTTTGGCGCCGACAATCTGGGTGATTGCGAACGCCCCCCGGAGCTCGCGAGAGAGCCTGCCTAGGCGCTGCGCCTTTAGCGGCGTTGAGATCGAGAGATTCTTTGGGTTGGCATGACCGGAGGCGGACCTGCGCGACACGCAATAGGCCGTCGGCCACTCACGCCTTCGCCGCCTGCAGTGCCAGGCGGAATATCATGGCCTCGGGCTCGGACGAAGGGCCGATGCTGAAGCCGTTGCGCTTCACCAGCGCCAGCATCCGCGAGTTCTGACGCAGAACGTATCCCATCAGCTCGAGCGTGCCGGCGCTGCGGCAATGGCGGATGATCTTGTCGAGCAGGATATCCCCGAGGCGCGCCCCCTTGAGATCGGAGCGCACGACGATGCCGAGCTCAGCCTCCCGGTTGTCCGGATCGGTCACGGCGCGAACCACGCCCAGGGTCTCCGGCTGTCCGTCGGGGCCCGCCGCGGTGGCGATGAACGCCATCTCGCGGTCATAGTCAATTTGCGTCAGGCGCGCAAGCTCGGAATGCCCCAGCTCCCGGCGGGCCTGAAAAAACCGCATCCTCATGTCCTCGGGATCGAGCGCCGCCAGGAAGCGCCGGTGCTGCGGCTCGTCGTCGGGGCGGATCGGGCGCAGCATCACGCGCCGGTCGTTCCACAGTATCGATTCCTCGAGCTCGCGCGGATAGGGACGGATGGCCAGCCGCTCGGCGCCGCGGGCGCTGACCGTGCCGACTTTCACCCGGGCGTCGAGCGCGAGCACCCCCTGGTCGTCGACCAGCAGGGGATTGATGTCGAGTTCGACGATCTCGGGGATGTCGATCACCAGCTGCGAGATCTTGATCAAGGTCAGGTAGAGCGCGTCGTAATTGGCGGGCGGGAGGTTGCTGTAGCCGGCCAGCAGCCTCGAGACACGGGTGCGCGAAACCAGGTCCCTGGCAAGCGGCGCATTGAGCGGCGGCAGCGCCACCGCGCGGTCGCCGATGACCTCGACTGCGACCCCGCCGCGGCCGAACAGGATCACGGGGCCGAAGGTCGGGTCGGTGGCCACGCCGGCGATCACCTCGTGCGCGCCGGGCCTGCGTATCATTTTCTGCACGATGAAGCCGCCGCGACGCGCCTTGGGATGCAGCCGCGATAGCTCCTTCTGCATGGCGCGCGCGCTGCGCCGTACCTGTTCGCCAGTGTGCAGGTTGAGCGCGACCCCGCCGACTTCGGACTTGTGACTGATGTCCGGTGACAGGATCTTCAGCGCCACCGGAAAGCCCAGGTCCTTTGCCGCCGCCGCGGCCCCGACCGCGGAAGCCGCGACCCGGGACTCGACCACCGGTATGTCGTAGGCCTCCAGAATCCGGCTTGCCTCCGGAGCCGTCAGCAGCTCGCGCCCGGCCGCGATGCCCGTGGCAATCACCTGTCGTGCCGCCGCCACGTCGGGCGCGAAATCGGTCGCAATCGACGGCGGCGTCTCCATCAGCAGCTCCTGATTGCGCCGATAAGTCACCAGTTGCAGGAAAGCCCGCACCGCTTCCTCCGGGGTGCCGAAGGTCGGCACCCCCGCCTCCTCGAACACCGCGCGCGCGCGCGCCACGGCCGCGTCGCCCAGCCAGCAGCTCAGGACCTTGCGCCGCGACGCCTTGATGAGCGGGACGCAAGCGCTGGCGACGAGTTCGCTGTCGACCATCGCCGTCGGGGCGTGCATGAAGAGCACGGCATCGATCTCGGGAGCCTCGAGCAGCGCCTTGAGCGTATCGACGTAGCGCTCTGCCGGAGCATCGCCGATGATATGGACCGGGTTCGCCCGCGACCACGCCGGCGGCAGGTGCGCATCGAGGCGCGCCACCGTGGCGTCGGACAGCTGCGCCAGGGTCGCGCCCCAAAGCGCGGCGAAATCCGCGGCCATCACCCCGGCGCCGCCGCCATTGGTCATGATCGCCAGGCGCTCGCCATCGATCTTCTGCGGCCGGGCAAGGGTCTCCACCGCAGCGAACAGGTCCAGCAGCGTATCGACGCGCAGCATGCCGGCGCGGCGAATGGCCGCATCGATGACCGCATCGGCGCCCGCCATGGCGCCGGTATGCGATGCCGCGGCCCTGGCCCCTGCCGGGGCCCGACCGCCTTTGACGACGATCACCGGCCTGTTGCGCGCCGCGGCCCGCGCTGCGGACATGAATTTGCGCGGCGTCTTGATCGATTCGATGTACAGCAGAATCGCCCGCGTGCTGGCGTCGCTGCCGAGGTAATCGATCAGATCGCCGAAATCGACGTCGGCCGAGTCGCCCACGGATATGAAATGCGAGAAGCCGATGCGGCGCGAATTGGCCCAATCGAGCACCGCGGTGACCAGCGCTCCCGACTGCGACACGAAGGCGAGGTTGCCGGCGAGGGCATTGGCGTGCGCAAAGCTCGCGTTCAGACCAATGCCGGGCACCAGCAGACCGACCGAGTTCGGGCCCAGAATGCGCAGCAGGTGCGGCTTGGAGGCGTCGAGCATCGCCTGTCTCAAAGTCCGGCCCTGCTTGTCGTGGACGCTGTCGAGGCCGCCGCTCATCACTGCCGCCGCCCTGGTGCCACGCACGCCAAGCTCGGCGATCAACTGCGGTACCGTGGCCGGCGGCGTGCAGATCACGGCCATGTCAGGCGTGGTCGGGAGCTCGCTGATTCGTCCGTAGCACTTCGCGCCCGCGACCTCGTGGTGATGGGGATTGACCGGGTAGATGGGCCCGCGGAAGGCGCCGGCCATGAGGTTCTGCATGACGACCGCCCCGATGCTGCGGGGCTCGGGCGATGCGCCGATGACGGCGACCGCAGCGGGCCGCAACAATGCTTCAAGGTTTCGGATGGTCATTGCGGTTCTCGACTCCCAGGGCGAAAGGCTCCCTCCAGGTCGGACCTCATTGTCTTACGGGGCGTGGCGGCCGCGCCAGACCCGCGCCTGGTCGCGCGAGGGTCGGAAGCGACGGGGGTGCGCGAGCCAGGGGTCGGCCGAAGGCACGAAAGCGCCCGTCGGCGGTCAGCTTGTCGGACGATTGTTGCAGGCCGGCGAAACGTCGCGGGCCGTTCACGACACGGCCTGGCAAAGTCGCGCGGCGTGCGCTTGCCGTGCGACCGGATGGCCGGCGCGATGGCGCTATTTCGATTGCACGTAGGCCGCAACGGCCTCGATTTCGGTCGGGGTAAGATCCTTGACGATACCGTGCATCACCGGCGCCGCGCGAACCAGCGACTGGATGTAGTTGAGCTGCTTGACCACGTACTTGGCATGCTGGCCGGCAAGGCGCGGGAAGTTGTCCCTGCCCTGCGCATCGGTGCCGTGACATACCTGGCAGGCCGGAATCCCCCGCTCGGGGACGCCCTTGTCGAAGAACTGCTTGCCCTCGGCGACCAGCGCCGGGTTGTCGCTGCGCCCGGGTGCCGGCGGCTGCGATGCGTAGTAAGTCGCGATGCCGGCGATGATCGACTCGTCGAGATTGCCCGCGATGCCCCACATGAAATCGTGGGCGTCCTTCTCGCTGCGCGTGCGCGCCCGGAAGGCGTTGATCTGCGCTTCCAGGTAGCCCGTGCGCTGGGCGGCGAGGATGGGGAATTCCGGAGACTTGCTGATCCCGCGCGGCCCGTGACATGTCGAGCAGAGGTTGACCGCCTTCTCCTCCGCCGCCTTCTGGATCGCCGCCGCGTTGTCCTGGGCGCTTGCCGCGCTCACCGCGCCCGCCAAGAGCATCGCTGCGAGAGCCACCTGATTGCGCTTCATAGCACAGTCTCCAAATTGGTCATGCCGGTGAAGTCTCCGCGCCGCGTACCGGCGCCGGTCTCATGTCGGTTCAAAAGGCGACCCACACGTTGAAGAACGCGGTGTTGTTGTCGTGCGCGTTGCGGCCATTGCCGTCGTAGTTGGTCGACGCGCCGTCGAACTTGTTGTATGCCGTGTACTGGAACATGAGCCGCACATTCTGGATCGGCAGGTAATCGAGTTCGAAAATGAAGCCGTTGCTGTTGGGCGTATTGGGATTGCCGTTGGCATCGGTCCCGTACAGCCCGCTGTCGGAGCTGCCGGTGGTCGAGAAGTACGAGACGGTCCCGCCGTACTGTCGGTTGTAGTAATAGGTCGCCTTGCCGATGAACTGGCGCAGGTTGTCGCTTGCATTCGCCGGCGTCGGTCCCGCTCCATATCCCGCCCCCGTTGCAAGCGTGATCGGATAGCTGGCGTTGTAGTTCTGCTTTTCGTAGATGTAATTGAGCTGCGCGGTAAACGTGTGCGGGTCGGTGATGTACTGGTACTGCGCATCGAGGGCATAGTCCTTGTAGCGGTCGGTCGGCGTCGAGGTGTTGAGATTGTCCGGGTACACGTCGACGATCAGGCCATAGGTCCCGAACATGATCGAGTTGGGACCCCACTCGTGGTTGTACGCGAAACGCCAATAGGGGTTGTATCCCTTCAGATTGCTCACTCCGCCCTGGACGTGCGTCGGCAGGCCCTCGCTCAGGATCGAGAACGCGCCGTCCGCGGTGCGGTACAACGAGATCTCGCCATAGAGCGTCTTTTGCCAGAAGGCGTAGACGCCCAGGCCCGCCACCTGTTGCGCCAGCGTGTTGGAGACCTGCGTCGCGGCCGACGGAGTATTGGCAAGCGGTGCGACCGTGTAAGGGAAGCCCCATGCCGGCGTGCTGTTCCAGACATCCTGCACGGTCGGGTTGTTGTTGACGGTCGCGCCGAAGATCCAGTCCGGCTCCGCCGCGCCCTCGCTGCTGTATTTGAAGGCGGCGCGCAGATCGGTATTGTCCATGCTCGAGTGGCCACCCAAGGTGCCGTCGGCTGCTGTCTCGAGGTTGTTGTAGGTCCATTGCACGAATGCTCCGGCCCAGTCGCTCAACTTCGTGGCGAAGAAGAAGCTGGCACAGCAGAACACCAGGCCGTCGTTGCGCTGGGTCACCGGCGAAGACTGGCCGGTCGTCGGATCGGTCTCATAGTTGTTGCGCGTATTGGTGACCGATGCCTGCGCCATGACTGCCAGGGGCAGGTAGTTGAATCCGTCGGTGCTGACGAAAGGCTTGCCGATCGTGTAGCCGGTCAGCTTGAAGTAGCGCCCGTAGGGCGTGAGCTCGGGAAAGCTCACGTGACAGGCGATGCATTCCTGCCCCGTTTGTCGGGCGTACGCTGGAACCGCTTGGGCGGGGCTGATCAACGCCAGAAACAGCAGGAACCCGAACATCGCCGCCAGCAACGTCAACCCTGCCGATCGCGCCACCGACCTTGCACCTTGGTGTTCCATCGCAGCACTCCTTCCTTGGCTTCGCCACGCAGCGCTCGGGTCCAGTCCACCGGCCCTTGAAACCGGCGTCCAGCCTGCGTATGACGGCGTACAGTAATGGATTGCGACACAAGAACGCTGATCTAGATCAAGTGGCCACAATTTGCCGCCCTTCGGCGCGAGCGCGCCGGCGCCCGACGCAACACCGCTGGCCCGGGCGATGCCGCTCTTCGTCCGGGCAGCAGCGCAGCAACTGGCGGCCCCGGCCGGGAGCCATTCGCCGGCGGGCGGCCCGCAGGCAATCGGGCGGCGCGGCGGCGGAAAGGGCCCGCGTTGCCCCGGGCGGCGCGTCGCACGGGGTTGATCTAACTCAAGGTTAGGGTTAAGGTCGGCTGGCACGATGTGCCCCATGGACTACGCCATACCGACCACCGGCGTCGCGTTCGACCCGGACCTCATCCGCAAGTACGACTGCTTCGGCCCGCGTTACACCTCCTATCCGACGGCCGATCGGTTTGCGGACTTCGGCGCCGGGCGCCTGGCCGAGGCGATTCGCAACCGCCCGTCCGCCAGCGCGGCGCTGTCGTTGTACGTGCACATCCCCTTCTGCAACACCATCTGCTACTACTGCGCGTGCAACAAGATCGTGACCAAGGATCACGGCCGCTCGGCGAAGTACATCCGTTATCTCGGCAAGGAGGTCGCCCTGCTCTCCGCCCTGGTCGGGCCGCGGGCGCCGCTCAAGCAGCTGCACTGGGGCGGCGGCACGCCGACGTTCCTGTCGGCGGAGGAAATGTCGCGGCTGATGGAGGTGCTGCACGAGCACTTTGCGTTCGACCCCGACGCCGAGCAGTCGATCGAGATCGACCCGCGCAAGGTCACCGCCGACGGCGTCGAGCTGCTCGCCCGGCTGGGCTTCAACCGCATGAGCCTCGGCGTCCAGGATTTCGACCCCGAAGTGCAAACCGCGGTCAACCGCATCCAGAGCGAGGCGGAGACGCGCGTCGTCCTGGACGCGGCGCGGGCCAACGGCTTCGGCTCGATCAACGTCGATCTGATCTACGGCCTGCCGCGGCAGACCGTGCCCGGGCTTCTGCCGCACGCTCGACCGGGTCATCGAGGCCGCCCCGGACCGGGTCGCCCTGTACAACTACGCCCACGTCCCGCACCTGTTCAAGCCGCAGCGGCGGATCAACGAAGCCGAGTTGCCGACGCCGGACACCAAGCTTTCACTGCTCGACTTGGGAATCGAGCGCCTGACCGGTGCCGGCTATGTCTATATCGGCATGGACCACTTCGCCAAGCCCGACGACGAGCTGGCCGTGGCGCAGCGCCAGGGAAAGCTGCATCGCAACTTCCAGGGCTATTCGACGCACGCCGATTGCGACCTGCTCGCATTCGGCATTTCGTCGATCGGCAAGATGGGCGCGACCTACAGCCAGAACGTGCGCACGCTCGACGATTACTATGCCCGCCTCGACGCCGACACGCTGCCGTGCTTCCGCGGCTGGCAGCTGTCCGACGACGACCTGCTGCGGCGCGAGGTGATCCAGGCGCTGATGTGCCATTTCAGCGTCGACTTCGAGCGCGATCGAGGCCGCGCACGGGATCGCTTTCCCCGAATATTTCGCCGACGAGATCGAGGAACTGGCCCCGCTCTCCGACGACGGGCTGGTCGACATCGCCCCCGATGCGATCACCGTGACCCGGCGTGGCCGCCTGCTGGTGCGCACCGTGGCGATGGTGTTCGACCGCTACTTGCGTGAACAGCGCGAGCAGGCACGCTACTCGCGCGTGATCTGATGATCCCTAGCTGTGATTTCTATGAGGGTTGTTCATCCGGACTGAATCCAGGAAGCTGATTGGTGCGAGCCGATCAACCCCTGAGGAGACAGCCGGATGAACATCCACAAGAATGCCCGTACCACGCCGCGGAGTCGAGCCATGCTGGTCCACCGAGTGCTGCGGGAGCATTGGCCGGTGAGCGCGGTGGCGCTCGCGTTTGGAGTGTCCGAGCGCACCGTCTACAAGTGGTTGGCCCGCTATCGCGCCGAAGGTGTGGGCGGATTGCACGATCGGCGTTCGGTGGCGCATCGCTGCCCGCACGCGCTGGGCCCGGCCTGGCTGGCGCTGATTCGCCTGCTGCGGCAGGCCAGGCTGGTGGCCGCCGACATTGCTGCGCGGCTGCCACTGGCGCGCTCGACCGTGAGCGCAGCACTCAGCCGCCTGGGCCTGGGTCGCTTGCGTTACCTCAACCCGCCACCTCCGGTCCAGCGCTACGAATGGGCACACCCTGGCGAGCTGGTGCACATGGACACCAAGAAACTCGGCCGCATCGTGCGCCCAGGGCATCGGGTCACCGGCAATCCCCGCGATAACGTAGACGGCGCGGGCTGGGAATATGCCCACGTCGCGATCGATGACTGCTCGCGCTTTACCTACGTCGAGGTTCTGCCCGATGAGAAGCGCTACACCGCAACGCGTTTCTGGCTGCGCGCGGTACGGGAATTTCAGCGCCGCGGCATCCGCATCGAGCGCGTGCTCACCGACAACGGGGGTGCCTACCGTTCGCGGCCGTTCCGTAAGGCCTGCCGCTGGCTCGGTATCCAAGCCAAACGTACCCGACCCTATCGCCCGCAGACCAACGGCAAGGCCGAGCGCATGATTCAAACCTTGCTCCGCAAGTGGGCCTACGCCGTACCCTACGCCAACTCCGCCCAGCGGTGCGGCGCTCTCGCCCCTTGGTTGCGCTTCTACAATGAGGAACGACCCCATGCTAGCCTTAATCGCCAAACACCCGTCAGCCGACTGGCTCAGTTCGCTGAACAACGGTCGTAGAAATCACACCTAGCGTCCCTTTCCGCCGGGACCCTTGCTTGCGACGATCGGCGCGGCGCCGGTTCAGCGCAGAACCAGGACCGGGATCTCGCTGTGGGTCAGCACCTTGTGCGTTTCGCTGCCGAGAACGATGCCGGCCAGGCCGCGACGGCCGTGCGAGGCCATGCAAATCAGATCGCATTGCCTCCTTTTCGCAACGGCGATGATCTGCCTGTAGACGTCGTCGCTTTCGACCTGCACCGCATCGACCTGGACGCCGAGCGCATCGGCGAGCTTCTTGATTCCGGCAAAAAGCTTCGCGGCCACGGCCTGATGATGCTGCGTGTGCGCCTCGGAGAGTATGTCCTCGGTAGGTCCGAACGTGCCATAAGGGCTGCCGAAGAATTTGGGATAAGCGTGCAGCGCGATGAGCTTCGCGCCGCAAAGCCTGGCGAGCTCAAGTGCCTGTCCCACCGCTTTCTGCGACAGCTTGGAACCATCGGTCGGCACCAGGATGTTCTTGAACATGACCGTTCTCCATAGCCAATAGGGGCGCGCCGCGGCACGATCCTATTCTGGACCGGGACGAGGCGCCAGTCTTGATCTGGGCCAAACATAGGCGAGGGCGACTGCCCGGGATTCGCATTGATCTGGGTCAAGCCGCTCCGGCGCTGCTGACCTAACATGGCCCGTGCGGAGGCAATCGCGCCGCGCTGCGAACGGGATAAGGCAACGATGCAGTCCATCCGCATCATTCAAGACGAGCACAGGTCGCTGTCGGCGGTGATGCACGGCCTGCGCTACCTCGTGCGGCAGATCCGCGACAAGGGCGCCAAGCCGGATTTCGACCTGCTCGGCGCCATGGTCTATTACATCGACACGGTTCCGGAGCGCTTTCACCACCCCAAGGAGGAGCAATACCTGTTCTGGCTGCTGCGCATCCGCCACCCCGCCGCCGCGGCGCTTCTTGACCGGCTCAAAGCCGAGCACCAGCAAAGCGCCGAGCAGGTGCGCACGCTCGAGCGGGCGCTGCTGCGCTACCAGCAGGGCGGCAAGGCCGAATTCCCCGCCTTCCTGGCGGCGGCGGAAGAATATGCCGACCTGTACCACAGGCACGTGAAGGCCGAGGAAAACGAGGTCCTGCCGCTCGCCCGGAAGTATCTCGCGGCGAGCGACTGGGAAGCGATCGACGCGGCTTTCTTGAGCCACAGCGATCCGCTGCTCGGGGTCGAAGCCGGGGTCAAGTACGACGAGCTGTTCCGTCGCATCATGAGCCTCGCCCCGCCGCCGATCGGCGTCGGACCGGTGCGCCGGCCCACCTAGGGCGAGGCAGACCCGGTCGCGGGGCCCGTCGGCGCGGCCGCCCGGGGCCCCTCGCCAGCCGAACCGGTTACTTCCTGGGGGGCTTCGCGGCGGACTTCGCCGCCGGGGCCGGGGCCGCCGCGGCGACCTGCGGGGTTCGTCCCATCTGCGGCGTGACGACCTTGCCTTTCGCCTTCTCTTCCGCGATATAGCGCGCGGCAACGCGATCCTGGGCGCGCGCCAGCGCGGCCGCATCGGCCGCAGCCGTCGCCGCATCCTTTGCCTTCTTCTCCTCGGCCGCGGCTTTCGCCTTGTCGTCGAGCGGCGGCGGCGGCGGCAGTTTCGCCAGCGCAGAGCCGAAGCAAGCCACGACCAGGCCGGCCGCGACCAATGCACGCAAGGTTGTCATGACCGTCTCCTCGTGGAAACCGCTGCGGCTTTCAGGCCGGCCGGGTGCGCGGCGCGGGCGCCCTCGCCGGCGCCGCGGGCGGTCCGGCGAAATGCTCGCGCGCCCGGCCCGCCACCACGTCCTCGTACCAGCGCTGGTGGTGGTGCTTCGCCCAGCTCTCGTCGACGTAGCCGAAAGCGCATCGCCCGATAGGCATCGACCATCCCGATGGTGCCCAGGTAGACGTGGACGAGCGCGAGCGAGATCGCGGCGTACGCCGAGACCATGTGCACGACGTTGGCCAGCTGCATGGTCGATCGCGTCTGGTTGAAATTCGGGAACACCAGCACCAGCCCGCTGACGATGAGCACCGTCGAAAGGATGACCAGCACCACCCAGAACACCAGCTTCTCGCCGGCGTTGTACTTGCCCGAGGGATACTCGTGACCGGTGAAGTATCCCCAGATGTTGAGGAACCACTTGACGTCCTCGATGCCGATCCCGTTGTCGCGAATGAAGCGCACGACCATCAGCGGCACCGCGACGATCAGCACCGGGCCGACGAAGTTGTGCAGGTTCTTGGCCACGATGGCGAGCCACGAGAACAGCGTGTAGCCGATTATCGGCAGCAGCAGCGACTTGCCCAGCGACAGGACCAGGCCGGTGAGCGCCAGCGTGACCCAGGCGATTGCCAGCAGCCAGTGCGCATAGCGATCCAGCGGCCGGAAGCGCTCGATCGCCCGCCCGCCGCGCTTTTCATCGGCCGCGACGTCGAGCGGGCCGCGGATCAGGTAGAAGACCGCCAGCCCCACTATCCCCAGCGCGACCAGCATCCCGCCCCAGAAGACGATCGGCACGCGCAGGTTGCGCCACACCTCGCCCTGCGCCTGGATGAGCACGTTCGTTTCCCTGCCGCGGACCTGCGTCACCGCTGGCGCGCCGGAGCGCACGTCGCGCCACACCGGAGCGTTGTTGAGCGGCTGCGCCGACTCGCGTTGCGTCTCGGCGGCGGGCGATGCGTTCTGCGCGTTCGGCGCGGGCGTGGGCAGCTGGTCCTGGGCGGACGCGCCGGCCGTCGCGCAGAGCCAGAATGCCGCGGCGAGGAGCGTCACCACCCGCAGCTTCGCTGATTCAGCCATCGCCGCTCCTAGTGGGTGCGTTTGTATTCGTTCTGCGCCTGGGCGCGCGTGGCGAGCTCGCGTTCCCACGCCGCCTTGTCGCCGTTGAAGGGCGGGTTCTGGTAGGGCGGCGTGTCGGGCTTGCCCTGGTAGGTCCCCTGCTTGTAGTTGACCACCTGCGGCCGCTCCCCGCAGGCGGCGAGAGCGAGCAGCAGCGAGCAGAGGAGCATGAGCCCCATGGCGCGCATCATGACTTGCCCCCTTGCGCCGCCGGCGCCGGACCAGGTGGCTGCGCCGGCGCAGCCGTCTGGGTCACCGGTCCGTAGGCCGAATCCCAGCCCCAGGGCGGTCCGCTGCGCGTGCCACGGGCCGCGCGCAGGGTCACCCGCTGGCGATAAATGTCGGAGATGACTTCGCCGTCGCCGGCGAGCAGGGCCTTGGTCGAGCACATTTCGGCGCAGGCCGGAAGCTTGCCCTCGGCGAGCCGGTTGCGCCCGTACTTGCGAATTCCTCCGGCGAGTTGTCCTTTTCCGGGCCGCCGGCGCAGAAAGTGCACTTGTCCATCTTGCCGCGCACGCCGAAGGCGCCCTGTTGCGGAAACTGCGGCGCGCCGAACGGGCAGGCGTAGAAGCAGTAGCCGCAGCCGATGCACAGGTCCTTGTCGTGCAGCACCACGCCTTCCTCGGTGTGATAGAAGCAGTCGACCGGGCAGACCGCCATGCAGGGCGCATCGGAGCAGTGCATGCAGGCCACCGAAATCGAGCTCTCGCCGGGCACGCCGTCGTTGATGGTGACCACGCGCCGGCGGTTGACGCCCCACGGCACGTCGTTCTCGTTCTTGCAGGCGGTGACGCAGCCGTTGCACTCGATGCAGCGCTCGGCATCGCAAAGGAATTTCATTCTGGCCATGGTATCTGCCTCCTCGACGTCAGGCCGTCAGGCCTTGAGCTTCTCGACCTGGCACAGGGTCGTCTTGCTTTCCTGCATCATCGTCACCGAGTCGTAGCCGTAGGTGGTCGCGGTGTTGACCGCCTCGCCGCGCACGATCGGGTGCGCGTCCTCCGGGTAGTACTCGAGCATGTCCTTGCCCATCCACCAGCCGGCGAAGTGGAAGGGTATGAAGGCCGTCCCGGAGCCGACCCGGTCGGTGACCAGGGCCTTCACCTTGATCTGCGCGCCGGTCGGCGTCTTCACCCAGACGTATTCGCCGTCCTTCACGCCGCGGTCGTTGGCGTCCCGGGGATTGATCTCGACGAAGTTCTCCTGCTGCAATTCGGCCAGCCACGGGTTGGACCGCGTCTCCTCGCCGCCGCCTTCGTATTCGACCAGCCGGCCGCTGGTGAGGATCAGCGGGAAGCGATCCGCCACCTTGTCCTGACGTTCTTCTGCTGCACCGACTTGTACAGGGTCGGCAGGCGCCAGAAGGCCTTCTTGTCGTCATGGGTCGGATACTTGGCCACCAGGTCGGGCCGCGGCGAATACAGCGGCTCGCGGTGCTGCGGGATGGCGTCGGGGAAGTTCCAGACCACTGCCCGCGCCTTGGCGTTGCCGAAGGGATGGCAGCCGTGCTTGATCACGACGCGCTGGATGCCGCCGGAAAGGTCGGTCTTCCAGTTCTTGCCCTCGGCCGCCTTCTTCTCGTCCTCGGTCAGGTCGTCCCACCAGCCGAGCTTCTTCAGCAGCACGTGGTCGAACTCCGGATAGCCGGTGGTGAGGTCCGAGCCCTTCGGATAGGAGCCGTCCTCGGCCAGCAGGTTCACGCCGTCGCGCTCGACGCCGAAGTTGGCGCGGAAGCAGCCGCCGCCGTCCATGACGTTGCGCGATCGTCGTACAGATTGGGCGAGCCGGGATGCTTCAGCTCGGGCGTGCCATAGCACGGCCACGGCAGGCCGTAGTAGTCGCCGTCGCACGGACCGCCCTTGCGCCCGCAGCGTCTTCACGTCGAAGGTGTGCCTGTTCTTCATGTGCAGCTTGAGCCGCTCCGGGCGACTGGCCGGTGTAGCCGATCGTCCAGGTAGCCGCGGTTGATCTCCTTGCAGGATCGATTCCGGAGTCGGCTCGTCGAACTTGGCCTCGCCGTCGTGCTTCCGATCTCGTAGTTCTTGCCGAGCTCCTTGTCGAAGCCGAATTTCTTCGCGAACTGGTACATGATCGTGTGGTCGGGCTGCGACTCGAACAGCGGCTCGATGACCTTCTCGCGCCACTGCAGCGAGCGGTTCGACGCGGTGACCGAGCCCGAGGTCTCGAACTGCGTGCACGCCGGCAGCAGGTACACGCCGTCGCTTGCGCGCCATCGCCGCCATCGCCGCAGTGGCCGACGGATAGGGGTCGATGACCACCAGCAGGTCGAGCTTCTTCATCGCCTCGATCATTTCCTTGCCGCGCGTCTGGCTGTTGGGGGCATGGCCCCAGAACACGACCGCGCGCAGATTGGGGTCCTGGTCGATCAGCTCGTTCTTCTCCAGCACGCCGTCGATCCAGCGCGACACCGTCATGCCGGGCTTCTCCATCATCGCCTGCGAGACGAAACTGCTCTTGATCCACTCGTAGTCCACGCCCCAGACGGCGGCCCAGTGCTTCCAGGAGCCCGTCGGCCAGGCCGTAGTAGCCGGGCAGCGAGTCGGGATTGGGGCCGACGTCGGTCGCGCCCTGCACGTTGTCGTGGCCGCGGAAGATGTTGGCGCCGCCGCCGGACACGCCGACGTTGCCCAGCGCAAGCTGCAGGATGCACGACGCGCGCACGATGGCGTTGCCGATGGTGTGCTGGGTCTGGCCCATGCACCAGACGATGGTCGAGGGCCGGTTCTTGGCCATGATCTCGGCGATCTGGTAGCACCTGCGCCTCCGGCACGCCGGAGACTTCCTCGACCTTGTCCGGCGTCCATTGGTCAGCACCTCTTCCTTGACCTTGTCCATGCCGTAGACGCGGTCGTGGATGTACTGCTTGTCCTCCCAGCCGTTCTTGAAGATGTGGTAGAGCAGGCCGAACAGGAACGGGATGTCGGTGCCGGAGCGGATGCGGACGTAGTTGTCGGCCTTGGCCGCGGTGCGCGTGAAGCGCGGATCGACCACGATCATCTTGCGCCCCGGTCTCCTTGGCATGCAGCATGTGCAGCATCGACACCGGGTGCGCCTCGGCGGCGTTGGTGCCGATGAACAGCGCGCACTTGGTGTTCTGCATGTCGTTGTACGAATTGGTCATCGCGCCGTAGCCCCAGGTGTTGGCTACGCCGGCGACCGTCGTCGAGTGGCAGATGCGCGCCTGGTGGTCGCAGTTGTTGGTGCCCCAGAAGGACACGAACTTGCGCAGCAGGTACGACTGCTCGTTGCTGTGCTTGGAGCTGCCGATCCAGAACACCGCGTCGGGCCCGCATGGCCTTTCTTGCGAATCGCGAGCAGCCGCTCGCTCGACTTCCTTGAGCGCCTCGTCCCAGGAAATCGTTCTGCCACTTGCCGTTGACCAGCTTCATCGGCGACTTCAGCCGGTGCGAATCGCGACGATGCCGTGCTCGCGCACGCAGGCGCCCTTGGCGCAGTGCGCACCAAGGTTGAGCGGCGAGATCGAACACCGGCTCCTGCCGGATCCAGACGCCGTTCTCGACCACCGCGTCGACCGCGCAGCCGACCGAGCAGTGCGTGCATACCGTGCGCTTGACCTCGGTCTTGCCTGCCGCTGCCTTCCGCGGCGGCGTCGGCCCTGCCGATGACGCCAAGGGGCAGCTGGCTCGCGAACGCTCCGGCGCCGGCGGCCAGGCCCGACCGCTGCAAAAACGCCCGCCGATCCATCGTCGGAACCTTGGCTCCGGCGTGGCGGCGGAAACGTGGACGAGCTGCCGGGGCGCTTGGTTGCGCGCCACTTTCACTTTCAATCCGAGTGAGCAGCATGATCCGTCCTCCTCCTAAAACCGTTCAATGACCTGCAGTGTTCGTCGGGTCCAACCCGCCTTCGGGCATCCGGCGCGAGCGGCGAAAGGCTTATATCTTCGCAGTCCGGTAATAGTGCTTGACGTGCTCGGTCAGGCGATAACCCTCGCCGTCGCGAGCTTCCGCCGCGTCCGGCGCGGCGGCCGGCGCGTGGCCGGTCAGTGACCGCACGGCAACCGCGGCGGCGCCGACTCCGCCGGCGCCGAGCGCCAGCAGGAATCCGCGCCGCTTGCCCGCGCGCGGGTCGGATTCAGGACGAGCCGGTGGTGCATCGCGTGTGCTGCGGGAATTTGAGCGCATGCCTGCCTCTGCAATGGAAACCGCCGTGACTTTGTCGAGCCGCACCCCGATCAACGACTCGTCAGTCGATGGCGAAGGAGTCACGTTCAATCGCCACGAAGAATTCCGTAAATTCTGCTACCCGATGGTAGTAGTTGGCAACAGAAGAATTTCTTATTGCATTGCAACATGAGGCCGCCCAGGGCGCGAGATAGGCGGCGAAGAACTCGCGTTGTTGCGCGACCGGGCGCGGTTCGATCCCCGGCGCGCCGCCGATGAGCACCCGCATGGTCTCGCAAATCGCCGCCAGGTGGTCTTCGTAGACATCGACACCCTCGCGACGGCCGAGCCCCAGGCGCGAGAGAGCGCTGCGCAACTCGGCCAAGGGACTGCTGCCGGCGCCACCGATGTAGCCCGAGGCATGCAGGCTCACCTCGCTCCTGCCCACGCCGATGAACAGGAGCTGGTATTCCTCCGCCGCAGCCTGTTCGTCCGTGGCCGCGCTCTCGGCGATGAGCGCGTGCCACGAGCGGGCGAAGTCGCGCGCGGCGCCCTCGCCTATTGCCGGCAATTCGTCCGCCGCGGCGATCGTCGAGAGCAGGGATGCGTCCGGCGCGGCGCCGTAGAGGCGCGCGAGCAGGGCATAGAAGTTGGCCCGTGCCCGGTCCTCGGCGGCAACCGGGTCGGGACCTGGCAGCGGCCCTGCCTTCTCGGTCATGCCTCGGCGTCCGCGCCCGGGCCTCGCCCGGTCGGCAGCTCGGTGCGCATCCGATCGAGCACCCTGCAATCGGCGCACATCTTGAGCTGCTCGAGCGCGCCCGGGGCGGCAAACATCGAATGGCTCGACAGCTTCAGGAGCATGCTTTGCACCATCTTCTCGGTCCCGAGCGGCTTGCCGCAGCGAATGCAGGCGAAGACCGCCGCCTCGTTGAGCACCTGCGGCTCGCGCGCCGCGGCAGTGAGCAGCAGCCGTGGCTCGAGGGCGATGGCGTGTTCCGGACAGGTCGCCGCGCATATGCCGCACTGCACGCATTTCGCTTCGATGAAGCGCAGCTGCGGCGTCTCCGGGTGGTCGAGGAGGGCCCCCACCGGACACGAGCCGACGCAGGCGAGGCACATGGTGCAGGCGTCGCGGTCGACCGAGAGCGTCCCGAACGGCGCACCGGCACCGAGGGCGACCTCCGAGCGCGGCGTCGGCGCGTGCAGCGAGCAGGTGCTCGACGGCGAGCGCGATGGTCGCGCGCTTGTCGGCGGTCCAGTGAAACGTCGCCGGGGTGCGCACCGCCAGCGCCGGTCGAATCGCCCAAAGCGCCGCCTCCAGCGCCGGGCTGTCGGGCGCGCGGATGAGCTGCGCGTGCGTGCCCTGGTAGCCCAATGCCTGCACGATCGCCTCGGCAAAAGCCATCTGCTGGCCCAGCGCCGCCGCGTACTGCGGCGCCTCGGCGCCGGTGGCGAGCACCGCGATGTCGCTGGCGCCATAGGCGAGCGCGCCCAGCCAGATGTCGATGCCTGCCGCGGCCACGTGGTGGATCTCGACCGGGATCACCCGCGCCGGCAAACCCCTGACCCCTGCGGCCGAGGCGAAGGATCAGCTCCCGCCCGGCCGCATCGTGAAACAGCAGGCAAGGGTCGCGTCCACCGGCAGCGCGGTAGGTCGCGAGCAGGGTGCGCACTTCGGCGCCCAGCGACGGCTGCGCAGGGTAGGCGTAGGTCATCGCCCCCGAGGGGCAGACGGTGGCGCAGGCGCCGCAGCCCATGCACAGGTGCGGCTCGACGAAGACGTGATCGCCGTCGGCGCGGATCGCCTCGGTCGAGCAGACATCGATGACAGCGGTTGCAGCCGGGCTGCCGCGAGCGCGAATGCGCGCACAGCGACTCCTTGTAGTGAAAGAATTTCGGCTTCTCGAAGCTGCCGACCGCGCCCGCGATGTCCGCCACCGCGACTGCCTGCGCGGTGGCGTCGGTGCCCGGGCGCCAGTATCCCTGCGGCGGCTGGTGCATGCGGAAGTACGGTTCGCGCGAGACGTCGAGCACCAGGTCGAAGGTCTCGCCGCGGGCGGTATCGGAGCGCTCGAAGTCGATCGCCCCGATCGCGGCGCAGGCGCCGACGCACTTGCGGTGATCGCGGCAGCGGTCGAGGTCGATCTGGTAGCTGAAGTCGATTGCCTGCTCGGGGCAGGCCCGGATGCAGGCGTTGCAGCGCGTGCACAGGTCGAGATCGATCGGGTTTTCCTGGGCCCACTGCGCCTCGAACGCGCCAAGCCAGCCGGAAAGGCGCGTGAGCCTCCCCGAATAAGCCGGATAGCTGCGCTCGGCGGGCAACTCGCTGCCCGCCGCTCTCCCGGTCAGCAGTGCAGTGACATCGAACTGCTCCTTGAGCGTCTCGGCCCAGTGCAGCGCTGCGTCGGCCTGGCCGACGACCAACAGCCTGCCTTCGGAGCGGAACGTCACCCGCGGCACCGGCTCCGGCTCGGGCAATGCCGCGGCGGCGAGCAGCGCCGCTATCTTGGGCGTCGCCGCCCTCCCCTCGGCCGACCAGCCCGCCGCCTCGCGGATGTTGACGAACACCAGTTGCTGGGTCCTGCCGCCTTCGTCGGCGGCCTCGCCGATGCGTCGCGCCTCCTGGGTGCAGGCGACGACGACATCGCCGTGGGCATCCTGCGCAAACAGGGACAGCTCCTTCTGGCAGAGCTGGGAGTGCACCGGCAGCGGGCCGGCAAGCTCGAGCACGCGCGCGAGGGCCTCGGCGTCAAAGGGCAGCGTGCCGTTGCAGTTGCACAGCCGCACGTCCTTGTCGCGCAGCGTCATCGCTTCGCGTCGCCCGGCTCTTTGCAGTCGGGCGCGCTGGCCGGATGTTCAGTCGCGGAGAGCGCCGCCTCCGCGGCCGGGGCGCGTGGGCCGGGCGGCGCCACGGTCAACGCGGTGGCAGGCAGCGGTCGGGGCGGGCTCGGGCTGCGCTGCGCCAGCAGGCGGCGACTCGCCTTGCTTCCGGCCCGGCGCCGAAGCCGCGGGCGAGCAGGTCCGCGATGACGTCCGGCGCGATCGGATCGGCCCGGGTGTAGTCGTCGATATAGGTATCGAGCCCGTCCATGATGTTGAAGCGCGGATCGCGGAACAGCTGCTTCAACGCCGCGCGCCTGAGATTGTCGTCGACTTCCGGGCGCAGGAAGGCCGTGAAATCGGACGAAAAGGTGAGCGACTCCACCGCCGGCAGTTCGAGCGCCAGCCGACGCCGGCGGGGGCGCCGCGGCCGGGGCGGCAACTGCCGGCGTCGCCGGCGCCGCCGTGGCTGCCGCCTGCAGCTTGCGCCGCGACCAGCGCGCGAGCGAAAAGCGTTGACCCGTTCCGCGCGAAGCGCTCATCGCCGCCGTCCGGCACCGGCCTCGCCGCCGCGCGCCTTCGCATCCTCGTAGAGCTCGTTGCGCCGCACCTTCTTGCGCGGCTCGGGCTTGTAATGGGCGACGACGAATGCATCGAGCGCCGCGTGCATCGATGCCGGCATCGGCACCGCATCGACCTGCTCGCCGGCATCGAGAAATCGCGCCGCCTCGGCATAGCTCACGGTCACGATCAGCGGGCGGGCGCGCGGCTCGGCTGCGTCCTCGGCCATGCGCCAGAGCACGAACGCCTTCGGCTCCCGGGTCGGAGGCATTGAGGTAATAGCCCTCGATCTCGGTCGGATGCAGCTCGATCGCATATCCGCCGCAGCGCCAGCGCGTGCCTTGCGCGTCGTCGACGAGCAGCGTGCAGCCGGGCGCGCCGCCGACCTCGACCTCGATCGCGGCAGCTTCCCAGCGCTCGCTCGCCCACCGGTTGGCGAGCGGGATGCGGTGCATGATGACGGCGACGGGAAACCGCAAGGGCAGCATGGATTTTGACTTGGCGCGGCGTGCGCGTAGCTCCGACCTGCGGCGCGATGATACACCAGTCGACAACTCACTCTGCTAACATGTTCCACTCGCACCGTTTCCCATCGTCATGCCCCGAGTCATTCCTCTCGCCGACGCGCGGACCACGCTGCAGCACCCCGCCGCGCCGCGGGTCACGCCGACGGGCCTGCTCGCCGACGCACACGGCCGCAACCTGCGCGACCTGCGCATCTCGGTAACCGACCGCTGCAACTTCCGCTGCGTGTATTGCATGCCGAAGGACGCCTTCGGCCGCGACTATCCGTTCCTGCCCCACGCGGACCTGCTCACCTTCGAGGAGATCACGCGCCTGGCGCGCGTGTTCAAGGCGCACGGCATCGAGAAGATCCGGCTCACCGGCGGAGAGCCGCTGTTGCGCAAGCACCTGGAACGGCTGATCGCCATGCTCTCCGAGATCGGCGAGCTGGACCTGACGCTGACCACCAACGGATCCCTGCTCGCCAGACACGCGCAAGCGCTCAAGGCCGCCGGCTTGAACCGCGTCACGGTGAGCCTCGACGCCCTCGACGACGGCATCTTCCGGGCCATGAACGACGTCGATTTCCCGGTGGCGAAGGTGCTCGAAGGCATCGACGCGGCGGCCGCGGCGGGCTTGGCTCCGGTCAAGGTCAACATGGTCGTCAAGCGCGGCATGAACGAGCGCGAGATCCTGCCCATGGCGCGCCACTTCAAGGGCAGCGGCCACATCCTGCGCTTCATCGAGTACATGGACGTCGGCCATACCAACGGCTGGCGCATGGACGACGTCGTGCCCTCCGCCGAGGTGCTGCGCATCGTCGGCGCTGCGCTGCCGCTCGTGGCCGTCGACGCCAACTACGAGGGCGAAGTCGCCGCGCGCTGGCGTTATGCCGACGGCTCGGGCGAGATCGGCGTGGTCTCCTCGGTCACGCAGGCCTTCTGCGGCGAGTGCACCCGCGCCCGGCTGTCGACCGAGGGCAGGCTCTACACCTGCCTGTTCGCGACCCAGGGCTTCGACCTGCGCGCGCTGCTGCGCGATGGCAGCAGCGACGAGCGGATCTCCGACTACGTCGCGGCGATCTGGTTGCAACGCGGAGACCGATACTCCGCGATCCGCTCGGAGCACACGCTAGCGCTGCCCAAGATCGAGATGAGCTACATCGGCGGCTAGCCCGCGCCCACGCCGGCCGCTTCCCGCATGCACGTCCCAGCGCTCGCCGAGTTCTTAAGCGGCCTCGAGCAGAACAACAACCGCCCCTATTTCGTCTGGCACAAGCCGGCCTATGACGTGCTGCGGGAGGAATTCGAGGCGCTGGTCGCCGAACTCGTCGCCCGGGTGCGCAAGTTCGACCCCGAGCTGGGCGCGGTCGACGCGAAGAAGGCGATGTTCCGCATCTACCGCGACACCCGCTTCTCGAAGGACAAGACGCCTTACAAGACGCATTTCAGCGCCGCGCTCCGCGACCGCGCCAAGAAGGGCCTGGAACCGGGCTACTACTTTCACATCGACCACCAGGGCGTGCTCCTGGCCGGCGGCGGCATCTACAACCCCGACCCTGCCGCCCTGGCGCGCATCCGCCGCCACATCGCGCGGCATCCGGCGTCGCTCACCCGGGCGCTGGGCGAGACGCGCTTTGCCAAGGTGTACGGCGGACTCTCGCAGGAGGATGCGCTGTCGCGACCGCCCAAGGGCTTTGCCGCCGACGCCCCGCACATCGAAGCCATCAAGCTCAGGCACTATTTCGCCATGGTCGAAGTCGATATCCTGAAGCGGCCGCCGAAGGACCTCGCCGGGGCGATCGCCGGCTACTTCCGCGACGTGCTGCCGCTGCTGCGCTGGCTGCGCCGGGCGAGCGCGGCCGAACGCCCGTGAACGCGCCCAACGCGCCGTATCGCCCGGTGCTGACCGAGGCGGCCCGACCGGCAACCTTCGCCGTGCGCGCGGTCGACGAGAACGGCGAGCCGCGCGAGACGGCGATCGCCGGCGAGCATCCCCTGACGCTCTACGTCGACAAGCGCGAGCTCCTCACCCTGATGACCTTGGGCGCCGCGCCGGAGGCACTGGCCATCGGCTACCTGCGCAACCAGCGCCTGCTCGAGCGCATCGAGGACGTGGTTTCGGTGCAGGTCGACTGGGAGGTCCACGCGGTGGCGATCACCACGCGCCACGGCCTTTCGGACCTGGAAGCGAAGACCGCGCGGCGCACCAAGACCACCGGCTGCGGACAGGGGACGGTGTTCGGCGACCTGATGGGCGAGATCGACGCCACGCGCCTGCCGCCGGGCGCGACGCTGTCGCGCGCCGCGCTCTACGCCCTGCTCGAGCGGGTGCGAGCGCACGAGACGATCTACAAGCAGGCCGGCGCCGTGCACGGCTGCGCACTGGCAAGCAACGCCGGTGCGACGAGCGAGATCCTGTACTTCATCGAAGACGTCGGCCGCCACAACGCCGTCGACGCGATCGCCGGCATGATGTGGCTCGATCGGGTCGAGGGCAGCGACAAGATCTTCTACACCACCGGCCGGCTGACCTCGGAGATGGTGATCAAGGCCGCGCAGATGGAGATCCCGTTCCTGGTGTCGCGTTCCGGTCTCACCCAGATGGGCTACGAGATCGCGCGCCAGGTCGGCATGACCATGATCGGGCGCGCCACCGGCAGGCATTACCTGCTGTTCACCGGCGGCGAGCGATTCCGCGCCGATGCCTGATCCCGACACAGGCTCGGCTGCCGAGCCGGCCCCGGCGATGAGCCCGAACCCCACATCCGGCGAGGCACGCGGCCAGTGCCACTGTGGCCGGGTGCGTTTCGTGGCGCGTTTTCCGTCGCGCTTCTGCTGTCATTGCCACTGCCAAAGCTGTCGCCAGGCGCATTCCTCGGGATTCGTCACCTGGGTCGGGTTCAAGTCGGAGCAGGTGGCAGTCGTCTCCGGGACCGAGGAGCTCTGCGCCTACGAGTCCTCGCCCGGCACGCGGCGCACGTTCTGTCGCGTCTGCGGCACCAAGCTGTTCTTCGAATCGTCGCGCTGGCCCGGCGAGACCCACATCGCGCTCGCCGCCTTCACCACCGCGGTCGACCGCGCGCCCGAGGGCCACGCCTTCTACGAGGAGCACGTGGAGTGGCTCCCCTGGCCGCACGAGCCCCCGCCGGCGACACCGATGCGCGGCGTCACCGGGATCGTCCTCGCCGGCGGCCAGGGCACCCGCATGGGCAGCGCCGACAAGGGACTCGTCCGGCTGCGCGGGCAGCCGATGGTGCGACACGTGCTCGAGCGCTTCGCGCCTCAGGTCGACGAAATCCTGATCAACGCCAACCGCAACATCGCCGACTACGAGGCGCTGGGCCACCCGGTGATCCGCGATGAGCTCGAAGGCTTCGCCGGCCCGCTTGCCGGGTTTCATGCCGGCCTCCTGCACGCGCAGCGCCCGCTGCTCGCCACCGTGCCCTGCGACTCGCCATTCCTTCCGCTGGACCTGGTGGCTCGCCTGTCCAGGGGCCTGGAGGCGCAGCACGCCGACCTCGCCGTCGCCCGCACCCACGACCAGCCGCATCCGGTGTTCGCGCTGATGCGCCGCGACGTGCTGCCGCACCTCAAGCACTTTCTCGCCGCGGGCGGGCGCAAGATCGACGCCTGGTACGCGACGCTGAACGCGGTCGAAGTCGCCTTCGACGACCAGGCCGATGCGTTCCGCAACATCAACACCTTAGCCGAGCTCGAAGAAGCCAGGGGCTGAACCGCATGACGCCAAAGACGCTGCGCGAAGCTTCCTGCGCCGACGATTACGATCCGAACTCGATGCCGGTGGCGAAGGCGCGCGAGCTCATCACGGGCTATCTTTCCCCGGTGACGGCGGTCGAACGGGTGCACGTGCGCAACGCCCTCGGTCGGGTCCTCTCCGAGGACGTCGTCTCGCCGCTGTCGGTGCCCGGCCACGACAACTCGGCCATGGACGGCTACGCGCTGCGCTTCGCCGACCTGAACCCCGCTGGCGAGACCGTCCTGCGGCGGGTCGGCGAGTCGTTCGCCGGCAGGCCCTGGCCCGGCGCGATCGGGGTCGGCGAATGCGTGCGCATCTTCACCGGCGGCGTCATGCCGCAGGGCGCCGACAGCGTGGTCATGCAGGAACGCGCGCGCGAAGACGAAGCCGGGGTCGTGATCGCGCCGGGCGCGATCACCAAGGCGGGCACCAACCGCCGCTTCGCCGGCGAGGACGTCGAAACAGGGCCAGCGCGTGTTCCGCGCCGGACAGCGCCTGGGGCCCTGCCGAGCTCGGCATGATCGCATCGCTCGGCATCGGCGAGGTCGGCGTGTACCGGAGGCTGCGCGTGGCGTTCTTTTCGACCGGCGACGAGCTCAAGTCGATCGGCACGCCGCTTAGCCCGGGCGAGGTCTACGACAGCAACCGCTACACCCTCCACGCCATGCTCACCCGGCTCGGCTGCGAGGTCATCGACATGGGCGTGGTCGGCGACGATCCCGCCGCGCTCGAGCGTGCATTCGCAAGCGCCGCCGCGGCCGCGGACGTCGTCATCACCTCCGGCGGCGTGTCGGTGGGCGAGGCCGACTACGTCCGGGCGCTGCTCGACAAGCTGGGCGAGGTGCTGTTCTGGAAGATCGCCATGAAGCCCGGCCGGCCGCTGGCCTACGGCAGGATCGGCACCGCGCACTTTTTCGGCCTGCCCGGAAATCCGGTGTCGGTCATGGTGACCTTCTACCAGTTCGTGCGCGACGCGCTGCTGCTGCTCCAGGGGCAGCGCCAAATCCAGCCGGTGCCGACGTTCAAGGTACGGCTCAGCGCTGCGATCAGGAAAGCACCCGGGCGAACCGAGTTCCAGCGCGGCATTCTCTCGCCCGACGGCGCCGGCGGATGGACCGTGCGCACCACCGGCGACCAGGGCTCCGGCATCCTGTCGTCGATGTCGCAGGCCAACTGCTTCATCGTCCTCGACAGCGACACCGGCAATGTCGCGGAAGGGGAATTAGTCGAGGTGCAGCTGCTCGAAGCTCTCGCCTAAAGGCGCGAGGGCGGCGCGGCAAGCTCTCGCGCCGCTACCAGGCCGGCGTGAGCGCGGCCATCCGGCGCGGTGCCGCAGACGCTCGCCTGCCCTGCTTGCCACGTCCGGACGCCAACACCCCGGACCCCGGCCCGCGCGGCTCTTCGTGCTCCAGACGCTTGAGCATCCACAGCAGGCCCTGCCACGAGGCCAGCACCAGCAACGCGCCCGCGCATGCCGTGGCCAGCAGCGCGACCGGCCCGTGTCCGGCGCCGCCGTGCAACGCCGACAACGCCGCGATCACCAGCAGCGACATCCCGGTGAAGGCGGCGAACATCCACGCCTGGCCGATGACAAGCCAGCGCCAGGCGCCGCGCTCGACGCCGGGTGCGGCGCGAACCGGCAGGGCGTGCTCGTCATGTCTGACCATTGCGCTTCTCCCTGCCCGTCAGGCGAACAATCGGTTGTGCCCGTCCCGCTCGAGCAGTCGCATGCGCCGCTCGAGATCGTAAATGTCGCTCGACTGCGCGAGGTATGCCTCGCGCTCGCGCTGCTCCTGCTGCCAGAACCAGCGATCCAGGCGAGCGAGTAACCCCGGCGAACGCGCCTTCGCCGGCGCGCCGTCGTGCTGCAACCGGTTGAACAGAAGGGCCTGAGTCAGTCTCGCCCAGGCACCGGAAAATCCCGGGTCATCCGCTAGAAAGCCTGTTGCTTTCATGATCAACTCCACACCTCAGGCGGCATGGCCGCTAGGCTATGCGCGCCGCATTTGCCGATGCACGTCGCATCACCCTCAATCTAGTTGCGCGGGCGGTCGAAGTCCAATCGTATTTGCGGAAGCTCGCGATCGGATTCGCCGATCGCGAAAAGGCACGGCGAGGCCAAGCGGCGCGAATCCGGCCTAGCGCCGCGCCGCGGAGAGCACGCCCGATACGTCGCGCACCAGCGACAGCGCGCGCCGCAACTCCTCGAGGCCGCGCACCTCGAGCGTAAAGCCCATGCGCGCCTGCAGATTCCGGGTCAGCGTCCTGACCGCGGTGACGTTGATCTTCTCGCGCGAAAACACCTCGGAGATGTCGCGCAGCAATCCCTGGCGATCCATCGCGTCGACGATCACGTCGACGGGGAAGACCTCGTCGCGCGAGGCGCCCCAGTCGGCGTCGATCAGCCGCTCCGGCTGGCGCTCGCGCATCCGCGCGACGTTGCTGCAGGTCTGGCGATGGATGGAAATGCCCTTGCCGTGGGTGACGAAGCCGACGATCGGGTCCGGTGGTGCCGGTTTGCAGCAGCGCGCAAGCCCGGTCATGAGCCGATCGACGCCGACGATGAGTATGCCGCTGCCCGCGCCGGTCGCCCTGCTCTTGCGCGCCACCACCGGTTGTTCTTCGGCCGCCGGTGCCGCCTCGGGCGCGCCCACCGCGCGGATCGCGTTCTGCAGGGCGCGCAGGTTGATCTCGGCGCGCGCCACGGCGGCAAAGAACTCGTCGACCCGGGCGAAGCCGGCCTCGGCGGCGACGGTGTCGAGATTGAGCGCCGTCATGCCCGCGCGCGCGAGTTCGCGCACGACGATCTCGCGTCCGTGGGCGATGGTCTCGCCGACCTGCTGCGACTTGAACCACTGCCGCACCTTCGCCCGCGCCCGGTGGCTGTGCACGTAGCCCAGCTCGGGATTGAGCCAATCGCGTGACGGGCCGCCCTGCTTCACCGCCACGATCTCCACCTGCTGTCCGCTCGAAAGCGCGAAGTTGAGCGGCACCATCGCGCCGTCGACCCGGGCACCGCGACAGCGATGCCCGAGACTGGTATGGACGGCGTAGGCGAAATCGACCGGGGTGGCCCCGCGCGGCAGGTCGATCACCCTGCCCTGCGGGGTGAGCACGTAGATGGTCTCGGTGAACAGGCTCGACTTGAACTGCTGCAGCCACTCGCCGGCGTCGGCGACGGCGTCCTTCCAGTCGAGCACCTGGCGCAGCCAGGCGATCTTTTCCTCGTACCCGGGATCGCGACGGCCGGCGTGCGCGCCCTCCTTGTAGCGCCAATGCGCCGCCACGCCATACTCGGACTGGCGGTGCATGTCGAAGGTGCGGATCTGGACTTCGAGCGGCTTGCCCTCCGGCCCGATGACCGCGGTGTGCAACGACCGGTAGTCGTTCGCCTTGGGCTTGGCGATGTAATCGTCGAACTCGCGCGGCACCGGCGTCCAGAGGTTGTGCACGACGCCCAGCGCCGCGTAGCAGTCCTTGACCTCGGCGACGAGAATGCGCACGGCGCGGATGTCGTAGAGCGACTCGATGCCCGCCTGCTTGCGCCGCATCTTCGTCCAGATGCTGTAGATGTGCTTGGCGCGGCCGCTGACCTCGGCCTTCAGGCCGGCTGCGGCAAGCTCGCGGCGCAGCGTCGCCTGCACGCTCTCGATGTAGTGCTGCCGGTCGAGGCGGCGCTCGTCGAGCAGCTGGGCGATGCGCTGGTACGCCTCGGGCTCGAGCGCACGCAAGGCAAGGTCCTCGAGCTCCCACTTGAGCTGCCAGACCCCGAGACGGTTGGCCAGCGGCGCGAACAGGTCGAGGGTCTCGCGGGCGCTGTGCTCGCGCATCTCGCCGGGCAGCGCTTCGGCGCCGACTTCGAAACGCAGCGCCTGGGTGCGCTCGGCGAGCTTGAGGAGCACGACGCGGATGTCCGCGACCATCGCCAGCAGCATCTTGCGCAGGTTTTCCGCCTGCAGCGCGCGCTCCTCCTTCGCGCCGATATCCGCCACGGCGCGGATCGCGCCCATGCGCGCGGCGCCGACGACGATCTGCGCGACCTCGGCACCGAACGATGCGGCGAATGCGGCGGCGTCGAAGCCGGGCAGCGAAGGGATGCCGAGCAGCACGGCGGCGCACACCGACTCGGCGTCGAGCTTGAGTCCGGCGACGATCGCCGCGGTACCGAGCGCGCGATCGAGCCAGGGCTCGCCGTCGGGCGCACGGGTCTCGCCGTAGCTCGAGCGCGCCGCGGCGAGCGCCGCGGCGATGGCTGCCCGCTCGGGGGCCGCGTACCCGGCGCCGACCTGCTCCACCCAGGCGGCGAAATCCTCGACGCTCGCGCTCTTCAGCGATCCGTCGGCCGCGGCGCCGATCTGCGCGGCCATGCGCTCAAGCCGCCGCTTTGGCCACCACGGCGGCGAGGTCGCGGGCGCAGCGATCGGCGGCGTCGGCTTCGCGCGCTTCGACCATCACCCGCAGCACCGGCTCGGTACCCGACGGCCGCAGCAGCACCCGCCCTCCCCCGTCGAGCGCCGCAATCGCATCGCGCTCGGCGCGCTGGATGGCGTCGCTCGCGCGCCAGTCGAAGCCGCGCCGCACCGGGACGTTGATCAGGCGCTGCGGAAACAGCGGCGCATCGGCCGTGGCCATGGAGAGCGTCGTTTCCTGCTCGCGCAACGCGCGCAGGACCGCCAGCGCGGCGACGATCGCATCGCCGGTGGTGTGCTTGTCGAGACAGATGATGTGGCCGGAGTTCTCGCCGCCGAGGATCCAGCCCTTCTGCTGCATCCTCTCCAGCACGTAGCGGTCGCCCACCGGCGTGCGCTCCAGCGGAATGCCGCGCCGCGCCAGCGCCTGCTCGAGACCGAGGTTGGTCATCTGGGTGCCGACTACTCCGCCCGCCATCGCGCCCCGCCGCCAGTAGTCGAGAGCGATCACGTACAGCAGTTGGTCGCCGTCGTAGGCGCGACCCTCGGCGTCGACCATGATCGCCCGGTCGCCGTCGCCGTCGAGCGCGAGCCCGAAGTCGGCGCCGTGCTCGACCACGGCCGCCTGCAAATGCTCCGGATGCGTAGCCCCCACCTTGGCGTTGATGTTCACCCCATCCGGTTCGTTGCCGATCGCGATCACCTCGGCGCCGAGTTCGTGAAACACCGGCGGCGCGACGTGGTAGGCCGCGCCGTGGGCGCAGTCGACGACGAGCTTGAGGCCCTTCAAGTCGAGCTCGTTGGGAAAGGTGCCCTTGCAGAATTCGATGTAGCGCCCCGGCGCGTCGCTGACCCGGCGGGCCTTGCCCAGGCGCGCCGAAGGCACGCACACCAGCGGCGCGTCGATGCCGCGCTCGATCGCCTGCTCGACCGCGTCGGGAAGCTTGCTGCCGGCGGCGGAGAAGAACTTGATGCCGTTGTCCTCGAAGGGGTTGTGCGAGGCGCTGATGACGATGCCCGCCGAAAGGCGCAGGGCGCGGGTCAGATAGGCCACCGCCGGCGTCGGCAGCGGCCCGCTCAGGTAGACGTCGACGCCGGCCGCCGACAGCCCCGATTCGAGCGCGGCTTCGAGCAGGTAGCCGGAGATGCGCGTGTCCTTGCCGATCAGCACGGCCGGGGTCTCTCCCGGCCGCCGCGCCGATTCCGCCGCCAGCACCCGGCCGGCGGCGTAGCCCAGCTTGAGGACCAGCTCGGGGGTGATCGGCGGCTCGCCGACGCGGCCACGCACACCGTCGGTGCCGAAGTAACGGCGCTCGGTCATGTCTCGGGCATCACGCACTGTATGCATTCACCGCGCTCCACACCTTGAGCGCATCGACGGTCTCGCGCACGTCGTGCGCGCGGACGATCGAGGCCCCGCGCGCCACGGCCGCCAGCGCCGCCGCCACGCTGCCCACGGCGCGCTGCTCGACGTCGCGACCGGTCAATACGCCGATGGTCGACTTGCGCGACAGGCCGACGAGCACCGGGTAGCCCAGCGCGACGATCTCGGGCAGGCGCCGCAGCAAGTCGAGATTATGTTCCAGCGTCTTGCCGAAGCCAAAGCCGGGGTCGACGACGATGCGCTCGCGGGCGATGCCGGCTGCCTCGCAGGCGGCCGCGCGCCGGCCCAGAAAAGCCCCGACCTCGCCGACCACGTCGGCATAGTCCGGAGCGCGCTGCATCGTCTCCGGCTCGCCGCGCATGTGCATCAGGCAGACGGCCACCGGCGCCGGGGCGCCGGCGATCGCCTCCAGAGCGCCCGCATCGCGCAGCGCGGAGACGTCGTTGATCATGCCCGCCCCGGCGTCGATCGCCGCCCGCATCACGCTGCTCTTGCGCGTGTCGGCGGAAACCGGCGTGCCGGAGCCGGCGATCGCCTCGATGAGCGGGATCACCCGCTCGAGCTCGACCTTCTCCGGGGTCGGCGCGGCGCCCGGCCGGGTCGATTCGCCGCCGATGTCGATCAGGTCCGCGCCGGCGTCGATCATCTGCTGCGCGCGGTCCAGCGCCGCGGCAGGATCCAGATACCGGCCGCGGTCGGAGAACGAATCGGGAGTGACGTTGAGCACCCCCATGACCAGCGGCCGGTCGAGGGCGAGGCGGTGGCGGCCGCAAAGCAGGAAACGGGAGGGATTCAAGTCGCGATGGCGGCACGAGCCGCGAGCGGCGCCCGAGCCTTCGGTCCGGCGGCCGGCCGGTCATGCCTGGCCGATGGCGCCTTAGCCCGCTAGGCGGGATTGGCGGACGGCGCCGCGTCCGGGCCGGCGTTCGGGCCGAAGGTGGGGTTGGCCGGCGTCGAGGTCGGCTTGGGAGGCCGCGGCGGACGGCCCTGCATGATGTCGTCGACCTGGTCGGTGTCGAGCGTTTCCCACTCCAGCAGCGACCGCGCCATCGCCTCGACCTTGTCGCGGCTCTCCTCGATGAGCTTGCGCGCCAGGGCGTACTGCTCGTCGATGATGCGCTTGATCTCGGAATCGACCTTCTGCATGGTCGCCTCGGAGACGTTCTTCTGGGTGGTGATCGAGCGCCCGAGGAATACCTCGCCTTCGTTCTCGCCGTAGACCATGGGGCCGAGCGTGTCGGACATGCCGTAGCGGGTGACCATGTCGCGCGCCATCTGCGTGGCGCGTTCGAAGTCGTTGCACGCGCCGGTGGTCATCTGGTGCATGAAGATCTCTTCGGCAATGCGGCCGCCGAAGAGCACGGAGATGCGCTGCAGCAGGTAGTCGCGATCGTAGGAGTAGCGATCCTGCTCGGGCAGCTGCATGGTCACGCCCAGCGCCCGCCCGCGCGGAATGATGGTCACCTTGTGCACCGGATCGGATTTCGGCAGCAGCTTCGCCACCACCGCGTGGCCGGACTCGTGGTAGGCGGTGTTCTTGCGCTCCTCGTCGGACATGACCATCGACTTGCGCTCGGCGCCCATCATGATCTTGTCCTTGGCCAGCTCGAAGTCCTCCATGTCGACCAGGCGCTTGGTCTTGCGCGCGGCAAACAGCGCCGCCTCGTTGACCAGGTTCGCCAGGTCCGCGCCGGAGAAACCCGGCGTGCCGCGGGCGATGATCTCGGCCTTGACGTCGGCGGCCAGCGGCACCTTGCGCATGTGCACGAGCAGGATCTGCTCGCGGCCGCGAATGTCGGGCAGGGGCACGACGACCTGGCGGTCGAAGCGCCCCGGGCGCATCAGCGCCGGGTCGAGCACGTCGGGCCGGTTGGTGGCGGCGATGACGATCACCCCCGAGTTGCCCTCGAAGCCGTCCATCTCCACCAAGAGCTGGTTGAGCGTCTGCTCGCGCTCGTCGTTGCCGCCGCCCAAGCCCGCGCCGCGCTGGCGCCCCACGGCGTCGATCTCGTCGATGAACACGATGCATGGCGCGTTCTTCTTCGCCTGCTCGAACATGTCGCGCACCCGCGCCGCGCCCACGCCGACGAACATCTCGACGAAGTCGGAGCCGGAGATCGAGAAGAACGGCACCTTCGCTTCGCCGGCGATCGCCTTGGCGAGCAGCGTCTTGCCGGTGCCCGGATTGCCGACCATCAGCACGCCGCGCGGGATGCGGCCGCCGAGCTTCTGGAACTTGGACGGATCGCGCAGGAATTCGACCAGCTCGGAGACCTCTTCCTTGGCCTCGTCGCAGCCGGCGACGTCGGCAAAGGTGACCGTGTTATTCGACTCGTCGAGCATGCGCGCCTTGCTCTTGCCGAACGAGAACGCCCCGCCGCGCCCCCCGCCCTGCATCTGGCGCATGAAGAACACCCACACGCCGATGAGCAGCAGCATGGGGAACCAGGAGATGAACACCTGGGCCAGAAAGCTCTGCTCCTCCTCGGGCTTGGCTTGCACCTTGACCCCGTACTTCACCAGGTCGCCGACCATCCACAGGTCGCCCGGGCTGTAGGTGAGGTTGGATTTCTTGTCGGTGCCGGTCCACTTGATCGTGCGGCCTTCGATGGACACCGATTCGACGTGGCCTTCCTTGGCCTGCTCCATGAAGTCGGAGTACGCCACCGTATCCTTGCCGCCGGGGTGGGCGTCGAACTGCTTGACCACGGTGAGCACGACCAGGCCGACGACGAGCCAGATAAGCAGGTTCTTGAGCAGGTTGTTCAACGTTCTTCCTTCGTGCGCGCCTGGCGCCTACAACCCCGTGATTCTAGCAGGATGCACCCCCCTGCTCCCTCTATTGCTGCCCCGGCGGCACGGGGCGATGGCCCTTGCCGACCAGGAAAACCTCCCGGCTGCGGTCACGCGAGGCCTGGGGCTTTCTCACGTAGGCCTTGTCGAACTGCGCCTGCACGGCCCGCTGCAGCCCGGCAAACCCCTCGCCCTGAAAGGCTTTGACGACCAGGTCGCCTCCGGGTTGCAGCCGAACCGCCGCGAACTGCAGCGCCATCTCACCCAGATGCACGCCCCGCGCCTGGTCGGCCGATTCGATACCGCTGATATTGGGCGCTGCGTCGCAGAGCACAAGGTCGGCCTGGCGCCCGGAGAGGGCCGCCTCGACCGCCTGCAGCGTCGTCGGGTCGCCGAAGTCGCCGCGCACAAAGAGCACGCCGGCAAGCGGCTGCATCGGCATCAGGTCCACCGCGACGATCCGGCCCGAGGGGCCCAGGCGCCCGCGCAGAACCTGGCACCAGCTGCCCGGGGCGGCGCCCAGGTCGACGACCGTCATGCCCGGGCGCAACAGCCTGTCGCGGCTCGCGAGCTCGATCAGCTTGAACGCGGCGCGCGAGCGGTAGCCCTGGCGCTGCGCCTCCTGCACCCAGTGGTCCGAAACGTGCTCGTGCATCCAGGCCTTGCGGAATCGGTGCTTCTTACCGGCAGGATTGAGCGTTTTCGCCGGGGCGCGCATGCCCGGGATTGTAATTTTGACCAGGGTCGGGTGGAAAGGAACACGGCACGAAGACCGGTCGCGCAAGTCTGCTGCAGGCCCGGCCGCCCCTCGTCCGGACAACCGGCGTACGCTAAGGGCGGCCCGCCGCGGCGAACGCCGCGGCACAACGCCATGGAGGAGCCATGGACGGCAAGAAGATCCTCGGCATCGTGCTTCTGGTCGCCGGCGTCGCCGGCGTCTTCTACGGGCTGTTGAGCTACCCCGGAGCAACGCAGGGGTCGCCGCTCGGCAACCTCTTTTCGGTCGCCGGACCAATGGGCCCTGGCCTTCCCGCCTGGGCGGGGCCGCCCGGGCACGCCGCGGCAGCCGCGGCCCGGTCGCCGGAGCGCCCCTAGACTCGCAGCTCAACCGCGGAAGCCGTAGACTCTTCGGGTTGCCGCCGGCGCGCAAGACGGCGGTCGTCCTGCCCCTATCCGAGGCTCCCATGGCCGAGACCTTGCCCTTCGAGGGCGCCTGCACCTGCGGTGCGGTGCGCTACGTGATGACCTCCAGGCCCCTGTTCGTGCATTGCTGTCACTGTCGCTGGTGCCAGCGCGAAAGCGGCAGCGCGTTCGCGCTCAACGCCCTAATCGAGGCCGATCGGGTGCGGCTGTTGCAGGGCGAACCGGAAATCGTGTCCACGCCGTCGAACAGCGGCAAGGGCCAGAAGATCGCCCGCTGCCCGACTTGTCGCATCGCGCTGTGGAGCAACTACGCCGGGATGGGAGATGCCTTGCGCTTCGTGCGCGTAGGCACGCTCGCCGAACCCGACCGCCTGCCGCCCGACCTCCATATCTTCACCACGTCGAAGCAGCCGTGGGTGGTGCTGCCTCCCGGCACGCCGGCGGTCCCCGAGTATTACGACCGCAAGCAGTATTGGCCGGCGGAAAGCCTGGAGCGGCGGCGCGTCCTTGCGGCGAGCCTGCGCGCCGCCTAAAGCCGCATGCCAGTGAGCCTGCCCGAGGCCGCGCCGCAGCGCCAGGGCGCGCCCGCTAAGCGCCCCTGAAAAACAGCCGCGATGGAAGCTTTTATCGAGATCAGCCTGTTCTGGGTGGCGGTATTCGTCGCCATTTGGCTGCTGTCGCGCTTTCCCGAAAGCTGGCTCGGGCGCATCCTGTTTGCGCACCAGGGCCCGCTGCCGGTGCGCGGCGAGGCGCGCAGTCGCTACCTGCTACGCCGGGCGAGGTACGCGGCGGGCTGGTTCCTGCAGGCGCTGCTGGTGCTCCTGGCCGGCTGGGGGGCGAGAGGACTCGATCCATCCCTGGGCGACGAACTGTTCTTCCAGGTATTCTGGACGGTAATCGTGCCGCTCGCGGCCGGCGTCGCACTGCTGGGGTCGCTGTGCGCCCTCGGCACCGCGCTGTGGCGACGCTATCTGGGTGCCGAGCGGCGCGGATCGCATCCGGCTCGGGCTTAAATGCCACCCGTTCGGGTTGGTCGGCAAGCACGGCACGACGCGCGAATGGCGATGCCGCAGGCATTGCCGCGGCGCCGCGCCCCAGCGGCCCCACCGGGCATCGCCACCTGGCCCCTGCACGATGCGCCGGGGCCGCTATTGTCCCCTGCATCCGCTGGCCCTAAACTGCGGGTCGTGACCCGGGTCCTTCCCCCTCGCTCGGCCATGGAACCGCTCGTCGTCCTGTTCGTGTTGCCGGTGCTAATCGGCGTCGCGTCGGTGGCGCTGTTTCGCAACTCGGCCCGGGCGTCCTGCGTCGCGACCTTCGCCTCTCCCCTGGCTGTCTTCTGCTGCCTTAGTTCCCTCGACCCGGAAGGCCGATGGAACTGGCTCGCCACGCTGCTCGTCTCGCCGCTGGCGATCGCCTTCGCGCTCGCGGCGATGATGATCCGCTACGGCCGCCCGCAAGTCCGGAAGCGTCACCCGGGGAATGGCGCCTAGCGCTGCCTCGGACTGGTGCGGCGCGGGCTGGCGCAGCGCCGCGGCGGGATGCCGAGCCGCGGGGTGGTCTCGCCCGCCGATGACAGGCTAGCCGGCGGGAAGCGCACATGGGCGCCGGCACGCGTCTGCTCAAGCTAATGGTCATCCTGCTGTGCTGCATCAACTTTGGCATGTGGGAGCTGTACGCGGAATCGACGATCGTGGCGCTGTTCTGGGCCGGAATCGCGCTCGGCTTCGTCTTCTGGATCATCGACGACATGCGCCGTTAGCGCTGGCGCGCTTTCCGCCCGCGGCGGCCGGAAATCGCTTACTCTATCGTCTCGAAGCCAACCGAAGAGAGGATCGCCAATTGCCCAAGCCCAACTACGCGTTCGCCAAGCGCCAGAGAGACCTCGCCAAGAAGCAGAAGAAGGAAGAGAAGCGGCAGCGAAAACTGGGGCCGGCGGCTCAAAGCGCACCGGACAACCCTCCCCCTCCGCCGGCAAGCGACAAGACCGCTGAATAGCGGCCAATCCCGGCTCCGGCCGGATCGGGCGGCGCGACTTGGCGCCGCCCTCAAGTAGCGTTTCCCCCGCTGTCCCGGGCGCACCCGCGGCGCGACCCGGCAACCGTGCGTATCCTGCCGCTGCGCCGCGGCGAAGCCGGCAAACTGGGTCTGGTTGCTAGCGCATGGAAACGAACATCATCGGCATCACCCGCGTCATCCAGCTCGCCGTCGCGCCGGTATTCCTGCTCACCGCGATCGGGACCCTGATCGGCGCGCTCAACAACCGCCTGGCGCGGGCGGTCGATCGCCGCCGCGTGGTCAAGCAACTGCACGACGCGAGCGGCGCCGAGGTTGCCGAGCTCAACGCCGAGTTCGCCCAGCTGCAGCGGCGGACACGCCTGATCTATCACGCCATTCTGGCCGCCGTCGTCGCCGCTCTGCTCGTCTGCCTGGTCGTTGCCAGCGCCTTCGTCGGAGCGTTGCTCGGCATCGAGCTTTCGACCATGGTCGCGCTGCTGTTCGTCCTGGCGATGTGCGCGCTGATCATCAGCCTGAGCCTGTTTCTGCGGGAAGTCTTCCTCGCCGTCAGTTTCGGACCCGCGGCGCGGCGCTGACCGTCGAGGCCTTGACGCGCGCGGCGCACGGCCACACAGTGTGGCTTCACGCCGGCGCGGGACGAAAAGCCGCAGCGCAACCGCAAGGAGAACGCCATGAGCGATCGCGTGCAGAAGGTCGATTATTTCTACGTCACCGTGCCCAACACGGCCGGACAGGCCGCGAAGGTGCTCTCCGGACTGGCCGGACAGGGCGTCAACCTGCTCGCGTTTTCCGGCTTTCCCGGCGGCCGCGGCAAGGGCCAGCTCGACCTGGTTCCGCAGGACTCGGCCCGGCTGCAACGCGCGGCAAAGAAACTCAAGCTGAAGCTGTCGAAGAAGAAGTCCGGGTTTCTTCTTTCCGGCACCGACCGCGTCGGCGCGATGACCAAGACGCTCGACACGCTGGCCAAGGCAAAGATCAACGTCATCGCCATGGACGCGGTTGCCGGCGGCGGTCGTTTCGCCGCCATCTTCTGGGTCAAGCCGAAGAAGGTCGCCAAGGCGGCGAAGCTCCTGCGCGCCAAATAGCGCCGGGGCCGCACTTGGGCGGCGCTGCCCGATCCTCCGGCGCACACGCGGTGCAGCTGCGCCTGGCCGAAGCACGCGACGTGCCCGCGCTCGCCTCGCTCATCGCGCTCTCGGCGCGCACCCTGCAGGCGGCGACCTATGCGCCGGCGCAGATCGAGGCCGCGTTGGGCAGCGTGTTCGCCGTCGATACCCAGCTCATCGCCGACCGCACCTACTATGTCGCCGAGCGCGGTCGGCAGATCGTCGGCTGCGGCGGCTGGAGCCGGCGCAAGACGCTCTTCGGCGCCCACGGCACAAGCGCCTCGGGCGAGGATGCGCCCCTCGACCCGACCCGTGACGCGGCGCGAATCCGCGCCTTCTTCGTGCATCCGGCGCATGCCCGGCAAGGCATCGGCCGCGAGCTCCTGGCCACCTGCGAGCGCGCCGCCGTCGCGGCGGGCTACTGTCGCCTCGAGCTCGTCGCCACGCTCGCCGGCGAGCCGCTCTATCTGGCCGCGGACTTTCGCGTGATCGAGCGCTACGAGATCAGGCTGCCCGACGGGTCGGCGCTGCCCGCCGTGCGCATGGTCAAGACGCCATCTGCTGGCTTTGCCGCGCCGCGCTGAGCGACCGCCGGGGCGTGCTCCGTGGCGCCACGCGCGAGCATGGCCTGAAACAGCGGCGCGTCGTCCCAAGGCGCGTCGGTCGGGAATGCGCTCAAGTCGGGGCTCGACCGATCGCGCAGCCACTCCTGCGGAAACCACCCGCGCAAGGCTCCGCGGGCGACCGGCCGCGCCGGTGCCGTGGTGATGTCCACGCCGCATGTCTAACTCGTTCAAACGCCGCATTGTGGCACGCGCCTGCCGTCACGACGCCTCGCAAGCGGTGGTACGATGTTACCAGCGCCTACTCGCGGAGCCTCCCATGACCCTATGTCCCATCGCACTCGCGGTCGGCTGCAAGAAGTGCCCGGCCTTTGCCATCTGTCCGCTGAAGTCGGTCATCGGCGATTACCGGCCGGACGAGAAGACATCCGCACCTGCGCCGAAGCCCGGCAGCGCCCGGCGCCGCGGCAAGCGGGCGAAGTGATGCGCCCACCGGGCGCATCACGCCTCGAGTCATGCTTCTCCTGACCCCGGCCGAGCGGCGCGACCTGCGCGCCCGGGCGCACCGGCTGCAGCCGGTGGTCAGCGTCGGCCAGCACGGGCTGACCGAGAGCGTGCTGCACGAAATCGACGTCAACCTGCGCGCCCACGAGCTCATCAAGGTGCGGGTTTTCAATGCCGACCACGATGCGCGCGAGGCAGTGCTCGCGCGCATCTGCGCGGCGCTCGAGGCCGCGCCGGTGCAGCACATCGGCAAGCTCCTGGTGCTGTGGCGCCCGGCGCCCGAGGAGCCCGTGCCGCCCGCGCGCGACAAGCCGCGCGGGCACCGGCAAAGACACCCCGCGAGCGCGGCGCGGGCGGGCGATCGCGCGCGCCGGGCCCCGCCCCGGGCGGGCGCCAGCGCGGCTGTCGCGGCGGCGAAATCCAAACCCCAGGCGCGCCGACCCCGCGAGCCGGCGCCGCGCACGCCGGTTCGACCGCCGGCGGCACGCGGTCGGCGCACGCGCGCCGAGCCGCCCGCGGCAGGCGGCCGGCGGCGCCGCGGCCGGGTACAGGGCCTGTAGCGACCCGGTTCAGGGCGAGCCGCCGATGCCGCTCGGGTTCCCGCCGCTGCGCATCGGGCTTGCCGCCAGCGCCCGGCATCGCTGCATTCCCGACGGCGCGCTGTTCCGCCTGCTCGCGCCGCTCGAACGCACGATCCGCGAGGAGCTGCGCCCCGAGCTGGTGGTGCTGGGGCAGACAGCCGATGCGCTCGCCGTGGCGCGGGTGCTCGACGCCTATCCGCGCCTGACCCGCCTGCCTACGCGTCGCGAGGGCGGCCTGATTCACCTGGTCGGCGCCGTGGTCAGCGGCGACCCCGGCCGGCGCCTCGACGCGGTCATCTACCTGCTCGACCCCGACGATGCGACGGCGGTGTTTCCGGAAGGGCTCGCCCTCAAGCGCGAGTGCGTCATCCACGAGACGCTGTTCATCACCACCCTGGCGCACGCCCGGGAGTGGCTCGAGCTCGCCCGGGTCGAATGCGGCTTCGCGCCCAACCCGCTGCAGGATACGCAATTCGATTTTGCCTCGCAGACGATCGCCCTCATCGCCCATGACGCGCGCAAGAGCGAGCTCGTCGAATTCGTCCGCCGCCGCTTCGCCTTCTTCGACCGCTTTCGGCGCCGCATCGCCACCGGGACCACCGGCGAGCTCTTAAACGACCTGGCGGCAAGCCTGTCGGCCTCGCACCAGCCGTGGGTGCGCCGCTTCCGCTCCGGGCCGCTGGGCGGCGACGCCGAGATCGCGCTGGAAATACTCGAGAACCGCTGCCGGCGGGTGATCTTCCTTGAAGACCCGCACGTCGCGCGGCAGCACGAGGCGGACATCCAGCTGCTGGAGCGCTCGGCCTGGATCACCACCGAGCGCACGATGTGCGTCAGCGACCGCGCCAGCGCGGAGGCGTGGGTGGCGAGCTGCGAAAGGCGCCGGCAAGGCCGGGGCAGGGAGCCATCATAGGTAGCGCACGGCGAGAACCTCGTAGGCGCGCGGGCCCGAGGGCGCGTCGACCTCGGCAGTGTCGCCGGCGTGCTTGCCGATGAGCGCGCGGGCAATCGGCGAGCTCACCGAGATCTTGCCGTGCTTGATGTCGGCCTCGTCGTCGCCGACGATCTGGTAGCGCACTTCGTCGCCCGAGGCCAAGTCCTCCAGATCGACGGTCGCGCCGAACACGACCCGGCCGTCGGCATCGGTCTCCGCCGGATCGATGATCTGCGCGTGCGCGAGCTTCGACTCGATGTCGCGGATGCGCCCCTCGAGAAAGCCCTGGCGTTCCTTGGCGGCGTCGTACTCGGCGTTCTCGGAAATGTCGCCGTGCGAGCGCGCCTCGGCGATCGCCCGCACGATCTGCGGCCGCTCGACGGTCTTCAGGCGCTGCAGCTCCTGCTTGAGCCGCTCGGCGCCGGTGATGGTCATGGGGTGCTTTTTCATGCGACCTGCGTGGGCACGACGCGCTGCGGCTTCGCCTGCGACTGCAGCCGGCGGTGCAGCGCCTGGGTCGAGTAGGGCACCAGCTCGCGCAGCCCCTGCATGCCCGTCGCCGCGGCCCGGGCGCCGGCGAGCGTGGTGTAGGTGGGCACCTGCGCGTTGAGCGCGGCGCGGCGGATGACGTAGCTGTCCTGGATCGCGCTGCGCTTCTCCTCGACGGTGTTGACGATCAGCGCGATCTCGCCGTTGATGATCATGTCGACGATGTGCGGCCGGCCCTCCGCCACCTTGTTGACCGGCGTCACGGCGAGCCCGGCGGCGGCGAGCGCCGCCGCGGTGCCGCGCGTGGCGACCAGGCGGAAGCCGAGCCTGGAGAGCATGCGCGCGACGTCGAGCACCCGCGCCTTGTCCGGATTCTTGACGCTGATGAAGACGTTGCCGCGGTCCGGCAGCCTCACGCCGGCGGCGAGCTGCGACTTCACGAACGCCTCGGCAAACGACTCGCCCACGCCCATCACCTCGCCGGTCGACTTCATCTCCGGGCCGAGGATGGTGTCGACGCCGGGGAACTTGATGAACGGGAACACCGCCTCCTTCACCGAGAAATACGGCGGCACGACCTCGCCGCTGACGCCCTGCTCGGCGAGCGTCTGCCCCACCATGCAGCGCGCCGCGATCTTGGCCAGCGGCAGGCCGGTCGCCTTGGACACGAAGGGCACGGTGCGCGAGGCGCGCGGATTCACTTCGAGCACGTAGACCACCCCCTTGCCGTCGTTCCGTGCTCCGACTGGATCGCGAACTGCACGTTCATCAGGCCGACGACGTTCAGGCCGTGCGCCAGCGCCACGGTCTGCCGCCGCAGCTCGTCCTGCATCTCGCGCGACAGCGAGTACGGCGGCAGCGAGCAGGCCGAGTCGCCCGAATGCACGCCGGCCTGCTCGATGTGCTCCATGATGCCGCCGATGACGACCTCCTTGCCGTCGGCACGATCGCGACGACCGCGTCGACGTCGACCTCGATCGCGTCGTTGAGGAAGCGGTCGAGCAGCACCGGCGAATCGTTGGACACCTTGACCGCCTCGCGCATGTAGCGCTCGAGATCGCGCTGCTCGTGCACGATCTCCATCGCCCGCCCGCCCAGCACGTAGGACGGCCGCACCACCAGCGGATAGCCGATCTGCCCGGCGGCGGCGAGCGCGTCGGCCTCGGTGCGCGCGGTGCGGTTGGGCGGCTGGCGCAGCTTCAGGCGCATGCAGCAGCTGCTGGAAGCGCTCGCGGTCCTCGGCCATGTCGATCATGTCGGGCGTGGTGCCGATGATCGGCACGCCGTACTTCTCCAGGTCGCGCGCGAGCTTCAGCGGCGTCTGGCCGCCGTACTGGACGATCACGCCGTAGGGCTTCTCGACGCGCACGATCTCGAGCACGTCCTCGAGCGTCAGCGGCTCGAAGTAGAGGCGGTCGGAAGTGTCGTAGTCGGTGGAGACGGTCTCCGGGTTGCAGTTGACCATGATCGTCTCGTAGCCGTCCTCGCGCAGCGCCAGCGCCGCGTGCACGCAGCAGTAGTCGAACTCGATGCCCTGGCCGATGCGGTTCGGCCCGCCGCCCAGCACCATGACCTTCTTGGCCGGTCGGTCGGCTGCGCTTCGCACTCCTCCTCGTAGGTCGAGTACATGTACGCGGTGCGCGTGGCGAACTCGGCGGCGCAGGTGTCGACGCGCTTGTAGACCGGGCGGATGCCGAGCGCGTGGCGCCGCGCGCGCACCGCGGCTTCGGTCGTCTTCCAGCAGGTGCGCCAGGCGGCGGTCGGAGAAACCCATGCGCTTGAGCGCGCGCAGCTCGTCGGCCGGGCAGTCCTCGAGCTTGCGCTTTCTCGACGGCGAGTTCGGTATCGACGATCTCCTTGATCTGCGCCAGGAACCAGGGGTCGATCTTGGTGTGGCTGTGGATTCCTCCAGCGTCATGCCGATGCCGAAGGCGTCGGCGACGTACCACAGCCGCTCGGCGCGCGGGTAGGCGAGCTCGTCGGCGATCGTGTCCGCGGTCGACGGTCTTGCCGATCGAAGCCGTCGACGCCGGTCTCCAGCCCGCGCAGCGCCTTCTGCAGCGATTCCTGGAAGGTGCGGCCGATGGCCATCACCTCGCCGACCGACTTCATCTGCGTGGTCAGGCGGTCGTCGGCCTGCGGGAACTTCTCGAAGGCGAAGCGCGGCACCTTGGTGACGACGTAGTCGATGGTCGGCTCGAACGAGGCCGGCGTCGCGCCGCCGGTGATGTCGTTCGTCAGCTCGTCCAGCGTGTAGCCGACGGCGAGCTTGGCGGCGACCTTGGCGATCGGAAAGCCGGTCGCCTTGGAGGCCAGCGCCGAGGAGCGCGACACGCGCGGGTTCATCTCGATGACCACCATGCGGCCGTCGTCCGGGTTGATCGCGAACTGCACGTTGGAGCCGCCGGTGTCGACGCCGATCTCGCGCAGCATCCGCGATCGAGGCGTCGCGCATGATCTGGTATTCCTTGTCGGTCAGCGTCTGCGCCGGCGCGACGGTGATCGAGTCGCCGGTGTGCACGCCCATCGGGTCGAGGTTCTCGATCGAGCAGATGATGATGCAGTTGTCCTTCCTGTCGCGCACGACCTCCATCTCGAATTCTTTCCAGCCGAGCAGCGATTCCTCGATCAGCAGCTCGTGGGTCGGCGACGCGCTCGAGGCCGCGCTTGCAGATCTCGACGAACTCTTCCCGGTTGTAGGCGATGCCGCCGCCCGGTCCCGCCCAGCGTGAACGAGGGCCGGATCACCGCCGGGAAGCCGATGCTCGGCCTGCACCTCCAGCGCCTCTTCGACGTCGCGTGCGCGATGCCGGAGCGCGCCGAATCCAGGCCGATGCGGGTCATCGCCTCCTTGAACTTCTCGCGGTCCTCGGCCTTGTCGATCGCCTTCTTGCGAGGCGCCGATCAGCTCGACGTCGTACTTGGTCGAGCACGCCGTCGCTGGGCGAGGTCGAGCGCGCAGTTGAGCGCGGTCTGCCCGCCCATGGTCGGCAGCAGCGCGTCGGGGCGCTCCTTGGCGATGATCTTGGCTCGACCATCTGCCAGGTGATCGGCTCGATGTAGGTGACGTCGGCCATCTCCGGGTCGGTCATGATCGTCGCCGGGTTGGAGTTGACCAGGATGACCTTGTAGCCCTCCTCGCGCAGCGCCTTGCAGGCCTGCGCGCCGGAATAGTCGAACTCGCAGGCCTGGCCGATGACGATCGGGCCGGCGCCGATGATCAGGATCGATTCGATGTCGGTGCGTTTCGGCATTCAGTCAGCGACGCGCTCTTGTCTCCATCAGCCTGGTGAAGCGGTCGAACAGGTAGCCGATGTCGTGCGGCCCGGGGCTCGCTTCGGGGTGGCCCTGGAAGCAGAACGCCGGCTGGTCGGTCCGGGCGATGCCCTGCAGGGTGCCGTCGAACAGCGACACGTGCGTGACGCGCGGCGTTCGCCGGCAGCGTCGCCGGATCGACCGCGAAGCCGTGGTTCTGGCTGGTGATCAGCACCTGCCCGGTGTCCATGTCCTGCACCGGGTGGTTGGCGCCGTGGTGGCCGAACTTCATCTTCAGCGTCCGCGCCGCCCGACGCCAGGCCAGCAGCTGGTGGCCGAGGCAGATGCCGAAGGTCGGCATGCCGGCGCACGATAGTTCGCGCGATCGCCTCGATCGCGTAGTCGCACGGCTCCGGGTCGCCCGGGCCGTTGGACAGGAACACGCCGTCGGGCTTGCGCGCGAGCACGTCCTGCGCCGGCGTCTGCGCCGGCACCACGGTGACCCGGCAGCCGCGCTCGGCCAGCATGCGCAGGATGTTGTGCTTGACGCCGAAGTCGTAGGCGACGACGTGGAAGCGCGACTCGCCGCTGCGCCCGGTAGCCGCTCTCGAGCGCCCAGGTGCTGCCGTTCCAGTCGTAGGCGCTGCTGCAGCTGACCACCCTGGCCAGATCCAGCCCGGCCATGACGGCGCGGCGAGCGCGCGCCGCAGCGGCCGCTTCGGCATCGACGCCGCCCGGCCATCAGGCAGCCGTTCTGCGCGCCGCGTTCGCGCAGGATGCGGGTCAGCTTGCGCGTGTCGATACCGGCGATGCCCACGATGCCGGCCTCGCGCAGATACGACGACAGGTCCTGCCGGCTGCGCAAGTTCGAGGCGGTGCGCGGCAGGTCGCGGATGACCAGGCCCGCGGCGAAGATCTGCCTGCGACTCGACGTCCTCGGCGTTGACGCCGGTGTTGCCGATATGCGGATAGGTCAGCGTGACGATCTGCCGGCAGTAGCGACGGGTCGGTGAGGATTTCCTGGTAGCCGGTCATCGCGGTGTTGAACACCACTTCGCCGGCGGAGGCCCCCGACGGCGCCGATCGCCTGGCCCTTGAAACACCGTCCCGTCGGCGAGCGCGAGAATCGCTGGGACGGGCGCGACGGACACGGCGAGATTCCTAAGTTGGCGAGAAGCAGATGTGCGAAGCGGGGAAGGCTCGTGCAGCCAGCCCCGCTTCGAGGCTGCGAATTATACCGCGACCGCCGGCGCCCCTCAATGACGGCCGCGGCGTCAGTACGCTGCGCCGAAGCCGCCGTCGACGGCGAGCATATGCCCGGTCACGTAATCGGCGGCCGCCGAGGCTAAGAATACCGCCGCGCCGGCGATTTCCGGCGGCTCGCCCCAGCGCCCCGCCGGCGTGCGCCGCGCGACCCAGGCGGAGAACTCGGCATCCTCGATCAACGCCGCGTTCATTGCCGTGCGGAAGAATCCGGGCACGATGCCGTTGACCTGGATGTTGTGCGGCGCGAGCTCGACGGCGAGCGCCCGGGTGAGCATGCGCAGCCCTCCCTTGCTCGCCGCGTAAGGCACGATGTTCGGCCGGCCGATGTCGCTCGCCAGCGAACAGAGGTTGATGATCTTGCCGCGGCGGCGCGCCTTCATCCCGGCGATCGCCGCCCGCGCCACCAAGAACGGCCCGTCGAGGTTGGTCGCCATCAGCGCGCGCCACTCGTCGGCCGAAAAGCTATCGAGCGGACCGCGCCGGTTGACCGCCGCGTTGTTGATGAGGATGTCGAGCGGCCGATCGCGCTCGAGCGCCGCGATCGCCTCGCCCACCGCGTCGGCCCGGGTCACGTCGAAGGCCGCGGTGCGGACCGCGTAACCCTCGCCCGCGAGTTCGGCGGCGGCGGCCTCGAGGCGCTCGGGGCGGCGGCCGTTGATGACCACGTGCGCCCCGGCCTGCGCGAGCCCCCGCGCGATGGCGAGCCCCAGGCCGGACCCGCCCCCGGTGACCAGGGCATTGCGCCCGGACAGGTCGAACGACGGCGCGGCGGCGGCACCGGCCATGCCGCGTCAGCGAATTCCCATCACGTCCTGCATGTCGAACAGGCCGGCTGTGCCCTGCGCGCGCTTGGCGGCGACGAAGCGCGCCGCGCGCAGCGCGCCGCGGGCAAAGTTCATGCGCGATCCGGCCTTGTGGGTGAGCTCCAGGCGCTCGCCGGCGCCCGCGAAAATCACGCTGTGGTCGCCGACCACGTCGCCGCCGCGCAGGGTGGCGAAGCCGATCGTGTCCGCCTGGCGCTCGCCGGTCACGCCGTGGCGGCCGTAGACGGCGTCGCGCTTCAGATCGCGGCCGAGCGCCTGCGCGACCGCGGCGCCGAGCTGCAGCGCCGTCCCCGACGGCGCATCGACCTTGTGGCGGTGATGCATCTCGACGATTTCGACGTCGTAGCCTTGGCCCAGAAGCTGCGCTGCCTGCTCCACCAGCCGCAGCAGGACGCTGACCCCGGCGCTCATGTTGGGCGCGAACACCACCGGGATCGAGCCGGCGATCTCGGCGAGCGTGCGCTTGTCGCTCGCGGTGAGCCCCGTGGTGCCGACCACCGCCGCCACCCCTGCGCTCTCGCAGGCGCGCAGGTGCGCGAGCGTGCCTTCGGGACGGGTGAAGTCGAGCAGCACGTCCGCTCCGGCAACGCCCTGCGCAACCTCGGCGCCGACCATCACCCCGGTGGCGCGGCCCAGGCGCTCGCCTGCGTCGCGGCCGAGCAGCGGACTGCCGGCGATGTCGAGCGCGCCGACGAGCGCGATCCCGGGCTCGGCCAAGACGGTTTCCAACAGCGCCTGGCCCATGCGGCCGCCGGCGCCGGCGATCGCCACCCTCAGAGGTGTCGCTACTGCCACCAGCCGAGCTTCTTGAGCAGATCCTGCAGCCAGGTCGTCTGGCCGGTCTTCGGGGCCGTCGACAGCGATTTGTCGAGCATGGAATCGCCGCCGCCGGCGCGCGCCACCTCGGCGGGCGGCGGCGGCATCTCGTCGCCCTCCCAGCGGGCCAGCTTCTCGTCGACGAAATAGACCGTGAGCTGCCGGTGCTCGAGCAGCCTCCCCTGGCGGTTGAACAGGTAGGGGTAGTCCCAGCGGGTGGCGTGGAACGGATCGGTGAGCAGCGGCGTGCCGAGCACCAGCCGGACCTGCTGCCGCGTCTGGCCGACCTTGAGCTTGTCGACCTGATCGGAGGTGATGTAATTGCCCTGGTTGATGTCGAGCTTGTAGACACCGACGTGGTACAGAACGTCGTAGTCGGTGAGGGTGGCGCAGCCGCCGAGCAGGAAGCAGAGGCAGGCGCCGCCTAGGAGAGCGCGCATGGGAAGCAGGTGTGCTGCCAAAGACAATTGGAAACTATATCATAGCGAGAGGCGAGGGCCGGGCTCTCGCGCGCTGCCCGCCCATCCGATCATGACCACGTCGCACGATCTGAAGAATGCCGGCCTCAAGGCGACGCTGCCGCGGTTGCGCATCATCAACCTCTTCGAGCAGAGCCCGGTGCGGCATCTGACGGCGGAGGACGTCTACAAGCAGCTGCTCGCCGACGGCGTCGACGTGGGGCTCGCCACCGTCTACCGCGTGCTCACCCAGTTCGAGCAGGCCGGGCTGCTCATCCGCCATCATTTCGAGTCCGGCAAGTCGGTCTTCGAGCTCAACCAGGGCGGCCACCACGACCACCTGGTGTGCCTGCAATGCGGCCGGGTCGAGGAATTCTTCGATCCGGAAATCGAGAAGCGGCAGATCAAGGTCGCCAAGGAGCGCGGCTTCGAAATCAGCGAGCACGCGCTCTATCTCTACGCCGAGTGCGTCAAGCCCAAGTGCCCGTACCGCAAGCCGGGCGGGGAACACTGACGCGAGGGCGCCGCTTCGCCGGCGGCCGCCCCCCTCGCCTGACTACGGCGGCTCGCGACGGTTGAACTCGGCGAAGCGAAAGCCCAGCAGCCACAGCGTGCCGAAATAGGCGAGCGCGCCGCCGGCGATCACGGCGCTCAGCCGTCCCACCTTCGACCACAACCGGCGCCGCGGTCCAGAACTCGTCCGGACCGGCGCTCCACCACAGCACGGCGCCCAGCACGCCCATGGCGACGGCGACCCGGCCCAGGAATCGGCCCCACCCCGGCAGCGGGGCGTAGATGGCGGCGCCGCGCATGGCCCGATAGAGCAACAGCGAGTTGAGCATCGCTCCGATCGAGGTCGCCAGCGTCAACCCGGCGTGGCCGATGTGGAACATCAGCGCCACGGCCAGCGTCTGCGACACCAGCAGGCTCAGGAAGGCGGTGCGCACGGGGGTGCGCATGTCGTGGCGCGCGTAGAACCCCGGGGCGAGGATCTTCACGCTGATGAGGCCTACGAGGCCCACGCTGTATCCGAGCAGGGCGGCGCGCGTCTGCCACACGTCGTTCACCGTGAACCGGCCGTACTCGTAGAGCGTGGCGACGAGCGGCACGGCGAGCAGGGCGAGCGCGAGCGTCGCGGGCAGCGCCAGGAGGAAGGTCAGGCGCAGGCCCCAATCGAGCAGCGCCCGGTACTGGCCGTGGTTGTCCTCGTGGTGGTGCTTGGCGAGGCTGGGAAGGAGGATCGTGGCCAGCGCCACCCCGAGCAGGGCGCTGGGAAACTCCATCAGGCGGTCGGCGTAGGTGATCCAGGAAATACGGCCGTTGCCGAGATAGGCTGCCAGTTGGGTGTTGATCAGCGTCGAGATCTGCGCCGCCGACACGCCGAGCACCGCCGGCCCCATGGCGCTGAGCACGCGGCGCACGCCCGGGTCGTGCCAGTCGAGGCGGAAATGCGGCAGCATGCCCAGCCGCAGCAGCGGATAGACCTGCAGCCCGAGCTGCAGCACCCCGCCGACCATGACGCCCCAGGCCAATGCCACGATCGGCGGATCGACGTGCGGCGCCAAGAAGATCGCCGCGGCGATGATCGCCAGGTTGAGGATGACCGGCGTGAATGCCGGGATGGCGAAGCGGCGGTAGACGTTGAGCACGCCGCCGGCCAGCGAAATGAGCGAAACGAACAGCGCATACGGAAACATGATGCGGATCAACTCCGCGGTGAGCGGGACCTTGCCCGGGGTCCGGGCAAAGCCGCTGGCCAGGAGGTAGACCAGCCACGGTGCGGCGAGCACGCCGAGCGCCGAGATGCCGAGCAGCACCACCGCGAGCAGCGCGCCCACCTTGCCGAACAGATCGCGCGTGGCGTCGTCGCCGCGCTGCCGCTTGTACTCGGCGAGAATGGGAACGAACGCCTGCGAGAACGCGCCCTCGGCGAACAGGCGGCGCAGCATGTTGGGCAGCCGGAACGCCGCCTCGAAGGCGTCCATCTGCAGGCCCGCGCCGAAGGCAACGGCCTTGAGGGTTTCGCGGATCAGGCCCGAGATGCGCGACAGCAGCGTCATGGCGCTCACCGTCGACAGCGCGCGCAGCAGATTCATCGCCGGGCGAGGGTGTCGGGAACGGACGGCGAGGCGGATGGCGTGGCGGGCATCGGGGGGTCGACGGACGGGGGCGGAGTATTTTCTAATCGAAAGATGAGGCTGAAATCGCTGGGTATCAGGCGGCGGTTTTGGATCGACGGGTAAAGGATTGGAACAGTAGTTTACGGGTCTGCTGGAGGTGCTTGGCGGAGTCATTGTCGCTCATGGCATCGGCGCATTGTTGCAGATCGTCGGCACGGATGCCCGGTTTGAGGTGCTGCCGGTAGGACGGGACGGACTGCAGCCGATCCCAGGGGGTCATGATCTGATCGTGGGGGTAGGTTTTGCGGATCTTGCCCTTGGCATCGATGGTATCGATGGCGAAGTAGCATGGTCGATGGAAGTTCAGATAGGGGTTGAGCGCCTCGCGGTAGAAGCGATTGATGGCGGTGGCGTGTTGTTGGGGGATATGGCTGTAGCCCATGAGTTTGCGGATGATGGCGCCGTTCTTGCATTCGGCCAGGGCATTGTCATTGGTTTGCCGCGGCCGTGACTTGGTGAACTCGATGCGCAGCTTCTCCAGTAGCGTGGCCACGTCCTGGTTAATGTATTCGGAGCCGGAATCGGAGTGAAAGCCGCGGATGGCGAAGGGGAAGCCCTCGAGCAGCAAGGCGATCACGGGTAGCAGATAGGCTTCACTGATGCGCTCGACGGCGGCGACGAGTTGCCACTGGGTAACGATATCGACCGCGTTGATGTGATAGACGCCCTTGAAGCCGTCCTGATCGCCCTGATGCACGGTATCGATGCGGATGTAGCCGGGCAGCCCGTTAGGGGCGGGTGCCCTACGCACCCCAATGCGCAGGGGTGTCGGGCGGGTGTGGGTCCAAACGCGGCGCTGCTTACGGTAGCCCGTGCTGGCCCGCAGGTTATAGAGGTGGGCAACCGAGATCCCGGCGAGCCGGGCATAGCGGGCATCGCCGAAGTGTTGGTACGCCCGGATGAGCAGCGCCTTGGTGGTCGGGCCGGAGAGCGTGTCGTGCAGGCCATCGAGCTCGGCGAGCAGCGCCACGTCCTCGGGGCCGTACTTGCGCGCATAGCTGCTGCGGTTGGCCCGACGGAGGGGATACAGAGCCTTCGTCTGTCGGTAGCGGGCGATCAAGCGCGACAGATGCTGGCGCGAATAGCGCGTCAGGCGCTGCAGGTAGGTAAAGACCACCCCGCGCTGCCCCTTGGGCAGATGGAAGTAGTTGAATCGCTTCAATACGGTGGCCACAAAGGTGTGGAGGCTGGATTCGTCGGTCAGCGCGTCGAAGGCTACATCGGTCGTGCCGGCCAGGAATTCCCGGATTTGCTCGATCGTCTCGAGTCTTGCCTCGTTCATATCGATCACCATCCATCAATGATCGATCCAAACCCCTCATTTCAGCCTCATCTGCCATTGGAAACACGCCCCACCCTTCAGCCTCCTATGCCGTTGGAAGAGACTGGAGGTTGCGGCAAAGGGCAAAAACGATTATTATGCCCGGTCTTTTTTTGTCACTCCAGAAACCCAAGGGAAACGTTCATGGCCAACACCGCGCAAGCGAAGAAACGCGCCCGGCAATCGGCCGCGACACACCAGCGCAACGCGAGCCTCAAGTCGGCGCTGCGCAGCGCCGTGCGCAGCGTCAAGAAGGCGATCGCCGCCGGCGACAAGGCGGCCGCGATGAAGCAGTTCCAGGACCAGCAGAGCGTCATCGACCGCATCGCCGACAAGAAGATCGTGCACAAGAACATGGCCTCGCGCAGCAAGCACCGCCTGGCGCACGCGCTGAAGGCGATGGCCTGACGGCGAGTCGAAGTCGCGACCCGAAGAAAAAGCGCCCGCCGGGGGCGCTTTTTTGTTGCCCGGTCGCATCGTAGCCTCGTGCTAGTATCCTGTTTTAACAGAGGTAAAGACGCACCGCGGGCGAAAACGAAGCCCCGCCGGTCGCAGCCATGGCGCCGAAGCATTTCCTGCAATTCAAGGATTTCAGCCGCGACGAGCTCGATTACCTGTTCGAACGCACGCGCTGGATCAAGGAGCGCTTCAAGCGCTACGAGCTCTACCAGCCTCTGCGCGATCGCACGCTGGCGATGGTGTTCGAAAAAACCTCGACCCGCACCCGGGTGTCCTTCGAAGCGGGCATGAACCAGCTCGGCGGGATCGCCATCAACCTGAACCGCGGCGACACCCAGCTCTCGCGCGGCGAACCGATCGAGGACGTGGCGCGGGTGGTGTCGCGCATGGTCGACGTGGTGATGATCCGCACCTTCGAGCAGGCGATCATCGAGCGCTTCGCCGCGCATTCGCGGGTGCCGGTGATCAACGGCCTGACCAACGAGTACCACCCCTGCCAGATCCTCGCCGACATCTACACCTGCATCGAGCAACGCGGCTCGATCGAGGGCAGGACGGTGGCCTGGATCGGCGACTCCAACAACGTCTGCCACACCTGGCTGCAGGCGGCGCCGATCCTGGGCTTCACCGTGCACGTCAGCTCGCCGCCCGGCTACGAGCCCTGGCGCCGGAGTCCGGCGAGCCGACGGCGCACTGCAAAAGCTTCGCCGATCCCGCTCGCCGCCTGCCAGCGGCGCCGACCTGGTCACCACCGACGTGTGGACGAGCATGGGCTTCGAGGCCGAGAACGACGCGCGCAAGCGCGCCTTCGCCGGCTGGATGGTCGACGCGGCGATGATGCGCGCAGGCAAAGCCCGACGCGCTGTTCATGCATTGCCTGCCGGCGCACCGCGGCGAGGAAGTCGCCGCCGAGGTCATCGACGGCCCGCAAAGCGTGGTCTGGGACGAGGCGGAGAACCGCCTGCACGTGCAGAAGGCGCTGCTCGAGTATCTGGTGTGCGGGCGCACCCACGCTTGAGGCGCGGCAATGATCGATCATACCGGCGTAGGCGTCAGCGACTTCGAGCGGAGCAAGGCGTTCTATCGGGCGGCGCTCTCGCCTCTCGGCTACCAGGTCATCATGGAATGGCAGCAGCACGCGGGTCTGGGCGTGCCGCCCAAGCCCGATTTCTGGATCGGCGCGGGCACGCCCAACCAGCCGCCGCTGCACGTCTGCTTCCGTGCCGAGAACCGGCAGCAGGTCGACCTGTTCTACGCCGCGGCGCTGTCGGCCGGCGGCCGCGACAACGGCCCCCCGGGGTTGCGGCCGCATTACCACGCCAACTACTACGGCGCCTTCGTGCTCGACCCGGACGGGCACAACATCGAGGTCGTGTGCCACGCGCCGGCATGAGTGCGCCGCGCCCGCCGGCCATGATCGCTGCGCGCATCGCTGCGCTCGCCCTGCTGCTCTGCCCGCTCTCGCAGGCCGGCGCAGAGCAATGGCCGGACAAGCCCCTGCGCCTGGTCGTCGCCGCGCCGGCCGGCAGCTCGATCGACGTGCTGGCGAGGGTGATCGCCGACAGGCTGGGCGAGCGTCTCGGGCAGAAGGTCATCGTCGACGATCGGCCCGCCGCCGGCGGTACCGCGGCCACCGACCTGGCGGCGAAGTCGCCGCCGGACGGCGAAGTGCTGGTCATGTCCTTCAACGGCCCGCTCGCCTTCGGCCCGCATCTGTATGCCAAGCTGCCCTACGATCCGCTCGCCGATCTCGCGCCGGTCATCATCGTGTCGAGCCAGCCCAACGTGCTGGCGGTGACCTCGAGCCTGCCGGTCCACTCCGTGCCGGAGCTCATCGCCTATGCCAAGGCTCATCCGGGCAAGTTGCAGCTACGCTTCGGTGGGTAACGGCAGCTCGTCGCACCTGACGATGGAGCTGTTCAAGACCGCCGCGGGCCTGGACATGGTGCACGTGCCGTTCAACGGCTCCCCGCCGGCGGTGACCGCGACCGCGCAGGGCGAGACGCAGCTCTTGTTCGCGGTCATGCAGCCGTTGCAGGCGCAGATCCGCTCCGGCCGGTTGCGCGCCCTGGCGGTGACGAGCGCGACCCGCTTCGCGCTCTTGCCCGGGCTGCCGACGATCGCCGAGGCCGGCTTTCCCGGGTTCGAGGCGCTGGCCTGGAACGGGGTGCTCGTCCCCGGCGCGACGCCGCGGCCGATCGTGGTGCGGCTCAACGCCGAAATCAACGCCATCCTGCGCGACCCCGCGGTCGAGAAGGCGCTCAACGCGCAGGGCTTCGAGCTGATCGGCGGCACGCCGGAGGACTTCGCGCGCCTGATCAGGAATGAATCCGACAAATGGGGGCCGGTCATCAGCAGGACCGGCGCCCGGATCGACTGAACATGAAAATCGTCCTCGCCTATTCCGGCGGCCTGGACACCTCGGTCATCCTGCAATGGCTGCAGGACATCTACCGGTGCGAAGTCGTCACCTTCACCGCCGACATCGGCCAGGGCGAGGAACTGGAGCCGGCGCGCGCCAAGGCGAAGGCGGCCGGCGTCAAGCGGAGAATCTATCATCGACGATCTGCGCGAGGAATTCGTGCGCGATTTCGTGTTCCCGATGTTTCGCGCCAACGCCATCTACGAAGGCGAGTATCTGCTCGGCACCTCGATCGCCCGGCCGCTGATCGCCAAGCGCCAGATCGAGATCGCGCGCCAGACCAGGGCCGACGCCATGTCCCACGGCGCGACCGGCAAGGGCAACGACCAGGTGCGCTTCGAGCTCGGCTACTTACGCGCTGGAGCCGGACATCAAGGTCATCGCGCCGTGGCGCGAGTGGGACCTGCAATGTCGCGCGAGAAGCTGCTCGCCTACGCCGAGACGCACGGCATCCCCATCGAGATGAAGCACAAGCAGCGGCGGCGCGCCCTACTCGATGGACGCGAACCTGCTGCATATCTCCTACGAGGGCCGCGCACCTGGAGGACCCGGCCGCCGAGGCCGAGGAAGACATGTGGCGCTGGACGGTGTCGCCGGAGAACGCGCCCGACACCGCCGAATACGCTCGACCTCGAATACCGCCGCGGCGACATCGTGGCGATCAACGGCGAGGCCATGACTCCGGCGCAGGTCTTGACCGAGCTCAACCGCATCGGCGGCAAGCACGGCATCGGCCGCCTCGACCTGGTGGAAAACCGCTACGTCGGCATGAAATCGCGCGGCTGCTACGAGACCCCCGGCGGCACGATCATGCTCAAGGCGCACCGCGCCATCGAGTCGATCTGCCTCGACCGCGAAGTCGCGCACCTGAAGGACGACCTGATGCCGCGCTACGCCTGCCTGATCTACAACGGCTACTGGTGGTGGCCGGAGCGCAAGGCATGCTGCAGACGCTGATCGACGCCACCCAGGGGCCGGTGAACGGCTGGGTGCGCCTCAAGCTCTACAAGGGCAACGTGATCGTGGTCGGCCGCGATTCGAAGACCGATTCGCTGTTCGACCCGACCATCGCCACTTTCGAGGACGACCAGGGCGCCTACGACCAGAAGGATGCCGGCGGCTTCATCAAGCTCAACGCGCTGCGCATGCGCATCGAAGAGCGGCTCGCGCGCAGGGCGAAGAAGTGACCGCGGGACGCCTCCGCCCGGCGTTGGCGCCGCTCGCCAGGATCGGCCTGCCGGCGTAAGCGCAGCGGCCTTGGTCGGGGCCGCGGAAACGTGGTAGCTTCGATACTTTATCGAGGCGCACGGCGCATGCCTTCGTTCGACATCGTCTCCGAAGTAAACCAGGTCGAGGTGCGCAATGCGCTCGACCAGACCAACAAGGAGCTCTCCACGCGCTTCGACTTCAAGGGCTCCGACGCCCGCGTCGAGCACAAGGAGAACGAGCTCACGCTCTATGCCGACGACGAGTTCAAGCTGAAGCAGGTGACCGACGTGCTCTTCGCCAAGCTCGCCAAGCGCGGCGCTCGACGTGCGCGCGCTTAAAGCCGGCACGATCGAGAAGATCAGCGGCGACAAGGTCAAGCAGGTGGTCACCATCCGCGTCGGCATCGAGCAGGAGCTCGCCAAGCGCATCGTCAAGGCGATCAAGGAGTCCAAGCTCAAGCTCCAGGCGAGCATCCAGGGCACCGCCGTGCGGGTGTCGGGTACCAAGAAGGACGAGCTGCAGAGCGCGATCGCGCTGGTGAAGAAGACCGTCACCGATTTCCCGGTGCAGTTCGGCAACTTCAGGGATTGAAGCCTCGGGGGAAGGCGGACAACCCTTGCTTCCCGAGCGCGCGCTGGCTTTTCCCGTTGCGCTGCGCCCGTTCGGCCCCGGCGATGCGGCGCGCGTGCAGCTGCTCGCCGGCGAGCGCGCCGTCGCCGAGACGACCGCCCTGATCCCGCATCCTTATCCGGACGGCGCCGCCGAGGCATGGATCGCCGCCCAGGCGCGCGACCGGGGCGCCGGCCGCGAGTACACCTACGCCGTCACGCTGGCCGCCGACGGGCTCTTGGTCGGCGCGATCGCCCTGCGACCGGCGGCGGCCAGGGACGACAACCTCGGCTACTGGATCGGCCGCGACCACTGGGGCCGCGGCTACGCCACCGCCGCGGCGCGGGCGGTGATCGCGCTCGCTTTCTCGCTGCTCGACCTCGAAGAACTCGCCGCGTCGCACCTGGAGCGCAATCGCCGCGTCCGGCCGGGTGCTGGAGAAATGCGGGCTCCTGCCGCTGCGCAGCGAACAGCGCGATCATCGCGGCGTCGAGGAGCTCTTCTGCGTGCGCGCCATCACCCGCGCCGCCTGGGAGCAGGCGCTGGCAGGGTGACTCGAAGCCGCGGCGCTGCGCCCCTAGGCGAGGTCGGCGAGCAGCGCCTGGCGCGTCGCCTCGGGCACCGGGTCGAGGCTCGCGCGGTAATGCGGGTGATCGACGCCGATCGCCAGGCGCGCGCCGGCCTTGAGCGCGGCGACCATCGCCGCCTTGAGCTCGAAGCGCAGGAAATGCACCGCCGAGGTCTTGTCGGCGTTGTCGCGCTCCAGGTCCTCGTCGGCGATCGCCGCGACTCGCGCCTGGCCCTCGACCTGCGACCCAGACGCGGTCCTCGATGCCCTGCAGCCGGGACAGCGCGAGCCTGCGCTCGTCGGCGTCCTCGTACTCGATCTGCAGCGTCGCCTTCCAGTTCTTGCCGTCGGGCACCAGCGGATTGTAGGCGTCGAGCTCGTCCTGGATGGCCGCTCCTCGAAGGTCTTCTCGATGCGCAGCATTTCCTGCATCTGGTAGCGGATGGTCAGCTCGTCCTCGAACAGCAGCGTCAGGTGCTCGCCCAGGTGGACCGTGCGCGGCTTCTTGTGCGCCAGCACGCGCTTGCGGAACGCCTGCCGTTCCTTGGCGTAGGCCTCCAGCGTCAGCAGGCTCTCGCGGGCGATGCGCGGCATCGCATCTCTCCTTGGCTTAGCGGTCGAACGAAACGGGCTTTTCGCTGCCGCGGTTACAGCCCGTAGGCGATGCGCAGCAGCGTCAACGGATGCGCCTTGCGCACGCCCTGCCCCGCGCCCTTGCCCGCGCCTCTTCGATTCCCTGCATGATCGCGCCGCCGGCGATCGGGCAATCGGAGCTCACGTAGTCGGGCTCGGCCTCCGCCATCTGCCGGAACAGCGGCCTGCCGATCTTCATCGACGCGGCATAGAACTCGCTCTTGACGCCCCAGGTGCCGTCGTGGCCGGCGCAGCGCTCGACGGTGCGCACGGTCGTACCCGGCACCCACTCGAGCACCTCGCGCGTCTTCTGGCCGATGTTCTGCACCCGCGAATGGCAGGGAATGTGATAGGACACCTTGCCCAGCGGGGTGCTTGAAATCCTTCTTGAGCAACCCGTCCTTGTCGCGCAGCACGAGGTACTCGAACGGATCGAACATCGCCGCCGAGATCGCGGCCACCGCCTCGTCCTCGGGGAAGATGAGCGGCAGCTCGCTCTTGAACATCAGCGTGCACGACGGCACCGGCGTCAGCATCGCGTAGCCCTCGGCGGCGAGCGCGGCCAAGCGCGGCGTGTTGGCGTCCTTGAGCCGGCGACCGATTCGAGGTCGCCCAGCTCCAGCTTGGGCATGCCGCAGCAGCCCGCCTAGTCGACGACCCGGTACGGGATCTCGTTGTGATCGAGGATCGCCAGCAGGTCGTGCGCCGATGCCGGGCTCGTTGTAGTTGACGTAGCAGGTGGAGAAGATCGCGACCTTGCCGGGCGTGCGCTCGCCGTCTTTGACCGGCCAGGCGCGCGACGGCGCGGCCAGCGCCGAGAAGCGCTTCTTGGCGTAGGGCGGAAGCCGCCTTTGCGGGGCCACCCCGAGCAGCCCGCCGAGCGCCTTGCGCGCGAGCGGACTCGCGTTGGCGCCGTTGACGAGGTCTGACGACTACCGGAATCGTCGCCAGCTTGCCCAGCCGGTCGGTGCTGGTCAGCAGCCGGTCGCGCCAGCGCGTCTGGCCGTGCAGGAACTTCTGCGCCTTGGCGCGCAGCATCAGGTGCGGAAAATCCACGTTCCACGGATGCGGCGGCACGTACGGGCACTTGGTCATGTAGCAGACGTCGCACAGGTAGCACTGGTCGACGACCTTGCCGTAGCTCGCCTTGTCGACGCCTTCGACTTCGCCGCTCTCGGTGGCATCGACCAGGTCGAACAGCGTCGGAAAGGCGTTGCACAGGCTCACGCAGCGCCGGCAGCCGTGACAGATGTCGAAGACGCGCCCGAGCTCGGCGTTGAGCGAGGCCTCGTCGTAGAAGTCCGGATTGCGCCAATCGACCGGATGCCGGGTCGGCGCCTCGAGGCTGCCTTCGCGGAAGGTCATGCGCCCTTGCTTTCGGGTGTGGGGTCGGCGTGGGGGCGCAAGGCGCGCGCAGCGCCTTGGCCTCGGAGGACCGGGCACCGCGCCGACTGCCCGCCGCGCCCGGACGCCCGTTGCCTGGCCGACGACGCGGCGTGACGCCTAGTCGGCGAGCGCGTCGAGCGCCTTCTTGAAGCGGTTGGCGTGCGAACGCTCCGCCTTGGCCAGCGTCTCGAACCAGTCGGCGATCTCCTCGAAGCCCTCGCCGCGCGCGGCCTTGGCCATGCCCGGGTACATGTCGGTGTATTCGTGCGTCTCGCCGGCGATCGCCGCCTTGAGGTTGTCGCGACTCCTGCCGATCGGCAGATCGGTCGCCGGATCGCCGACCAGCGCGAGGTAGTCGAGATGGCCGTGCGCGTGCCCGGTCTCGCCCTCGGCGGTCGAGCGGAACACCGCGGCGACGTCGTTCTGTCCCTCGACATCGGCCTTGTTGGCGAAATACAGATAGCGCCGGTTCGCCTGCGATTCGCCTGCAAACGCCGCCTTCAGGTTGTCGTGCGTCTTGGTTCCCTTGAGGTTCATTGCGCTTCTCCTGTTGCGATTACGGACGAGCCATTGTGCGAGCGCCTAGCCCATATGTCCAATTGATTGTTCGAATGTTTCCGATAAACACCATATATTCCTCACCCTGCCGCCGGCGCTTCGCCCTGGCCTAGTCGATGCGCTCGTACGCCGGCAGGGTCAGGAACTCGACGAAGGTGTCGTTGTTGACGAGATCGGCGAACAGCCCCGCGGCCTCGTCGTAGCGGCCCTCGCCGAAGGCCGGGCCGAGCAGGCTGCGGATCTTCCCGATCTCCTCGGGGATCATGGCGGCGACCATTTCCCGCGTTACCTTGCGGCCGTCGTCGAGCTTGCCCTTCGCCGAGCGGATCCACTGCCACACCTGCGAGCGCGAGATCTCCGCGGTGGCGGCGTCTTCCATCAGGTTGAAGATCGGCACCGCGCCCTGGCCGGCGAGCCACGCGCCGATGTACTGGATGGCGACGTTGATGTTGAGGCGCAGCCCCCGCTCGGTGATCGGCTGCTCCGGCTCGAAGCGCAGCAGGTCGGCCGCCGTCACACGCACGTCCTCGCGCCGGCGCGAGGCGATCTGGTTGGGCCCCGGCATGAGCCGGTCGAAGGCCTCCTTGGCCACCGCCACCAGCCCCGGATGCGCAACCCAGGTGCCGTCGTGGCCGATGGTGGCCTCGCGTTCCTTGTCGGCCTTGACCTTGGCGAACGCCTCCTCGTTCGCCGCCTCGTCGTTCTTCACCGGGATCTGCGCCGCCATGCCGCCCATGGCGTGGATGTTGCGACGGTGACAGGTCTTGATGCACAGCTCGGCGTAGCTCTTCATGAAGTGGGTGGTCATCGTCACCAGGGCGCGGTCGGCGAGGCAGAAGTCGCGGTTCAAGCGAAACTTCTTGATGCAGGAGAAGATGTAGTCCCAGCGGCCGCAATTGAGCCCCGCCGAATGCTCGCGCAGCTCGTAGAGGATCTCGTCCATCTCGAACGCGGCGAGGATGGTCTCGATCAGCACGGTCGCCTTGATCGTGCCCTGCGGCAAGGAGAGCTCGTCCTGCGCCATGACGAAGATGTCGTTCCACAGCCGCGCCTCGAGATGGCTCTCGAGCTTGGGCAGGTAGAAGTAGGGGCCGCTGCCGCGCGCGAGCGAGCTCCTTCGCGTTGTGGAAGAAGTACAGGGCGAAGTCGAAGATGCCGCCGGAGATCGGCGCGCCGTCGACGCGGACATGCTTTTCGGGCAGGTGCCAGCCGCGCGGGCGCACGAACAGCGTCGCCAGCTTGGCGTTGAGCCGGTAGGCCTTGCCCTCGGGCGAGACGTAGTCGATGCGGCGGCGGATCGCGTCGCGCAGGTTGATGTGGCCCTGGATGTTGTTGTCCCACTTCGGCGTGTTGGCATCCTCGAAATCGGCCATGAACACGCTGGCGCCGGAATTGAGCGCGTTGATGATCATCTTGCGGTCGACCGGCCCGGTGATCTCGACCCGGCGATCCTGGATGTCCGGGCCTGGCGGGGCGCAGGCCCAGTCCGCCTCGCGGATGGCCCGCGTCTCGGGCAGGAAATCGGGGAGCTTGCCGGCGTCGAGCTCGCGCTGGCGCGCGGCGCGGCGGAGCAGCAGCTCCGCCCGGCGGCCGCCGAAGGCGCGCTGCAGGCGGGCGGCGAATTCGACCGCCTCCGGGGTCAGGATCTCGGCGTACTCGGGGGTGATGCGCCCGGAGATCTCGATCCCCGGGCCGTAGGACGGCATGGTCATGAGCGGGTCTTCTCTAGGTAGAACGCGGGAGCAGGTCGGTCCGAAACATGCCGCCGAGGGACTTGGGGTCGGGTACCGGAAGCGCCACGCGGGCCGATCGGACCCGAGGGCGCTGCTGCAATGCGGCAATGATAGCAGGACCGGCCCCGCGACGGCTCTGCTCCCTCCCCTGGCTAGTCCCAGCCCTCGCCCGGCCGGCCGGCAAGCCGGTCGAGCGTGACGTTCCACGACAGCGTGATGCGCGGGCGGGTGCCGTGATAGGGATTGACGCTGTGCAGGTAGTCGCTGGCGAAGATGAGCATCGTCCCGGGAAGCATCGTCGGCATCATGTGCCGCGTGACGCGGCCGGGCTCGTCCGGGCAGCAGGCGTCGATGCGCGGATCGGCGAAGCACAGCTTGCCGGCCACCGGGTCGGCAGCGTCGCCATCGCCCGGATCGAGCATGTAGACGATGCTCACGTTCGAGCGCAGATGGCTGTGCGGCATGCAGTAGTCGCCGGCGCGATAGACCGAGGCCCAGGTGTCGTCGGCGTAGACCGGCCGGCGCGACAGCGTGCGATGGGCGAGCATCAGCGCCCGGGCATGGATGAGCGACGCCGCCGGCGCGTTCCAGGCCGGGATCTTGCGCACCTTGGTGCCGCAGCCGCCGCGGAAGATCTTCCCGCGCCAGCGCGGATCGCGCTCCGCGTCGAGCACCGCGGCGATGAGCTCGGCCTCAAAGCCCTTCGCGTCGGCGAAATCGGCCGCTGCCATCAGCGGCGCGGACAACGGCTCGAAGCGCTGCCCCTCGGGCCAGACCGGATATTCGCAGCCGGCCACCGCGACGAAGGCGGGGAGCGCGGCCTCTTCGCCCTCTCGCGCTTCGGCCGTCCCCGCCCCCATCGCCTCAAGCCGCCAGTTGCGGGTTGAGCCGCTGCTGCCGGCTGTGCAGCTTGTTGAGCGCGTTGAGGTAGGCCTTGGCCGAGGCGACCAGAATGTCGGTGTCCGAGCCCAGGCCGTTGACGATCCGGCCGTCGCGCTCCAGCCTGACGGTGACCTCCCCTTGCGCGTCGGTGCCGGTGGTGATGGCGTTGACCGAGTACAGGACCATCCTCGCCTTCGAGTGCGCCATCTGCTCGATGGCGCGAAAGGTGGCGTCGATCGGGCCATCGCCCCGGGTGTGCACGCTGTGCTCGCTGCCGCCCATGGCGAGGGTGACCTCGGCCTGCGGCACTTCGCCCGTCTCCGAGACCACCTTGAGGGCGATGAGCTTGTAATGCTCGCGCTCCGGCGTGACCTGCTCGTCGGAGGCGAGCGCGTGCAGGTCCTCGTCGAAAACCTCGCCCTTCTTATCGGCAAGCTCCTTGAAGCGGGTGAAGGCGTGGTTGACCGCTTCCTCGCTGCCGAGCTCGATGCCGAGCTCGGAGAGCCGGGTCTTGAAGGCGTTGCGGCCGGAGAGCTTGCCCAGGATCAGGCGGTTGGCACCCCAGCCGACGTCCTCCGCGCGCATGATCTCGTAGGTCTCGCGGTGCTTGAGCACGCCGTCCTGGTGGATGCCCGACTCGTGCGCAAACGCGTTGGCGCCGACGATGGCCTTGTTCGGCTGCACCGGAAAACCGGTGATGCCGGAGACGAGCCTCGACGCCGCCACGATCTGGGTGGTGTCGATGCGCGTGGTGCAGGGAATGACGTCCTTGCGGGTCGTGACCGCCATGACGACTTCCTCGAGCGAGGCGTTGCCCGCGCGCTCGCCCAGGCCGTTGATGGTGCACTCGACCTGGCGCGCGCCGTGCATCACCGCCGAGAGCGAATTGGCCACCGCCACGCCGAGGTCGTTGTGACAGTGCACCGACCACACCGCCTGCGCCGAGTTGGGGATGCGCTCGCGCAGCGAGCCGATGAGCGCGCCGAACTGCCACGGCATGGTGTAGCCGACGGTGTCGGGGATGTTGATCGTGGTGGCCCCGGCGCCGATCGCCGCCTCGACCAGCCGGCAGAGAAAATCGACCTCCGACCGGCCCGCGTCCTCGGGAGAGAACTCGACGTCGTCGGTGTACTCGCGCGCCCAGCGCACGGCCTTGACCGCCTGCTCGAGCACCTGCTCGGGCGTCATGCGCAGCTTCATCTGCATGTGAATCGGCGAGCTGGCGATGAAGGTGTGCACGCGCCCGGATCGCGCGCCCTTGAGCGCTTCGCCGGCGCGGCGGACGTCGTTCTCGTTGGCGCGGGCGAGCGCGCACACGGTGCTGTCCTTGATCACCTGCGCGATCGAGCGCACCGCCTCGAAGTCGCCGTTGGACGAGGCCGGGAAGCCGGCCTCGATGATGTCGACCCGAAGCCGCTCGAGCTGGCGGGCGATGCGCATCTTCTCCTCGCGTGTCATCGAGGCCCCTGGACTCTGCTCGCCGTCGCGCAGCGTGGTGTCGAATATGATCAAGTGGTCGGGCATGATGGGCTCCTGCAAAGCTTCGAACTGACTACCGTGCCGCCTGGATGCTTAAGGCGGGTGCGCACTACCGAGGGGTGGGGTTGATTATCTGCGCGCGGGGCGCAGCAGCAGCTCGCCAAGACCGGCGGGCGCAAGGAGTCGCGGCAGGGAAAAACGCGGACGCGTTGGCGGCTCATGCGGCAGACTATAGCGGGATTGGCGCCGCCCCGCAACCTCGCTCTCGTCAAGCGCCGGCCCCGCGCTGGCCGCGCCGGCGCTTCCAGGCGAGCCACGCCCAGCCCACGTCGCCGGACAGCGCGTAGCCCACGAAGCCAAGAACAGCACCGCGGGGGGCTGGAAGCTCACCAGCACGAACGACAGAACCACCAGCAGCACCACGACGAACGATACCCTGCGGCGCAGGTTGATGGTCTTGAAGCTGTAGTAGTTGAAGTTGCTGACCATGCACACGCCGGCAAACACCGTCACCGCCATCGCCCAGCCGCGCACGGCGAGCGAATCCGGATTGAACGCGTACTCCTCCACGTCCACACGAACCCGGTCACCAGCGCCGCCGCCGCCGGACTCGGGAGCCCCTGGAAGAAGCGCTTGTCGGCCACCTCGAGGTTGGTGTTGAAGCGCGCCAGGCGCAGCGCCGCGCAGGCGCAGTACAGGAACGCCGCCATCCAGCCGAGTTGCCCCAGGGGCGCAGCGTCCACTCGTAGATCACCAGCGCCGGAGCCGCGCCGAAGGACACCATGTCCGACAGGCTGTCGTACTCGGCGCCGAAGGCGCTCTGGGTGCGGGTCATGCGCGCGACGCGACCGTCGAGGCTGTCGAGCACCATGGCGACGAACACGGCCTTCGCCGCCCAGTCGAACTTGAAGTTCATCGCCTGCACGATCGCCTAGAAGCCGGCGAACAGGGCCGCGGTCGTGAACAGGTTCGGCAGCAGGTAGATGCCGCGGCGGCGGATACGGTTCTTGGCGAACGCCCGCTCCTGCTGGAAATCCCCCATTCGGACAGCCTAGCAGGTCGACCGCGGCAAGACAAACGCGCTAAGGCGCCGCTTTTGGCAAGGAGAGCGCGGCGACGATGGTCGTGGTCGCCTGCACCGCGTCGCCGACGGCGACCCGCGGCGTCGCGTCGGCTGGCAGGTAGACATCGACGCGCGAGCCGAAGCGGATGAAGCCGTAGCGCTGGCCGCGCGCGAGCCGGTCTCCCGGGCCGACGTAGCACAGGATGCGCCGGGCGACGAGCCCGGCGACCTGCACGCAGGTCACGTCGCGCCGGTCGGGCGTGACGATGTGCAGCGCGTAGCGCTCGTTCTCGAGCGAGGCCTTGTCGAGCGCGGCATTGAGGAAGCTCCCCGGGTGATACCACTTGTCCTTCACTTCGCCGGCGATCGGGCTGCGGTTGGAATGCACGTTGAACACGTTCATGAACACGCTGATCTTCAGCGCCTCGCGGTCGAGATACGGGTCGCGCGCGCGCTCGATGAGCACCACCCTGCCGTCGGCCGGCGAGAGCACCGCGTTGCCGTCTGCCGGCACCAGCCGCGGCGGATCGCGAAAGAACTGGGCGATGAAGGCCACCGCGAGCCAGGCGGCAAGCGCGAACGGCCACGGGGCGGCCCACGACACGGCGAGCGCGACGGCGAGCGCCGCAAACAGCAACGGCCAGCCCTCGCGGGCGATGAGCGGATGCGGGTAGTCGGGCGCCGCCATCGCCAGCTAATACGACGGCGATTGCGATTGCGACTGCGATGGCGACTGCGGGTCGGTCTGCTCGTCGATGCGCTTTTCCCGATCCTGCGCTTCGCGCTTCATCTGCCCCTCGAGCCCGCGGGCGCGCTGCAGGGTAGCGCCGGGGGTGGCCGGCACGCTGGTCGGATCGACCGGCTGACCGGCCGCCGGCGCCGCGCCGGCACGGCTGTTCTCGTCGGCCCCGGGCAAGAGCCCGTAGCCCTTGAGCGCCCGCTCGGCCACCAGGGCGACGATCAAAAGCGCGATGAGGATGACCACCAGTCCCACCCAGCCGCGCTGGCGGCGCGGCGTGGCCCCGAGCGCCCTGCGGGCGCGGCCTAGTTGCGCGACTGGTCGACGAGCTTGTTGCGCTTGATCCATGGCATCATCTCCCGCAGCTTCGCCCCGACCTGCTCGATCGGATGCTCGGCGGTCATGCGCCGCCGCGACAAGCAGCGCCGGCGCGCCGGCGCGGTTTTCCAGGATGAAGCTCCTTCGCGTACTCGCCGCTCTGGATGCGCGTGAGCGCCTCGCGCATGGCGTCCTTGGTGGCGGCGTTGATGATCTGCGGGCCGGTGACGTATTCGCCATACTCGGCGTTGTTGGAGATCGAGTAATTCATGTTGGCGATGCCGCCCTCGTAGATCAGGTCGACGATGAGCTTGAGCTCGTGCAGGCACTCGAAGTACGCCATCTCCGGCGCGTAGCCGGCTTCGACCAGCGTCTCGAAGCCGCGCCTTGACCAGTTCCACGCAGCCGCCGCACAGCACCGTCTGCTCGCCGAACAGGTCGGTCTCGGTCTCCTCCCTGAACGATGGTCTCGATGACCCCGGCACGCGCGCCGCCGATCGCGGCGGCGTAGGACAGCGCAAGGTCGCGCGCCTTGCGGCTGACGTCCTGGTGCACGGCGATGAGCATCGGCACGCCGCCGCCGGCGACGTAGGTCGAGCGCACGGTGTGGCCGGGGGCCTTGGGCGCGATCATCACCACGTCGAGGTCGGCACGCGGCATGACCTGGCCGTAATGGATGTTGAAGCCGTGGGCGAAGGCGAGCGTCGCGCCCTTGCTTGATGTTCGGCTCGACGTCCTCCCGATAGACCGCGGCGATGTGCTCGTCGGGCATGAGCATCATCACCAGGTCGGCGCCCTTCACCGCGCTCGCGACCTCGGCCACCTTGAGCCCGGCCTTCTTCGCCTTGTCCCAGGAGGCGCCGCCCTTGCGCAGGCCCGACGGTGACCTTGACGCCGGAGTCGTTGAGGTTCTGCGCGTGCGCGTGGCCCTGCGAGCCGTAGCCGACGATGGTGACCTTCTTGCCCTTGATGAGCGACAGGTCGGCGTCTTTTTCGTAATAGACTTTCATGTCGGTTTCTCCGTGAAACTCTGCAGGATGCGCTCGCCGCGGCCGATGCCCGACGCGCCGGTGCGCACCGTTTCCAGGATCGCCCCCGGCTCGATGGCCTGCAGGAAGGCGTCGAGCTTCGACCCGGTGCCGGTGAGCTCGATGGTATAGCTCTTGTCGGTGACGTCGAGGATGCGGCCGCGGAAGATGTCCGCCAGCCGCTTCATCTCGTCGCGGTCCTTGCCGGCGGCGCGCACCTTGACCAGCATCAGCTCGCGCTCGATGTGGTCGCCGTCGGTGAGATCGACGACCTTGACCACTTCGACGAGCTTGTTGAGCTGCTTGGTGATCTGCTCGACGACGTCGTCGGAGCCGGCGGTGACGATGGTCATGCGCGACAGCGTGGCATCCTCGGTCGGCGCCACGGTGAGCGACTCGATATTGTAGCCGCGCGCCGAGAACAGGCCGGAAATGCGCGACAGCGCGCCGGCCTCGTTCTCCACCAGGATCGAAAGGATGTGGCGCACGCCTAGAGTTCCTCGGCGAGGATCATTTCGGTCAGGCCCTTGCCGCCGGGAACCATCGGAAACACGTTCTCGGTCTGGTCGGTGATGAAGTCCAGGAACACCAGCCGGTCCTTGAGCTTGAACGCCTCGCGCAGCGCGCCCTCGACGTCGCCCGGACTTCTCGATCTTCATCCCCACGTGACCGTAGGCCTCCGCGAGCTTGACGAAATCCGGCAGCGCATCCATGTACGACTCCGCGTAGCGGTTGCCGTAGAAGAACTGCTGCCACTGCCGCACCATGCCCATGTAGCGGTTGTTGAGGTTGATGATCTTGATCGGCAGGTGGTACTGCTTGCAGGTCGACAGCTCCTGGATGCACATCTGGATCGAGGCTTCGCCCGTGACGCAGGCGACCGTGGCCCCCGGATTGGCGAGCACCGCGCCCATCGCCGCCGGCAGGCCGAAGCCCATGGTACCCAGCCCGCCGGAGTTGATCCAGCGCCGCGGCTGGTCGAACTTGTAGTACTGCGCAGCCCACATCTGGTGCTGGCCGACGTCGGAGGTGATGATCGCCTCGCCGCCGGTCACCTCGTAGAGCTTCTCGATGACGTACTGCGGCTTGATGAGCGCGCTCTGGCGGTCGTACTTGAGGCAGTCCCTGCGCTGCCACTCCTTGATCTGGTCCCACCACTCGGAGAGCGCCTGGGCATCGCGGCGCTGCGGCGAGGCTTCGAGCAGCTTGACCATCTCCTCGAGCACTTCGCCGACATAGCCCACGATGGGCACGTCGACCTTGACCCGCTTGGAGATCGACGACGGGTCGATGTCGATGTGGATGATCTTGCGATCGGAGCGGAAGAAGTGCGCCGGATTGCCGATCACCCGGTCGTCGAAGCGGGCGCCGACGGCGAGCAGCACGTCGCAGTTCTGCATCGCCATGTTCGATTCATAGGTGCCGTGCATGCCGAGCATGCCGATGAACTGGTGATCGGTGCCCGGGTAGGCGCCCAGCCCCATGAGCGTGTTGGTGCACGGAAAGCCGAGCAGCCGCACCAGGCGCGCGAGCTGGGGCGCGGCGTTGTTGAGCACCACGCCGCCGCCGGCGTAGACCATCGGCCGCTTCGCCTCCAGCAGCAGCTGCACCGCTTTCTTGATCTGGCCGGCGTGGCCCCGGGTCACCGGGTTGTAGGAGCGCAGGGCGACCGTCTTCGGGTAGCTGTATTCGGCGGACGCCTGGGTGACATCCTTGGGAATGTCGACGAGCACCGGTCCGGGACGGCCGGTCTGCGCCAGGTAGAACGCCTTCTTTATCGTCACCGCCAGTTGCGTCACGTCCTTGACCAGGAAGTTGTGCTTGACGCAGGGCCGGGTGATGCCCACCGTGTCGCACTCCTGGAATGCGTCCTGGCCGATGGCGTGGGTGGGCACCTGGCCGGTGATGACCACCATCGGGCTCGAGTCCATGTAGGCGGTGGCGATGCCGGTGACCGCGTTGGTGACCCCCGGGCCCGAGGTGACCAGGCATACGCCGACCTTCTGCGACGAGCGCGAATAGCCGTCGGCGGCATGCGCCGCGCCCTGCTCGTGGCGAACCAGCACGTGCTTGACCTTGTCCTGCCCGAACAGCGCGTCGTAGATGTTGAGCACGGCGCCGCCGGGGTAGCCGAAGACGTATTCGACCCCTTCCTCCTGCAGGCAGCGGATGACGATTTCTGCGCCGGTGAGCTGCATCGCTTAAGCCTCGCGCGAACATGAACACGTTTACCCGGCGCCGCTTCGGAAGCGGGCCGGGGCCTGCAAAACGCGCCGCGCCTCGGTCAGGCGCTTGGGCTAAATGGCTTCTTAGGTTGAAAGCCGGTCACGTCGCCTCCCATCGGGGACTCCTACGCGCTTGTGGCGCGTCCGGAGGGGGGGCCAACGGCCGTTTTTGCAGCACCACGCGGATTCGGCGAAGAATCCGCACTGTCACGTTACCGGCATCGCCCCTCCCGGTCAAGCCTGCTGCAGCGCCGCAAAAACGACCCCGGCGGGCCGGCGCCCGGAGCGCCTCGCCCCGGCCGATGCATCGGGTCCGGCACGCTACCGGCGCGACTATAATCGCCGCCATACGAGGCCGGGAGGACGGCAAATAGCTTCGCATCAGGAGATCGCGAAATTCTTAGCAGAGGTCGAGCGCCGAGCCTTCAAGCAGGCGGTCTTCGCCGTGCGCGACGAGGACGCCGCGCTCGACATCGTGCAGGACTCGATGCTGCGGCTGACCGAGAAGTACGCCGCCAAGCCGCTGCCGGAGCTGCCGATGCTGTTCCAACGCATCTTGCAGAACGCGATCCACGACCACTTCCGGCGGCAGAAGGTGCGCTCGACCTGGACGACGCTGCTGTCGGCACTCGGCCAGAAGGACGACAAGGACGAGGATTTCGACCCCCTCGAAACTTTGCCGGCGCGAACGGACTCGAATTGGGGCGACCCCGCGCAGCAGCACGAGCAGGGCGAGATCGTGGCCGTGATCGAGCAGGCTCTCGCCCGGCTGCCGGCGCGTCAACGTGAAGCATTTCTGTTACGTTACTGGGAAGAACTCGACGTGGCGGAAACCGCCACCGCCATGGGCTGCTCGGAGGGCAGTGTGAAGACTCACTGCTCGAGGGCGGTTCATGCATTGGCCGAGATGCTCAAGGCCAAGGGGGTAAGCTTATGAATGAGCATGAAACAGCAAAGAATATAACGGGTTACCTCGATCACGGCACAGCGGAACTGAAGGCCGGGACGGCGTTCAAGCTGCAGCGCGCGCGGGAGCGGGCGCTCGCCCGGCTCGCCCAGGAACCCCAGCGTGCGCCGCAACTGGCCATGGCCGGGCCCGCCGGCAGGTCGTTCGGCCAGCGCCACTTCTTCGCCGACGTGCGGCTGTGGATCGGCGTGCTGCTCATCGTCGGCGGCGTGCTCGGCTACCAGTACTGGCGAGGCGAGCAGCAGGCGCAACAGGCGCAGCAGGCGCGCGACATCGAGGAGACCGACGCCGCCATCCTGTCCTCGGAACTGCCGATCGAAGCTTATCTGGACCAGGGATTCGAGGCTTGGCTCAAGCGCTCCGAGCCCTGATGGCGACGGCGGTGCTGGCGGCGGCGATCGCCAGCGCCCCGGCCACCGCGGCGGGGGCCGGGCCTTCCTCGCCGTCGTGGGCGCAGTTGTCGCCGGCCGACCGGCAGGTGCTCGCACCGCTCGCCCCCGAGTGGGACAGCTTCGACACCCAGCGCAAGCAGAAATGGCTGGGCATCGCCGGCCGCTACCCGCAGCTCGGCCCGGTCGAGCAGCAACGCATCCAGCAGCAGATGAGCGCCTGGGTGCACCTGACCCCCGAGCAACGCCGTCTGGCGCGCGAGCAGTACAAGAATTTCCGCCAGCTCTCGCCCGAGCAGCGGCAGATGGTCACCCAGAAATGGCAGGAGTACCAGCGCCTGTCGCCCGAACAGCGCCAAGCGCTCTCGAGGCGCGCCGCAACCGCGGCGCCCGGCCGGCGGTGAAGCTCGCCACGCGGCGCGCGTGAGCGCCGGCGAGGGCGCGGAGAGCGCCGGACTGGCGCGCCGGCTCGGCGCCTCGGCCTACGAGGCGCTCCTGCTCTTCGCCCTGCTGCTCGGCTTAGGCTTCGTCCTGCTGCCGCTGGTCACGCCGGCGAGCGCGGGCGCCTCCCGCACGCTCTACCTTCCCTCCCCGGCTGCCAGGGCATGGTCGGGCGCGCTGCTGTGGCTCGCCTGCGGCGCCTATTGCGTCGGCCTGTGGAGCGGCGGCCGGCGCACCCTGCCGATGCAGACCTGGCGGCTCGAACTGAAGACCACGGCAGGCCTGCCCGTTTCGCTGCCCCGCGCGCTGTTGCGCTTCCTCGCCTGCTCGATCGGCCCGCTCTCGGCGCTTTTCGCCTACGCGGCGCTGCAGCCGGAAGGCCTGGGCCGCTTCGCGCTGCCGCTCGCGGCGGTCAATTACCTCTGGGCGCTCCTCGACCCGGCGCGCGCCTTCCTGCAGGATCGCATCGCCGGCACGCGCCTGGACCTGCGCCTGGCTCGCCGCGGCTGATCGGCTCGCCTTGGCCCGCGTCTAGACCGCGCGCCCGGGTTTGTGCGCCTCGTAGCGATTCGCGCTGTCGACGATTTCCCTCTTTGCCTCCTCGGCACCGACCCAGCTCGACACGCGCACCCACTTGCCCGGCTCCAGGTCCTTGTAGTGCTCGAAGAAATGGGCGATCTGGCGCGTCGTGATCTCGGGCAGGTCGCGCGGCGACTCGATGCCCCGATACAGGCTCGACAGCCGGTCGACGGGCACGGCGAGAATCTTGGCGTCGCCGCCGGCCTCGTCGTCCATCTTGAGCATGCCGATTGGCCGGCAACGCACCACCACCCCGGTGATCAGCGGCACCGGCGAGAGCACCAGCACATCACAGGGATCTCCGTCCAGGGACAGGGTGCGCGGGATGTACCCGTAATTGCACGGATAGCGCATCGCGGTCGACATGAAGCGATCGACGAACACTGCACCGGTGTCCTTGTCGACCTCGTACTTGATCGGGTCGCCATGCATCGGGATCTCGATGATCACGTTGCAGTCGTGCGGTACGTCCGTTCCGGAGGAGACGCGGTCGAGATTCATGGCCTGCCTGACAGGTGTTCGCGGACATTATAGCGGGCAGGGCAGTGCAGATCGCGCTACACGCCGCGAGCGTGTCCCTGCGCGCCTGAGCAGGTCGGGTCCGGAGACTGCGTTTCGGACCCGCCGGCCCGTTAACCGCTCACGCTGTCGGCGATACGCCGGCGGCCGCGAGATAGGCGCGGCCATATTCGACGTACACAGCCGCACCGCGCGCGAAGATTTCGCGCTCGCTCGACTTCAGTTCGCGCAACGCCCGCGCCGGGCGCCCGGCCCAGATCCAGCCCGCCCGGACGATGGTCCCCGGCTCGGCCCACGCGCCGGCGGCGATGCAGCCGCCGCGTTCGACCACGACCCGCGCGCCGACGATCGACATCATGCCGATGAGCGCGTCGTCGCCGATCTCACCCGAGCTCAGCCGAACGTTGTGTCCGAAAGTCACGCGCTCGCCGACGATGAGGTCGCCGCGCGCGCGATCGGTGACGAGCAGCGAGTTGTCCTGAATGTTGCTGCACGAGCCCACCACGATGCGGGCATCGCCGGCGTCGAGCACGCAACCGAAGTACACGCCTGCATCCTCAGCGAGGGTCACGTCACCGAAGAGCGCCGCGGTCGGGGCCACGTACGCGCGGACCCGCGGCCCGTGGCCGACGCGTGGATGGCGCGGAAGCGTGCCCCCTTCCGGTGGTACCGATGAGGACACCCCCGCGAGCGGCGGCAACGCGACTGGCGCAAAACCGGGCACCGGCTCGCCACGGCGCAGCGCGTCCGCCGCGGCAGCGAGCTCATCGCTCGCGATCGTGCGCGTCGGTTGCGCCGGGTTGCCTTCGTACACGAAGCCCCCGGCGAGAGCCTTGCGCGGAGGCACCAGGGCACCCGGCGCGATGAGCGCGCGCGGACCCACGCTCGCTGCATCCATCACCACGGCCGCGTCGGCGACCACCACCCCGTCGCCGACGCTACATGCGTGGACGATGGCGTAGCGGCCGACCGTGACTGCATCGCCGATCAGCGTGCCCCTCTCGCCGTCGGCGATGTGCACCGTCGAGCGCTCGCCGAACCATGCATCGGCGCCGACCCGGATCCGTTCGCCGTCGGCGCGCAGCGTCGCGTAGGCGCGCAGGGTGAGCCGCGGCCCGGCGGTCGTGCGTCCGACGGCCGCGGCGGCAGCGGCCAGATCGAACGGCGCGGTCAGCGCGGGCGCGAATTCACGATAGGGGAGCAGCATCGCGGATTCAACCGTCGCGCCATTTTCGCTCGGCCTCGTCCCACGCCGCGAGCGGCTGCAGGTCGGGCACCCAGGCGAGCCCCGTCCGCGCGTCGGAGGACACCGCCTCCGGCGTCACGACCACATCGAGCAACGCGGGACGGTGCGCAAGCGCGCGGTCGATCGCGCCCGGAAGATCCTCGTCTCGTTCGACGCGCTCGGCGTGCATGCCGAAGGCGCGCGCCATGGCCGCGTAATCGGCGAGGGAAAGCCGCGTTCCGAGGACCTTGCCGTACGTGTGCTGCTGGTCGTGCACTTCGATCTGCCACGCGCCGTTGTTGGCCACCACGATGAGCACGGGTGCGCGGTGGCGGACTGCGGTGTCGATTTCCATCGCGTTGAAGCCGAACGCCCCGTCGCCGGTCACCACCACCACCGGCCGATCGGGGCAGGCGAGGCTCGCCGCGATACCGAATGGCGTGCCGACGCCGAGGCAGCCGAGCGAGCCGGGATCGAGCCAGGTCGTCGCTGTCATGCCGACCCGGGCGAAGCTCAGCAGGTCGCCGCCGTCGGCAACGACCACGGCATTCTCTCCGATCCGATCCTGCAGACAGGCGAGCAGGCGGTTCGGATGCATGCGCCCGTCGCGGCCCGCAGGCGCTTCGCGCATCGCCACGCGAAGCTTGCTCGCGCGCTCCTCGTGCCGCGCCCTCAAGCCCCGCGCCCACTCGCGATCGATCGCTGGCGCGCGCTTGCCCGCGGCCTCGACGATGCCGTCGAGCGCCGCGGCGCAACTCGCGAACAGCTCGACTTCGCCGCGGCGATTGTCGCGCAGCTCGGAGGCGACGTCGGCGATGCGCACGAAGCGTGCCGCGCCGAAAATCGCCGGCGAGCCGTAGGCGAGCTGGAAGTCCAAGCGCCGGCCAACGGTCAGCACGACGTCGGCTTCGCCCATCACCGTTCCCCGCATCGCCGCGACCACCGCGGGATGGCTCTCCGCAACGAGGCCGCGGCTCTCGCCGGTTTCGAGGTAGGGCGCGCCGAGCCAGTCGAGCAGGCGCAGGAGCGACCGCTCCGCCCCGCGCGCCCCGCGGCCGCTGACCACCAACGGGCGTCGCGCGCAGGCGAGCAATTCGGCCGCCGCGCGCAGCGCGGAGGGTTCCGGCAGATTGACGCGGCGCGGTTTCGGCCGCAGGTGCTCTTCGCGCTGCAGCGCGCGCGGCACCTCGGCGCGCAGGGTATCGGTGGGAAAGTCGAGGTACACCGGCCCGGGCTCGCCGCCCTCGCCAAAAGCCCGCGCCACCGCCTCGTCGAGCTCCTGCAGCACCAGCGAGGGCTCGCGCACCGTGCGCGCGTAGCGCGTGATCGGCCGCACCATGTCGGTGTGGACGAGATCCTGCAGCGCGCCGCGATTCTCCTGCGGGCGCGGCGGCACGCCGGAGAGCACCAGCACGCTCGCCCGCGCAACGTGGGCGTTGGCGATTCCCGTGATCGCGTTGGTCACGCCGGGGCCGGCAGTCACCAGCGCTACACCGAGCCCGCCGGTGAGCTCGCCGTAGGCGTGCGCCATGTGCACGGCGGCGCGCTCGTCGCGGACGTCGACGATCGCGATACCCTCCGCGTCGATGCGCATCCAGATCGGCATGATGTGCCCTCCGCAGAGGGCGAATACGCGATCCACACCGCGCGCCTTGAGGAAACGGGCGATAAGCGCCGCGGCGGAATTTGCGCCGGGCGCAGCGGCGTTCACGGCAGGCGGCTGCATCGGATTCCAGGATCGACTTCAGAATACCGGCGTCTCGCGGTAGGTGCCCCAAAGGCCCTTGAGCTTCTCGACGATGTCGCCCATCGATGCGCCCGCGGCGACGAGCTCGATGGTCACCGGCATGATGTTGTCGCGCTCGTCGCGCGCCACGGCGACCAACTTGTCGAGCAGCGCCATCACCCTGGCGTTGTCGCGCTCACGTCGCACGCGGTTCAGCCGTGCGATCTGCCGCTCGGCGGTGGTCGAATCGTACGGATGCAGCTCGATGTCGAATTTTTCCTCGGGGTCGACGTACTTGTTGACCCCGATCAGCGGCCTGCTGCCGTCGGCCTTCTTCAGCGCGGTGTCATAGGCGAAGTCGGCGATGCGCCGTTGGAACCACCCCTCCTCGATCATCCTGACCGTTCCGCCGCGCTGCTCCACCTCCTCGATCACCTTGAAGATCTCGCGCTCGTATTGCGTGGTCAGGTTCTCGACGAAATAGGAACCTCCGAGCGGATCGACGACCGCGGGGATGCCCGATTCGTCGGCCACGATCTGCTGGGTGCGCAGCGCGATCTTCATCGCCTCCTCGGTAGGAATCGCGAATGCCTCGTCCATGCCGTTGGTGTGCAGGCTCTGCGCGCCGCCCAGGACGGCGGCGAGCGCCTGCAGAGCGGTGCGCACGACGTTGATCTGATACTGCGGCTTGGTGAGCGAGGCTGCCGCAGTCTGACAGTGGAACCTCATGCGCATCGACTCGGGATTCTTGGCCCCAAAGCGATCGCGCATGATCTTCGCGTAGACGCGGCGCGCCGCGCGGAACTTGGCGATCTCCTCGAAGAAATCCGACTGGCAGACGTAGTAGAACGCGAGCCGGGGGGCGAACTCGTCGACGCCGATCCCGGTCTTCGCCACCTCCTCGACGTAGGTGATCAGGTTGCACATGGTGAACGCGACCTCGTCGAGCGGCGAGCTCCCCGCCTCGGAGATGTGGTAGCCGGAAATGTTGATGGGGTTGTAGCGCTTCATGTTCCGGGCGCAGAAGCTGATGCAGTCGCGCACGATGCGCACCGATGGCGCGATGGGGAACGCCCACTCTTTCTGCGCCTGGTACTCCTTGAGGATGTCGGCCTGGATCGTTCCCGAGAGCTTGTTCAAGTCGTAGCCGCGCTTCTGCGCCAGCGCCACGTACATGGCGAGCAGGATCCAGGCGCTGGGGTTGATCGTCATCGAGACCGAGATCTTTTCCAGATCGATGCCGTCGAACAGGTGCTCCATGTCGGCGAGCGTGTCGATCGCCACGCCCTCGCGACCGACCTCGCCTTCGCTCATCGGATGGTCGCTGTCGTAGCCCATCAGCGTGGGCATGTCGAAATCGGTCGAAAGCCCCGTCTGGCCCTGCTCGATCAGGTACTTGAAGCGCCGGTTGGTGTCCTCGGCCGTGCCGAAGCCCGCGATCTGCCGCATCGTCCACAACCGCCCGCGGTACATCGTCGGGTACGGGCCCCGGGTGTAGGGATACTGTCCCGGCAGCCCGATGTCTTCGAGCGGCGTGTCGGCGAGATCGAGCGCGGTGTAGGTGCGCTTCAGCGGGAAGCCGCCCAGCGTGCGGAACTCGCCTTGCCGCTCGGGCGCGCGGGCAATGAACTTCGCGACTTCGTTCTTCTCCCATGCCTCGACCTGCGCTGCGAGCGCCGTCATGGTCTGGGCATCCAGTGCGGCTGTGCCATGGAAGATAGGGTCGTTCATGGGTCTCTCCGATGTCTGCGATGCGCAATTCCGCGAGCAGTCGCTCGGCTGCCCGATGCGGGCTCAGCGCGCGCGCGTTGAGCTCGGTCACCAGCGCCGCGATCTTCCCGTCGCGGTGCCGTACGAACCGGTCGCGCAGGATTTCCTCGCCGGCCTTGAGCAACCGGCGCTCGTTGATCTGCAGCCGGCGCGCGGCGATTTCGCCGCTGTCTTCGAGCGATCTCCGGTGCCCGTCGATCGCCGCGAGCAGCTCGACGACGCCCTCGTCGCGCTGCGCGCTGGTCGGCACGACCGGGACCGGCCATCGCGCGCGGCCCGACAGCGACAGGCCGAGGGCGAGCATGTTCTTCAGGTCGGCGATGGCCCTGTTGGCGTCGGGCCGGTCGCACTTGCTCACCACGTGCACGTCGGCGATCTCGAGAATGCCCGCCTTGATCGCCTGGATGTCGTCGCCCAGGCCCGGCGCGGAGACGACCACCGTCGTGTGAGCAGCGCGCGCGACCTCGACCTCGTCCTGCCCCACGCCGACGGTCTCGATGATGACCATCTCGTAGCCCGCAGCGTCGAACACGTCGACCGCCTCCAGCGTGCCGCGCCCGAGGCCGCCGAGCGAACCGCGGGTGGCCATGCTGCGCACGAACACGCCGGGATCGCCGGCAAGCTCGCCCATGCGGATCCGGTCGCCGAGGATGGAGCCTCCCGTGAACGGACTCGACGGGTCGATCGCGACGATCGCGACCTTGCGGCCGGAGCGGCGAATCTCCGCGGCGAGCTTGGCGACCAGCGTCGACTTCCCGCTGCCGGGGACGCCGGTGATGCCGACGATGTGCGCGCGGCCGGCATGACCGAAGATCGTGTCGAGCGCAGCGCGCGCCTCCTCGGCTCCCGACTCGGCGCGGGTGAGCAGCCGCGCGATCGCGCGCAGCTCGCCGGCGAGAACGCCCGGGACGAGATCGAGCGAGGCGACGTAGGCCATCGGCGTCCTAGCTTCCGAGCCGGGCGTTGATCTCGCGGAACACTTCGCGGTCGTCGATCACGCGCCGCGCCTTGAAGTCGGTGCGCGGAAACGTTCCGGGCGCCACGATTTCGACCTTGGCGCGCAGCCCCAGCATCTTCTGCAGCGCTCGCGAGGCGTCGTCCTTGAGCGTTCGCAGCGGCGCTTCCCCCGCGGCGTGCAGGTCGGGCGCAGCCTCGATACGGATGACGAGCTCGTCCATCGCGCCTTCGCGCGTGATCACGATCCGGTGCTCGCCGCCGTAGCCCGCGAGCCGGTTGACCACCGCGTCGACCTCGCTGGGGTAGACGTTCTCGCCGCGGATCGTGAACATGTCATCGATGCGGCCGAAAACGCCTTGCGGCAGCCGCGGATAGGTGCGCCCGCAGGGGTTGGGCCCGTTCTCCCACAACGTGAGATCGCCGGAGAGCAGACGGATCATCGGCTGCGACGTGCGCTCCAGATGCGTGTACACCGGCGTGCCCCGCTCACCGTAAGGTACCCGCCGGAACGTCCTCGGGTCGCAGACCTCGGTGTAGACGATGTCCTGCCAGCACAGCATGCCGGTCGGTCTCAGCCGTGCCGCTGACGTTCATGAACGGCGTCATTTCCGCCATCGAGCCGCAGTCGATGACGCGCGCGCTGTACGCGTCGGCGATCTTGTCGCGCACGGCGGGGACCGATGCGCCCGGCTCGCCGGAGAAGAACATCGTCTTCAGGCCGAATGCGCGCGGATCATAGCCTTCGTCGCGCGCGACCTCGGCCAGATGCAGTGCGAACGACGGCGTCGCATAGAGCGCCGCGGGTTTTGCGAGATCGAGCCACATCGCGGCGCGCGCCGTCATGCCGGGTGCGCCGGCGCCGAATGGAAACGACTTGGCGCGCAGCCTCTCCGCGCCGATGAGCGCGCCCCAGGAACCGAGATACAGGCTCATGATCGCGGCGATGAACACCATGTCGCCGGGGCGGATGCCCATGGCCCACATGATGCGCGCGTGCGCGTTGGCGATCGCGTCCCAGTCGCCACGGCCGATCGCGAATGCCGTGGGGCGGCCCGTCGTGCCCGACGTGCCGTGGATATGATGGATCTCGCCGTCGGGAATGCAAAGATAGTCGCCGAAGGGCGGAACACGCGACTGCGATTCGCGCAGGTCGTTCTTCGCGATTACCGGCACCTTCGCCTCGAAGTCCTCGAGAGAGCGCAGGTGATCCGGATGAAATCCCGCCTCGTCCCACTTCCTGCGATAGAGCGGCGAGTTGTCCCACGCGTAGCGGGTGACTGCCTTCAGCCGCTCGAGGATTGTCTGCTCGCGGTCCGCAGCCGGCATGGTTTCGCGCTTCGGGAACCAGTAGCGCGACCCGGCGGGCGGCAGATATCCCGGATCGTAGCGCGGCGGAAAGGACCAGGATTCCATGCGCCCGCGCGTTTCAGCGCGGACCGCGCTCGGCGACTACGCGGCGCACCGTCGCGACGATGGTCTCCGGCGCGCTATCCTGCAACAGCATCTCCCTCACGCCCAGCGCCTTGAGCCTGGCTACGTCCTCGTCGGGGATGACGCCGCCGCCGATGATCAGGATATCGTGGGCGCCGCGCTCGTCGAGCAGCTTCAGCAGGCGCGGAAACACGGTCATGTGCGCGCCGGAGAGAATGCTCACGCCGATAACGTCAACGTCCTCCTGGATCGCAGCCTCGACGACCTCCTCCGGCGTGCGGTGCAGGCCGGTGTAGATGACGTCCATGCCGGCGTCGCGCAGCGTGCGCGCGACGATCTTCACGCCCCGATCATGGCCGTCGAGCCCGACCTTGGCGACGATGACGCGGATCGCGTCCTGGGGGGGTTCCACGGTTTCCTCCTCAAGCTGGCAGTTGCTCGGGTCGAGGCTACCGAGGAAAAGCCCGATAGCCAACGCAGGATTCAGTCGAGTCTACCGCACTCGTCCGCTCGCGCCGCGGGCGAGCGTTGCCACGCCGGCGCGTTACGCAATAGCGCGTCGACAGGGCGCAGGAACACCGAATCCACGCTGGCGGGTCGGCGCATCTAAGGGGTATTCTCCTTCGAGCAGTCATGGCCCAGCCTATGAAAGGTCTCGCAGAGGTACCCGCTGCCGCGGCGTTGCTCGCGCTGGCGGCGATGGCCGCGCTGCCCTTCGACGCCGCGTTCGCGGCCGAACTGCAGCAGGAAACCCGGGCAGTGTCCGGATTTCACCGCATCGACATCAACGGCGAGACCAAGGTCACCTTGGTCCAGGGCGCCGACCGAGAGCGTGACCATCGAGGCGGCGGCGGCGGCCCTGCCGCAGATCCACACCGGCGTCCACGGCGGCACCCTGTCGCGTCGACGTCGAGACGCCGCACTCGGTCTGGCGCTGGTTCTCCGGCGGCGGCGGCCCGACTCCCCATGTCACCATCCGCCTGCGCGACATCGACCGCATCGAGGGGGCGGGATCGGTCACCCTCGACGCCGAGCACCTGAGCAGCGAGCGAGCTGCGCCTGGACTTTGCCGGCGCCTGCACCCTGCGCATCGCCGACCTGCAGGCGAGCTTCCCTCGACCTCGACGGGTCCGGGGCCATGAAGGTCGCCATCGGCGGCAAGGTGGTGCGGCAGAAGATCGACCTCTCCGGCGCCGGCTCCTACCAGGCGGCGGACCTGGTGAGCTCCGACGCCGTCGTCTCGGTCAGCGGCGCCGGCAAGGCGGTGGTCAACGCCAGCAACTCGCTCACCGTCGACATCTCCGGCGCCGGCAAGGTCGAGTACCTGGGCGAGCCGAAGCTCAAGCAATCGATCAGCGGCTTCGGCAAGGTCATCCGCCGCGACTCGGACTAGGCCTTCCAGCCCTCGCCGCCGTCCGGACCGTAGAAGAACACCCAGGCCCGGAAGTCGGCGGAAAAATCCTCGAAGCGGTGCACCACGCCGGCCGGGACGAACAACACGTCGAGCGGCCCAAAAGGCTCCCGCCGCGCGCCGCACACGAAGCTGCCCTCGCCGCTCGCCACGACGTAGATTTCATCGCGCCGATGCGCCGCCTGCGGGTCCGCGCCGCGCGGCGCGTAGAGCATGACCTCGAGCGAGCCGCTGGCGAACACCGTCGCCACGCGCTCGCCCTCGGCGGTGGGCAGCAGCGCGGCCGCCACGGCAAAACCGATCCGGCAACCCGACGCCCGATCCGCCTCGTCGCTGCGCCATCGGGCTTCAAGCCTTCAATGCAGCGACGGCAACTCGGCGGCAGCGGGCGCGTCGGCCTTGAACAGCAGCGTGAGCCCCGTCTGCTGGTCGCGATCGGGGTGCACCCCGGGCATGATGCGCACGTCGCCGACGCGGCAGTCGCGCAACAGCTCGACTAGCATCGCCGCCACATCGCCGGCACGGTCGGTGGGAAACAAAGGGCAGCGAAATCCCTCCGCCTGGCGCAAATCGAACGGCGAGGACAGCGACAGGCGCAACTCGCCGCCGCCGGGCGCGGTGGCCGCGCGATGGGCGCTGATCACCGCCGCGGGCTCGCCGACCGAGGCGCGCAGCTTGCGGATGGCGTTGCTGGCGAACAGCTGCGCGCCGACCTCGCGCTGCGCCGTGCGCCCGTGCTGCAGGGCGGCCGGCGGCAAGGCCGGCGGCCGCGGCAGGGCGAGCACGGTGAGCCCCGGGACGGCGAGCTCTCGGGCGAGCTCCTGGGCGAGCGGCATCGCCCAGCCAGTCACGTCCGAAGCCGCCGCCAGGTCGGCGTCGGCCGCCATGAGCGCGCTGCCCATCAGAAAGCGCAGATGCACCCCCTGCCCTCCGGGCGGCACGGCAATTGGCGTCGGCGGCAGGTCATGCGCCGCGCGGGAGGGCCCCGGCAACGAGTCTCTGCCAGGACAGAAGCGCGCTCCAGTGCGCAATATCGATGGCGTCGGCGGCGACGAGGGCGTTGGAAAGCGCAAAACTCTGGCTGCCGGCGAGCGCGCGATGCTCGCGCAGAATCGCCGACAGCCGCTCGGTGTCGGACAGCACCCCGGCGATCGCCGGCGGGACGGCATCGCCACCCGGCGCGCCGCCGGCGACGACCACCACCGGCAGCGCGAAGAGCATCGCGGCCACCGTTTCGCCTGCCGGCGGCCGCGACGCGAGCCCCCAGGCGGTGATGAGGCCGCGCCACAGCGCCCGGGCGATGGCGAGCGAAGGCGCGGCGGCGATCTCCTCGGAGAGCGACCATGCCTGCCCCGAGGCGAGCCGGTCGGCAAGCGCGCGCGCGAGCGCCGCATCGATCTCCGCCGCCCGGGTCGCCGTTGCCGCCGCAACGCTCGCCGCGGCGAGCTCGATCAGTGCCGAGCGCGCGCCGCCCGGCGCAGGCGGGTCCCTCGGATCGGCGAGCTCGATGCTCATGCGGGCATTCTCTCACGCGGGCTCCCGCCAAGGCGGCGGCTGTCGGGGCAGCCGGGTATTCGCGTAACATCGGCAGCACCCGCGGGTCGTTTTTTTCGGAGAGCCCATGTACAAGCAGATCCTGGTCGCGACCGACGGCTCGAGGCTGTCGAACAAGGCGGCCGTGCACGCCATCGCCCTGGCCAAGGCCATGCAGGCCGGACTCACCGGCTTCCACGCCTCGCCCGATTTCCCGCTGCCGGTGTACGCCGACGGGGTGATCTTCGAGCCGTTCTCGCCGGAGCAGTACCGCGCCCAATGCCGCCAGGAGGCGCGGCGCATTCTCGACGCCATCGCCGTCAAGGCCCGCGCCGCAGGCATCGCCTTCACCTCGGCGCACGCCTTCTCGGCCACGCCCTGGTCGGCGATCCTCGCCGCGGCGAAGAAGAACCGCTGCGACGCCATCGTCATGGCCTCTCACGGCCGACGCGGCGTCGCCGCGCTGGTGCTCGGCAGCGAAACGCAGAAGGTGCTCACGCACTCGAAGCTGCCGGTGCTCGTCGTGCGCTAGGCCGGCCAAAGCGTTGCGTTTTCCACCACCGCCGATGCGCCTGAAACGCCAGCTCTTCCGCCCCGGCCGGCGCATCGAACTGATCGGAGGGCTCGCGGCCCATCCGTTCTTTGCAAGGCGGGGGTCGGCGCAAACCGGCTCGCCGCAGGCCGACGGCCCTGCGTCGCGGCGGCGCGGAGTGCTGCCGAGCCTGGCCGAGAACGCCGGCGCCCTGTTTTCGATCGCGGTGTCGCTGGTGCTGCTCGCCGCGCTCCTGGCGCTGACCTATGCCTTCGTGCGCGATATGCGGCGCAACGTGGTCGAGTTCGACGTCTTCACCGCGCCCAGGGAGATCGTCGAGCGCGGCTACACCTCCACCGCCATCGCCGAGGCGATGCTCGACGAAATCCACGCCGTCCAGGCGCAGGCCTTCACGCTGCAGAGCCGGCGCGAGCTCGAAGTCGCGGCCACGCTGCCCGACGTGCAGCTCGCCGGCGGCGGGCTGTCGATGAAGGCGATCGTGCGCTACGCGCGGCGCCTGGTCGACCTGCCGGACAACCGCATCAGCGGCGAGATGCTCCAGGACGGAGCGCTCCTCAAGCTCGCGCTGCGCGTGCGCCAGGGGGCGCAGACGCAACTGATCAGCGTGCAGCGCGACGATGCCGATGTCGACCGCCTGCTGCGCGACGCCGGTCGGGCGCTGGTGCAGATCGCCGATCCGTCGATGCTCACCGTCTACCTGTACGGGCACGAGGTCAAGGCGCGAAGCTTTCCGGAAACGCGCGCGGCCATCGATTACCTGCTCGTCCATGGCAATACCGAAGAGCGCGCTCTGGCCTACCGCATGCTCGGCAACGTGCAGCGCCTCGAAGGCCACCCCGAAGACGCGCTCGCCTCGTACCGGCGCTACACGCTGCTCGATCCGCTCGACGGTCCGACCTACGTCGTCTCGCAGCTGGTGCGCATGGGGCGGGACGGCGAAGCCGTCGAGCTCACCACCGAGCGGGCGAAGCAGGCGCAGAGCGCCGACGAGCTCATGAACGTCGCGTACATGATGGGCACGCTCGGCCGGGCCGACGAGCAGCTCAACTACGCGCGCCAGGCGCTCGCGCGCGATCCGCAGGGCGCGGAGACCAACAATCTCGTCGCCGACTCACTCTATCGGCTGCACCGGCCGGGCGAGGCGCTCGTCGCCGCGGAGCGCGGCTGGAAGCTGCATCCGGATGACCGCGATCTGCCCTCGACGGTGGCGTTCATGATGGCCGCGGTCGGTCGGGGCGCCGATGCGATCGAGGTCTGCGCCGCCGAACTGACCGCCTGGCCGGGCGACCTGTGGTGCCACGAAGCGCGCGCCGACGCCTTCGCCTCGCTCGGCCACATGGACGAGGCATTCTTCGAATACCGCTACGCCATCGACAACGGCAACGAGTCGCCCAACCTGGCCACCCACTACGGGGACGCGCTGCAGGCGACCGGCCAGGCGCAGCAGGCGCTCGCCGAGTACCGGGCGGCGCTCGAGTTCGACCCGCATCACTGGCAGGCGCACACCGGCTGGGCCCGCGCCGAGCTCGCGCTCGGCCATCCGCAGCTCGCCGCGGATCGCTTTGCCCTGGCCGCCGCGGGCGATCCCAACGATGTGCTGCTCTACCGCGAGTGGGCGCGCGCCCTCGAGGCGCTCGGGCGCAAGGACGAAGCGGCGGCCAAAGGCGACGAAGCCGCCCGGATCGAGGCGCGCCTGCGCACTGCGCTGCCGGTCAACTAGGCCCTTGGGGGAGAAGGCGGTTGCCTTCGCGGCCGTCCCGGGCCGCCCTTTTCGCCCGGGGAGCGGCGCAAACTTAAGTTAGAATCAAAGCTTTACCGTTATCGCCGCGCCATGCGCTCGTCAGGCTTTTTCCTCTCCACGCTGAAGGAGGCTCCGGCCGAGGCCGAGCTCGCCAGCCACCGCCTCATGCTGCGCAGCGGCATGATCAGGCGCCTCGCCGCCGGCATCTACACCTGGATGCCGCTTGGGCTAAGCGTGCTGCGCAAGGTCGAGGCGATCGTGCGCGAGGAGATGAACCGCGCCGGCGCGATCGAGCTGCTGATGCCGGTGGTGCAGCCCGCCGAGCTGTGGCAGGAATCCGGCCGCTGGGACAAGTACGGCCCGGAACTGTTGCGGCTCAAGGACCGGCACCGGCGCGACTTCGTCCTGCAGCCGACCTCGGAGGAGGTCATCACCGACATCGCCCGCAAGGAGCTCAAAAGCTACCGACAGCTGCCGCGCAACTTCTATCATATCCAGACCAAGTTCCGCGACGAGATCCGGCCCCGCTTCGGCGTCATGCGCGCGCGCGAGTTCATCATGAAGGATGCCTACTCGTTCGACGTCGACAGGCCGGGCATGCTGCGCTCCTACCAGGCGATGTACGACGCCTACGGGCGCATTTTTACCCGCCTCGGCCTCAAGTACCGCCCGGTCGCCGCCGACACCGGGCCCATCGGCGGCAGCGCTTCGCACGAATTCCAGGTGCTCGCCGACTCGGGGGAGGACGCGATCGCCTGGTGCCCGGACTCGGACTATGCGGCCAACGTCGAACTCGCCGAGGCGCTCGCGCCCTCGGCGCATCGCGCGCCGCCGGCCGAGCCGCTGCAGAAGGTGCCCACCCCGGGCAAAGCCACCTGCGAGGAGGTCGCCTCGCTGCTCGGGTTGCCGCTCGGGCGCACCGTCAAGTGCATCATGCTCCATGCCGGCGGCCGGGTATGGATGTTGCTCATCCGCGGTGATCACAGCTTGAACGAGATCAAGGTGAGCAAGGTTCGGGGCCTCGAGGGCTTTCGCTGGGCAAGCGACGCGGAGATCGTCGCCGCCACCGGCTGCCCGCCCGGCTACCTCGGACCGGTGGGCATCCCGCCCGAGGTGCCCCTGGTCGCCGATCGAACGGTGGCGCTGATGAGCGATTTCATCTGCGGCGCCAACGACGTCGACTTCCACCTGCGCGGCGTCAACTTCGGCCGCGACTGCCGCGAGCCCGACCAGGTGGCCGACCTGCGCAACGTGGTTGCCGGCGACCCGTCGCCCGATGGGCAGGGCCGGCTGGAAATCGTGCGCGGCATCGAAGTCGGGCACGTGTTCGCGCTCGGCTCGCTCTACTCGCAGGCGCTGGATGCAACTTTTCTCGACGCCGACGGTCGACCGCATCTCATGGAAATGGGTTGCTACGGCATCGGGATAAGCCGCATCGTCGCCGCGGCGATCGAGCAGAACAACGACCAGCGCGGCATCGTCTGGCCCGAGGCGATGGCTCCCTTCACGGTGGCCATCGCGCCGATCGGCTACGAGCGCAGCCCCGCCGTGCGCGCCGCGGCCGACCGCCTGCACGACGAATTGGAAGACGCCGGCATCGAGGTCCTGCTCGACGACCGCGGCGAGCGTCCCGGCGTGATGTTCGCCGACCTCGAGTTGATCGGCATTCCGCACCGCGTCACCGTCGGCGAGCGCGGGCTCGGCAAAGGCGAGCTCGAGTACCAGGGCCGGCGCGACGCTGCCGCCACGGCGACCCCGGCCTCCGCAATCACGGCCATGCTGCAAGACAGGCTCAGCCCAGGTCGCGCGTGACCACGATGCCCGCCGCTAGCCCCCCCTCACGATCGATCGCGCGCCTGCTGCTCGCGCTGCTGACCACGCTCGCGACGACGGCGGCGTGCGCCGGCACGCAAGTCGAGGAGGCGCTGTCGGCGAGCGTGCAGAACTCGCTGCACCGATCGGTCAGCGACTATCCGGCACCGCACCTCGAGTTTGCCACCCAGGCCGAAGGCTGGGCCTGGCTCGCCGACATGTCGTCCCGGCTCGCGCTCGAAGATTCCCGATTGGCCGACCCGGCGCGATTTTCTGATCACCGTGCAATACGAAGCCACCCGCGCCGGCCTCGATCCGCAGCTGGTGCTCGGGGTCATCCAGTACGAAGCGAATTTCCGCAAGTACGCCGTGTCGTCGGCGGGCGCGCGCGGCTACATGCAGGTGATGCCTTTCTGGCTGCGCCAGATCGGCGATCCCGAGCACGACCTGTTCACCCTGCGCACCAACCTGCGCTACGGCTGCACGATCCTGCGCTTCTACCTCGATCGCGAAAACGGCGACCTGTACCGGGCGCTGGGCCGCTACAACGGCAGCCTCGGCCGGCCCGACTATCCGACCGCCGTGCTCGCGTCCATGCGCCACTGGCTGTGGAATCCGCAGCCGGCTGGCGCGATCGAGCCTGCTCCCGCCCGGGTCGGCGCCAACACCCGAGAGTGAAGGCCGCGGCGCGTTACCGCGGCCGCTTCGCGCCCTCGCCGACCGGGCCGCTGCATTTCGGCTCGCTCGTCGCCGCGCTGGCGAGCTGCTGCGACGCCCGCGCCGCCGGCGGCGAATGGCTGCTGCGCATCGAGGACGTCGACACGCCGCGCAGCCGCGGCCATATCGGTGCCGACATTCGCGCCGCCCTCGAAGCCCATGGCTTCGAGTGGGACGGCGCGGTCGTCTACCAGAGCGAGCGCAGCGAGTTCTACCAGGCGGCACTCGACGAGCTCATGCAACGCGGCTTGGTGTTCGCCTGCGCCTGCACCCGGCGGCAACTGGCGAGCTCGCCGCTCGGCCCCGCCGGCGAGCGCGTCTATCCGGGCACCTGCCGCGGCGCCGCCGCGCCGCCATCCGGCGCGGCGGCCTGGCGGCTGCGCGTGGACGCGCAGCCGATCGGCTTTCACGACCGCCTGCAGGGCCGACAGGAGCAGTGCCTCGAGCGCGACGTCGGCGATTTCGTCGTCAAGCGCGCCGACGGCGTGTTCGCCTATCAGCTCGCGGTGGTGGTCGACGACGCGGCGCAAGGCATCAGCCACGTCGTGCGCGGCGCCGACCTGCTGGCCTCGACGCCGCGCCAGATCGCCCTGCAGCGCGCGCTCGGACTTCGCACGCCTTCGTACCTGCACCATGCGGTGGTGATCAATGCCCGCGGCGAGAAGCTGTCCAAGCAGACCGGCGCGCCGGCGCTCGACGCGCATCGATCGGCTCTCCGCGCTCGCGCGGGCGTGGGAATTTCTCGCCCAGCCGCCGCCGCCGGCGGCGAGCGCGTCGCTGGCCGACTTCTGGCAATGGGCGCGGCTGGCCTGGACGCCGACGCTGCTGCCGCCGGTCGCCATGCTGCCCGAGCCGCGCTGAACGGATGCCGCACGCGGTATAATTGCCCTTTCCCGCTGTGCCGACACCGGTGCGGCGCCCTTGCAACGATCGCGGCGTCGCCGCGACACGCGCTGTTCCGCGCCTGCCATGACCACGCTCGTCGTCGTCCGCAAGAACAACGAGGTTGCGATCGCCGCCGATTCGCTGACCACTTTCGGCGACACGCGGCTGTCGGCGCAGTTCGACCGTGTGTACGACAAGATCATGCGCTACCACGACACCTACGTCGGGACTGTGCGGCAGCGCCGCGCATCAGCTGGTGTTCGAGAGCCTGCTTACCGCCCATGCCGACCTGGATTTTGGCAGCAAGGCGGCCATCTTCGAGACCTTCCGCAAGCTGCACCCGATCCTCAAGGACCAGCACTTCCTCAACCCCAAGGAGGAGGAAGACGATCCCTACGAGTCGACCCAGATCACCGCCGTGATCGCCAACTCCAAAGGCATCTTCGGGGTGTACTCGATGCGCGAGGTGTTCGAATACACGCGCTTCTGGGCCGTCGGGACGGGGCGAGAGTTCGCGCTCGGGGCGATGCACGCCCTCTATCCGCGGCTGCGCACCGCGACCGCGATCGCCAAGGTGGGGATCGAGGCCGGCGCGACTTTCGACAAGAATTCCGAGCTGCCGATGACGCTCTACACCGTGCCGCTGCAGGACTGATGCAGGACAGCGCCGCGGTGCCGCCGCCGTTTGCCGACAACCTGACCCGCTTCGTGCTGGAGCGCGCCGCGGTGCGCGGCGCGGTGGTGAGCCTCGACGCCGCGTATCGCGATATCCTCGCCTGCCACCCCTATCCGGCGGGCCTGCAGCGCCTGCTCGGCGAGACCCTCGCCGCCGTGTGCCTGCTCGCCAATGCGCTCAAGTTCGACGGCAGCCTCATCCTGCAGCTGCAGGGTGCGGGAACCCTGCGCCTGCTCGTCGTCGAGTGCGACGCGGCGCTGCGCCTGCGCGCCACAGCGCAATGGGACGGCACGGTCGGCGATGACGCGCTGCTCGCCGATCTGGCCAACGCCGCCGGGGGCGGGCGCATGGTGCTCACCCTCGACCCGAAGGACGGCGGCCCGCTCTACCAGGGCGTGGTCGCGCTCGAGGGCGGCTCGGTGGCCGCGCTCTTCGAGCACTACCTGGCGGTCTCGGAGCAGATCGAAAGCCGCCTGTGGCTCTCCGCCGGCGGCGGGCGCGCCTGCGGACTGCTGCTGCAGAGGATGCCCGACGCGGACGAGGACGACGCCGCGACGTGGCAGCGTGCCGCGCTGGTGCCGGCTGCGGCGGCGTCCGCGTTCGGCGCGGCCGACGCCCACGCGCTGCTCGCGACGCTGTTTCCCGACGATGACGTGCGCGCCTTCCGCGCCCGAAGCCCGCGCTTCGGCTGCTCCTGCTCGCGCGAGCGCGTGGCCGGAGCCCTCAAGCTCCTGGGCAGCAACGAAGTCGAGACCATTCTCGCCGAGCGCGGCACCGTCGGCGTCAACTGCGAGTTCTGCGGGCGGCGCTACGCGTTCGACGCCACCGAAGCGCGCGCGCTGTTCGTCGTCCCCCCGGCCACTGCCGTGCACTAAAGGAGCGAACTTGAGCATCTACACGCCACGAGCCTTCCGTGTCGATGATCCGGACGCGATCGCCCGGCTCATCGCCGAGCACCCGTTCGCGACCCTGATCACGCCCGGCGAAGCGGAGCCGTCCTTGAGCCACCTGCCGCTGCAGTACCGGGCGGCGGGCGCGGGGCGAGGCATGCTGCTCGGCCACCTGGCCCGGGCCAACCCGCACTGGCAGCACTTCGCCGGTCGCGTCTCGGTCGCGGTCTTCCACGGCCCGCACGCTTACGTCTCGCCGTCGTGGTACGCCAATCCGGCGGCTGCGGTGCCGACCTGGAACTACGCCGTCGCCCACGTGCACGGCGTGGCCGAGATCATGACCGACCCGGGCGAAACCCGGGCGCTGCTCGACGAGCTCATCGACCGCTACGAGGGGGGGCGCGAAGCGCCATGGCGGCTGCAGCTCGAGGGTCGCGCGCTTGGCGCCATGCTCGAGGCGATCGTGGGCTTCCGCCTGGCCATCGAGCGCATCGAGGTGAAGTTCAAGTTCTCGCAGAACCGCAGCGGCGAGGACCGGGAGCGCGTGATCGCGGCACTGCGCGGCGAGAATTACGCCGAGGCGCAGGCCACCGCCGAGTGGATGGATCGCTACGCGCGCGAGCCCTAAGCGGCCGCCGCGCCTGCCCCAAGGCACAGCCGCACGTTGCCGAAGTCGAGGATCAACTCCGGCTGCTGGTAGCCGCGCCAGATGAAATAGCCGAGCGCGGCGATCACGACGAGCGCGATCACCCGCCACGGCCAGCGGATGAGGCCATCAGGCACGCCGCGGCGCCTCCGCCCCGTTGCCTGCCATCACCCCCAGCTCGCGCATGGTCGCCATCACGGAGCTGAAGTCGGCCGCGGTCTGCACGTTGGCGATCGGCTTGGCCAGCAGGTTGACCGCGCGGCCGCTCACGATCAGCGGCAGCTCGTCGGGAAGCTCGCTGCGCAGCGAGCGGATTTCCTGGCCGGCGATCTTGCCCGAGATGCCGCGGTCGAAAAGCAGGATGGCGAGGCAGACGCGGTAGGCGCGCGCGGCGCCGCCGATCTCCTGCGCCGGCACCCCGGCGCCCAGCGTCAGGCAGTTGATGCCCTCGGTGAACAGCAGGAGCTCGAGGATGGCGAGCCCGAGCTGGTTGGGGTCATTGGGCGGCGTGGCGAGCAGGATCTGGCGCGCGTCGCGGGTCGGACGCACCAGGCGCGTCACGTCGCGCAGCAGCCGCTGCGCCAGGTCGGCGAAGCGCAGCTCCTGGAAATTCTGCATGTCGCCGCGCACCACGCGCTCGTGCACCGCCTCGTTCAACGGGATCAGCGTGTGCTCGAGAAAGCGCCGCAGGCCAAGGCCGACGAGCAGCTTCGACAGGTGGTTCTGCAACTCGCCGACGCGATGCTCGGAGAGGAGCTTCACCGCGGTCTCGATCTCGCTGGGCAGCGGCTGCGGGCCCTCGACGGCGATGCCGAGCATCGACTGCAGCGCCGACTCGGCCAGCGGCACCACCGCGCCGGCGCGCCAGCCCTCCGACAGGAGCTGCTTGATGAGCTTCAGACGCGCCACCTGGTCGGGCGGGTAGACGCGGTCGCCGAAGCCGTCGCGGGACGGATCGGGAAAGCCGTAACGCCGCTGCCACATGTACAACTGCTCGCGGCGCAGGCCGGTGATGCGCACCACCTCGCGGATGTGCAACGCGCCGCGTACCTCGCCGCCGGGGACCGCTGGCTCCGCCACCATGCCCGTTTCGCGCCGGCGCGTCGGCGCCTTGATCAGGATGCCCATTGAAGGTTCCTTCCGATTCTGTGTGCCACAAGTATAAAGAAATCCTTTGTCCGTTTCAGGTTGACGCAATTGCGGCAGATCGCGCCGCAGTGCGTCAGCCCCCGGGCCCGTCTGGCGGCCTGAGTTGCCGCCCAAGGTGCTTTGGCCCATCATCTCGCTTTCGGAACAAGGACTTCCGGCGCAGCCCGCCCGCAGTGCCTGGCCTGATCGCGGATGATGAAACTCTCAGTGCAAGCACCGTGCCGGCGGTCGAGCGCGTAAGCGAATGTTCGGCTTCGGTAAGACCATCAAGGACCCGCTTGGCGACGCGAAAACCGCGGAGCGCTGGCTCGGCTTGTTTCCGGCCAACGATCCGCTGGCGCTGCACGGCGCGGTGTTAGCCGAGCTCGGCCGTCTCACCGAGCGCGTGGCCAAGCGCACTCCCTCGCGCCTGGAGGCGGTGTTGCTGGCCGACCGCTACACCGACCCGCTGCGCAAGAATCTCACCGGGCAATACCTCGAGCACGGCAACCGCTCCACCCGGGTCGAGAACCAGCTCTGGCAGGCGCTCTTCGACCTGACCCAGGGCTTCCTGCTCTGCTACCAGGCGTTCGCGCGCGAAGTCACCGATCATGCGCAGAGCAACAAGTGGCAGTCGCTGCTGGCCGAGCTCATCGCCCGGCAGATCACCCATCAGGGCCTCGATGCGAAGGTCCGTCTGTTCCGCTACGAGCAGTGGATACCGGCGAAGTGGACCGATCTGCACGCGCTGTTCCAGATGGCGTGCTCGGCGCAGCTCGAGCGGCAGCCGGTCGCGGTGCTCGCCGACGGCGGGCTTACCACCATCGAGCAGGAGTACCTGCGCGTGCTGGTGCTGCAGCTGATGAACTCGGGCAACCTCACCCCGCGCCACCTCGAATGGGTCGCCGAGCAGCTCTCCGAATGGTGCGCGCCGCTGCGCCTGAGCCTCGAGTCGTCGACGGTGACGAGCTTCTATGTCGACCTGGGCTCGCGCACCGGGCTCAAGCGCCGGGCGCCGCAGCCGCTCGAAGGCCGGGTGCTGTTTCTCGACACCCGGCCGCTGCACGCGGTATTGATGCAGAATGTGGTGATGCTCGATCAGAAGGTGCGCAACAACCCGCTGTCCGACCGCACGCCGCGCCGCGCCGACCAGCTGAACCTGCTCTCCAAGCTCGCCTCCCAGGTCGATCCCGAGTTCAAGCCCTTCACGCGCCGGGGCGAACGCACCAGCGCCGAGGGCAGCGTGGACGCGATCATCGGTTTTACCCGGATCGCCGGCTTCCTGCACGAAGAGGATGCCGAGCCGCACGTCGAGGGCCGGCGCAGCCCGGGCACCTTCGGCGACACCATCGAAATCGCCACCTTCGGGCGCATGCGCAACGAGAACGTGCGGGTGGCCGAAGCGGCGCGCCGCAGGCTCGCGAACTTCGCCGCGCCGGGCGGGCCGTGGGACATCCGCGACGTCTCGCAGACCGGCTTCCGCCTGGTGGCGCCGATGAGCGTGATCAACGCCGTAACCCTGGGCACGCTCGCTGCCATCCGCCCGCCGGCGCAGATGCGCTGGTCGCTGGGCATCGTGCGGCGCATGAAGCGGCTCACCACCGAGCGCGCCGAAATCGGCCTGCAGGTGATCGCCAACAACTTGATCGGCGTCGAGTTGACCGAAGCGAAGAGGGACGACCCCGAGGTCCTGATCGGCGGCGACGTGTCGACCTTGAGCAAGCGGCGGTTCAGCGGCCTGTTCCTGTCGCTGCGCAAGCGCGACAGCGAGACGGCGGTGCAGACGCTGGTGGTCCCGCCGGGCGAGTATCAGCCCGGCAAGCGGCTGTACATGAGCGCGGCGCAGTCCTCGCAGCGCATCGCCTTCGGCCGCGTGCTCGAGCAGCATCCGGACTGGGTGTGGGCCACCGTCGAGCCGCTGGTCACCACGCCGCAGGCGGCGAACAGCACGACGACCTAGGCCTCCCGGGCCATGCCACTGGCGACCGATCGTTACCAGGAGATCCGCGCCGCCTACCGGTGGCAAGTGCCGCCGGACTTCAACATCGCGCACGCGGTGTGCGCCCGCCATGCCGGCGCGCGATCGCGCGTGGCCATGTTCTGGGAAGACGAGTCCGGAGCGACGGCGCGCCTGACTTTCGCCGATCTGCAGGAACAGGCGAACCGGCTGTGCAACGCGCTCTCGGCGCGCGGCGTCGGCCGCGGCGACAAGGTCGCCATCATGCTGCCGCAGCGGCCGGAGACCGCGGTCGCGCATATCGCCTGCTATCAGCTGGGCGCAGTGGCGGTGCCGCTGTCGTTCCTGTTCGGACCCGATGCGCTCGCCTACCGGCTCGACAACTCGGAGGCGAAGCTCGCCCTGGTCGACCCGGCGTCCCTGCCCAACCTGGCGCCGATTCGCCACGGCCTGCCGCGGCTCGCCCACGTAGTCGGCGTGGCCGGCGCGCGTGAGGCATGGACCGAGGACTATGCGAGCCTGCTCGAGCGCGCCTCGGACCGCTTTGCCCCGGTCGGCACGCGCGCCACCGATCCGGCACTGCTCATCTACACCAGCGGCACCACCGGGCCGCCCAAGGGCGCGCTGATGCCGCAGCAATGCCTGCTCGGCAACCTGCCGGGGTTCGTCTATTCGCACGATCTGTTCCCGCAGCCCGATGACCTGTTCTGGTCGCCCGCGGACTGGGCCTGGACCGGCGGCCTCATGGACGCGCTTCTGCCCACGCTCTACTTCGGGGCCCCGGTGCTCGGCTTTCGCGGCCGCTTCGATCCCGAGCGCGCCCTGGCACTCTTGGCCAAGTACCGGGTGCGCAACGCCTTCATCTTCCCCACCGCGCTCAAGATGATGATGAAGGCGGTGCCGCAGCCGCGCTCGCGCTTCGATCTGGCGCTGCGCAGCGTGATGAGCGCCGGCGAGGCCGTCGGCAGCACCGTGTTCGCGTGGGCGCAGGACGCGCTGCAGGTGACGATCAACGAGATGTTCGGGCAGACGGAGATGAACTACATCGTCGGCAACTCGCACACGCTCTGGCCGGCGAAACCCGGCTCGATGGGGCGGCCGTACCCGGGTCACCGCATCGGCGTTCTCAGCGACGACGGCGACGAAGTGGCCGCCGGCGAGTCCGGCGAAGTGGCGGTGCACCGCATCGGGACCGACGGCACCGCGGACCCGGTGTTCTTCCTCGAGTACTTCAAGAATCCCGAGGCCACGGCCAGGAAGTTCAGCGGCGACTGGTGCCGCACCGGCGACCTGGCGCGCAAGGACGACGAGGGCTACCTCTGGTACCAGGGGCGCACCGACGACATGTTCAAGGCGGCCGGCTATCGCATCGGCCCCTCGGAGATCGAAAACTGCCTGGTCAAGCACGCCGCGGTGGCCAACGCCGCGGTCGTGCCCAGCCCGGACCCGACGCGTGGCAATATCGTCAAGGCGTTCATCGTGCTCGCTCCCGGCTGCGCGCCGTCGCGCGCGCTGGAGCAGGACATTCAACGTCACGTGCGCGAATTTCTCGCGCCCTACGAGTACCCCAAGGAGATCGAGTTCATCGATGCCCTGCCGATGACGACCACCGGCAAAGTGCAGCGCCGCGTGTTGCGCGAGCGCGAGCGCGAGCGCAAGGGCCGTGAGGCCCACGCGTGATGGCGCTGCGCTATTCGCTGACCCTGTTGCCCGAGCCGATGGCGGTCTGCCGCCTCGACGCGGGCGAGCCGGTGCCGGTGTGGGCGACCGCGTCGGCCTGGTGGTCGATCACCCGCACGCCGGAGGAGCTGTCGGTGGTGTGCGCCGAATCGCTGGTGCCCTCCGGCGTCAGCGCGAGCCGCGGCTGGCGCGCCCTGCGCTTCGCCGGGCCGCTGCCGCTCGACCAGACCGGCATCCTGGCGAGTGTCACCGGCCCGCTGGCGGCCGCGCGCATCTCGGTGTTCGCCGTGGCCACCTTCGACACCGACTACGTGCTCATTCCCGACGCGCAGCGGCCGGCGGCGATCGAGGCTCTGGAGCACGCCGGACACCGCGTCGGCAGCCCCGGCTATTAGGCTCCCGCGCCGGCGTCACGGCGCGTGAAGCGCTCGACAAACGCGCGGTGGCTGAGGATCCAGAACACCGCCGGCGCGACGGTGGGCAGGATGAGCGACCCGAACTGGTAGGCGAACGCGATCGCCTCCCGCTCGAGCGGGCCGAAGCCGGTCTGCGCCGCCACCGCCGGCGCGGTGTCGAACACCACGCGCTTGAGGAACTCCGCGCACAGCCCGAAGCTCACCAGCGGCGCGAGCACGACGTAGCCGAGCACGAGCTTGCGCAGCCGGTGCGGCTCGCCGGCGGCGAGGATGAGCGCGGCGAGCAGCGGCAGGCCGTAGCTGTAGAGCAGCGTGTTGACCTCCACCGTCAGCACGCCGCTCGCGAGCTCCCGCGTGGTGGCGAGGGCGGGCTTGAGCGTCGAGGCTATGGTGAGCAGGTGCCCTTGCTGCTGCACTCCGGCGACCAGATCGGCGAAGCCGACATGCAGCACGGCCGCGGTCAACAGGCCGATCGGCCAGGCGAGAATCGGCCCGGCGAGGTACCAGACCAGAAAGCACAGCGGGAGCCACGCCGCGACGCGGAGCACGAAGCGGCCGAGCGAAGTGCCGCGCATGGGCGCGCGCCGGCGCTTCAGGCTGGCGCGGGAAGGCCCGCGGCGCGGGGCAGCGTGCGCACCCACAGCAGCCAGACGATGAGCACGTCGAGCATGATGAGCGCCTGCCACACGTACTGGTGTGCGAACTCGAACACGTCCAGGCTCCACTGTCCGAGATAGAACAGGCTGATGACGCGCACGATGTTGAGGCCCTGGACGGCGATGATGCCCACCGCGAGCCCGATGAGCTTGCGCTTCCACGGCGCCGGAAAGGCGAGCATGGCGGCCACCAGCACGATGGAGGCCTCGACGCCGTTGCAGCCGGCCTCGATGGCAACGGCGAACCCGCTGCGCGCGCTCTGCAGCACGTTGCCCTCGGCGATCACCGCCGGGTCGAAGCCCTTGACCAGAGCGGCGCTGATCGCGGCCAGCGTCGCCGTCCAGGGGGCGACGAACCAGCGCTGCACCCACGGCGTCAGCTCCAGCCCGAACAGCAGCGCCTGCAGCGAGAGGAAACCCAGAAAGAAGCGGAGCATCGCGCGCCTAGGTCCGGCGGGCCGCGCCGGCGAGCCGCAGCAGGGCCGATCCGACCGGCGCCGCGGCGGGCGCTATTGTACGCGATCGCCGCTTCGCGCAGAGCCCGGACTCAACCGAGCTTGGCGCGCGCGAGCGGCGGATTCTGCGCGAAGTAGTGCAAGATCCCGGCACGGATCGAACTGGCGAACTGGTTCTGCCGGCCTTCGTTGCAGAGTTTGAGTTCCTCGTCGGGATTGGAGATGAAGGCGGTCTCCACCAGAATCGACGGGATGTCGGGGGCCTTGAGCACCGCGAATCCGGCCTGCTCGACCGTGCCCTTGTGCAGGGGATTGACCGCGCCGATGCCGTCGAGAACCGAACGGCCGAGGCGCAGGCTGTCGTTGATCTGCGCCGTTTGCGAAAGGTCGAGCAGCGTTCGGGCCAGGACCGGGTCCTTGGCGTCGACGTTCATCCCGCCGATCAGGTCGGCCTGGTTCTCGTGCTGGGCGAGCCAGCGCGCCGCCGCGCTCGTCGCGCCGTGCTCGGAGAGCGCGAACACCGATGAGCCATGCGCCGTCGGCGTGGTGAAGGCATCGGCATGGATCGATATGAACAGGTCCGCCTGCACCCGGCGCGCCTTCTGCACCCGGACTTCGAGCGGCACGAAGTAATCGTCGTCGCGGGTGAGCATCGCGCGCATGCCGGGCTCCTCGTCGAGCAGCGCCTTGAGCTTGCCGGCGATGGCCAGCGTAACCCGCTTCTCGTAGGTGCCGCGGCTGCCGATCGCGCCGGGATCCTCGCCGCCGTGGCCCGGGTCGATGGCGATGATCAACGGCCGCTTCGCTCCCGCGCTGCGGGTCGCGCCATGCGCCTCGGCAGGCGTCGGTTCGCCGCCGGGCGGCGCCCTATGGCCTGCGCGCTCGGCTTCGAGCAGCGCCATCAGCGGGTCGGGCGGGGTCAACGGGTAGAGGTCGAGCACCACCCGGTGGCCGTACTCGGCGACCGGCTTGAGCGCGAACAGCTGCGGGTTCACCTCCGCCTTCAGATCGAGCACGACCCGCACCACCCCGGGCCGGAACAGCGCGACGCGAATCGCGCGCACGTACGGATCGCTCGGCTGCACGCGCTGCGGCAGTTGCGTGAGCTCGGCATTGAGCTCGACGTCCTCGAGGTCGATCACCAGCCGATCGGGATTCTTCATGACCCGCAGCTCGTGCGCCATCGGCACCGGCGCCTCGAGGATCAGCCGGGTGTATTCCTGCGCCGGCCACATGCGCGCGGAGGCGACCGTCGCCGCCGCGGCGCGCCCGGCGAAGAGGCCCTGGGCAAACGGCAGGAGGAACCAGGCGCAGACGCGGCGGCGCTCGAGCGAAACGCTTATGCCAGCACGGCGCAGAATGCGTCCAGGCATGCCTTACCCGCGAGACTTCCCGCCTGCAGCGACAGCCCGCGCCCGGGCTCGGCATGCCAGAGGCGTGCCGCCACGTCGGCCGCCTGCAGCCGTCCCGCGGCGCGCTCCGGCCACTCGATCAGGCATACCGTGTCCGGGCGGAAGAGCTCGGCAAAGCCGGTGCTGTCCCATTCACTAGGATCGGCGAGGCGATAAAAATCAAAGTGATAAAAGTATAAGCTCGAAATCGCATAATGTTCAACCAGGGCATAGCTCGGACTCTTCACCGGGCCCTCCCAGCCGAGCGCACGCAACACGCCGCGCACCAGGGTGGTCTTACCCGCGCCGAGCTCGCCCGAGAGGGTCACGGTCATGCCGCCACGAAGGCCCGGCGCCAGGGCCGCGCCGGCCCGCGCGGTGGCGGCGGCGTCGGGCAGGTAACGCTGCAGCGCTTCTATAATTCTCACCCGTCCTTTTCTGGAGTCGGGCCATGACTGCAGCACGGCCGCCCCCGCCGGTGGACTTAGCCCTGCTCTGGCGCCAGATCCAGCACTGGGGCCGTGAGCTCGGCTTCGCCGAGATCGGCATCGCCGACACCGGGCTCGACGCGGAAGAAGCGCGGCTGTCGGCCTGGCTCGCCGCCGGGCGACACGGCGAGATGGATTATATGGCACGCCACGGCAGGCTCCGGGCGCGGCCCGCGGAGCTCGTTCCGGGCACCATCCGCGTGATCAGCGCCCGCCTCGATTACCTGCCGCGACAGGCGCAGGACCCTCTGCGCGTGCTTGGCGCTCCGCGCCGGGCCTACGTTGCCCGCTACGCGCTCGGCCGCGACTACCACCGCGTGGTGCGGCAGAAGCTTTCGCGACTGGCGAGCCTCATGACCGCCGCGGCGGGAAGCTTCCGGTACCGGGTTTTTACCGACAGCGCACCGGTGCTCGAGGTGGCGCTTGCCGCCAAGGCCGGCCTGGGCTGGCGCGGCAAGCACACGCTGCTTTTGACCCGGCACGCCGGATCGTTCTTCTTCTTAGGCGAGATCTACACCGACCTGCCGCTGCCGGTGGGAAGCGCGGCGCAGGAGCACTGCGGCAGCTGCCGCGCCTGCCTCGACGCCTGCCCCACCGGGGCCATCGTCGCGCCCTATGAGCTCGACGCCCGGCGCTGCATTTCCTATCTCACCATCGAGCTCAAGGGAAGCATCCCGGAAGCGCTGCGGCCGCTGGTCGGCAATCGCGTCTACGGCTGCGACGACTGCCAGCTCTGCTGCCCGTGGAACCGCTACGCGAGCCCGAGCGCGGAGCCGGATTTCGCCGTGCGCAACGGCTTGGACGACGCCGATTTGCTCGCCCTGTTCGCCTGGACCGCCGCCGAGTTCGACGCCCGCATGCGCGGCAGCGCGATCCGCCGCATCGGCTATCGGCGCTGGCTGCGCAATCTCGCCGTGGGCCTGGGCAATGCCGACTATGACCCGGCCATCGTCGCGGCGCTCGAGGCCCGGCAGGACGATGCCTCGCCGCTGGTGCGCGAGCACGTGGCCTGGGCGCTCGCGCGCCAGCGCTCGAAGCGACCGGCCGCCGGCGCGGCGCCTGGCTAGCGGATGAGCTGGTTCATCGACACGATCGGCAGCATCACCGCCAGCACCAGCACCAGCACGATGCCGCCCATGAGCACGATCAGGATGGGCTGCACCAGCGCGGCGAGCCAGGTGAGGCGGCGCTCGACGTCGGCGTCCTGCTCGCGCGCGGCGCGATCGAGCATCGCCGGAAGCTGTCCGCTCTGCTCGCCGTTGGCGACCAGGTGCACCAGCAGCGCGGGGAACACCCGCTGGCTGGCGAGCGCCCGGGCGAGCGAGACTCCCTCGCGCACGTGTGCCGCGGCGGCGTGGGCGGCGCGCCGGATCGGTGCCGCCCAGATGACGCCGGCCGCCGTTTCGAGCGCGCGCAGCAGCGGCGCGCCACTGCCGGTCAGGATCGACAGCGTGCTCGCGAAGCGCGCCGTGTCGAGGCCCGAGAGCACCGTGCCGATGACCGGCGTGCGCAGCAACAGCCGCTGCGCCCGCTCCCTCCAGCGCTCCCGGCGCAGCAGCAGGACTGCGGCCGCGGCCGCAACCAGGAAGAGCCCCGCCGCATACCAGCCGGTCGCCCGCACGAAGGCGCTGCTGGCGATGAGCGCGCGGGTGAGCCAGGGCAGGGTCTGCCGGCTCTGCTGGTAGACGGCCACGATCTGCGGCACGACGTAGAGCAGGAGCGCCCCGATGACGGCGAGCGCGACCACGGTCACCAGCGCCGGATAGATCAGCGCCGCGACAAACTTCTGCCGCAGCACCTGCCGCGCCTCGAGGTAATCGGCAAGCCGCGACAGCACCTGCCCGAGCTGGCCGCTTTCCGCCCCGACCGCGGCCAGGCCGCGGTACAGCGCGGAGAAGGTGCGCGGGAACCGCGACAGTGCGCCGGCAAACGCTTCGCCGGCCGCAACCTGCTCGCGGATTGCGCCCAGCACCCGCACCGCGCCGGGCTGGTCGGCCTGCTCGGCCACCGCCCCGAGCGCCTGGTCGAGTGGCATGCCCGAGGCGACGAGCGTCGCCAGCTGACGCGTGACCAGGGCAAGCGTCGCCGGGGCAAGCCGCGTCGCGTCGGCCCGGTCGGCGAAGCTTTTTGCCGCCGGCTCGACGGCGGTGGGAAACAGGCCGTCGCCACGCAGCACGTCGCGCGCCGCCCGCGCCGACGTGGCCTCCAGCAGCCCCCGGCGTGGGCGGCCAGCAGCGTCGACGGCCTCGTAGCGGAACGCCGCCATCGCCTCTAGCGCGAGAAGCCGCGCAGCGGCGCGCGCAACAGAAACTCGCTTGGCTTGGCGAGCATGAAATTGACCAGCTCGTCGAGCACCTCGGTGTCCAGCGCCGCGGTTTCAAAATCGAGGATGACCGGTTCGAAGCGGTCGACGTTGCGCAGCGTGACGACGATGCGCCCGTTCTCGAAGTCCGGATCGAAGCGCACCTCGCAGCGCAGGCCGGGTGCTACGCGAATGACGTTGTGCGTCGTCGTCGTACCGCCGCGCACCGTGGAGTCGGTATCGCAGCTGAACTCGATGTTGGCACGCGACAACGCCCGCTCGACGTCGGGCGAGCGGCGGATGCCCACGCGCAGCGGCGGCGGCGCCGCGCCCATCAGGTGGTAATAGACGGCGACGTAGTCATACACGTCGCGATCGGCCAGGCGCTGCTTGCGGAACATCACCGACGGGCGCTCCAGGTGCAGACCCTCGTAGCGCACCACGTGCGGCAGTTCGAAGCAGCGCTCGACCGGAGGCGCGATCACCTGCAGCAGCCGGCAGGCCTCGTCAAAATAGCGGAACAGATCATGCATCCGGCCATCGACGCGATCGACGACCTGGTGCGAGAGCTTGATCTGCCGCACCCGCTGGGCGGCGACCGCGTCGGCCTGGGCACGCAGCCGCTCGAGCAGGTACGAGTGCGGGGCCTTGGCCATCGGCCGCGGCTAGCCCGCGTCGCCGGCCACGCGCAGCAGCTCCGCCAGCGAGGTCGTGCCGTCGGCGAGCCAGCGCGCGCCGTCGGCGATGAGCGGCCGGGTGCCGGCACGCATGCCGGTATCGCGCAGCGCCGCCTCCCCGGCCCGGTCGTGAATGAGCCGGCGCAGCGCATCGTCGACTAACAGCAGCTCGTAGATGCCGGTCCGCCCGCGATAGCCGGAGCCGCCGCAGGCGCTGCAGCCGGGCGCGCCCGAGATCATCTGCGTGGGCGCTAAGCCCAGCCGCTCGACCACCGCCGCCTCCCCCGGCGTCGGCGGCGCCGCCACGCGGCACTCCGGACAAAGCCGGCGCACCAGCCGCTGCGCGAGCACGCCCAGCAGGCTCGAGGCAAGCAGGTAGGGCTCGACCCCCATGTCGGCAAGTCGGGTGACCGCGCTCGCCGCGTCGTTGGTGTGCAGGGTGGCGAGCACCAGGTGCCCGGTAAGGCTCGCCTGGACTGCGATCTGCGCGGTCTCCAGGTCGCGGATCTCGCCGATCATGATGATGTCGGGATCCTGGCGCAGGATCGCGCGCAACGCGCGGGCAAAATTGAGCTCGATCCTCGGATTGACCTGCGTCTGGCCCACGCCGTCCAAGGCAAACTCGATCGGGTCCTCGACGGTCATCACGTTGAGCGTGCCGCGGTCGAGTCGCGACATGGCCGCGTAGAGCGTGGTCGTCTTGCCCGAGCCGGTGGGCCCTGTCACCAGCACGATGCCGTGCGGCTCGCGGATCAGCCGGTCGATCCCGGAGAGCGTCGCGTCGCTCATGCCCAGCGCGGTGAGATCCAGGCGCGCGGCATCCTTGTCCAGAAGGCGCAGGACCACCCGTTCGCCCGGGCCGGTCGGCAGCGTCGACACGCGCACGTCGACGCTCTTGTCGCCGAGCTTGAGCGCCATGCGGCCGTCCTGCGGCAGGCGCTTTTCGGCGATGTCGAGACTGGCCATCACCTTGAGCCGCGATACCAGCGCGGCGTGCAGGGCGCGCGGCGGCTCGATGACGTCGCGCAGCATGCCGTCGACGCGAAAGCGCACCACCGAGCGCCCCTCGTAGGGCTCGAAATGCAGGTCCGAGGCCCGTTCGCGCAACGCCTGCAGCAGCAGCGCATTGATCATCCGGATCACCGGCGCGTCGGAGGTCGCTCCGAGCAGATCCTCGGCCTGCGGAATGTCCTGCAGCAGCCGGGCCAGATCGGTGTCGCGGGACAGGTCCTCGGTGAACTGCGCCACCGGAGAGGCCTGGTTGTAGGCGTTGGCGAGCTCCGCGGCGAAGCGCTCGGCATTGACCGTCTGCGTCTTCAGCGGCCGCTGCAGGACCCGCTTCAGCTCGGCGATGCCTTCGAGCGACGCATCGCTGCGGGCGAGCACCAGCACCGCGTCGCCCTCGTCGCGCAACGCCAGCACGCCGTGGGCACGGGCGAAGGCGTAGGGAATGCGCCGCAGAGGGGCGGCGTTGACGTCTGCCACGGGGGCGGGAAGCGGTGCCGCCATGGTAGGGCGCTATTGCGCGGCGGGCGACCCGCCGCCTGGCGCGGCCACGCCATTGCCCGAAGGCAGCGGCAGCGGCGGCAGTTCCGGCACCATCGGCTCGGTCCAGAACGGAGCCGCCTCCGGCTTGAGCCGCTGCTGCTCGCCCATCAGGTAATCGTAGCGGTCGCTGGTCAGCGAATGCGCCGCGATGTCCGAACGCACCACCGTCGGCTTGAGAAAGACCATCAGGTTGGTCTTGGTGTGCTCGCGGTTGTCGTAGCGAAACAGCGTGCCGACGACCGGAATGTCGCCCAGAAAGGGCACCTTGTTGGCATTGTCGGTAAGCACATCCTGGATGAGCCCGCCCAGGACGACGATCTGGCCGTCGTCGACGATCACCGACGAGGCCAGCGAGCGCTTGTTGGTGATGATCCCGGCCGGGTTGCTGGTCGAGGCGATGCTCGACACCTCCTCGTAGAGGGCCATGCGCACGCTGCCGCCCTCGGTGATCTGCGGCTTCACCGTGAGAATGATGCCGACGTCTTCGCGCACGATGGTCTGAAACGGCGTGACCGTCGACGTGGAGCCGGTCTGCGCGTACTGGCCGGTGATGAACGGCACGTTCTGGGCGACCACGATCTTGGCTTCCTCGTTGTCGAGGGTGAGCAGATTCGGCGTCGACAGGATATTGGTCTTGCTGTCGGTCTCGAGGGCCTGGGCGAGCAGGGCGAGGTTGGTGATCGTGCCGATGCCGGGAATGGTGATGGAGCCCTTGATGACGCCCAGGTTGAGCCCCTGCCCGACCGAATTGAGGTTGACCTGCGCATCGAGGAGGTTCTGCCCGCTGCCGCGGGGGTTGAAGTTGGTGCCGCCGCCGACCTGGGTCGCATTGCTGTTGTAGGCATTGGAGTTGAGAAGGTTCCACTGCACGCCGAACTGGCCGACCTTGTCGGCGGAGACCTCGCAGATCAGCGCCTCGACGTAGACCTGCGCGCGCCGGATATCGAGCTTCTCGACCACCGCCCGGATGTTGTTGTAGACCGGCTCCGGCGCCATGATGACCAGGGCGTTGTTCGCCGTGTCCGCCTGGATCGTCGCGCCGCCGGCGGTAAACCCGGCGCCGCCGCTGCCGCCGCTGTTGGAAGCGGCCGCGCCAAACGGCGAGGCCGACGGGGTCGCAGGCGTCGAGCCGGGAGGGGTGCCCGACGAGCCGGCGTTAAGCGGCGTCGGCGCGCTTAGCTGCAGCGAGCTCGGGCCGCCGCCGTTGTCGCCACCGCCCCCGAGCAGCGCGCGCAGCGTCTGGGCGACGTGCAGCGCCTCGGCGTTCTTCAGGTAGATGATGAAGATGTTGCCGCCACTGCGCCCGGGCGTGTCGAGCTGCTCGATGAGCGAGCGCACGCGGGAGAGCCGCGACGGACTGTCGCCGCGCAGCAGCACGCTGTTGGAACGGGGGTCGGCGACCACCGAGACCCGCTGCTGCGGCTCCGGCGCCGCGCCACCGGGTTCGGTGAGCAGCCGGTTGAGGATCTGCACCAGGTCGATCGCCGAGGCGTTCTGCAGGTGCACCACGATCGGCTCGCCTGCCGGCGGCACATCGAGGGAGGCGATGATGCGGTCGATGCGCTGCAGATTGTCGGCGTAGTCGGTGATGACCAGGGCGTTGCCGGTCGGGACCGCGGCGATGCTGTTGGCCGGCGTGATCAGCGGCCGCAGCACGTTGATGAGCTGGGTCGCCGACTCGTTCTTGAGCGCATAGACCTCGGTCACCAGCCGGTCCCCGCCGCCGCTGACCGGACCGCGTGTCACCGGCGAGGCGTGCTGCTTGGCGTCGGCCTCGGGAACGATCTTGGTCACGCCGTTGCCCTCGACCGCGGCGAAGCCCTGCAGCCGCAGCGCCGAGAGCAGCGTGGGGTAGACCAGGCTCACCGGCACCGGCCGGCTCGACACGATGTTGATGACGCCCTTGACCCGCGGGTCGAGCACGAAGTTGCGGCCGGTCATCTCCGCCACCGCCTTGACCACCGCCTCGATATCGGCGTTGACGAAATTGAGGGTCACCGGCTCGTCTGCGGCCCCCGCGGGGCGTGCACCGAGCAGGGCGACCAGCGCGGCGGCGGCGAAAAGGCGGTGGATAGGCGTTGGCAAGTGGCGCGTTTCGGGTCGCGAGCAGTTGCGGCGCTCGTGACCGGAACGGAGCCGCCGCGTCGCGGCAATGATAGCATGGGCTACAAGGCCGCTTTCCCGGGCCGGGGCCCGGGGTGCGAGCCTGAATCCGGATGGACCCGTGGCCGCATCTAAGGTCCAACGCCAGCGAATCGAGGAGAGACCGCCAATGCCTACCTGCCGCCGTGATCGACCGTGCCTGCCAAGCGCGATCTGCGCCACGCTGGTCGCCCTCGCGCTCGCGCTCGGCTGCCTCGCCCACCCGGCCCGCGCCGACGACGCGGCCAAGCCCAAGGGCGATACGACGGTGCGCATCAGGGCCTTGCCACCCTCGATCGTGATCGACACCGCCGCCGCCGAAGACAAGGCCGACGCCGCCGCGGCGTCGAGCGAGGATAAGCACGCCGCCAGGCATCCCAAGGACGACAGCGACGACGATTTCGATGTCGACCAGTTCCGCACCCAGGTGCAGAAGATGCCGTGGGTCATCGGGCTCATCTTCCTCGTCGTCAGTTCGATCTTCCTCACCCCGATCGTCCTGCTCATCGGCATCATCTGGTACAAGCTGCGCAAGACCCGGTTGCAGAACGAGGCCATGCTCGCGCTCGCCGCCAAGGGAGTCGTCCCGCCGGCGGCCGCGGCCGACGCCCTGGCCACGGGCGCGTCGCCGGCGAACGCGGCGCCGCAGGTCTACCAGCAGGCGCTCGCGCTGCGCAGGCGCGTGGTGTGGTCGGATCTGCGCAAGGGCGTCATCATGACCATGGTCGGCCTGGCCTTCGTCTTCTACGCCATCCTCGCCAACGGCGAAGCGAGCTGGGTCGGACTGATCCTGCTGTTCGTGGGGGTGGGCTACCTGGCGCTGTGGTGGCTCGAGGGTCGCCACCTGGCCCAGACGAGCGCCACGCCCGCGGGCAACGGGCCCGGCACGTCGAGTAACGGCGGATGAGGCACGCGTCCGGTCGCCGTCCATGCCGTCTGCCGAGGTCAGCGATGCACAACTTATTGCCCGTGTCCTGGTCCAGGACGACCGCCACGCCTTCGGCGAACTCGTGCGCCGGCACCAATCGGCGGTGCGCGGCTGCTTGCGCAAGCTCACCTCCGGCAACCATGCCCTGGCCGACGACTTAGCCCAGGAGACGTTCTTGCTCGCCTACCGCAACCTGCGCTCGTTTCGGCAACAGGCCAAGTTCTCGACCTGGCTCTACCGCATCGCCTACAACGCCTTCCTTGCCGAGCGGCGAAAGATCAGGGAATCCCAGCTGCCCGAGGAGGAAGAGGCCGAGGACGGCGCGCTCTCGGCCGCTGCCGCGGCGCCGCTCTCGCACCGCGTCGCGCTCTCGGTCGATCTCAAGCGCGCCATGGCCGTGCTCTCCGAAGGCGAGCGCGCGGCGATCGTGCAGTGCTACCATAACGACCTGTCACACGAGCAAGCAGCCTACGTGCTCGGCTGCCCGGTAGGGACGGTCAAGACGCACCTCCTCCGGGCGAAACAGAAACTCAAGGCCCGGCTGGGCGCGTGGGCGCCGGAACATTGACGATGGACCAGGATCGCGCAGACAACGACGACGGCTGGCTCGAGCAGGCGCTCAAGTCCGACGCGCAGGCTGCCGGCTATATCGCCGACGACGGCTTCACGTCGGCGGTGATGGCGCGGCTGCCGGCGCCGGCGACGCTGCCGGCATGGCGCCGCCCGGCCGTCGCGCTGCTGTGGCTCGTCGCCGCCGGCGCCCTGGCGGCCCTGCTGCCCGGCCTTTTCTATACCGTCTTCGGCAGCCTGGTCACGCTGTTCGTGCAGCCGCTCACCTGGTCGCACATCGGCGTGCTGCTGCTGGCGATCGGCGCCACCACCTGGAGCACGCTCGTCTACGCGATGCGTGCCGAGTAAGGCCCGCGACACCAGCCCAATCGGCGTTCCGGCTCCGCCACGACCTGGCGAGCGCCGCGCCGCGTAACACCAGGTGACAATTCGCGCCTGCCGTTGCCGGCGCCGACTGGCACAGAACCAACCCCGTGCTGCACCGGTTCGCGCGCCGCAATCGTGGCAACGGGGATGGCGGCCGCCGCGCCTCGCGAGGCGCGGGCCGGGATTTGAGTGCTGTCGCTGCTCGCCGCTGTTGCTACCGCGGCGGCTGCTGGCGGAGCGCTTCGAATCGGCACCGAACGGAGTCGTCCCGCCCGAGCCGACCGGGGCAGCTCAGTCCTTCAGGCTGAAGTTGATATCGACTTCGCCGATGTACTTCGTGCCGTCCGGCGCGAACTTCCATTCCTTGAGTGCCCGAATCACCTCGCGGTCGAACACGTGCGATGATGGACTGGACTCTTTGATTTGCACCTCGGTGACGAGGCCCTTCTCGTCGATGTACAGCCACGCCAGCACGTGGCCACGCTCGACGCCGGCCCGAAGCGCCTCGCGCGGATAGCTCGGCGGATCCCCGGATATCTGGGTCAAGCTCGCCTGTTTGCGCACCGCCGGTTTCGGCGGCGCCGGGGGTGCCGGCGGCGCGATGACCGGTGGCGCGACCGGCGGCGTCGCGGTCACCGCCGAAATCACCGGTTCGGTGGGTGGCGGCGTCGGCGTCTGCACGTCCGGCGGCGGCACATAGACCTGCGGCGGCGGCGGCGTCTTGGGTATCTCGATCTTCTTCGGCGGCGGCGGGGGCGGCGGCGGGGCCTTGATCTCTTCGACGATGGTGGCCGTGAGCGGCTTCTTGATGACCTCGACCGCCTTGCGCGCGAGCCCGGTGACGAGCGCGTAGATCACCAGCACATGCAGCAGGATGACTATCGTGATGCCGATGAGGTGCCGGGTCGGGTCTCTCTGTTGTCGTGCGAAATCCATTGCCTTTTGACTCCCGGTGGCCTGCTGCCGTTCGTGCCGCGGGCTAATCCTCGATGAACTGCTCGCTGCCGACGATGCCGATCTTGGTCAGGCCCAGCCGCTGTGCCGAGGCCATCACTTCGGCCGCCACCGCGTAACGCGACGCCTTGTCCGGACGCAGATGCACCTCCGGCTGAGGGGCCTGGGCCGCGGCATCGCGGATCTTGTCCTCGAGGCTGGTCCGATCGGGCACGACCTCGCCATTCCAATACACCGTGCCGTTGCCGTCGATGTCGATCTTGACCACCTGCGGCAAGACCAGCGGCGGCGGCGGATTGCCCACCGGCATGTTGAGGTTGATCGCATGCAACTGGATCGGGAGCGTGATGATGAGCATGACCAGCAGCACCAGCATCACGTCGATCAGCGGGGTGGTGTTGATATCGATCATCACGTCCATCTCGCCCGAGCCGGACCCGACGTTCATCGCCATGGTGCACTCCTCGCGTAAAGGGTCACGGTCATCGCCTAGCCCGAGCGGGGAGGCGGCTCGGTGATGAAGGCGACCTTGGCAATCCCGGCGCGCTGACAGGCATAGATGATTCTTCCGACGCCCTCGTACCTGGCGCGGCCGTCGCCGCGGATCTGTACCTCGGGCTGCGGCGTGAGCACCGCGATCTTCTTCAGCCGGTCGATGAGCGCGGTGGTGCTGTCGATGCGCAGCTCGTTCCAATAGATCCGGCCGCCCTCGTCGACCGAGAGCGTGATGTTTTCCGGCTTGGTCTCGCGGATCTCGTTGCGCTCCTTGGGCAGCTGCACCGGGATCGACGTCGTGACCACCGGAATGGTGATCAGGAAGATGATCAGCAGCACCAGCATCACGTCGACGAGCGGCGTGGTGTTGATGGTCGAGACGACTTCCTCCTCGTCGACGGACGGGCCGACGCCCATGGCCATGATCTAGCCCCTCGCAGCAGCGGCCGCAGTCTTGGGCGCGCTCAGCAGCACCGCGTGCAGATCGGCGCCGAAACTGCGCACCTGGTCCATGGCGTTCTTGTTGCGGCGAATGAGCCAGTTGTAGCCGAGCACGGCCGGCACCGCCACCGCGAGGCCCATGGCGGTCATGATCAGCGCTTCGCCCACCGGTCCGGCCACCTTGTCGATCGACGCCTGCCCCGCGATGCCGATCGCGGTCAGCGCGTGGTAGATGCCCCAGACCGTGCCGAACAGGCCGACGAAGGGAGCGGTCGAACCGACGGTGGCGAGGAACGCGAGTCCGTCCTGCATGCGGCTTTGCACGTTGTCGATGGCGCGCTGGATCGACATGCTGATCCAGGTATTGAGGTCGACGTTACCGAGCAACCCGGTGTGCGTGCTCGACGCCTCCAACCCGGACTCGGCAATGAAGCGAAACGGGCTGCCCGTCTTCAAGCCTTCGGCGCCCTGACGCACGCTCGGCGCACGCCAGAACGATTTCTCCGCCTGGCGGGCCTGCCCACCCATCTTCGCCTGCTCGTAGACCTTGGTCACGATGACATACCAGCTGCCGACCGACATGATGACCAGGATCGCCAGGGTGAAGCGGGCGACCAGGTCGCCGCCTTGCCACAGTGCCTGCAGGCCGTAGGGGTTCTCGACCAGCTCGGTGGTCTTCACGGCAGCCGGGGCAGCCGGAGCGGCGGGTGGCGCAGCCGGCGCCGCGCCGGCATCGGCGGGCGCAGCAGGTGCAGCGGGTGCCGCGGCAGGCGCTGCCTGGCCCTGCGCGCGCGCGACCGGACCGACCGTTGCCGCACTGGCAACGAGCACCAACGCTGCCAACGCGGCCAAACGGGTGATCTTAAGCATGTTGTCTCCCAGCAAAGAAAAGGGCGTTGACTCGGGGATTAGGCAGTTCGGTCTGTTCCAAATGCGCAAAAGCAAATCGACGGGCACACCCGCCGGCAGCGGCCAATCCCTGAAATGCGGCCCAGTTGGTAGTTCTTGGGGCTCAAACCGAAAGGCGCAGAAAGGCTCCCCCTAGCCGGTTCCGAAAAACCCACCGCGCGGTCCAGCTTCGTGTCGTGCGCAGTTGCGCCAAGATCCGTCGGCCCCGCCCCCCCGTCCGGCCCAGTACGGCACGCCAATAGGTCAATGCTCGGCCCGGAAGGTCGCAGGATTGTACACAAAAACTTCAAAAAAAGTCCATCCGAAGCCTCCTTCTTTGGCGCAGGTGGTTTAAATCCCGGCCGGCGTAATCGGGCGATGCGCCCGCCACCGCTTGTCCTGGCGCAGCACCCAGCGCTTGCCGCACCGTACGCGACCATGCCTTTCGCGCTTAATCGCCCGCCTGGGGGATTTCGCCCGCCGATTCGAGCGTTGTGTCGCCTTCGCGTTGAGGCTGTCAGGCCTACGGCGTACGGTAGCTCCATACGCGGGAAACCACCGACCGGACGCAAGGCATGAATCCAGATTGCCGATTGGCCGCATCCAAGAGCAGCAAAGCCACCCCAAGGAGACAGACCATGAACCGCTACCAAAGCCACCAGACCTCGAGCCGCATGGCGCTCGGCGCGACCGCCGTTGCCCTGACGGTGCTTGCCATCGGCCTGTTGCTGGTCGTTCCGGCGACGATGACGACCGCTAGCCGCGACTCGCGCCCGTCGGCAATTTCCCAAGCCGGCCCGGCAGCCGACGAGGCCCGCGGCACCCTGCGCATCGAGGTCACCGCGGTGCGCGAACCGAACATCGCCGCAGCACAAGCCCGCACTATCCAGGCGAAGCGCAAGCAACCGAGCTAAGTGGCAATGTCCAGAGCCACAGTCCCGCTCCTCCCGGAGCGACTTTTCGCGCGCGGGGTGGCCGGGGTGTCGCAATCGTTTGCTGACATGCCCGGGCGATGAGCACAGGCCGCGACGGGTGTGCTTCCCTGGCCGCCTAAACGGCTCGAAAATCGAGTAATCTAAGCACCGGATTCTCTCCGCCGCCACGGCGCCAACTCGGCGGCGGGAAACCCCTTCCGTCTCTGCACCCGCCTGTCTCACCGGTCCGCACTCTGGGAGGCGGGCTTCCCAAGGATGGTGCCAAGCCGGGTGTCGGCGCGAGCAAAAAAAGGCAATCCTTGAACCGGTCGATTGACCGGCCTCTCACACTGACATCGCAATGAAGAAAAACGGCCGTCACGCAAGCAGCGCGCTACCCCGAGCCGAGGGCGTGCAGGCGATCGCCGGGCGGGCGACCGGGTCGATCTCCGAGCTGCTGCAGACCGCGATAAGGCATCAGCAGTCCGGGCGCTTGCCCCAAGCCGAAGCCTGCTGCCGGCAAGTGCTGCAAACCGCCCCGAATCACCCCGACGCCCTGCACTTGCTCGGATTGATCGCCTACCAGGTCGGGAAAAACGCGATCGCCGTGGAGCTCCTCAATCGGGCGATCGGCATCAAGCCGTCCGATCCCGATTATCACCTCGCCCTCGGCAACGCGCTGCAGGCCCAGGGTCATCTGGACGAAGCCGCGGCGTCCTACCGGAGCGCGCTTTCGATCCAGGCGGATTTTGCGGGGGCCCACAACAACCTGGGAACGGTGCTCCAGCAACAGGGCAAATTCGACGCAGCAATCGCCGCCTATCGCCAGGCGCTCGCACTCGAACCGGAATCCTCCGACCTGCACTTCAACTTGGGCAACACGTTCAAGGACCAGGGCAAGCTCGACGAGGCGGTCGCCTCCTACCAAAAGGCGCTCGCGTTCGGACCGGATCGTTTCGCGGCGCACAACAACCTGGGAACGGTGCTCCAGCAGCAGGGCAATCCGGCAGAGGCGCTCGCCCGCTACGACCGGGCGCTGGCGTTGAAACCGGATTACGCGGAGGCATACTGCAACAAGGGACTGGCACTCCAGGCCCAAGGAAGCCTCGATGCCGCGATCGCCTGCTATCGCAAGGCGATCCGGTTCAAGCCGGCTTATCCCGAGGCCCATCACGAGCTCGGCAATGCGCTCGCCGCCCAGGGCAAGCTCGACCAAGCCATCGCCAGCTACGGCAAAGCGCTCTCGTTGCAGCCGGATTTTGCGGACGCGCTGCACAACCTCGCCAATGCGCTCAGCGAGCGCGGGCTGATCAGTGTGGCGATGGACAGTTACCGGCGCGCGCTGGCACTGAAGGAGACGGGCGAGCTCAAGACCAGTTTTGTTCGCTGCCTGCGGAGGCTTGATTTCCACCAGGCCGATGCGGACCTGCGCCGGCTCGTGACCCGCGCCCTGTCCGAGCCATGGGCAAGGCCAGGCGACCTGGTCGACGTGAGCATCCGACTCATCATGTTCGATCGCGGCGTCAGGGAATGCGTCGAGCGCGCAACGCGCGCGTGGCCGGCCCGATTGCCCGCCGAGGCGCTGTTCGGCGAACCGGGTATTGCCGCCCTCGCCAATGACCCGCTGCTCCGATCCCTGCTCGAAAACGCCCACGTGGCCGATCTGGCCCTGGAACGGTTGCTGACCATGGTCAGGCACGCGTTGCTCGACGCCGCCACGGATGCGGTCGGCGGCGCCCCGGTCGACGAAGAGATCCTCGGCTTCTACTGCGCCGTGGCACGCCAGTGTTTCGTCAACGAATTCGTCTTTTGCTGCACCGACGACGAAATCGGCCGTGCGCAGGCGCTCCGCGACAGGCTCGTCGCCGACCTGCAGAACGGCAAGGCCGTGCCCACGTTGTGGCCGGTGGCCGTTGCCGCCTACTTTCCGCTGCTGTCTCTGCCCTGCCTCGACGCTCTGCAGAATGCAGCCTGGCCCGAATCGGTTCGCGCCCTGCTCGTGCAGCAGATCGCCGAACCCGTCGAAGAGCGCGGCTACCGCGACGGCATGCGCAGGCTCACCACGGTGGCCGACGGCGTGTCGCGCCAGGTACGGCAGCAGTACGAGGAGAATCCCTACCCGCGGTGGATCAAGTTGCCACGTGCGGAAAAAGCCCGTTCGCTGGAGGGCTATCTGCGTCACCAATTCCCGCGCGCGTCGTTTCGCTACCTCCCCAGGGGCGGCGCCATCGACATCCTGGTCGCCGGCTGCGGCACCGGCCAGGAATCGATCGAAACGGCGCAGCAGTTCCCCGAGGCCCGGGTGCTTGCGGTCGACTTGAGCCTGTCGAGCTTGAGCTACGCCAAGAGAAAATCCAACGAGCGCGGCCTGAAGAATGTCGAATATGCACAGGCCGACATCACCCAGCTGGGCTCGCTCGGCCGCACCTTCGACATCATCGTTTCGGTCGGGGTGCTGCACCATCTGGCCGACCCGATGGCCGGGTTGCGCGAGCTCGTCGCTGCTGCTTCGCCCGGGCGGGTTGATGCTCCTGGGCCTGTATAGCGAGCGCGGCGCGGCAATCGGTCGTCGCCGCAAGAAGGTTCATTGCCGAGCGGGGATATGCCTCGACCGCAGACGGATATTCGCCGCTGCCGGCAGGATCTGATGGCGCCGGACGCCGGCGGGCAGTTCGAGCAACTGAAATCATTCCGGGATTTCTACGCCACCAGCGAATGTCGCGATCTGCTGTTCCACGTTCAGGAACACCGTCTTGCGCTGCCCCAGATCAAGGCTATGCTGAGCGAGCTCGATCTGCGTTTCATCGGCTTCCTGCTCGAACCCCAGCTCGTCCACAAGTACAAGCAGTGCTTCCCGGGAGACCTGCCTCTGACCAACCTGGACAACTGGAACGACTTCGAGATCCGGTTTCCCCAGACGTTTATCGGCTCGTACGTGTTCTGGGTGCAGAAGGCTCTCGGCAGCCCATGACCTTCGCTGGGGATTGCCGGCCCGTCGGCGCGGGACGCTGGGCATGCGCGAGGGTCAGTTGGCCCACCATCGCCACGCGCCCTGCCCCGGTCGGCGGCATCTACTTGATCAGGGGAATCGTCGCCGCGATGTCGTAGGCCTGAATGGCACGGATCTTTGACTCGAGCTGCAGGTAGCGCGCCGCCTTTTTCGGCTCCAATGCCCTCATCACTTTGTTGTGGAGCTTTCGCCGGGCTTTGATCTCCTCCTCGTCGGCGGCGATGGTTTCGTTCGCCAGAGCCTTGGCATAAAGGTCCGACACCGGCTTGTCGGTGGAAACAAGATTGATGACGACCATGGCGCGCCGTTGATTGGTGAGGTCGAGGGTTCGCTGGTAGGCATCGTAGAGCGGCCAGAACTTCTTCGCCTCGGCGGGGGTCAGCTGGAGCGTCGATGCCACGAAGGCTTTCTTGTCGGCACGGACCGCGGCGCGCAGCGCTTGCATGTCGGTCACGTCGGCGGCATTGCCTTCGGCCCAGGCCAGCTGCGCCGCGAACGCCGCGGCTGCGAGCAGGATGGCGGCCAGGTTTTTGTTCATGGTTTTCCCTTGAGTGTCGGTTGCGGTCAATGCAACGCTGCGCGTCCCGAATCGAATCGGCAGGCGGAACACCAGCGGCGGCGAGGCATGGCATCGGCGTCCGCAGGGACGGCTCGGCGGTCTTGCCCGCCTGGGACGCCATCAGCTGCCCCCGGGGGCATCGAGCCTGCGGCTGCCCAGGCGAATTCTGGCACATTCCTGCCGCCATTTGCAGGAGCAGTCAACCGCCGGGCAGAATGTTCCGTTTTAGTAGATCTGGCCTGGAATCGGCCGTCCCTGTCCTGGTTCGAAGGGCAGCTTGCCAGACAAGTGGCTGGCAGCGAGCGCCAAAACAGCGGTCCCCATTTAAGGGGCGTGGCATCCACGGGCGGAACGGAGTAGTCTTTCCATGCGCTGTTCGCGCCCGTGCGGTGGCAGCGGCCGATGAGATTTCGGTCCAGGAGGTGCCCTCCGAAACGAGGGCCCGACAGCGCGTTGTTGGATGGAATGTGACGCGGTGGGATGCTGTTTTACGTACCGTACATGAGTGCCGAGGACATGAAAGGACCCAAGACATGACCAGAACTTTGATTCATGTTGCCGTCGCCGCCGCCACGTTGGTGGTTGCAGGCTGCCAGACCTGGGGGCCCACTTGGAGCGAGGTCGACAACCGTCGCTACTACGACACGACCACGATGTACCTGCGGCCGGCGATCATCGAGAGCATCGACAATCAAGCGGCGTTCGCGCAGTTTCCGATCAAGGTCGACCCCGGAAAGCACGTGATCACGGTCCAGGGCCCGTACCGGCAGCCTGGCGGCGGTTATCTGAAGACGATCACGGTCGACATGCAGCCGTGCAAGCGTTACTACATCTATGCTCAGTTCGTCAACAACGTCACGCCGGACTTCGAGCCGGTGGTGGGCTACGTCGAGGACCTCGCTGGGTGTGGTGAGCACGTGGCGGCCAAGTAAGCGCCAAGTCATGCCGCTCGCGTCCGAGCGATCGGCACACGCATCGGCGGCACGCTTGAGGCGAATTGCCACGGGAAGCGAGTTTCGCTCCCCGTGCCGCCGGGGCTGAAGCCTTGCAACCAAGGCAGGTCATCTCTTAGGTGCTTAAGGTGCCGGGCCGCTTTCGCTCCGGCACATCCCAGCACACAGCGGGAACGGTTGCGGCGCCCAAGGGTTGACCAGTCCCAGCCGTCCGGGCAAAGCCTGGCCTCAGGGCGGCGAAACGCCCCAAAAAATGCGACTCCCGCAGGGCAAAAAACAAGGGGCCCGAAGGCCCCTGCGAAGGGATCGTGCCGGGCTTATTTCATGCCCATCAGGTCGTTGAACACATACTTGATCGAACCGTAAATGAACCGCTGGCGTGCATCCCAATACGACGGGTCATAGCCACTCTGGAATTGGAGGCTTTGATTGGTGACCGGCGGACTGGTGTTCAACACATTCTTGAGGCCCAGGGTGAGCGTCGTGTTCTTGAATCCGGTGTAGCTGCCCTGGAGGTCCCAAAGGGTTACCGGGGGCACCTGGCGTGAGCCACCGTTCGGATCAGGGGCATAATCGCTGTAACCGCTCTGGTACGTATTGGCGAGCGTTGCCGACCAGGGACCATAAGTCCAGGTAAGCGGGGCGTAGCTCCTCCAGCGCGGAGTGATGCCAATGGTACCTGCCAGCACTGAGGTGTAGTGGTTGCTTATAGAGCTCGTGTAGGTGCCGTCGGGATTCTGAGTGTCGTACCGGGTGTAGTACGTGCCCTGGACCTCGAAGTTCAAACGGCCCCAGGCGGTCGTCGGGGATGTGAGCTTTACATCGACGTCGAAGCCCTGGATTCGAGTCTTGCCAAAATTGACGTTGGTCTGTGCGATGGAGGTAATCGGGCAGACCGCGGCGCCGCAGCCCGACCCGCGCGTCACCAGGTACGAGTACGTGGGGTAGGTTAGCGGGTTCAGGATCACGTTCAACGGCACGCCGCTGGAGACGATTTCCGACAGATTGATGTAGAAGTAGTCGAGGCCAAACGAAACGCCCGGGGTGGGCTCAAAGATCCCGCCGACCTGCCACTGGGCTGACGTTGTGGCCTTCAGGTTCGGGTTCCCGCCCAGAAGATCCGGGAACTGCGTGTTGCAGTTGGGGTTGGACCCGGCGTCCGGCGATCCCGGGTTGGGGCAGAGCACCGGGTCGCTACTGCCCGCTGGGGTAATGTTCTGCACCTGCGGTGTCCACAACTGGTACAACGACGGCGCCAGGAAGCCGGTGCCGTAGGACGCACGCAGCAGGAGCGAATTCCAGGGTTGCCAGCGCGCGCTGACCTTCGGATTGGTGGTGTTGCCGAAATCGCTGTAGTGGTCGTAGCGGACCTGGACGTCGCCTTCGAGGGTCTTCGTGATCGGGACGTTCACTTCGCCAAAGATCGCCCATTGCGTGCGGTTATGGTCAATGTTCTCGGCTGCGCCACCGAAGCCCGAAACGTTACCCGTCTGCAGATCGGGAGCAAAGTTCTGCGTCAGCGTTGTGTTGACGGTCTGGCCGCCCACCGCGACCGCCAGGGGCCCCGCCGGCAGCTGGTAGACGTCGCTCGATGCCGTGAGGTCGACGCCGTATGCCTTCAGCTTGGCCGTGGCGGCCGTGCCAGTGAAATCGGTCGCTTCAACTGCCGAGACCTGGTCCGCCGGAAGGTTGGTGCTGAGCACGTCGATCGAGCCGCTGTTCAGCAGCGACAGGATCTTGGTATACAGCGGAAAGCCGTTGTTCAACTTGTCCGTAAGCGTGTTCTCGCTGTACTGGAACGATCCGTCGAAGTTCCAGCCCCACTGCGCGCCCTTGACACCGGCAACGACCTGCCATGCTTCGTTGATGTCCTCCTGGTCGCGAAAGCCGCACGGATAGCAGCGCCAGCGCACGTTGAGGGGCTGGCCGTTGACGCCGGCAGCAATCGCCGCCGCGGTCGGATAGTACGGGCTGCTCGGGGGCAGCAGGATGGTCGCTGCCCCGGTCGGCGAAATAACCGTGCTGATCTGGTCGGATAGCGGCACCGGCTGGATAATGTAGTCGTCATCCTCGTGCGCGTACAACCCGGTCAGGTAGGCCTGCCAGTCACTGTTGATCTGGTAGCGCGCGCCGCCGAAGAAGGTGGTTATCTTGGTGTCGGGTACGATCTCGACGCCCGGGACAGCCTCGGGGTCAAATCGGCAACGGCTGCCGAGCACCACGGACGGCGCGCAGTTCGGAAACGTCGTATTGCCGATGCCACCGGTCGAGATATAGCCCGGGAAGGTCTGGCCCGACGTCGAATTGAGCCCGATACTGGGAATGTAGGAAGAGGCGGCGAAGCCCCGGTCGATCGAGTACAGCGGTTTCTGTTGGTTATAGGCGAACGAGCCGAAGACGTTGTACTTGTCCGTGTCCAGGTTGCCAAAACCGAGATTGGCCAGTACCTGGTATTGGCTGCCGTGGTTGCCGGGGCCTGACGTCGGCGAGCCGTACCAGACCGTCGCGTCGGCGCCCCGGTAGTCCTGTTTCATGATGAAGTTGATCACGCCGCCGACTGCGTCGCTGCCGTAGATCGCGGACGCGCCGTCGGTCAGTACTTCGACGCGGTCGATCGCCGAAAACGGGATAAACGCAAGGTTGGTTCCTTCCGTGGCGGAAACCCCGCCGGCAAACGCCCCGAGCCGCTTGCCGTTGACCAGCACCAGCGTGCCGAGGTAGATGCCACGCAGCGAGGCGGTCGAGTTGCTAAACGCGGTGACCCCGATGTTGGCGCTGAGCCCGATCGATCCCGAGCTGTTGTTCTGCGAGATCAGGGTCATGATGTCGGCGACGGTGGTGACCCCGGCCCTGTCGATGTCTTCCTTGGTGAAAACGGTAACCGGCAACGCGCCTTCGCCCTCGATGCGCTTGATGCTGGAACCGGTCACCTCGACCTTGATGGTTCCCTGCGGCTGGCCTGAGGGAGCGGTTTGCTGCGCCGTGGCAGAGCCCGCGGTGAGCAGCGCGGTAGCTCCGCCGAGGCCGAGCGCGTAAGACAGCGCGACCGCTATCTTCTTTTGTCTAAAATTCATGGTCGGGACCCCCAAAAGAAAAATGAACCGGAAAGAAAATCAAAGTTCAGTCTTGGCACACCCTTGAAAGGCTACAACAGCCTGAAATCAATCTGCAACAAAATAATGCGGTTGTTAGAATCAAGCTGGCCGCCATGTTGCAAATATGCCAAACGACGCCGCCGCGCAGTGCACCATTGACTCGATGTGCCTCGTGCCGATCGCCTCGGTTGAGATTCGGCGCCAGCGCGCCATGCAGGACCGGCCGGCGAGACTCGCCTCTGCGGCCGACGCTGCGCCCGGCGCGGCGAGCAATGGGCGGCGACGGCTGAAGTGACCGAACCCGCAGCCGTTTTCCGCATCGCGCCGGCCACGCCCGACGATGTCGCCGGCATACTGGCGATGATCGAGGCGCTCGCCGACTATGAACAGCTGCGCCCCCTGTGCGTGGCCACCGAAGCCGAGCTTCGCGCCGCGCTCTTCGGCCCCCGCCCGGCCGCCGAAGTGGTTGTCGGCTGGGAAGACCGGACGGCGGTCGGATTCGCCCTATTTTTCCATAATTTCTCGACCTTTCTGGGCCGCAAGGGACTGTATCTCGAGGATTTATTCGTACGGCCACCGTACCGCCGCCGCGGCTACGGACGCGCGCTGCTCATGCACCTCGCCCGGATCGCCGTGGAGCGCGGCTGCGGCCGCTTCGAGTGGGCGGTGCTGGACTGGAATGCGCCGGCGATTGCCTTCTATCAGTCATTGGGGGCGGTGCTGCTGCCGGACTGGCGCATCGTTCGCCTTACCGGACCAGCGCTCTCAGGCCTCGCCAACGCCCCGCCGGAGGCCTCCTAAAGGCGAATCGTCCCGCCGAACTCCATGGGCACTCAAGGGTTGCTGGTAAGACCGGCTGGCAGTGCGTGGCAACCCCAGGCAGGTCCCGCGCCGTCCGACGAGCACGGCACGCGTCAGCGCGCTAGAATGAGCTACGCCAACCTGCGGGAGGCGTCCTGTGAGAGCTTCGGCTTGCTTGGTGGTTTCGCTGCTCCTCGCTGCATGCGCGGCCACCCCGCCTACCAAGGTGCCCGAGGGGCTGTTCAACGATCGACTGTTTCTAGCCCCCTCCGAGCACATCAGCGCCGCTGATGTGTTCGCGCCCAGCGAGGCGATGCAGCGCTACCTCGCCACCGAGATCGCCAGCCGGGCGCGCGTCAAGGGTCGCCGGCAGGGACTCATCGACGCCCTTTACACCAAGGACGAGTTGCGCCTCGATTACGATTCGGCGCGGACCCTGAACGCCGCGCAGGCGTTCGCCACCCGTTCCGGAAACTGTCTGTCGCTGGTCATTATGACCGCCGCTTTCGCCAAGCAACTCGGTCTGCCCATCCGCTACCAGAGCGCCTATCTGGACGAAACCTGGAGCCGCGATGGCGATATTTATTTCTTCAGCGGCCACGTCAACATCAGTTTGGGCAAGAGACCGCTCGACCCCGACTTTGAACTCTACACCGGGACTGACTGGTCGACGATCGATTTCCGATCACCCTATGAGATCCGTGGCCTGCGCTCGCACGATGTCACCGAGCAGACCATCGTCGCCATGTACATGAACAACCGCGCGGCCGAAGCGCTCGCTCAGGGGCAGCTCGATGACGGCTACGCGTGGGCGCGCGCCGCGATCAGGCAAGACCCGGAATTCCTGAGTTCCTACAACACGCTCGGGGCCATTTATCAGCGTCATGGAAACCTGGACCAGGCGGAGAAGGTGCTCGCCTTGGCGCTGCAGCGCGACCCGGACAATACTCATGTGATGTCGAACCTGGCGACGGTGCTCACCGACTTAGGCCGCGTGGAGGAGGCCAGGGTGCTGACCGACAAGCTTGCACGGATGGACCCCAATCCGGCCTTTGCCTTCTTCGCCCGCGGCCTGCAGGCGATGCGCGAGCGGAACTACGCAGCGGCAAGAGATCTCTTCGCCAAGGAGGTCGAGCGCGCGCCCTATTACCATGAATTCCACTTCTGGCTTGCCGCCGCCTACGTCGGCCTCGGACAAGGGGATCAGGCGCGCCAGGAGCTCGAGCAGGCCATCGAGACGAGCACGAGTCCGAGCGACCGCGATCACTACGCCGCGGCCCTCGAGCACATCAAGACCCATCCGGTGCGCTAGCCTGTCGTCGGGCCCGCCCCGGGGCCGGTGGCCGCGACGGGTCGCCTGAAGTGCGGGCACCGGACCGTGGCGTTGCGCGCCCGGTGCGCTTGCGGCGATAATTGCAGTTTTTTCGCCCATCGCGGTCCCGCGATGCTGCGTTGCACAAGGCACTTCCATGACTGAACAACTTGCCGCGAGGTTCGGGCAGCTCTCCAGCGACGCCGAATTCTGGTCGTTGCGGGTGAGCGACGAGCGCGCCGAAACGCTGTCGGTGCGCAAGAACGTCGTTCAACCCCCGGCATTGATGGTCGATCGCGGCGCGATGCTGACTGCCTATGCCGGCGGCGGGTGCGGCTACGCAGCCACCAGCGACCTGTCTGTTTCGAGCCTGCAGTCCGCGCTCGATCGCGCCGTGGGCTGGGCGCGGGCGGCAGCCCGGCATTCGCTGATCGATTTCCGGGCCCTTCCCCGGCCTGCGCCTTGCGGCACCTACGCCTCTCCGGACGCCGACCAAGCCGGCTCTTCACGGCGCGACTGGCACGACCTGCTGTCTCAAGAGTCGCGCCAGGCGGGCTGCGATCCGCGCATCGTCGACTGGGAAGCGGCGGTAGAGACGCGGGTGGCCGAGCATCGGTTCCTGACCAGCGCCGGCGGCGACGTGACGCAACGTTATCGCTTCGTCATGCCCAACGTGTCGGTGACCGCCCACGCCGACGGCGATACCCAGACGCGCACGCTCAACGGCTACCGGGGTCTGGCGCAGCAGGGTGGCGAGGCCATGCTCGAGCGCTTCGGCTTTGTCGGCAGCGGGCGACGCATCGCCGACGAGGTGCTGCAGCTCCTGCTCGCCCGCAACTGCCCGACCGGCATGCAGGACGTGCTGCTCATGCCCGACCAGATGGTGCTGCAGATCCACGAGTCGATCGGGCATCCGCTGGAGCTCGACCGGATTCTCGGCGACGAGCGCAACTTCGCCGGCACGAGCTTCGTGACCCTGGACATGTTCGGTACCTACCGCTACGGATCGGATCTGCTCAACGTCTGCTTCGATCCGACCCGCCCCGAGGAGCTCGCGAGCTACGCTTTCGACGACGACGGGACGCGGGCCGAAAAGGCCTATCTGATCCGCAACGGCATCCTCGAGCGGCCGCTCGGCGGGGCGATCTCCCAGGCGCGTGCAGGACTGCCGGGGGTCGCCAACTCGCGTGCCGACAGCTGGAACCGCCCGCCCATCGACCGCATGGCCAACATCAATCTCGAGCCGGGCGACGCGACGCTCGAGGACATGATCGCGGGCATCGAGCGCGGGGTGTTGATGAGCACCAACAGCTCCTGGTCGATCGACGATTCGCGCAACAAATTCCAGTTCGGCTGCGAGTGGGGTCAACTGATCGAGGAAGGCCGCCTTACGCAGGTGGTGAAGAACCCCAACTATCGCGGCATTTCGGCCGATTTCTGGCGCAGCCTGGCGCGCGTCGGTGACGCGGCGACCATGCAGGTCCTGGGCACGCCGTACTGCGGCAAGGGCGAGCCCTCGCAGATGATCCGCGTCGGGCACGCCTCGCCCGCCTGCGTCTTCACCTCGGTCGACGTCTTCGGCGGAGACGCGCCATGAGCGAGTTGAGCCTCGAGGCCTATTTCAACGACATCGCCACGCTGCTCGACCACGCGCTCACTGGCAGCGAAATCTATACCTGTCGGCTGAACGCGGAGATCTCGGATTTTGTGCGTCTCAACCGGGGCAAGGTGCGCCAGCCGGGCACCGTCCGCCAGTGCTATCTGCGCTTGAACCTGATCGACGGGGGCCGGCACGCCGAGCAGTGTCTGACCGTGTCCGGCGATCTGGCGCAGGACCGCGTGGTCATTGCCTCGGCGCTTGGCCTGCTGCGCGACACGCTCGCGGGGCTGCCGGAAGACCCGCACCTCAATTTCTCGACCGAGGTTTGCGCCAGCCGGCTCGTTCGCAGCTCGGCCCTGCCCGACGCGGAAGAGATCGTCGAGACCGTTCTTGCCGCTGCCGACGGCCTCGATCTGGTCGGCATCTACGCCGGCGGTCCGGTCTACCGCGGCTTTGCCAATTCTCTCGGCCAGCGCAACTGGCACGAGGTGCGGTCGTTCGACCTGCAATGGAGCCTCTACCACCGTGCCGACAAGGCGGTAAGGTCGACCTATGGCGGTTTTGCGTGGGCCCCGGACGCGCTCGCCGCCAAAATGGCCGATGCCCGGGAGCGGCTCGCCCTGCTCACCCGCCCGTCGCGCTCCCTCGCGCCCGGGCGCTACCGCGCCTACCTCACCCCGACCGCGATGGAGGAGATCGCCGCCATGCTCTGCTGGGGTGGCTTTTCCGGGCGCGCGCTCGAGACCCGCCAGAGCTGCCTGTTTCGTCTCAAGAACGGCGACGCCGTGCTCGATCCGGCGATCAGTTTTGCCGAAAATATCGCCGAGGGCATCGCACCGGGGTTCCAGGACGAAGGATTTGCCCGTCCCGACTCCGTGCCGCTGGTTCGCGCCGGACAATGGGCGGGCTCGCTGGTGAGCCCGCGCACCGCCCGCGAATTCTCCCTGGCGCAGAACGGCGCCAACGCAGGGGAGGCTCCGGAATCGCTGGATATGGCCGGGGGCGAGCTCGCGGCCGCCGACGCGCTCGCCGCCCTCGATCGCGGACTCTACATCGGCAATCTCTGGTATCTGAACTTCTCCGACCGGCCGGCGTGCCGGGTGACGGGAATGACCCGCTTCGCATCCTTCTGGGTGGAGCAGGGCAAGATCGTGGCGCCGGTCGACGTCATGCGCTTCGACGACAGCGTCTTGCGCCTGTTCGGCGAGCAGTTGGTGGGACTCACCGCCGAGCGCGAGCTGCTCGTCAGCGGCGACACCTACGGCGAGCGCAACGTCAGCAGCATGCGCCTGCCCGGCGCGGTCGTGCGCGACATGGCCTTTACACTGTAGCTTCAGGCGCGCTCCGCGTGAGGTCACGCCGCGGGTGCCGTATCGATGAATCGCAACGAGTTGTGCGCCTGCGGCAGCGGCAAGCGCTTCAAGCACTGCCACGGTAGCGTCGCGTCAGCCGTGCCGAGCGCGTTGCATCTGCAGGCGCTCGCCGCGCAGCAGTCGGGTCTGCTCGGCCGGGCCGAGGTACTCTATCGCCGGGCCCTCGAGATCAATCCCGGGGACGTCGCCTCGCTGCACATGCTTGGCGTCGTGCAGTTCCAGCGCAGGCGCCGGCGCGAGGCCCTCGAGCTGTTGTGGGATGCCGCGGAGCGAAGCGGCTGGAACGACCCGGTCATTCGTCAGAATCTGGGGCTGGTGCTTGCCCAGCTCCTTGCGCCGCAAGCCGACCAGCGCCAGGAAGCGCTGGTCGCCGCGTATTCTGCCCGCGCGCGCGGGCGCGAAGCGAGCTCCCCCACCGCCGCGGCGGTCAGCGTCGTGCTGCCCGTCTACAACCACGCCCGTTCGGTCGAGCGCGCGATCGCATCGGTCGCCGCACAAACCTACCCCGAAATGGAGCTCATCGTGGTCGACGACGGCTCGACCGACGACACCGCGGCGGTGCTCGGCAAATGCCTTTCTGGTCTCCCCTTTCCGGTGCAGCTCTTAAGGCGCGAGCATGGCGGCGCGGCTTCCGCGGCAAACCACGGCGCGCACTGCGCCCATGGGCGTTACCTTGCGTTCCTGGGCGCCGACGATTATTTCGCACCCGAGCGCATTGCCAGGATGGTTGCCGAAATGGCGCGGCCGACGCCGCTGTGGGGGTTCTCGCAAGTCATGCGCGTCGGCGGTGGCGGCCACGAGAGTCGCGGCGGCACGCACCCGGACAGCTCGGCTTGGCGCCTGCGCGATTTCCCCGCCGACGAGCCGGTCAGTTTCACGCTGCTCAAACACGATGCCAGCGGCTCGAGCGGCAACCTCTTCATCGCGCGCAGCCTCTTCGCCGAGCTGGGGGGCTACCGCGACCTCGCCCGCCGGGGCTGGGATTTCTGCGTGCGCGCCGCCGAAGCGGTCGAACCGGTGCTCGTCGTCGAGCGCCTGTACTTCCTTGCCGGGCCGGAGCACCGCGCCGCGTCGGGTGCGGCCAGCGCAGGCGACGAGCGCATGGCGAGCGAGCTTCTGCTCGATGCGCTGAGCGGCGACGCCGTGGTGGCGAACGAGTTTTGCCCGCAGTTCCAGGCCAATCGCGATCTGCTGCTGCGGTCGGTGCTTCGCGCCGCACAGGGTGACCGCATACCCGTCCCGATGCTTCGATCGCTCGCGGCCGCCTGGCGCGCGCTGCCGGTCGCACCGGCGCCGCGGCCGCATGCGGCGTCGGCGCCCGCGTCGACCGACAAGATCGCACTGGTCATTCTTGGCATGTACCGCAGCGGGACGTCGGCGATCGCGCGCGTCCTCAACCTGTGTGGCGCCCTGCTGCCGAAGCGAGTCCTGCCGGCGAAGCTTAGCCTCAATCCCAAGGGCTTCTGGGAGTCGGAAGCCGTCACCGAACTCGACGCGCGCCTGCTGCACCAGCTGGGGGGCGATTGGAACCGTGTTGACTTCGAGCTGCCGCGCGCCGGGGCGCTGGTCGACGAGTTCCTGGCCGATGCGCGCGAAGTGCTTGCCACCGAGTACGAAGATGCGCCGTTCATCCTGATCAAGGATCCACGAATCTGCGTGCTCGCGCCGCTGTGGCATCGGGCGCTGACGGAGGCCGGCTATCGCCCGCTGTACGTGGTCGTGGTGCGCCACCCGCTCGAAGTCGCGCGTTCGATCCAGACCCAGGGCGGGATGCCGGTGTCCGAGGGGCTCTCGCTGTGGCTCGCCCACATGCGGCGCGTCGAGGCGTTTGTCGACGCCAGCGGCGCCCGGGCCGTGCACCTGCCCTACACGCAACTGCTCGACGATTGGCGCGGCAGCGTGCAATGGATCGCGCACCGCCTCGATGCGCCGCTCTCGATCGAACGGTGCGCCGATGAAGTCGATCGATTTCTCGAGGCCGACATGCGCAAGCACCAGGCTACCGACACGGACTTCGACGCGCACCTCGCCGGTGACCCCGGCGAGGCTGTCGGGGCGATGTACCGGCGCCTGCTCGAGCGCTGCGAACGTGGCGTCACCGCCCCGCCGGCAGCGGCGCCACCGCCGCGCCCGCCGGAGACGGGTTTTCGCTAAGGCCGCGCCAGCGCGAAGCGGCCGCCGCCACCTTCGACCTGCTCAATTGCCGCCGTGGTGCCAGCCCTTGGGTATCGCCGAGAGCAGCTTCTTCGTATAAGGCTGCTGCGGATGGCGGTAGATCTCGTCGGAGTTGGCGATCTCGACGATCTCGCCCTGGTTCATCACCATGACCTCGTCCGAGATGTATTTCACCACCGCCAGGTCGTGCGAGATGAAGATGTAGGAAAGGTGGAATTCGTCCTGCAGGTCCTGCAGCAGGTTGAGCACCTGCGCCTGCACCGAGACGTCGAGCGCCGAAACCGATTCGTCGCAGATCAGGATGTCGGGCTTGAGCGTCAGGCAGCGCGCGATGGCGATGCGCTGCCGCTGGCCGCCGGAGAATTCGTGCGGGTACTTGTAGAACGAAACCTCCGGCAGGCCGACCTTGTGCAGCATTTCGAAGGCGAGCTCGGTGCGCTCCTGCGTCGAGGCGCCGATGCCGTGGATCATCATCGGCTCGGTGAGGATCTGGCCGATGATGAAGCGCGGGTTGAGCGACGCATACGGGTTCTGGAAGATGATCTGGATGCGCCGCTTGTAGGCCATGAACTCGCGCGCGGACATCGACAGGATGTCGCGGCCCTCGAACAGCGCCTCGCCCGAGGAGGCCTCGTGCAGACGCATCAGCGTCAGGCCGACGGTGGTCTTGCCCGAACCCGACTCGCCGACCAGCCCCAGCGTCTTGCCCTTGGGCAGCCGGAATGACACGTCCTTGACCGCCTGGAACCGGCGCTGGCCGAAGAGGCCTTCGCGGGTGTAGAAGTCCTTGCCGAGCTTGCGCACGTCGAGAATGATCGGGTCGGAGGCGAGCACGCCGCGCTTGCGCTCGGCGAGGTTCATGTCCTGGGCGCCGCCGTCCATGAAATCCTCGATCACCGGCAGGCGCACGGGCCGGCGGTCCAGGCGCGGGCGGCATTGCAGCAGCGCCTTGGTGTACGCATCCTGCGGGTGCTCGAACACCGCCTTCGCCGGGCCCTGCTCGCGGATCTCGCCGTTGCGCATCACCACCACGTAGTCGGCGATTTCGCCGACCACGGCGAGGTCGTGGGTGATGAACAGCACCGACATCTGGTGCTTCTTCTGCAACGCGGCGATGAGGTCGAGGATCTGCTTCTGGATGGTCACGTCGAGCGCCGTCGTCGGCTCGTCGGCGATCAGGAGCTTCGGCTCGCAGGCGATCGCCATGGCGATCATCACCCGTTGCTGCTGCCCTCCCGACATCTGCGAGGGAAAGGCGTTGATCTTGTATGCCGGATCGGGGATGCCGACCTCGTCGAGCAGGGCGATGGCGCGCTCCCTCGCCTGCCGCGGCGCGAGCCCCATGTGCAGCCGCAGCACTTCGCCCAACTGGAATCCGACCGTGAACACCGGGTTGAGCGAGGTCATCGGTTCCTGGAAGATCATCGACACGTCGGCGCCGCGCATCTTGCGCAGCTCCATCGCGTCGAGTCCGACCAGGTTGCGGCCGCCGTAGAGGATTTCGCTGCCCGGCAGAAGCTGCGCGTTCTCCTTCGGCAGCAGGCCGAGGATCGACAGCGAGGTCACCGATTTGCCGCTGCCCGACTCGCCCACCAGCGCCACCGTGGCGTTCTTCGGAACGTCGAAGCTGATGCCCTTGACCGCCTCGAACTCGGTGTGCTTGTCGAGACGGAAGGACACCCGCAGGTTGCGGACGGAAAGGAGGGATTCCATGAGCGGGCAGGGCTCTCCGACGAGGCTATTGCGGGTGACGGGCGCCGCGGGTCATTTGAGCTTCGGGTCGAGCGCGTCGCGCAAGGCGTCGGTGAACAGGCTGAAGGCGGTGACCAGCACCGCCATCGCGGTCCCGGCGGCGGCCAGTTGCCACCATTTGCCGAGGATGAGCTCGTTCTGCGCCTCGTTGAGCATCGAGCCCCACGAGACGACGTCGACCGGAACGCCGAAGCCGAGGAAGGACAGGATCACCTCGGACTTGATGAAGGCGACGGTGTAGATCGACAGCTGCACCAGGACCACGTGACTGATGTTCGGAAAGATGTGCACGAACATGCGGCGCGCATTCGACGCGCCGATCGCGTCGGCCGCCTGCACGTACTCGCGCCCCTTGTGCTTGAGGTACTCGCCCCGGATCAGGCGGAAGGTGCCGGTCCAGCCGGTCAGGCCCAGGATCAGGATGATCGTCAGCGTCCCCTTCTGCTGCAGCACCGCGGCGACGGCGAGGATGAGCAGCAGGTAGGGGATGGCGGTGAAGACGCTGTAGAACCAGTTGAAGAAGTCGTCGAGCCACTTGCCGTAGTAGCCGGCGATCGCCCCGAACACCGTGCCCAGCACCGTCGCCACGAACGCGGAGGCAAGCCCGACGAAGATCGAGGTCTGCGAGCCCTTGATGGTCTTTTTGAGCACGTCGCGGCCCCACTTGTCCCCGCCGAACGGCAGGGTCGGCGCGCGCACTTCGGCGCTGGCCTTCTGCGACCTCCTTGCTCTTGATCTCGGCCATCACGTCGGCCAGCGGATCGACGCTGCGGGCCTCGCTCGCGGTGTCGCCGCCGCCGGCCTTCGGCGCCGCCGCGCCGCCGCGGATGGCGGCGAGCGCGTCGGCGAGCGGATCCTCGACCGGCAGCTCGGTCGGCTGCTCGGGCTGTTCGCTCTGGGCCGCGGGCGCGACCGCCGCACCGGCGGCCGGTTCGGCCGGGCCCCAGAAAGCTCGGCGGGGCATAGTTGACGCCGACCTCCCTCGCCCAGTCCCCGGCGATGAGCCCCGTCGCCGACAGCAGCACCATCACCAGGAATGCCACCACGATGGCGAGCGACACCATCGCCACCCGGTCGGCGCGCAGGCGCTTCCACGCCAGCGTCCAGAGTCCCGGCGAGACGGCATGCGGCACGTCGTAAGGCAAGGCCGGTCTCCTATTTGAGCTGCACGCGCGGATCGACCGCCTTGTACATCAGGTCGGCCAGCAGGTTGAAGACCATGGTCGCGACTGCGACGTACACGGTGATCGCCTTGATGACCGGAAAGTCACTGCGCTCGACGGCGAGAATCACCTCGCGGCCGATGCCCGGAATGGAGAAAAAGCGCTCGACCAGGAAGGCGCCGATCAACAGGCCCGGCAGTGTCGCCATCACCTGGGTGATGATCGGGATCGAGGCGTTGCGCAGCACGTGCACCCACATGATGCGGTTTTCCGACAGGCCCTTGGCGCGCGCGGTGCGCACGTAATCCTGGTTGATCTCGTCGAGCACGAAGGTGCGGAACAGGCGCAGGTCCGGGGCAATGCTCACCACCAGCAGGATCAGGATCGGCAGCGACGCGTAGACGACCAGGTTTTCCCAGAAGCTCTCGCCCCAGCCCTGCACGGGGAACCAGCCGAGCTTGTAGGCGAAGACATACTGGAAGACGATGATGTAGACCAGGATCGAGATCGACAGGCCGACCGTGCAGGAGATCATGACGGCGCGGTCGGTGAGCGAGCCGCGGACGTAGGCCACGGCGAGCGCGAGCCCGATCGAGATCAGCGTCGACACGATCAGCCACGGAATGAGCACGGTGAGCGACGGGCCGAGGCGCGTGGCCATGATGTGCGATACCGGTTCGTTGGTGCTCCAGCTCGCACCGAAGTCGGCGGTCAGCACCTGCTTGATGAAGATCCACAGCTGGACGTAATAGGGCTGGTCGATGCCGAGCTGCTTGCGGATGTTGGCGATCTGCTCGGCGCTGGAGATCTTGCCGGCCAGGACATAAGCGGGGTCGCCGCCGACCAGGTTGAACAGGATGAAGACGAGCAGGATGACCCCGAGCAGGGTCGGGATCATCTGCCACAGGCGTCGGGTGATATAAGCGGTCATCGGGTTCTCCTGCGCGCAGCGCTCTCGGCGCCCGCCTGCGCTGCGGTCTTGCCTGCATCAGGCGCCATATGCTACCCCGGGCGACCTTCGCTGTGCGCCCCGCGCACCTGGGGCCGGCAGGCGGCACGCGCAAGCGCTCACCGCCGCCCCTGCCTGGTGTCCAGGTCGTAATAGACGAACTCGGCCGCCAGGATCGGGTGCTTCTTGTAGCCGATGACCCACGGCTGCACGAGCATGTTGCGATAGCGCGTGTCGTGCAGTTTCCACACGCCATTGAGCTCCGCCATGCGCCAGAGCTGGCGATAGAGCCGGTCGCGCTCCGGCGACGGCGGCATCGTCTTCGTCCTTTCGTAGATGCGGTCCCATTCGGCCAGCTGGAAACAGGCGTTGTTGTTCTGGTGGCTGTTCGGCCCGTAGAGCAGCTGCATGAAGTCGTCACCGTCGGGATAGTCCGCGATCCACGACGCGGTCCGCGACAGCAGCTGGCAGGCGCGCTCCTGCTTGAGCTGCTCGGGAAACCGGTTCTTGTCGATCTGCACCCGGATGCCGATGCGCTCGAGCGATTTCTGCCACAGCTCGTCGGCCTCTCGGTCGCGCGTCGACGGCGTCGACGAGTAGCGCCACACCAGGGGTCGCCCGTCGGGCCAGTTGCGGTAGCCATCGGCACCGCGCCGGTAGCCGAAGTAGTCGAGCAGCTCGTTGGCGAGCTCGACGTCGTAGGGAAGGCTCGTACGGTAGGTCGGATCGTAGCCGACCACGCCGGGCGGAATCGGGTATTGCGCCTCCCGGGTTTGATTCTTGCGGATGACGCGAATGAACTCGGCGTTGTCGAAAGCCATCAGGATCGCCCGGCGCAGCGCGATCTTGTCCTTGGCGAAGCCGCCGAACTGCGGATCGGTCATGTTGAAGTACGTGTAGTTGATGTCCGGATCGTTGCTGCGGTCGAGCCAAACGCCCTTCGCGGCGAGCGCCGGGTTGACCTTGTCGCCGGGGATGGCGATCGGCGCAAATTGTTCGCGCAGATCGAGGACGTCGAGCTCCTGGTTCTGGAATGCGAGCCAGGCCGCCTGCTGCTCCTCGATGACCGAGATCTCCACCGCTGCCGATCTGCGGCATCTTCTTGCCCTGCATCGCGGCGACGATCCGCGCATCGCCCGGGTCGGCGCCGGGTTGGAACGACCAGACGATGCCGCGAAAGTCGGGGTTGGCCTCGAGCACGATCTTCGCCGAGCGCCGCCACTGCTTGAGCCGATACGGGCCGCTGCCCACCGGATGGGCGTTGGTGTCGTCGGCGTAGGCCTCGATCACCTCGCGTGCCACGGCGCCGAAATTGGGCAGCGCCATCAGGTAGGGAAAGCTGTAGTCGGTCGCCTTGAGCTTCACCTGCAGCGTGTAGCGGTCCAGCGCCTGCAGACCTTCGACCTTGCGATCGTAGTCAAATTTGCCGGTCTTCTCCGCGTCCTTCTTCAGCGCCTCGAGGCCGACGATGCCGTCGATGAAGCTCTCGTAGGGAGCGTGGATGGCCGGATCCTTGAAGCGCTTGATCGAATAGACATAGTCCTCGGCGGTCAGCTCGCGGCGCCTGCCCTTGAACGCCGGGTCGGCGGCGAAGTAGATGCCCTTCTGCACCCGGAACACGAAGGTGCGCGCCTGGTCGCTCACCGTGGGCAGCGCCTCGGCCGCGCGCGGCACCAGCTTCGCCGGGCGCGCCAGGTAGTCGTAGGTCAGCAGCGGATCGAAGATCGCTTCGTTGACCTCCTGCGAATAGTAGTCCTGCACCTTCGCCGGGTCGAAGCCGGTCTCGGCTACGTAGAACTCCAGGTGCAGCACCTTGGCGGGGTCCGCGGCATGGGTCGGAACGGCACAGAGCAGTGCAGACAGCGCCGCAGCGGCGCAGACAGCGGCCCGGCCAGGACCAGCCATGGTGATCGAGTGGAACGGACCCGCGGTGCAACCTGCCATGGTTCAGCCGCTTCGCGCCTCGACGCGAAACGCCGCGCGCGCGCCACTGCGCGCCTGTTCGGCCATGCGCGCGTAGGCATCCTCCAGGGCGTGCGTGGTCGCCACCGTGTCGAACAGCGCGCTGCGGCGACCGGCGTCGGCGAGGTGTTGCCGGTAGCGTGCGAGCGCCCCGGCATCGTTGGCCAACTCGATCGCCCGCGCAATGTATCCGCGCGCATCGGGCGCGATCAGCTCGGGCAAGCCAACCGCGGTGAGCAGGCTCGCGCCGACCCGGCCGGGGAAGGTCTCGCCCAGCCAGGTCAGCACCGGGCAGCCCGCCCACAGCGCATCGCTCGCGGTGGTATGTGCATTGTATGGCCACGTGTCGAGGAACAGATCGGCGTGCCAGTAAAGGCCGAGGTACTCGGCATAGGGTCGACGGGATGCAAATACCACGCGCGAGGGATCGATGTTGCGCGCGACGGCCTCGCGCCGCAGATTGGCCTCGATCGACCGATTGACCGCCGCCTCGCCACCGCCTAGCAACCACAGGGCGCTCCCCGGCACCGCCGCCAGAATTTGCGCCCAGGCGTCGAGTGTTTCGGGATTGAGCTTGTAGGCCTGGCAGAAGCCGCAGAAAATGAAACCCTGTTCCGGCAATCCAAGCTCGCTCCTCGGCGGCGGCGGCACCAGCGTTCGCTTAGCGTCGTTGATCTGATAGGACGCCGGCAACTGCACGAGCGTCTCCGAATAGTCGGCAGCATGCGACAACGGGGTGACGACCGGGTCGCCGATCAGGTAGTCGATGAACGGCGCCCCCATCGTGCCGGGGTAGCCGAGATAGTTGACCTGGATGGGTGCCGGCCGCAGCGCGACCGCATGGGTTGGAGCGTCGTAGGTATGGCCCTTGAGATCGACCAGGATATCGACGCCGTCCGCGGCGATCTGCGTGGCGAGCCGCCGCGGGGTCCAGCCCCTGGCGTCGACGAAGCGGTCGAAGCCGGCAATCAGCCGGGCCCTCAGCGCGCTGCCGTCGTCGGCTCCCGTCGAATATCCGAACACCCGAAAATGCTCGCGGTCATGGTGCTCGAAGAGGCCCGCTACCAAAACGCCGGTAGCATGCTGGCGAAAATCCGCGGACAGGTAGCCGATGCGCAGGATGCCGTCCGAGGGCTTACGCTGCGGTTGCGGAAGCACGGGGTATGCCGAACTCCAGACTTGCGCGCAAAGGCGCTGTTCGGCCCGGGTCGACGGATCGCTGAGCAGACAGAATGGCGAGACTCGCCCCTGCCCCGCCGCCACGGCGGCGCGAAAGCGATCCCGGAGTAAACCCAGATCGTGCCAATCGGCGAGCTCTTTGCGCAGGAAAAGCAACTCGGAGACCGCGCCGGCCGATCCTGGATCGAGTTTCAGGACCCGCTCGAACGCGCTTGCCGCTTCGACGAGCCGTCCCTGCTGCTGTTCGATGCCTGCGAGTTGAAAGTGGAGCGCCGCCGCGGCGGGTAGCTCGCCGCTGCGCGCGAGCGAGTTCGCCAGCGTCGTCCTTGCCGCATCGAGTCGGCCGAGGGATTGCTCGATCTGCGCCTTGAGCCCGGCAGGAGGGATCGCCTCGGGGAAAGCACGCGCGATGGCCTCGGTCTGGCGCAGGGCTTCGTCGAGCCTGCCCTGGGCCTCCAAACACAGCGCGAGGTTGAACTGGCTGGCGAGATTGGCGGCATCGAGCTGCAGGGCGTGCCTGACCGCCGATTCGGCTTCCCGGTTGCGTCCCGATTGCAGCAGCACGCTTGCCAGGTTGTTCCAGATTTGCGCCAGGCCGGGTTCGTGGCGCAGCGCCTCGTTGAGCGCCGCGACCGCTTGCTCCAGGCGCCCCTGCGCCTGGTAGACGAGCGCCAGATTGCACCAGGCGTCCGCCGAGGCCGGCACGCTCTTGAGCGAGCTCTCGATCCTCGCGACTGCCGCGTCCAGGCGTCCGGACTGAAACAGCAGCACCCCGGAATAGTGCAACGCGCCGGCGTGCCCGGGCCAGCGCTCGAGCAGCGCCTCGTAGGCCGCGAGCGCCTGCGCGAGCTTGCCGTCACGGTGCAGCTCGAACGCGCGCTCGAATGCGGCTCCGGAATCGGTCGTCACGCCGGTTGCGGCCGCCGGCGGCGCCGCGCTCGCCCCCGCGGCGCAGTCGCGATGACCAAGGTGCAGGGGCGCTTCAATGCGGCTTCACGTCAACGTAGGCGAACTCACCGTGCAGGATCGGGTGCTTCTTGAATCCCAGTATCCAGGGGCGGATGAGCTCGTTGCGCAGGCGCGAGACGTTCAGGCTCCATGCCGTGTCGACCTCCATTTGCCGCGACATCAGGAGGAACAGCCGGTTGCGCTCCGGGGAGTTGGGGAGCAATCGCGCCTGCTCGTAGAGCTTGTCGAATGCTCTGGACTCGTAACAGGCGTTGTTGCTCTGCCCGGTGTTGGGGCCGTAGAGCAGCTGCATGAAATTGTCGCCGTCCGGGTAATCGGCGGTCCAGGCCGCGCCCCACATCTGCAGCTTGCATTGCTTGGCCGACTTGATGTTGTCGCCGAAGGGCGCGACGTCAAACACCATCTTGATGCCGATGCGCTGCGCGGAACGCTGCCAGAGCTCGTTGAACTCGCGATCGACGCTGGTCGGCTGCGCGGCCTGGTGGATGACCAGAGGCGCTCCGTCGGGCAGCGTTCTCCAGCCGTCGGGTCCCTTCTTGTAGCCGAAATAGTCGAGCAGCTTGTTGGCCGTCTCCGGATCGTAGTTGATGATGCCGCGATAGGTCGGGTCGTGCCCGACCACACCGGCGGGAATCGGCATGCGCGCGCGCGTCGCCTGGTACTTGCGCAGCACCTCGACCTCCCGCCCGACGTCGTAGGCCATCGCCAGGGCGCGCCGCAGCGCGATCTTCTCCTTCGAAAAGCCGCCCAGCACCGGGTCGCGAACATTGAACGCGGTGTAAGTGATCTCCGGGTCGATCGCGCGATAGTGGGTGACGCCCTGGCGCGCGAGCTCCGGCTTCAGCTGGTCGCCATCGAACGCATTGGGGGCGAACGCCGGCGGCACGTTGATGTAGTCGAGCTCCTTTTGCTGAAACGCCAGCCACACCGATTGCGGCTCCTCGATGATGGTGATCTCGACCCGGCCGACCTGCGGCATCTGCTTGCCCTTCATGTCCGCGATGAGCGCCTGATCCCAGGGCTCGCCGCTGGGCTCGAAGTCCCAGACGAAGCCGCGGTAGTCCGGATTGGCCTCGAGCACGATTTTCGAACGCCGGGTCCAGCTCTTCAGGACATAGGGGCCCGTTCCGACGGGGTGCGCCATGAGCTCTTCGCCGGGGTAGGCCTCGACGACTTCGCGCGCCATGGCCCCGAAGGGAACATGGGCGACGATGTAGGGAAAGTTGTAATCGGTTGCGGTCAGATGGAAGCGCAACGTGTAGCGGTCGACCACCTCCATGCCCGCCACCTTGGCGTCGTAGTCAAACTTGCCGCTCTTCTTCGCCTTCGCGGCCAGCGCGTCGAGCCCGACGATCTTGCCCTCGAGCATGAACGCCCATTGCGAGCGATTGACCGGGTCGACGAAGCGCATGTAGCTGTAGACGAAGTCCTGCGCGGTCAGCTCGCGCTTCTGCCCCTTGAAGGCGGGGTCGGGAGTAAAGAAGATTCCCTTGCGCAGCCTGAAGAGGTAGGTCCGGCCCTGGTCGCTGACCTCGGGCATGGCTTCGGCGACCATCGGCACGAGCTTCGCCGGGCGGGCGAGATAATCGTAGGTCAGCAGCCGCTCGAAGATCGCTTCGTTGACGGTATTGGAGTACAGGTCGGTGACCCGGCACGGGTCGAATCCGGTCTCGTCGGTGGGAAAGTACCAGTGGATGACCTTGCTCGGATCGGCCTTGGCGAGCGCATCTGCGCTCGCCGTGAGTGCGGCCACGACCGACAGCGCCAGCGCCGGCAACAGCGCCCGCGCACCTGGACCGAGCGGCCGCCGCCCGAGCTTCGCCCGCACCGAACGCCTCCTTTGCGAAAGGTCGGTAATGTAGCACTTCCAACCTCGCCGCAAGCGAAGGCGGCTCAATGCTCGACCGGATCGACATCGAGATACAGGAAATCCGCCTGCAGGATCGGGTGCTTCTTGTAGCCCTTGATCCAGGGCCGGATGAGTTCGTTGCGCAGGGTCGACACGCCCAGGCTTTGCGCGCCATCGACCTCCATCTGCCGCGACATGAGCAGGAAGAGGCGGTTGCGCTGCGGCGAATCGGGCAGCGTCTTGGACTGCTCGTAGTAGCGGTCAAAAGCCTTCGAATCGTAGCAGCCGTTGTTGCTCTGGCCGATGTTCGGGCCGTAGAAGTTCTGCACGAAATTGTCGGCGTCGGGGTAGTCCGCGATCCAGCCCTGCCCCCACATCTGCAGCTTGCACGCCTTGGCCGCCTGGCGGTTGTCGGAGAAGGGGGCGACGGCGGATTGCATGCGCACGCCGATTTTCTGCAGCGATCGCTGCCAGAGCTCGTCGAGCTCGCGGTTGCTGCTGCTGGGCTCGGTCGCCAGCCGCACGGTCAGCGGCATGCCGTCGGGTAGCGTGCGCCAGCCGTCGCTGCCGCGCTTGTAGCCGAAATAGTCGAGCAGTTTGTTCGCGAGCTCCGGGTCGTGGCGGACGATGCTCCGGTAGTGCGGGTCGTATCCGACCACCCCCGCCGGAACGGGCATCTGCAGCGCCACGGCCTGCCCCTTGCGGATGACCTCGATCTCCTGGTCGACGTCGTAGGCCATCGCCATCGCCCGCCGCAGGGCGATCTTTTCCTTGGAGAAGCCGCCGATGACCGGATCCCTCATATTGAACGCGGTGTAGGTCATGTCGAGGTTGTTGGTCCGGTAGAGCTGCACGCCCTCTTTGGCGAGCGAAACCTTGAGCTTGCTGCCGTCGAGCGCCTCGGGTGCGAAGGTGGACGGGACGCTGACGTAGTCGAGCTCCTTCTGCTGGAACGACAGCCAGATCGACTGTGCTTCCTCGATGATCACGATCTCCACCCGGCCCACCTGCGGCATGAGCTTGCCCTTCATTTCCCGCACCAGTTCCTGGTCCCGGGGGTCGTCGCTGGGCTGGAAGTCCCAGACGAAGCCGCGGTAGCCGGGATTGGCCTCGAGGATGATCTTCGAGCGCGGCGTCCAGCTCTTGAGCACGTAGGGCCCGGTCCCCACCGGGTGCGCCATCGTGTTTGCGCCGTAAGCCTCGATCACTTCCCTCGCCACCGCGCCGAGCGAGGTGTGGGCGACGATGTAGGGAAAGTTGTAGTCGGTCTTGCTCAGGCGAAAGCGGATCGTGTAGCGGTCCACCGCCTCCAGTCCGGGGATCTTCGCCTCGTAGTTGAAGTGGCCGGTGCGCTTGGCCTCGTCGGCGAGCGCGTCCAGCCCGACGAGCGCGCCCTGCAGCAGGAAGGCGTAGGCCGAGTGGTTGTGCGGGTCGAGGAAGCGCATGTAGCTGTAGACGAAATCCTGCGCCGTCAGCTCCCGCGGCACGCCCTTGAACGCCGGGTCGGGCGTGAAGTAGATTCCCTTGCGCAGGCGGAAGGTGTAGGTCTTGCCGTCGTCGGTCACCTCGGGCATCGATTCGGCGACCATCGGCACCAGCTTGGCCGGCCGCGCCAGATAGTCGTAGGTGAGCAGGCGCTCGAAGATCGCCTCATCGACCGTCGCCGAATACAGGTCGCTCACGAGGCAGGGGTCGAAGCCGGTCTCCCCGGTGGGGAAATACCAATGGATGACCTTGCGCGGATCGGCGGCGGCTTCGAGCGGGGGCGGGGCGAGCAGTACAAAGCAAAAGAGCCCGCTCAGGGCCGCGCGTTGGCGCCAAGACATGCCGAAATCGTCCCGCCCGGTTTGACAACGGCGGGTAATGTACCATTTCCGCTCACCGACGACGCTTGGAAGGACCGCCGTGCAGAGCACCGTGCCACCCCGCCACTGCCGCGAGCGCGGCGCCTCGCCATCGCCGCGATGAAACCGCGCTACTGGGACGAGGCCTCGCGCGCGCTCGCGCGCACCGATCGCGTCCTGCGCCGGCTCGTCCGCCGCCATCCCGGCGTCCATCTCAAGCGGCGCAGCGACGCGTTCACCACGCTGTCGCGAGCCATCGTCGGGCAGCAGATTTCGGTCAAGGCCGCCGACGCCATCTGGCGGCGCTTCGTCACGCTCGTCGGCGCCGCTCCGCGCCGCGGCTTCCCGCGCCTGGCGCCGCAGCAGGTCTGCGTGCACGACGTGGCGGCGCTGCGCGGCTGCGGACTGTCGGCCCGCAAGGCGGAATACCTGGCCGATCTGGCCGAGCATTTCGCCTCCGGGCGCCTCGATCCGCGGCGTTGGAAGAAGCTCGACGACGAGGCGCTGATCGCCGCCCTGGTCGACGTCAAGGGCATCGGCCGCTGGACCGCGGAGATGTTCCTCATGTTCCACGAGCTGCGTCCGGACGTGCTGCCGCTCGACGACCTCGGCCTGCAGCGCGCCTTCGCCGACCACTACAACGCGGGCGAGCGCCTCGACCGCGCGGCGATGCTCGCCCTCGCCGAGCCCTGGCGGCCATGGCGCTCGGTGGCAACCTGGTACCTGTGGCGCAGCCTCGACCCGATCCCGGTCGAGTATTGAGGCCACCGTCTTGCCGCCGCCTTTTGCCGGGCTGACTCCGGACGTCGTGCTCGACGCCCTCGACAGCGTCGGGCTCGAAGGCGACGGCCGCATGCTCGCGCTCAACAGCTACGAGAACCGCGTCTACCAGGTGGCGCTCTCCGAGCGGCCGGCCTGCGTGGTCAAGTTCTACCGCCCGGGGCGATGGACCGACGCGCAGATCGTCGAGGAACACGGTTTCGTGCACGAGCTTGCCGGCGAAGAGATTCCGGTGGTCGAGCCGCTGGCGCTGGGCGGCGCAGGCACGCTCGCGCGCTTCGCCGATTTTCGCTTTGCCGTGTACCCGAACTGCGGCGGGCGCGCGCCCGAGCTCGAAGAGCGCTCCACGCGCGAGCGCCTGGGACGATTCATCGGCCGCATTCACGCCGTGGGCGCGCGCCGGCCGTTCGCGCATCGCCCCGCGCTCGACGTGGCGAGCTTCGGCGAAGAGCCGCGCGACTGGCTGCTCGCGCACGGCTTCATCCCCCCGATCTGGACGAGGCATACCGCAGCGTCGCCGCCATGGCGCTCGCGGGCGTGGCCCACTGCTTCGAGCGCGCCGGCGCGGTGACCGGCTTGCGCCTGCACGGCGACTGCCACGCCGGCAACGTGCTGTGGCTCGCCGAAGGCCCGCTCGCCGGGCCGCACTTCGTCGATTTCGACGACAGCCGCATGGGGCCGGCGATCCAGGACCTGTGGATGCTGCTCTCCGGCAAGCGCGCCGAGATGACCCAGGCGCTCTGCGATCTGCTCTCGGGCTACGAGGATTTCCGGGCCTTCGACCGGCGCGAGCTGCACCTGATCGAAGCCCTGCGCACGCTGCGCCTGATTCACTACGCGGCCTGGATCGCCAGGCGCTGGGACGATCCGGCATTCCCGGCCGCCTTCCCCTGGTTCAACAGCCAGCGCTATTGGCAGGACCGGATCCTGGAGTTGCGCGAGCAGATCGCGGCCATGGACGAGCCGCCGCTCGCCGTCTAGGGACGCAACACGCCGTCGACCAGGTGCAGCGTCCGGTCGGTGCGCGCGGCCAGTTCGGCGTCGTGCGTGACGATGACCAGGCTCGTTCCGGCGCTGCGATTGAGCGCGAGCATCAGGTCGAAGACCTGCTCGGCGGTGTTGCGGTCGAGATTTCCGGTCGGCTCGTCGGCGAGCACGCACCGCCGGTTCGGTCACCAGCGCCCGCGCCAGCGCCACCCGCTGTCGCTCGCCTCCCGACAATTCGCCGGGACGATGCAGGGCGCGTGCGGAGAGGCCCACCCGCTCCAGGATCGCCGCCGCCGCGGCGCGCGCCCGGGCGCCGCCCTCGCGGCGGATCGAGCAGAGGCATGGCGACGTTTTCCAGGGCGGAGAATTCCGGCAGCAGGTGGTGGAACTGGTAGATGAAGCCCAGGGCGCGATTGCGCACCCGGCCGCGGTCGGCTTCGCGCAGGTCGGCGAAAGACTGCCCCTGAACGAACACCTCGCCCGCGGTGGGCGCGTCCAATCCGCCAAGCAGGTGCAGCAGCGTGCTCTTGCCGGAGCCCGAGACGCCGACCACAGAGAGCCGCTCGCCGGCCCCGACGGCGAGGTCGATGCCGAGCAGCACCGGCACGTCGAGCGGACCGCCGCGATAGGTCTTGCGCAGATTGCGGCATTCGAGCACTGGCGGCGGGCTATTCATAGCGCAGCGCCTCCGCGGGATTGATCCGCGCCGCACGCCAGGCCGGGTAGAGGGTTGCCAGCAGCGTCAGCACCAGCGCGATCGACGCCACCGTGACCACGTCGCCGCGCTGCACTTGCGAGGGCAGCTCGCTGATGTAATAGACGGTCTTGTCGAGGAACTGCACGCCGAGCAGCCGCTCGACGAACGGCACCACCGTGCCCACGTTGTAGGCCATCGCGAGCCCCCCGACGACGCCGAGCAGCGTGCCGATCGCGCCGACCAGCGCACCCTGGATGACGAAGATGGCGAGGATGCTCGCCGGCGAGGCGCCCTGGGTGCGCAGGATCGCGATATCGGCCCGCTTGTCGGTGACCACCATCACCTGCGCCGAGACGATGTTGAACGCCGCCACCGCGACGATCAGGGTGAGGATGAGAAACATCATGCGCTTCTCGATCGCCACGGCGCGAAAGAAGTTGGCGTGGCTCTGCGTCCAGTCGCGCACATCGTCGTCGACCGGCAGCACCGGCAGGAGATCCTGCGCCACCCTGGGTGCGGCGAACAGGTCATCGACCTTGAGTCGAACGCCGCTCACGGCAGCGTCGAGGCGGTAGAGCTTCTGCGCGTCGGCCAGGTCGATGAGCGCGAGCCCGCTGTCGAACTCGAACATGCCGATCTCGAACACGCCGACGACACGGAAGCTCTTGACCCGCGGCAGCGTGCCCGCCGGAGTGACTGTCCCCTGCGGGGTGATGATCACCACGCTGTCGCCGACGCGCACGCCCAGCGCCCGCGCAAGCTCGGAGCCGAGCACCACCCCGAAGCCGCCCGGGCGCAGCGCGGCAAGCGATCCGGCGCGCATGTGCCCCTCGATGTCGGCGACCTTGTCCTCGAGCGCCGGATCGATGCCGCGCACCAGTACCCCGCGATTGACCTCGCCCGCCGACAGCATCGCCTGCCCGAGGACGTACGGCGCCGCGGCAAGCACCCGCGGATTCGCCCGCGCCACCCGCGCCACGGCCTGCCAGTCGGTCATGGCGCCACCGAGGGCGCGAATCTCGATGTGCGAGGCGACCGACAGGATGCGCGTGCGCAGCTCCTCCTGGAAGCCGTTCATCACCGACAGCACCACGATCAGCGCGGCAACGCCAAGGGCGATGCCGAGCATCGATACCGCGGCGATGAACGAGACGAAGCCGTTGCGACCCGACCCGCGCCGCGCGCGCGTGTAGCGAAAGCCCACGAACAGTTCGTAAGGTAGGTTAGACATCTGCGCCGCCCGGTTCAAACATGCCCTTGTTTCGCGCGCGCTCGCGCCGGCAAGCGCGAGAGTGTGCCACAACGGCGCGACGACGAGCGCCGGGCGCGTGCTACACTCGGGCGCGCTTTCGCCGGCGCTACTCCAATGCGTTGCACTCTGGTCGTGCCAGGCCTGCTCGACTGGCCTTCTTCTGCGCTGGCAAACCTCGCCATGCAAGCTCCGGCGCTCTCGCGCCTGGTCGACGCCGACGCAGCGCCGTCGACCGAGCCCGACGGCGCGCTCGCCGCCGCCTGCCGCGCGTGCGGCATCGCCAAGCAGCAGGACTGGCCGGTCGCTCCCTGGCTGGCACGCGCCGCGGGCATCGCCACCGGCGAGGCCTATTGGCTGTGCGCCGACCCGGTGCACTTCATCGTTGGCGCGAGCGAGCTTCGCCTCGGCGGGCCGGTCGCGGATCTCGATGCCGCGGATGCGAACGCGCTGCTCTCGATGCTCAACGCGCATTTCGCGGTCGATCGCATCGGCTTCCTCGCCCCGACCCCGGCGCACTGGTTGCTGCGCGCCGAGGTAGCGCCGCGACTGGTCACGCGGCCGCCGGCGGCCGCACAGGGCGCCCCCCTCCTGCCGTTTCTCGGCGCCGGCGCCGATGCCGCGCGCTGGCAGCGCTGGCAGAACGAGCTGCAGATGCTCTTCTTCGAGCACGCCGTCAATCGCCGGCGCGAGGCGGGCGGACAGACGAGTGTCGACAGCCTGTGGTTCTGGGGTGGCGGCACGGCCCTGCCGCCGACCGGGCCCGCAAACCGGATCTTTGCCGACGCTGGCCTAGTCTGCGACCTGGCCGAAGGCGTCGGCGTTCCCTGCGCGAGGCTGCCCGGTGCATTCTCGGCCATGCCCGCGGCCGCGGCACGCGTGGCATGGCTCTCGCCGATCGGCGAGGGCGCGCGGGCGGAATTCGACGGGGTCGACCGGGCCTGGATCGCGCCTGCCCTGCGCGCACTGCATGGCGGGAGCTTGAGCGAGCTCGAGCTCGTCCTCACCGGCCGCGCGCTCGCGCTGCGCTTTCGAGCCTCGCGGCCGTCCTTCGCGCAGCGCTGGCGCTCGCGCATCGCCCCGCGCCGGGCACAGTCGCGGCTGGTGCGCCTGGTCGCCGAGGGTTCCGGGAACTCATGATGGACATCGTTCGCCGCCCTCTGCCCGAAGCCGCTGCCGCGGCGGCGCTGGTGGCGGCCGGAATCGCCCCCGTGCTCGCCCGCGTCTATGCCGCCCGCGGCGTGCGCGAAGCCTCCGAGCTCGACTTCGAACTGGCGCGGCTGCCATCGTGGACGACGCTCAAGGGCATCGACGCGGCGGCAGCGCGGCTCGCGCGCGCGATCGACCGGCACGAGCCCCTCTTGATCGTGGCCGACTACGACGCCGACGGCGCCACCGCGTGCGCAACCGGCGTGCGGGGTCTGCGCGCCATGGGCGCGCAGGTCGATTTCTTAGTCCCCAACCGCTTCGAATTCGGCTACGGCCTCACGCCGGAAATCGTCGCCCTGGCGGCACAGCGCGAGCCGGCGCTCATCATCACCGTCGACAACGGCATCGCCAGCGTCGACGGAGTCGCCGCCGCGCGCGCGCGCGGCATCGACGTGCTCATCACCGACCACCACCTGCCCGGCGCGGAATTGCCCGCAACGCCGTGGATCGTCAACCCCAACCAGCCGGGCTGCGGCTTTCCGAGCAGGCATCTCGCCGGGGTGGGCGTGATGTTCTATGTCCTTACCGCCCTGCGGGCGCGGCTGCGCGAGCAGGGCCGCTTCGCCGGGCGTGGCGAGCCTAACCTCGCGGCGCTGCTCGACCTGGTCGCGCTGGGAACAATCGCCGATGTGGTGCAGCTCGATCGGGTCAACCGCATCCTGGTCGGCCAGGGATTGCAACGCATCCGCGCCGGCCGCCTGCAGCCCGGGGTGCGGGCGTTGTTCGCCGCGGCCGGCCGCGACCCCGCCCGCGCCAGCGCCTACGACCTGGGCTTCGTCGCCGGACCGCGCTTGAACGCAGCCGGGCGCATGGCCGACATGTCCATCGGCATAGCCTGCCTGCTCGCCGAGGACGAGGCGAGCGCCACGCCGCTCGCCGCCACGCTCGACCTGCTCAACCGCACCCGGCGCGAGGTCGAAGCGACGATGCACGAGCAGGCCCTCGATGGCCTCGATGCCACCGTCGCCGCGGATCGCTACACGCTGTGCGTCTACCGACCCGAGTGGCACCAGGGCGTGGTGGGCATCGTGGCTTCGCGCCTCAAGGAGCGCTTCCACCGCCCGACGGTGGTGTTCGCCCGCGGCGCCGAGGGCGAGCTGCGCGGTTCGGGCCGGGCCATCGCCGGCTTTCACCTGCGCGACGCCCTTGACCTGGTCGCCAAGAGGGCCCCGGAGACCATCACCCGGTTCGGCGGCCACGCGCACGCCGCGGGATTGACCTTGCCGGAAGCGGCGCTGCCCCGGTTCAGCGCCGAATTCGAGCGCGTGGCGCGCGAATGGCTCTCGCCCGCCGCCTTGCGCCAGACGCTCGAAACCGATGGCGAGCTCGGTCCGGCGGAGCTCACCCTCGGCCTCGCCCAGGAGATCGCGACCCGGGTCTGGGGACAAGGCTTTCCGCCCCCGCTCTTCGACGGCGAGTTCGCGGTGCTCGAACAGCGGCTGGTGGCCGAAAAACATCTGCGCCTGTCGCTCTCCGGTGCCGGCCGGCCCTGCCCCGCCATGCTCTTCAACGAGCCCGGCCCGTTGCCGGAGCGCATCCGTGCCGCCTATCGCGTCGACGTCAACCATTACCAGGGGCTCTCGAGCCTTCAGCTCGTGCTCGAAGGCTGGCAGCCGGCTTGAAAAACAGGAATGTAAGCACCCACATCTGCGATTGACAGGCGCTGTGGCTGCGCCGCAAACGGCGCTGACAGGGGTCAAAGCGCCGCCTTGGGCGAAGCGCGTGTGTAAGCGCCCGCGTTAATGCATGTCCATGATCTATAAGTATTTATCAGAAATACAACAGTCGGCGAGCCGGCGCGGTTTTCATCGTATTGCCATATTGTGCGTCGCAATCAAACGAGGTAGAGTCCGCTGCGGCGCAACAGGGCAGGCGAGCGATGAATCGCAACGACCCTGGCCGGACGGTCGGGGGTCGAGAGGGGTCAGCATGGCGTCGAGCGGTAACGGTAGCGGGGGCGGCAACGGCAACGGTTCGCTGCGCCTGCACGGCAAGGTATCGATCATCACCGGCGGGGGCCAGGGAATCGGCCGGGCAACCTCGATCAAGTTCGCCAAGGAGGGCGCGAAGGTCGCCGTCTGCGACATCAACATGACCTCGGTGGCGGAGACCCTTGCCCAGATCCGGGCATTCGGCGGCGAGGCGCTCGGCTTCCAGGTCGACGTAACCGACAAGGGGTCGATCGCCCGCATGGTCGAAAGCGTGATGTTCGCCTGGCATCGCATCGATACCCTGGTCAACAACGCCGGCATCGTCCAGGACGCCCGCCTGAGCAAGATGACCGACGACCAGTTCGAGCGCGTGATCGACGTCAACCTCAAGGGCGTCTACAACTGCACCAAGGCCGTGGTCGACATCATGCTGCGGCAGAATTCCGGCTGCATCCTCAACGCCTCGTCGATCGTCGGTCTGTATGGCAATTTCGGGCAGACCAACTACGCGGCGACCAAGTTCGGCGTCATCGGCATGGTCAAGACCTGGGCGCGCGAGCTCGGCAGCAAGGGCATCCGCGCCAACGCCATCTGCCCCGGATTCATCGAAACGCCGATCCTCGATTCGATACCGGCGAAGGTCCTGCGGTCGATCGAGGAAAAAGTGCCCATGGGCCGTCTCGGCCGGCCCGAAGAGATCGCCAATACCTACGCCTGGCTCGCTTCCGACGAGGCGAGCTACATCAACGGTGCGGTGATCGAGGTTTCCGGCGGCGTCACCATTTAGCGCTCGCCGTTTCGGCCTGCGCGCTTGAGCGGCGTGCGCCCGCGCGGTAGCATGGATGCGTTTTCGCATCCTTCGATGCGTCGGGAAAAAAATCTCATGCGGCAGAGACTTTGGATCGCGCTTGTGCTCGTCTGTGTCGCGCTGGCGCCGCGCGCCGCCTGCGCGCTGGACAAGGTCAATCCGTATATCTGTCCCACGGCGGCCAAGGGCAGCGGTCTCGACTGCTTCCTCGAAGCGGTGCCGCAGACCTATACGATGTGCCGCGAGATCAAGAGCATCGAGATCATCGAGTACGGCATGGACGGGGCGCAGCAGGGTGTCAACGGCGCGAAGACCGAATCGTGCATCGACAAGCACAAGCTGTCGATGGTGCTGCCGTACCAGGCGGCGCTGCGCGAGGAGGCGCACAGCCAGGAAATCATCGAGAGCCTGCGCCGGCTCCACGACTTCTGGCTCGACAGTCTCGCCAAGCTCATGCCCACGCCGGGCGAGGCCGGCGAGAGCTACAAGCTGCGCGTCGAGGTCCCCTATGCCGGATTCGCGCAGCAGATCGGGGCGATCCGCACCCTGGCGGCCGCCGCGCCGGCCGCCAAGCCGGCGGCGAAGCCCGCGCCCAAGCGCAAGCCGGCGAGCCCTTGACAGGGGCCGTGCCGTGCGCCGCGGCGCGCCGGCAGGGCGCCGCGGCGAGTTCCAATTTGGGCATTGACTTAGCCGCCGTGTTCGGCGCCGACGGTCCGCTGGCGCGCACCCTTCCGGCCTACCGCTTCCGCACCCAGCAGCTGGAAATGGCCGAGGCCGTCGCGCGGGCGATCGCCGAGCGCTCGCCGCTGCTCGCCGAAGCCGGAACCGGCACCGGCAAGACCTTTGCCTATGTCGTCCCGGCGCTGCTCTCCGGCGGCAAGGTCATCGTCTCCACCGGCACCAAGACGCTCCAGGACCAGCTCTTCCAGCGCGACCTGCCGCTGGTCCGCGATGCGCTGCAGCTGCCGCTCACCGTCGCCCTGCTCAAGGGTCGCGCCAATTACGTCTGCCACTACCACCTCGAGCGGGCGCGGCACGCCGACAGCTTCGCCTCGCGCGCCGACGCGGGCTATCTGCAGCGCATCGAGGTGTTTGCGAGGAGCTCGCAGAGCGGCGACAAGTCCGAGCTGACCACCGTGCCGGACACCGCCGCCATCTGGGCCCAGGTGACCTCGACCCGCGACAACTGCCTCGGCGGGGAATGTCCGCATTACGGCGAATGTTTCGTGATGCGCGCGCGCAAGGAGGCGCTCGCTGCCGACATCGTGGTCATCAACCATCATCTGTTCTTCGCCGACGTCGTGCTGAAGGACGAGGGCCTGTCCGAGCTCTCTGCCCGCCTGCAACACGGTGATCCTCGACGAGGCGCACCAGTTGCCCGATACGGCGACGCTCTTCTTCGGTGACGAGCTCGCCGCCGGAGCGCTCGCGGAGCTCGCCCGCGATGTCGAGCTCGAGGGCCTCGAAGTCGCGCGCGATTACGCGCCTCTGCCCGACGCGGCGCAGGCAGTGCTGCAGGCAATCCGCCGGGTGCGCCTGGCCGCCGGCGAGGCAACGGGCAAATGGTCGCACGCCGAGGCGATGCGGCGCGCGGACCTGGTCGCGGCGCTCGATGCCCTGGCGGCGGCGCTCGACACCCTCCAAGCCGAGCTCGCCCACCAGTCCGAGCGCAGCGACGTGCTCCAGCAATGCGCGAATCGCACGCGCGAGCTCGTCACGCGTCTTTCGCGCTGGCGCGACCTGGAGGATCCGAACTGGATCCGCTGGTTCGACGTCAGCGGCCGCGGCTGGCAGCTTCATGCCTCGCCGCTGTCGATCGCCGAGATCTTCGCCCGCCAGGTGGCCGATAGCGCGCGGGCGTGGATCCTCACTTCGGCGACGCTTGCCGTCGGCGGCGACTTCAGCCACTTTCAGCGCGAACTCGGCCTCACGCACGCGGCCACCGGCTGCTGGGACAGCCCCTTCGATTACGCACGCCAGGCGCTGCTCTATCTGCCGCGCGAGCTGCCCGAGCCGAACAGCTTCGAGCACACCGACGCGGTCGTCGCCGCCGCCCTGCCGGTGCTCAAAGCCAGCGCCGGCCGGGCGTTTCTGCTCTTCACCACGCTGCGGGCGCTCGCCCGCGCCCGCGACCGCATCGCCGAGGCCCTTGCGCGCGAGGGCCTCGATTATCCGCTGCTGGTGCAGGGCGAGGGATCGCGCAGCGAGTTGCTGTCGCGCTTTCGCCTGCTGGGCAACGCGGTGCTGCTCGGCAGCCAGAGCTTCTGGGAAGGAGTCGACGTGCAGGGCGAGGCGCTGTCGGTGGTCGTCATCGACAAGCTGCCCTTCGCGCCGCCGGACGACCCGCTGTTCGCGGCGCGACTGGAACACATCACGCGCCAGGGCGGCAACGCGTTTCTCGACTATCAGCTGCCGCAGGCTGCCCTGAGCCTGAAGCAGGGCGCCGGGCGCCTGATCCGCTCCGAGACCGATCGCGGCGTGCTCGTGCTGTGCGACCGCCGCCTGGCCGACAAGCCTTACGGCCGGCGCATCCTCGCTGCCCTGCCGCCGATGCGGCGCACGAGGCAACTCTCCGACGTGCTCGATTTTTTCGCCCGGCCGGCGGGCTGAAGCGGCGCGCGGGGGCGCGCGCCCGGTGCCACGGTCACCAGAACTGCCACCATGGCTTCGAATCGGGCACCGAGCCGGGCGGAAGCAGGGTGTCCTCCGACGGCAGCAGGCTTTCCTTCGGCACCCAGAACTTCCACCACGGCCTGGCCACGCCCGAGTAATACTTGCCGTTGGGGAACGATTCCTTGAGCACCCGCTGCGCGTCGTCGCGCAATTGCGGCATGCCGAGCCGGTCGTAGCTCAGGGCCATGAGGATGAGCGCGTCCTCGTTTGCCGGGGTCTGCGGATAGCCGAGCAGCGACGCCTGCGCGCGGTTGGCCGCCGCCACGTAGGCACCGCGCCGGAAGTAATAGTCGGCGACGTGGACTTCGTAGCTCGACAGCGCGTTGGTCAGGTAGCGCATGCGCTCGCGGGAATCGGCCGCGTACTTGCTGTCCGGGAAGCGGGCAACCAGGTCCTTGAACGAATTGAACGACTCGCGCGCCATCTTCGGGTCGCGCTCGGAGAGATCCTGCTCGACGATGTAGCCGAAGATCCCCTGGTCCTCGCGGAAATTCACCACACCCTTGAGATAAAAGGCGTAGTCGACGTTGGGATGGTTCGGATAGGTGCGGATGAACCGGTCGCAGGCGGCGATCGCCGTTGCGCTCTCGCCATTGCGATAATTTGCGTATGCGCCCTCGAGAATCGCCTGCTGCGCGTAGACCCCATAGGGATAGCGCCCCTCGAGGGTGTCGAAGAGCTTGACCGCCCGCGTATAATTGCCGCTCGTCAACATGGTGTGCGCCTCCTGATAGAGGCGCTCGGCCGACCAGCTCGCGGTTTCGTCTTTGACGTCGGGAAGAAGGTCGCACGCGGTCAGTGAGAGCGCGAGCACGATCGCGACGATGGATCGAGTTCCCAACAGCGACATTCTCAACATGGCTGCAACTCCGGCGCGAGGGGCGAATTATACCGCAGTGCCCGCCGCGTCCTCGGCGCGCCGCGACTTCACCATCGCCGCCGAGCTCGCAGGGTTGCGCCTCGACCAGGCGCTGGCGCGGCTCATGCCCGAGCACTCGCGCAGCCGCATCCGCACCTGGATCGACGCCGGGCGCGTGAGCGTCGGCGGCGAGACCGGCACGGCGAAGCGCAAGCTCCACGGCGGCGAACGCGTCGTCGTCTCGCCGCTCGATGAGCCGCGCGCGAATGCCTTCGTCGCGCAACCGCTGCCGCTGTCGATCGTCTACGAGGACGAGGCGCTCATCGTCGTCGACAAGCCGGCGGGGCTGGTCGTTCACCCCGGCAGCGGCAACTGGGACGGCACCCTCGCCAATGCTCTGCTGCATCACGCCCCGCAGCTCTCCGCCGTGGCGCGCGCAGGCATCGTGCACCGACTCGACAAGGACACCACCGGCCTGCTCGTGGTGGCCAAGACGCCGACGGCGCAGACCGAGCTGGTCCGGCAGTTGCAGGCGCGCACGGTACGACGCGAATACCTGGCGCTCGTGCACGGCCTCGTGACCCGCGGCGGCCGCATCGACGCGCCGCTCGGCCGCCACCCGGTGAGGCGGACCTCGATGGCCGTCGTCGCCGCCGGCAAGCCCGCCATCACCCACTACGAGGTGCGCGAGCGCTTCGCCGCCTGCACCCTGCTCGCCTGCCGTCTCGAAACCGGCCGCACGCACCAGATTCGCGTCCATCTCGCATCGTTGCAGCATCCCCTGGTCGGCGATCGCACCTACGGTCGCCGCCACACGCATTGCCTTTCCCCGCCAGGCACTGCACGCCTGGCGGCTTGCGCTCGTGCATCCGCTCACGCGCGGACCGATGCAGTGGGAATCGCCGTTGCCCGGCGACCTCGCGGCGCTGCTCGCGTCGTTGCGCCGCGCCGCATGAGCCGGGCCGCGCCAAGCGCGCTCTCGGCGCGGCTCGCCGCGGCCGGGCTCGACTGGATCGTTCCCGACTGGCCGGCGCCGGCGCGGGTCTGCGCCCTGTCGACCACGCGCAACGGCCGTGCCGGTGCGAGCTTCGACCTGGCGCGCGATCATCCGCAGTTCGAGCCCGCGAAGGGCGAGCTGCGGCATTGGCTGCCCGCCGACCCGGTGTGGCTCAAGCAAGTCCATGGCGCGGCAATCTGCGACGCCGACGCGGCAAGGTCGCTCGGCCGAGACGAGGCGCTCATTGCCGACGGGGCCGTCGCCCGCCTCGCCGGCACCGTTTGCGCCGTGCAGTGCGCCGATTGCCTCCCGATCCTGCTGTGCGACCGCGTCGGCGATGTGGTGGCCGCCGCGCACGCCGGCTGGCGCGGGCTCGCCGCCGGCGTGCTCGAAGCGGCGCTTTCGGCCATGGCTGCGCCGCCTGCGGAGGTTTGCGCGTGGCTGGGCCCGGCCATCGGACCGCGGGCCTTCGAGGTCGGCGAGGACGTGCTCGCGGCGCATTGCGCCGACGATCCGGGAGCGGCCGCCTGTTTCGCGCCCCACCGCCCGGGCAAATGGCTCGCCGATCTCTACGCGCTGGCGCGTCGGCGCCTGCGCCGCGCCGGCGTGGCGACGATACATGGCGGCGATCGCTGCACCGTGACCGAGCCGGGCAGCTTCCACTCCTACCGCCGCGACGGCGGCGGCGCGGCGGGTCGCATGGCGACGCTGATCTGGATCGCGACCCCTTGACGCGCCGGCCGGCACGCACGGCGGCGCAGCAAGCGAGGCCGGCGCGCCGAAGCCGTTTGTGCAGCGCATGGTGAGTCGTTACACTCGCGGCGACGCGAGCGCGCATGGCGATGGATACCGAAACGGCCGGCAATAACTTGGCCGAGCTCTTCGGCCAGTGGCAGGCGATGGGCCGGCAATGGCTGCAGTGGTGGTCGGGCGCTGACGCCTCGCGGGCAGCGGCAGCCCCGATGCAAATCGAAATGGGAAACGCCGCGCTGGCGGTGCTGGCACCGACCGACGCATGGATCGATCCGGCCGCCGCGGCCGAGCTCACCGAACGCTACAACGTCCGCCTCGAAGCGCTCTGGCAGCAGGCGCTCGGCGGCGACACCACTCCCGCAGCACAGGCCGGCGCCGTGGCCCGGGTCATGGATCGGCGCTTCGCGGCGAAGGAATGGCGCGAGCAGCCCTACTTCGCCTGGCTCAAGGACAGCTACCTGCTTTATGCCGATTACGTGCGCGAGCTCGCGGCGCTGGCGCAGGGCGACGCGGGGGCGAAGAAGCGGCTGCGCTTCCTCGCCCAGCAGTACGCGGACGCCATCGCGCCGTCGAATTTCCTGGCGACCAATCCCGAGGCGCTTAAGCTCGCCCTCGAGTCCGGCGGCGCCAGCCTCGCCCAGGGACTCGCCAACCTGATCGGCGACGCACAGCGCGGCCGCATCGCCATGACCGACGAGTCGGCATTCGCGGTCGGCGGCAACCTCGCCTTCACGCCGGGCAGCGTCGTGTTCCGCAACGAGCTGATCGAGCTCATCCAGTACCGACCGACCACCGCCGAGGTCCACAAGCGGCCGCTGCTCATCGTGCCGCCGTGCATCAACAAGTTCTACATTCTCGATCTGCGGCCGGAGAATTCGTTCGTCCGGCATGTGGTCGGCGCCGGGCACACCGTCTTCATGGTCTCCTGGCGCAACATACCGCCGGAGCTCGGCCACCTGACGTGGGACGACTACCTCGAGCAGGGCGTGCTGCGGTCGATCGCCGTCGCCGCGCGAGATCTCCGGCAGCCGGACGATCAACGCGCTCGGCTTCTGCGTCGGCGGAACGCTGCTGGCCTGCGCGCTGGCGCGTGCTCGCGGCGCGCCGCGAGCACCCGGTGGCGAGCGCGACCTTGCTCACCGCCCTGCTCGACTTCGAGGACCCGGGCGAGATCGGCGTCTACGTCTCGCGCGAGTACCTGGCTGCGCGCGAGCCGGCGCTGCTCGCCGGGGCGCGCGTGCGTGGCAGCGAGCTGGCCAACGCCTTCGCGAGCCTGCGCCCCAACGAGCTGGTCTGGAACTACGTGGTCAGCAACTACCTCAAGGGCAGGACGCCGCCGGCGTTCGACCTGCTCTTCTGGAACGGCGATTCGGCCAACTTCCCGGTCCGATGTACGCCTACTATCTGCGCAACATGTACCTCGACAATCGCCTGCGCGAGCCGCGCGCCCTGACGATGTGCGGCGCAGCGATCGATCTGTCGCGCCTGGCGATGCCGGCCTACGTCTATGCCTCGCGCGACGATCATATCGTGCCGTGGCGGTCGGCGTACCGCAGCGTCCGCCTGCTCGGTGGCGACGCCGACCTTCGTGCTCGGCGCGTCGGGCCATATCGCCGGCGTGGTCAACCCGCCGGCGAGCAGCCGGCGCAACTATTGGACGAACGAGTTGCTCACCGAGGACCGCGGACGATTGGCTGCGCGGGCGCCGCGGACGCACCCGGGTCGTGGTGGCCGCACTGGACGGCGTGGCTCGCGCCGCATGCGGCGCGCGGCGTCCGGCTCCCTCGCGCGAGGGCAGCGCCCGCCACCGCCCGCTCGCCGCCGCGCCGGGCACTTACGTGCGCGAGCAGGTTGCCTGACGTGAGCCGCCGCGCAGCGCGCATTGTGCGCCCGCAGCAGCATGCGTTAACATCGCGCTGAAACCTTCCACCAGGGCGTCGGTCGCTGCCGGCGCCTGCATGTCGCACCTCGACGGAGACCCCTTATGACAGATATCGTGATTGTCGGTGCCGTGCGCACCGCGATCGGCAAATTCGGCGGAGCCTGGCCAAGATCCCGGCGCCGGAGCTTGGCGCAACGGTGATCCGGGCGCTGCTCGCGCGCGCCAACCTCAAGCCGGACCAGATATCCGAGGTCATTCTCGGCCAGGTGCTCACCGCGGGGAGCGGCCAGAATCCGGCGCGCCAGGCGTCGATCAAGGCCGGATTGCCGGCAGCGGTCCCGGCGATGACGATCAACAAGGTGTGCGGCTCGGGGCTCAAGGCGGTCATGCTCGCGTCGCAGGCGGTGCAATGCGGCGACGCCGACATCGTGATCGCCGGCGGCCAGGAAAACATGAGCGCCGCCCCGCACGTGCTTCCCGGCTCGCGCGACGGCTTTCGCATGGGCGACGCCAAGCTCATCGACAGCATGATCGTCGACGGCCTGTGGGACGTGTACAACCAGTATCACATGGGCACCACGGCCGAGAACGTCGCCAAGCAGTACGGCATTTCGCGCGCCCAACAGGACGAGTTTGCGGTGGCGAGCCAGAACAAGGCCGAGGCGGCGCAGAAGGCGGGCAAGTTCAAGGACGAAATCGTCCCGGTCATGATCCCGCAGCGCAAGGGCGACCCGCTCGCATTCGCCGCCGACGAGTTCATCAAGGCCGGCACGACGCTGGAGTCGGTCGGCGGTCTCAAGCCGGCGTTCGCCAAGGACGGCACCGTGACCGCGGCCAACGCCTCCGGGATCAACGACGGCGCCGCGGCGGTGCTGGTGATGAGCGCGGCGAAGAGCGCAGCAACTCGGACTCAAGCCGCTGGCGAAGATCAAGGGCCTTTGCGTCGTCGGGCGTCGATCCGTCGATCATGGGCATGGGTCCGGTGCCGGCATCGAGGCGCTGCCTGGAGAAGGCGGGCTGGAAGCCGGCCGACCTCGACCTGATGGAGATCAACGAGGCGTTTGCCGCGCAGGCCTGCGCGGTCAACAAGGAAATGGGCTGGGACACGAGCAGGATCAACGTCAACGGCGGCGCCATCGCGCTCGGCCATCCGATCGGGGCCTCGGGCTGCCGCGTGCTGGTCACGCTGCTCCACGAAATGGTCCGGCGCGACGCGAAAAAAGGTCTCGCCTCGCTGTGCATCGGCGGCGGGATGGGCGTCGCGCTCGCCGTGGAGCGTTGACCGCAAGGCGCCGGCGAACTACGGCATCTCGAGATCGACAACAAGGAGGAGCCATGGCAGAAAACAAGCACCGCGCAGCGCTGGTGACCGGCGGCATGGGCGGCCTGGGCGAGGCGATCTGCGCCAAGCTCGCCGCGCTCGGCTACAACGGTCGTCACCACTCATTCGCCCGGCAACACCAAGGCGCAGGAGTGGCTCGCGGCGATGAAGAAGCAGGGCTACACCTTCCATGCCTACCCCTGCGACGTCGTCGACTGGGACTCGTGCGTCGCCTGCGTGGCGCAGGTGGTCAAGGATGTCGGCGCCGTCGACGTCCTGGTCAACAACGCCGGCATCACGCGCGACATGACGTTCAAGAAGATGGACAAGGCGAACTGGGATGTCGTGATCAAGACCAATCTCGACAGCTGCTTCAACATGACGAAGCAGGTCTGCGACGGCATGGTCGAGCGCGGCTGGGGCCGCATCATCAACATCTCGTCGGTGAACGGCCAGAAGGGCGCCTTCGGCCAGGTCAACTATTCCGCGGCCAAGGCCGGCATGCACGGCTTCACCAAGGCGCTGGCGCTCGAAGTGGCGAGGAAGGGCGTCACTGTCAACACGATCTCGCCCGGCTACATCGGCACCAAGATGGTGATGGCGATTCCGCAGGAAGTGCTCGACAGCAAGATCATTCCGCAGATCCCGATGGGGCGGCTGGGCAAGCCCGACGAGATCGCCGGGCTGGTGGCCTATCTCGCGTCGGAGGAGGCGGCCTTCGTCACCGGCGCCAACATCGCGATCAACGGCGGCCAGCACATGTTCTGAGAGCGAGCCACGGCACCGCCGCAACGGCCCAAAAAAAAGCCCCGGCATTGCTGCCGGGGCGAGGCTGTATCATTTAGGAGGAGGAAAATGATACAGAAGGAGTCATCTGAACCAATATAGAGACAGTCTCGCTGGATTCAAGTTCCTGTCGTTCTGGTCTACCGATACCTTACCCTTACGCAGCCTTGCGGCCCTTGGTTGTCGCCTTGGCGGCCGTCGCCGCATTCGCAGTCGCGGCGCGAACCGACGCGTCGGCGAAGTTCACCACCTGCTTGGTCGCCTTCGAGAACTGGTCGAACGCGGCGGTCGTGGCGGCAACCGTCGACTTGAGCGCCGTCACCGCGACATCCGAGCCAGCGGGCGCGTTCTTGGCCGCCTTTTCCACCCACGCCGCGACACCCTTGGTGTACGAAGCCCAGGCTTCTTCGGCCAGCGCCGAGAAATCGGCTTGCGCTTCCGAGGCGATTTCATACACACCGCGCGAGTAGCCCAGCGCGTTCTGCACACCGGCTTCGGCGAGCTTGGCGCGCAGGGTGAAAAACTCCTGCACGTCCTTGACTCCGGCGACCGCGTTGGCGCTGTAGACGCCTTGCTCCAGCGCGGCCTTGGCGGCCTGGAGGTTGAGCTTCGCCAGCCGCTCGGCCTTTTCCAGCGACAGCGAGGCGAGCTTGACCGCGTTGTCGTAGCCGGCCTTGTTGATTTCAGCAAATTGTTCCGTTGCGTTGTACATGGTCGATCCTTTCCGTCGAGGTAGGTTGCATCCAAACAGTTGTCCGCTTGACGGCGGTCCCGGGCCTGCGGATCCACCCGCCCTGCTGGCGATCGGTGGGTCTTGCCGGCGGTTCACGCCAAGCGCTCTTTTTGTTGCACCGCACAAAACAGATTCTAGGAGTGATAATTGCGCCTGTCAAGGCTTTTTTGGTGCACGCAGCATGCATTTTCGCGGACCGCGAACGCAAATCAAACACTCAAATAAATCAGTGGGTTATAATTGCGCTGATCGCCTGCTGGAGCCGCGCATGGACAAGCCGCATCCGCGTGATCAAGAAGTACCCGAACCGCCGCCTGTACGACACCGCCAACAGCGGCTACATCACGCTGGCGGACGTCAAGCAGATGGTGCTGGAGCACGTCGATTTTCAGGTCATCGATGCCAAGTCCGGGGACGACCTGACGCGCAGCATCCTGCTGCAGATCATCCTCGAGGAGGAGTCGGCGGGAATGCCGATGTTCTCGAGCGAGATGCTCTCGCAGATGATCCGTTTCTACGGCAACGCGCTGCAGGGGATCATGGGCAACTACATGGAGCAGAACGTCAAGGCGTTCCTCACCATCCAGAACAAGCTGCAGGAGCAGGCCAAGCAGATCTACGGCGACAAGATGCTGCTCACGCCCGATCTGTGGAAGCAGTTCCTGCAGATGCAGGCGCCGGCGATGCAGGGCATGCTCGGCAACTACCTCGAGCAGAGCGCGAAGCTGTTCATGGACATGCAGCAGCGCATGCAGGACCAGACCCGCGGGCTGTTCACCGCGTTTCCGTTCCCCAACTTCGCCGCGCCAGGAGCCAGGGCGAAGACGACAATAAGCGCTGATTCGCTGCCGCGACCCGAAAGCGGCGCACAAGCTGCATTGCAGCGAGACGTTTTCCCGCAGCGCGCAAGCCGACCTTGTCCGATGACGCGTCGCAGCCGCAACGACGCCGCGCGTCGGGTTCGTCTCGCTCGGCTGCCCGAAGGCGCTGGTCGACTCCGAGCGGATCCTCACCCAGCTGCGCGCCGAGGGCTACGCGGTCGCGCCGAGCTACGAGGGCGCCGATCTGGTCGTCGTCAACACCTGCGGCTTCATCGACGCCGCGGTGGAGGAGTCGCTCGACGCGATCGGCGAGGCGCTGGCCGAGAACGGCAAGGTCATCGTCACCGGCTGCCTCGGCGCCAAGGACGGCGGCGAGTTCGTGCGCAGAGCGCATCCGCGCGTGCTGGCCGTCACCGGCCCGCACGCCACGGCGGAAGTCATGGCCGCCGTGCACGCCGCAGCTGCCGAAGCCGCACGATCCGTTCATCGACCTGGTGCCCGCCGCAGGGCATCAAGCTCACGCCGAAGCACTACGCCTATCTGAAGATCGCCGAAGGCTGCAATCACCGCTGCACCTTCTGCATCATCCCCTCGATGCGCGGCGACCTCGTCAGCCGGCCGCTCGGCGAGGTCATGAGCGAGGCGGAGAACCTGCTGCGGGCCGGCGTGCGCGAGCTACTGGTGATCTCGCAGGACACCAGCGCCTACGGCGTCGACGTCAAGTACCGCACCGGCTTCTGGCGCGGCCGGCCGCTGAAGACGCGGATGACCGAGCTGGCCCGCGCCCTGGGCGAGCTCGCCGGCGAGCACGGCGCGTGGGTGCGGCTGCACTACGTCTATCCCTATCCGCACGTCGACGAGGTGCTGCCGCTGATGGCCGCCGGAAGCGTGCTGCCGTATCTCGACGTGCCGTTCCAGCACGCCAGCCCGCGCATCCTGAAGCTGATGAAGCGGCCGGCCAACGCGCAGGACAATCTCGACCGCATCCGCGCCTGGCGCAGCGATCTGTCCCGATCTCACCATCCGCAGGACGTTCATCGTCGGCTTTCCCGGCGAGACCGCAGCCGAGTTCGAGGAGCTGCTCGAGTTTCTCGAGGCGGCCGAGCTCGACCGCGTCGGCTGCTTCGCCTATTCGCCGGTCGACGGCGCGGCCGCCAACGCGCTGCCCGATCCGGTGCCGGAGGCGGTGAAGGAAGAGCGGCGCGCGCGCTTCATGGCGCGCAGGCGAAGATCAGCGCGCGCCGGCTCGCCGCCAAGGTCGGGCGCACGCTGGAGCGTGCTCGTCGACGCGGTCGAGGGAGGGCGGGCGATCGCGCGCAGCGCCGCCGACGCGCCGGAGATCGACGGCACCGTTGGGATCGAAGATGGCGGCGGGCTCGTCCCAGGCGAGTTTCGTCGCGGTGCACGGTCGTGGGCAGCAGCGAGCACGACCTGACCGCGCATCGGGCAGCGTAGCCGGGCCTGCCGCCGCCCGCGGCGGGCCGGCCGCCCGGCTATTGCACCGGCAGCGCCGCAGCGCCGCGGCGAGCTGCTCGAGCACGTCGCCAAGCGCGGCGTCGAGGCCGGTCGACTATCGCCTCCGCCGAACGCGACGGCACGGCGCGCCGCGCCTGCAGCTCGCCGGTCCACAGAAAGCTCGCCGGGGGCGCCGCCGGCGGCCAGCAGGAAGAACTTGATCGTCGACGACCGCCGCCGGCTTCCCGGCATCGCGCAAGTCGCCGTAGAGCTCGGTGACGAACGCGTCCAAGGACAGGTCGGCGTCGAGCGTGGAGGACGGCGGCAGCACCGCCCGGTAGAGGCCCGCGGCAGAGAGCCAGGCGGCGATCGCCTCCCCGAGCATGGGCGAGGGCGGAATCAGGAACTCGTTGTAGAAGTCGGTCTCGTACTTAAGCTCGCTCTCGCGGTAGACGAGCGAGCGGTCCCGGAACGGAGCAGCCACCGTGACCGCGTCCACCCTCAGCGTCGCCGCCCGCGCCGGCGCGCCCGACGGCGCGGGGCGCGCCGGCTGCAGAATGAAGGTCGACTTGAGCGGCGCCGGTTGCGAGCAGGCGGCGATGAACAGCGCCGCCGCCGTCGACAGCGCGCGGCGGCGCGAAAAGGACGGGGGTGGGCTCACGGTTGGATACCCTTGGCTGGCGCCGGCGGCGCGCCGAAGAAAAGCCGCGATGGATTGCGCTTGGCGTCCTCGGTCAGCTCGCGCAGGTTGTCGGTGATCTGGCGCAGGTTGTCGATCGTTGTCTTGAGGTCGGCCTCGCCCCCGCCCAGGACGCGGTCGAGCCGCGCCAGGACGGCCTCCAGGTGGGCGATCGCCCTGGGCAAGTCGGGATCGTCGAGGATCCTGCGCGCCTGCGCCACGGCGGCTTCGCTGTCGCCGGGAAGCTTCTTCCAGGCCGGATCGTCGAGGATCGCGGCGAGCTTCTGGTTGCTCTGCCGCAATTCGGCGAGCAGCGCCGCGCCTTCCTTGGAGATGCGCTCGGCGTCGAACTGATCGAGCTTGGTGTCGATCTTGGACAGCACCCGCTTGGTGCGGTCGGATATGGCCGCCGTGTCGACCGCGGCGACGCGCTCGTTGGCGGTGTCGAGCAGACGGTCGAGGCGCGTAACCACGCCCTGGATGTCGATGTGCGAGAGTTTATCGACCACGTCGCCCAAGGCGGTGAAGAATTGCGTGAACGTCGAATGCGTGCTCGGAATGTACTCGTTGTCCGGCTCCCACGAGATCGGCAGCTCCGGGTTCTGCTTCGGGTCGACGTAATCGACCTCCAGGTAATTGGTGCCGGTGATGCCCTGCGGCGCGAGGCGGATGCGCAATCCCTTCTCGATCTCCGCGTGCACCGTCTCGGGACGCGTGAGGTCTCCTCCGCCTCGCGACCCGACCAGGCGGCCGATGATCGTCGCCTCGACCAGGACGTAGCGCAGGCGGTCGATCATGGGCTTGTCCTGCTGGTACTTGTTGTAGGTGAAGTCGATGCGGGTGACCTCACCGACCGTCACCCCGCGATACTTCACCTTCGATCCGATGTCGAGCCCCTGCACCGACTCGTTGAAATAGGTCTCGATCACCGTCTTCGACTGGAACCACCGCCCCGAGCCGATGACCAGCAGCAGCAGCACCAGCGCGACCACGGCACCGATGACGAACAGCCCGAGCTTGAAGTTGTTGGCTTGCGCGCTCATCACGCCGCCTCGGCCGCCGGCTCCACTTCGCGCCGGAAGAACCGCCGCACCTGCGCATTGTCGCTGCCGTCGCGCAGCGCCCGCGGATCGCCCTCGGCGATGATGCCCTGGGCCTGCCGGTCGAGCATGATCACGCGGTCGGCGATGGCGTAGATGCTGGCCAGCTCGTGGCTGACGATCACGAAGGTGATGCCGAGGCTCCCGGCAAGCCGGCGGATGAGCGCATCGAGCTCCGCCGAGGTGATCGGATCGAGGCCCGCGGAGGGTTCGTCGAGGAACAGGATGTTCGGATCGAGCGCCATCGCGCGCGCGATGGCCGCCCGCTTCTGCTGCCCGCCGCTGATCTCCGAGGGCATGTGCCCGCAAAGAGTCTCGAGCCCGACGAGCTCGAGCTTCATGCGCGCGATCAGGTCCATGGCCGGCAGCGGCAGTGCCGTGTATTCCTCGAGCGGAAGGCGCACGTTCTCGAGCAGCGTCATCGAGCCGAACAGCGCGCCGCTCTGATACATGACGCCGAACTTTTTCAGGATCGCAGCCCGCGCCTCGCCCCATGCGCCGACGATATCGTCGCCATCGATGAAGACGTGCCCGGAGCGCGGCTCGTTGAGCCCGATCATGACCTTCAGGAGCGTGCTCTTGCCGGAGCCTGAGCCGCCGAGGATCATGAACACCTCGCCGCGATTGACCGCGAAGCTCACCTCGCGAAGGATCAGGTTGCTGCCGTACCCGGCCGTGAGGCCCTCGACGCGGACGATCGGCGCGGAGGAGGACGCAGCGCTCATATGTCGAGGATGTAATAGATGACGGCAAAGATGCCGTCGGCGGCGACCAGCAGCACGATGCCGGAGACGACGGCGCGGGTCGCGGAAATTCCCACCGCGCTCGCCCCGGTCTGCGTCTGCAGCCCGCGCAGGCAGCCAATGCCGGCGATGAGGATCGCGAATACCGGGGTCTTGACCATCCCGGCGAGGACGTCGGTCAGGTCGACGCTGCTGGCCACCTCGTGCATGTACGTCACGAAGGGGATGTTGAACGACAGCATCGTCAGGCCGCCCGAGGACACTGCAATCAGGTTGGCGAAGACCGACAGGAGCGGCACCATCAGCACCGCCGCCAAGACACGGGTCACCACCAGGAAGCGCACCGGATCGAGCCCCATGGTGGTCAGTGCATCGAGCTCCTCGTTGACTTTCATGGTGCCGATCTCGGCGGCAAACGCGGCCCCCGAGCGGCCGGCGATGAGGATCGCCGTCACCAGCGGACCGAGCTCGCGCGTCACCGCCAGGCCGATCAGATCGGCCACGAAAAGCTCCGCGCCGAATCGTCGCATCGGCACTGCCGCCTCGAAGGCCAGGATGACGCCGAACAGAAACGAGATCAGGGCCACGATCGGCAGCGCATCCGCCCCGACCTGCTCGCAGGTGTACCACACGTCCTTCCAGCGCACGCGGTACGGATGCGCGATCGCATACCCCAGGGCGGCGGCGGTCTCGCCGATGAACGCGATCTGCGTGCGCAGGTCGCGGCCGAGGGTCGCCGCCGCGCGCCCGATCTCCTCGATCGCGTTGGCGCGCGAAGGCGAAGCCGCGGCCGGGGCGGCGAGCACGGCCGGATCGAACTGGTCGAGCAACGTCCGGAATTCGGGCCGCAGCCCGCGCACGGCTACCGCGGCGCCCTCCGGGCGCGGCTGGCGCAACAGATCGACGAGCATGGCGAGCCCGCCGCCGTCGCAGTAGTCGACCCCCGCCGCGTCGACGACCACGCGCCGCTGCGGCGCCGCGGCAAGCGCGGCTCGGGCCTGCGCCCAGACGCCGCCGATCGAATAAGCGTCGAGCCGGCCGGCGAATTCCAGGACCAGGCTGCCGTCTGCGGCGTCCTTTGTCGCCAGCCGCGCCGCTGCGCCGGCGACGCCAGGCGCCGCAGCAGCCGCAGCGCTCACTGGACGAGTTCGAGCTGCGTCCCCAGGACCCGGACGCGGTCGCCTTCGCGCAGCATCGGCTCGTAGTTCTGCATTACCGCGCGCGTCCCGCCGGCATCCATGCGCACGATGATCTCCCAGCGCTGCCTGTTGAGATTATCGGGGCGGCTGCCATAGGCCGCGCCACCTGCCGCGCCGATGAGCACCGCGCCCTGATTGGAGAAACCAGGCCCGATCTGGACCATGGTCACGGCCGACGGACTGCCATTCGCGCCCGCGCCCAAGGGGGTCGTCGATACCGAGCCCAAGGGCGTCCAGGTATCCTTGGCCGTGACCGGGCGAATCGATTCGATCTTGCCGCAGCGAACGCACTCGTCGGACGTCGCCGGCCCGGCCGCGTTCGACGCCGGCGGCCCGGCCGGCGACTGCGGCAGCCCCGGCGGCAACTGCGCCGGTCCGGGCAGCAATTGCGCCTGCGCCGCCAGCGCGGCCAGCGCGACGGCGAAGGCTGTAGCGAGACGGCAGGTAGAGGTCATTGCGGCAGGGTATTGAGATAGAACATCGCGTTCAACAGCGGCCCCGGCTTGCCCAACGCCGCCAGCCAGCGATAGAAGATCGGGTCGATTTCGCCGCTGCGATACAGATCGACCAGACCCCGGTTCACGGCGAGGCGAAAATCCGGGTCGTCGCGGCGCACGACCAGCGCGTACGGCTCGAAGGAAAAGTCGGTGCCCATAACCTGCCAGCGCGACGGGTCGGCGCTCGTATCCCGCAGCGCGACCAGCACGATGCGATCGCTCGCGTAACCGTCGACCTTGCCCGCGGAGAGCAGCGACAGCCCTTCCATGCTGTCCTTGACCGGAACCAGGTCCGCCTTGGCGCCGATGACCGCGAACTGACGCTTCAGAGCGCTCTCGGTGGTCGTGTCGGGGATGAACGCGATCCGGTGCGAGGCCAGGTCGGCGAAGCGTTCGATCTTCGCCGCCGTGGCCGTGAGCACGCTGCCGCCGTCGACGAAGATCGGCAGGCTGAAGTCGACCGTCTCGTAACGCGACAAGCTGATGGTCGTCGTGCCGCACTCGATGTCGACCTTGTCCTTGGTCACCGCGTCTAGGCGATCGGCGGCGTCGAGCGCCGTCCACTCGATGCGCAGCGAGGACAGACCGAGCTGCTTCTGGATCGACTCGGCGATGCGCGTGCAGATTTCCACGCTGTAGCCGCGCACGCTGCCGTCGCGCTCCTTGAACGAAAACGGTGCCGCCCCGGCGCGATACCCGAGGCGGATGCTCCCGTCGCTGCGGATGCGTTGCAGCGTCGGCGAGGACCCCGCCGCATGCGCAGCGGCGGCGAACAGCATCAGGCATGCCGCTGACCGAGCCCAGGTGACCACGGCGCGACCTTGAGACAACTTTGTGCTCCCTCGAGAAATGCCCGCGCCGCACGCGCGCCCCGGGGCCGCGTCGCAGCGTTGGCTGTCAAAGTGTAGCATGCGGCCGATGCCGCATCGCCGCCTGTCGGCACAGTATAATGGCCGCCAGGCATCGTCGGCTCCTCGACGCTGCACGAGGGCGCGCCTTAGCGCGCCGCCGCTTCGAACACCCGCCGCGAGGTACCCCGTGAAACGCTCATCGCTCGCCGTCCTTCTGGTCGTGCTTCTGCCGCTGTGCGCCGTGGCGCAACAGCGAGTTCCCGACACGCTGTCGAAGATCAAGGCAGCGAAGTCGATCACCGTGGCCTTCGCCGGCGATTCCCTGCCCTTTTCCTACGTGGAAACCAACAACCAGCCCGCCGGCTATTCGATCGACCTGTGCAAGCGCGTGATCGCCGGCATCGGCCGCTCCATCGGTATTCCCGACCTGGCGGTCAACTGGGTCGTCGATACGGTGCCCAATCGCATCGCCATGGTCGCCAGCGGCAAGGCCGATCTCGAGTGCGCCAACACGACCCAATCGCTGTCGCGTATGAAACAGGTCGACTTCAGCAGCCTCATCTTCGTCGACGGCGGCGGTTTCCTGGTGCGCGCCGACTCGGCCATCAACGGCTTCGGAGATCTTGCCGGCAAGTCGATCGCCGTCACCACGGGCACCACCACCGAAGCGCGCCTCGAGGCGATGCTCAAGGAGCGGCTGGTCAACGCCAAGGTCGTCCACGTCAAGGACGGCGTCGAGGGTACGGCGCTGCTCGAATCGGGCGCCGTCGCCGCATTTGCGAGCGACAAGATCAAGCTCATCGGCCTGGCCGCCCAGGCGAAGGACCCGAAGATATTTGCCATGCTCGCCGAGGATATGTCCTTCGAGCCCTACGCATTCATGGTGCCGCGCAACGACTCGGCGTTCCGTCTCGAGGTCAACCGGGCGCTCACACAGGTCTACTTGTCCGGCGAGATCGACCAGATCTTCGCCAAGTGGCTGGGCAAGCTCGGTCGCCCGAGCGGCCTGCTCGCGGCGATGTACCTGCTCAACGCAATTCCCGAGTGACGGGCCCGGGGGCTTGATGGCCCGGCCCCCTTAACGCCGGCGCCGACGCGGCTGTGCATCGGCGGCCGGGTGGGTGACCGGCTCGGCATCGCGCCACTGCGCCGAAGGTCGTGCCGCCTGCAAAGCGGGTGGCAGCAGGGCGGCGCAGTATATAATAGCGCCGCGGCGGATCGTCCTGCCGAAAACCAACGGAGTGCACCATGGCGAAAAAGCCTATCAATTATCTCGCTCGCGGTATTTGCGCGTTGCTGCTGTTCGCGGCTGCGGGCATGGCACTGGCGCAGAGCGACCAGCAAGCCCTCGTCAACAAGGCCGACAAGACGCTTTCGAACTTCCTGCGCGACCCGGACATGACCTGGCTGCAACAGCATCTCAGGGAAGCCAAGGGCGTGATCATCGCCCCCGAAGTGCTCAAGGCGGGGTTCATCTTCGGCGGCTCGGGCGGTCGTGCAGTGCTCCTGGCGCGTGACCCGAAGACCGGCAGGTGGGCGGGGCCCGCGTTCTACACCCTGGCCACGGCAAGCGTCGGCTTCCAGGCCGGCGTCTCGGTATCCGAGATCGTCACGTTGGTGATGACGGACAAGGCCATGAACGCCATGTTGGCACCGTCGGCGAAGCTCGGCGCCGACGCGAGCATCGCCGCCGGCCCCGTTGGCGCCGGAGCGAGCTCCGCGCTGCTGGCCGATTTCATCTCCTTTGCCCGCGCCAAGGGCGTCTACGGGGGCGTCAACCTCGACGGCTCGGTGGTCAGCGTGACCAACGACTGGAACGAAGCCTATTACCACAAGCCGGGAATCCTGCCGCCGGACATTCTCATCCGGATGACGGCGCATAACAAAGGCGCCGCCAGGTTGCTGGGGGAAGTCGCCCACGCCGCGAAGTAGCCGGATCCTTGCAGATGGCGCGGCCCGGCACTCTCGGCCGGTCCGCGCCGCACTCCGCCGACGGAGTGCGGTTGGTGCGGGATGGAGCAGTCGTCTGCCCGAGAGGTTTCCTGGAGCAGACTGTCTTCTTCGATCTCCCGCGCGAGCGGCCCGTGCCGCACCAGAACCTCCGAGGCCAGCAACGCCCGCAGGCCCGTGCGCCGCGCTGCCGCGCCGTGCGGCGCGGCGAGGGCGCTGACGCCTGAACGGGCACGCCATGGAATCGCCCGCCCGCGGCGACCTCGCGCCGCCCCGGCTCAAGCTGCAAGGCATCACCAAGGTCTATCCGGCGGTCGTCGCCAACGATGGCATCGACCTCGAGCGTCATGCCCGGCGAGATCCACGCCGTGCTCGGCGAGAACGGCGCCGGCAAGACGACGCTGATGAAGATCATCTACGGCGTCGTCAGGCCGGACGCCGGAACGATCCTCTGGGACGGCAGGGCCGTTGTCGATCCCCAACCCGGCGCGCGCGCGCGCGCTGGGCATCGGCATGGTGTTCCAGCACTTCTCGCTGTTCGAGACGCTCACGGTGGCCGAGAACATCGCGCTGGCGCTCGAGCCGGGCGCCGCCAGAGGATCTCTCGACCGGCGCATCAGCGAGGTCTCCGAGCGCTACGGCCTGCCGCTCGATCCGCGGCCGCCACGTGCATGCGATGTCGGTCGGCGAGCGGCAGCGCGTCGAGATCGTGCGCTGCCTGCTGCAGCAGCCGCAGCTGCTGATCATGGACGAGCCGACCTCGGTGCTGACGCCGCAGGCGGTGCGACAAGCTGTTCGCGACGCTGCGCCAGCTCGCCGGCCGAAGGCTGCAGCATCCTCTACATCAGCCACAAGCTCGACGAGATCCGCGCGCTGTGCCACCGCGCGACGGTGCTGCGCGGCCGGCAAGGTCACCGGCGAATGCGACCCGCGCCAGGAGACGCTCGTCGGCGCTCGCGCGCATGATGATCGGCGGCGACCTGCCGCGTTCGTCGCCACCGCCAGGCGCGGACACGCGGTGACGGAGCGCTGCGTGGTGCGCCGGCTGTCGCTCGCCGGCCGACGACCCGTTCGGCACCGACTTGATCGACATCGACCTGTCGCGTGCGCGGCGGCGAGATCGTCGGCATCGCCGGCGTGTCCGGCAACGGCCAGAAGGAGCTGCTGGCGGCGCTGTCCGGCGAGCGCCCGGTGGCCGACGCCAGGGCGGTCGTGTTGCGGCGTCGCGGCCGGGCAGGCTCGGTGCCGCGGTCGCGCCGCAGCGCTGGGCATGGCCTTCGTGCCCGAGGAGCGGCTGGGGCGCGGCGCGGTGCCGGAGATGTCGCTCGCCGAGAACGCGCTGCTCACCGGCCCACCGCCAGGAGCTGACCCGCGCACGGCTTCATCCGTCCCGACGCCGGTGCGCGCCTTCGCCGCAGGCCACGATCGCCGCGCTTCGGCGTCAAGGCGCCGCGGCCCCGACGCCACCGCGCGCAGCCTTTCCGGCGGCAACCTGCAGAAGTTCATCGTCGGCCGCGAGATCCTGCAGCGGCCGCAGCGTGATGATCGCCGCGCAGCCGACCTGGGGCGTGGACGTCGGCGCCGCGGCGCTCATCCGCAGGCGCTGGTCGATCTGCGCGACGAGGGCGTCGCGGTCCTGGTGGTGTCCGAGGAGCTCGACGAGCTGTTCGAGATCTGCGACCGCCTCGCGGTGATCGCCCGCGGCCGACTCTCGCCGCCAAGGCCCGCGCGCGAGACCAATGCCGAGGAGATCGGGTTGCTGATGAGCGGATCGTTCATCGGGGCCCAGGGCATCGCCGCGCGCCGAGGGTTCGTCCACCGGACCTGACCGATGCGTCATTAGGCTCGAGGCGCGCCCGGAGCCGTCGCGGCTCATGCGCGCTGGCCTCGCCGCTTCTCGCCGCGGCAGCGACGCTCGCTCGTCGGCTTCGCTGCTGTTCGCGGCTCTGGGCAAGGATCCGTCGCGGCGTTCCAGGTGTTCTTCGTCACGCCGGTCGAGACGCTCTACGGCATCGGCGAGCTGCTGCTCAAGGCCGCGCCGCTGATGCTGTGCGCGGTGGGCCTCGCCGGCAGGCTATCGCGCCAACGTCTGGAACATCGGCGCCGAGGGCCAGCTGACGATGGGCGCGATCTGCGGCGGCGGCGTGGCGCTCGCCTTCCAGGACAGCGCGGCGGCGTGGGTGCTGCCGGCTGATGCTGGTCGCCGGCGCGCTCGGCGGCATGGCCTGGGCGGCGATCCCGGCCTGGCTGCGCACGCGCTTCAACGCCAACGAGATCCTGGTCAGCCTGATGCTGGTCTACGTCGCCAAGCTGACGCTGTCGCTGCTGGTGCACGGCCCGTGGCGCGATCCGCGAGGGCTTCAACTTTCCGCAGTCGAAGATGTTCGCCGACGCGGCGCTGCTGCCGAACCTCCTGCCCGGCACGCGCCTCAACGCCGGGCTGCTGCTCGCCCTCGCCGTCGGTCGCCGCGGCTGGCTGTTCATGCGCAAGAGCCTTGCCGGCTTCCAGATGCAGGTCGCCGGTCTCGCTCCGGCCGCGGCCAATTACGCCGGCATCTCCGCGCCGGCGCACGGTCTGGCTCGGCATGCTCGATCGGCGGCGGCAATGCGCCGGCATCGCCGGCGTGGCGAGGCGGCCGGGCCGATCGGCCAGCTGCTGCCGTCGATGTCGCCGGGCTACGGCTTCGCCGCCATCATCGTGGCCTTCGTCGGCCGGCTGCATCCGGTCGGCATCCTCCTGTGCGAGCCTGCTGATGTCGCTGCTCTACCTGGGCGGCGAGGCGGCGCAGATCGACCTGGCGCTGCCCTCTGCGGTGACCGGCTTGTTCCAGGGCATGCTGCTGTTCTTCCTGCTGGCCGCCGACGTGTTCATCAATTTTCGCCTGCGCATCGTGCGCCGCGCGCCGCCGCCGTCGAGGCGCCGGGCAGCGTCGCCACGCAGGGGCGCGGCTAGTGGAACTTCTGGCCACGCTCGTCGCGCTGACGCTCGCCGCGGGCACGCCGCTGGTGCTCGCGGCGCTCGGCGAGCTGGTCACCGAGAAGGCCGGCGTGCTCAACCTTGGCGTCGAAGGCATGATGCTGGTGGGCGCGGTGGTGGCATTCATCGTCGCCGCCGACCACCAGGCTGCCCTGGCTGGGCGTTGCGGCCGGCATGGCGGCGGCGGCGGCGCTGTCGCTGGTGTTCGCGGTGCTGACCCTGACGCTGATGGCCAACCAGGTGGCGACCGGGCTCGCCCTGTCGCTGTTCGGCGTCGGCCTGTCGGCCTTCGTCGGCCTGCATTACGTCAGCGTCGTCATCGATGGCATCAAGCCGCTGTCGCTTCCCGGGCTCTCCGATCTGCCCTTCTTCGGCCGGCTGCTGTTCGCGCACAGCCCGCTCGTCTATCTGTCGCTCGCGCTGGTCGGCCTGGTGCAGTGGTTCCTGTATCGGCACCCGGGCCGGCCTGATCCTGCGCGCCGTGGGCGAATCGCCCGACTCGGCGCATGCGATCGGCTACCGGGTGACGCGATCCGCTACGCCGCGGTGCTCTTCGGCGGCGCCTGCGCCGGCCTCGCCGGCGCCTACCTGGCCATGGCATACACGCCGCATGTGGGTCGAGGGAATGACGGCCGGCCGCGGCTGGATCGCGCTCGCGCTGGTCGTGTTCGCGACCTGGAGGCCATGGCGCGTGCTCGCTGGCGCGTATCTGTTCGGCGGGGTGACGCTGGCGCAGTTCCAGGCCCAGGCGCTGGGTGTCGCGCTGCCCTCGCAGCTGCTGTCGATGCTGCCCTATCTGGCGACCATCGTCGTGCTGAGCATCATATCGCGCGACGCGGCGACGATCCGCCTCAACGCTCCGGCGTCGCTCGGCAAGCCGTACCATCCGGAGGCGTAGCGGCCTCGGGTAGAATAGCGCCGCGCCCGCCGCGCCCGCCGCGCCAGCGTCGCGGGCCGGTCCGCCCTAAGGGAGATGCCGATGTCGCCGATGCTCATGCGCAGGACGCGATGCTCGCTCGCTGCAGCGATCGTCGTGCTTGTCGCCGCGTTCCTGCCGGGGATGGCACGGCGCTCGCCGCCGACCTGCCGTTCAAGGTCGGCTTCGTCTACGTGAGCCCGATCGGCGACGCGGGCTGGAGTTATCAGCACGACCTGGGCCGCAAGGAGATGGAAAAGGCGCTCGGGAGCAAGGTCGTCACCAAGTACGTGGAGAGCGTGCCCGAGGGCGCGGACGCCGAGCGCGTGATCCGCGAATTGGCGCAAAGCGGCAACAAGCTCATCTTCACGACCTCGTTCGGCTACATGAATCCGACCCTCAAGGTCGCCAAGCAGTTTCCCAAGACCGACTTCGAGCACGCGACCGGGTACAAGACCGCCGTCAACGTCGGCATCTACAACGCGCGCTTCTACGAGGGGCGCTATCTTGCCGGCATCGTCGCCGGCAGGATGACCAAGTCAAACGTGGCCGGCTACGTCGCGGCGTTCCCGATTCCCGAGGTCGTCATGGGCATCAACGCCTTCACCCGCGGCATGCGCAGCGTCAATCCCAAGGCCGAGGTCAAGGTGATCTGGGTCAACTCCTGGTACGACCCGGGCCGCGAGCGCGAGGCGGCGGAAACCCTGGTCTCGCAGGGCGCCGACGTGCTCACCCACCACACCGACTCGACTGCCGTGGTGCAGGCCGCCGAGGCGAAGCAGCGTGTACTCGATCGGCTATCACTCCGACATGTCGAAGTACGGGCCGAACACCCAGCTGACGGCCGTCACGCACCAGTGGGGCGACTTCTACACCAAGACGGTCCAGGACGCGATCGCCGGCACGTGGAAGCCCGACGAGCGTCTGGGGCGGCATCAAGGAGGGCATGATCAAGATGGCTCCGTTCAATCCGATCGTGCCCAAGGACGTGCAGGACCTGGTCAACAAGACCGCGGCCGATATCGCCGCCGGCAGGCTGCACCCGTTCACCGGCCCGATCAAGGACAACGAGGGCAAGCTGAGCGCTCGCGGCAGGCAAGGTGATGACCGACGACGTGCTGTCGAAGATGGACTATTACGTCGAAGGGGTGCAGGGCCAGTTGCCGGTGTCGAGCCCGGGGAACTGATTCGTCCCGCGCGCAGGGCGGTGCCCGGAAAGACGGCAGAGGATCGCCGGCCGCCCCCGCGCGGCTGGTTCGGTGCCCAGCTGCGCGTGGTCGCGGTGTTCGAGTTCGCCAAGGGCGCGCTGGCGCTCGCCGCCGCCGCCGGCCTGCTGACTTTCGTGCACCGCGATCTGCGCCGCATCATCGGCGAGTTGCTGCTGCACCTGCATCTGAATCCGGCACGGCGCATACCGGGGATCTTCCTGCTGCTGGCGGAACAGCTCGACTCGATGGACCTGTGGCTGATCGCCATCGGCGCCGCGCTCTACGCCCTGATCCGCGTCGCCGAAGCCTACGGACTGTGGTTCGGTCGCGAATGGGCCGAATGGCTCGGCGCCGTGTCCGGCTTCATCTACGTTCCCTTCGAGATCTATGCGCTGACCAGGAGCGTGACGGCACTCAAGCTCGTCACGCTCGGCATCAACCTGCTGGTGGTGGCGGTCTTGAGCGAAGCGTTGTGGCACAGGCGGCGCGCGGCTAGCTAGGCGAGGATCTTCAGCAACTTGAGCAGCGCGTCGAAGCGCTTGCCGTAGGGCGGATAGAGCAGCGAGCCGAGCGCGAAACGCGGCTGCACGAATATCGACTTCTCGTGACTGAAGGTCACGAAGCTCTTCTCGCCGTGGTAGGCGCCGCTGCCCGATGCGCCCACGCCGCCAAACGGCAGATCCTCGTTGCAGAAATGCCAGAGGGTGTCGCCGAGCGTCATCCCGCCGGCGACGGTCTCGCGCACAAGTCGCTCGCGCGAGCGCCGGTCGCCGCCGAAGGCATAGAGCGCAAGCGGACGCGGCCTGGCGTTGATCTTGGCGATCGCTTCGTCTTCGGAGGCATAGGCCTCGATGGGCAGAATTGGGCCGAAGATCTCCTGGCGCATCGCCGCCATGTCGTCGCGCACATCGAGCAGGAGCGTCGGGGCGAACTTGCGCGCGCGCTCGGGCAATACCTCGTTGCCCGGGTTGAGGCGCACGATGCGCGCGCCGTTGCGCTCCGCGTCATCGATGAGCGCGCCAAGCCGCGCGTAGTGCCGATCGTTGACGATGCTGGTGTAGTCGGGGTTGGCTCCGAGGCGGGGATAAAGGGCGGCGACCGCCTCCGCCAGGGCTTCGACCAACGCCTCGACGCGAGACGCCGGCGCAAGCACATAGTCGGGCGCAATGCAGGTCTGGCCGGCGTTGAGGAGCTTGCCGGCGACCAGCCGCGGCGCGAGCGCGCGCAGGTCCGCGTCGGCGTAGACGAGCGCCGGCGACTTGCCGCCGAGTTCCAGCGTCACCGGCGTCAGGTTGCCGGCCGCGGCCAGCGCGATCTTCCGGCCGACCTGGGTCGAGCCGGTGAAGAACAGGTGATCGAACGGCAGGCGGGCGAACGCTTCGCCGACATCCGGGCCGCCATTGACCACCGCCAGTTCGTCGGCGGCAAAGCGCTCGGCGACGGCGCGCTCGAGCAGCGCCGAAGTGCACGGCGTGAGCTCGCTCGGCTTGAGCAGCACCCGGTTGCCGGCCGCCAGTGCGCCCACGATGGGCATCAGGGAGAGCTGCAGCGGATAGTTCCACGGGCTGATGACGCCGACGACGCCGAGCGGCTGGCGGACGATCCTGCTGCGGCCCGGTCGCAGGTAGAGCGGCGTCGGCACGCCGCGCGGCCGCATCCACCGCGCCAGGTTGCGCCGCGCATGGCGCACGCCCGCGGCCACCAGAAACAGCTCGGCGAGCCTGGTCTCGCGCCCCGACCGTACGCCGAAATCGGCGGCGATCGCGGCGATCAGCTCCGCCTCCCGGGTGGCGATGAGCGCGCCCAGGCGATCGAGTCGGTCGCGACGCACGGCGAACGGCGGATCGCGCTCGGCCTCGTAGGCCCGCCGCTGTGCGGCGAACAGCGTGCCGAGCGCATCGCTGCCGGGCCCGTCGTTCATGCGTTGCTGCGAGCCGCCGCGATCGCCTCGAGCAAGGTTTCCGGATCGTGCGCGCCCGACACCGCGGTGCGGCCATTGAAGATGAAGAAAGGCACGCCGCCAATGCCGGCGTCGCGCGCCTCGCGGCACTCGTCTTCCACCTCGTGGCGATACGCCTGCGAAACGAGCATCGCTCGAGCCTCGTCCGAGGGCAACCCGGCCTCCGCTGCCAAGGCCGCCAGTTCGTCAACCTCGCCGATCGAACGGCCGTCGATGAAGTAGGCGCGGAAAAGCCGCTCGACCAGTGCGTCCGCGTCGGCGCGGGCTTGCGCCCAGGCGATGAGCCGGTGCGCCGCCAGCGTATTGGGTTGCAGGCGGATGCGCTCGAAGGCGAAGGCGATGCCCACCTGCGTACCGACTGCGCGCACGCGGTCGTAGATCGCGTCGGCTGCGGCGGTGCCGCCGAACTTTGCCGCCAGGTAAGCCTGTCGCGGGATGCCCTGCGCCGGCAGATCGGGATTGAGCTCGAACGGATGCCAGCGCACCGTAACCGTTCCAGGGGCTGCACCCAGTCGGTCGAGCGCGGCTTCGAGCTTGCGCTTGCCGACATAGCACCAGGGACAGACGACGTCGGACACGATGTCGACGAAAAGCGGCGCTCCGGCGGGCGCGGTCACATCGGCGGCCACGGCGGTGGTCATGGTGATCCCGGTTTCTCCCGGTGGCTCCAGCCTTTGGATTGTACTGCAGCGGCCCCGCCCGCCCGCCGCGGTCCTTCGTGCGATCATCCGAGCTTCGTTGCGCCGATCCGGACACGGCCCTCAGGGGTCGCCGCCTCGCGGTGACGCCCCCGGAATGGACGGCCCATCGAAACTTCGTCATGCCGGCATCCACCCCGCGCTGGGACATCTTCTGCGCCGTCGTCGACAACTACGGCGACCTCGGCGTCGCCTGGCGACTGGCCCGGCAAATCGCCCGTGAGCACGGCTTCGGCGTGCGACTGTGGGTCGACGATCTGCCGCTGCTCGCCCGCCTCGCCCCCGAGCTCGACGCCGCGAAGGGCGCGCAGACGGTGCATGGCATCGACGTTCGGATCTGGGACGGCCTCGGCGCACAAGGGGCCGCCGACCCCGCCGAGGTCGTCGTCGAGGCGTTCGGCTGCGGGCTCCCGGCAGCCTATCTGGCGGCGATGGCCGCGCGAGCGCGGCAGCCGGTATGGATCAACCTCGAATACCTCTCCGCGGAGTCGTGGATCGAGACCTGTCATGGTCTCGCGTCGCGCCACCCGACGCTGCCGCTGACGCGCTACTTCTTCTTTCCGGGCTTTACCGCCGAGAGCGGCGGCCTGCTGCGCGAGCGCGACCTGTTCGCGCGCCGCGATCGCTTCCGCGCCGATGCGGCAGCGCGCGAGGCGCTGTGGCGGATGCTCGGCCTGGCGACGCCGGCTGCCGGAAGCACGGTCGTGTCGCTGTTCTGCTACCCCAACGCGGCGTTGCCCGCGGTGCTCGATGCATGGGCGGGCGGCGAGGCTCCGCTGCTGTGCGTGGTGCCCGAGGGCGTTGCCCGCGACAGCCTCGAGCGCTGGACCGGGGGCTGCATGCCGGCGACGGGAAGAGCGCTCTCCCGCGGCCGGCTCACGCTCGCGGTCGTTCCGTTCGTCGCCCAGGATGACTACGACCGGCTGCTGTGGGCATGCGATGTCAACTTCGTGCGCGGCGAGGATTCGTTCGTGCGCGCGCAGTGGGCGGCGCGGCCGCTGGTCTGGCAGGCGTATCCGCAGGCGGCGAGCGCGCACCGAGCGAAGCTCGAGGCGTTTGTCGCGCGCTACGGCGCGGCGCTTGCGGCGAGCCCGCGAGCGCATGGCGCGACTTCCTCTGCGCCTGGAATGGCGAGGGCGACGCCGGCAGCAGCTGGCATCCCTACGCCGCGGCGCGTTCGCTGCTGCAGGAGCATGCCGAAGCCTGGGCTGCGGCGCGCGCCGCAGACGCCGATCTGGCCACCGCTCTGGTCAAGTTCTGCGTCGATCGGGTATAATTGCCGGTTCACTTAAAGCCACCGATTAACACAGGGCACCGCAATGAAAATCGCGCAGGAAATCCGCGCCGGCAACGTCATCATGATCGGCAAGGAGCCGATGGTCGTGCAGAAGGCCGAGTTCAACAAATCCGGCCGCAACGCCTCGGTCGTCAAGATGAAGCTCAAGAACCTGCTCTCGGGCTCGGGCACCGAGACGGTGTATCGCGCCGACGAAAAGTTCGACGTCATCCAGCTGGAGAAGAAGCCGGTGACCTACTCCTACTTCGCCGACCCGATGTACGTCTTCATGGACGAGGATTACAACCAGATCGAGGTCGAAAAGGACAACCTTGGCGACGCGGTCCCGTACCTCGAGGACGGCCTTGCCTGCGAGCTCACGCTCTACGACGGCAAGGCGATTGCGGTCGAACTGCCGAACTCGGTGGTGCGCGAGATCACCTACACCGAACCCGCCATCCGCGGCGACACCTCGGGCAAGGTGCTCAAGCCCGCCAAGCTCGGCAGCGGGCTCGAAGTGCAGGTCCCGCTGTTCGTGGCCACCGGCGACAAGATCGAGATCGATACCCGCACCGGCGAATACCGCCGCCGCGTCTAGCGCGCAGCCCCGGCTCCGGGGCCGCCTTGTTTAGCGCTCCACGGCCCGCGCCTCGGGCCGCCAGCCGCCGCCGAGCGCGGTCATGAGATCGACGTCGGCCGACAGCAGATTCTGCCGGCTGCGGATGAGCACGAGCTGCGACAGGTTCAGGGTGCGCTGCGAATCGAGCACGTCGAGAAACTGCGCGTAGCCCGCCTCGTAGCGGATGTTGGCCAGGCGCAACGCCCCGCTCGCCGCATCGACGCTCCGCTGGGCGTCGCGTTCGCTGGCCGCGTACTGACGCACGTTGGTCAAGGCGTCGGAAACCTCGCGAAACGAGGTCTGGATCGTCTTCTGGTAGCTGGCGAGCGACTGCTGCCGGCGCGCATACTGCACGTCGACCTCGGCGACGAGCCTGCCCCCCTCGAAGATCGGCGCCGACAACCCCGCGCCGAAGGTCCAGATGCGGCCTGGCAGGGTGAACAGCCCCGCGAGCGCCGCGCTCTCCCCGCCAAAGCCGCCGGTGAGCGTGATGGTCGGAAAGAGCATGGCCTTGGCCACGCCGATCTCGGCATTGGCGGCGACGAGATCCTGCTCGGCCTGGTGGATGTCGGGGCGGCGCTCGAGCAGTTCCGAGGGCAGTCCCGGCGGCGGCAGCGCCGGCACGGGCAACTGGTCGATGTCCCCCGCGGGGAGCGAGAGGTCGAGCTCTCCGGTGAGCGTGCCGAGCAGGTGTTCGGCCACGTCGCGCTGGCGCAGGAACTCGTCGAGCAGGAACGCCGCGTCGGAGCGCACGCCCTCGGCCTGGCGCACGTCGAGGTCCGAGGCGAGGCCGGCGTCGGCGCGCCGGCGCACGATGGCGAGCGTCTGGTCCCGGGATTCGAGCGTCGACCGGGTCGAGGCGATCTGCGCGTCGAGGGAGCGCAGCGCAAAATAGGTCTCTGTGGTCAGGGTCGCGATGGACAGCGTCACCACGTCCTTCGCGTAGCGCGTGCTCAGGTCGGTCGCCCGCGCCGCCTCGGAAGCGCGCCGCAGCTTGCCCCAGAAATCGATCTCGTAGGACGCGGAGAGCTCGAGCAGCAGGTTGTTCTGCAGGAGAGCTCCGCAGGCTCCGGCGAGGCGACCTTGCTGCTGTAGGCCGAGCGCGCGGCGCTGCCGCCGAGGGTGAGCTGCGGGGAGAGCGCCGAGTTCACCACCCGCAGATTCGCGTCGGCTTCCTCGACCCGCCCGACCGCCTGGAAGATGTCGGTATTGTTGGCGAGCGCGGTGGCAACCAGGTCATTCAACGTCGGGTCGCCGAACAGCCGCCACCATTGCGCCGGCACCGAGTCCGCGGGTGCCGCCGCCGGGGCCGCGCCGGCGAAGGCTCCCGGCAGCGGCACGGCGGGCCGCTCGTAGTCCGGCCCGACCATGCAGGCGGCGAGCGCGAGCGCGGTGCAGCCTGCCAAAAGGCCGCGCCTCACGCCGGGGTCTCCCCGGCGCCGGCGAGGGCGCGGGCCGGATCCGGCGCCGCGACAGCAGCACGAAGAACAGCGGAATGAATATCGTGGCGATGAAGGTCGCCGCCAGCATGCCGCCGAACACGCCCGTGCCCATCGAGCGCCGCGCCGAGGCGCCCGCGCCGGTGGCGAGCACCAGCGGCAACACTCCCAGCACGAAGGCGAGCGAAGTCATGACGATCGGCCGGAAACGCAGTCGCGCCGCCTCGAGCGCCGCCTCGAGCGGCGGCAGCCCCTTCGCCTGTTCCTGGGCGGCGAATTCGACGATCAGGATCGCATTCTTCGCCGCCAGGCCGATCAGCACCAGAAGGCCGATCTGGAAGTACACGTCGTTGCTGAAGTTGCGCACGAATACCGCGGTGAGCGCGCCCAGCAACCCGAACGGCACCGCCAGCAGCACCGCGGCCGGCAGCGCCCAGCGTTCGTAGTTGGCCGACAGGATCAGAAATACCATCACGATCGCGAACGTGAAGGCGAGGATCGCGGCGGTGCCGATGCGCTTTTCCTGGAACGCCTGTCCGGTCCATGCGGTGGTGTAGCCCGGCGGCAGCGAGCGGCCGACGTCCTCGACCGCCGCGATCGCCTGCCCCGAGCTCACCCCCGGCGCGCTGTTGCCCAGCACCTTGGCGGCGAGGAAGCCGTTGTAGCGGTCGAGCTGCTCGGGACCGACGGTGCTCTTCATGCTGATGAGCGCCTTGACCGGAATCATGTCTCCGCCGGTGGACCGGACGTAGACGTTGCCCAGGTCCTCCGGCTTGGCGCGGAAGGCTCCGTCGGCCTGCACCTGCACGCGATAGGTATGGCCGAACTTGTTGAAGTCGTTGACGTAGAGCACGCCCATGGTGCTCTGCAAGGCGTCGAAGACATCCTGCACCGGCACGCCGAGCGCCACCGCCTTCTCCCGGTCGACGTCGACGAACAGCTGCGGCGAGGTCGGCCGGTAGAAGGTGGCGATGCCGGTGAGCTCCGGCCGCTTGCGCAGCGCGCTCATGAACTGCTGCAGCTTCTCGTAGAGCTTCTGCGGATCGGCGTCGGCGCGATCCTGCAGGTAGACCTCGAAGCCGCCCGCCGAGCCCAGGCCGCGGATCGCCGGCGGATTGAGCGCGAGCAGCGTGCCCTGGGGAAGCTTCGCCGCCTGCGCCATGGCGTACTTCGGCGACGTCCTCCGCCGTCGCCTTGCGCTCGTCCCAGGGTATGAGCGGGATGAAGATGGTCGCGGCGTTGGTCTTGTTGGCGCCGGAGATGAAGTCGAAGCCGCTGACCACGAAAACGTGCTCCACCGCCGGGTTGGCCAGCAGCATCTTCTGCACGGCGGTGCCCAGTTCCCGGGTGCGCTGCAGCGTGGCCCCGTCCGGCAGCGTGAGCGAGCCCAGGATATAGCCCTGGTCCTCGGGCGGGACGAAGCCGCTCGGGACGAGCTTGAACAGCAGGGCGTCGATGCCGATCATCGCCACGAAAACGAGCACCGCGATGAGCGCGTGGCGCGCGGTCACGCGCACGGCGCCGAGATAGACTTCGTCACCCACGCGAAGGCGCGATTGAACGGGCGGAACAGTCGATTCTCGATATGCTGGGGTTTGAGCAGCAGCGCGCACAGTGCCGGCGACAGCGTCAACGCGACCAGGCCCGAGATCGTGACCGCGGTCGCGACCGTCACCGCGAATTGCTGGTAGAGCTTGCCCGCCAGTCCGCCCAGGAACGCCACCGGTATGAACACCGACACCAGCACCAGCTCGATGGCCACGATCGCGCCGGTGACCTCGCGCATCGACTCGATCGCCGCGGCCTTCGGCGACAGCTTCCTTTCCGCCATCAGCCGCTCGACGTTTTCCAGCACCACGATCGCGTCGTCGACCACGATGCCGGTCGCCAGCACGATCGCGAACAGCGTCAGCGTATTGATCGTGAAGCCGAACAGCAGCAGCCCGCCGAACGCGCCGATGAGCGACACCGGCACGGCGATGATCGGAATGAGCGTCGCGCGCCAGCTCTGCAGGAACACGAACACCACCAGCAGCACCAGCGACTGCAGCAGCCATCAGCGTGATGACCACTTCGTGGATCGAGGCCTGCACGAAGCGCGTGGTATCGAACGGGATGCCCTGGGTGACGCCCTGCGGGAAGCCCTCGGCGAGGCGGGAGATTCCGTCGCGCACCGAAGTGGCGACCTTGAGCGCGTTGGCGCCCGACTGCAGGAACACGGCGATGCCCACCGTCGGCTTGCCGTCGAGATTGGTGAAGGCGTCGTAGCTCACCGCGCCGAGCTCGATGCGCGCCACGTCGCGGATGCGCAGCGCCCCGCCCGGCCCCGACGAGCGCAGGACGATGCTGCCGAAATCGCTCGGGTCCTCGAGCCTGCCGCGGGCGTTGACCGTGTAGACCAGGGACTGTCCCGGTGGCGCCGGCTCGGCGCCGATCTTGCCGGCGGCATACTGGTTGTTCTGGGCCGAGATCGCCTGCGCGACGTCGGTCGGCGTCACACCCAGCTGCGCCATCTTGGCCGGATTGAGCCAGATGCGCATCGAGTAATCGCGCGCGCCGAAGATCGTCACATCGGCAACGCCTGGAATGCGCTTGAGCTCGTCGAGAATGTTGATCGTGGCGTAGTTGGAGAGGAACAGGGTGTCGTAGCGCGGGTCGTCCGAAGACAAGCCGATCACCAGCAGGATGTCGGTCGAGCGCTTGAGCGCCACCACCCCGGTCTGGCGCACGACGTCGGGCAGGCGCGGCAGCGCGATCGCCACCCGGTTGTTGACGTCGATCACCGCCTTGTCCGCGTTGGAGCCCACCTCGAACGTGCAGGCGATCGTCAGCGCTCCGTTGCGTCGACGCGGTGGAGCTGAAATAGATCAGGTTGTCGACGCCGGAGAGCTGCTCCTCGATGGGCGCGGCCACCGTGCGGGCGAGCGTATCGGCGCTCGCCCCCGGGTAATTGGCGGTGATGATGACCGTCGGCGGCGCGATTTCCGGGTACTGCGCGATCGGCAGAACCTGGGCGGCGATGAGTCCGGCCAGGGTGATGATGATCGAGATGACGCTGGCGAAGATCGGCCGGTTGATGAAAAATTCCGAGAACGACATCGCCGCGACCCTGTCAGCCGGCGGTCTTGGCCGGGGCCGGCGCGGCCGCCGGTGTCGCCTCGACCACCGCCGCGCCGGGCTGGATCCTCAGCAGATTGTCGACGATGACCCGGTCGCCGGCGTTGAGGCCGGACACGATCGCCCAGTCGCTGCCAATCCAGTCCCCGGTCTGCACCGACCTCGCCTGGGCCTTGCCGGCGGCGTCGACCACGAACACCAGGTACTGCTTCTCGGTCTGAATGACCGCCGCCTGGGGCACCAGGAAGACATGGTTGCGCTCTCCGGCGGCGATGCGCACGGTAACGAACTGGCCCGGCAACAGGATCTCGTGGGGATTGTCGAACTCCGCCCGCAGCTGCTGCGTGCCGAGGCGGGTGTCGATCGAGGTGGCGGTGAAATTGAGCCGGCCCTTGGTCGGATAAAGCGAGCCATCGGCGAGCACCAGCTGCACTTCGGCAGGACTCGCACGCGACAGCCGACCCCCGGGCAGCTTGGCAAGATCGGCCTCGGCCAGGCTGAAGCGCACCCAGATCGGGGTGAGCTCGTTGACGGTGGTAAGCAGGCTCCCGGCGGCGTCGGTGGTGATGAGCGTCCCGATCGAATGCTCGGCCCGGCCGCTGATGCCGGCAACCGGTGCCGTGACGTTGGTGTACGACAAATTGAGCTCTGCCTGGCGCACCGCGGCGTCGGCCAACTGGACGGCCGCTTCGGCGAGCTCCCGGGTCGACGTGGCGTCGTCGTACTCCTTGCGGCTGACCGCGCGCTCATCGACCAGCGGCTTCAACCGCGCCTCCTCGCGTCGCCCCTGCTCGATCTGCGCCGTCGCCTGCGCCCGCTGCGCACGCGCCTGCGCCAGCGCCACCTCGAACGGCGCGCGATCGATCTCGAACAGCGGCGCGCCCTCCCGCACCGGATCGCCTTCGCGGTAGAACTGCTTGACCAGGATCCCCGACACGCGGGCGCGCACCTCGACCTGCTTCGAACCCTCGACCTGTCCGACGACGTCGAAACTGATCGGCACGCTGCGCGGCGCCACCGTCACCAGGTGCACGGCGACCGGCGGCGGCGCCGCCGGCGCCGCGGCCTGCTTGCCGCAGCCTGCCGAGCAAGCCCACGGCCACGATCGCGAGCAACCGGGACGAAGCCGGCCAGGACGGCCGGCGAGGCAACGCCGGCGGCGGTTTTTCAGTCGGCGACATGGGCACTCCGCGAAGGAACCGCGCCCGGGTGCGGCTCGACCCGGGCGGCGGATAATTATATACAATCGTGACTGTATGTAAACTTTCCGACAGCGGGAGTTGACTTTGCGTCGAACCAAGGAAGAGTCGGAGCGAACCCGACAGCAGATTCTCCGCGCCGCGCGGCAGCGAGTTCGCCCGTCGCGGCGTCGCGCGCACCACGCTCGGCCACATTGCGGCGACCGCGGGCGTCACCCGCGGCGCGATCTACTGGCACTTCGCCAACAAGACCGAGCTGTTTCACGCCATGCGCGAACAGGTGTCGCTGCCGCTGATCGACCGCATGAGCTTCGCCCTGCTTTCCGCCAGCGACGACGACCCGCTGGCGGCGATCGAGGCGTTCCTGAACAGCCTCGTCGACACCATCGCCGCCGACAGCGCCACGCTGCGCACCTTCCAGATCATGGTGTTCAAGTGCGAGTACGTCGACGAATTTCAGAGCGAGCTCGCGCGCCAGATGCGACGCTGCCAGGAGCTGGTGAGCCAGCTGACCGACGTCTACCAGCGCGCCCAGCGCGCCGGCGTGCTGCGCCGCGAGCTCGCGCCCGCGATCGCCGCGCTCGATACCTGCGTCTTCGTCAACGGTCTGCTGCGGCTGTACCTGCTCGATCGCGCCGCAGCGCTGGTGCGCCCGCACATCGCCGCCCTGATCGCCGCCCACGTCGAGAGCCGGCGCGCCCGCGGGCCTTAAGCGCCCGCCGCCGCGGTTGCGCCCCGCGCCGTTCCACGTCTACTATCCGTGGCAACAAGCGCGCCGTCGAACGGCGCTCGATGGAGGATGCCGATGCGCACCCAGGTCGGCATCGTCGGCGCGGGTCCGGCGGGGCTCATGCTTTCGCACCTTCTGCACCGCCAGGGCATCGAGTCGGTGGTCATCGACAACCGCAGCCGCGCCGATATCGAGGCGACCATCCGCGCCGGCGTGCTCGAGCAGGGCACGGTCGATCTGCTCTCTGACCTCGGCGTCGGCGAGCGCATGCGGCGCGAGGGAGCGGTGCATCACGGCATCGAGCTGCGCTTCGCCGGCCGGGGCCATCGCATCGACCTGTACGAGCTCACCGGCGGCAAGGCGATCACCGTCTACGCCCAGCACGAAGTGATCAAGGACCTGGTGGCCGCAAGGCTTGGCGGCGGCGGGACGATCGTCTTCGATGCCGAGGCCGTGAGCGTGCACGAGCTTGACCGCACCGCGCCGGTGATCCGCTACCGCCAGGGCGGTGTCGGCGCGGACCTTGACTGCGACTTCGTTGCCGGCTGCGACGGCTTTCACGGCATCTGCCGCGCCGCGATTCCGCAGTCGGAACGCAAGGAATTCTCGCGCGTCTATCCGTTCGGCTGGTTCGGCATCCTCACCCGCGCCCCGCCCTCGTCGCGCGAGCTCATCTACACCCACCACCAGCGCGGCTTTGCGCTGGTCAGCACGCGCTCGCCCGATATCCAGCGGCTGTATTTCCAGTGCGATCCGCACGACGAGGTCGGCAACTGGTCCGACGAGCGCATCTGGGCGGAGTTCCGGGCCCGGCTTGCCACACACGACGGCTGGACCCCGCGCGAGGGCCCGGTGATCCAGAAGAACATCGTCGCCATGCGCAGTTTCGTCTGCGAAACGATGCGCTACGGTCGGCTCTTTCTCGCCGGAGACGCGGCGCACATCGTCCCGCCGACGGGCGCCAAGGGCCTCAACCTCGCCGTCGCCGACGTGCGCGTGCTGGCCCAGGCGCTGGCCGGCGTTCTACGCCGACGGGCCGCCACGACCTGCTCGACGCCTACCCCGAAACGGCGCTGCGCCGGATCTGGCGCGCCGAGCATTTCTCCTGGTGGATGACCTCGATGCTGCACCGGTTTCCCGGCAACGATCCGTTCCAGGAGCGTCTCCAGCTCGCCGAGCTCGGTTACGTCACCTCCTCGCGGGCGAAGGCGATGACGCTGGCGGAGAACTACGTCGGATTGCCCTTCGAGTGACCCGCCCAGAGTCCGGCGGGTCACTCGCGATGCGTCTGCCACGGGCCCCCTAGCGGGCAGTCGCGGGCAGCGGCTCGCGACGCGCCAGCGCCAGGACGTTGGTGCGGCCTCACGGGCGTCGCCGCCCGGTTTGGCCTGCTGCGCGCGCTGCTCGCGGCGAACTCGCGCAAAGGTCTTCCTGACGTCGGTCTGCACGCTCGGCGTATATCGAAACGTCGGGTCGAGGATCGATTTCATCGTGCCCTGCGCGTGGTGCGAGATCTATGGCTTGACCTGGCCGCGAATTTCGCCGTCCGGATGGGCTGCGCTGTGCACGTTGACGTACAAATCGCCCTTCTGAAAGGCCGCGTACTGCGCATCGGTCAGCTGGGCGCCTGCCGGCACGTTCCAGTCGCCGTCGCTGGCCTTGGCCAGCGGCACGGCCACCCCGCCGTTCATGCCCATCGCGCCCTGGTGAATGTGGGCCGCGACCCCGGCAATGCCCTTGGTCATGATATGGCCGCTCACCGTCTTGTCGGGATTGATGGTGATGGTGCCCGACCCGGTTGCAGCGGTCTTGACCGGCGGCACTTCCTGATCCCCCGAGAGCGACACCTTGATTTCGGTTGCCAGCGCCACACCGGTCGCAAGGTACATGACGCCAAGCGCGCCGGCGAATAGCTGTCACGGGAGCCATTGACGCCGATGTTCATCTTTTGCATCGCCTTCTCCAAGATGGGCACGCTGCGCGTGCGGCCAAGAAGACCCTCGAACCGCCGCTGCAACATCGCCTTAGTGCCGGCGGTAATGGCTCTGCCCTGGAGCGCAGCTGCGTCAATCGGACGCGCGCTTTTTCACCTGTAGGAAACGGCCAACACCCGCGTAGGACCTGTTCCGACGCGCGCTGTCGAATCGGCGCGGCCTCAAGCGTCGTTTGCCGGGAAAAAAGCCACGGCGACAGGCGCCGGCCCCGTTGGCATGCCCCTTGCACGCGCTAAAGCGCGGGCAGCGGTTCACCGTCGTGAACCCCGTCCGGCTGACGGGGGTTGTCACATAGCGCCGTTGCTCGGCTACCGCACTGCAACGCGCCGGAAAGTGGCAATCATGCGCCGGCGAGAGCTCGCCGGAACACGTCCTGAAGGGGTATGCGACATGCTTGGCAACCTGCTGGGAAACCTGACCCACGTGCTGGGCCGCGGCGCGGCGGACGAGCACTGGGTTCGGGTCGTCGACGCCTTTCGCCTGAGGCACCCTGACATTCGCTTCTGCGACGACCACCTCGGCGGCAAGCACGCCCCTGGCGGATTCATCGTATGGAGATTCGGTAGCGGCGACAGCCGGGTCGCGGACTTCGACTCCGGCAATCCCGTTACCGCGGGAAGCTACGGTGTCCAGCTGTTTGCGTCGCGCGAGGACGCCGAGGCGGAGGCCTACCGAAAGAGGTTCGGAGCGGATGGCGTGGCTTTTGCGAGCACCGCCGCGGAGGCCGGCAACAGGACGGTGATAACCGGGATGGGCACCTTCGATTCCGATGCCCCGGCCGGGGAGTTGACCTCGAGTCTCTACGACGGCAGTTTCAGCATGATGGTCTTGTACGAAGACAGCCCGCGCTTTGCCTCGCAACGACCGGGGGAGCGAGCCGCCGCCTGAAGCGCGGGAGCCCTCGCGCCGCGCCGCAACTCGATCGAACCGGAAGGCAAAAAAATACGCCGCTCGCTTGGCGCGAGCGGCGCGTGATGGTGGAGGCGGCGGGACAGCTGATCCATCTCTTTCGAGACGGGCCGGACTATGCCTTCATCCTGCGCACAGGATGCGGGGCGTGTTATCCGTCCATCGCTGCGACGAATCCTAGTACCGGCTCGATGCGCTCTCGCGCACTCAGCCGGCCTATGAGTCTCTACAGGGCAGGCCTGAGGTTCGCCCTCTTCCTACCCCTCGGCGTTGCCATTCCGCCGGCGGCATTCCCGCCGTGCGGTTGCAGGGTTCGCCGATGTGAGCCCCGTTGTCACTCTGCCCTTGCGGGCAGAGGCGACCATTTACCAATCGAACCCGCGTCCGAAAACGCTCCACATGCAGGACTACATGCTTAGTCTCGTCATTGTGCTCTCGCCCCGGCGCCACTGACGGACAGGCGACGCCGATGCCAGTCACCTAGATTTAGCGCAGCGCCCAAGTGACCCGGGCGCGCGCGATCGCTCTAAATGTCCTCGCCGTGATTTCGCCGTTGCCGGCTGGTCACCCGAGCTGAGCGCCGCCCGGTGCGAGGTCCGGCGGGATTAAGCCGCCAGAGCGTATGTTTCGTCGTTCGCAGTTAAGTTTGCGATTGCAGAGGATTCACAAGGTTCTGCACCTTGGCATGCCCCGCGCTGCTTCGCAGTCCCCGTCGAAACCAGTTCGCCCCCGGTAACCGGTCCCGCGGCGAGCTTCGCTTCTTCGCCCGCGCGCTGGAAGTTGCATCATAGCATCTTGCCGGGCGCTTCCCGGCACAAAGTCGCACCTGAGGGCGGCGTGCCCGCCTTTCAAGCGCGTGGCCGGGGCGCTCTCGCATGAGAGGCAACGGTGGCGTCCTGACGCGTCAGTCTGGTGTCGGCGATCGGGTACAATCGGCGTGCCCGCTCCTGCTGGATTGCGATTCTTGCCGATGCCGCTGGTCCCGATCATCCTCTCTGGCGGCGCCGGCGCGCGGCTGTGGCCGCTTTCGCGCGCGGCCGCACCGAAGCCCTTCCTGCCGCTTCCCACCGATGGCGCAACCGGCGACACCCTGCTCGCGCGCACGTTTCTGCGCGCCACCGCGCTGCCAGACGTCGCGGGGCTCTTGACGATCACCCACCGCGACTACTACTTCCAGACCCGCGATGCCTGTGCCGGCGCCGGGGCACGATCCGCGCCGCGCATGGTCGACGGGCTGTTCATCGTCGACACGCCCGACGCGGTGCTGGTCGCCCACCGCGACCATCTGCAGCGCGTCAAGGAGGTGGTCGGCGAACTCAAGGCCCGTGGCCACGACGCCTACCGCTTCCACCGCACGGTGCTGCGCCCCTGGGGGGCGTTCACGGTGCTGCAGCAGGGTCCCGGGTTCAAGGTCAAGCGCATCGAGATCAAGCCCGGCGCCGCCCTCGTCGCTGCAGGTTCACTCGCGGCGCAGCGAGCACTGGGTCGTCGTCAGCGGCGAGGCTTGCGTCACCAACGGCGAGCGCGTCTACAGCGTGCGCGCCAACGAGTCGACGTTCATCCCGATCGGAGCGCGGCACCGCCTCGAAAATCCCGGCCCCGAGCCGCTGCTGTCAATCGAGGTGCTGTGCGGGGAGTATGTCGGCGAGGACGACATCGTGCGCATCGACGACGTCTACGGCCGCCATCTCCGGCCGGAGCCCGGATCCGAGTTGCCGCCCGCATGATCGACGCGCACCCCGGCCGGCCGGACGCTCGCCTGCGTCCTGCGCCGTGAATCTGCCGCTCAACGCGCCCTCGCCTCCGGGCGTAGCCGCCGCATCGCTGCCGCGCCTGCTCGCGCAGGCGCCCTCGCCTGGAAGAGCCCTGCAGGCGCCGCCGCTCGCCGGTTCGTCCGATGCGCTGGCGCTCGCCCAATACGCGACGTCGGCCGCCGAGCGCGCAGAGCTTGTCGCCGTCATCTGCGCCGAGGCGCCCGCGGTGGCCAGGCTGGCGGAGGAAATCGCCTGGTTCGCTCCGGCGTTGCGGGTGGCGACGCTGCCCGATTGGGAGACGCTGCCCTACGACCATTTTTCGCCGCACCAGGACCTGGTCTCCGAGCGGCTCGCGGCCTTGTACCATGCCTCGCGCGGCGAGTGCGACGTGCTGCTCGTGGCCGCGACGACCGCGCTGTACCGGCTGGCGCCGCCGTCGTATCTGGCCGCGTTCACCTTCTTCCTCGCGCAGGGCGAGAAGCTCGACGTCGACGCCTGCGCGCGCAGCTCGCCCTCGGCCGGCTACCAGCACGTCACGCAGGTGGTGGCCCCCGGCGAATTCAGCGTGCGCGGCGGGCTGATCGACCTGTTCCCGATGGGCAGCGCGCTGCCCTACCGCATCGACCTGTTCGACGAGGAGATCGAAGCGATCAAGACGCTTCGACGTGGACACGCAGCGCACGCTCTACCCGGTGCCCGAGTGCGCCTGCTGCCGGCGCGCGAATTTCCGCTGGACGAAGCGGCGCGCACCCGCTTCCGCGGCCGCTTCCGCGAAGTGTTCGAGGGCGACCCGTCGAAGTCGGCGCTCTACAAGGACATCAGCAACGGCATCGCGCCGGGCGGCATCGAGTACTACCTGCCGCTGTTCTTCGAGCGCACCGCGACTTTTGCCGACTACCTGCCGGCGGCGGCTACGCTGTGCCTGCACGGCGACGTGGCGGCCGCGGTCGAGCGCTTCTGGCAGGACACCGAGTCGCGCTACGCCTGCTGCGCGGCGACCCGCGAGCGCCCGCTGCTGCCGCCGCACGAGCTGTTCCTGCCGGTGCGACGAGTTCAATGGCATGCTCAAGCCGTTCGCGCGCATCGACATCGGCGCGGGCGCTCCCGCCGTCGAGGCGGCCGCCGCGCACCGGGGCTCGACCGCCGGCGCTGCCCCCACTGCAGGTCGATCGCCGCGCCGGCGATCCGCTTGCACGCGCTGAAGCGTTTCTGCAACCGCGACGCCGTGAACGCGTGCTGCTCGTCGCCGACAGCCTCGGCCGGCGCGAAACCATGCAGCAGTACTTTGCCGAGTACGGCTTCGAGCCGGCGGTGGTCGCCGACTGCGCAGGAGTTCGTCCGCGGCGACGCCAGCCTCGTGCCCTTGCGGTCGGGCCGCTGCACGAGCGGCTTCGCTCTGGCCGGAAGGCGGCATCGCGCTCGTCACCGAAGCCGAGCTCTACGCCGACGTCGTGCGCGGCCCGGCCCGCGCGCGAGGCGCGCCGCACCAACGTCGAGAGCGATGCTGCGCGACCTGTCCGAGGTGCGCATCGGCGACCCGGTCGTGCACGAGCAGCACGGCATCGGCGCGCTATCTCGGCCTGGTCACGCTCGACCTGGGCGAAGGGCCGAACGAATTCCTGCACCTGGTCTACGCCAACGACGCGAAGCTCTACGTGCCGGTGGCGAGCCTGCATCTGATCAGCCGCTACAGCGGCGCCGCGCCCGAGGCCGCGCCGCTGCACGAGCTGGGCAGCGGCGCAGTGGGACAAGGCGAAGCGCAAGCGCGGCGCAGCAGGCGCACGACACCGCCGCCGAACTGCTCAACCTCTACGCCCAGCGCGCCGCGCGCAAGGGCCATGCGTTCAAGCTTCACGCTGCACGACTACGAGGCGTTCGCCGCCGGGTTTCGGCTTCGAGGAAACGCCCGACCAGGCCGCGCGCGATCGAGGCGGTGATCGACGACATGCGTCACCGGCAAGCCGATGGATCGGCTGGTCTGCGGCGACGTCGGCTTCGGCAAGACCGAGGTCGCGCTGCGCGCCGCATTCGTCGCGCTCGCCGACGGCAAGCAGGTCGCGGTGCTGGTGCCGACCACGCTGCTCGCCGAGCAGCACTTCCAGACCTTCTCCGACCGCTTCGCCGACCTGCCGGTCAAGCTCGCCGAGCTGTCGCGCTTCCGCTCCGGCAAGGAAGTCAAGGCAGCGCTCGACGGCCTCGCGCAGGGCAAGATCGACCTCGTCATCGGCACGCACAAGCTGATCCAGTCGGACGTGCAAGTTCAACAGCGCTGGGCCTGGTCATCATCGACGAGGAGCACCGCTTCGGCGTGCGCCAGAAGGAGCAGCTGAAGCGGCTGCGCGCCGAGGTCGACGTGCTGACGCTGACCGCCACGCCGATTCCGCGCACGCTGGCGATGTCGCTCGAAGGCCTGCGCGATTTCTCGGTGATCGCCACCGCGCCGCAGCGGCGCCTGGCGATCAAGACCTTCGTCGCGCCCTACGCACCGGGCATCGTCCGCGAAGCGGTGCTGCGCGAACTCAAGCGCGGCGGGCAGATCTATTTCCTGCACAACGACATCGACGACCATCGACGACCATGGCCGCAAAGCTTCGCGCCGCTGCTGCCCGAGGCGCGCATCGCGATCGCGCACGGGCAGATGCCCGAGCGCGAACTCGAGCGCGTGATGCGCGACTTCTACCAGCAGCGCTTCAACCTGCTGCTGTGCTCGACGATCATCGAAACCGGCATCGACGTCGCCGACCGCCAACACCATCATCATCGACCGCGCCGACCGCTTCGGCCTGGCGCAACTGCACCAGCTGCGCGGCCGCGTCGGCCGCTCGCACCATCAGGCGTACGCCTACCTGCTGACGCCGCCCGATGAGGCGCTGTCGGCGCAGGCGAAGAAGCGGCTCGAGGCGATCCAGCTCGATGGAGGAGCTCGGCTCCGGCTTCTACCTCGCGATGCACGACCTGGAGATCCGCGGCGCCGGCGAGGTGCTGGGCGAGGATCGCAGTCCGGCGAGATGCAGGAGATCGGCTTCCAGCTCTACGCCGACATGCTCAAAGCCGCGGTCGACGCGCTCAAGGCCGGGCGCGAGCCGGACTTGGCCGCAGCCGCTCGGCGTCACCACCGAGATCAACCTGCACGTGCCGGCGCTGCTGCCGGAGACCTACTGCAGCGACGTGCACGAGCGGCTGGTGCTCTACAAGCGCCTCGCCAACTGCGAGAGCGAACCCGAACTGACCGCGATGCAGGAGGAGCTCATCGACCGCTTCGGGCTGCCGCCCGAGCCGGCGCAGGCGCTGCTCGCCTGCCACCGCCTGCGCATCGCCGGAGAGCGCCTGGGCGTCATCAGCATCGACTCCGGGCCCGAGCGCACGCAGCTGCAGTTCGGTCCCCGACCCGATTCGATCCGGCCAAGCTCATCGCCCTGGTCCAGAGGGACGGGCGCTACCGCTTCGCCGGGCAGGACCGCGTGCGCATCGAGCGCGGCGCGCCCAGCCTCGAGGAGCGCGTGACCCTGGTGCGCGAGTTTCTCGGCCGGCTTGCCTGAACCGCGCACTGCCGCGACGGCGAAGACCATTGGCCGGCATCGGCCGTGGAATAGCCGCGTCGAACTGCTGTTGGCCCCACATGTTGCCAACGCGGCGGCGGGGCGATTGAATGTCCGGGCTCGTTGGCGACCAGAAACTCCCCTATTTCGCTCCGATCAACCTAAATCGAGGTATTACGATGTCACCATCCATGCGGGTGCTCGCGATTCTGCTCGCCGGCGGCGTTGCCACGGCTTCGGCCCAGGACATCAAGCCCGACCGCGCCATCGCCTTCCGCCAGGGCATCCTGCGGGCCCAGGGCTGGAATGCGGGCATCATGAACGCGATGGTCAAGGGGGAGAAGCCCTACAACAAGGATGAGTTTCTGCTGCGGGCGACGTATCTGGACGAGCTCTCGCACATGGCCTGGGAGGGTTTCATACCGGGTTCGGATCGGGGCGCGCCCACCAAGGCCAAGCCGGAAATCTGGACCGAGCCCGCAAAATTCAAGCAGGCCCAGGACAATCTGCAGGCGGCCACGCAAAAACTCGTCGCCGCGGCCCGCAGCGGCGACATGAGCCTGATCAAGCCCGCCTTCAACGAAGTCGCCCAGGCGTGCGGCGACTGCCACGACGAATTCCGCGCCAAGTAGCCGTCAGCCGCCTTTTTTGCGCGCCGGCCCCGTTCGCCTAAGGCCACTTCGTCACCAGCAGCCATACCGCCAGGGCGCAGAGCGTGAACAGCGTGAGCGCCCGGGCGGGCGACGCGCGGCCGCCGGCCATCTCCTGCATCGCGTCCGGAACGTGCTTGATGCCGTCGATCATCGGCCGGATCAGGTTCTCCCGGAACCGCCCCAAGTAGAAGAGCACCGCGGCAACATGCGCGCTCGCGAGCGCAACCACCAGCCAGGCGTTGCGGCGATGCAGGCTGGAAATCGCGTCCGACAGATGCTTGCTGATCAAGCGCGCCAGCGGTCCTTCGGTGGCGATGTCGTCATTGGCAAACAGGCCCAGCGCCGCCTGTACCAGCAAGGCGGCGAGCAGCAGCACGACCATCCAGCCACCGAGCGGGTTGTGGCCGGCGAATTGGGCATGCGGCGGACGCAACAGCGAGCGCGAGTAGGCGAGGACCGCGCCGGGGCCGCGCACGAACGTGGCGAAGCGCGCGTGGCGACTGCCGAAAACTCCCCACAGGATGCGGAAGAGCACCAGCGCGAGCATCGTCTCGCCGGCGCGGACGTGCCATTCCATCGCCGCGCCGTGCAGCTTTGCCGTAACCACCAGCGCGACGAGCAGCGCGACCATCGCCCAGTGCACCAGGCGCAGCGGAAGGTCCCACACCGGCAGCGGCACCGTCGGCGGCGCCGGCTCGGTCAAATGTCCGTCTCCGTCTGCCGGCACCGGCTTCTCGTCCCCCGCGCTAGCCGCGAAACGACGCCACCGCGTCGCGGATTCCCGTCGTCAGCATCTGCACCGCGACCGCCGTCAGGACCAGGCCCATGAGGCGCTCGAAGGCGCGCATGGCGCGTTCGCCGAGCAGGTGCTGCAGGCGCTCGGCGCCGACCAGCGTGGCCGTGGTCACCACCATCGCCCCGGTCAGGGCGAGCGCCCAGGCGCCCAGCAGGTGGGGTTCGCGCGAGGCCATCAGCATGACGGTGGCCAACGCCGACGGCCCGGCGATCGCCGGAATGGCCAGCGGCACGATCAAAGGCTCGGCCCCGGGGACATCGCCGAAGACTCCCTCCGGATGGGCGAAGATCATGCGCAGCGCGATCAGGAACAGGATCACGCCGCCGGCGATCGACAGCGAGGTCTCCGAGACGTGCATCAGGGTCAGGAACGCGCGCCCGCCCAGCAGGAACGCGAGCAGCACCACGTAGGCGATCAGGCATTCGCGCAGCACCACCCGAACGCGCCGCTCGGAGGGCACCGCGGAGAGCGCCGAGGCGACCAGCGGAACGTTGCCGAACGGATCGATGACGAGGATGAGCAGGATCGTCGCGGACAAGAACTCGGAGGCCATCGGGGCGGGCGGCGTTTTATCTCTCGCCGGCGCAGTATATCGCCCCAAGGTCGCCCGGGCGGGACGGCGCTGGCATAATCGCGCGCTCCCCACTGCCTGCCCGGAGTCGATCGTGTCCGTCTTCCCTCCCCGCTCCCGTTCCATCGCCGCCGGCGTGGCGCTGCTTTGCGCCGCCGCCAACACCCTGGCCCAGACCAAGCCGCCGGCGGCGCCGGTCCGCAACGTCACCGACACCTATTTCGGCACCACCGTCACCGATCCGTACCGCTACTTCGAGGACATGAAGGATCCCGAGGTAATGCAGTGGCTGAAGGCACAGGCCGATTTCGCGCGCCACACGCTCGATGCGATACCCCAGCGCAACGTGCTGCTGCAGGAAGTGACGACGTACGGTGACGCCGCCGCGTCGCGCGTGAGCTCGGTGCAGATCGTCGCCGACATGGTCTACTACCTCAAGCGCAACGCCAACGACAACATCCCCAAGCTCTACGCCCGGCAAGGCCTGGCCGGCAAGGAGCGGTTGCTCTTCGACCCCGCCGCGATGCCGGCGCCCGAAGGCATGCATTTTGCGATCGATTACTTCGCCGTGTCGCCGGACAATTCCCACCTTGCCTACGGCATCTCCGTCGGCGGATCGGAGCAGAGCGTTCTGCACGTCATCGACCTGTCGACCGGGAAACAGACCGGTGACGTCATCGACCGCGCGAACTACGGCTCGCCGTCGTGGCTGCCGGACGGCCGCCTGCTCTACAACCGGCTGCAGAAACTCCAGCCGGGGAGCGCCGTCACCGACAAGTACCTCAACTCGCGCGCCTATGTGCACACGCTCGGCGCCGATCCGGACCAGGACGCGCCCATCCTGGGCATCGGTCTCGCGCCGGGAATAGCGGTCGAGCCGGTCGAGGTTCCGGCGGTGGCGAGCCCGATCGGCTCGAACTACCTGGTGGGGGTGATCGCCAACGGCGTCCAGAACGAGATCAAGGTCTACGTTGCGCCGCTGCGATCGCTCGATGGAGACAAGACCCCGTGGGTGAAGGTCGCCGACAACGCCGACGACGTGACCGGCTTCGACGTCGCCGGCGACACGCTCTATGTGCTGAGCCACAAGGATGCATCGCGCTTCAAGGTGCTACGCGTCGCGATGGCCAAGCCCGATATCGCCAGCGCCGAGCTCGTCATCCCGCCGAGCGAGGCGGTCGTCACCGGGATCGCCGCCGCCAAGGACGCGCTCTATGTCAAACGCATGAACGGCGGCGTGAGCGACCTGCTGCGCGCGCCCTACGCGCCGGGGGGCGAGCCCGCTGCGGTCGCGCTGCCCTATGGCGGCGACATCGAGGAGCTCGCCACCGATCCGCGCCGTCCGGGCGCGGTGTTCGGCTTCGGCGGCTGGACCCGCTTCGGCGGCTACTACGCCTACGAACCCGGAAGCGGGAAAGTGGTCGACACCGGGCTGCAGCCGCAAGGCAAGTACGACAATCCGCCGGACCTGGTCTCGACCGAAGTCAAGGTCGAGGCCAGGGACGGCACGCTCGTGCCCATGTCGATCGTGCACCGGAAGGGGCTCTCCCTCGACGGGGGCAATCCGACCATCCTTTATGGTTACGGCGCCTACGGCATTTCGATGACCCCTTTCTACGGCCCGACGTTCCTGCCGTGGTTCAACCGCGGCGGCGTGTTTGCGGTCGCGCACGTGCGCGGCGGCGGCGAGTACGGCGAGGACTGGCACAAGGCCGGTTACAAGGCGACCAAGCCGAACACGTGGAATGACGCGATCGCCTGCGCCGAGTGGCTCGCCGCGCACCACTACACCTCGCCAGCCAAGCTCGCCATCATGGGCGGCAGCGCGGGCGGCATTTTCGTCGGGCGCGCCATCACCGAGCGCCCGGACCTGTTCGCTGCGGCCGTCGACGAGGCCGCCGTGACCGACTCGCTGCGCTGGGAATTCTCGGCCAACGGCGTAACCAACATCCCCGAATTCGGCACCGTGAAGAAGGAAGACGAGTTCAGGGCGCTGCTCGAGATGGGCCCCTACCAGCACGTCAAAGACGGCGTTGCCTACCCGGCAGTGCTGCTCTTGACCGGCATCAACGATCCGCGCGTCGACGCCTGGGAGCCGGCCAAGATGGCGGCGCGCCTGCAGGCGGCCACGAGCAGCGGCAAGCCCGTTCTGCTGCGCATCGACTACGATGCCGGCCACGGCTACGGGTCGACGAAGAAGTCGCAGTACGGCGAACGCGCCGACACGTTCGCGTTTCTGTTCTGGCAGCTTGGGGTGAAAGGATTCCAGCCCTGATGCGCGCGCCTTGACCCGACTCCGCAGCTCGCCCTGGTCAGTGCAACTTGACTCGCGGCTCGGTGCGCCGCCTCAGGAAGCGGCCCAGCGTGTCGAGCGCGACGCCGACGTAGCCCAGGATCATCGCCTGGTGCATCTTGTAGAGCGAGGCATACATCCAGCGGGCGACGAGCCCCTGGATAAGCAGGCTGCCTCCGACCAGGCGGCCCATGAGGCTGCCGACCGCGGACAGATGGCTCAACGACACCAGCGACCCCAGGTCGTGGAAATGGTAGGTCGGCAGCGGCCAGCCGGCGAGGCGCGCCTGCATGGACTTGACCAGCAGCAGCGCCTGTTGCCGCGCCGCCTGGGCCCGCGGCGGGACGAGCGCGCCGGGGCGTCCGGATTCCGGCCAGGGACAGGCAGCGCAATCGCCGAAGGCGAACACGTCCGCGTCGCGCGTCGTCTGCAGTGTCTGCGCGACCACCAGCTGGTTGCCGCGCCCGGTCTCCAGGCCGTCGAGGTTCTGCAGCCAGTCCGGCGCCTTGATGCCGGCGGCCCACACGACCAGATCCGCGGGATAGAAGGCGCCGCTCGCGGTATGCACGCCGTCCGCGTCGACCTCGGTCACGCGCTCGCCGGTGCGCACCGCGACCCCCAGCTTGCCGAGCAGCCCGGTGGCCGCCTCGGCGACCTGCTCCGAGAGCTGGGGAAGGATCCGCGGCGCGGCCTCGACGATGGTCTGCCGGATGTCTTTTTCCGGATCGAGATAGTCCAGGCCGTAGCTCGCGTGCGCCCCGGTCGTATGCCGGATCTCGGCGGCGAGCTCGACGCCGGTCGCCCCGGCCCCGATGATGACGATGTTCACCGTGGCAGATCGGCTCGCGCCCGCCTCGGCGTCCGCGCGCACGCAGGCGGCGAGCAGCCGGCGATGGAAACGTTCCGCGTCGGCCAGGGTGTCGAGCGAAATGGCGTGCGCGGCGACTCCGGGAACGTTGAAGTCGTTGCTGATGCTGCCGACGCAGAATATCAGCGTGTCGTAGCGCACCACGCGGCGCGGCAGCATGAGCACGCCATCGTCGTCGTACACCGTGTCGAGCGTGAGTTCGTGCTGCTTCCGGTCGAGGCCGGCCACGGTACCCTGTCGGAAGCGGAAATGATGCCAATACGCCAGGGCGAGATAATCGACGCCGTGCACGTTGGCGTCCATCCGCCCGGCGGCGACCTCGTGCAGCAGCGGTTTCCACAGATGGGTCGCCAGGCGGTCGACGAGCGTGATTTCGGCGCGCCCATGCGCGGCGAGCTTGTCGCCCAATCGCACCGCCAGCGGCAAGCCGCCCGCACCTCCGCCGACGATGACGACGCGGTGCCGCGGCTGCGGCGAGTTCATCCCGGTCAATCCGTCGCCGCGGGTGGCGGCGCGCCGAGATCGCGGATGCGCACGGCCTGTGCCTTGAGCGCGTAATCGAACAGCGCGATGCGCTGCTCGACAAATTCGCCCGCGAGCGATGCCGGATCGGCCGGCGGCAGCTTGAGGAACGCGTCGGCCTCGCCGGCGTCGACGCAGATGTCCATTCCCAGCTTGCGCGCGATGTGCAGCATCGTTGCGTTTTCCGCCAGGCAATGCATGAACAGGCGGTTGACAAAGCGATTGCGCACGTGGTCGGAGGCGCGCGCGAGCAACGCGCTGCCGATCCCCTCGCCGCGATGCGAGGTCAGCACCGACACCCCGATCTCGGCCAGGTCCCCGGTAAAGGCCACGTGAGCGACCCCGACCAAGGCCAGCTCGTCGTCGTAAACGCCCAAAACGGCGTCGACGTCGAAGTCGATGTGATCGACGTAATTGACGATCGCCGCGGGCCCAATGGTCGCGCCGAAGCGCAGCCGCACGTCTTCGCCCTCGAGGCTCAGGAAGTGCTCTCGCAGCGCCGGCCGCGACGCCTCGGTCAGCCGCTGCACAGGAATGTTCTTGTCGATCATGCTCCGCTTCGAGCCCCGGAGGGCTTGGCTAGTCGCCCTCGGCGGTGCCTTCGCGCCGGGGGTCGGCGCCGCCGATCCAGCCATTGCGGGTGCGGACGATCGCCTGCAGCCCGCTGTTATGTTCCATCACCCGGGTGTCGTGCCCCAGGGCCTCAAGCCCGGGCTCGAGCGCGACCGCCGGCGTATCCTCCTCGAGCTCGGTCGCACCGTTGCGGCTGCCGACGTTCGGCAGATCGATCGCGGCCTGCGGGTCGAGTCCCCAGTCGAGCACCCCGATCAGGGTCTTGGCGACGTAATTGATGATCGCGCTGCCGCCGGGCGACCCGACGACCATTATCACCTTGCCGCGCGAGTCATACACGATCGTCGGTGCCATCGAGGAGCGCGGCCGCTTGCCCGCCTCGAGGCGGTTGGCGACGGGTTTGCCCCCTTCCTCCGGGAGGAAGGCGAAATCGGTCAGCTCATTGTTGAGCAGGAACCCGCTGCGGGTCATGAGCCGGCTGCCGAAGGCATCCTCGATCGTGGTCGTCATCGCCAGCGCGTTGCCGTAACGGTCGACGATCGAAAGGTGCGACGTCGATGGAAATTCGAGCGCCGCAGCGGCTCCGAGGCGGCGCCACGTCCCGGCTCGCTTGCGTGCCGGTTGCGCGATGACCGGCACGCCCGGTGCGGCGTGGCCCATGCTCGAGTCGAGCCTGATCAACGCCGAGCGCTCGCGCAGGTAAGCTGGATCGAGCAGTCCGGGCGGCGGTCGGACAAAATCCGGATCGGCGAGATACTGGTTGCGGTCGGCGTAGGCGAGCCTGCCGGCCTCGCTGAACAGATGCACGCTGAGCAGCGATTCGGCACCGAGCGCCTTCATGTCGTAGGGTTCGAGGATGCCGAGGATCTGCAGCACGGTGATGCCGCCGGAGGACGGCGGCGGCATGCCGCACACCTTGTAGCCGCGATAGTGCCCGCACACCGGCTCGCGCACCTTCGCCCTGTAGCCGGCGAGGTCGGCCTCGGTCATGTCGCCCGGATTGGCCGGCGCGGAATGCACGGTCGCCACGATGTCCTGCGCGATCTCGCCTGCGTAGAAGGCGTCCGCACCCTTGGCGGCGATGCGCTTCAGCGCCGCGGCAAAGGCCGGGTTCTTGAGCGTCTGGCCGACGGCGAGCGGAGTGCCGTCGGCATTGTAAAAGTAGGCGCTGGCGCGTTCCTGGGTCAGGTGGCGCTCGCCGGCGATCGCGGCGTGGAGCCGCGGGCTGACCGCGAAGCCCTGCTCGGCGAGTGCGATCGCCGGTTCGAACAGGACCCTCCACGGCAGCTTGCCGAATTGCCGATGCGCGAGCTCGAGCATGCGCAAGGTGCCTGGCACACCGACCGACCTGCCGCCGACGACGGCGTCGTAGAATTCGAGCGGCTGGCCTTCGCGGTCGAGAAACCGGTCCGGCCTGGCCGCCGCAGGGGCCGTTTCCCGCCCGTCGTAGGCGCTCAGCGAGCCGCTGCGTGCGTTGTGAAACAGCAGCAACGCCCCGCCGCCGATACCCGAGGACTGCGGCTCGACGAGGTTGAGCACCATCTGCACGGCGATCGCGGCGTCGATCGCGTTGCCGCCGCGGCGCAGCACCTGATGACCCGCGGCCACCGCCAGCGGATTGGCCGCGGCAACCATGTCGTAGCGGGTCTGGATCGGCGCCTTGGATGTCCAGCCGGAGGGAAGCTCGGGCGCACGATCCTGCGCGAGCGCGACGTGGCTCCAGACGACGGCGCAAACCAACAAAATGAAACGTCGGCGCATGACCTTGCGGAGCGGTTGGCTCGACGGCGATTGTACCGCAGCAAGCGCCTGTCGATTTCTCGCACCGGCGGCGCTGCGTTCCGCGCGGGGTTGCAAACTGCGCCGGCCCATCGCATGCTTGCCGCCGTGAGTCGATCCCTTGTTCCCGAAGCAGTCGAGCGTTATGTCGCCCAGGACATCACGCGCGAGACCGAAATCCAGAAGCAGCTGCGCGCCGAAACCGCCCGCCTGCCCGAGGCGGGGATGCAGATCGGCGCCGATCAGGGCGCGTTGCTCGCGCTGCTGGCGCGCGCCATCGGGGCGAGGATGGCAATCGAGATCGGCACGTTCACCGGCTACAGTGCGCTCGCCGTGGCCGCCGCACTGCCCCCCGGAGGCAGGCTGTTCTGCTGCGACATCAGCGAAGAGTGGACGGCGATCGCGCGCCGCTACTGGAAGCAGGCCGGAGTTGCCGAGCGCATCGAGCTGCGCCTGGCGCGGGCATCGCAGACGCTCGCCGAGCTGCGCGCCGAGCATGGTGCCGGCGCGTTCGACTTCGCCTTCATCGATGCCGACAAGTCAGCCTACGACGGCTACTACGAAGCCTGCCTCGAACTCGTCCGCGCCGGCGGATTGATCCTGCTCGACAACATGCTGTGGAGCGGCAGCGTCGCCGACCCCGGCGTGCACGACCTCGACACCGACGCGCTGCGCGCCCTCAACGCCAAGATCCGCGACGACCGCCGCGTCGACGCCTGCCTGCTGACCGTGGGCGACGGCGTGGTGCTGGCGCGAAAGCGCTAGCACCACGCCGTCGCCGAAGTCGGCGGCGGTTACCTGGCCACGTGCCCGAGCAGCGGCACGATCATCAGGGCGACGATGTTGATGATCTTGATCAGCGGGTTGACTGCCGGGCCGGCGGTGTCCTTGTACGGATCGCCCACGGTGTCGCCGGTGACCGCCGCCTTGTGCGCGTCGGAGCCCTTGCCGCCGTAGTGGCCGTCCTCGATGTATTTCTTGGCGTTGTCCCAGGCGCCGCCGCCGGTGGTCATCGAGATCGCGACGAACAGGCCGGTGACGATCGTTCCCATCAGCAGGCCGCCGAGCGCGGTGGGCCCGAGCACGAGGCCCACGATCACCGGCACCAGCACCGGCAGCAGCGACGGCACGATCATTTCCTTGATCGCCGCCTTGGTCAGCATGTCGACCGCGACGCCGTATTCCGGCTTCGCCGTGCCTTCCATGATGCCGGTGATCTCCTTGAACTGGCGCCGCACCTCGACCACCACGGCGCCGGCGGCGCGGCCGACCGCTTCCATCGCCATCGCGCCGAACAGGTACGGGATCAGGCCGCCGATGAACAGGCCGATGATCACCATGCGGTCGGACAGGTCGAACGATATGTTGATATTGGCCGCGTCGAGCGCGTGCGTATAGTCGGCGAACAGCACCAGCGCGGCGAGCCCCGCCGAACCGATCGCGTAACCCTTGGTCACCGCCTTGGTGGTGTTGCCGACCGCGTCCAGCGGATCGGTGATGGCGCGTACCGACTCGGGCAGCTGCGCCATCTCGGCGATGCCGCCGGCGTTGTCGGTGATCGGCCCGTAGGCGTCGAGCGCGACGATGATGCCGGTCATCGACAGCATCGCCGTGGCGGCGATGGCGATGCCGTAGAGGCCGGCCAGCCAGTACGAGGCGAGGATGGCCAGGCACACCGAGATCACCGGCCAGGCGGTGGCCTTCATCGACACGCCCAGCCCGGCGATGATGTTGGTGGCGTGCCCGGTGGTCGATGCCTGCGCGATGTGCCGCACCGGCGCGTATTCGGTGGCCGTGTAGTACTCGGTGATGACGACCATCGCCGCGGTGAGCGCGAGGCCGATCAGCCCGGCGCCCCACAGCCGCCACACCGTCAGCTCGGGGTGCGCGACAGCAAGCCCCCCCATCATGCAGTAGGTGATGACAAGGAAGCCGGCCGCGGAGAGCACTGCGGCGACGATCAGGCCCTTGTAGAGCGCGTTCATGATCTTGCCGCCGGGAGACGCACGGACAAAGAACGTGCCGACGATCGACGCGAGGATCGAGAAGCCGCCGAGCACCAGCGGATAGGTGACCGCGGCGTCGGCGTTATCCTTGAGCAGCAGGGCGCCGAGCAGCATGGTCGCGACGATGGTCACCGCATAGGTCTCGAACAGGTCGGCGGCCATGCCGGCGCAGTCGCCGACGTTATCGCCCACGTTGTCGGCGATCACCGCGGGATTGCGCGGATCGTCTTCCGGTATCCCGGCCTCGACCTTGCCGACCAGGTCGGCGCCGACGTCGGCGCCCTTGGTGAAGATGCCGCCGCCCAGCCGGGCGAAGATCGAGATCAGCGACCCGCCGAAGGCCAGGCCCACCAGCGGCTCGATGACGGTATGCAGTCCCTCCTCGCCGGCGTTGGGAAGGTACGCTCCGGACTGGGTCAGGAACCAGTAGAAGCCGGCCACGCCGAGCAGGCCCAGGCCGACCACCAGAAGGCCGGTGATCGCGCCGCCGCGGAAGGCGATCGCCAGCGCTTCGTTAAGTCCGCTGCGCGCCGCCTCGGCGGTGCGCACGTTGGCGCGCACCGAGACGTTCATGCCGATGTAGCCGGTCAAGCCGGAAAGCACCGCGCCGATCGCGAAGCCGCCGGCGGTGGCGCCGCCGAGGAAAACCCAGATGATGACGAACAGGATGACGCCCACGATGCCGATGGTCGTGTACTGGCGGTTGAGATAGGCCTGCGCGCCCTGCTGCACGGCGGCGGCAATTTCCTGCATGCGGTCGTTGCCGGCGGGCTTGGCCAGGATCCAGTTGATCGACCAGATGCCGTAGACGAGCGCGGCGAGCGCGCACAGGAGCGCGAAGACGAGTGCGTATGACATGACCATCCCCTCAAAGATGTGGCAAGGCTTTTTTGTCCGGGCGCGGCATTGCGGGCGCCAGGGGAACCCGCTTCGCCGGCCCGGTCGACCCCTGGCATCCGCCTCGGCCCTCGAGGCTGCCGCGGTGCGGCGCGGAAAACCGGGAAAAACACGCTATTTTGCCAGCGCCAGGCAGGCGGTGTCGAGCCGATTCGCAGGCAACGAAGCGGCGCGGCTGTTCCTCCCCGCCAGCGAAGGCGGCCCGGCGCTGGCCGCAGATTCAGAGATCGAATCCGGTGGCGAGCTTCTTGGCCACGGCTACATTCTTGAGCCGGACGTAGCGCGGCAGGCCGTCCCGGAACGGCGGGTAGGCTTCGCCGCGGACCAGGGGCGAGAGGTAGCTGCGCGCCTTGGCCGTGATGCCGAAACCGTCGGCGGTGATGAAATCGCGCGGCACTTTCTTCTCCACATTGGCCACCCGGGCGAGCGGCGCGACGTCGATTTTCCAGCGGTAGGGCTTGTCCGAGATACGCACGATGGCCGGCATGACCGCGTTCCTGCCGGCGAGCGCGAACTCGACCGCGGCGGCGCCCACCGCGTAGGCCTGCTCGAGGTCGGTCTGCGAGGCAAGATGGCGCGCCGCGCGCTGCAGGTAGTCGGCGACCGCCCAGTGGTACTTGTACTCGAGCCGGTCCTTGACCAGCCGGGCGATCAGCGGCCCGACCCCACCCAGTTGCGCGTGCCCGAACGCGTCGCGTGTTCCGGCCTCGGCGAGCAGCTTGCCCTGCGCGTTGAGCAGGCCCTCCGAAACGCCGACGCAGCAGTAGCCGAAGCGCCTGACCTTGGCATCGACGGCGGGCGAGGAATGCGGCCTCGTCGAAGCGTATCTCCGGGAACAGCAGGATTAGCGGGATCGGCGTTGCCTCGTCGTCGGCCAGGCCGACCGCGGCGGTGATCCAGCCGGCGTGACGCCCCATCACCTCGAGCACGAAGACCCGCGTCGAGGTCTTGGCCATCGACGCCACGTCGAACGCCGCTTCGCGCATCGAGGTCGCGACGTACTTGGCCACCGACCCGAATCCCGGACAGCAGTCGGTGACGGCAAGATCGTTGTCGACCGTCTTGGGCACGTGCACGGCGAGCAGCGGATAGCCCATGCGCGCTGAAAGCTGCGACACCTTGAGGCAGGTGTCGGCGGAGTCGTTGCCGCCGTTGTAGAAGAAGTAGCCGATGTCGTGGGCGCGGAAGACCTCGATCAGCCGCTCGTACTGGGACGGGTCCTTGTCGAAGCTTGCGAGCTGGTAGCGGCACGATCCGAACGCGCCCGCCGGCGTGTGCTTGAGCGCGGCGATCGACCGCGCCGGTTCCCGGCCCGTGTCGATCAGGTCCTCGGTCAGGGCGCCGATGATGCCATTGCGGCCCGCATAGAGCTTGCCGATGCGCTGCCGGTTGCTGCGCGCGGTCTCGATCACGGCGCAGGCGGTCGCGTTGATCACGGCGGTCACCCCGCCGGATTGGGCATAGAAGGCGTTGCGCTTGGACATCGCTTGAGCCTGGCTTCGCCCGGTCAGTCCTTCAGGGCGGCCAGGCATGCCTCCCGGGTTGCCTCCACCGAACCGGTGCCGTCGACCTTGCGATACTTCGGCGCCGCGGGATCGCCGCCGGCCGCCCACCGCTGGTAATAGGCGACCAGCGGCTTGGTCTGGTCGTGATAGACGGCGAGGCGCTTGCTTACCGTTTCCTCCCGGTCATCGTCGCGCTGGATCAGCGGCTCGCCGGTGAGGTCGTCGCTCGGGCACCTTCGGCGGGTTGAACTTGACGTGGTAGGTGCGGCCCGAGGCGACATGCACGCGGCGCCCGCTCATGCGCTCGATGATCCCGCGTCGGGCACGTCGATTTCGAGCACGTAGTCGATCGCCACGCCGGCCTCCTTCATCGCGTCGGCCTGCGGAATGGTGCGCGGAAAGCCGTCGAACAGGTAGCCGTTGCGGCAGTCGGGCTCGCGCAGGCGCTCGTGCACCAGACCGATGATGATGTCGTCGGACACCAGCCCGCCGGCATCCATGACTTTCTTGGCGGCGAGCCGAGCGGCGTGCCCGCCTTGACCGCCGCGCGCAGCATGTCGCCGGTGGAGATCTGCGGAATGCCGCAGGCGTCGCAGATGTAGCGAGCCTGCGTGCCCTTGCCCGCGCCGGGCGGGCCAAGCAGGATGAGTCGCATCGGGAAACAGGGGAAGGGATTGAAGACTTATGGACCGATTCTCGCGTCATTGCAGCGCGCGGTCAAACCTTGCCCGCGGCATAAAGCGCGCGCACCCGGTCGAGATCCTCCGGCGTGTCGACGCCGGGCGCGGGGGTGCCCTGGGTGACGCGCACGGCGATGCGGTGGCCGTGCCACAGCGCCCGCAGCTGCTCGAGCGCCTCGAAGCGCTCGATCTGGGCCGGCGCCAGCGCGGGAAATGGCGCAGAAAGCCGACCCGGTAAGCATACAGCCCGTAATGGCGATACAGCGGCAGGCCGGCGGGCAGCCTGTTGCGCGCGACGGCGAAGGCATCGCGCGCCCAGGGGATCGTCGCCCGGCTGAAATACAGCGCGTAGCCGGCGTGATCGAGCACGACCTTGACCACGTTGGGGTTGAAGCCCTCCTCCGGATCCTCGATCGGGTGGCAGGCGGTGGCAATCGCGGCGTCGGCGCGACACGCAACTCGCTCGGCGACGGCGCGGATCAGCGCCGGCTCGAGCAGCGGCTCGTCGCCCTGCACGTTGACGACGATCGCCGCGTCGTCGAGGCCGAGCAGCAGCGCCGCTTCGGCCAGGCGATCGGTGCCGGTGGCGTGATCGGCGCGGGTGAGCACGGCCTCGATGCCGTGCGCGACCGCGGCGGCGCGGATGCGCTCGTCGTCGGTGGCGATGACCACCCGCTCGGCCCCGCTCGCGCGCGCCCGCTCGGCGACGCGAACGACCATCGGCTTGCCGAGCGATATCGAGCAGCGGCTTGCCCGGCAGGCGCGTGGAGGCGAAGCGCGCCGGAATGAGGACGGTGAAGCTCACCGCCGGCTTCTTACTCGTATTCCGACGGCTCGAGCCTGCGCGCCTCCTCCTCCAGCATCACCGGAATGCCGTCGCGAATCGGGTAGGCCAGCCGCGCCGGCTTGGAGATCAGCTCCTGCCGCTGTCGGTCGTAGACCAGCGGACCCTTGGTCACCGGGCAGACGAGAATCTCAAGCAGCTTGGCGTCCATGGATTGACCTTTCCAGTCGCGCGACCAGCGCGGGGTCGATGCGCGCCCGGATCGGCAGGCACCAGCAACGCAGATCGGCGAACGCGGCGCATTTTACCGCATCCTTCTCGGTCATCAGGATGACCGTGGCATCGGGCAAGCGCAGTTCCTCGGGCCGGTAATGATGGTGGTCGGGAAAGGCGTGGCAGACCGGATCGAGCCCGAGCCGGCGCAGCAGATCGAAGAACCGCGCCGGATTGCCGATGCCGGCGACGGCGTGCACGACTCCGGCGCGCCAGGCGGCCGGATCGGCCACTGCCTGCGCTCGCGCCAGGTTGCGCCATGGCAGCGGCTCGTGCGTCATCACGCTGTCCCGTCCGCTGCCATCGCGGCCGGGCGCTGCGCTGTCGCCGGCGGACAGCCGCACCAGCGCGTCGACGTGCGCCAGACGCGAACGCGGCTCGCGCAGCGGTCCGGCAGGCAGCATGTGCCCGTTGCCCAGCCGGCGTGCCTCGTCGATGACCGCGATCTCGAAGTCCCGCCGCAGCGCGTAGTGCTGCAGCCCGTCGTCGGCGAGGAGCACGTCACAGTCCGGATGTGCCGCGAGCAGAGCCCGCGCCGCGGCGACGCGGTCGCGCCCGACCCACACCGGCAGGCCGTCGGCAGCGATGAGCAGCGGCTCGTCGCCGACGACCGCCGGATCATCCCCGAGTCGCACCGCGCGCGGCCCGCCGCTCTTGCCGCCGTAGCCCCGGCTGACGACGCCGGGCCGCCATCCCTGCTCGCGCAGCGCCGCGGCCAGCGCGCGCACCAGCGGGGTCTTGCCCACCCCGCCGATGACCACGCTGCCCACGACCACCACCGGCACCGGCAGCGCGGTGCTGCGCAGCAGCCCCTGGCGATAGGCCCAGCGGCGAATCGACATGGCCGCGTGGGCGAACAGCGACAGCGGCAGCAGCGCCGCGGTCAGCGGCGTCAACCCCGGCCCATACCACGCGGCGACCAGGTGGTCGGAGAAAGCCACGATTTAACGACGCTTCGCTCCCGCATCCCGCGCGGGAGCGATCATTTGGACGGCGTTTGCGTCGCGAAGGTGATGTGGATGAAGCCCGCCTGCCGCGCCGCTTCCATCACGTGGATGACCGACTGGTGGGTTGCATTGGCGTCGGCGTTGATGATCACCACCGGATCCTTGGCGTCTCCGGCGGAGCGCTTGAGCGCGTCGGCGAGCGCGGCCACGGTGGTGAACTGGAACACGTCCCTGTCGATCACGTACCGACCCTGGACATCGACCCCGACGTTGATTTCCTTCGGCCGCTGCTGCATCGGGTCGGCGCTGGCCTCCGGCAGGGTGATCTGCAGCTCCGCCACGCGCTGGTAGGTGGTCGTCACCATCAGGAAGATCAGGATGACGAGCAGCACGTCGATCAACGGAATGAAATTGATCTCGGGCTCTTCCCTGGTGCGGCCGGCGCGCAGGTTCATGGTCTCGATGGCGCGGCGTCAGCTGCGCTCGCCGTGTGCCAGTTCGACCAGCTTGGTCGCCTGTTGTTCCATCTCCAGCGCCAGTCCGTCGACCTTGGCACGGAAATAGCGGTAGAAGATCATGCTCGGTATGGCCACGATCAGGCCGAATGCGGTGTTGTAGAGCGCAACCGAGATGCCGTGCGCGAGCTGGATCGGATTCGATCCCGCGGCAGACTGCGAGCCGAAGATCTCGATCATGCCGACGACGGTGCCGAACAGGCCCAGGAGCGGCGACATCGCCGCGATCGTGCCCAGCGGAGTGAGGAAGCGCTCGAGGTCGTGCGTCACCACGTGCCCGACCTCCTCGATCGCCTCCTTCATCACCGGCCGGGGGCTTTTCAGGTTGGCGAGCCCCGCCGCCAGCACGCGCCCGAGCGGCCCGCGCCGCGCGGTCTTGGCGAGCAGCTCCGTGGTAACCCCGCCATGCTTGTATTCCGCGAGCACCTTGTCGACCATGCCGTCCGGAGCGACCACGCTCTGACGCAGCGACCACAACCGCTCCAGGATCAAAGCCAGCGCGATGACCGATGCGAAGATCAGCAGCCAGATCGGCCAGCCCGCTGCTTGGATGAGCGACCACACGAGGCGATACTCCGGCGATTTCGAAGCGTGCACTCTAACTTGGCGGCTCCGATTCGGCAAGACGCGCCGGAGCGCTCGGCGCCTCGCCATCGACTTTTTCGGCAAGTGTTGCCGTGATTGCGGCGCCGACGAGCACGATCACCCACGAGAGGTAAATCCACACCAGGAAAAGCGGCAGCGCGGCGAGCGCGCCATAGACGAGCTGATAAGTCGGCCAATGGGTGATGTAGAAGGTGAAGCCGCGCTTGGCGATCTCGAAGGCCAGCGCGGCCAGCAGGCCTCCCACCAGCGCGAGCCGGAACGGCACCCGCCGCGCCGGAACGAATGCGTAGACGAAAGTGAAGGCGGCCAAGTCGACGATCAGCGACACAGAGCCGCGCAGCATGTCCAGGGTCCCGCTGTTCAGCGATGTCGTCCCGAGCGACTGCTCGATCACCCAGTTGGTGAAGTACACCGCCGCGCCGATCAGGCCCGGGCCCGCCGTGAAGCCGAGCACATAGATGAAGATCCGGCGCGCGAGCGAGTGCGGCGCGCGCGTCCCCCAGATGGTATTGATCTCGGTGTCCACCTGGGCTACCAGGAGGACCGCCGTCAAGACGACGAAGAAGATGCTCACGCCCTTGAGCTCGGCCGCCTTGGCGATGAACTCGTTCAAGTAGTGGCGGACGCTCTCCCCGCTGCCGGGGAGGAAGGAGCGGACCAGAAGCCCTTCCAGTGCGCCCTGGAAGCGGTTGAAGAGCGGATAGTGCGAGACATAGGCGAAGGCCACCGTGAACAGCGGCACCAGGCCCAGCAGAGTCGTGTACGCCAGGCTCGCCGCGGTACGGTTGAGGTCGACGCCGTTGAGCCTCTGCCACAGGCGGCACAGGAATGCGACGAAGGCGCTGAAGCGAAAGAGCATGGGAGGGCTGCCTTGGCGCAAGATTATCGCATCGCTTGGGCGGCACCCCGGGTGGCGGCGAAACCCGGCGCGACGGGCGCGGACCCTGGCGTGCTCCCCGGGTCGGAACGGCGCTATCCTTGAGCCTCCTTAAATCCGCTTGCCGATGCCATGCCTTCCTCGCCCGCCCCGACTCAAACCGCCGTGCTCGGCGGAGGCTGTTTCTGGTGCCTCGAAGCGGTGTTCGACCGCTTGCGCGGCGTGCTCGACGTCGAGTCCGGCTATGCCGGAGGTCGTGGCGCCAGCCCGACCTACGAGGAGGTCTGCAGCGGCGATACCGGGCACGCGGAGGTCGTGCGCGTGCGCTTTGATCCCGCCGAGCTGTCGTTCCGCGATCTGCTGCGGGTTTTCTTCGCCATCCATGATCCGACGACGAAGGATCGCCAGGGCAACGACGTCGGCACGCAGTATCGCTCGGTGATCTTCTGCCAGACGCCCGAACAGCAGGCGGATGCCGAGGCGGTCATCGCCGAACTGTCGGCGCAGAAGATCTGGCCCGGGCCCATCGTCACCGAGCTCGCCGGCGCTGCTGCGTTCTATCCGGCCGAGAGCTATCACCGGGAATACTTCGAGCGCAACGGGCGCGAGCCGTACTGCCAGTACGTCGTCGCCCCCAAGGTCGCCAAGTTCAGGAAGCAGTTCGGCGAGCGCCTGAAGGCTTGAGGCGACGCCAGCCTCGGCGCACGAAGCCGCCGCCGGTCACGGCGCCAGACGCTCGAGGCGCCAGACAGGCCCGTCGCGCAGGTAGCGCAGGCGGTCGTGCAGGCGCGACGCGCGGCCCTGCCAGAACTCGATGCTGCTCGGCGTGACGCGATAGCCGCCCCAGTGCGGCGGGCGCGGGATCCGTTCGCCGTGCGGCGCGAATCGCTCGTGCGCCGCGGCCACCTCTTGCTCGAGCCACTCCCGGCCGGGAATGACACGGCTTTGCGGCGAAGCCCACGCGCCGACGCGCGAGGCCAGCGGACGGGTGGCAAAATAGATTTCCGATTCCCTGGCTTCGAGCTTCGCCGCCACGCCTTCGACGCGCACCTGGCGCTCCAGCTCCACCCAGTAGAACAGCAGCGCGGCCGCCGGCCGGGCAGCGAGCTCGGCCCCCTTGCGACTTTCGTAGTTGGTGAAGAAGGTGAAGCCGCCGCGGTCGACGCCCTTGAGCAGCACGATGCGCGCCGCCGGCGCACCGTCGGCCGCGACCGTGGCCAGGGTCATGGCGGTCGGTTCGGGCAACTCGGCCTGCACGGCTTCATTGAGCCAGCCCTGGAACTGACGCAGCGGGTCGGGATCGACGTCGGATTCGGTAAGCGATGCGCGGTGGTATTCCCGGCGCAGTTCGGCGATGTTCACGGCGGTGGCGAGGCGGCTGCGGCACCGCCATTATCGGCCATTTCACGTTGCTGCGGGAACCGGTCGCGACCGCCATGGAGCGCATCGACGCACCGCTTCGACGCAGCGTCGCGCCCTCGACGGGGCGGCCTTCCGACCGCCACGCGCCGTGTCGGCCTTCCCGCCGCGGCTTTGGCGCGGCCCGGAGGCTGCCCGGCGTCCGCCGCACGGCCGCCGGCCGACGCGGCCTTGAACCGCGCTCTCCACGAGCGCCCGGCGGCGAGCGTTCCCATTGCCGCAACACTGCGGTGCCCTCACGGCGGAAACTGCGCAGATTTGCACACCGCGCCGACGAGAATGCGGTATATTTGTTCCGATGGAGCGTCTGGCCCGATGACAGGAGATCGGCCAGGTTCCATACCCATCGCCGTCGCGTCGAAGCGATCAACCACCAGGAAGGAGAACTATGGCTACTGCCAAGAAAGCTGCAAAGAAGAAAACTGCGAAGAAGCCGGCAGCGAAGAAGTCGGCCAAGAAACCCGCGAAGAAGTCTCCGGCGAAGAAAGCCGCGCCGAAAAAAGCGGCGAAGAAATCGGGTGCCAAGCGCAAGCCGAATGCGGCGTTCATGAAGGCGATGACCCCCTCGGCCGTGCTTGCTGCGGTCGTCGGCAGCATGCCGATTCCGCGTACCGAGGTCACCAAGAAGATCTGGGACTACATCAAGAAGAACAAGCTGCAGGATTCGATCAACAGACGCCTGATCAACGCCGACGAGAGGCTGCGGCAGGTCTTTGGCGGCAAGAAGCAGGTTTCGATGTTCGAGATGACCAAGCTGGTGTCGAACCACCTCAAGTAGGCCCGCCCTTGCCGGCGTCGCGGGACGCCGCCGAATCGCCTAAGGACGGCCGCCCATCGCTCACGCGCTGGTCGGCCGTTTGTTTTGGCGCCGGCGCCTATTCGCAGGCGCGCATGCCCTTGGCGACGCCCGGACGCGCAGCCATTGCCGCGCCCCAGCGCGTGAGCTCGCGCAGGTCGGCGGCCCTGTCGATGAGCGCCTTGCGCGCGGCGAACAGCGGATAGAGCGCAAAATCCGCGACCGAGAGCTCGTCGGCCAGCAACTCGCGCCCTGCAGGCGCGCATCGGCGACGCGCAGGAAGCGCAGCGTCTGCTCCTCGAAGTAGGCGACGTTGGCGGGCGACTTGTCCGGCGACCACGGAGGAGCAGAGGAAGATCGATGTGCTGGTGCGGGCGATATCGGTGACCGCAAGCATCAGGTACTGCATCGCCACGGCGCGCCGGAGCGGATCCCTGGGAACGAATCGGCCGGTCTTCTCCGCCAGCATAGAGCATGATCGCCGCCGATTGGGCCAGCTTGAGCGACGCCCCGTCCGGACCCTCGGAATCGACGATCGCCGGAATGGCCCCGGCCGGATTGATGCTGAGGAACTCCGCAGTCCGCTGCTCGCCCTTGGTCAGATCGACCCTGTGCACCCGGTAGGCGAGGCCGCACTCCTCGAGCATGATTGCCGTGCGCTGTCCGTTGGACGTGCCGAAGGTGTACAGGTCGATCACGGGAGGCCTCGTTGGTTGGCTGCGGGGAGCGCCACTCTATACCGGCAGGCGAGCCGGATTCAATGCCGCCGGGTCGGCCTAGTCCGCGGCGCGACGCGGGCTAGGCGCGCGGCGGCCGTGCCGGCCAGTCGTCATCGTCGCTCAGGATGCGGATCACGCGCGTGCGCTTGCCGCCGCCATAGCGCTCCATCTGGACTTCGATCGGGTAGAGCTCGGCGAGCTTGGCACGCGCCTCGGCTTCGCTGTCGAACGTGAGCAGGGAACCGTCGGCGCCGCGCACGTCGCTCCACAGACCGTTGCCGGCCTCGAATTCGATCTTGAACCTTCCCGGCTTATCGGGCGCCATGATCAGCCCTGCGCCTGCAGCGCGCGAATGCGCTCTTCGATCGGCGGATGGGTCGCGAACAGCGCCATGAATCCGGGCTTGTCGGTGATGCCGAAGCCGGAAAGTGACTTTCGGCAGCTCCCCGGCGGGGCAGCCCTCCCAAGCGCGCCAGGGCGCGCATCATCGGCTGCGCCGTGCCCAGATACTTCGCGCTGCCCGCGTCGGCGCGGAATTCGCGCTGCCGCGAGAACCACGCGACGATGATCGAGGCCAGCACCCCGAAGACGATCTGCGCAGACGAGCACGGTGATGAAGTAGCCGGGGCCGATGCCGCGCTCGGTGCGGAACACGGCCTTGTCGACGATGGCTGCCGACGATGCGGGCGAGGAAAATGACGAAGGTGTTGACCACGCCCTGGATCAGCGACAGGGTCACCATGTCGCCGTTGGCCACGTGCGCGATTTCGTGGCCCAGCACGGCCTCGATTTCCTCGCGCGACATGGCATTGAGCAATCCGGTCGAGACGGCGACCAGCGCCGAGTTCTTGAACGCGCCGGTGGCGAAGGCGTTGGGCTCGCCCTCGTAGATCGCCACCTCGGGCATCGCGATCCCGGCCTTGTCGGCGAGCCGCTTGACCGTCGCGAGCAGCCAGGCCTCGTTTTCGTTTCCCCCGGGCGCGGCGACGACGCTGCGCGCCGGTCGACCATTTGGCCATCGTTTTCGACATCAGCAGGGAGATGAACGCGCCGCCGAAGCCGATCACCGCCGAGAACACCAGCAGCGCACCGAGGTTGAGCCCATTGGCGGCCAGTGCCTGGTTGAGGCCGAGCAGGTTGGTGACGATCGACAGCACGACCATCACCGCGAGGTTGGTAACCAGGAACAGGACGATGCGTTTCATGTGCGCCTCCTCGGAGGGTCGGGCAGGTCGTGGCCCTTAGGCCCGTGGTGGGGCGACAGTATCGGCCACCCCTGTTACCGATGCTTGACTGGCGACTCCTTGCCCCAGGAATCGCGCAGCGTCACCGCGCGATTGAACACCGGATGTTCCGGCCCATGGTCCTTCGCGTCGGCAATGAAATAGCCGTGGCGTTCGAATTGGTAGCGCGCCTCGCGCGGCACGCCCAAGAGCGAGGGCTCCACGTATGCCGACACGGTCGTTCGGGCCGCGGGGTTGAGGTCGTCGAGGTAATTGCGCTCCGTCGCCTCGTCGAACGGCGCGACGTCGTCGAAGATCGCGTCGGCCGAGGCTACGCCCGGCCGCGCCGCTTCGGCGGTCGATTCCAGCTGGGGCGTCAGCCGTCCCGGCTGCGGCACCACGAACAGCCGATCGTAGAGGCGGACCTCCGCCGCGCGGGCGTGGCGCACCGACAGCCAGTGGATGTTGCCCTTGACCTTGCGTACCTCGGCTCCCGGGGTGCCGCTGCGCGTGCCCGGATCGTAGGTGCAGTGCACCGCAACGAGGTTGCCATCGGCGTCGCGCTCGGCGCCGACGCACTTGACGATGTAACCGTAGCGCAGGCGCACCTCGGCGCCTGGCGAAAGGCGAAAATAGCCCTTCGGCGGCACTTGCTCGAAATCGTCGCGCTCGATCCACAGTTCCCGCGTCAGCGGCAGCGCGCGCCGTCCAGCCTCCGGCTTTTGCGGGTGGTTTGGGGCGAAGCATTCTTCCTCGCCGTCCGCCGGATAGTTGTCGATCACGAGCTTGACCGGATCGAGCACCGCGATGCGCCGCTCGGCCCTGGCGTTCAAGTCCTCGCGCAGGCAGTCTTCGAGCACGCTGATATCGATCCACTGATGCGCCTTCGATACGCCGATGCGCTCGGCGAAGGCGCGGATCGCCTCCGGCGTATAGCCGCGTCGCCGCAGCCCGACGAGCGTCGGCATGCGCGGATCGTCCCAGCCGTCGACGTACTTGCCGTCGACGAGTTCGATCAGCTTGCGCTTGCTCATCACGCTGTAGGTAAGATTCAGGCGCGCGAACTCGTATTGCTGCGGCAACGGGCGCAGCAGCAACCCGCCCTGCGCGAGCTGCTCGATGACCCAGTCGTAGAGCGGCCGGTGATCCTGGAACTCGAGCGTGCACAGCGAGTGGGTGATGCGTTCCAGGGCGTCGGAGATGCAATGGGTGTAATCGTAGAGCGGGTAGACGCACCATCGGTCGCCGGTGCGATGGTGCGTGGTATGGCGGATGCGATAGATGGCCGGGTCGCGCATATTGATATTCGGGCTGGCGAGGTCGATCTTCAGGCGCAGCACGTGCGCGCCATCGGGAAACTCGCCATCCTTCATCCGCTCGAACAGCTCGAGGTTTTCGTCCACCGGACGGTCGCGATACGGGCTCGGTCGCCCCGGCTCGGTGAGCGTTCCGCGCAGGTGCCGCATTTCTTCCGGGGTGGAACTGTCGACGTAGGCGAGCGCGGCCTTGATGAAGTGCCGGGCGAAGGTGTAGAGGCGGTCGAAATAGTCGGAAGCGTAGTACAGGTGGGGGCCCCAGTCGTAGCCCAGCCAGCGCACGGCGTCCTTGATCGAGTCCTCGTACTCGACGTCTTCCTTGACCGGGTTGGTGTCGTCGAAGCGCAGGTGGCACACGCCGCCGTTTTCTGCGGCCAGGCCGAAATTCAGGCAGATCGACTTGGCGTGACCGATGTGCAGGTAGCCGTTGGGCTCGGGCGGAAAGCGCGTGACCACGCGTCCGCCGTACTTGTGGGTGTGTAAATCCTCGGCAATGATCTGCCGGAGAAAATTCGAGCTCGGCGCGGCGGCGGCGGTTTGCGGCAGCGCAGCAGTGACGGGTGCTTTGTTCATGAACAAAGAAGTTTCACTTCGCATTCTAACTGCAGGGGTGGGGTGCGTCACCCGCGGCTGTGCCACACGCATGCGGCCGATGCGCCGCAGGCCGCATGCAGCAAGGCTTTGCGGGCCGTCCCTCTTGCCGGCCGCGCAACCTTGTCCACAATATCTGTGGATAAAAGTGTGCGTATCTTGTAAATTCGACCGCTAAGTCCTACGCCGTGTAGGAATTTCTCTGAGATGCCTAAATCTACACCGTCCGTTTTGTCATATTTTTCATAAAGTTGATCAGGCCTTTCCATGCGTTCCGAGGCACCGTGCCGAGCCCCGAAAAGCGGCCGATTCGAGCCGTTTCCGGCCGCCGGACGCGCGCAATGTCCTGGACAATGACGCTGCTGCAACCGCGATGTCGAACCCTCCCGACGACCCGAGGATGAGCCCGGCGGCCGGGGGTGCCTGGCCGGTCTGGCCGGTGTCCCTGCTGGTGAGCTCGGCCCGCCTGCTCATCGAGCGCCATCTGGCGCTGGCGTGGATTCGGGGCGAAGTCTCCAATTACAGCCGCGCCAGCTCGGGTCACGCCTATTTCATGCTCAAGGACGCGCAGGCCCAGGTGCGCTGCGTGCTGTTCCGCCACAAGGCCCAGCTGCTCGGCTTTGCCCTGGAGGACGGGATGCAGGTGGAGGTGCGCGCGCTGCCGACGATCTACGAAGCGCGCGGCGAATTCCAGCTCAACGTGGAAACCGTCCGCCTCGCCGGGGTCGGCGCGCTCTACGAGCAGTTCGCGCGGCTCAAGGCCCGACTCGAAGCGGCCGGCTGGTTCGCCCCGGAACGCAAGCGTCCGCTGCCGCGGTTTCCCCGCGCCATAGGCATCGTCACGTCGCGACGCGCCGCGGCACTGTCGGATGTGCTCACGACCCTGGCGCGGCGCATGCCGTTCGTGCCGGTCATTCTCTACCCCGCCTCGGTGCAGGGCGGCAGCGCCGCCGCGGAGATCGCCGCCGCCATTGGCGAGGCGAATGCGCGCGCCGAGGTCGAGGTACTCATCGTCTGCCGGGGCGGGGGCTCCATCGAGGACTTGTGGGCGTTCAACGAGGAGGCGGTGGCGCGCGCGGTGCGCGACTCGCGCCTGCCCATCGTCAGCGGCATCGGCCACGAAACCGACTTCACCATCTGCGACTTCGTCGCCGACGTGCGCGCGCCGACGCCGACGGCCGCCGCCGCGCTCGTCGGCGTCGACCGCGCGGCGCTCCTGACCGAGCTCGCGGCGCTGTTCGCGCGCTGGCGGCGAGCCACCGAACGCGGGCTCGAAACGCGCATGCAGCGGCTCGACGGGGTGTCGCGTCGCCTCGTGCATCCGGCCGACCACATCGCCGCTCAACGCGCGCGCCTGGGCGCGCTTGCGTTGCGGCTGGCACGTGCCGTGGCCAGGGTCCAGGCGCGCCGCCATCAGGGCCTCTCAGCCCGCGCGCAAGCGCTCGCGCGTCTGCTGCGCTCGCCGCCGAGCGAGCGGCTCGCGCTCGAGCGCCTTCGCGGACGATGGCAGCGCGCCGGGGGCGATCACGTCGACCTGCTGGCGCACCGGCTCTCGCGGCTCGAGTCGGGGCTTCGGCACCTCAGTCCGCAAGCGGTCCTGCAGCGCGGCTACAGCATCGTCACCACGGCGGGCGGGCAGATCGTGCAGGACGCGGCACAGACCGCGGTCGGCGATGCGCTGGGTCTGCGCTTCGCCCGCGGCACGGCGAGCGCGCGGGTGACGGGCAAGAGCTCCGACTAGAACGCTTCGCGCCGGAGCTTCGCCTGTTCAGGCCTCGTCCGGGTCGGGATCCTCGATCGCGGCGCGGCCCGCCGCTCTGCCGGCCGCGGCCGGCGGGGCCTGGGCCGCGATCGTCGGGCCGGGGCCGACGACGTCGCCGTTCTGCCCGCGGTGACGAAGCGCATGATCCATGAGCACGATGGCGAGCATCGCTTCGGCGATGGGCGTGGCGCGGATCCCGACACACGGGTCGTGCCGGCCGTGGGTATTGACCACGACGGCGTTGCCGGCCTTGTCGATGCTGCGCCGGTCGAGGCGGATCGAGGAGGTCGGCTTGAGCGCGATCGACAAGACGATGTCCTGGCCGGTGGAGATGCCGCCGAGGATGCCGCCGGCGTGATTGGTCACGAAACCCTGCGGCGTCATCTCGTCGGAATGCTCGCTGCCCGCCTGGGCGACGCTTGCGAACCCGGCGCCGATCTCGACGCCCTTGACCGCATTGATGCCCATCATCGCGCCGGCGAGATCGGCGTCGAGCTTGCCGTAGACCGGCTCGCCCCAGCCGGCCGGCACGCCCTCGGCGACGACCACGATGCGCGCGCCGCAGGAGTCGCCCGACTTGCGCAACGCGTCCATGAGCGCCTCGAGCTCGGGCACGATGGCGTCGTTGGCGGCGAAGAACGGGTTGCCGTCGACGTGCTCCCAGGCTTTGAACGGTATTGGCTTAGGGCCGAGCTGGGCGAGGTGGCCGCGGATTCTCACGCCATAGCGCTCACGGAGCCACTTGCGTGCGATCGCCCCCGCCGCCACGCGCACCGCGGTCTCGCGCGCCGACTGCCGGCCGCCGCCGCGGTGATCGCGGACGCCGTACTTGTGCCAGTAGGTGTAGTCCGCGTGCCCGGGGCGGAAGGTGTCGGCGATGCTGGAGTAATCCTTGCTGCGCGCGTCCTCGTTGCGGATGAGCAACGCGATCGGCGTGCCGGTGGTGCGGCCGTCGAACAGGCCGGAAAGGATCTCGACCAGGTCGGACTCGCGGCGCTGGCTCACGTGACGCGAGGTGCCCGGCTTGCGCCGATCCAGATCGTGCTGGATATCGCTCGCCGAGAGTGCCATGCCAGGGGGGCAGCCGTCGACGACACAGCCGATGGCCGGTCCGTGCGATTCCCCGAACGAGGTAACACAGAAAAGCGTGCCGAGGGTGTTGCCGGACATGACGACGGGCGCGACGAAGCGTTTCGGGCCAGTGTAGCACGCGCTTTAGCCGCGGCCTGCGGTAGGATGGAGGCGATATCCGGCGAGCCGGAGCGCGCGTGGCGGAGCTGCCCCCTGCATCATTCGATGCCCGATTGATCGGTCGACTGCGCGCGGCTCGCCATATCGCCGCGCTCACCGGCGCGGGGATCTCGGCGGAGTCGGGACTGGGGACGTTCCGCGACGCCCAGACCGGCCTCTGGGCGCGCTTCGATCCGCACGAGCTGGCCACGCCCTCGGCGTTCGCGCGCAATCCGCAGCTGGTCTGGGACTGGTACGCGTGGCGGCGCGAGCTCGCCGCGGCGGCCTTGCCCAACGCCGGCCACGCCGCGCTCGCCCTGCTGGAGCGGCGCCTTCCCGAGTTCACGCTGATCACCCAGAACGTCGACGGGCTCCACCAGCGCGCCGGCAGCCGCAATGTGCTCGAGCTGCACGGCAATATCGGCCGCGTCAAATGCTCGCGCGAAGGCACGCTCGTTGCGCATTGGGCAGCCTCGCCCGGCGCGGTGCCCCGCTGCGCGCAGTGCGGCGCGCTGTTGCGTCCGGACGTCGTATGGTTCGAAGAGAGCCTGCCCGAGCACGCCCTCGCCGCGGCCGAGGACGCGCTGCGACACTGCGAGGTGCTGCTCGTCGTCGGCACCTCGGCCGAGGTATACCCCGCCGCGGGGCTGCCCGAGCGGGCGCGGCGATCCGGCTCACTGATCGTGGAAATCAATCCCAATGCAACCGCGCTCTCCGCCACCGCGGATCACGTGCTGCGCGCGGCCGCCGGGGTGGCTCTGCCGGCGCTCGTGTCGCGGCTCGACTAGAGTCAGGGCGGCGAGCTGTCCGCAGCCTCGGCGCTGGGCGGCAGCGGCGCCACATAGCCGATGACAAGCAGCAGCGCGCCGACGCCAAGAAAGGCGACCACCCGGCTCAAGCCCGACAGCGCGGCCAGGTCGAGCGCGAATAGTTTGACCACGACCGCGGCGAGCAGCCCCGCGCCGGCGAGCCACAACACGCGCAGCCGGCGTCGCGTCGCGGCCACCATCGCGGCCAGCGCGGCCACGGTCCAGGTCAGGGTCAGCGCCGCCTGCAACGGCCGCGAGGCGAGCAGCGCCTCGATCCGCCACGGCACGTCCAGCCAGTGGTGCACGGCGCGCGCCACGATGCCGTTGAGCAGCACGAACGCGCCAGCCCCGAGGGCGCGATAGAGCGTCCTCGGCGCGACTCGCGCATCGCGCCGCGCCCAGAGCGCGAGCGCCGCGAGCGCCCCCGCGAGCGTGAGCTCGAGCGGATTGGCCAGCGGCACATAGGGCAGCGGCCGCGAATCGCCGGGGTTGAGCACGGCCAGCACGACGAAGCCCAGGCCCAGCCCGACGGCGACGACCGTTCCGGCCGTGACCGCGTAGTCGTCGCCGAACGTGCGCAGGGGCCACCCGGCAGCGCCGAAAGGCAGCCTCACCGCCACCAGATACAGCGCGAGCGGCAGCAGATGCGCGCACGCCGCCCACACCGTGCCCGGAGGCGTCAGGCGCGCCGTCCATTCGCCCGCCTCCCACGCAATCTGGCCGAGCAGGAGCAACGCGCCGAAGGCGTGCGCGGCCGCGAGCCACGGTCCCGGTGCGGCCTGCTGGCCGCTGGCGCCGGTGAGCTTGGCGCGCGCTTCGCTCTGCCGGAGCAGGATGAAATGCAGCCCCCATGCCAAGGGGTAGATCGCCCATCCGTATTGCGTCAGGCTGGTCCGGCCGTGGGCGAGGTCGTGGCCGAGTGCGAGTGCCAGCGCCGGCAGCAGGACGACTGCCGTGCCGTCGAGCCGCGACCAGCGCAGGGGTCGCGCCAACAGCGCGGCCAGCGCGATGCTGCCGACCACCCACGCCAACATCGCGCGGGCTTCGATTCGGCTCGCCACGTGAGCGGCGATTTCGGCCAGGCCACCGCCCAGCCACCACGCGCAGGCCCATCCGAACAACAGGTGCAGGAGCGAGCGCTCGGCCGCGGGCAGCGCATCGCCCCGACGGTCGCCGAAGCGCACGCTCGAAAATCCGGCCAGCGCGATGAGGGCGCTGCCCAGGAAGGCGCGGTTGGCGAAGGCCGTCTCGGCATATTCGTCGAAGCCGCCGGCAAGCCAGGCGATGCCGGCGGCGAGCTGCAGCAACACGGCGAAGCCGCGGGCCAAGCGGCGATCCTCGCGGCAGCCTATCCAGTACACGCCGGCGGCTTCGATCGCCCACGCGGCGGAAGTCCAGCGTGCGTCGACCGCAAGCGGCACCGTCAGCGTGGCGAAGATCAGCGCGAGGGCGCCAAAGGCGGCGGCTTGCGTCGGCAGCGTACCCTTGTTCGATCCGCGCAGCATCCGCCAGAGCAACGCATACAGGAGCGCGACCACCGCCGCCGTCCAGGCGAGCCCGTAACGGGTGTCCTGGACCAGCAGGGCCTGCAGCGCAAAGGCCACCATCGGAACGCCGAAGAGCAGCGTCGCATCGACCTTGGGCTCGGTGGCGGAGCGCAGCGCGTGCACGATGGGCAGCGCCACGTAGGTCAGGAAAAACGCGGCCAGGAACGGCTCGACCAGGTCGAAATAGGCCGGCTCGTAGTATTCGTATCCCCACCACAGGCCGAGCAGAAGCGTGCCGATGAAGCCGAACAGGTCGAGCACGCGCCAGGCGCGGAAAGCAGCCACGCCCACCACCACGGCGTTGACAGCGGCCACGTAGCCGAAAAGCGGCAGTGGCTCGCTGACCGTCTGCACCAGCACCGGGGCGAGCAGACCGCCGAGCGCCGCCAGCGCGGCGAGCGACTGCGTGTCGAACACCAGCGCCAGCACGATCGAGCCCACCGCGATCAGGCCGAGCAGCTCGAAGGCGCGTGCCGGCGAGAGCAACGGCACCAGCTGGAAGGCCGCGAATGTGGTCAGGTAGAGCACGCCCAGGCCGCCGCCGATGAGCGCCAGCGCGTAGGCACGACGCGCCTTGCGCAGCCACGCGCCGACGCCGATCAGCACCGCGCCGGCGAGCGCGACTGCGGCGAACTGCAGCTCGATGGGGATGGTCACGTGCTCGGCGAAATACGACAGCAGGAAGGCGATCCCGAAAAAAAGCACCACCACGCCGACCCGCACCAGGGTATTGCCGTCGCCCAGCCGCGACCAGAACGCCGGCGCAGGCGCACCCGCGACCGGCGAAGCGCGGTCGGCTTGCGGGGCAGCGCCGGCGGCGGCTGCCTCGATCCGCCCGCCCTTGCGCACCGGATGGAGCGGCGCGGCGGTCGCCTCGCGCGCCTCCTCGGGAGCCTCCCCCGCCGCAGCGCCGGCAGCGGCACCGGCGTCGGGCATCACCGGGGCGGGCAGCGCCGCGGGCAGCGCCATCCCCGCTCGCGCCAGGGCGACCTCGAGCGCGGCGACGCGCTGCTCCAGGGCGCGGATGCGCGCCGCATCGGCCCGTTCGCCGTCGGGCGCGGCCGGCGCGCTCGGTCCGCCCCGCTGCGGGCGCCACAGCAAGCCGATCGCCACGCCGGCGGCAGCGCCGAGCACCAGGCCGCGAAAGCCGTCGGCATAGGCGCCGATCAGCATCCCCAGCAGCAAACCCAGCCACGGCATCGCGGGTCCCTTGATCGACTAGCGCCAGTCGCCGCGCAAGGCGAGCACCGTTTCCTGCAGCCTTTCGGGCGTGGCCTGCTCCGGCGAGAGCGGCACTCCGGCGACCAGGGCAATCTTGGAGAACATTCCGCGCAGCCTGCGCATCGCCGTGCCGCGATACGAGCGGCTGAAGAAGCTGCCCCACAGGCCGCGCAGCGCCATCGGCACCACCGGTACCGGCGCCTGCTCGAGGATGCGCTGCAGGCCGGGACGGAACGGGTTGACCTCGCCCGTGTCGGTGATCTTGCCCTCCGGGAAGATGCAGATGATCTCGCCTGCCTTGAGCGCGGCTGCCGCCTCCGCGAAAGCGCGTTCCTTGAGCGCCCGATCCTCCCTCGCCGGCGCGATCGGAATGGCGCGCATGGTGCGGAAGATGAAGCTGAGCAGGGGCAGGGCGAAGATGCGGTGGTCCATCACGAAGCGAACCGGCCGGCGAACGCAGGCGGCGATCACGACCGCGTCGACGTAGCTCACGTGATTGCAGACGATCACGCAGGCGCCCTGCTCCGGGATCCGCTCCAGGCCGCGCTTGTCGACGCGATACACGCTGTGGATCAGCAGCCACGCCAGGAAGCGCATCAGGAACTCGGGCACCAGCGAATAGATGTAGATCGCCACGATGGCGTTCATGAGTCCGGTGGCGAGGAACAGTTGCGGAATCGACAGCCCCGCCCTGAGCAGGCCGAGCGCGATGCCGGCAGACGCCACCAGGAACAGCGCGTTCAGGATGTTGTTGGCGGCGATGATGCGCGAGCGGTGCGCCGGATCGGAGCGTTCCTGGATCAGCGCGTAGAGGGGAACGATGTAGAAGCCGCCGAAGACGCCGAGCAGCACCAGGTCGGCGACGATGCGCCAGTGCGCGCCGACCGAGACGAATTGCCCGATGCCGGCTATGCCCTGCGCCTGCAGGCCGCGGCTGGCGAAATAGAGATCGAATGCGAACACCGACATGCCGATCGACCCGAACGGCACCAGCCCGACCTCGACCTTGTGCCCCGACAGCCGCTCGCACAAAAGCGAGCCGATGCCGATGCCCACCGAGAACAAGGCCAGGAGCAGCGTGGCCACGTGCTCGTCGCCGCCGACGATGGTCTTGGTGAAGGTGGCAAACTGGGTCAGATAGGTGGCGCCGTAGAACCAGAACCAGGAAATGCCGAGCATCGACAGCCAGACGACGCGGTTGCCATAGGCGAAGCGCAGGTTGCGGCAGGTCTCGGTGAACGGGTTCCAGTTGATCCGCAGTTCCGGCGCCACCGCGGGCGTCGCCGGAATGCCCCGGCTGACGAGGTAGCCGGCGACGGCGATCGCGATCGCGGTCGCGCCGGCCAACACCGGCCCATTGGGTTTGATGGCGATCACCAGCCCGCCGACGATCTCGCCCAGCAGGATTGCGACGAAGGTCCCCATCTCGACCAGGCCGTTGCCACCGATCAACTCGTCGCTGCGCAGGTTCTGGGGCAGGATCGCGTACTTGACCGGCCCGAACAGCGTCGAGTGCACTCCCATGAGGGCGAGCGCGGCGAACAGCAGGATCAGATCCCGGCGATAGAAGCCGACCGCGCCGACGATCATGATGCCGATTTCGAGGACCTTGATGAGGCGGATGAGCCGGGACTTCTCGAACTTGTCCGCGACCTGACCCGCCGTTGCCGAGAACAGCACGAACGGGGCGATGAACACCGCCGCGGCAATATTGACCAGGTCGTTGGCCGACAGCGTGGTCAGGGCCACCGCCTGGAAGGCGACGAAGATGACCAGTGCGTTCTTGTAGACGTTGTCGTTGCCCGCGCCGAGGAACTGGGTCCAGAAGAAAGGCGCGAAGCGGCGCTCGCGCAGCAGCTGGAACTGGCTGTGGTCGGACATCCGGGCTCCTCCGTCAGGGGCGCCTGGCGGCGGGTGGACAGTGCCCGACGTTTCGTAGTGCGGTGCTCAATGATGTTGCGCCAGGTAATCCTGCACCGCGGCGAGGGCGTCCCGCACCGCCGCCACGTCCGGCCAGAAGTAGACCATCCGGCCGGCTTTCCTGCACCTTAGCACGCCGGCCTCGCGCAGCACGCGCAGGTGGTGCGAAACGGCCGTGCGCGAGAGCGTCGAGGCGGACGCGATCTGGCCGACGTTGAGCCGCTCGCCCGGCTCGAACATGAGCAGGATGCGCTGCCGGTGCGGGTCGCCGAGCGCGATGAACATGCGCGCGACGCGTCGCCAGGCGGCCGGGATCGCCCGCCCATAGGCTCTGTTCATATCTAAATGACTAGTCGGATAGTTACATACTCTAGGCTTTCCCGGGCGCCTGTCAAGGCGGACGGGGGCGCACGGACTTGGCGTCGCGCGGCGTCGGCTACAATAGCCGCGGCGAAGCGAATCTGCCTGCCAATGCGCCAATATCTCGAGTTCATGCGCCACGTGCGCGATCACGGCCACCGCAAGTCCGACCGGACCGGCACCGGCACGTTATCGGTGTTCGGCTACCAGATGCGCTTCGACCTGGGCGCGGGTTTTCCGCTGCTCACCACCAAGAAGGTGCATACCAAGTCGATTGTCCACGAGCTGCTGTGGTTTCTCGCCGGCGACACCAATGTGCGGTATCTGCGCGACAACGGCGTGACGATCTGGGACGAATGGGCCGACGAGAACGGGGACCTCGGGCCGATCTACGGCTACCAGTGGCGCTCCTGGCCGGCGCCCGACGGCCGCCCCATCGACCAGCTGTCGGCGGTGCTCGCGCAGATCCGCAGCAATCCGGATTCGCGGCGGATGCTCGTCTCGGCCTGGAACGTGGGCGACATTCCGCGCATGAAGCTCCCGCCCTGCCACGCGTTCTTTCAGTTCTACGTCGCCGACGGCAGGCTATCCTGCCAGCTCTATCAGCGCAGCGCGGACATCTTCCTCGGGGTGCCGTTCAACATCGCCTCCTACGCCCTGCTCACCCACCTCGTCGCGCAGCAGACCGATCTCGAGGTCGGGGACTTCGTCTGGACGGGTGGCGACTGCCATCTCTACCTCAACCATCTGGAGCAGGTCGAGATGCAGCTCGCGCGCGCGCCCTACCCGCCGCCGCGGCTCGTGCTGCACCGCCGGCCGGCATCGCTGTATGAATATCGCTACGAGGATATCGAGTTTGCCGATTATCGGTCGCATCCGCCCATCAAGGCCGCGGTGGCCGTCTAGGCGCATTGCCGCGGGCAAAAAAAAGCCCGCCGGGAGGAAGTGAGCGGGCAAGGGGGGATTCCGATGGTCAGAGCACTAACCCGTCTCCGAGAGGGTCAGGCGTTGCGGGCCTTTCATCCCGCGGCCACCTGCGGCCGGTAAACCGGTTTCGGCTAAGTCGAACGCCCGTCTGCCGCCTCAGGTCGCCTAGACGACGCTGCGCGCGGCGTTGACGCGCTCGACTAATTCCTCCAGCGCCACTTGCTGCGCCGGCGACAGACGATTCTCGCGCGGAGCCGAGTCGACATTTTCGCGCCCGGCGACCGGCTCGTTCTCAGACAGCCAGTAGGCCGAGAATTCCGGGCAGAACGCGCTCATGTCGTAGCCTCTTGTTCAGCGCAGCATTGATTGCAAATTCCCTCTGCCTACCTCTAAGCAATCGTTGTGCCATTTTTTTTGTTGCCAAGCGAATCAATGGTTTGCCCGGATGGCACTCTGCCCTGCCTGCAAAAGCCCGACAGTTCTTTGCGACATTCTGCGCATGCTGTCGCATTTTCACGACAGAAGCCGCCGTTTATATCCTAACTATATGGTTTTATGGGCCAATATCTGTCGTTGAATGACGACAGCATAGCCGTTGCGGAGCAGGCGGGACGAATCGGTGCCAAGCCGCGGGCCCGGTCTGCCGCGCCGCCGCAAGGGGCTTTCTAGGGCTTCGCGTCCTTGAACATCGCCGGTTCGAGGCGATGGCGCTGCAGGAGCTTGTAGAACTCGGTCCGGTTGCGTTTGGCCAGCGTGGCCGCTTGCGTCACGTTGCCGCCGGTGATCTTGAGCAGCCGCACCAGGTAGTCGCGCTCGAACTGCTTGCGCGCCTCCTCGAATGGCGCCAGCACGCCGGCATCCTCGCGCAGCGCGCCCTGCACCAGCGAGGCGGGGATGATGCTCGTCGTGGTCAGCGCCAGCGCCTGCTCGAGGAGATTCAGCAGCTGGCGAACGTTGCCGGGCCACGGTGCGGCGATCAGCAGGGCCATCGCGTCGGGCGCCAGGGACGGCACCGGCTTCTTGTAACGCTCGGCGAGCTTGCGCAGGAAGTGCGCGGCGAGCAGTGGAATGTCCTCGCGGCGCTCGGCGAGCGGCGGCAGCTTGAGCGAAACCACGTTCAGGCGATAGTAGAGGTCCTCGCGAAACTGCCCCGCGGCCTTTTGCGCGTCGAGGTCGCGATGCGTCGCCGAAATCACCCGCACGTCGATCGGCACCGATTGGGTTGCGCCGACCGGGCGTACTTCGGCTTCCTGCAGGACGCGCAGCAGCTTGACCTGCAGCGCGAGCGGCATGTCGCCGATCTCGTCTAAGAATATCGTGCCGCCGTCGGCGGCGTGGAACAGGCCCTTGTGCGCCTGCACCGCGCCGCTGAACGCGCCGCGGGCGTGACCGAAGAGCTCGGACTCGAGCAGGGGTTCGGGGATCGCACCGCAGTTGACGCCGACGAACGGCCGCAGCGCGCGCCGGCTGGCGCGATGAATCGCATGCGCCAGGAGCTCCTTGCCGGTACCCGACTCCCCGAAAATGAGCACGCTCGCATCGGAGTCGGCGACCAGCCTTGCCTGGCGCAGCAGGTCCTCCATGCGCGGGCTGCGGGTAATGATGCCCCCGCGCCACTCGCCCTGCGTCTGCTTGTCGGCCCCGGGCTCGTCGCCGGTGAGCCGCACCGCATGGGCGACCTTCTGCAGCAGCTCCTGGCTGTCGAAGGGCTTGGTCAGGAAGCCGAACACGCCGCGCTCGGTTGCCGACACGGCGTCGGGAATGGTTCCGTGCGCGGTCAGGATGATGACCGGCAGAGCCGGGTGTTGGCGGTGGATCGCGTCGAACAGCTGCAAGCCGTCGATGCCCGGCATGCGCATGTCGGTGATCACCGCCGCCGGGCGTGCCACGGCGAGCGCGGCGAGCGCCGCCTCGCCACTATCGGCGGTGCGCACCCGATAGCCGGCCGAGGTAAGACGCAGGCTGATCAGCTTGAGCAGGTCGGGGTCGTCGTCGACCAGCAGGATGTCACCGGAGTGAGGCATGGCATCTTCCTATCGCCGTTCCGCCGCCACCACCCGCGCCGCCGCCACCGGCATTGCGGCTGCGCTCCAGCAGGAGGCTGCGTTCGACCGCACGCAGCGCATCGAGCTTATCCTGTGCCGCCGCGGTCTTCTTCTGCTCCTCCCGGACGCCGCGCGCGCGCTCGACGATCTGCGCGTAGAGCACGGCGGCGAGTGCTTCAGCGGCGACGAGCTGCCCTTGCCGACCATCGGCTCGAGCAGCGACACGGCGCGGCCGTCGTCCGGCGCCCCGGCGCTCGGCAGCGTGAGGAGCATCGCCAGGCGGATTCGGTTGGCATCGCTTCGCGTGCGGTTCACCGCCGCGTTGGCCGCCGCGAGCTCGCGCTTGAGGTCGTCGCTCGATTCCACCGCGTAGCGCTGCAGGTCGGCGAGCAGCGCCAGGGCCTGTTCGTCTTCCTCGCTCAACGCCGGCGCGGTCGCCGCCGGCTGCATCGACGATTGCGGCGGCGCCTGAACGATCACCACCGGGGGCACGGGAACCGGCGTCACCGGCAACTCCTCGTGCGCGACCGGAACCGCCGGCGCCAGGGCAAGCGCCGCCGGCGGGGACGCCGGCGGCGTGGCGGCGCAGGCGGCGAGCAAGGCGAATCCGGCAGCGGCGCCGGCGCTGCAAACGCGCCGGCGATCAACCTTCCTCCTGGATCGTGATGGGCCCCGCCGTTCGCTGCGGCGACGAATCGCTCGCCGCGAGCGGCAGCCAAAGGCGGAAATGCGCGCCGCGCCTGCCCGCCGGACGATCGAGCGAGCTCGATCCTGCCGCCATGCGCCAGGGCGTACTCGCTGGCGATCGCAAGCCCCAGGCCCGAGCCCTTGATGCGTCCCTCGGGGGCCGGCTTGCCCTGGTAGAACGACTCGAAGATGCGCGGCCGATCCTCCGGATCCGACGCCGGGACCCTGGTCGATGACGTCGAGCACCGCCTGACCGCCCTCGATGCGCAGGTCGATGGCGACGCTTCCCGAGCGCGGCGAATACTTGATCGCGTTGGAAACGAGGTTGTCGACGATGGCGCGGATCTTGTCGGCGTCCCCGACGACGATCGCCGGTTTGACCCTCGTGTCGAAGCTGATCATGCGCGCGAACGCCGCGAGCTTGTGCTCGCGCACCACGCGGCGGATCACATCGGCCAGCGGCACCGGCCCCAAGGTCTGCGGCTCGATGTTGCGCGTCTGGTGGTAACTGAGCAGATCCTCGATGAGCTTCTGCAAATTGAGCGTGTTCTCGCGCACGATGCGCACGATCTCCTGCTGCTCCGGGGACAGCTCGCCGCCGACGCGGTCGCGCAGCAGCTCGGCGCCCTCGCGCACCGCGGTCAGCGGCGTCTTGAGCTCGTGCGAAACATGCCGCAGGAAGCGGGTCTGCTGCTCCTCGAGCTCGTGCAGCCGCGCGCGCAGCCATTCGAGGCGCTGGCCGAGGTAGCGCATGTCCTGCGGGCCGTTGACCTCGATCGCGTGGGTGAAATCGGCGGTCCCCATCTGGCGAATCGCCAGGTCGAGCTGGCGGATCGGGCGCGCGATGAGCACCGCGAACAGGATCGCCAGGGCGAGCGCGATGGCGCCCGCGGCCAGCGCCAGATAGCCCCAGGTCTTGCGTCCCTCTGCCGCCGTGTGCTGCAGCCTGTCGATCTCGCGCTCGGTGAGGCGGTTGCTTGCCGTCAGCATGGCCTGCGCGCTTGCCGACAGCGCGGCGTAGCCGTCGGCAAGCACGGTGGCGGCATTGCGCCGGACGCTGCGGCGCCGTGAGCAGGGTGTAGAGACGGCTTTCGCTGTCGGAGAGCTTCTCGAGTGCGCCCAGCTGCGCGCGATCGAGCGGAAGTTGCTGCAGCTGCTGCGCCGTCTGCCGGAAATCCTGGCGCAGGCGAGCGTAATCGTCGATCAGTTGCGGGTCGTCGAGAATGAGGTCCTGGCGGACGAGGCGCTCCAGCGTCGTCGCCTGTTCGTAGAGCTGCCGGCTCGCGCGCCCCGCCTGCGCGGCCTGCAGCACCGCCTGCTGGCTCTGCGAGCCGAGGCGATCGAGGCTGACGATCAGCTCGACCAGCGCGTACAGCAGCGGCAGGCTGACGAGCAGGAATCCGAGCAGGATGAACTTGAGGAATGAGCGCGGGTAATACACGAGTGATGCCGGGCGACCGATATAATCATTGGTGTCAAAACGATGCCCGGGCCTTCAGAGCGACGCGTGCACGATACACCACCCCCTGCCGCCTCGCCAAGCGCGCTTGATCCGGCCCGTTTGCATCGGATCGCGGTCATCGCCGCGGTCGCGCGCAACGGCGTCATCGGCGTCGACAACCGCCTGCCGTGGCGCCTGCCGGAGGACCTGCGGCGCTTCCGCGCACTGACCACCGGGCATGCGGTCATCATGGGGCGGCGCACCTGGGAGTCGATCGGCAAGCCGCTCCCCGGCCGGCAGAATATCGTCGTCACGCGCGGCGATCACCCGGTTGTGCCCGGCGTGGAATTCGCGCCGTCGCTCGACGCGGCGCTGTCGCGGGTGAGCTTTCCCGAGCCGGCGTTCGTCATCGGCGGCGAAGCGCTCTACCGTGATGCGCTGCCGCGCGCCGACCTGCTGTACCTGACCGAGATCGAGCGCGAGTTCGCCGGCGACGCCCGCTTTCCCAGCTTCGATCGCTCCCGCTGGCGCGAGACCGAGCGCGAGGCGCGCGTGGCGCTGGACGCGACCGGACCCCTCGCCTACCATTTCGCCGTCTATGCGCGAAACGATCGTTGAAAGCGGGGCGGTCGCCTGCGGCGCGGCGCCGGGCGGCCCTGCGATGAGCGAGGAATTTCACGTCCACGGCCCGCACGATCACGAGGCCGAGCACCGGGCGGAGCACGGCGACCCGTTCGCCGCCCGGCTGGCGGTCATGACGGCGATCTTCGCGACCATCGGCGCGCTCTTCAGCTACATGGCCGGAGCGTCGCAGAACGAGGCGCTGCTGTTCAAGAACGAAGCGGCGATCCGCCGCACCGAAGCCTCCGACCAGTGGAATTTCTACCAGGCCAAGAGCAGCAAGCAAAACCTCTCCGAGCTCGGCGCAGCGCTCACCAACGGTGACCAGCAGGCGCGCTACGCCAGGGAGGTCGAGCGCTACAAGGCGGAAAAGGAACAGATCGTCCCCGAGGCGAAGAAGCTCGAGGAGCAATCCAAGCAAGCCGAAGCGCGCAGCGAGGCTTCCATGCACCTTCACCACCGCTGGGCGCAGGCGACCACGCTCATCCAGATCGCCATCGCGCTCGCCGCCATCACCATACTTACCCGCAGCCGGCGCCTGCAGCACGTGGCTTACGCCGCGGCTGCCGGCGCGATTGCCGTCGGGGCGCTGGCGGTCGCCGGGGTATAGGCGCTAGGCGAGGTTGCGCAGCTCGCGCAGCGCCACCGACAGCATCGCCGCGTCGATCGACGGCGCCGAGCGGAGCTCGCCGAAGAGCTGGGCGGCGCGCTCGACGCCGCGCCGGTTGCGGTCCTCCCACGCGGCGATGAGCCCTGCCGGCTCGCTGATCTCGCCGCCCCCGCTCAGCACGTCGGCGGTAAGCGTGCGCTGCAGGCTCGACAGGTCGTCCTGCATGGCTCCCTTGGCGAGCATCTGCCAGTGAGCGTCGCCGGCCAGGGCCGCGATCTTCTCCCGCAGCCACGGCAATCCAAGCCGGGTCGCCAGCGCGAAATAGAGCTCGGCGACCGTCTCGACCGGGCGCTTGGCGGCGCCGGCGACTTCGACGATGTCCAGCGCCGCGTAGAGCGTATCGAAGGCGACCACCCGCCCGGCGAGCGCTTGCGGCACGCCTTTGGCGACGTAGTCCGCGGCCGCGGCGTCGATCCTCGAGCGCTCGCCCGGATCGAGCAGGCTGCGGCAGCTGCGGTCGCCAGCGCGCCTACCTGCGGCGTGAAGTGCGCGATCGTCGCCGCCATGTCTTCGGCGAGCCGGCGCGAGCGGAGGAACCAGGTCGTCCCGCGCCCGATCAGCCGGTTGGTGTCGAGCAGCATGGCCGACTGCACGGCATCGTCGACCATGTTGTCGAGCGCCTCGATGGCGATCCACAGGTCGACGAAACCGAACACCTCGCGGTTGAGCAGGTAGGCGCGCACGACTTCGTGCGGCTTGGCCCCGGTGGTCTCGAGCAGCCGGTGCACGAAGGTGCTGCCGACGCGGTTGACCATGCTGTTGGTGACGTAGGTGGCGATGATGTCGCGCTTGAGCGGATGCCGCGGCATGTAATCCGCGTAGCGCGTGCGCAGCGCCTTGGGGAAGTAGCGCGCGAGCGCCGTCGCGACCCACGGGTCGTCGGGCAGCGTCGAGGCCAAGAGCTCGTCGTAGAGCCAGATCTTGCTGTAGGCGAGCAGCACCGAGCGCTCGGGCGAGGTGAGGCCGATGCCCCTTGGCGCGACGCTCGGCGATCTCCTCGTCGTCCGGCAGGAACTCGAGCGCCCGGTTAAGCCGTGCCGATCTTCTCCAGGAAACGGATGAAGCGCTGCTGCGCGTCGAGCAGCTGCGGCGCGATGCGCCCGGTCACCGACAGCGATTGCGTCTGGAACACGTTGTCGCGCAGCACCAGCGCCGCGACGTCGTCGGTCATTTCCGCCAGCAGCGCGTTGCGCTGCTTTTCGGTCAGCTCGCCCTCGGCGATCGGCAACCCGAGCAGGATCTTGATGTTGACCTCGTGATCGGAAGTGTCGACCCCCGCCGAGTTGTCGATCGCGTCGGTGTTGATGCGGCCGCCGGCGAGCGCGTACTCGATCCGCCCCAACTGCGTGCAGCCGAGGTTGCCGCCTTCGACGAACGCCTTGCAGCGAAGCTCGCGGCCGTTGACGCGCAGCGCATCGTTGGCGCGGTCGCCGACCTGCGCGTGCGTCTCGCCGCCGGCCTTGACGTAGGTTCCGATGCCGCCGTTGTAGATCAGGTCGACCGGCGCCTTGAGGATCGCGTTGGCCAGCTCGGTCGGCGTCAGTGCCGCGGCGGAAACCGAGAGCGCCTTCTGCACCTCCGGCGTGATGGCGATCGACTTGGCGCTGCGCGCATGGACGCCGCCGCCCGTCGGAGATCAGCGCGGCGTCGTAGTCGGCCCACGACGAGCGCGGCAGCTTGAACAGGCGCTCGCGCTCCCGGAAGCTCTGCTCCGGATCGGGCGCCGGGTCAAGGAAGATGTGGCGGTGGTCGAACGCGGCGACGAGCTTGATGTGGCGCGAGCAGCAGCATGCCGTTGCCGAACACGTCGCCGGACATGTCGCCGATGCCGGCGACGCGTGAAATCGGTCGTCTGCGTATCGATGCCGAGCTCGCGGAAATGCCGCTTCACCGACTCCCACGCGCCGCGCGCCGTGATGCCCATCGCCTTGTGGTCGTAGCCCACCGAGCCGCCCGACGCGAAGGCGTCGCCGAGCCAGAAGCCGTACTCCTTGCTGATCGCGTTGGCGTAGTCGGAGAAACGTCGCCGTGCCCTTGTCGGCGGCCACGACCAGATACGGATCGTCCGGGTCGTGGCGCTTGACGTCGGGCGGCGGCACGATCTTGTCGCCGACGCGGTTGTCGGTGAGGTCGAGCAGGCCGCGCAGATAGTCCTGGTAGCAGGCGATGCCTTCCTTCAGGTACGCCTCGCGGTCGGTCGCCGCCGGCGCGCGCTTGAGCACGAAGCCGCCTTTCGAGCCCACCGGGACGATCACCGTGTTCTTGACCATCTGCGCCTTGACCAGGCCCAGCACCTCGGTGCGGAAATCCTCCGGCCGGTCCGACCAGCGCAGGCCGCCGCGCGCGACCTTGCCGCCGCGCAGGTGCACGCCTTCGAAGCGCGTCGAATAGACGAAGATCTCGAACATCGGCTTGGGCTCCGGCAGCCCGGGCACCTTGGACGGGTCGAACTTGAACGACAGGAAGCTCTTGCGCCGTCCCGCCGCATCGCGGCGCCAGAAATTGGTGCGCGTCGTCGCCTGGATGAGCGCGAGATACTGGCGCAGCACGCGGTCCTCGGACAGGTTGTCGACCGCCTCGAGCGCGGCCTCGATCGTGCGCACCTGCTCCGCGGTGCGCGCGCCCGCACCCGCGCCGCCTTCCGGATCGAAGCGCAGCCGGAACAGCTCGACGAGCGCGCGCGCGATGTCGCCGTGCGCCGGACAGCGTGCCCTGGATGAACGCCTGCGACAGCGGGAAGCCGATCTGCCGCAGGTATTTGGCGTACGCGCGCAGGATCGATGGCCTCCTCCGCGGGCATGCGCGCGGCGACCACCAGGCGGTTGAACTCGTCGTTCTCGACGTCGCCGCGAAACACCTGCGCGAACGCATCCTCGAACACCGCGTGCAGCGCGTCGATCTCGACTTCGGTGTCGGCAGGCAGGCGAGCTCAGCCCGAGGTCGTGCATCCAGGTCGGCGGCGCGCCGGCGGGAGTGATGCGGTACGGGCGCTCCTCGAGCACCTTGAGGCCCATGCGCTCGAGCATCGGCAGGCTGTCGGAAAGCGTCACCGGCCCGCCGCGGTGAAACAGCTTGAAGCGCAGCGCGCCGGGCGCCGCTTCGAGCGGGCGATAGAGCGACATGCCCAGAGGATCGGCAGTCGGTCAGCCGGGCCATCATCTCGATGTCGGGCACCGCCGCCCGGGCGGCGAACTCCTCGCGATAGGCGGCGGGAAAGGCGGATCCGAACTGGCGCAGCAGCTCGTTGCCGCGCGCTTCGCCCAGCGCATCGATCAGCGCCACCTTGAGGTCGTCCTCCCAGCGCCGCGTCGCGGCGACGAGCTGCGCCTCCAGCGCGCGCACGTCGTAGGCCGGGATCTGGCCCGGCGTGGTGCGCACGATGATCATCACCCGCGCCAGCGGGGATTCCGACAGATGGGCGTTGAATTCCGAGCTCGAGCCGCCGAACGCCTGGGTCAGCAGCGCCTGCCATTTCTGCCGCAGCTCGGTGGTGTACTTTTCGCGCGGCGCGTAGATGAGGCAGGACAGGAAGCGCTCGAAGGCGTCGCGGCGCACGAACAATCGCAGGCGCTGCCGATCCCCCAGGTGGAGGATCGCCTTGGCCGTGCGCAGCAGATCGTCCTCGCTGGTCTGAAACAGCTCGTCGCGCGGGTAGGTATCGAGGATGTTGACCAGCGCCTTGCCGGCGTGTCCGCCGGCAGGCAGCCCGGCACGCTTGATCACATTGGCGACCTTGCGCCGCAGCAGCGGGATGTCGGCCGCGTTGGCGCTGTAGGCCGTCGAGGTGAACAGGCCGAGAAAGCGGTCCTCGCCCACGACGTCGCCCTTGGCGTCGAAGCGCTTGATGGCGATGTAGTCGAGATAGCCCGGCCGGTGCACCGTCGAGCGCGACGTCGACTTGGTGACCACCAGCAGCTCCGGCCGCCTTGCGTAGGCGCGCACCTCGGGCGGCAGCGCCGAAAAGCTCGCCGCAAACTCCTTGTTCTGGCCTTCGCGCAGGATGCCGAGGCTGCTTCCCGGCACGATCTTGAGCACATCCTCGCCGTCGACGACCGCGAGCTCGTGGCAGCGGTAGCCCAGGAAAGTGAAGTGGTTGTCGGCCAGCCAGCGCAGGAAATCCTCGCCCTCGCTCAGTTCGTCCGCCGGCAGCGGCGGCGGCCGCTTCTGAACTTCGGCCACGATCGCCCGCACCCGATCGCCCATCGCCTTCCAGTCATCGACCGCGGCGCGCACGTCGTCGAGCACGCGGGCAATGTCCTTGGAGAGCGTGTCCAGGCGGGCCGGGTCGATGATACGGTCGACCTCGACGTGGATGAACGATTCGCGCAGGCTGTTCTTGCCGCCGCCGGTCACCAGGCCGACGAGCGCGCCATCGGCGCCGCGTTCCACCTCGACGACCGGATGGATGATGAGGTGCAGCGTCAGCCCGTGCCGATTGACCTCCATGGTGACCGAATCGACCAGAAACGGCATGTCGTCGTTGACGATCTCGACGATCGTGTGCGTCGACTGCCAGCCGTGCTCCTCGAGGGTCGGATTGAACACGCGGATGCGCGCCTTGCCGGCCTCCCGCTTGCGCGCGAAGTTCCAGTGCGACAGCGCGGCGCCATACAGGTCGGCGGTCTGCCTCTCGGCAAGGTCCTCCGCTTCCACTTCCCGGTAGTAGCGGGCGGTGAAATCCGCGACCGTCGTCCGCTGCGCCGGCGTAACCTTGGCGCGGACGAGCTGCAATACTTCGTCGAGCCGCCGCGCGCGCCCGTCGTCTGCGTCTGCGCTCATCGTTTTCCCTTCGCTGCGCTAGAGAGATTCGAACCGCTGCGCCGCTGTCCCGATATTGTGGCACGGCGGCCGCCGGCGGCGCCGCGCGAGGGGCTTGGAGACCGCTGCAGGAAGGTCACGATGAACAGGAGATGCTTCAGGCTGATGACTGGGTGGCCGGCGCCCGACGCTCCTCGCCGGGCCGCCCTTCAGGCCGGGACGCGCGCGGCGGCGGCGCGATGCAGCGCGGCGTATTTGGCGCGATCCTGGCGGAACGTGGTCAGGCAAGCGTCACAACAGAAGTAATAGGCGACCCCTTCGTACTCTTCGACGTGCTTGGGGGATGCGGTGTCGACCGCCACGCCGCAGACCGGGTTGATGAAAGTCCGCCCAGGGCCGGCCGGAGCAGCCGGTCGTGGCGCCAGGTCGGGTGCCTCGGCCGCAACAGCCCGGGTCCGCTCGGCGCCGCGGCCGCGCAGCAGCGCCAGGACTCCGACCATCGCCACCAGGGCGATTTCTCCCGGGGTCTTGGCCCCCGCATCCGGCCCCGCCGGCGCGGAGAGTCGCGCGAGGTCACTCGCGCCGATGCCGCGCATGCGCATGAGCGAGCGAAGCCTTTCTGCCTTGCGCCGGCTGGCGATCATCAGCACCTCGCGCGCCCGGCTGCGCAAAGCCCGCTCCAGCGCCTCTTCGTCGCCCTGACCCTGGGTGGCGACCAGGACCACGGGAGCTTCGTCGGGCGTATCGGCGAGCCGGATGCGCAGCCGCTCGGCGAGAAAGCGTGCTTCATCGGCGGCCGGCGTGTTGCCCAGCACGCACAGCGCACTGTGGGCACTGTAGGGCTGAATGAAAAGCTCGATCGTGCCGTTGCTCGCGCAGGACATCGCATACTGCTCGACGTCGTCTTCGGCCTGAATCCTGTCGTTGGAAATGCGCACGAGCTTCGGCTCGCCCTTCCTGATCGCCTCCTGCGCGGACCCGATCACGACGTCCTTCGCGCACCCGCCACCGATCCAGCCGTGCAATGTTCCGTCGGCGAGCACGATCGCCTGCGCACCCAGGTACGCCGACGTTGGCGCGACGGCACGCACGACGGTGACCAGCGCGTAGGGTTCTTGCCGCAGATTGAGCTCGCGCGCGAGCTCGAGCAATTCGTCAGGGGTCATCGCAGCGCCTCTAAGAGTTCGGGCAGTATATGCGCGATGCTCGCCAGGTCGGCGCCGGCGGCCAAAAGGTCGAGGTGGGGCAGCGCCGCCCGCATGCCTCGGCTCTCCGGGCTGAAATCGGGTCGAGCGAGCAGCGGGTTGATCCAGATGATGCCGCCGCGCCCGGCGGCGCAAGGCGCCCAGAGCCGCCGCCAAGAGTTCCGGCTCACCGGTGTCATAGCCGTCGCTGACGATGATGAGCCCGGTGCGGGAATGCACCAGGCGCGATCCGTGCTGGCGGTTGAATCGGTCGAGGCATTCGCCGATGCGCGTGCCGCCCGCCCAGCCGTCGGCGAGCAGGTGCAGGCGCTCCTGCGCCCGCCATGGGTCCGGGTCGTGCAGGGCCTCGCCGACGCCGGTGATGCGGGTGTGGAAGATGAAGCAATGCACATCGGCGAGTTCCAGGCAGAGCGCCCGCGCGAGGCGCAGGAAGAAAAAACTGTACGGGCTCATCGACCGGCTGACGTCGAGCAGCAGCACCAGCCGCGGGCGCACCCGGCGGCGATCCTTCCAGGCCAGGCGCAACGGCGTGCCGCCGCTCGCCACGCTGCGGCGGATCGTGCCCTGGAGGTCGAGGCGGCGTCCGCGGTCGAGGCGCGCCTCGCGACGCAGCGCGAGGCGCTTCAGGCGGCGGGCGAAGCGGCGCATCAGCGCCTCGATCTCGCGCACCTCGTCGGAGCGGTTGAGGTCGCGAAAATCCTTCGCGGCAAGCAGTTCGTCGCGACTCGCCCCGTGCCTTCCGGCAGCGTCTTCGTCCTCGCCCGCCTGCCCGGCCGCGCTCGAACCCGACGGCGCGGCCTGCGTCTCGCCCGGCGCACCCGGCGCCCCGGCCGCCTCGCCGGTCGGCAGATCGCTTGGCGACAGCGCACGCTTGTTGCCGGGCAGGAAGTAGCGTCGAACAACGCATCGAAGCGCCGCCATTCATCGCTGCGGCCGCACAGCAGCGCCTTGAGGCTCCAGCGCAGGATATCGCGGTCGACGAACCCGACTTCGCTCGCCGTGGCCAGCACTTCGGCCGCGTCGCCACCACCCACGCCGTAACCGTTGGCGCGCAGGAACCCGGCGAATCCGGTGAGTCGGGTACGCAGCAGCGGACCTGGCCGATCGGTTGCAGTCGGGGCGACGATCAGCATCCGGCGGCGATCCGGGCGACGACCTCGCGCGTGAATCCGCCGCGGTCGGCGCGGGTCTTGACGAGCGCGCTCAAGCGTTTCGAGTATGCGCTCGGCCCCCTGCTCATCGATCGTCGATATGCCCAGCCGCAGCAGCGCCGCGGTCCAGTCGAGCGTCTCGGCAATGCCGGGCTTTTTCTGCAGGTCCATGCGGCGGACGCTTTGCACGAACTCGACGAGTTGCCGCGCCAGCTCCGCGGACGCCTCCGGCGCCCGGATCTCGACGATGGCGAGCTCCTTCTCGAAGGCCGGGTAGTCGATGTACTGATACAGGCAGCGGCGGCGCAGCGCGTCGGATAACTCGCGCGTGCCGTTGGAGGTGATGACCACCAGCGGCCGGGTCACGGCGCGCACCGTGCCCAATTCCGGTATCGACATCTGGAAATCCGACAGCAGCTCGAGCAGGTACGCCTCGAAGGCCTCGTCGGCGCGATCGACTTCGTCGATCAGCAGCACCGGCGGCTCGGCGCAGCTTATCGCCTCGAGCAGCGGGCGCCGCAGCAGGTAGCGCTCCGAGAAGATGTCCTGCTCCTTGAGCTCGACCGAGCGCTCGTCGTGCTCGAGCAGCTTGATGGCGAGCAGTTGCCGCTGGTAATTCCACTCGTACATCGCCGCATGCACGTCGAGCCCTTCGTAGCATTGCAGCCGGATCAGCCTCGCCCCGCGCACCGCGGCAAGCGCCTTGGCGACCTCGGTCTTGCCCACGCCGGCGTCGCCCTCCAGCAGCAGCGGGCGTTGCAGGTCGGCCATCAGCAGCAGCGCCGCGGCAAGCGGGCGCTCGGCGATGTAGCCGGCGGCGCGCAGCTCTTGCTGCAGGTCGGCGATCTCTTCGCTGCGCTGCGCGGGAGCGTTCACGCCGCCTTCCGCGAAAAGACGCTGCGCAGCCAGTCCCTGACCACGGCCCACACCAGCGCCAGGCCGTTGAGCTCGGCGCGCGGGCGGCGGGCGTGCCGCGCCGGCGCCGCGGCGGGCGCCGCAGTCGCCCGGGCTCGACGCCGGGCTCCGCTGCGCGGCAAGGGCAGCCACCTCGCGCGCAAAGTTGGCGGCGAACTGCTTGAGTATCTGGTCGGCGACCGAGTTCATCATGCGCCCGCCGAAGGCGGCCGCCTTGCCGCTCATCGTCACTTCGCTCTTGCCCACCAGGTGCTGGTGCCTTCGGCGAGCTCCTCGATGCGCGCCGCGAGGTCCATCGACGCGCCCGAGGTGCCGGTGCTGTCGGCGCCCTTGCCCAGCAGGCGCAGCGAATGGGCGGCAGGGTCGATGTCGCGCACCTCGACCTCGCCCCGGAACGACATCGTCACCGGGCCGGCGCGCACGGTCACCGTTCCCTTGTAGCCGCCGCCGGGAAGCCGCTCGGTGATCCGCGCCCCGGGCATGCATCCGGCGACCGCTTCGATGTTCTGCAGGAACTCCCACGACACCGCGGCCGGGGCCGGCAGCGGGAACGTCCTCTCGAGCTCGACCTTCATGCCGCCTTTCCCGCCGCGGAGCGCTACCTCCGGTGAATGCCGAGCGCCTTGCACTGCTGCCACACCCGGTAGGCCGTGTGCGGCATGTCCATGTGCGTCACGCCGAGGTGCGCGAAGGCGTCGACCACGGCGTTGCTGAAGCAGGGGATGCCGCCGACGTGCGGTGATTCGGCCACGCCCTTGGCGCCGATCGGGTGGTGCGGCGAGGGCGTGACCGTGTGATCGGTCTCCCAGTGCGGCGTTTCCACGGCGGTGGGCAGGAAATAGTCCATCAGGCTGTTGCCCAGATGGTTGCCGTTTTCGTCGAACGGGATGGCCTGGCCGAAGGCGACCGCAAAGGCTTCCGTCAGGCCGCCATGGATCTGGCCTTCGATGATCATCGGGTTGATCCGCGTGCCGCAGTCATCGAGCGCATAGAAGCGCCGGACCTTCGTCTCGCCGGTGAAGCGGTCGATGTCGACCACGCAGACATAGGCGCCGAAAGGGAAAGTCATGTTGGGCGGGTCGTAGTACTCGGTCGCGTCGAGGCCCTGCTCCATTGCCTCGGGCAGGTTGCTCGTGTGCGCGGCCATCGCGATCTCCTTCATGGTCTTCGCCTGGCTCGGGTTGCCCTTGACCTTGAACCGGTCGACCTCCCACTCGAGATCGCCCTCGCCCACCTCCAGCAGGTGCGCCGCGATCTTCTGCGCCTTGGCGCGGATCTTGCGCGCCGCCATCGCGGCCGCGGCGCCGCCCACCGGCGTCGAGCGCGAGCCCCAGGTGCCTGCGCCGTAGGGCGCCTTGTCGGTGTCGCCCTCCTCGATCTGGATCTCCTCTGACGACAGGCCCAGCTCGGTGGCGATGATCTGCGCGTAGGTCGTCGCGTGTCCCTGGCCCTGGCTCATCGTGCCCAGGCGGGCAATCGCGCTCCCGGTCGGATTGACCCGGATGTCGCAACTGTCGAACAGCCCGATGCCGAGAATGTCGCAAACCTTGGTCGGCCCGGCGCCGACGATCTCGGTGAAGGTCGAGATGCCGATCCCCATCAGCTCGCCCTTGGCACGCTTCTGCGCCTGCTCCTTGCGCAGGCCCTCGTAGTCGACCGCCTGCAGCACCTTGGCGAGCGCGGCGTGGTAGTTGCCGCTGTCGAGCGTCCAGCCGAACGCCGTGGTGTACGGGAAACTGCTCGGCCTTGACAAAGTTGCGGCGGCGGATCTCGGCCTTGTCCAACCCTAGCTTCTGCGCCAGCACGTCGATCATGCGCTCGATCAGGTACACCGCCTCGGTAACCCGCAGCGAACAGCGGTAGGCGACCCCGCCGGGCGCCTTGTTGGTGTAGACCGCGTCGACCCGGCAATAGGCCTTCGGGATGGCGTACGAGCCGGTGCAGATGCTAAACAGGCCGGCCGGCAGCTTGGTCGCCGAGACGTGCGAGTTGAACGCGCCGTGGTCGGCCAGCGCCGTGAAGCGCAGCGCCTTGATGCGGCCGTCCTTGTCCGCCGCCAGCTCTCCGACCCCGTGGTAGTCGCGGGCAAAGCCGGTGGTGGAAATGTTGTCGATGCGCGACTCGATCCACTTGATCGGCACCCCGGTCACGATCGAGGCCACGATCGCGATCACGTAGCCCGGATAGACCGGAACCTTGTTGCCGAAGCCGCCGCCGATGTCGCCGCCGACGATGCGGATCTTGCTTTCGGGGATCCCGGAGAGCATCGCCACCACCGTGCGCACCAGGTGCGGCGCCTGCGAGGTCATGTAGACGGTCAGCTGCCCGGTGACCTTGTCGAACGAGGCCACGCAGCCGCAGGTCTCCAGCGGGCACGGGTGCACGCGCGGGTTGAGGATCTCTTCCCGGACGGTGACTGCGGCGCTGGCGAACGCCGCATCGGCGCTGGCCTTGTCGCCGGCTTCCCAGGTGAAGATGTGATTGGGATGCGTGCGCTTGCCGTGGCCGACGTTGTCCTTGTCGGCGATGTCCTCGCGAATGATCGGCGCGTCGGGCGCCATCGCCTTGTGCGGGTCGACGATGGCCGGCAGTTCCTCGTAGTCGACCTCGACCTGCGCCGCGCCGTCGGCGGCGCTGTAGCGATCGCTGGCGATCACCATCGCGACTTCCTGCATCTGGAAGCAGACCTTCTTGTCGGCGAGCACCGCCTGCACGTCGCCGCCGAGCGTGGGCATCCAGTGCAGCTTCACCGGCTTGAGGTCGTCGGCGGTCAGTACCGCCACGACACCCGGCACCGCCAGCGCCTTGGTCTTGTCGATCTTCTTGATCCGGGCGTGGGCGTACGGGCTGCGCACCATCGCCCCGAACAGCATGCCCGGCAACTTGATGTCGTCGACGTAGGTTCCCCTGCCGCGAATGAAGCGCGCGTCCTCCTTGCGCAGGCGCGAGCTGCCCAATCCCTGAAGCTTGCTCTCTCGGTCGAGGGTGTCGGTTGTGCCAGCCATGTCGAATTCTCCGTTGCTGCCGCGGTTGCTTCAGGCCGATGCCGACGCGAGCTTCTTGGCCGCGTGCTGCACCGCCTTGACGATGTTCTGGTAACCCGTGCAGCGGCACAGGTTGCCGGACATCCAGTAGCGGATCTCCTCTTCCGAGGGATCGGGGTTCTCCTTGAGCAGCCGATAGGCACGGGTGATCATGCCGGGCGTGCAGTAACCGCACTGCAGTCCGTGCTGGGCGGTGAACCCCTCCTGCAGCGCGTGCAGCGCGCCCCCCTGCTCGAAGCCCTCGATGGTCAGCACCTCGGAGTCCTGGCACTGCACCGTCAGCACGGTGCACGACTTGACCGACTTGCCGTCGAGGTCGACCGTGCACGCGCCGCAGTGCGTGGTCTCGCAGCCGATGTGCGGACCGGTGTGCAGGAGCTTCTCGCGCAGCGTGTGGATCAGCAGCTCGCGCGGCTCGACGAGCACGTCGACTGCCTTGCCGTTGAGTTTGAATGACACCGCCCGCTTCGTGACCATGTCCGTCTCCCCGATGTCGATTCAGTTGCCGGCCCGCGAGCGGGCGATGCGCAGTGCCCGCTGCGTCATCTCCCCGGCCATGGCGGTCTTGTACTCCGCGTCGCCGCGCTGGTCGACCGAGGGATCGCAGATGCCCATGGCGAGCTCGGCCGCCGCAGCCATCGCCGCGTCGGTCAGCGCCTTGCCCCGCAACGCCTCTTCGGCCGCGCGCGCCTTGAGCGGCGTGGGGCCGACATTGGTCAGGCCGATGGCCACGTCGCGGACGGCCTGCCCGTTCATGCGCAAGCGTGACCGCCGCCGCGGCGGTCGCGAAATCGCCGACCTTGCGCTTGAGTTTCGCATAGCAATAACCGGTTCCGGGCGCCGGGATCGGGATGCGAATCTCGGTCATGATCTCATCCGACTTGAGCAGCGTGTCGTAGGTTCCGCGAAAGAATCCGTCGGCCGCAACGGTGCGCTCGCCCGCCGCGGAACTGCAGCACGAACGAGGCGCCCAGGGCAAGCATGATCGCCGGATGGTCGTTGCCCGGATCGCCGTGCGCGATGTCGCCGCCGATGGTGCCCCGGTAGCGCACCTGGGGGTCGGCGATGAGCCGCGCCGCCTTCGATGAGCAACGGACACTTGTCCTGCAGGAGCTTCGACCAGATCAACTCGTTCTCGGAGGTCATCGCGCCGATGCGCAGCGTCCCGCCCTCTTCCCGTATGCCCCGGAGCTCCCCGATCTTGCCCAGGTCGATCAGGTGCCCCGGCTGGGCGAAGCGCATTTTCATCATCGGCAGCAGGCTGTGTCCTCCGGCAAGCAGCTTCGCCTCCTCGCCGAAACGGGCGAGCAGCCCAAGCGCGTCGGCAACGGACTTCGGTGCGTGGTACTCGAATTCGCCGGGAATCATCGCTCGCTCCTCACGCGCCGCTGGTGGGGCCGAAATATTCGCCCAAAGCGGCGCAACAACACAAGTGCGGCATCACCCGTGCCAGCGCCGGCACCATGGTAACCATGTCGCAGGCGCGGTCTCACCCCGCTTTCGGCCGAACGTCGGCGCATGCCGGGGCGGCTTTTCTTTGGCCCGCGCGGGCTGGGAATCACAACTGCCGCGGGGTGCGGCAGAAGCGTCGCAGGTCTACCGAGCCGGCTCGAGATCCGGAAGTTCCAGCCGCCAACCGGTTCGCTGCGCCAGCCGCTCCACGTCCTCCGTGGTATCGAGGTCGGTGACAAAGCGGGCGTTGGCGGTCGCGTATGCGTGCACCAGCTCCGGCTCGCGCTCGATCAGATGGCGGCAACCGAGGTTGGTGTCGCTGCCGAGAATCCGGCAGAGCGCCGTGTCGTCGAGGATGATGGGGTTGCCGCGCTCGCCGTTGACCACGGGCACCAGCACATGTCCCGAGGGGCGCTTCTTGAACGCCCCGATCAGCTCGGTCAGATCGCTCGCGCCGATCAGCGGCAGGTCCACGGGCATGACGATGACCGCATCGAAGGGGCCGCTTAACGCGCTCAACCCCACGCGCACCGAGCCTTGCTGCCCGTCGGCGTGCGCCTCGTTGTGCGCCAGCGTCACCACGAAGCTTCGCACCTCGTCTTCGACCGCGCGCTGGGCGTGGCCGGTGACAACAACCACTTCATCGACGCCGGCGCCGCTCAAGGCCACCAGCTGCCGGCTGATCAGCGGCACGCCCTGAAGTCGTATCAGCGGCTTGGCAACGCCCCCCATGCGCCGGCCGTCACCGGCCGCAAGCAGCACCGCGCCGATGCGCAAGCGCGGGTAAAGCCCGCCACCTTGCTTGAGCAGGCAGCCCATGATCGTGATTTCTCCAGTGCGAACCGGCCAAGTTAGCCTACGCCTAAAGGCCGCGTTCCCGCAAACCATGGCGGCAGCGGGGTCGGGCGCTTCAGGGTTCCTGCGCCTGACGGCTGTGCAGCGGCCCGGCGCGAAGGAAAGCCCTCCGCGCGGGGATGCCTAGTCGAGCGGCCAGGGCACCGACTTCGGCAGCGTCGGGGCTGGAAGCTTCGGGGCCGCCTTGCCGCGCTGCGGCGCGTCGAGCGCGCGCCACCAGGGCGTGACCCGATCGGCAAGCGCCGGCTCTACCGCCTCGCCCAGGCGGGGCATCATCAGGCGCACGCCCCCTCGGGGGCCGAGCTCGAACAATGTCTCGGCGGGCTCGTCCCAGGCATGCATCGCCAGGCTGAAGGTGCCCCAGTGCACCGGCAGGAACGCCCCGCCACCCAGGAGACCCAGGGCCTGGATCGCATTTTCCGGGCCAAGATGGATGTCGCCCCACGCCGGATGGAAGCCGCCGACTTCGAGCATCACCAGGTCGAACGGGCCCAGCTGCTTGCCGATGAGGGCGTATTCGGTGGTCAAGCCGGTGTCGCCGCTGAAAAACACCGCGTGCCGTGAGGAGCGTATGACCAGCGAGGACCACAGGGTCGCATTGCGGTCTTTCAGGCTGCGCCCGGAAAAATGCTGCGCTGGTGCCGCAGTTATCGTCAGGTCGGCGTCGGCCAAGGTGTGCGACTCCCACCAGTCGAGCTCGATGATCCGCTGCGCCGGCACGCCCCAGGCCTCGAGATGCGAGCCGACTCCGAGCGAGGTCACAAACGGCACTTCGCGGCGCGCGAGCTCGACGATCGTCGGGTAATCGAGGTGGTCATAATGGTCGTGGGACAGGAGCACCACGTCGACGGGTGGCAGCGCACGCAGGGCAACCGGCACGGGTTGGAAGCGCTTCGGGCCGGCCAGTCGGGAAGGCGACGCCCGCGGTCCCCAGACCGGGTCGGTCAACACCCGCAGGCCATCGATCTCGATGAGCACCGTCGAGTGACCGAGCCAGGTTGCGCGCAGCCCGGTCGCCGGTGCCTTCGCCCAGCTCGAGGTCGGATCGACCGCGGGCAGCGGCGCTCGCGGAATGCGTCGCTCGCCGCCACAGAGGAACTCCGTCAGGGTCGGCGGCCGCGCCTGCGCATCGCGCAATCCGGGAAGGACCGGGTGCAGGTTACCAAACGCCTCTCCGGTCCACAGCGGCGAGGCTTTCATGCGCTCGAGGCGCAGGCCATCGGGCCTCTTGCCGAATGCTTTCATGATTCCATGGGTCCGCCAGCCTGCCGCTCCCGCCCCTCCAGCCACGAGACAAGCATATGGGGCCCGCTCAAGCCGGATGCAACCGGTCGGAGCGGCCCGACAGCATCGGCTAAACGCGCCAAAGAGCGCCACCTATCGGCAAGGCGGCGATTCGACACCCACTCTATAGGGCCGATGCGGGAACCCGGCCGGCGGGCGCCGCGGCGCGATGCTTCGCCAGATGCAGCGGCGTGCGCGAACGCGGCACCTTGTGCACGAAGTTGTAGCGCGCGACGTGGTAGCTCGAATCGAAGCCAAAGAAATTGAGCCGCATGCGCTCGAGCTCTTCCTGCCTGTAGGTCTCGAGTGGCTTGGCCGCTTCGTCAACCTCCCGCTGCGCGGTGTTTCGCCCGCAGCAGCGTCGCAAACGCCCGGTCGTTGGCGAGCTCCAGGGCCTCGTCGCTCGATCTCGGCGCGAAACGCAGCAGGGCGACGCGCCGAAGTGATGGTCGATCAGGCCGAGGCTCGCCGCGTGGCGCACGCCGACGGGCAGACGGTTGGCGATGATCGCCCGCGCCTGCTCCGGCGCGACCCGGCGCGGCAGCAGATAGGTCCAGTACTCCGAGCCGTACAGGTTGCCCATGCCCTTGTAATGCGGGTTGAGGACGATGCCGTCGCGAGCGTAGACGCGGTCGGCCGCGAGCGCGAGGAAAACCCCGCCGGCGCCGGCGTTGCCGCAGAGCGCCGCGATCGTGAGCTGGCGCTCGGTGAGGATCGATCTCGCGAACGAGATCGTTCATGGCGTTGATGTTGCGCCACGATTCCTCGGCGGGATGCGGCGGCGGCCTCGATCAGATTCAGATGGATTCCGTTCGACCAGAAGTCCGCTCCGCCCATCAGCGCGATCACGCGCGTCGGTCGCGAGACGGCCCAGGCATAGGCACGGCTGCAGCTGCTTCGCACTGCGCCGTGCCCATCGCGCCGTTGTAGAAGTCAAAGTGCAGGAAGCCGACCGGCCCGCTCTCTTCGTAGCGGATCGGGCGCCAGGTCGGATAGTCGACCGATTCCTGCGGCGCGAGGCTTGCGTCGGGCACTGCGTCGAGCTGCCCGCCGAGGACCATGCGTCGCCGGGAGCTTGAAGGCGCTCGCTGTCGGCAGCGCGCTTGAGATGCGTGATCCATACCGCGCCATCGCCGGTCGCCCGGCAGATGGCGCCGTCGCGCTGCGCGATGATCTCCCCCGGTGCGTCGCCGCGCAGCCGGCCCTCCGGGTGCGCGTCGTAGAGGTAATAGCCGCGCCCGCGGATCTCGTCGAGCACCCCCGGAAACCCGTCCGCGGCGCGGATCTTGCGCAACACCGTTTCGGTGTCGTCCCGGCGCCAGTCGATGGCGCGATCCGGCTGGCGCATCGGCGGCTGCGGCCGCCCGCGAATGTCCGGACGCGAGTAGTCGAGCGGCTCCGGCTCGAACCCGGGTTCGCATGGCGCGCGCGAGCGTGATGCCGGAGCGCCGCCACGGCGGCTTCGGTGACCTCGTTGCGGTACAGGCTCGCCTTGGTCGCATCGCGCATGGCGAAGCCTGCCGACGCCCAGATGTCGCCGGCGTCCATCTCGCCATTGGCCTGCAGCGCGGTGACGCCCCACTCGCGCTCGCCATTGACGATCGCCCAGTCCAGCGCCGAAGGGCCGCGGTCGCCCGGGATCCCCGGGTGGATGACGATGCAGCGCTCCGCGGCGCCAGACGGATTCGGGGATCGCGCGCTTGAGGAACGGCGCGACGACGAGCTCCGGCCGGAACAGCGCGACCGCTTCCTCGGTGACGCGATCGTTGACGTCGAATTCGACCGAAACGTCGTGGCCCGCTTCGCCCAACTCGACGAACAGCCGCTGCGTGAGGCTGTTGAACGAATGGGCAAGCAACAGGATCGCGCATCGCGCACCGGCTAGCAGATGCGCGGAAGCTGCTCGCCGGTCAGCCAGTCGACGTTGCGGCGGCCGCCGAAGCTCGTGTCCATCTGCACGAAGTGCAGCGGGTCCTCGACGACCTCGCCGATCAGCGCCGCATCGCGGCCCAGCGGATGCGCGCGCATCGCCGCGAGCAGCCGCTCGGCTTGCGCTCGGCGGGACGATCGCGACCAGCTTGCCTTCGTTGGCGACATAGAGCGGATCGAGGCCCAGGAACTCGCACGCCGCGTTCACCTGTGGCTTGACCGGCACGTCGCGCTCCCGGATGACCATGCCGCATCGCGACTGGCGCGCGATCTCGTTGAGCGTCGTCGCCAGCCCGCCGCGCGTCGGGTCGCGCAGGCAGTGGATGTCCGGCACCGCCGCGACCATCGCCGCGACCAGGCCGTGCAGCGCCGCGCGTGTCCGACTCGATGTCGGTCTCGAACGACAGGTTCTCGCGCAGCGACATGATCGCGACGCCGTGGTCGCCAATCGTGCCGCTGACGATGATCGCATCGCCGGGCCGCGCGCGGTCGCCGGCGATGTCGACGCCGTCGGGCACCACGCCGACGCCGGTGGTGGTGATGAACACGCCGTCGCCCTTGCCCTTTTCGACGACCTTGGTGTCGCCGGTGACGATCGGCACGCCCGCCGCGCGCGACGCGGCGGCCATCGACACGACGATGCGCTTCAGGTCGGCCAGCGGAAAGCCCTCCTCGAGGACGAACCTCGCCGCGAGATAGAGCGGCCTGGCGCCGGACATCGCGACATCGTTGATCGTGCCGTGCACCGACAGGCAGCCGATGTCGCCGCCGGGAAAGAACAGCGGCGAGACCACGTGGCTGTCGGTGGCCATCACCATCCGCCCCGCGGGCACCGCGAAGCGCGCGCTGTCGTTCTGCGCCCGCAGCCAATCGTTGTCGAACGCGCGCACGAACAGCTCCGTCGATCGAGCTGCGCCATCGCCCGCCCGCCGCCGCCGTGGGTCATGTCGACGCGGCCGTGCTTGAAGTCGAGCGGACGCGACGTAGTCGGAGCGCACGTCGCTCATGGCGCGGCGGCGGCCATCACCGGCACGTCCTTGAAGCGGCCGTAGGTGTAGTGCGCCGCGCAGGCGCCCTCGGAGGACACCATGCACGAGCCGATCGGATTCTCCGGCGTGCAGACGGTGCCGAACACCTTGCAGTCGGTCGGCTTCTTCACGCCGCGCAGGATCGCGCCGCATTCGCAGGCCTTGTTGTCGGGCACCGAGCGGTACTCGATGCCGTAGCGCGCCTCGGCGTCGAAGCTCGCGGTACTTCTCCTTGATCCGCAGCGCGCTGTAGGGCACCTCGCCCAGGCCGCGCCACTCGAACGAGCGGCGCAGCTCGAACACCTCGGCGACCAGCGCCTTGGCCTTCGCGTTGCCCTCGCGCGTGACGGCGCGCGTGAACTCGTTCTCGACTTCGGCGCGGCCGTCGTTGAGCTGGCGGACCAGCATCAGGATCGCCTGCATCACGTCGAGCGGCTCGAAGCCGGCGATCACCACCGGCCTGCGGTACTCCTCGGCAAAATACTCGTAGGGCTGGCTGCCGATCACCGTCGAGACGTGCGCCGGCCCGATGAAGCCGTCGAGCGGCACCGTGCCCAGCTCGCGCACCTCGGGCGATTCGAGGATGTTGGCGATCGCCGCCGGGGTCAGCACGTGGTTGCAGAACACGCTGAAGTTGCCGAGGCCCAGCGCCGCGGCCTCGCTTGATGGCCACCGCCGTCGGCGGCGTCGTCGTCTCGAAGCCGATCGCGAAGAACACCACCTCGCGTTCCGGGTTGTCGCGGGCGATGCGCACGGCATCGGCGCTCGAATACACCATGCGGATGTCGGCGCCGCGCGCCTTCGCCTTCAGCAGCGACAGGCCGTTCGAGGCCGGCACGCGCATCGTGTCGGCGTAGGTGCGCGAGGATCAGCCCGGGCCGCGCGCGAGCTCGATGGCGTTGTCGATGCGCCCGACCGGCAGCACGCACACCGGGCAGCCGGGGCCGTGGATCATGTGCACGTTGGCCGGCAGCAGGTCGTTGATGCCGTAGCGCGAGATGGCGTGCGTGTGGCCGCCGCAGAATTCCATCAGGCTGTAGCTGCGGGTCGGATCCGCCTCGCGCGCGATCGCCGCGGCGAGCCGCCGCGCCAGCGCGCCGTCGCGGAATTCGTCGATGTACTTCATTGCTCGGTCCCGCTGCCGCGAGCAGCGCCGGCGCCGCTTCGGCGAACAGGGCGAGCGTGCGCGCGGCCTCCTCCGGATCGAGCCGCGCCAGCGCGTAGCCGACGTGCACGATCACGTAGTCGCCGACGGCGACGCCTCGACCAGCGCAAGCGAAATGCGCTTGCGCACGCCGTCCGACGTCGATGAGCGCCGTGTCCGGCTTCGGGCAGCGCGACGACCCGCGCCGGAATCGCGAGGCACATGCTTAGCTCCTCTCCGCCGCGGTCTGCAGCGCGACCCACGCCTGGCCGAGGCTCAGGCCGCCGTCGTTGGGCGGCACGGCCATGGCCTCGAGCATCGCGATGCCGCGCGCGGCGAGCGCGGCGCGCAGCCCGCGGGCCAGGATCGCGTTGAGGAAGCAGCCGCCGCCGCAGGCGACGTTGACCGATGCCCGTGCGCCTGCGCCGCGCGCGCGACCCATTCGGCGAGCGCCGCGACAAGCGTGGCATGGAACAGCGCCGCGCCGAACCCGGCATCCGGTTCGTCGGCCAGCCGCGACGAGCAGCGGCGTCGAGGTCGAGGTCGTTGCTCGCGGTGATCGCGAACAATGCGCCGTCGGCTTCGACCGCGCCGTGCCTCTCGGCCAGACCCTCGAGCAGCATCGCCGCCTGGCCCTCGAATGCGCTGCGGCGCCTGCACGCCGAGCAGGCCCGCGGCGGCGTCGAAAGCGCGGCCGAGGCTGGAGGTCTCCGGCGCGTTGAAGCCGCGCGCGAGCATCGCCGCGACCGCGCTGCCGCCGGCTCGTCGCCGAAACGGCGCGGCGATCTGCGCCTCGCGCCCGCAGCGCGCCAGCGCCGCCGCCGCCATGCGCCACGGCTCGCGCGCGGCGACGTCGCCGCCGGGCAGGCGCAGCGGCACCAGATGTCCCAGGCGCTCGCAGCGCGCGCCGTCGACGCGCAGCAGCTCGCCGCCCCAGGCGCGGCCGTCGCTGCCCAGACCCACGCCGTCGAGCGCGAGGCCGAGCACCGGATCGCGCTCAGCCGGTGCTCGGCGGCACCGCGGCGACGTGCGCGTGGTGGTGCTGGACGCCGACGCAGGCCGATCCCGAGCCGCTGCGCGAGCCGGGCGGCATGGCGCGTGCTGAAGAAGTCGGGATGCAGGTCGTGCGCGACGAGCTGCGGCTCGACCTCGAGGATCGAAAGCAGGTGCTCGACGGCGTCGACCAGCGCCGCGCAGGTCGGCGCATTGTCGAGATCGCCGATGTGCTGCGATACGAAGGCTTCGTCGCCGCGCGTGACGCAGACGGTGTTCTTGAAATGGCCGCCCAGCGCGACCACCGACGGGCCCGGCGCGGGCGAGCTTGATCGCCCGCGGCGTGTAGCCGCGGGCGCGGCGGACGAACTGGAACGCCGCAGCCGCGCTGCCCGGCAACGACGCGCAGCACGCTGTCGTCGCAGCGCGCGACGATGGCGCGGTCGTGCACGAGCAGGACATCGGCGATGCCGGAGAGCCGTCTGACCGCCTCGTCGTCGCCGGTGACCAGCGGCTCGCCGCCCGGATTCGCGCTGGTCATCACCAGCGCCAGATGCCTGCGCCGCGTCGAGCCAGGCGGTGCCGGCCGGCCGGCCCGCCGCCTCGTGGAACAGCAGGTACTGCAGCGGCGTGTACGGCAGCATCGCGCCCAGCCACGCGAGGCCCGGCGCGACGCCCGGCAGGCTGTGCGTCGGCGAACTCGCCCTTGCGCATGAGCACGATCGGCCGCTCGGCAGAGGCGAGCAGCAGCGCATCGGCCGGCGTCGACGTCGGCCAAGGCCGCGCAGCGAAGCGATGCTCGGCGACCATCACCGCAAACGGCTTTTCCTCGCGCGCTTTGCGCGCGCGCAGGCGTGCCACCGCTGCGCCGTTGCGCGCGTCGCAGGCGAGGTGGAACCCGCCCAGGCCCTTGATCGCGACGATCTCGCCGCGCACGCAGCCGCGCCAGCGCTGCCGCGATCGGATCGACGTCGGCGATGGGCCTGCCGGCGGCGTCGAGCAAGCGCGAGCCGCGGCCCGCAGCGCGGGCAGGCGTTGGGCTCGGCGTGAAAGCGCCGATGCGCCGGGGCGCGATACTCGGCGAGGCATTCGGCGCACTGGAAGAACCCGGCCATGCTGGTCATCGCGCGGTCGTAGGGCAAGCGCGCGCGTGATCGTGTAGCGCGGACCGCAGTTGGTGCAGTTGATGAAGGCGTAGCGATAGCGGCGGTCGCGCCGGATCGAAGAGCTCGGCCAGGCAGTCGGCGCAGACCGCAGCTGTCGGGGCCGATCGCGGTCGCGCGCCTGCCCGCCGCCGCTGTCCAGGATCGCGAAGCCGTCGCCTGGACGCGCGGGCTCGCACTCGCGCACCGCGACGCTGTCGACGCGCGCGCGCGGCGGCGCTTCGGCGGCGAGGCGCTGCGCGAGGCGCGCGACGCGCGCCGGATCGCCCTGGACCTCGATGGTCACGCCTGCGCCGTCGTTGCGCACCCAGCCGTCGAGCGAGAGCGCGCTGGCGAGCCGGTAGACGAACGGCCGGAAGCCCACGCCCTGCACGATGCCGCGCACTCGATGCGTGCGCGCGCCGTCGAAGCCGCGGTAGCGAGTGCTTGCATGATGGGCGGGCAACATGCCTTGCCTCGGTCAGGCGGCGCGGCAGTCGGCGTGCGCCGCGCGAGTTCGTCTTCGAGCGTCGGCAACCCGGCGCCGCAGCGCCTCGACGCTGGCTTCGCGGCGCTCGCGCGCCGCGCTCACGCCGCGCTCGAGCCAGGCGAGCCACTCGGCGAAGCCGGCGCCGGTCTGCGCCGAGACCAGCATCACCTCGAGCCCCGGGCGCACCCGGCGCGCGTACTCGATCGCGGCGGCGACGTCGAACTCCACATGCGGCAGCAGGTCGATCTTGTTGATCAGGAGCAGGTCCGCGGCGTGGAACATGTCCGGATACTTGAGCGGCTTGTCCTCGCCCTCGGTCACCGACAGGATCACGACCTTGTGCGCCTCGCCCAGGTCGAACGCGGCCGGGCAGACCAGGTTGCCGACGTTCTCGATCAGCAGCAGGCTGTCGTCGGCGAGCTTGAGATGCGTCAGCGCGTGCGCCACCATCTGCGCGTCGAGGTGGCAGCCCTTGCCGGTGTTGATCTGCACCGCCGACGCGCCGGTCGCGCGCATGCGGTCGGCGTCGCGCGAGGTCTGCTGATCGCCCTCGATCACCGCGAGCGGGGTGCGTCTTGCCCAGTCCCTGATGGTGCTTCACCAGCAGCGTCGTCTTCCCCGATCCGGGGCTCGACACCAGGTTCAGCGCGAACACGCCATGGTCGCGCGAAGAAGCGCCGGTTGCGCGCGGCGAGCGCGTCGTTCTTGGCCAGGATGTCCTGCTCGATCTGCACCATGCGCGAAGGCGCAATGCCCTGCGCGTGCGTGCGGCGCGCGCGCCGGCGATGACGACGCCTGCTCGCCGTGGGCACTGCCGCCGCCGTGAACATGGCTGTGCCACGTGCCGTCGCGTGGCGGTGCCTGCGCGCCGCAGCATCGGCCGCGCGCCGGTATGCCCGGCTGCGCCCCCTGCGCAGCCGCTGCACGGTGCCGTCGTCGTGGTCGTGAGATGCTCTGCGGCGCGCCTGCCCTGCCTCCGACCGCCGTCTTGCCCTCGATGCGCGTTTCGCCGTTGCCGCAGCCGCATGTCGTACACATGACCATTCTCCTTTGCTCAGTCGCTCGCCGTCGCCCGGACTGCGGGCGAGCGTTCAGGCGAGCTCGATTTCCTTCACCCGCATCGCCTCGCCCTGCGACACGGCGAGCTGGTAAGCTCCCGCAGCGCGGGCAGGGTTCGCCCAGGGCGGCGAGCGGAACCGTGTCGCCACAGGGCATGCACCATGCTGCCCCCGGCGTGGTCACGATCTCCAGCCTGGCGCGGTCGGCGAGGCTGCCACGGGTCACCGCGTCGAAGCAGAAGCGCATGGCTTCAGGCTCGACATGCGACAGCGCGCCGATCTCGAGCCAGACCGCGCTGACCCGCGCCGCGCCGTTCTGGCGCGCCGTCCCCTCGACGATTTCCAGCACGCTTGCCGCGAGCGCCATTTCATGCATGGCCCACCTCGATCCGACACGCGACGCAGGGATCGAGCGCCTGCACTGCGAGGCGCGCGCGCTGCTCGAGCGCCGCTTCGTCGATCCGCCGCGAGGCCGGTGAGGCCGCGGACGAGCGCGCCGTCGGGATGGAAGTTCCATTCGGTCGGGGCGACGATCTGATAGTCCGGCGACCCGTCCGCCGGCGAGCGCGCGCGCGATGCAGCAGCAAGCCGCGCGCGGTCTGTACCGCCGACGAGCGCCTTCGCCGGGGCCGAGTGCGAGCGCCTGGATCCGCGACGGCCAGCCTGCTCCGCGTCGGCCCCTGCTGGCGAGCATCGTCAGCAGCACGGCGAGTTCCGCCAGCCGCGCCACCATGCGCGTCACGACCGCGTTGCCGTGGCGCGCGGCGACGCGCCGCCACCAGCGGCTGCGTGCGCATGCGCGGCAGCGCGCCCGTTTCCACCGGCTACGCCATTCCATGTGGGCGCCGCGCGAACCCGGGCTGGCACATGGCCGGCACGACGGCGGCGAGGAGTGCTTCGCGGCGCGGCGGTCGGCATCAGAGCGACGTCGCTGCGACCGACCTCCGGCATATGGCGCATGAGTTCGCCCAGCAGCACCGCCGGCAGCGTTGCGCCGCGGTCGATCCAGGCGCCCAGCGCATTGGACGTCGCCCAGCCCGAGCCACTGCGCGGGCGAGACCGCGTAGAGGCTCGTGGTGGCGAGCCTCGCTAAGCTCGTCGCCGAGTTCGCGCGCCGCCGGGTCGCTCCAGGACAGCACGCCGTCCGGTCCGCGTGGCGCCGAGGCGATCTCGCGTCGCGCCGCGGCGACCGGCGAGAGCAGCGGCTGCTCTGCCCATCGCCTCCGGCCAATCGATGAGCAGGCGCCAGAAATACTCCTGCACCGTTTCCAGGACCACACCGACCTCGTCGCGAGCCGCGCTGCACGACCCATCGAGCGCGCCCGCGGCAGCGAGCGCGCTTGCGGCCGCGGCACGCTGCGCGACCGCCGCAGATACTGAACAGCAAAGGCATCGTCGCGACGACATCTCGCGGCTGCTTGCCGGCGAGCATGCGCGCGGCGGCGAACGGTCGCGAGGAGCGCAGCGTGACCTGCTGCACACGGTGTCCGTGCCAATGCAGGCGCACGACGAATTCACCTTCGAGGGGCATCGCGGCCTCCCGAGAGCCGCCCGTGCAGGAGATCGCGCCTGGAAACCGGGGTGCTCGAGTCGCGCTTCGCAGCTCGGCTAAGGGCCGGGGCGACAGGTTGCCGATCGGCTCCTGTGGCGACTCGGCGTTGGCCGCATCGAACAGCGCGTCACGCGCAAGCAGCGCCGCCTGGCGGGCCGTCTCGTGATCGGCGAACTCGAGCAACGGCGAGAACAGCGAACAGACCAGGTACTCGCCGATCGCAGCGCTGTGTGCGCTGATGAAGTCGAAGCTTCCGGCGGGAAACGATAGCTGGCGCTTTTCGCCCTCGGGCAGCGGCCGCCAGGCGGCCGGGTCGCGCGGCGCGAGCAGCAGATTCATCGACCACGGCGTCAGCATCACCCCGAGCCAATAGCCCTTCCACGGCGCGAAGCGCGACTGCCTCGACGCCGATGGCCGGGTTGCACGAAGGCCAGGCCGACGCATCCGCTCGGCGTAAATCGCGCTGAACGCGCTCTCCAGCCGCGCGCAGGGATCGGGCAGCAGGCGCAGACCGTCAGTCATCGGGCAGCACCAGGAACTGCTCCTTGACGCAGGCGCAGGTCGGACAGGTCCAGTGCGCGGGCAGTTCGGAAAACGGCGTTCCGGCCGGTATCTGCCACACCGGGTCGCCCTGCGCCGGATCGTAGACGTACCAGCAGACCTTGCATTCGAGGCGTGTCGCGGGACCGATCCTGGACGCGATCCCCGAGATACGAGCCTTCGAAGGTTTTCATCGCCGCGATGCGCTTCCGGCTCGGTTTCGAGGCCGTGCAGGACTCGCCCATCCAGGCGATGAGCTCGGCGAGCCGCTCGCGGCTGTCCAGGAGGTCCTCGGCGGCGGCCAGCGCCACCTCGGGTGCCTCGACGATCTCGAGCGTGTTGAGGATCAGCGTATTCATGCTGTTGAAGTACTGCACGCGCCAGACGTCGCGCACCAGGGTCGAGGTGATGCGGCAGTTGCCGAAGCCGCGCGAAATGATCGCCACCGGACCGACCGGCAGCGCCTGCTCGAGCACCGCGTGGTCCTCGGGCGTCATCGGGAAAAGCGTCAGGTTGATGACGTGCGCCGCCGCGCCCTGCTTTCGGTCCCGGGCCCGGTTGCCGAATTTCGTGCGACGAGCGCCGGCGAATTCATTGCCCCCTCCGGCAGCGCCACCGGCAACCGGCGCCGGAGCCGCCGCGGCATGCGCGGCCTGCAGCACGATCTCCGGCAGCGCCCCGGCCTCGATCCAGTCGCCGCAGAGCCCACCGTCGGCGTCGAACTCGCACACCCGCCAGATCCCGGCGAACACGCTTTCCTGGATGCGCAGCGGCGCGCGCGCCGGCGATCTGGATGCTGACCTCGCCTTCGCCCAGCATCTGGTTGGTGACGGCTAGCGCTGCCGGCGAGACCGTTGCCAGATCCAGGCGTGGCCCGGGCACGCCGTCGGCCTGATCCCAGCGCTCGAGCTCGTCGCAGGAATTGCGCGAGCACGGCGCGCGACTGCGCCAGCGCGTCGGTGTCGACCCGCTCCGGGCACCAACGGCATCTGGAAGGTGTTCATGTCACGCGGCATGTCCAGGTATTGCAGCGGTTCCTCCTCGGGTCGCGAGCCGGGGCCGACAACGCGCACGGGGATTGACAGCGTTTTCATGGTCATTCCTGGTGGCGATGCTTTCAGGAGCCGCAGCCGGCAGCATCGCTGCCCGCGGCGTTGACGGCGATGCCGATCGTCGGCGGCCGCGTCGGCGCGGCGTCGAGCAGCCGTGCGACCTCCTGCACATATTCGTTCCAGTCTGCGCAGGCCGTCGACCGCGCCGACGTATGCGCCGTCGCGCAGCATCACGATCGCCGGCCAGCGCCGGAATCCGTAGCGCACCCGCAGCGCTCGCGCCGCCGTTGGCAGGAGCACGCCGACCCGGAAGCGGCCGGGAAACGCCCGCGCGAGCTCGGGAACGATCACCGCAAGGTCGAGCGTTTCGCGTACCCGCAGCGGGTCCTCGGTAAACAGCAGCAGCGCGTGCCCGGGCTGCTGCGCGAAGGCGTCGACCGTGGCGAGCGTCGACTTCGGTGCAGCCGTGCTTGGCAAAAAGCTGGGCGAGCAGCGGGTGCAGACCGCGGCGGCCAGCGCCGTCGACGGCGTCTGGGTCGATCACGTCGCGGGCCCTCGTGGTGCGTCGGGCAGGGTCGGCGCGCGATCGATCAGATCGGCGAAGAACCGATCGACTTGCGGCGCGCCGGCAAGCACCGCTTCCAGCGCATCGAGCGCGGCGTTCGATCTGCGCCGCTTCCTCGGCGCAGAGCACGCGCAGCGCCGAGCCCTGGAAGGCGAGCACCCAGGCGCCGGGAGGCTGCGCGCCGACGAGCATCACGTCGAGCTGCTGCGCGCCGGCCGCGGCCTTCGCATCAGGCGCGGCCCTCGCCGTGCGCGACAACCTGCATGGGAATGCCGATGCACACGGTCTAGTCGCCCTTCGCGATAGCGCGCGCCCGGCAAGAACGCGCGCGTCGCCGATGCGGCAAGCCTCCGCTGCCGAGGGCCTGCCCGCCTCGTAGGCATCGAGCCCGAGCGCGCCGGCGTTGAGCGGCGTGCGCGCGGCGAGCGCCGCGCGGCGGCGCCCCGGGTAGCCCCAGGCGGCGAGTTCGCGCGCGGCGAGATCGACCGCTTCGGGCAATGCGCGCCCGGACCAGCGCGCCCAGGCTTCCGCCCAGGTCATCGATCTCCTCCGGCTGCACGCCGATGAGCGTCACCGCTTCCGGCGCCTGGCCGCGCAAGCGGGCGAGCGCGAGCACGTCGTTGAAGCCGGTCTGGTGCGGGCTCATCTTGAGCGTGCCCCACGCCGGCACCTCGCGCGTCGCGCAACACCCGCAGCGTGCCCGGAGCAAGGCCGAAGTCGATGCAATCGAGCACCAGGACGCGGCGCGACGAAGCGATGGCGTCGAAAAGATAGATGCCCTGCGTGCCGCCATCGAGCAGTCTCACCGCTTCGGGAAACTCGTAATGCCGCGTGCAGCGCCTCGACCGCGCGCACGCCGAAGCCCTCGTCGGCCCAAAGGACGTTGCCTATGCCCAGCACCAGCGCCTGACAGCGGTACCTCATCGTCACCTGTTCCATCACTCCGTAACAGGTGCAGGCTACGCGCGCGCGCGCCCCCCGTCTTGCGCTACATCAAGAGTTACGTCGAAGCGCGACCGCTTGCACCGGAGCGCCGTGCGGGCCGCGGTCGACGCGGGCCGGGCCGGTCACGGGTGTTGCCGGCGGAGACGTTGCGCGGCGCGGCGTGCATGTCCCACGCAACCTGCAGATGCATCCAGAACGTCGCATCGTTGCCGAAGAACAGGGCGAGCCGCACCGCCGTGTCGGGCGTGATGCGCCCGCCGGCCGCGGATGAGTTCGTTGACCCGCCGTCGGGACACGCCCAGCGCCGCAGCGAGCTCGGTCTGGCTGATCGCGAGCGGCTTCAGGAACCGCGTTGCGAGGAACTGCCCCGGGTGCGGCGGGCGTGCGCGACGCCAGGGCAGGCGCGAGGGCCGCTTGCTCCAGCCGCCGGGCCCGTTGCCGCGAGAGCGCACTGCGCGCGCCCGCCGGCGTCATGTCGAGCTGCAGCCTGCCGCGACTCACGCCTTGCGGCTCCCGCTTGAACATGCCGGATGCCGCTGACCATCGTGCCGATCACGCGACTCGCCGCTCATGATGTCCTCGCGGAACACCATGTACATGTGGATGAACGCGAACAACAGCAGGTACCACATCGCCAGATGGTGCAGCGTGCGCACCATCTGCGGGTCGCCGAACAGCACGAACACCCAGCCGAACAGCTGCATCGGCACGCTGCCCCAGCCCCACTGCTCGGAGTAGAGCGCGAAGCCGGTGACGATCATGAACAGCGCGCCCAGCGTGAACATCGAAGAACATCGCGACCTGCGCCAGCGGGTTGTGGCCGACCCAGAGATCGGACTCGCGCTTGAGGAACAGGTAATAGCGCAATCTGGCTGAACAGGCCCCGCCACCAGGCTGCCGCTCAGAAACGGCGGCAGGAAGATCGCCCGCGCATGGTGGTTGCCGACGAACGCCCAGTAGATCCGCACGACGAAGGTCACGGCGAATATCCACGCCGGCGATGAAATGGATCATGCGGATCCAGGCGAAGAAGTAGCTGTACGCCGCCTCGCCGCCGATCGCCGGCAGCGGGCTGCCGATAAGGTAGCCGGTTGCGGCCAGCACGATCATGCACAGCATCATCACCCAGTGCCACAGCCGCACCGGCGCTTCGTACACGTATACCGGCTCGAGCGGGCCGCTCAAGCACGCGGCCGGTTACAGTTTCGACGCGCATAGCCGCTCTCCCGAATCTAGCGGACCTTGACCGAAACCAGCTCTTCGCCCTCGGGCGACATCACGTGCGACGCGCACGCCAGGCAGGGATCGAAGCTGTGGATCGTGCGCAGGATTTCGACCGGCTGCTCGGGCTTCGCCATCGGCGTGTTGAGCAGCGCCGCCTCGTAGGCGCCGATCTGGCCCTTGGCGTCGCGCGGGCCGGCATTCCACGTCGTCGGCACCACCGCCTGGTAGAGGTCGATCTTCGTGTTCTTGATCTTGATCCAGTGCCCGAGCGCGCCGCGCGGCGCCTCGCAGGGCCCAGCGCCCTTGCATTCGGCGGGCCAGCTCGACGGCTCCCATTTTTCGATGTTGGCCGTCGCGAGATCGCCGGCCTTGATGTTGGCGATCAGCTCGTCGTAGTAGTGCTTCATCTTGTGCGCGGCCCACTGGCCTCGAGGCCGCGCGCGGCGGTCCTGCCGAGCGTCGAGAACAGCGCGGTGATCGGCACATCGAGCGCCTTGAGCACGCCGTCGACCTGCTCCTTGATGTCCTTGCGGCCGCGCGCGTAGGCGACGAGGTAGCGGGCGAGCGGTCCGACCTCGACCGCATGGCCCTTCCAGCGCGGCGACTTGACCCACGAATACTTGGCGCCCTCGTCGATCTCCTCGATGTCGGTGCGCGTGCCCTTGGTCTTCGGCGCCGAGCACGAAGTTCGGCTCGGTCACGCCGTCGAACGGGTGCAGGCCCTTGGTCTCGTCGGCGTACTTGTACCAGGAGTGCGTCACCCATTCCTGCACCTGGTCCGGCGTCCTTGAGGTCGACGTCGTGGACCTTCTTCAGGTCGCCGTCGAGGATCACGCCCGGACGGCAGCCCGCAGGCTGGCGTTCGAGTAGTCGTTGGCGATCTCCGGGAACTCGCCGTACGCCAGCACGTTCTTGTTCGACAGGCCTCCGCCCCGATCTTCGCCCAGTCCTTGTAGAAGCCCGGCGATCGCCAGCAGGTCCGGGATGTAGACCTGGTCGATGAAATCGGCCGTGCGGTTGCAGATGTCGCCGACGAAGTTGAGCAGCGCCATGTTGATCGGCGCCCACCGCCCCGGTGCCGTCGACGTTGATCGGGCTGGGCACGCCGCCGACCAGCCAGTTCGGGTGCGGATTCTTGCCGCCGAAGATCGTCTGGATCTTGACGATGTCCTTCTGGAAATCGAGCGCCTCGAGGTAGTGCGTCGTCGCCAGCAGGTTCACTTCCGGCGGCAGCTTGTACGCCGGGTGACCCCAGTAGCGCGTTGGCGAAGATGCCGAGCTGCCCGCTCTCGACGAACTTCTTCAGCCGGTTCTGCACGTCGCGGAAATAGCCGGGCGAGGAATTCGGCCATGGTCGAGATGCTCTGCTGGATCTCGGAGGTCTTCTTCGGGTCGGCCTTGAGCGCCGACACGACGTCGACCCAGTCGAGCGCGTGCAGATGGTAGAAGTGCACCAGGTGGTCCTGCGCATACAGCGTCGAATGCATCAGGTTGCGGATGATGTTCGCGTTCTTCGGGATCTTGATGCCGAGCGCGTCCTCGACCGCGCGCACCGAGGCGAGCGCGTGCACGCCGGTGCACACGCCGCAGATGCGCTCGGCGAACGCCCACGCGTCGCGCGGGTCGCGGCCCTTGAGGATGACCTCGAGGCCGCGCCACATCGTGCCGGTGGACACCGCGTTGCGGATCACGTTGTCCTTGTCGACGTTGACCTCGATGCGCAGATGGCCCTCGATGCGGGTGATCGGGTCGACGACGATGCGCTTGCCGCTGTTGTCGAGCGTGAAGCCCTGGGTTTGGATAGACGGCCATGATTAGTCCTCCACCTCGCTGACCTTGTCGTTGCGGCTCTTGCTGCGCGCCTGCTTGATCGGCGCTGACCGCCGCGTGCGCGGCGACCGCCGCGCCGGCGACGCCGACCACGCCGAGGCCGATCTCGTCCGCGGTGCCCTCGATGCCGAACAGCCCGGGCGGGCGTGATCGTGGTCAGGTGATCGTAGAACGAGCCCTTGTCCCAGAACGCGTCTTCGGAACAGCCGATGCAGCCGTGTCCCGACTGGATCGGGAACGAAAGCCCCTCGTTCCAGCGCAGTCGCCGAGCAGGCGTTGTAGGTGACCGGCCCCTTGCAGCCGACCTTGTACAGGCAGTAGCCCATCCGCGCGCCGGCGTCGTCGAAGCGCTCGACGAACTGGCCGGCGTCGAAGTGCGGCCGGCGGTAGCACTTGTCGTGCACGCGCTGGCTGTAGAACATCTTCGGCCGTCCCTGCGCGTCGAGATCGGGCAGCCGGTCGAAGGTGAGCATGTAGGTCACGCACGCCGGTCATCACCTCGGCGATCGGCGGGCAGCCGGGCACCTTGATGATCGGCTTGTCGGTGATGACCTTGTGGATCGGCGTGGCCTGCGTCGGGTTCGGCTTCGCCGCCTGCACGCAGCCCCACGACGCGCACGAGCCCCACGACACGATCGCCTTCGCAGTCGCTCGCGACCCGCCGCAGCTTCTCGACGTACGGCTTGCCGCCGGGGATGCAGTACACGCCGTCGTCGGCGAGCGGCGGATTGCCTTCGCACGGCGAGGATGTAGTTGCCCTTGTACTTGGTGATCGTCTCCTCGAGCTGCTGCTCGGCCTGGTGTCCGGCCGCCGCCATCAGCGTGTCGTCGTAGTCGAGCGAGATCATCGACAGGACGACGTCCTTGGCGAGCGGGTGCGCCGAGCGGATGAACGACTCGCTGCAGCACGTGCACTCGAGGCCGTGCAGCCACACCACCGGCGTGCGCGGCTTGGTTTCCATCGCCTTGCGCGATCTGCTGCGCGCCGGCATCGCCCAAGCCCGAGCGAAGCGGCGGTGAGGCTGCAGAACTTGAGGAAGCTCCGGCGCGAAATGCCCTGCCGGCGCATCAGGTCGTAATAGGTGTCGATCATGGTGTGTTCTCCAGAGGGCGCGTGGCGCTTCGTTCGGCGCTTCCTGCGACATTGCCGAAAGTCGGCGTCTCGAGGTGCTATTTAGAACCTGTTGCCGCCGATACCGCTTGATGCATATCAAGACTGTGCTCCGGCGGAGGCGACAATTCGCATCTGTAACGGATGCTGTAACAGCCGTTCGCGGCCCGGGGCACGTCGGCCGCGCCTCTCGGCGGCCCCAGCGAGATCGTTCACTCGATCTTGACGCAGGTCATGCGCCGGCCGCGGCCGGGATTGCGGCCGCGCGGGAACATGTGGCAGAGTCTGCCTACCTCAGAGGAATCCGAAGAAGCGGCGCAAATCGTGGATCAGCTCCCCGGCACATGGTCGGCGCTTTGTGCGCTCGCCTTCGTTCTTGGCGTTCGGCATGGCTTTGACGCCGACCACCTGGCCACCATCGATGGCCTGACCCGCTACAACGCGCGCGAAAATCCCCGCCTCTCCCGGGCCTGCGGCGCGCTGTTCTCGCTCGGCCACGGCGTCGTCGTGGGCCTGGTCGCGCTCGTCGCCGGTACGCTCGCGTCCGGCTGGCAGACGCCTGACTGGCTCGAGATCACGGGGGCGATCGTGTCCGTGATCTTCCTCTTCGGCCTTGCCTTCCTCAATGTCCGAGCGTTGCTCCTCGCCGATCCGCGCGAAGTCGTGGCGCCGGCCGGATTCCGGGCGCGCCTGCTCGGACGTGTCCTCAATGTCCGCCGCGCCTGGGCGGTTGCGGCGGTGGGGGTCCTGTTCGCGCTGTCCTTCGATACCGTTTCTCAGGCCGCCCTGTTCGCGCTCGCGGCCGGCCGGTTCGGCGGCCTTTCGCATGCGCTGTTCGTCGCCGGATTGTTCGTGCTTGGAATGCTCACCGTGGACGGGGCCAACGGCCTGTGGATCAATCGGCTGATTCGCCGCGCCGACCGCACGGCGGTCATCGCCTCGCGGGTGATGGCCCTGACGGTCGCCGGGATCAGCCTGGCGGTGGGCGTGCTCACTGTCACCAAGATCCTGGTTCCCGCCGTCGACGCTTGGGCGGATGCGCGCGAGCTCTGGTTTGGCGGCGCGATCGTGGCAGTGGTCTTTCTTGCGTTCGCGAGCGGGATGCTCGCCGCGCACCGAAGGGCACTCGTTGGCGCCCGCTCAGCGATGCCTGGTCAGTAAGGCAGCCCGACCGCGACTTGCCGGCCACGGAAGCGAGCGGCTCGGCCGGCATGGCCGTCTCCTGCCGCGCAAGCGCGACAAGCGAGATGCTTCTCTTTGTTTCTAAGGCTCTCTGTTGCTGTCAGCCGAACACCAAGGACTGGTGCGTTTCGCCGCAGCGGGGGCAGACGAACGAAACGACCCCGGCATCGTGGGCCGGAGCATTACTTTCCAAGGGCTCAACGGCCCGAAAGTCATACGGCTCGCCATTGCATTCGAGCCACACCTTCCTGCGCCGGTCGACAAACCCGACTGCCGACGCATCGACGAACTCAATCGCGGATTTCATCGCCGCTCCCGTCGCTATCGCCTTCTGCCGGACGCTAGCCTATAGCCCGCCGGCGTCCAGGTTATTGATATACCTCAAGGAGAAGCCTTGTGGCGCCCGCTGATCTGCCGCTGCTGGCCGTCGGGCGCCCAAAAGGCCTGCATGGCGAGCCAATCGAGACGAGAAGTGCCCACGGTCGGGCCGTGGCGCCGGGCCGGCCGCACATGCCGCGCCCCCGGCCCACGGGGAGTCCGCGCCTGCGGTAGCATGACTCCTCATCCGAGCGCCTGCGCGGACACCGCAGCGGGAAGTGGGCCACCGACGCGGTGGATTGTCTCCTTACGGAAAGTGGCTCGAGTAAAGTTCCCAGTTGATGGGATGCGGATATGCCCTTTGAGTTTACGTTTCGCGTCGTAATGCCCCTGACATTTGGGGCCATAGCGGTGGCATTCGTCGCCCTCGGGCTCTACCCGCTGGTCAGACGGCGTCCGTTCGTGTTACACGCACGATGGATGCTCGCCTTGGTCATCCTCGCCATGTCGCCCTCGCTCTTGATGCAGCTGTTCATCTTCTTCAGCAGGGCCCGATATGTGAGCGGCGGGCTGAGCGTCATGTCCCTGATTTCGGCGCTGTCGATGCTGATCGTTATCTGCTTTCTCGCGCTGCAGATGCGCGGCTACATCGTCGTCGGGACGACCCAGGACTCCTTTCGCGAGGCGCTCATGTCCGCCTTATCGAGTCTTAATCTTGAGCCCGTAGAGACGTTATCCACAATCCGGCTTCCCTCGGTACCCGCAGAACTTCAGGTCGCGGTTCAGGGATGGATCGGAACGGGTCAACTGCGCCTTCGACAGGGTGGCCGCCCGGGTCTGCTCGCAGACATAGTCGCAGGCATGAATGGTTACTTCGGCTCTGGCAACGTCAAGACGAACATGACTTCGGCCGCCATTTACTCGATCCTTGGCGTATTGCTGGGTGCGATGGCCGTGACAATGATGATCGGCATCGTGCCTGCACATTTTGCATCCCACATCAGCAATGGCGGGGCGGACCCGATTCGAGCGCTCAGCCTGCCGCTCTTTCCGGCCTCGTAAGCGCGCGGCGGCAACACCGCCCGGTGTCGGCGGCGGGAGCCGGGAAGACGGCGATGAACGCCCTAGGCTCCTAAAGAATGTCGGCGAATCGCCGTCTCGGACGACCCGTCACGCAAGTCTTTCCATAAACAATGACGAGCCGAACCTTCCTTGATCCAGATCCGGGGTAGGCAAGAATCGGCAAATCGCACGGCGATTCAGTTACGGGAACAAGCCCGCAATTCCTTGACTAAGCGATAGTCCAGCGTAGCTACCAAGTAATATGACAGAACAACCAAATCGCAGTGAAATTGGGTCGCTCATTCCTCGTGCTGATGATTCGCAAGAGTCGCCTCACGCAGATCAAGCTCCCGCTCGATTCGACGCCGCCCCTCGTCCTTTAGCATGCCGCGGCGATGGAGCTCATTGATCCTATCGCGTTCGGTTGCGATCAGCAGCAACTCGATTTCGTCGGGAAGTTCTGGCTGGAGCTGATGATCGCCGCCCCGATCGGGTCGGTGCTCAAAATGAGCAAGTCGCTCCTGATAATGGACTCGAAGCGACCGCGTTAGGTTCTCCGGCAGTCCGCGCTCCGCGGCTAGTTGGTTGAGACGCTCGATCGCGGCCACAATTGCCTGTCCGCGCGCCGCCAATTCCTCGGCTCTGTCGACGCCGCGCTCGCGCCCACCGGCATTGTCAAGGCCGAGCGCACGAATCACGGTCGGTAACAATAAGCCCTGACCCACCAGCGTCACGAGGATGACCGAGAAGGTAAGGTAGAGAATCAGATCGCGGTCGGGGAATAGGCTGCCGTTATCCGTCGCAACCGGGATGGCCAATGCCGCCGCCAGCGAGACGATCCCACGGACGCCGGTGTACGCAAGCGCAAACGGCCATTGCCACGGCGGCGACGGGTCCGTGCGCGCTATCCTAGGAACAAGCAGGCGCGGAAGATAGGTCGCTGGAAACATCCACACGAAGCGCGCCAGGATTACGACAACGCTGACAACGGCAGCCGCGATGGCCAGCGCGGATGGCGAATAGCTAGCGATACCAATGGTCAACGTACGTGCCTGCAGACCGGTCAGGAGAAACACGCTGCCCTCAATCAAGTACACAAGGACATCCCAGAAGAAGATGCCCTGGAGACGGGTCGCAGCACTGATGACGCTCATGCCGTGCCAGCTGACGTAGAGTCCAGTAACCACCGTGGCTAGCACCCCGGACCCACCCAAATGCTGAGGTGGCCAGTAGGCTAAAAACGGCGTCAGGATTGAAAGAACGATCTCGATTTGCGGATCGTTAACCCAGCGGCGCAGACGCAGCATCGCCCAGCCAACACCGATTCCCCACAGGAGTTCTCCGGCAACGATTGCGGCAAACATTCCTGCAGCTTTCTCGAATGAAAAGACGCCGGCGCTCACAGCCACTACCGCAAAGCGATAGAGGATGAGCGCGGTGGCATCGTTAGCGAGACCTTCTCCTTCGAGAATCACGAGGATCCGCCTGGGAAGTTGCATTCTGCGGGCGATTGAAAGCGGCGCCACGGCGTCGGGCGGTGAAACGATCGCCCCCAGAACGAAACCGACTGACCACGGCACGCCCATGAGCCAGTGCGTTGCGGCAGCAGCGGCGACAGTCGTGAACAAGACGCAACCGATGGCCAACAGCGAAATGGGGCGTAGATTGAAATGAAATTCCCGCCAACTCATCGCGACCGCGGACGAATAGACGATCGGCGGCAACACGAGAAGCAGGACGAGTTCCGGCGCGAGCGTTACCGCTGGCAGGCCGGGAACGAGTGCGAGCGCGACGCCGGTAAGCACCAAAAGAATGGCTGGAGGAACTTTCAGGCGTTTCGCGGCGAACCCGACGACAGCAACCACTACCAGCAGCAGCACCAAAGTCTGGATCGCACGAGTCATCAACGCATGCGCTTGGTGAGATTTGGCCAGCGCTTTGCATAAGAGGCGTAAGGGCGCTCTGGCCTCTCGAAGGTACAAGACTGAGGGGACATCCTCGCGAAGGTCCACTAAACCGACGGATTCGTCAATCGGAAACGCGTCGATCGAGCGAGCTTCGCTTTCACGATCTCGATCGCCTCGCCGTAGCGCGCGCCGCGTGTCCCGGCCTTTACAGGGTACGCATATGTGCGAGAACGGTATCCGTGTCGCTATGCCTTGCCGAAGTACTTATTGAACAAGCGCTCCGATTCCTTGAGCCCTCGCTCACTTAGCAAGACGGACTTGGCTTTTCCGATCGGATCTGAAATGAAACCTTTCTCGTGTAGCCGGTTCATCGTGACCCAATCGAAAGACTTCCAGGCCCGCACACCATCATGAAGCGTCAAATAAAGTAGCGCAAGCACCGCTTCGTCGATCTTATCTGTGTCGATTTGCATGGCGACGACTCCGCGAAATCTGGGGCCAACGAACTAAAATAACCTGCGCCGGGCGGATGGAGGCGCCGGAAGCGACGCATCCTGGTTAAGCAGCCTCTTCCTTGAAAGCACGTAGCACCGCGTTTATGCGAGTCTGGTAACCGGGGCCCTGAGCCTTGAACCACTCGAGTACATCAGCATCGACTCGAAGCGAAATAGCTGCCTTTGGCGGCAAGGGCTTGAGCCCACGCCGTACTATTCCCCGCACAATGTGCTTAACCGAGGCCTTCGGATGCTCAGCGGTCACCGTGATCGCCTTGTCTTTCATCGCGCGTACACGTAACCAATCAGTTCCAGACCTTCTTGAAGAAGATCGCTTGCTCATGCTTGGTCGCCTTGCGAAAAGAGATGATTTGGACCCGTCTCGGCGTTTCGGTGTGGACGATCGACATGACAACGCCGCCAACAGGCCGAGCGTCACGAATCGCTCTTCGCCGTAGTCAAACCTATCGTCTCGGTACGTAAAGGTCGTCCTTGGAACACCTCGGGCGCGTCGACGAAGTCGAGTCCGTGATCCTGCAGGAACTGAACCGCATATGCATAGTGTATATACGCAAATGAGCATGCGTCAATCCCATATGTTGAAAAATATGAGCGCGCTCCCCGGGCTACTCACGTCGCTGCTTGATGGCAATACTCGTTTGCCCCCTATTCGGGGGATATGTCGAGCTGGCGCGCGGCTATCAGACTTTGCTCCGGTCTGCAGACGCGGGCCTACGTCGATTAGAAAGCCATTTTCCGCGAATCCTGCGCGCCTAGGAACGGTTCGGCGGGATATAACCCGCCTCATCGATCAGCACGGCATAGGCGAGCTTAGGGCCCACCAAACGAGTGGAAGTCGGGACCAAAATCGATCAAACTTGAAGGAGCTGATCATGAGGCTTGAAAAACGGGATTTACACGGTCCGTAAGCGGTGCGGCCGCTCGGCAGTTCGCACGAATGTTGGCAAGAAGGAGATCGCGATGAATCAACACCCGGAATCGACAATGCTTGCTGTCCTGGTGGGCCACAATGATCACATACTGGGTCCGGAGACAGCCAAGATTACCCTCGTCGAATACGGAGACTTCGAGTGCCCCAACTGTGGCCAGGCGTACCCTGCGGTGAAGATTCTGCGCAGGCACTTTGGCGAGCGTATGCGCTTCGTGTTCCGCCATTTCCCGCTGCGTGAGGTGCACCCCCATGCGGAACTGGCAGCGGAGTCGGCAGAAACCGCAGGCGCGCAGAACAAGTTCTGGCCCATGCACGACTTGCTGTTTGAGAACCAGTTACATCTGAAGGCGAAAAGCCTCAGGCGGTACGCCGAGGAGGCGGAGCTCGATCTGGAGCGCTACGACTACGAAATGGGAGATCACGTTTACCTGCAGCGCGTACAAGAGCATATCGACGGCGGGATCAAGAGCAGAGTGCGATCGACTCCCACTTTCTTTGTCAACGGCGTTATGCACGACGTGTCGTTTGGGCTTGAGCATTTGCAACAGGCTATAGAGACCGAACTGGCGCCTGGACGATACGCCCGCCGTCGACGTTGACGATGCGACCATCGGATACATCGGCTGCACAGGATCTAAAGGTGTCGCACGCGGGTTCCCCACCCCTGGCGCAAAGATCGGTGTCGTCTTCAACGTTTTGGTCGATTCCACTCCGGCTGGCGGGGCCGCCAATCTAAGCCTATCCGTTGTGGCCCTCGGCGCAGTGAAAGCTACATTCAATGGAGCACAGCATGTCTAACAAACTAGATGATTTGGCCCTTGATCGCTTGTTCCGCACGGCTCGCACGCGCAACGCGTGGACTGATCGACCGGTGACCGAACAACAGTTGCGCGAGCTGTATGATCTCGTGAAATTCGGGCCTACTTCAGCCAATTGTTGCCCGGCGCGTTTTGTCTGGGTCACGAGCGCTGAAGCCAAGGGCAAGCTTGCAGCACTTGCTATGCCCGCCAATGCGCCAAAGATTCTGGCGGCGCCGGTCACAGTTATTGTTGGCTATGATCTGGACTTCGCCGAACAATTGCCAAGGCTGTTTCCCGCCCGCGGCAAGGAGATGCAAGGGTATTTTTCCGACCCTCTGGTGGCGCAAATCACCGCTTTTCGCAACAGTAGTCTTCAGGGTGCCTACCTGATTATCGCGGCGCGCGCACTGGGACTGGACTGCGGTCCGATGTCCGGCTTCAGCAACGAGGCAGTGGATTCTGAATTTTTTGCCAATACTCGCATCAAATCCAATTTCATTTGCTCCATCGGCTACGGATCGGATCAAAACCTTTTCCCGCGCAACCCGCGACTGACGTTCGAGGAATCAGGGCGCTTCGCCTAACTTCAAAATGTCTTAGTGAGGGCGAAATTCTCAAATCGACTCGCGGCCACGAAATCTGGGCCACTGACGCTAACGAACGAACTCTTGGCGCGGGAGAGTCATCCGAATTCAGCCCGGGAAGCCGCGCCAGTGCTTACTCTCTTGGATTTGTGTTTCCAGGAAACCCCCACCCAGACCCCCGCACCCTTCGCTACTACGGCGAACCGCGTTGGCAGACCCGCATTAAAGCAACGATGGGCCGTTGTCGACCGTTGCTTCCGCTGGTGGGTTGGTGGAGCAGACGTTCGCGAATCTCTGTGACCGGGCGGGGCGGCCGTTCGTGAGGCGGGCGATAGCCCGACATGCCAAGCATTATGGAGTGCTTCGCCAAGAATTCGCCGAAGGACACAGGCGCCTAGGCGTTAGGCCTCAACCCTGCGCGGGCGTATCATTAGCAATACTTTATCGCTTTTGTGAGGCGATTCATGTCAAGCGCCGTAGTACATAGCGACCCAGAAATCCTTGGAGGCACGCCGGTCTTCGTGGGCACGCGAGTCCCGGTTAAGAACCTGTTTGACTATCTCGAGGCAGGCGACTCCCTAGACGAATTCTTGCAGTCGTTTCCGTCCGTAACGCGCGAGCAAGCCATCGCGGCACTTGAACTCGCGCGCGAGGCCTTGGTCGCGGATGCGCATCCTGCTTGACGAGTCGCTGCCTATCGAGCTGCGAGCTGAAATGCCCAGCCACGATGTCCGCTACGTCCGGGAACTGGGTTGGTCCGGCCTGAAAAACGGCGAGCTTCTTGCGCGAGCGGCGCCAATGTTCGATGTCCTCCTGACTGCCGACCGGAATCTTGAGTACCAGCAGAACCTCGAGGAGCTACCGATCGCCGTCGTTGTTCTCGTCGCACGGAGCAATCGTGTTGAACAGCTTCGCCCCTTGCTTCCGGGGCTTCATCAGGCTCTTTCATCGCTTCAGCCGTGCAGTTTGGTACGGGTTGAGGCCTCTGCTTCGGAGCGATAGCGTCTGCCACTTGGCGCCCTCCCGCACGGTTCCGATGGAAATCGGCCCATTCGCAGGCCGTTTGGCACGGGCTTGACCACTGCGCGGTCGCGGGACCTGTTAAAGCATTACTTGGGAAATAGGAATTGCGCCTGCGCGCGGATCTGCCAGTTGGACCCGAAGTCGGGCCTGGCCACGTTGTAATAGGCGGAAATCTGCGTGTTCACTGGCAGCTTGCCCAAGTGGAAGATCTTGCCCACGCCACCACCCAGCGGCACGGTCCACCGGTTACTGCCGCTACCGCTCCAGTTGACCGTCAGGATCGGCGAGCTGGTGAAATACAGGCCGTCCCCGCCTGGGACGTTGTAGTTGGCGAACGGCTGAATCAGGCCGCTGCTGTACGAGCCTCCTTGCTTGTTGCTGGTGAGCGACCAGATGTTGTTGACGATCGCGCCGTACACCCAGGGGTCGTCGTGCTCGAGGTGCAGGATGACGAATTCGGGACCGAGTCCCCAGTTCTTGTTGCCGAGTACTGCACTGCTGTTGGTCGGCAACTGAAAGATCGGCCCGGCGCCCCAGATCCACTGCCCCGGGTTGGCGGGAGAAAGCAGCGCGGAAAATTCGATGTTGCCAGTGCCGTTCTTGCTGCCAATCTCCGGTGAAAGCGCGGGCATCCAGATTATTGGCAGGATGGTACGCGTGATGATGTTCCAATCCTTGTCGACTTCGATCGGAATGACCGGCTGGATATTTAGGATGTTCTGTGTCCCCCCCTCCGGACCGAAGTTCAGGTTGGTGTTGTTTTGGAATGGGACGCTGATCAGGTTGCCGACTGGATTCTGCGCGAGCTTCGCGAGCTCCTCGGCACTGAGTTCGGCGTACGCAGGGGCCGCCGCCATCGTCGCCGCCAATGCGGCGGCAGCCAGCCAACACGGTGCAGGTTTGGTCGTCAAGTTCTGCTCCGTTTCGTCAAGTAATCGCTAACAGACTCACCCTGCGATTCATTTTCGTTCCCTTTTCAAGAGCCGGGCCGAGGGACGCAGTTTGGCAACGCGGCTCAAAGCGAAAATTGATCAAGGTCAAACGCCCGTGCCATTGTACATAAAGTTCGGTCACGAGTTCTGCTTACAGGGCGAATCAACGACAACGTCGAATGCCTGGATTTGGCCGTGACTCGCGCTACCTGGTGTCAACGCGATTTTCCTGGCAAGCGATCTGACCTTGAACGACGTTCACTCCAGATCTTAAATAACCGATCTTTGTAGTTTCGATAGCTCTCGCCAGGATGCGCGGGCACGCCGAGTTCCGCGCCCTGCAGGATGACGCGCGACTTAGAGCTCCACCAAGGCGCTTCTCCCACCGGCGAGTTATTGGGCCCGTTATCCACGGCCGCCACGTCTTTTTCGTTTTCATAGGGAAAACTGCCTTTCTAGGGCCGCGAATGATGCGAAGCGAAACGCTTGGAATCGTATTGCTTGGTGCCGGGAGAGGGAATCGAACCCTCACTCTGTTGCCAGAACTGGATTTTGAGTCCAGCGCGTCTACCAATTCCGCCACCCCGGCAGGTGGAATCGCGGGTAACGGCGGCGAACCGGACGTTGCCCGGGCGAGATGAAGCCGGCATTATCGCGGAAACGGCCCAGCGCGACAAACGCAGCGCTGGTGTCAGACGCGCGCGATGTCCGATCCTCGGCTCGCCATCTTTCCGATTTCGACTACGACCTGCCGCCCGAGCTGATCGCGCAGACGCCCGCGGCTTCGACGCGCAGCGCGAGCCGCCTGCTGCATGTCGCCGGGCGAACGCTCGACGATCGGGCCTTCTCGGACCTGCCGGAGCTGCTCGCTCCGGGCGACCTGCTGGTCTTCAACGACACGCAAGGTCATGCGCTCACGGCTGCGCGGCCGCAAGGCGAGCGGCGGCAAGGTCGAGCTGCTGCTCGAGCGCATCGTCGCGCCTGACGAGGCGTGGATGCAGCTCGCCGCCAGCCACCCCCCACGCCCGGACGGCAGCATCCTGCTCGAAGGCGGCGCGCGCGCGATCGTGCTGGAGCGCGACGGCCGGTTCTTTCGCTTGCGTCTCGACGCCGACGTTCCGTTCGACGTCTATCTCGAGCGCCACGGCGAGGTGCCGCTGCCGCCGTACATCGACCCGCCCGCGCGCAGCCGGCCGACAGCGAGCGCTACCAGACCGTCTATGCGCGCCATCCGGGCGCGGTCGCGGCGCCCACCGCGGGCCTGCATTTCGACGAGGCGCTGCTCGAGCAGCTGGGCGACGCGGGCGTCGCATCGGCGTACGTCACGCTGCACGTCGGCGCCGGCACGTTCCAGCCGGTGGCGGTCGAGAATCTGCACGAGCACCGCATGCACCGCGAGCGCTTCACGATTCCGGAGGCGACAGTCGCGCGGTCGATCGCTGCGCGCGCGCGCGCGAGCGCTCGGTCATCGCGGTCGGCACCACGGCCTGCGCGCGCTCGAATCGGCCGCGGACCGGCGACCGGTTGCGTGCCGGCACCGCCGAGACCGATCTGTTCATCACGCCCGGCTATCCCTTTCGCGTCGTCGACCGGCTGCTCACCAACTTTCATCTGCCGAAATCGACGCTGCTGATGCTGGTGTCGGCCTTCGCCGGCTTCGACACCATCCGCGCCGCCTACGCCCATGCGATCGCGCGAACGCTACCGCTTCTTCAGCTACGGCGACGCCATGCTGCTCGAGCGCGAACAGACTCGCCCGCTGCTACAATCGAGCACATGCAATTCGAAGTCATCGCGCGCTGCGGCGCCGCGCGGCGCGGCACGGCTCACGCTCGCCCACGGCATCGTCGAGACGCCGGTCTTCATGCCGGTCGGCACCTACGGCACGGTCAAGGCGATGGCGCCGACCGAGCTCGACGACGATCGGCGCGCAGATCGTGCTCGGCAACACCTTCCACCTGTGGCTGCGCCCCGGGCTCGAGGTGATCGCCGCGCACGGCGGCCTGCACCGCTTCATGGGCTGGGAGCGGCCGATCCTCACCGACTCGGGCGGCTTCCAGGTGTTCAGCCTCGGCGCGCTGCGCAAGATCAGCGAGGAGGGCGTCAAGTTCCCTCGCCGGTCAACGGCGACCGCCTGCTCCTGACGCCGGAAGATGTCGATGCAGCATCCAGCGCGTGCTCGAACTCCGACATCGCGATGGTGTTCGACGAATGCACGCCCTATCCGGCGACGCGCGACGAGGCCGCGCGAGTCGATGCGAGCTGTCGCTGCGCTGGGCGGCAGCGCTCGCAGCGACGGCCGCACGGCGGGCAATCCGCAACGCGCTGTTCGGCATCGTCCAGGGCGGCATGCACGAGGACCTGCGCGACGAGTCGCTGGCGCGGACTGCAGCGACATCGGCTTCGACGGCTACGCGATCGGCGGCCTGTCGGTCGGCGAGCCGAAGGAGGACATGCTGCGCATCCTCGCCCACACCGCGCCGCGACTGCCGCGCGACCAGCCGCGCTACCTGATGGGCGTCGGCACGCCGGAGGACATCGTCGCAGGCGGTCGCGCCGGGCATCGACATGTTCGACTGCGTGATGCCGACGCGCAACGCCCGCAACGGCTGGCTGTTCACCCGCCACGGCGACATCAAGATCACGCAACGCCCGCTACCGCGACCGACACCGCGCCCGCTCGACGCGAGCTGCGCGCTGCTACACCTGCCGCAATTTCAGCCGCGCCTACCTGCACCACCTGCACCGTGCCGGCGAGATCCTCGGCGCGCGGCTCAACACCATCCACAACCTGCATTACTACCAGGCGCTGATGGCGGAGCTGCGCGCGGCGATCGCAGCCGGACGCGCTTGCCGGCTTATCGTGGCAGGCTTCCGGCACGACTGCGCAGCCGCGAGCGTGATAGAATACGCGCTTTCCGCATGTCCGGTTCGCGCTATTGCATGCGCAGCCGCTGTCGATCGATCGCAAGGAGTGAATCATGTTTATCAGCAACGCCTACGCCCAGGCGGCCGGCGCCGCGCCGGGCGCCGACATCATGACGTTTCTGCCGCATGATCGCTGATTTCGTCGTGTTCTATTTCCTGATGATCCGGCCGCAGCAGAAGCGCGCCAAGGAACACAAGGCGATGCTCGACGCGCTGCAGAAGGGCGACGAGGTCGTCACCGCCGGCGGCATCGTCGGCAAGATCGTCCAAGGTGAGCGACAACTATGTCGACGTCGAAATCGCCGCCAACGTCGAAGTCACCGTGCAGAAAGCCGCGATCTCGCTGGTGCTGCCCAAGGGAACCTCAAGTCGATGTAAGCAACCGCCGAATCGGCGCTCCGGCATGCCTTCTGCCGCGTTCGTCAAGCCGCCAATGAATCGCTATCCGCTCTGGAAATACATCGCTCATCGCCGTCGCGCTGGTGGTCGGCTTCGTCTACACGCTGCCGAATTTCTTTCGGCGAAGTCGCCGGCGGTGCAGGTGTCGCCGATGCAAGGCCAGCGTCAAGATCGACGCCTCGACTCTGCAGACGCGTGGAGAAGCGCGCTCAAGGCCGCCAACATCGCCTATCGACGGCGACATGCTCGATCCCACCGGCGTCAAGGTGCGCTTCGCCGACACCGACACCCAGCTGAAGGCCAAGGACATGCTGCAGGCGCTGAAGCTCGGGCCGACAGACCCCATTACATCGTCGCGCTCGAACCTGCTGTCGAGCTCGCCGCAGTGGCTGGCCAGCATCGGCGCGCTGCCGATGTACCTCGGCCTCGACTTGCGCGGCGGCGTGCATTTCCTGCTGCAGGTCGACATGAAGGCCGCGCTCGACAAGCGCGCTCGACCGCTACTCGGCCGACATCCGCATCGCTGCTGCGCGACAAGAAGGTCGCACTACGCCGGCATCAGCCGCGAAGGCCAGACGCGTCGTCGGTCAGTTCCGCGACGCCGACGAGCGCGCGCAAAGGCGAACGCAGGAGATCGACAACGCCTTTCCCGATCTGGCTGCTGCAGGACGCAGGGCGAAGGCAGCGAGTTCGGCTCGTCGCCACGCTCAAGCCGGAGGCGCAGAAGCGGATCCAGGAGGGCGCCGTCAAGCAGAACATCACGATCCTGCGCAACCGCGTCAACGAGCTCGGCGTCGCCGAGCCGATGATCCAGCAGCAGGGCGCCGACCGCGTCGTCGTGCAGCTGCCCGGCGTGCAGGACACGGCGCGCGCCAAGGACATCCTCGGCCGCACCGCGACGCTGGAGATCCGCATGGTCGACGAGGAGCCGAGCGCGCTAGCAGCAGGCGCTAGCCGGCCAGGTGCCGTTCGGCACCGAGCTGTTCACCGAGCGCGACGGCAGCGCCGGTGCTGGTCAAGAAGCAGGTGGTGCTGACCGGCGACCGCATCAACGACGCGCAGCCCGGCTTCGACCAGCGCACGCAACGAGCCCGCGGTGCACGTCAACCTCGACGGCAGCGGCGCGCGCATCTTCAAGGAGGTCACGCGCGAGAACGTCGGCAAGCGCATGGCGATCGTGCTGGTCGAGAAGGGCAAGTCCGAGGTCGATCACCGCGCCGGTGATCCGCGAGGAGATCGGCGGCGGCAGCGTCCAGATCAGCGGCCGCATGAGCACGCGCGAGGCGCAACGACATCGCGCTGCTGCATGCGCGCCGGCGCGCTGGCGGCGCCGATGGAGATCGTCGAGGAGCGCACCGTCGGCCCGTCAGCCTCGGCGAGGAGAACATCGACAAGGGCTTCGATTCGACGCTGTACGGCTTCATCGTGCATGGCGGTGTTCATGATGCGCCTACTACCTGCTGATCGGCGTCATCTCGACGATTGTCGCTGGCGGTCAACCTGCTGCTGCTGGTCGCGCATCCTGTCGATGCTGCAGGCGACGCTGACGCTGCCCGGCATCGCGGCCATCGCGCTGACGCTCGGCATGGCGATCGACGCCAACGTGCTGATCAACGAGCGCATCCGCGAGGAACTGCGCTGGGGCGATACGCCGCAGGCGGCGATCCAGGCCGGCTACGAGCGCGCTTGGGGCACCATTCTCGACTCCAACGTCACGACGCTGATCGCCGGCCTCGCGCTGCTGATCTTCGGCACCGGGCCGGTGCGCGGCTTCGCCGTCGTGCACTGCCTCGGCATCATGACGTCGATGTTCACCGCGGTGTTCGTCTCGCGCGGCAATCGTCAATCTGATCTACGGTGGGCGCAAGAAGCTCGACAAGATATCGATCGGCCAGGTCTGGAAGCCGGCGACCTGACCGCTTCGGCACAGCTCGCCCGGCCGGCACAATACTAGGAGTAGACACCATGGAATTCTTCAGGATCCAGCGCGACATCCCGTTCATGCGGCACGCGCTGGTGTTCAACGTGATCTCGCTGGTCACGTTCGTGCTCGCGGTGTTCTTTCTCGCCACCAGGGCCTGAATCTCGGCGTCGATTTACGCGGCGGCACGGTGATCGAGGTCGCCTACAGCACGGCCGGCGGACTCGGGCACGTGCGCGCAGTCATCGACAAGATGAACCTCGGCGAATTCGCGGTGCAGAGCTTCGGCAGCTCCAACACCGCGCTCGATCCGGCTGCCGCTGAAGGAAGGCCTGTCGAGCGCACAACTCTCCGAGCGGTGATGACGGCGCTCAAGGCCGACGACCCCGGCGTACCCAGCAGCGCGTCGAGTTCGTCGGCCCGCAGGTCGGCAAGGAGCTCTACGAGAACGGCGCGCTGGCGCTGCTGCTGGTGTGCTCGGCATCGTGGCTATCTGGCGCTGCGCTTCGAATGGCGCTTCGCGGTGGCGGCGATCATCGCCAACCTGCACGACGTCGTGATCATCCTGGGCTTCTTCGCGTTGTTCCAGTGGGAATTCTCGTTGCCGGTGCTGGCCGCGGTGCTCGCGGTGCTCGGCTATTCGGTCAACGAGTCGGTGGTGATCGCCGACCGGATCCGCGAGAACTTCCGCAAGATGCGCAAGGCCACCGTGCCCGAAGTCATCGACAACGCGATCACCAGCACGATGTCGCGGACGATCATCACCCACGGCTGCACGCTGATGATGGTGCTGTCGATCCTGTTCTTCGGCGGCGAGACGCTGCACTACTTCGCGCTGGCGCTGACCATCGGCATCTGCTTCGGCATCTATTCGTCGGTGCTGGTGATGGCGCCGCTGGTGATGTGGCTCGGCGTGTCGCGCGAGGATCTGGTCAAGCCGGAAAGAACGGGCGCAGGAAGCGCCGAGAAGATCCTGCCCTGACTGCAGCCAGGGGCAGGCTCGATTGCTCGATGGATCGTAGCAGAGGCTGCGCCGCAGCCGGAAATCGAGCCGGTCCCCTTGCTGACGACGCTCTTCTACTCGCTGCTCGCGCTCGACCAGACGCTGGCCGAGCTGGCGGCGCAGCATGCGGCACTGATCTTCGCGCTGCTGTTCCTCGTGATCTTCGCCGAAACCGGGCTCGTCGTCTTTCCGTTCCTGCCCGGCGATTCGATCCTGTTCATCTCCGGCACGGTCGTCGCGACGGCGGGCATCGACGTCCACGTGCTGGTGGTACGCTGTTCGTCGCCGCGGTCCTCGGCGATCACTCAACTACTGCGTCGGCCGCTACATCGGGCCGAAGGCGTTCGACCGGCCGAAGATTCGCGCTGGTTCAAGCCGGAGTACCTGAAGCGACGCAGCGTTCTACGAAAAATATGGCGGCGTGACGATCATCATCGGCCGCTTCGTGCCGATCATCCGCACGTTCGCGCCGTTCCTCGCGGGGGTCGGGGCGATGACCTACCGCAAGTTCCTGTTCTTCAACGTGATCGGCGGCGGCCGCCTGGATCGCGTCGCTGGTCTACGCCGGCTACCTGTTCGGCAACATTCCCTGGGTCAAGGACAATCTGTCGCTGATCGTGATCGGCATCGTCTTCGTGTCGCTGCTGCCGATGGCCGCCCAGTTCCGCAAGGAGCGCCGCGCCCGGGCCGCCCGCCGAGACGACGGGCGCTAGATCCGCGCTGGCCAGTCCGGCGCGCGTTGCCGGTGTAGGTCGCGGGCGTCAGCGCCTTGAGGCGCGCTCTTCGCATCGTCGGGCATCGCCAGCCCGTCGATGAACGCATGCAGCGAGCGCGCGTCATCCCGCCTCTGGCCGCGCGTCAGCGCCTTGAGCTGCTCGTAGGGTTCCGGCACGCCGTAGCGCCGCATCACCGTCTGGATCGGCTCGGCCAGCACTTCCCAGTTCGCGTCGAGGTCGGCCGCGATGCGCGCGGGATCGGCCTCGAGCTTGGCGAGCCCCTGCGGCAGCGACACCCAGCCGAGCAGCGCGTAGCCGAGCGCCGACGCCCATGTTGCGCAGCACGGTCGAGTCGGTGAGGTCGCGCTGCCAGCGCGAGATCGGCAGCTTCTCCGCCAGGTGGCGCAGCAGCGCGTTGGCGAGGCCGAGATTGCCTTCCGAATTCTCGAAGTCGATCGGATTGACCTTGTGCGGCATCGTCGACGAGCCGACCTCGCCCTGCGTCGTCTTCTGCCGGAAATAGCCGAGCGAGATGTAGCCCCAGACGTCGCGGTCGAGATCGATCAGCGATGGTGTTGACGCGCGCGAGCGCGTCGAACAGCTCCGCCATGTCGTCGTGCGGCTCGATCTGCGTCGTGTAGGGATTGAATTCGAGGCCCAGCGCCGTCGACGACCCGCCGCGCGAGACGCTTCCCAGTCGACGTCCGGATAGGCGGCGAGGTGCGCGTTGTAGTTGCCGACCGCGCCGTTGATCTTGCCGGTCAGCGGAGCGCTGCGCGATCGCCGGCAGCGCGCGCTCGAGCCGCGCGACGACATTGGCGATTTCCTTGCCGAGCGTCGTGGGCGTCGCCGGCTGGCCATGGGTGCGCGCGAGCATCGGCAGCGCCGCGTGCGCGTGCGCGAGCGCCGCGCAGCTCGGCGGCGAGCGCGTCGAGCGCCGGCAGCAGGATTCGCGTCGCGCGCATCGGCCAGCATCAGGCCGTGGGCGAGATTGTTGATGTCCTCCGAGGTGCAGGCGAAATGGATGAACTCGCTCGCGCGCGCGAGTTCCGGCACGCCGGCGAAGCGCTCCTTCAGCCAGTATTCGACCGCCTTGACGTCGTGGTTGGTCGTGCCCTCGATCGCCTTGACCCGCTCGGCGTCGGCGACGGAGAACTCGGCGAGGGCGTCGGCCAGCAGCGCGCGCGTCGACGCGGAGAATGGCGGAACTTCGGCGATGCCCGGGCTCGTCGGCGAGCGCCTGCAGCCATGCGATCTCGACCCGCACGCGGTAGCGGATCAGGCCGAATTCGCTGAAGTACGGCGCCAGGGAGGCGACTTTGCGCCGATACCGGCCGTCGAGGGGGCGAAGAGCGGTGAGCGCGGCAGGCGAAACGGGCGCGTCGGCTTTCGGCATGATGGTGCGCGCAGGGCGAGGGCAGTTTAGCACAGGGCACTCGCGCGTTCTGGCGCGCGCCGCGGCGTGGCGCACTTAAGGCTCGTCCGCCGCGACGCCGAGCCCGCGGGCGCAGCATTCGCGGGGCCGGTGAAGTCCCCCGGCCGCGATTCCCGCCTACAGAACCTGCTTGAGCTGGTCCAGGATCGCCGGATTTTCCAGCGTCGACACGTCCTGCGTGATTTCCTCGCCCTTGGCGATCGAGCGCAGCAGCCGGCGCATGATCTTGCCGGAGCGCGTCTTGGGCAGGTTGTCGCCGAAGCGGATGTCCTTCGGGCTTGGCGATCGGGCCGATCTCCTTGCCCACCCAGTCGCGCAGCTCCTTGGCGATCTTCTCCGCCTCGCGCCCGTCCGGGCGCGCGACCGCTTCAGCACGACGAAGGCGCAGATCGCCTCGCCGGTGAGATCGTCGGGACGGCCGACCACCGCGGCTTCGGCGACCAGCGGGTTGGCGACCAGCGCCGACTCGATTTCCATCGTGCCCAGCCGGTGGCCGGAGACGTTCAGCACGTCGTCGATGCGGCCCATGATGCGTGAAGTAGCCGTCTCCTTGTCGCGGACCGCGCCGTCGCCGGCGAGATAGAACTTGCCGCCGAGATCCTCGGGGTAAGTAGCCTTGCTTGTAGCGCTCCGGGTCGCCCCAGATCGTGCGGATCATCGCCGGCCACGGGCGCTTGATCACCAGGATGCCGCCCTGGCCGTTGTCCACGTCATGGCCCGGCTTCGTCGACGATCGCGGCCATGATGCCGGGCAGCGGCAAGCGTGCAGGAGCCCGGCATCAGCGGCGTCGCGCCGGGCAGCGGCGTGATCATGTGGCCGCCGGTTTCGGTCTGCCACCAGGTGTCGACGATCGGGCAGCGCCGCCGCCGACGTTCGTGTAGTACCACATCCAGGCTTCCGGATTGATCGGCTCGCCGACCGTGCCGAGGAGGCGCAGGCTGGACAGGTCGTATTTCTTCGGCAGCTCGCGCGATCCGCAGCCTTGATCAGCGAGCGGATCGCCGTCGGCGCGGTGTAGAAGACGCTGACCTTGTGGTCCTGGATCATCTTCCAGAAGCGCCCGGCGTCGGGATAGGTCGGCACGCCCTCGAACACGATTTCGGTCGCGCCGACCGCCAGCGGCCCGTAGGTGATGTAGGTGTGGCCGGTCACCCAGCCGACGTCGGCGGTGCACCAGAAAACGTCCGATGGGCTTGAGTCGAACACCCACTTCATCGTCAGGATGGCCCACAGCAGGTAGCCGCCGGTGGAGTGCTGCACGCCCTTGGGCTTGCCGGTGGAGCCGGAGGTGTAGAGGATGAACAGCGGATGCTCGGCGCTCGACCCAGTTCCGGCTCGCAGGTCGTCGGCCTGGCCCTGCCACCACGTCGTGCCACCAGATGTCGCGCCGGCGCTTCATCGGGACCGCGGTGCCGGTGCGCCGGTAGACGATGACGGTCTGTGCACCGCGTCGCAGCCGCCCATGCGCGAGCGCTTCGTCGACGATCGGCTTCAGCGGCATCGCCTTGCCGCCGCGCATCTGCCCGTCGGCGGTGATGACCGCGACCGCGCCGGCATCGATGATGCGCTCGTGCAGCGCTCTTGGCCGAGAAGCCGCCGAACACCACCGAGTGCGTGGCGCCGATGCGCGCGCAGGCCTGCATCGCGACCACGCCCTCGATCGACATCGGCATGTAGATGATGACGCGGTCGCCCTTTCTGATGCCGCGCGACTTCAGCGCGTTCGCGAACTGGCAGACGCGGTGGTAGAGCTCGCTGGTAGGTGACCTGCGTCACGTTGCCGTCGTCGGCCTCGAAGATGATCGCGGTCTTGTTCGCGCTGCCGGTTTCGAGGTTGCGGTCGAGGCAGTTGTAGGAGACGTTGAGCTCGCCGTCGTCGAACCATTTGTAGAACGGCGCGTGCGATTCGTCGAGCGACCGCGGTGAACGGCTTCTGCCACGAGCAGCTCTTCGCGCGCGAGCTTGGCCCAGAACCCCGGATAGTCGGCTGCGGCGGCCGCGTTGAGGCGTCGAATTCCGCGGCATCGACGTTGGCCTGCGCCACGAACGCCTGCGGAGGGGCGAACAGGCGGCTTTCGTGCGAGACGGTCTCGATAGTGGACATACTGGAAGTCTCCTGGGATGTGTCGCGGCAAACACGCAGCTGCTTTTGGGGTCCAGTCTAACGACACTGACCCAGTCGGCGCAACCGCTGCCGGCCGTGCCCACCGGGCGAGCCGTCGCCAGGCCGTCCTACAGTACGCCAAGGTGCTAGAATTCCTGCCCCACTGCCCCTTTGCCTACTCGGGCCCGGTATCCGGCGGCCAGCGCCCGTCTCCGGTGCCGCCCACTCCTCTCGGAGGCGCCATGACCGCCATCAAACAGGACATCTCATCCAGAGCGTCGCCGACGCGCTGCAGTACATTTCCTACTACCACCCGCTCGACTACATCGAGGCGCTGGGCGCACGCCTACGAGGCCGAGCAGTCGCCCGCGGCCAAGGACGCGATCGCGCAGATCCTCACCAACTCGCGCATGTGCGCGGAAGGCCACCGCCCGATCTGCCAGGACACCGGCATCGTCGTCGTCTTCGTCAAGGTCGGCATGGACGTGCGCTGGGACGATGCGACGATGTCGGTCACCGACATGGTCAACGAAGGCGTGCGCCGCGCCTACCTCGACCCGGACAACAAGCTGCGCGCCTCGATCCTGCGCGACCCGGCCGGCAAGCGGACCAACACCAAGGACAACACGCCGGCCGTGGTGCATTTCGAACTCGTTCCCGGCGACAGCGTCGAGGTGAGGATCGCGGCCAAGGGCGGCGGATCGGAGAACAAGTCGAAGTTCGCGATGCTCAATCCGTCCGACTCCATCGTCGACTGGGTGCTGAAGACGGTCCCGACGATGGGCGCCGGCTGGTGCCCGCCCGGCATGCTCGGCATCGGCATCGGCGGCAGCGCGGAAAAGGCGATGCTGCTCGCCAAGGAAGCGCTGATGGAGCCCATCGACATGCACGAGCTCAAGGCGCGCGCGGCGCGCGGCGAGCGATGAGCCGGATCGAGGAGCTGCGCCTCGAGCTCTTCGACAAGGTCAATGCGCTCGGCATCGGCGCCCAGGGGCTCGGCGGCCTGTCCACGGTGCTCGACGTCAAGATCCTCGACTATCCGACGCACGCGGCGAGCCTGCCGGTGGCGATGATCCCCAACTGCGCCGCGACGCGGCACGCGCACTTCACGCTCGACGGATCCGGCGCGGCTAAGCTCGACCCGCCGGACCTGGCGCGCTGGCCACGCGTGCAATGGGCGCCTTCGCCACAGGCGCGCCGCGTGGACGCTCGACACGCTCACGCCGGCCGAGGTCGCATCGTGGAAACCCGGCGAGCGCCTGTTGCTCAACGGCAAGCTTGCTGACCGGTCGCGACGCCGCGCACAAGCGCATCGCAGGAGATGCTCGTCGAAGGGCCAGCCATTGCCGGTTTCGATTCACGAATCGCGTCATCTACTACGTCGGGCCGGTCGATCCGGTGCGCGACGAGGTGGTCGGTCCGGCCGGCCCGACCACCGCCACGCGGATGGACAAGTTCACCGAGATGATGCTCGGCGAAGACCGGCCTGATCGCCATGGTCGGCAAGGCCGAGCGCGGGCCGGCGGCGATCGAGGCGATCCGCAAGCACCGCGCCGCGTACCTGATGGCGGTCGGCGGCGCGGCGTATCTCGTGTCGAAGGCAATCCGGGCCGCCCGGGTCGTGGCCTTCGCCGACCTCGGCATGGAGGCGATCTACGAGTTCGAGGTCACAGACATGCCGGTGACGGTCGCGGTCGATGCCGGGGGCACATCGGTGCATCAGACCGGCCCGCGCGAGTGGCAGCAGAAGATCGGCAAGATTCCGGTCGCCACGGTCTAGCGACGCCGCCACCCGACGATGGCCAAATCGTATTCACCCCTCGGCGGCGACACCATCTCGCCGCTCAATGCGCCGCCGGTGCGCATGGGGTTGCAGACCAAACTCAATCTGCTCGCCATCGGCCTGATCGTCGCCACCGCCCTGGGCGTGGCCGCGTTTCTCATCGGCCAGCAGATTCACGACGAGACGGCCGCGTTTGCGCAGCCAGGGGCTTGCCCTGGCGGCCATGCTGGCGCAAGTCGCCGACGAGGCCCTGAGCTCGGCCGACATGTCCAATGTCGTCGCCATGCTCGACGGCCTGTCCTCGGATCGAGACATCGCCTATGTCGGCCGTCCTCGATGCCCAGCGGCGGCCCCTGATCTCGCGCAGCTACAGCGGCGACGCACTGCCGGAGCTGCCCGACGCCGCCGGGACGGCCGCAGTTCGGAACCGGCAATCGCCAACGGGCGGCAGGTGGATGTCTCCGTTCCGGTCTATCCGCCACGGCGGCTGAGCAGGTGCGGCGAAACGGCGGCACGGCCGGTCATCGGCTACATCGAGCCTGGCATGAGCTTCGACCGGTCGTGGACGCGCATGCGCGCGAACTTGATCGGCGCGCTCACGGTCGTCGCCGCGCTCCTGATCGGTCGCCGTCGTGGCGACGCTGTTGCTGACCCGGCGCCTGGTCGCGCCGATGCGCCAGCTGATGCGCGCCGCGCGCGCCGTCGGTGCCGGCAAGCTCGATGTTTACGTGCCGGCGAAATCGAGCGACGAGCTGGGCCTGCTCACGCACACGTTCAACCACATGACGCAGCGGCTCGCCGAGTCGCAGGCCGAGGTCGCGACCTATCAGCGCACGCTCGAGGACAAGGTCACCCAGCGAACCAAGGAGCTCGAGATCGCGACGGCGCAGGCCTACAAGCTGGCCCAGCACGACATCCTGACCGGCCTGCCCAACCGCGACGCTGCTCAACCAGCGCCTCAAGCAGATCGTCGCCCAGGCGGCGCGCGACGGCCATCAGGTCGCGTGCCTGTTCCTCGATTTCGATCATTTCAAGCGCATCAACGACACGCTGGGTCACGATGCCGGCGACCAGTTGCTGCAGGCGGTCGCGCAGCGACTTGACCAGCGCCGTGCGCGAGTCCGACACCGTCGCCCGACTCGGCGGCGACGAGTTCGTGTTGATCCTGCCGGGCCTCGATCCGGTGCACGCCGCCTTCGAGGTGATGACCGTGCTCACGCGCGTGCGCGAGTCGTTCCTCGCGCCGTTCCGCCTCGCCGATCAGACGCCCACCCTGACCTGCTCGATCGGCGTGTCGGTCTACCCGGTCGATGCCACCGATCCCAATGGGCTGATCAAGCAGGCCGACACGGCGATGTACGCGGCGAAGGAAGCCGGGCGCAACGCCTATCGCTTCTATACCGCGGACATGAACGTCGCGCGTGCAGGCGCGGCTGCAGCTCGAGACCGACATGCGGCGCGGGCTGATGGACGACGAGTTCTTCCTCGTCTACCAGCCGCAGATCGACATGGATTCGGGCCGGGCGCTCGGCGTCGAGGCCCTGCTGCGCTGGCGCGATCCGGAGCGCGGCGTGATCGGCCCGGCCGAGTTCATCCCGATCGCCGAGGAATCGGGGATGATCCAGGCTCTTGGCGCGCGGGCGCTGCGCGACGCCTGCCGGCAGCTCATGACCTGGCACCGCCAGAACATGATGCTGCGCCTGTCAGTGAATCTCTCGGTGCAGCAATTGCAGCACGACAACTGGCTGTCGGTGGTCGAGGACGCGCTGCGCGCGAGCGGCTTGGCGCCGCGCTATCTCGACCTCGAGATCACGGAAAGCGTCATCATCACGCATCCGGAAAGGGCCGTCGCAACGCTGGAGAAGCTCAAGCAGATGGGCGTCTCGATCACCGTCGACGACTTCGGCACGGGCTATTCGAACCTGTCGATATCTGGCGCGGCTGCCGATCCAGGGCATCAAGATCGACCAGCGACTTCGTGCACGGCCTCGAGCAGAACCGCAGCGACGAGGCGATCACGCAGGCGATCATCGCGCTGGCGCACAGCTGGGCCTGCGCGTCATCGCCGAAGGCGTCGAGACCGATCGCCCAGTTCGAATTCCTCAAGAAGCACGGCTGCGAGGAAGCGCAGGGCTATCTGATCTCGCGCCCGCTCGAGGCGCCCGAGTTGCGCTCCTGGTGGGTGATGCAGGAAGAAGAGAATCGCATCGTCGGCCGCCAGCCCGACATGTGGCGGGCACAGGCGAAGTAGCAGTCAGACTTCCAGGTCCTGCCGCGTGTCGACGTCGCGCAGGATCCCCGCATCTTCGCTGTCGATCAGAGTGACCGGGTAGCGGAGAGCACCGACCGGGCGCCCTCATCGCCGGAAAGCGCGACCAGGTCGGGGTATCGATCGGCGGCGAATCCCACCGGATGCCCCCGACTGCCCTGCCGGCCCGGCGCCGCGATGGACGCGCCGGCGCGCAGGGCGTCGACCACGCGGGCCATCGTGGCCGGCTGCACCCACGGCATGTCGGCCAGGCCGATCAACCAGCCCGCTGCGACCGGGGCCGCGCGTATCCCCCAAGCCAGGCTCGCCCCCATGCCCTGCTCCGCGCGCGGGCACACCGAGACGCGCGCCCCGTGCGCCGCCAGCGCAGCCGCAAGCACCGTGTCCTGCGCCCGCACGACCGCAACAACGGCGTCGACCGCTGGCGCCAGGTGCTCCAGCGCGGCCACGCCGATCGGCGTGCCGTCGGGCAGCGGGGCGAGCAGCTTGCTCGCCCCCGAAGCGCGACCCGCTCCCGGCGGCGAGCAGGATGCCGACGACCGGGCCGGCGCGCATCGGCAGCTACTCGGGCAGCAGGCGGAACCTGCCGTCCTTGACGGTCACCAGCACGCGGGCGCGCTCATCCATGCCGTTGTGATTGGTCGGACTCATATTGAACACGCCCTGGCAGCCAACGACATCGCGCTCCTGCTCGATGGCGTCGCGCAGGGCGACACGGAATGCCTCCGTGCCCGGCTTGGCGACCTTCAACGCCGAGGGGATGGCCCGCTGCAGGATCAATCCCGCATCGTAGGTGTTTGCCCCGAAGGTCGCCGGCTTCTGCCCGAACTGCTTCTCGTAGGCAACGATGTAGGTCAGCGCAACCTTCTTGATCGGGTCGGTGTCGGCGATGTCGTCGATGACGAGCATCGAGCCGGCCGCGAGCACGGTTCCCTCGACTTTCTCCTTGCCGAGGCGGATGAAATCGTCGGTCGCGACCGCGTGCGTCTGGTAGACGCGACCCTTGTAGCCCTGGTCGAACAGCGTGGCCTGGGGCAGCACCGCCGGGCCGCCGACCGCGGCGATGAGCACCGCATCGGGCTTCGCCGCGATCAGCTTGAGCACCTGTGCCGTGACGCTCTGATCGGTCCGCGCATAGCGTTCGCTGGCGACGATGCGCACGCCGGCCTGCGCCGCAAGGCCACCGAACACCTTGTACCAGTTCTCGCCGTAAGGATCGTTGAAGCCGATGAAACCGACCGTCTTGACGCCTTTCTTCACCATGTGCCGGAGCAGCGCTGCCGCGATCAGATCGTCGTTCTGGGTGGTCTTGAACACCCAGCGTTTCCTGGCGTCGACCGGTTCGACCACCGACTGGGTGCCGACCGTGGCCAGCAAGGGAACCTTCGCTTCGGCAACAACGTCGAGAATGGCCAACGCGTTGGGCGTTGTCGACGGGCCGATGAGCGCATCGACGTTGTCCTCGGCGATCAGCTTCTTCGCGTTTTGCACCGCCCGCGCCGGGTCGCCCCCGTCTTCGAGCTGGATGTACACGACGCTCGCATCCCCGATGCGCTCCGGGAGTAGCGCGGCGGTGTTCTTCTGCGGAATGCCGATCGCCGCCGTCGGCCCGGTCGCGGACACCAGCAGGCCGATCTTCACCTGTGCCGACGCACTCGCCAGCGGCAGCGCACACAGCACAACCATACGGGCGACATTGCGCAGCATGCTCAGTCCTCCTGACGCGGGGCCGACGCGAATGCTAAGCCCTGCGCCGCGCCGCCACAAGCCGCGAGGATGCTGGCCGTCGCCGGTGGCGAGTCGCGCGCCGTAAGCAAAGTGAACTTGCAGCCGGCGCGGGGCTCTATGCAGCATTGGTCGCCGGATTGGAGCGGATCGTTTTCGTCGGAGGCCAGCATGCGACGTCGACTCTATTACGTCATGCCCGATCTCGCGAGCTCGCGCAAGATCATGGAGGATCTCCTACTCGCGCGTGTCGAGGAGTCCTACATCCATTTTCTCGCCAAGCGCGGCACGTCGATGGACGGCCTGCATGAGGCCAGCGTGCTGCAGAAGACCGACTTGGTCCACGGCGCACAGCTCGGCCTCGTTGTCGGCGCGGCGCTCGGCTGCGCAGGGGGCTTGTTGCTTCTATTCTCCGGGCTGCCCGTGGAACGCTGGCAGGCGGCCACGGTGCTCGGCGCCACCGTGGCGGGCGCCCTGCTCGGCACCTGGGTGTCGAGCATGGTCGGCTCGGGTATCCCCAACTCGCGCCTGCGGCATTTCGAGGCGCAGATCGATGCCGGCCGCATCCTGCTCATGGTCGACGTGCCCGAACGCAACGTCGAGAAGATCAAGGCCGTCCTGAGCGAGCGGCATCCGGAGGCTCAGGACCACGGGCTCGAACCGCGCATCCCCGTGTTTCCGTAGCCGGGCCGCAGGGCCTTGAGGGGTCTGGGCGACCGCCTACGGCCCGAAGAACTCGCGCACGCGCTCGAACCAGTTCTTGGCGCGCGGGTTGTGCCGGCCGGGATTCTCGGCGTTGATCAGCTCGAATTCGCGCAGCAGTTCCTTCTGCCGCGGCGTGAGGTTCACCGGTGTCTCGATGACGACATGGCAAAACAGATCGCCGTGGACACTGCTGCGCACGCCCTTGATGCCCTTGTTGCGCAGCCGGAACACCTGGCCGGTTTGCGTTTCGGCGGGAATCTTGATTTTGGCGTGACCGTCGAGCGTCGGGATTTCGATTTCGCCGCCCAGCGCCGCGGTGCTGAAGCTGATCGGCATCTCGCAGTGCAGGTCGTTGTTGTCGCGCTGGAAGACCGCGTGCGGCTTCAGGTTGACGACCACGTACAGGTCGCCCGGCGGGCCGCCGTTGACGCCCGCCTCGCCTTCGCCCGCGAGGCGGATGCGGTCGTCCTGATCGACGCCGGCGGGGATTTTCACCGACAGCGTCTTGTGCTGCTTGACCCGGCCGGCGCCCTCGCAGGCCGGGCACGGCTCCGCAATGATCTTGCCGCTGCCGTGGCATTGCGGGCAGGCCTGCTGGATGGAGAAGAAACCCTGCGACATGCGCACCTGGCCCTGCCCGTGGCAGGTGGGGCAGGTCTTGGCCTGGGTGCCGGGTTTGGCGCCGGAGCCGTGGCAGGTCGCGCATTCCTCCATGGTCGGAATGCGGATCTTGGTCTCGGTGCCGCGCGCCGCCTCTTCGAGCGATAACTCGAGGTTGTAGCGCAGGTCGGCGCCGCGGTAGACGCCATTGCCGCGGCCGCGCCCGCCGCCGGGGCCGGCGCCGAAGATGTCGCCGAAAATGTCGCCGAAGGCGTCGGCGAATCCGCCGAAGCCCTCGCCCCCGCCACCGAAGCCGCGCGCCCCGGCGGCGCCGAACCCGGCCGACGGATCGACGCCGGCGTGGCCGTAACTGGTCGTAGGCGGCGCGCTTCTTGGCGTCGGAGAGGATCTCGTAGGCCTCCTTCGCCTCCTTGAATTTTTCCTCGGCGGTCTTGTCGTCCGGGTTGCGGTCCGGATGATGCTTCATCGCGAGCTTGCGATAGGCCTTCTTGAGGTCCTCGTCGGAGGCGTCGCGATTGACGCCGAGCACCGCGTAGTAGTCGCGCTTAGCCATCGAGTTTCATCTTGAGCCTTTCAGCTCCCCATGCGCAGCACATGCAAACGGCCGAGCGAACGGGTCGCAGGAGCGACCCTTCGGCTCGGCCAGCGACTCCTGCCGGCGCGACAGCGCGCCGCCGGAGACATCACTTCTTGTCTTTGACTTCCGTGAACTCCGCGTCGACCACCTTCTCGTCGCCTTCCTTCGCGCCGCTCGTCGCGCCGCGCCGCGCCCTGCGTCTCCGGCCTGCGCCTCGGCGTACATCTTCTCGCCCAGCTTCTGCGAGGCGGTCATCAGCGCCTGGGCCTTCGCTTCGAGCGCTTCCTTGTCGGCGTCCGCCTGCTTAAGCAGCTCCTCGGCTTCCTTGAGCGCGGCCTCGATCTTGGCCTTCTCGTCGGCGCCGACCTTGTCGCCGTACTCGCCCAGCGATTTCTTCACGCTGATGCACCAGCGCGTCGAGGTGGTTGCGCGCCTGCACCACCTCGAGCTGCTTGCGGTCTTCCTCGGCGTGCGCCTCGGCGTCCTTGACCATGCGCTGGATCTCCGCTTCGGTCAGGCCCGAACTCGCCTGGATCTTGATCTTGTTCTCCTTGCCGGTGGCCTTGTCCTTCGCGGACACGTGCAGGATGCCGTTGGCGTCGATGTCGAACGTCACTTCGATCTGCGGCATGCCGCGCGGCGCCGGCGGGATGCCCTCGAGGTTGAACTGACCCAGGCTCTTGTTGCCGGCGGCCACGTCGCGCTCGCCCTGCAGCACGTGGATCGTCACCGCGGTCTGGTTGTCGTCCGCGGTCGAGAACACCTGCTGCGCCTTGGTCGGGATCGTGGTGTTCTTCTGGATCAGCTTGGTCATCACGCCGCCCAGCGTTTCGATGCCCAGCGACAGCGGGGTCACGTCGAGCAGCAGCACATCCTTGACGTCGCCCTTGAGCACGCCGCCCTGGATCGCCGCGCCGACCGCCACCGCCTCGTCCGGGTTCACGTCCTTGCGCGGCTCCTTGCCGAAGAATTCCTTGACCTTCTCCTGCACCTTGGGCATGCGCGTCATGCCGCCGACCAGGATCACGTCGCTGATGTCGGACAGCTTCACGCCCGCATCCTTGATCGCGATCCGGCACGGCTCGATGGTGCTCTCGATCAGGTCCTCGACCAGCGATTCGAACTTGGCGCGCGTGATCTTGATCGACAGGTGCTTCGGGCCCGACTCGTCGGCCGTGATGTACGGCAGGTTGATTTCGGTCTGCTGCGAGCTCGACAGCTCGATCTTGGCTTTCTCGGCCGCTTCCTTCAGCCGCTGCAGCGCCAGCACGTCGTTCTTCAGGTCGACGCCCTGTTCCTTCTTGAATTCGGTCAACGATGTAATCGATCACGCGCTGGTCGAAGTCCTCGCCGCCGAGGAAGGTGTCGCCGTTGGTCGACAGCACTTCGAACTGGTGCTCGCCCTCGACATCGGCGATTTCGATGATCGAGATGTCGAACGTGCCGCCGCCGAGGTCATAGACCGCGATCTTGCGGTCGCCTTCCTTCTTGTCCAGGCCGAAGGCCAGCGCGGCCGCGGTCGGCTCGTTGATGATGCGCTTGACTTCCAGGCCGGCGATCCGGCCGGCGTCCTTGGTCGCCTGGCGCTGCGAGTCGTTGAAATACGCCGGCACCGTGATCACGGCTTCGGTCACTTCCTCGCCGAGGTAGTCCTCGGCGGTCTTCTTCATCTTGCGCAGCATCTCCGCGGAAACCTGCTGCGGCGCGATCTTCTTGCCGCGCACCTCCACCCAGGCGTCGCCGTTGTCTGCCTTGACGATCTTGTAGGGCATCAGGTCGATGTCCTTCTGCACCTCCTTCTCCTCGAAGCGGCGGCCGATCAGGCGCTTGACCGCGAAGAGCGTGTTCTTCGCGTTGGTGACCGCCTGGCGCTTGGCCGGTGCGCCGACGAGGATCTCGCCGTCTTCGAGGTAGGCGACGATCGACGGCGTGGTGCGCGCGCCTTCCGAGTTTTCGATGACCTTGGGCTGCCCGCCTTCCATGATGGCGACGCAGCTGTTGGTCGTGCCGAGGTCGATGCCGATGATCTTGGCCATAGTCAAGTCCTGGTTTGTTCAATTAGTTGCCAGATGGGGGTTTTGTCTTTTGTTTCAAGCGCCTGCCGGGCCGGCCGACCCCGTTTCGGGGGCCTTGGCGACCGCCACCAGGGCCGGACGCAGGACGCGGTCGTGCAGCAGGTAGCCTTTCTGGAACACCTGCACGACGGTGCCGGGAGGCTCGCTGGACTCGATCAGGGTCATGGCCTGGTGCCGGTGGGGATCGTACTTCTCCCCGGTCGGGTTGATCTCTTCGATCCGCTCCTTGTCGAACGCCGCCTTGAGGTTCTTGAGCGTCAGCTCGACGCCGTCCTTGAGCGCCTCGGTGGTCGCGTTGGGGGTCGCCAGCGAAAGCTCCAGCGCGTCGCGGACGGTCAGCAACTCCTGCGCAAAGCGCTCGATCGCGTACTTGTGCGCCTTGGCGACGTCGTTCTGGGCCTGCTTGCGGATGTTGTCCGCTTCCGCCTTCGCCCGGAGCCATGCGTCCTTGAGCCGCGCCGCCTCATCCTCCGCTTCCTTCAGCAGCGAGGCGAGGTGCGGCGCCGGCTCGGCGCCCGCGCCAAGGCCCGGCGCGGCCGGCGCGTCGCTCGGCAAAATTTCGGTGTGCTCCGGCTCGGCCGAAACCTGAGTGTTCTGGTCGGGATTCTTCATCGGATCCTCTGCTGCGCTATCGCCCTAGATGGAGCGCATTGCCCCTGTTTCAACCGGAAATCCGGCCCGCGGGCGAATCGCACCCCCGCGACTAAGTCCCGGAACGGCTCAACCCTGCGCGCCCAGCGCCATCGCTCGCGCTCGCGCCAGCTCCCGCTCCGCCGCGTTGGGGGGCGGGTCGAGCCAGCCGCCGAGGTTCCTCAGCGCGAGGTCGGCCAGCGCGGCGATCCATGCCGGGTGTTCGTTCAGGCACGGGATGGCGTGAAATTCCTTGCCCCCGGCTTCGAGGAACGCAGCTTTTCCCTCGAGGCCGATCTCCTCGAGCGTTTCCAGGCAGTCGGCCACGAAACCGGGGCAGGCGACGTCGACCCGGCGCACGCCGGTCCTTGGCCAGCGCCGCCAGCGTCGCCTGCGTGTACGGCTTCAGCCACTCGGCGCGGCCGAATCGGGACTGGAAGGTCAGGGCGTACTGCTCGGGTTTGAGGCCGAGCTCGGTGGCGATAAGACGCCCGGTCTTCTGGCAGTGGCAGTGATACGGGTCGCCGCGGTCGAGCGTGCGCCGCGGCACGCCGTGGAAGGAAAGCACGAGCTTGTTCGGGCGGCCGTTCTTCACCCAGTAATCGTTGATGTTCCGCACCACCGCACCGATGTAGCCGGCGTCGTCGTGATAGGCGTCGACGACCCGCAATGCCGGCACGCGCCGCATGCGCCGCGTCGCCGCAAATACGGCGTCGAGCCCGGATGCGGTCGTGCTTGCGGCGTATTGCGGATAGAGCGGAAGCACCAGCACGCGGTCGCAGCCGCCGGCACGCAGCCGTTCCAGCGCGCCGGCGATCGACGGCTCGCCATAGCGCATTCCCAGCTCCACCTGCATGTGGTCGGAGGGCAGTCCCAATGCCTTGAGGCGCTGCCCGAGATAGCCCAGCAGCAGACTCCGCTGCCGCTGGCTGTGCACGAGCAGGGGGGAGCCGTCCTTGGTCCAGATCGCGGCGTAGCGCTGCGCCGAGCGCGCCGGCCGCACCCGCAGGATGACCCCGTGCAGGATCGGCAGCCACGCGGCCCGCGGGATTTCGACCACCCGCGGATCGGACAGAAACTCGGCCAGGTACCGACGCACCGCGGACGGCGTGGGAGCGTCCGGCGTGCCGAGATTGAGCAGCAGGACCCCGAGCCGCGAGTCGTGGTCGTGGACGAACGCAGGTTCGGCAAGAAAACGGCTCACGCGACGCGGCGCCCCGGATCTGTCGCGTCTGCACTGCGCGCCGGCACGAAGACGGGGCTCAGGCGTCGCTCAGCTGCTGCGTCAGCGCGTTCGACAGCAGCTTGGCCGTGATGTCGACGATCGGGATGACGCGTTCGTAGGCCATGCGCGTCGGGCCGATCACGCCCAGCGTGCCGATGACCTGCCCGTCGACCTCGTAGGGCGCGGTGATCACGCTGCACTCGTCGAGCGGCGCCAAGCCCGATTCGCCGCCGATGAACATGTGCACGCCCTGCGCGCGCTGGCCGACGTCGAGCAGATGCAGCAGCGATGTCTTCTGCTCGAACAGCTCGAACAGCCTGCGCAGGCGCTCCATGTTCGACGCGAGGTCTTCGGCATCGAGCAGGTTCGTCTCGCCGGAAACGACCAGGCCATCGCCCGTCTCCGCGAGCGCGGCGCCGCTGGCCTCGACCGCGGCGGTCATGAGTCCGACCACGTCTTCGCGCAACCGCCTCAGCTCTTCGGCGAGCAGGGGGCGGATGGCATCGAACGGCTGGCCGGCATAGTGCTGGTTGAAGTAATTGGACGCCTCCAGAAGCTGCGTCTGCGTATAGGCACGATCGGTATGCAGGATCCGGTTCTGCACGTCACCCTCGGGCGTGACGATGATCAGCAGCACGCGCCGCTCGGACAGGCGAAGAAACTCGATGTGGCGCAGGGACGCTTCGCGCCGGCGCTGAGTCGCGACGACGCCGGCGAAATGGGTCAGCTGCGACAGCAGCTGCGCCGCGGCACTGATCAGGCGCTGCGGCCGGTCCGCCTGGAGTTGACCCTGCAGCTCGCTGATCTCGCCATCCTCGAGCGGCTTGATGACAAGCAGGCTGTCGACGAAGAAACGGTAGCCCTTCGACGTCGGCATGCGCCCGGCCGACGTATGCGGGCTGGAGATGAATCCCATCTCTTCCAGGTCGGCCATCACGTTGCGGATCGTCGCCGGCGACAGCTCCAGCCCGGATTGCCGCGACAGCACGCGCGAGCCGACGGGCTGGCCGTCGGCGATGTAGCGCTCGATGAGCGTCTTCAAAAGGTGTTGCGCGCGCGGGTCCAGCATAGGAGCTATTTTATGCTTTAATCGCGGCCATGAGCGACCCCACCCGGCCCTTTTCGACGATCGCGCTGGTCGGCCGCCACGCGAGCACGGGCATCGCGGAACCCCTGGAGCGGCTCGCCGCGTTCCTTACCCGCCGCGGACATCACGTGCTGCTCGACGCGGAGACCGCGCAGCAGACGCCTCTTCCCGGATATCCGGCAGCGCCGCTCGAGCAACTCGGGCGCGAAGCCAAGCTTGCGATCGTCGTCGGCGGCGACGGCACGATGCTGTCCGTGGCGCGGCAACTCGCAGCCTTCGACGTCCCGCTGATAGGCATCAATCAGGGCCGGCTCGGCTTCCTGACCGACATCGCGCTCTCCGACATGGAAACCGCGCTCACGGCAATGCTTGGCGGCGAGTTCGTCGAAGAATCACGCACCCTGCTCGACGCCAGGTTGACTCGCGGCGCCGATACCGAAATGGACCAGCGCGCGCTTGCCCTCAACGATGTCGTCGTCAACCGCGGCGCGCTCGGCGGGATGATCGACTGTGCGGTCACCATCGACGGCCACTTCGTCTACGCCATGCGCGCCGACGGGCTGATCGTCGCCACGCCGACCGGGTCCACCGCGTACGCGCTATCGGCCCAGGGACCCATCGTCGATCCTCTGGTGGCGGCAATCCTGCTCGTCCCGGTCGCGCCCCATGCCCTGACCAACCGTCCCATCGCCGTGCGCGATTCGGTGCTGATCGAGATCGCCCTGCTCGGCGGCAAGGATGCGAGCCTGCGCTGTGACGGCCAGGCAAACTTTCCGCTGTTCGAAGGCGATTCGGTGACCGTCCGTCGCGCCGAACACCGGGTGCGCCTGCTGCACCCGAAGGACCACGATCATTTCGCGATGCTGCGGCGCAAGCTCCACTGGAGCGAGACGCCGGAGCAATTGCGGCCCCAATAAGGCAGTTGCCGCCCGCCCGTATCCAACCGCGTGCCCTGACTTTTTGCGCCGGCGACGATGGCGCTGCGCCTCCCGCCACCACCCTGATTCCGATGCTGCGTCTGCTGTCGATCCGCAATTTCGCCGTCGTCGAAGCGCTCGACGTTGAATTCGAGCACGGCTTCACGGTGCTGACCGGCGAAACCGGCGCCGGCAAATCGATCCTGCTCGATGCGCTGTCGCTGCTGCTCGGCGGCCGCTTCGAAGGGCGCCAGCTGCGCCCCGGAAGCGAGCGCGCGGAGATCGCGGCCGAATTCGACGTCGATGCTGCGCCGGCGTTGCGCACCTGGCTCGTCGAGCAGGATTTCAGCGCCGCCGGGCCGCTGCTGCTGCGCCGGACCCTGGACGCGCAGGGCAGAAGCCGCGCGTGGATCAACGGCGCAACGGCAACGCTCGGTCAACTCGAGCAGGTCGGCGCGAACCTGGTCGACCTGCACGGCCAGCACGCGCACGAGTCGCTCGGCCGACCGGACACGCAGCGGCAGCTCGTCGACGCCTTCGGCGGCTTCGCCGCACTCGCCCGCGAGGTCGCTGCAGCCTGGCGCGGCTGGCGCGAGGCCGTCGAACGATGCGAGCGCGGGGCGCGCGATGCCGCCGGTTGGGCGGCCGAGCGCGACGCGCTTCTCGCCCAGACGACCGAACTTGCCGCGCTCGGCGTCGGCGCGACGGAATGGCAAGATCTCAACGCCACCCAGTCGCGGCTTGCCAACGCGGCAGGCCTGCTCGAAGCGGCAAGCGTCGGAGTCGGCGAGCTCATCGAAGGCGACAGCGCGCTCAGCACGCGGCTGACCGCCCTGTTGCAGCGCCTGCGCCGCGCCGCGAGCCACGACCCTTCGCTCGAAGCCATCATCGCCCTGTGCGAGGAAGCCCGGGTCCGGGTCGACGAGGCAGGGCGCGCATTGCGCGGCTACCGCGAACGGCTCGACCTCGACCCCGCCGAGCTGTCGCGCATCGAAGAGCGTATCGCCGCCATTCACGCCGTGGCCCGCAAGTATCGGGTGCCCCCGGAGGCACTGCCGGCACTGGCGACTGATGTCGAAGCGAAGCTTGCGGCGCTCGTTGCCGGCGCCGATACCGGGTCGCTGGCCATCCTGGAGCAGGAAGCTCGCGCCGCCTACCAGGCGCTCTCCGCCGAGCTCAGCGCCAAGCGCCGCTTCGCCTGCGCCGAGCTCGCGCATCGGGTGAGCCAGGCAATGAAGCAGCTGGCGATGGGCAGCGGTCGATTTGAAGTCGAGCTGACGCCGCTCGCGCAGCCGGCGAGTTTCGGCATGGAAGCGCTGGAGTTCAAGGTGGCAACCCATCCCAAGCAGCCGCTCGGCCCGGTCGGCCGCGTTGCCTCCGGAGGCGAGTTGTCGCGCCTCGCGCTCGCGATCCAGGTCGTGCTGGCCGACGTGGGTCAGGTACCGACCCTGATTTTTGACGAGGTCGATGTCGGTATCGGCGGCGCGGTGGCGGCGACCGTCGGCCGCCTGCTCAAGGAGCTCGGCGCGCGGCGCCAGGTGCTGTGCGTGACGCACCTGCCGCAGGTCGCCGCCTGCGCTGATGACCACTACCGGGTGACCAAGCACGGCGATGCCACCGGCGTCGCAACCGCGCTTGCCCGGCTCGAACCCGCGCAGCGGGTCGAGGAGCTTGCGCGCATGCTCGGCGGCCACGAGATCACCGCCAAGACCCGCGCCCACGCCAAGGAGTTGCTGGCGCAGCAGCGGCGGGGCTCGCCGCGTTCCCGCTAGCCGGATTGCAGAAGCACGCGGAAGCGCACAGGCAGACCGAACGCGCCAGGCGCGGGCGGCGCAGGCAAAGCTAGGCGGAGACCCTGACCTTCGCCGCGGTGGGCGCGTGCGAGGTTTGCCGCAGCGTGCCTTTGAAGCGCTTGACCTTGGCAGCCTTGGCCACCGGCAGCGATTCACCCGTTTCGAGCCAGTGCTTGACGCGGATGGCGTCGGCAACCCGGGTGAGGCGGCCGTATGAATCGAGCAGGACGATGACCACCGACCGACTGGCGATGGTCGCCAGCATGACCAGACACTTGCCGGCCTCGCGGATGAAGCCGGTCTTGCTGACCTGGATGTCCCACTGCCCGGTGCGCACCAGCAAGTTGGTATTGTTGAACCCCAGCACCGTGCCCAGCGGTTGCACCTCGACGTAGTGGCTCGCCGTGGTCGTGGCGTCGCGGATGAGCGGGTAGGCGGCCGCGGCCTGCACCATCAGCGCCAGGTCGCTCGCGGTCGAGACGTTGTCGCTCGTCAACCCGGTCGGATCCTCGAAGCGCGTGTGCATCATGCCGAGCTCACGCGCCTTGCGATTCATCGCCGCGATGCAGGCTTGCGTGCCGCCCGGATAGTACCTGGCGAGACTCGAGGCGGCGCGGTTTTCCGACGCCATCAGCGCCAGGCGCAGCATCTCCCGCCTGGGCAACTCGGTGCCGAGCCGCAGACGCGAATGGCTGCCCTTGAGCACATCGACGTCGGCAATGTCGATGCTGAGCGTTTCGTCCAGGGACTGGTTGGCATCGAGCACCACCATGGCCGTCATCAGCTTGGTCACCGACGCGATCGGCGTGACCGCATCGGCCCCTTTGGCGTAGATCGGCTGGCCCGCGCTCGCATCGAGCACCAGCGCGTTGGCTGAACCGAGCTTGAGCTTGCTCGCGTCCAAGGCCGGCGCCGCGGGCGCAGTCACGCCGTCCGCAAGGGCAGGCGAACCGAGGCTTATTAACCCAACGAAAACAATGACTAGGCGAGCGCTCATCAGACCGATTCTCGAACAAGCAGCCGGTTTTATACCACAGCCGCCAGGGTTATGCCAAATCCGTCAACGCTTCAAGAGCTTAGCGGCTGACAGACGCTGAAGCCTAGGCCTCGGTGTCCGCGGTGGCCGCCTCGCCGCGCTCCTCCTGCTGCAGTGCCCACATGCGCGCGTAGGCTCCCTCGCGCGCGAGAAGCTCGGCGTGCCTGCCGCGCTCGACGATGCGTCCGCGGTCGAGGACGAGAATCTGGTCGGCGCCGACGATGGTCGACAGACGGTGCGCGATCGTGAGCGTGGTGCGATTGGTAGAGATCTGCTCGAGTTCCGCCTGGATGAGCTGCTCGGACTTCGAGTCGAGCGCCGAGGTCGCCTCATCGAAGATCAGGATGCGCGGATTCTTGAGGATGGCGCGCGCGATCGCAACCCGCTGCTTCTCGCCGCCGGAAAGCTTCAGGCCCCGCTCGCCAACCGGCGTGCGATAGCCTTCCGGCAGGCCGGTGATGAAATCGTGAATCTGCGCCAGTCGCGCCGCCGCAACGATCTCTTCGTGCGTCGCGCCGGGCCGGCCGTAGGCGATGTTGTATTCGATCGAGTCGTTGAACAGCACCGTATCCTGCGGCACGATGCCGATCGCCGCACGCAGGCTCGCCTGCTGCACCGCGCGCAGGTCCTGGCCGTCGATCACGATGCGGCCGCCAGAGACGTCGTAGAAACGGTACAGCAGCCGCGCCAGCGTCGACTTGCCCGAACCGCTGGGGCCAACCACGGCGATCGTGCGTCCGGCCGGAATCGTGAACGAGACGTCGAACAGGATCTGCCGGTTCGGTTCGTAGCCAAAGTCGACCCGTTCGAAACGCACTTCGCCAGCGGTGACGCGCAGCGGCGGCGCGCCGGGCGCATCCTTGACCTCGGCGTTCTCCTCGGTCAGATGGAACATCCGCTCCATGTCCGCCAGCGCCTGCTTGATCTCACGGTAGATCACGCCAAGAAAGTTGAGCGGAATATAAAGCTGGATCATGAAGGCGTTGACCAGGACGAGATCGCCTATGGTCATGGTATGGTTGACCACACCGAGCACCGCCCGCCACATGATCAAGGTCACGGCCACGGCAATGATCGCGCTCTGGCCGATGTTCAGCAGCGACAGCGAGGTCTGGCTCTTGACCGCGGCCGACTCCCAGCGCTGCATGCTGTCGTCGTAGCGCGCTGCCTCGTATTCCTCGTTGTTGAAGTACTTGACGGTCTCGTAGTTGAGCAGGCTGTCGATCGCCCGCGTATTGGCCCTCGAGTCGAGCTCGTTCATCGCCCGGCGGAACCCGGTTCGCCATTCGGTAACACTCACCGTGAACAGGATGTAGAGCGTGAGCGCGACGACCGTGATGGCGATGAACCACACGTTATAGCGAATGATCAGGATGGTCGACACGAGTCCGATCTCCACCAGCGTGGGGAGGATCGAGAACAGGGCGTAGCTGATCAGGGTGGAGATGCCGCGGGTGCCCCGTTCGACATCGCGGGTGAGCCCGCCGGTCTGGCGCGCGAGGTGGAAGCGCAGCGACAACGCGTGCAGGTGACGGAAAACCTGGAGCGCGACGGTGCGCACCGCCCGCTGCGTAACCTTGGCGAACAGGAATTCGCGCAACTCGGTGAACACCGTCGTCGCCAGGCGCATCGCGCCGTAGGCCGCGAGCAGCGCCACCGGCAGGACGAGCTCGGTCGGAGCCGTCAGGCGATCGACGATCTGCTTGAGCACCAGCGGGACGCCGACGTTGGCGAGCTTGGCCGCGATCAGGCAGGCCATAGCCAGAAACACCCGCCCCTTGTAGGCCATCAGATACGGCAGCAGCGTGCGCACGGTGTGCCAATCGCCGCGGTAGGCGCGATCGGGGGGTGCGGGAAGCGAAACGGAGGAGGCGCGGCGCATCGACGGGAAGCCGCGCCTGGGGCGCGACCGGTACCCGGGAAGTGTAGCAGACGGGCGCGGCGCGGGTCAGCGACGCGACGAGGTCAGCGCCGGCGCGCGAAGTATTCGTTGCCTCCATAGCCGACGAGCCCCATCGCCAGGCGCACGATGCCGTACGCCATCCAGATCGCCGCCTTGTACCATCGCGATCGGGTCTTCCAGCGCTGCGCCGCGACCGGATGCGCGCCGGTTTCAATCATCTCGACCAGCGCGCCCCTGAGCTCGCCGGCGAACTCGCGGTCGCGCACAAATACGTTCGCCTCGCGCGCCATGAGCAGGCTGTAGGGATCGATGTTCGACGAGCCGACCGTCGCCCAATGCTCGTCGACCACGGCGACTTTCGCGTGCAGCATGCTCTTGTAGTATTCCTGGATCACCACGCCGGCATCGAGCAGCTGTCCGTACAGCGCCCGGCCGGCAAAATGCAGCAGCAGGTATTCGACCTTTGCCTGCAGGATCAGGGTGACCGCCACGCCGCGACCGGCCGCTTCCGTCAGCGCGCGCCGAAAGGTAACGCCCGGGAAGAAATACGGATTGGCGATGATGATCTCGCGCTTGGCGCGGCGAATCGCCGCCATATACCCCTGCTCGATGTCGCGGCGGTGGCGCAGGTTGTCGCGGATCACGAACTTCGCGGTCTGGTTGCCGACCCGATTGCCGGGGTAGCGCTCGGGAAACAGCGGCAGCTGGCTGGTGCCGAGCTGGACGAGCTGCACCAGCGCCCAGACGCGCTGCATGGTGTACACGATCGCCGGCAGCAGCAGGCCTTCGACGCTCACCGCAAAGTCGACCCGCGGCGGCGTGTGCCCGCGCGTGTTCAGGTCGTCGATGATGTTGATGCCGCCAACGAATGCGATGCGACCGTCGACGTGAGCGAGCTTGCGGTGCAGGCGACGCAGGCGATGCGAGCGGAACTGCCATGCCGACACCTCAGGTCGGTACTTGAGCAGCTCGACACCGGCGTCGCGCAGGAAGCGCTCCAGGGACGAGGTCAGATAGAACTTGGCGCCCCAGCCGTCTACCAGCGTGCGGACCTTGACCCCGCGGCCGGCGGCGCGCGCCATGGCCGCAGCGATGCGCCGGCCCGCCGCATCGTCGGCAAAGATGTAGGTTTCGAGCCAGACCTCGCGCTCTGCCACGTCGATCGCCGCCGCCAGCGCGGCGAAATACTGCTCACCGTTGCGGAGCAACTTGATCCGGTTGCCCGGCCGGTAGCGGACGGATTCAGCGCGCGGTCCCACGCGGCGGACGCTCGAGTTCGAAAGTCGCGGCCAAGGCGGCATGGTCGGACAGGCGCGCCAGCGGATAGGCGTAATGCACGTCGGTGTCGACAACGGTCAGGGCGCGCGAGTAGATGCGATCGAGCCGGAACACCGGCATCACGGCGGGAAACGTGCGCGCAGGCCGGCCGCGCGCTTCCGCGAATACCTCGACCACGCCGAGCTCCTCCTGCAGCGTGCGATCGGCCTTGCGCCGCCAGTCGTTGAAATCGCCGGCGACGATGAGCGGCGCATCCATGGGGACGGCCTCGCGAATGCGCTCGCACAAGGCGTGAACCTGCCAGCGCCGCCCGCGCTCGAACAGCCCCAGGTGAATATTGATGCAGTGCAGCGGCGGCAGCCCGCGCTTGAGCTGCAGCACGCAGTGCAGCAAACCACGGCTTTCGAACGCGTGGGCGGAGATATCCAGGTTCGTCTGGGCGACGATCGGGTAGCGGGACAGCACCGCGTTGCCGTGGTGGCCATGCCGGTACACCGCGTTCCGGCCATATGCGACTTCGTGCCATACCGTGTCGGCGATGAACTCGTGCTGCGGCTTCACCGGCCAGTTGCGGTAGCGGCGGGCGTGGTATTGGTGGACGCCCTGCACTTCCTGCAGGAAAAGAACGTCGGCCGACAGCCCGTGCAGCTTGTCGCGCAACTCGTGGATCACCACGCGCCGCGTGAGGTGCGAAAACCCCTTGTGGATGTTGTAGGTGGCGACGGTGAAGCGCATGGGTCGGGCGGGTCTTTAGGCCGCGCTGACGCTAATGGTAGCGGCATTTGGGGCTCGACCGCCGACCGGCCGCCGCCCCGGGGGTTGCCCCCGGCGCCACCGCCCATGTAAGGTAGCACCGCCTTGGCCGACCAAGGAGCTAGATGGACGCCGGCAACCCAGCGCCTGTCTTGAAAAGATACCTCTAAATTCTTCGAAGGAGACATGGATGAAGCAACAGACCACCCTGCAAGCGGCCGTTGTCGGGCTGCTTGCGCTCGGCTTTGCCGCCAGCACCGCCACTGCGGCCCCTGCGGCACCGCAACCGGGCAAGGATAAGTGCTATGGCGTCGCCAAGGCCGGCCAGAACGACTGCGCCTCGGGCAAGCACGCTTGCGCCGGACAGAGCACCGTCGACAAGGATCCGACTTCCTGGAAATACGTCGACAAGGGCACCTGCGAAAAGATGGGCGGCATGATGTCGCCGAAGATGTAAGGTAATTTCGCCGGCGGTGGCGGCGCGAGCCGTCACCGCCTCCTCGCCGTCGCGTGCTCCTGCCCAAACCTATGTCCCCGGCCCCGTCGTTGCCCTGCCTGGCCGGCATCGGTTTGCGCACGCCGCACGTCGCCCAGGTGCGTCGCGATCGGCCGCCGATCGGCTGGCTCGAGGTACATAGCGAGAATTACTTTGTCGACGGCGGTCCGGCGCTCGCCGCGCTCGAGGCCGTCCGCGCCGACTATCCGCTGTCGCTGCACGGCGTAGGCATGTCGCTCGGCTCGGCCGAAGCGCTCGATACCGGGCACCTGCGGCGCCTGAAGCGGCTGGTGGAGCGCATCGAACCGGCGGCGGTATCCGAGCATCTGTGCTGGGGCCGCGTCGACGGCCGCCATCTCAACGATCTGCTGCCGCTGCCGTTCAGCGACGAGGCATTGGCGGTTTGCTGCGACCGGATCGACGCCGTGCAGCGCGCCCTGCGCAGGCCCCTGCTGGTCGAAAACGTGTCAGCCTACCTGCGCTTCGGTGGCGATTCGATGACGGAGTGGGATTTCGTCGCCGCGGTCGTGCGCCGCACCGGTTGCAAGCTGCTGTTCGACGTCAACAACGTCTATGTCAACGCGGTCAATCACGGTTTCGACCCGCTGCTGTTCGTCGACGCGATCCCGGGCGACGCCGTGGCCGAGATTCATCTTGCCGGCTTCGATGATTCGGGCCGGTGCCTGATCGATACCCATGGCGCACGCGTCGCTGCCCCGGTATGGGCGCTTTACCGCGCGACCATCGAGCGCTTCGGCCCCAAGCCGACGCTGCTCGAATGGGACACCAATCTGCCCGCGCTGGAGGTTCTGCTCGACGAGGCAAACACCGCGCAGGCGGTCCTGGAGCAAGCCGATGCCCTCGCTGCGTGAAGTGCAGCGCGAGTTCAGCGCCGCGATTCTGTTCGGCGATACGGCCGCGCTCGCGAGCCTGGGCATCGTCGGCGGCGCGCTCGACCCGGTTGCCCGGATCGCCATCTACCGCAACAACGTCCTGGGCAATTACCGCCACGCGCTCGCAGCGACCTATCCGGCGGTGCGGCGGCTCCTCGGCGGCTCGCAGTTCGATGCCGCGATCGCGGCGTTCGTGCGCGCGCATCCTTCGCTGCACGGCGACGTGAACCGCTACGGCGGCGACATGGCGCGCTTCCTCGCCACCTATCCGCCAGCGCGCCCTCTGGCCCATCTTCCCGACGTCGCACGCCTGGAATGGGCGATCGATCAAGCCAACATCGCCGCCGACGCGCCGCCGTTCGACCTGCCCGGGCTCTCCGCCGTTCCGCTCGCCGCCATGGGCGGGCTGCGCTTCGCGCTCCATCCCTCGGTGCAGATCATCAAGTCGCAGTACCCGATCTTTCGCATCTGGCAGGTCAATCAGCCCGGGTACGAGGGCGATAGCCACGTCGATCCGAGCGAAGGCCCTGACCTGCTGCTGGTGCGCCGCGCCCCGGACGGAGTTCTCGTCGAGCGCCTGGCTCCCGGCGAGCACGCCTTGCTGGTCGCCCTGGCCCGCAACAAGCGCCTCGACGAGGCCGAGAAACGGGGCGCGGAAGCCGAGGCGGCATTCGACCTCGGCGAGGTGCTCAAGCGCCACGTGGCGACGCAAACCATTGTCGCGTTCCACGCGCCATCGACTCTTACCCGTAGGGCTGCCCCATGAACGCCGTCTCGCCGCAATCGCCGCTCGGCCGCATCGCCGCGCTCTACTGCGCGGGCGCGCGCTTCGTCGGCATGCTGCAGCCGCTGCTGCTGCTTGGTTTTCGCCTTTATGTCGCGCGCGTCTTCTTGCTTTCGGGATTGACCAAGATTCACGACTGGAGCGTGACGCTGGCGCTGTTCACCGATGAATACCACGTCCCGCTGCTGCCGCCCGCGGTTGCGGCGCTGCTGGGGACCGCTACCGAGCTGTCGATGCCGGTGCTGCTGGTCCTGGGCCTCGCCTCGCGCTTCGCCTCCGGGGTGCTGTTCATCTTCAACATCGTCGCCGTGATTTCCTACGCCGCGCTCCCCGACATCGCCGTCAAGGATCACATCCTGTGGGGGACGATGCTGCTGGTGCTCACGGTCTGCGGCCCGGGCAAGATCGCGCTCGACCATTGGCTCGAACGCCGGCTCGCGCCGGGTTCCGGCGAGCGCGGCACGAGCGCGTGACCCGGGCAGGTACGCTTCGCCGGAGCCGGTGAAAGGGGGCGCGCAGCCGGAGGCGCGAACGCGGCCGTGCCAAGGGCCGCATCGCCGACACTGATCAGCTCAGTCGGCGACTTCCCACTTTTCAGCGCTTGCGCCGGCGAGCGCGCGCACCCGCTCTTCGTCCTTGGCGAATTCGGCCGCGGGCCCGTCGTAGACCACGCGACCGTCGTCCAGGACATAGGCGCGGTCGGCCACCTCCACCGCGGCACGGACATTCTGTTCGACCAGCAGCACTGAAATACCTTCGCCACGCGCCGCCACGATGACGCGGAAGACCTCCTGCACCACCAGGGGCGCCAGTCCCTGGGACGGCTCGTCGAGCAGCAGCAGCTTGGGATTGAGCAGCAGGGCGCGCGCGATGGCAAGCATTTCCTGCTCGCCACCCGAAAGCTGGCGCCCCTTGTTCGCCTTGCGTTGGGCGAGCCGCGGAAACAATTCATAAACGCGCGCGATCGTCCACGGTCCCGGGCGCTCGAGCGGCACGCGCAGGTTTTCATCGACGGTCAGCTGGGCGAAAATGCGCCGCCCCTCGGGCACGTAGCCGACGCCCAACGCGGCGATGCGAAAAGGCGGCCAGGCGGTTACCTCGTTGCCGAAAATCGTCACCGAGCCTTCGCGCGCGGGCGTGAGCCCGACAAGCGTGCGCAGCGTCGTGGTCTTGCCGGCGCCGTTGCGCCCGAGCAGTGTGACGATCTCGCCCTGGGCAACGCTGAGCGACACGCCGTGCAGGATATGGCTCTTGCCGTAGTACGTATGCAGCCCTGACGCTTCGAGGACGCTCATGCGGCCTTCCCGAGGTACGCGGCCTGCACGCGTTCGTCGCGCGCGATCTCGTCCGGCGTGCCCTCGCCCAGCACCGCGCCCTCGGCGAGCACCGTGATCCGGTCGGCGAGGTGGAAGATCACGCGCATGTCGTGCTCGATGAGCACGATGGTGAGTTGCTGGTCCTTGTGCAGGCGGCGGATCAGCTGCGTGATGTCGTAGGTCTCCTGATCGCCCATGCCGGCAGTGGGTTCGTCCAGAAGCAGCAGCCGCGGCTTCAATGCCAGCGCCATCATGATCTCGGCGGTTCGCTGATCGCCGTGCGGCAACTCGCCAACCAGCCGGCCGGCCTTCGCCTCGAGCCCTCCCATGGCCAGCAGTTCCTCGATCCGTTGCCGAATCTGCACGTTGACCTCGCGCCGCAGCCATGGACTGCGGCGCAATCCGGCGGCGACTTCGACCGCGATGCGCAGGTTCTCGCGCACGGAAAGCTCGGGGAAGATCTCGGTGATCTGGAAGGTGCGCGCCATGCCCATCGCGACGCGTTGCTCCGGAGAACGCTCGGTCACATCCTGACCCTGGAACAGGATGCGCCCCGACGTCGGCGGGAAGAAGCCGCTGATCAGGTTGAAAAAGGTCGTCTTGCCGGCGCCGTTGGGGCCGATTATGGCGCGCAGCTCGCCGGGCGATACGGTGAGCGAAACGGCATCGACGGCGACCAGGCTGCCGAAATGGCGGCTGGCCTTCTCCACCACCAGCAGGCTCATGTCACGCCCTTCCGCCGCAGCACGCCGAGTACGCCGCGCGGGAAGAACAGCACGACGAGCACGAAGAACAGGCCGATGAACGACATCCAGTTTTCCGTGTGGCTCGACACGTAGTCCTGCAGGACCACGAAGATCGCCGCGCCGATCAGCGGCCCCCAGAACGAGCGCATGCCGCCGAGCACGGCCATGATCACGAAGGTGCCCGATTGATCCCAGCGCAAGGCGCGCGGATCGGTGAAATTGCTGAGCAGCGCGTAGAGCGTGCCGGCAAGGCTCACGAAGCAGCAGGAGACGACGAACGACAGCCAGATGTGCCGCTCGACCGGAATCCCGAGAAAGCGCGCGCGCCGCTCGTTCTCCCGGATCGCAAGCAGGGTACGACCGAACGGCGAACGCAGCAGCAGCCACATCAGAGTAACGGCGACAGCGAAACATACCAGCACGAAGTAGTAGAAAGCCTTGTCGTTGCCGAGCAGGTCGATTCGGGTGAAGCCGAGATCGAGCGCCTGGCGCTTCCAGCCGGTGATGCCGTCGTCTCCGCCGGTAAATGTGTTCCAGCGAAAGGCAATGAAGTAGAACACCTGGCCGAATGCGATCGTGACCATCGCAAAATAGACGCCGCGCAGCCGGGCGATCAACACGCCGATCACCATTGCAGCCAGAGTGCCCGTCGCGACGCCGACGAGAATGCCAAGCGGCGTGCTGGGCGCGATGTACTTGATCGTCATCGCCGCACCGTAGGCGCCAAGGCCGAAATAGGCCGCGTGACCGAACGACAGAACGCCGGTAAAGCCCAGGAGGAAATTGAGCGACATCGCGGCCAGGCCGAGGATGAGCACCCGGCTGGCGAGGTCCGTGTAACCGCCCACCGCGCTCATCCAGTATGGCATGGTGAGCAGGAGGAGCCAGATCAGGCCCGTCCACGCGACCGCAGGCACCCGCTTCACTGCACCCTCCCTTCCTCACCCAGAAGGCCGCGCGGCCGAATCATCAGCACCAGGCCCATCATCACGTACATCACCGCTTCGCTCGCCGAGGGGAAGAACTGGGTCGTGACCCCGGCCGCGATGCCGATCAGCAGGCCGCCGAGCAATGTTCCCGGCAGGCTGCCCAGACCGCCGACGATGATCGCGACAAAGCTCGGCATGATCAGCGAGGTCCCGATCGTCGGCTGCAGCCCGAGCATCCCGGCCGCGAGCACACCGGCAAGGCCGGCGAGGTAGATGCCGAGGCCGAAGTTCAGAGTGCGAAGGATCCGGACGTTGACGCCGAGCGCAGACACCGTTTCGAGGTCGGCGGTGCCGGCGCGGATACGCATCCCGAGACGGGTGCGGTTGAGGATGAGGAACAGGCCGACGACGACGGCCGCGGCCAATCCGACCATGAACAGGCGGTAGCCGGTGAGGAAGAAGAACTCCGAGGAGAGCGGCGTCGCAAGCTCGGACGGAATCGGGTACGGCACGCTCTGCGCACCCCAGATGGCGCGCAGGACGTCCTCGAATATATAGGCCAGCCCGAATGTCAGCAGCAGACTATAGAGCGGGTCGCGCCCGTACAGGCGACGAATCAACGCCCATTCGACAATTACCCCGACCGCCGCCGTGGCGAACGGCGCAATCGCCAGCCCGCCCCAGAACCCGACATAGGGAATCAGCGTATAGGCAATATAGGCGCCGAGCGCGAGAAAGCCCCCGTGCGCGAAATTGATGACGCCGCTGAGGTTGAGGATCAGCGACAGGCCGAGCGCCATCAGCGCATAGAAGGCGCCGACGATCAGGCCGTTGAAGATATTGAAGAAGAGCAGCTGGGTCATCGGAGCGTCGCTTTCGCGAAACCTGGAGTCGCGCATGCGGACGCCGCATTCGTCCGCAGGCCATCTCCGCATTGGAGGAATAGGGCGAACACGCGACGCTGCACGGTCGGGTGGCGGCTGAGATGGAGGCGGGATGCGGACGCGGCTTGGCTCGCCGCGTCCGCGGCGTAGCTCGTTACGCAGGCCAGGTCATCTTGCAGCCGGTCTCCTCGAGCGTCCCGGCCGCATCGACACCCTTAACCACGTCGGTGACCTTGAACAGATCGTCAGGCGCGCTGCCCTGTGCCTGCGCGTGGCCGACGAAGAGGTTGGGAATTAGCTGATTTTGCCCGACGCGATAGAACGCCTGGTCCGGCATGAGCGACACCTCCGGCGGCAACTTCATCCCCGACAGCGCCTTGGCCATTTTGACCGCGTCGAGCGACTTGGCCGTATTGGCGGCCAGCGCGCAGCTCCAGGTCGAGGCGAACCCGAACCAGGTGCGCGCCGTCGGAACCCTGCCGGTCTTCTTCACGATCGCGTCGACGAACTCCTTGACGTGCGGTACGCCCGGTTGATTCCAGTACCACTCGAACACCCAGGTGCCGATGCGCGCGTCCGGCGGCAAACCTTCCAGCACCTCGAGTTCCTGCTGGGCGCCGGCGAGATGAAGGCGCTTTTCGAGGCCGAACTGAACCGCCTGCTTCAACGCGTTGACCATGTCGTCGCCCGCCAGCGTGAAAATGATGACGTCGGGATTCGCGGCCTGCGCCTTGATCAGGTACGACGAGAAGTCGGTGGTGCCAAGCGGCGTCAGGTCACCGCCGACCTTGGTGTAACCAAATTGGGTACCCGCCTTCTCGAGGCCCGCCTGCAGCGTGTGACCGAACGCATAGTCGGGCGTGATGAAGTACCACTTCTTGCCGGCATTCTTGATCAGCGCCGGCGCGACCGCATTGGCTTCCGTCTGGGTCGTATTGCAGACGCGGAACACGTTCCAGTGACACGAGGCGCCGGTGACCGCGTCCGTGTGCCCGCCCGGCACGATGTGCAAAATCCGTTTCTCGTTGCTGACATCGGCCATCGCCAGCGCCAGCGCGGAGTTGACATTGCCGAGCAGGAAATTCACGTTGTCACGCTCGATCAGCTTGCGTGCCTTCTGGACCGCGGTCCCGGCATCGCCGCTGGTCGAGTCCTCGACCAGAAGTTCCACTTGGCGGCCGAGGATCCCGCCCTTGGCATTGATCTGCTCGACGGCGAGCTGGCAGCCGGTCAACTCGTTCTTGCCAAGTGCCGCATACGTGCCTGTCAGCGGGTTGTCGAGCCCGATCTTCACCGGCTCTGCGGCGCGAGCCTTGATGATGAAAGGCCCGGTCAATTGCAATGCGCTGGCCGCTGCCGCAGCCTTGATGACCGTACGCCGACTCAACTTCCGTGGGGCATTCTGATTCGCCATCGTACTCCTCCATTAGGTTCGATTCCGGTCCCGGCGAGGTCGTCGTTTGATTGACGCCTCCGGGCTTTCCCTTGTCGAAATGCCTGCGGTTATTTTTTAACCCTTGCGCTGCGTTCCGGTTCAGCTTCTTGGCCAACGCACCGAGACGGAGCGCGACCTTCCCTAAACGGCGCCGGGAGTTCCTGCCGACGCCTGCCTGCTTTGCACCGGACGCGCGACATCTGCAGCGGTGCCCTTGCCTCCAGCGACACCACGACGCAGCCGCCGACGCGCCACTATAGTGGAAGAAATCCAGTGGGGCAATCACGGCGCCAACGGGCGCGGCGCTTGGCGACTTTCGCCGATCCTGGGCAAGGCATCCAAGGAGCAGCCGCACCCATCGGCCCGCGGCCTCCCTATAATGGAATCTGGAACCAGACGGACTACCCTGGCGTGACCGCGGCAAGCGATCGTATCGTTGCAACAGCTCCGACCCGGCGCCGGCAGGCCGCGATCCGGCTGTGGCTCGGCGTGGCGATGCTGGCCCTCGGGGCAGCCGTTGCCGGCACCGCGGTGCGAGCGCAGCCGGCCTATGATGCGGCTTACGTATCGGAAACGGTGCCGTCCCAAATCGAGCCTTTCACTCCAGAGTCGGCGTCGATAACGATGCAGAACACCGGCACGGCGACCTGGATCCGTGGCGACGTCTTTCTCTCGACGCAGGACCCGCAGGACAATTATTACTGGTGCATTCAAAACAACCCGTACGGCATGTACAGCGGCAACCGCGTTCTCATACCCTATAACATTGCCCCAAATCAGCAGGTCACGTTCAATTTTGTGGTCAAGCCGCTCTCCTGCCGCTTCGCGGCGACGGCGCCGTTTGTATTCCGCATGTTGTCGCAGACCTACGGGACCTTCGGGCAAGAAACCCCCAATCCGGGCGTTATCGTAGCGCCGGCGACGCAATTCGTATCGCAACAGGTTCCCGCAACGGTGCCGGCGGGCGCCACCGTCCTGGTCACCGCGACGTTCATGAATACCACCGCGAATACCTGGCAGGTCAGCGACGGCTACACGCTGCGGCCCGCGGGACCGGCAGGCAACTCGATCTGGGGTGTCAGCTCGGTTCCGCTGCCGGCGGCCGTGGCGCCAAATGCCAACGTGAGTTTCGTGTTCTACATCGTCGTGCCCTCCGCGACTGGCAGCTACAATTTCCAGTGGCAGATGAGCACGCCGGCCGGCGTTCCCTTCGGCGCCGTGTCGCCGGCGACCAGTGTCCAGGTGATCGCCGCGGGTCCGCCGAACTACGAAGGCCTGTGGTGGAACGCTCCCGCCGGATCGGAGTCCGGATGGGGTATCAACATCGCGCATCAAAGCGGCACGATCTTCGCAACGTGGTTCACCTACGACCAGACGGGCAAAGCGTGGTGGCTCAGCATGACCTCGCAGGTGGGCTCGACCGGCGCCTATTCCGGCACGCTGTTTCAGAACACCGGGCCGGCATTCAATTCGGTGCCGTTCAATCCGGCACTGGTGCGGAACACCGCCGTGGGCACCGGAACGCTCACCTTCACCGACGCCAATACCGGCACCTTCGCCTACACGGTCAACGGCATTTCACAAACCAAGACCATCACCCGCCAGGTGTTCGGCCAGCTGCCAACCTGCACCTATGGGATTCAGACCGACCTTGCGCTCGCCTACAATTACCAGGATCTCTGGTGGGCATCCCCCGCGGCTTCCGAATCCGGTTGGGGCGTCAATCTCACCCAGCAGGGGCAGATCATCTTCGCCACCTGGTTCACCTACGACCTCGATCAGACGCCACTATGGCTCTCGGTCACCGCGCCGCAGACCGCCGCGGGCACCTACAGCGGCACGCTGTACCGAACCACCGGCCCGGCCTTCAACTCGGTGCCGTTCAAACCCGCCAATGTGGCAGCCACCGCAGTGGGCTCGGCGACCTTCACCTTCACCGACGGCAACACGGGGACCTTCGCGTACACGGTCAACGGCGTGACCCAGACCAAGGCTATCACCCGGGAGGTGCTCGTCCCTCCCGGTACGGTCTGCCAGTAACCGCGGCGCCTGCTCGCGCTGCTCGGCAGCTGCAGCCGCTGCGCCGCCATCTGTAGTCAACGACTCGTCTGCATCAAATCGAATGGCATGGGGCTTGCATTGTCAGGCGAATGGACGGTAATCCGCCCTCCCCCAAAGCGCTGTCGCTTGAGCCTGTCGAATTGCCGGCACCGGCAAGTGACGCTGCGCGTCCAGTGAGCGACGATTCGAAGTCCGAAGAGGAGAAATCCAAGCGCGACCTTCGGATAAGAACAGCCGACGAGTTTCTCGCCCGGGCGGCAAAGGAGTACCAGGAGGGTCAAGTCGACCAGGCTCTCTGGCGCCGCGCGGCGGACCAGGGGGCAAGCGATGCTTCGCTGGTGATCGCGGCCTATTTGCGTGCCCGCGCGACGGCACTCCAGCTGCAGCAGAAGCAGGCAAGGGGCTCGCAGGATCCGCCGCGCAGACCCGCTCCGACACGCGCCCCGAGCGGGCGAGGCGACCCTTCGGACTCGCGGGCGGAGTTCGATTCGGCTGAGAAGACCGGCGCACCTTTCTGGCGCAGGCGCCCGCTGGTCACGTACTCCGCGGCCGGCGTAGCGGCACTCGTCATCGCCACTGCTATCGTCTGGGTGATTACCTCGCCGCGGGAGATTGAACCAACGCGAACGCCCGTGGATTCGGCAGCCGCGGCCGCTCCCAGTCAACCGCCATCGCCATTGCCCGCTCGAACCGCCAAGGCAGCTGCGGAAGCGACCGACCAGGGCGATCTGCATCCGAATTTCGCAGCCCGGGTGGAGGATCTCAAGCAGGAGGGTAACTGGAACGTGCTTGTGCTCTACGCGTCCGATTGGACGCGCAAGGAGCCGGACAATGCCTCGGCATGGCACGAGCTCAGCCTTGGCTACGCCAAGATAAGGCAATTCGAGGACGCGTTCCACGCCGCCGCCAAGGCGGTCGAGCTATCGCCCCGAGACGCGCTGCTTTGGAACGACCTCGGGCAGGCCAACTTGTCGCTGCAGCGTCTTCCCGAAGCCAAAGTGGCGTTTGAGCGGGCCCTGGCGTTGCGCCCCGACGATCCGGACTCGCTATGTGGGGCCGCCCTGGTCGCGCAACGAGACGGGCGGGCGAGTGACGCGGAGGCCCTTGCCGCGCGCGCCAAGAACGCCTCGGGGGGTTGCAGCGGCGTGAATATGGCGGTGGCGGTCAAGCACTAAGGTTCGTCGGCGCGTTATTCATCTGGCCGTCGCGCTGCGACGCCGCCCAACCGGCCCTCCCAGCCGCCGCACCAATTACCGGGTTTGAGCGCGAGGCACCCGGCGCGATTGCCCGGCCGGCCGGCGGCGTGCGGGCCAGGCCGTGCCCTCTAACGCCGGCCGTCCTGGCCAGTCGCCGGCTTCCGCCTCGATTCCTTTCCGCACTCCTCCCATTTAGGATGAAGGCGCCAGAAGCGCAGCCAAAGCGTTTACCCAGTGTCGCAACCCTACAGGAGAGAACGAGCATGACTGTCAAAGTCGAGAAGAGCGGAGCTGTCTGGACCGTCATTCACGATCGGCCCGAGGCCCGCAACGCCATGGATCCGGAAAGTGCCGATGCGCTGACGCGGGCGTTTCTTCAATTCGATGCCGATGACTCGGCACGCGTGGCCGTGCTGTACGGAGAAGGCGGCGCATTCTGTGCCGGCTGGGACTTGAAATACGTCAGCACGCTCGATGAGACCTATCCGCTTGGCGAACTCGATATTCCTCCGGCCGGGCCCCGCGGCAATGGCGGCGAGATCCCCCGCGGGCCCCTCGGGCCATCGCGCCTGGAACTGGACAAGCCCGTCATCGCGGCCGTCGCCGGCCCTGCGGTTGCCGGCGGCATGGAGCTCGCGCTGTGGTGCGATTTCCGGGTGATGCAGGAAGATGGCTATTTCGGGGTTTACTGCCGGCGCTGGGGCGTTCCGCTAATCGATGGTGGAACGGTACGCCTGCCGCGCATCGTGGGCCAGGGCCGGGCCCTCGAGATCATTCTCACCGGGCGCAAGGTCCCCGCAGAGGAATGCCTGCGGATCGGCCTGTGCGAGTATCTGGTGCCCAATGGCCAGGCGCGCGCCAAGGCGGAAGCGCTCGCCCGGGAGATTGCAGGCTTTCCACCCGTATGCGTGCGCGCGGACCGGCGCTCAGCGATCAAGAGCCATGGCCTGCCGGTGCGAGATGCGCTGATACAGGAGTGGTACAACGGCCGCGAAGCGCTCGTGAAGGATGGCACCGCCGGCGCCTTGCGATTCAAGAACGGCCTCGGTCGCCACGGAGACTTTACCAGGATCTACTGATCGGGCCGATGATCACGGCGCCCCGATCTTTCGGTCGTCTGTTCACTTCATTTTTTTGCCGCGACTTCGCGAATAGTGTACCGCGCCGTGCGGAGGCTCCTGCGGTCGTGCCGCCGCGGGAGCGTCGTCAGACGCCGACCGTCGATAGCAGCTCCGCTCGTTCCGCGACGCAAACCCTAATGGACCCGTCACGACCGCGGATGGCCACATCGCGCGTGGTCAAGGCGTCCGGAGAAATACCGGCAGCGCGGCAGACGTTCTCGGAGATTGCCACTTCGCATCCGAGCCCCTTGGTCATGTCCTGCAGCCTCGCGGCGACGTTGACCGGATCGCCAAGGGCAGTAAACACCATGTGCTCGCGATAGCCGATGTCGCCGATTACGACCTGGCCGCCGTTGATGCCGATACCGTATTGAATCGATTCCCGCAGGTCGTGGGCCAGCTCACGGTTCAACTGCTCGACGTTAGCGGCGATTCTTGCAACGGCGTGGATCGCCTGGCGGCAGGCCGTGTCCGGGTCTTTGTCGAGCCCAAACAGCGCCAGGATACCGTCTCCAACGAACTGGTTCGGCCGGCCACCGGCACTTTCGATGGCGCTCGAGACGGCCGCCAGGAACCGGTTCATGATGAACACCGTGTCGAAGGGAAGGCGCTTCTCGGCCAGGGTGGTGGAGCGACGCATGTCGACGAACATGCTGACCACGTACCGCTCTTCGCCCACTCGGATGCCTGCGGATCGGCGCGCGCCCGCTGCGCTCAACTGCGGCGGAAACACCAGAAAGAACGCAATGTCGTGCTCGGGGCGCAGCTGGCAGGCGAGGCGAACGGCCGGGTCGGCGCCTGCGCCGACCCGGTCAAGCACGAAAGCCTCCCGGCGAGAGGCTTTCGGCAGCAGGGTCAAATCGCCGACGACCCGGATGCGGCAGGTGGAGCACCGTGCCTTGCCACCGCAGACACTCGCGTGCGCCAGGTTGTTCTCCAGGCTCGCCTCGAGCACGCTGAAGCCCTTCGGCACGCGCACTGTCACGCCGTTCGGGTAGGAGAGGCTGATAGTACCGCCATGCCGCGCTCGCAATGCGCGCACGCCTCGTGCCGCAAAGACCAGACCCAATGCGATCGCGTAGGCGATCAGAAACCGGAACGTGATGGCGTCCAGCGTGGCGCGCTCAGCCGTAGTCGGCCAGAACTCCGGCGCGAGATTGACCGCGCTCCATTCCGGATCATGGCTCAACCGGATGACCTCACGCCCGCCCTGGACGAGGCCGAGCAGGGCCAGCGTGGGGATCAACGTCGCCGCCGCAAGCAGATACGGACCGGCACGGGCGAAGAATGGCTTCAGGCGGAGCCAGAAATAAAGCCCGATGCAGCCATGAACCCACGCCACGGTAAGCAGCGCGAACTGCAGCCACTCCATATACGGGCGACGGACCCAGTAGGAGATGAACACCAGCCCGTAATCCAGATTGCGCCCGAACAGGGCCGGCTGCACCCGCACGCCTACGAAGTGCGTAGCCAGCAGAAAGGGAATCGAAAGGCCGAGCACGAGTTGGGTGATCTCGGGCGCCTTGTAACGGAACTGCCGGCGCTCATAGAGCGCCCACAACCCCAGCGACCAGTGGGTGAGCGCCGCAGAGTAGAACACAACCACCACGATCGGGTTGCGCCAGAACGCCATCTGATAGTTCAAGCCGGCGTCCATCGCAGCATAGGAAATGTTGCCAAGCGCGTGGTTGGTGAAGTGCGACAGCAGATAGGAAAACAGGATCAGGCCGCAGGTGATGCGAACCTGGCGGATGCCGATGCCCCGGATGCGTTCGCTTGCCGCGAGTCTGCTCGAGTCGATCATTGCCCTCTCGCCGAGGCGCTCCATCGTGCGCCGGAAGAGTTCGGCCGGCGGCCCGCCACGAAGACAGGTCGCAGGAAAGGCGATCCGGCTTCGAAAGCCTCGAACCAACCCAACCTCTTTGCCCGCCCGCCGATTGCCCTTGCCTGGCGCAATCTGCCGCTACCGTACGTACCGCCGTGGCGCGCGGTGTATTCCAGGTGACGCGGCCATGCAGAAGTTGGGCGGCAACTTCGCTTTCTGCCATAGTATGCGATGCGCGCACGCAGCGACATCCCCAGACCCATCCACGCGACGATGCCTACGTCCCTGTTCTCGCCCTTCTCCCTGCGCCGGCTTAAGCTTGTCAATCGCATCGTCGTGTCGCCGATGTGCCAATACTCGGCGATCGAGGGCTGCGCTTCCGATTGGCATACCATTCACTGGGGACAGCTGCTGCAATCCGGGGCCGGAATGTTCACCATCGAAGCGACCGCTGTATCGGCGATCGGCCGCATTACCTACGGCTGCCTGGGCCTCTATGACGACGCATGCGAACGCGCGCTCGGCGAACGCCTCGCGATCGCGCGCGGCAACGCTCCGTCGGTGCCGGTGGCGATCCAGCTTGCGCATGCGGGACGGAAAGGCTCGTCGCACGTGCCGTGGGAGGGAGGGCAGCTGATACCCATCGATCAGGGTGGCTGGCTCCCGGTCGCGCCCTCGGCGATAGCCCAGCTCGCGACCGAGCCGCCGCCAAAGGCCATCGACGCCTCCACCCTGGTCCAGATCAAGGGGCAGTTCGTCGACGCCGCGGTGCGTGCATTGCGGGTCGGCATCGACGCCATCGAGTTGCACATGGCTCATGGCTACCTGCTCCACGAATTCCTTTCGCCGCTGTCGAATCGGCGCGAAGATGCGTACGGCGGATCGTTCGACAACCGGATTCGATTCCCGCTGGAAGTGTTCGCGGCGGTGCGCAAAGCATGGCCGCAGGACAGGCCTCTGGGGGTGCGCATTTCGGCCACCGACTGGATCGACGGAGGGTGGGCGCTCGACGATTCGATCGCGCTCGCGCACCTCCTGCGATCTGCCGGCTGCGACTGGATCGACGTCTCGAGCGGTGGCATATCGCCGGCGCAGAAGATTCCGTTGGGCCCCGGCTACCAGGTGCCGCTGGCGCGGGCCATCCGCCGGGCCACATCGATTCCGACCGTTGCCGTCGGACTTATCACCGACGCCAAGCAAGCCGATGCGATCGTCAGGTCGCAGGATGCGGACCTGGTCGCACTTGCTCGCGCCATGCTGTGGAATCCGCGCTGGCCATGGCACGCCGCGGCGTCGCTGGGCGCGCACGTCCAGGCCCCCAGGCAGTACTGGCGCTCGGCGCCACGCGAAGCCGCCCAGGTCATCGCCGACGCAAAGGTGGGGATGCGCTGAGTCCTGGCAGCAGCACGATTCGCGGCGCGTGGGGCGGCCCGACTGCGAACTGCCGCGAGCATCGCCCGATTGCAGTGAAAGCCGCTCTGGATTGGAAGCTCATTGAAGGCGCGCCGACGACGAGAGCGCGTTTCGTTCGTGCGTCGGCCGCCCCCACATCGCTTCCAGCGCCGTTTCGAGATTGCGTGCGAAACGGCGAGCATCGAAGAGCGGCGAAGCGAGCACTTGCTGCCGCAGCTGCGCGCGCAGCCGCGACAAGCGCTCCACGTCCTGCGCGTGCGCCAACGCTCGGGCAACGTAGTCTGCGCCGTCTGTGGCAATCCAGTCGTCAAGCCCCGCACAGGCAAGCAGGCTCGCCCCCTGCCGGGAGACGAGCGTGTCGCCAGCCAGGGTCACTGTGGGAACGCCCATCCACAGCGCTTCGCACGTAGTCGTCCCGCCGGGAAACGGAAACGTATCGAGAATGATGTCCACGGCGGCATGAGCCGCCAGGTACTCGTCGCGGGGCAGGTGGCCAACCGCCGTCACCCGATCGGCGGCGATACCGAACCTGCGCAGCCGGTCGCGCAGGCGCTCCCGCGCGGAAGGGAAGCGCATCGCGTCGCTCAGCAGCCGCAGCCGCGCACTGGGCAGTGCGGTGAGTATGCGGCCCCATGCTTCCAGCACCGCATCATTGAGCTTGAGCGGATTCTGGAAGCAGCCGAACGTAATGTAGCCATTGCCGAGCGCCGGCAGGGGCGCCGGCTCCAGGCGCGCGTCCTCGCCAGGCGGGGTGAAGCAGAACCGCGTATCCGGCAGGTGCCAGATGCTTTCGGTAAACTGTCCACGCAGCGATTCCGGCACCGATACCGGGTCGGCCAGCAAATAGTCTATCGTCGGCAACCCGGTCGTGGCGAAATAGCCGAGCCAACTCACCTGCACCGGTGCCGCCCTCCAGGCAAACACCGGCAGGCGATTGTGCGCGGTGTGTCCGGCGAGGTCGACGAGGATGTGAATCGCGTCGCCGCGTATCCTGTTGGCCGCGGCTTCATCGCCCAGGTCGGCGATGCTGCCCCAGGCGGCAAAGCGAGGCTTGAGGCGCGCCGTGGTCTCGTCTTCGCGTTGCAGCGTCGAATAGGCGAACAGCTGGACCCGCAGGGGATCGAGATGCGCGAGGATGCTCTCGACAAAAAATCCGACCGGATGCGTTCGCAGGTCTGCCGAAACCAACCCGACGCGTAGTGGTTTCGGGGCCGACGCGCGGGGGCTGGGCTCGGCCGGCCAGCGATCGAACGGCTTGACCCGCGCCATCACGCCCGCGCCATAGCACCTTGCTTCCGCCAGGCGCTGGGCGGGCGAATATCCTGGATGCACGTTCAAAAGGAAAAGCAGCCCGCTGTGCGCTTCGGCGAAATCGGGCCGGAGCGACATCGCCGTTCGAAAACTGTCAATGGCAGCATCCAGGTTGCCCTGCGCCTGCAGCGGCGCGCAGATATTGAGCCAGGCAATGGCATGGTCGGGCTTGATCGAGATCGCCTTCCGGTAGCACTCGACCGCAGCGTCGACATCGCCCTGCGCGTTGAGCGTGTTCCCCAGGTTAACCCAGGTCTCCACGTGATCCGGTTCGACCACGAGCGCTTGTCGATAGCTCTCGATCGCCGCTTGCAGGTCCCCTCGGGCGGCCTGCACATTGCCGAGGTTGCAGTAAGCCCATGCGAAATCCGGCTTGATTGCGAGCGCTCTCCTCAAGCTCTCGATCGCCGCCTCGTGCTTGCCCAATGCGCCATACAACAGGCCCAGGTTGCTGTGCGCCTCGGCAAGATCGGGCACAAGCGACAACCCCGTCTCCAGGCTTGTCGCAGCGGCGGCGAGCTTGCCCTGTCGCCAGAGAGCCTGCCCCAGCGTCAGGTGCGCCTCGGCATAGGAAGGCCTCAGCGCGAGCGCGCGGCGCAGGCCAGCCACCGCCTCCTCCACCCTGCCTTGCGCCAGAAGCGAGGTCGCCTGACCGAAATGTGCTGTCGCGTCCGCAGGGCGCCCCTCGCTACCGCTGGAGGAGGCGACCATCGCATCACCGGCTGCACGCTCCTGAATCGCGCCGAGCCGGTGGCAGCAATGCTTGGCCCTCCGCCCGCTCCCGCACGGGCATGGTTCGTTGCGGCCGATTTTCTGCATCGTTGCCAGGGGTCATTGCGCGCGAGGCGCGGAACGGCTAGAGCATTGCATGAAAGGTCGCGCGTCATCTACCAGAGCGCGCACCGCCTCGTCAACGCGTGGGTTCTTGCCGGACTTCCTCACGTTGCGGCAGCGGCCTGCTGAAAGAAGCGCTCGAATTCACGCACCACCTCAAGGTCCTCGAAGAGGACAGCGTTGCTTCCCAGAATCTCGTCCTTCATCGCGCACCGGTACCCGGCATCGCTGCCCAGACGTACCGCCAGCTCGACGTAGGACTGCGCGTCCTCCACGATGCATTCGGAGAGGCCCATCTTCCGATACATGGCCTGAGTATGCCGGCCGCGCTGCAGAGCTCCCGGCCAGGTAACGACGGGGGTGCCGACGGCAAAGGCGTCAAGAGAAGTATTCATGCCGTTGAAATGCAGCGTATCGAGCATCACGTCGCACACCGCGATGAGGTCCACGAAATCCTCGCTGTTCATCCGTGGCAAGAAGACAATCCGGTCCATGACGTCCGGTGCGCATGCCTGCCACCGACGCCTGAGCAGATCCGTCCAGTGCTCGATCCGGCCGTTGATCATGACGAGCTTGCCGCGGACGTCGCGGCGCAGGATGCCCGCGATGAGTTGGTCGATGTCGGGATGAAACTTGAAGAGGTTCTGCGGGCAGACATACAGGTGCTCGCCGTCGGGTAGACCAAAATAGCCTCGATCCTTTTGCGGCTTCGCCCGCTCGGTTCGATAGTAATAGGCCAGGCTCCCCAGATTGCGCAGCAGGAACAGGCGTTCGCTGTAATCGGCCTGCGAGCCGGGGGGTTCGTACAGGTCGTTTGAAATGAAGTAGTCGAGCGTCGGTATTCCCGTCGTGTCGGGGTGTCCGAAGGATACGCATTGCACGGGGGCCAGCCGGGAGAAGGCCAGGAAATAGCTGAACGGATCCATCCCGATATCCTGGTAGAACAGCACGTCGAGTTCCAGCGCCTCGATCAGCCTCCTGGCGGAAGGCAGGTCCCGGGGCACGTCCAGGGTGTGTTGCGCCTGCTGGCGAATGAAGCGGGAAAAGTGATCGTCGATCGCGGGGGCGATGAAAATCGCGGTAACGTCCAGGTCCTCGCGCGACAACTGCGCGAACAGGCCGCGGCTGGTGCGGCCGATGCTGTGGTTGTAGAAGAACTGCGAGATCAGGCCGACGCGGATCTTCCTCCCGACCTTGCGTGGCGAGCGGCAATGCGGCGCGACATGATCGAGCGACCGGAAAAGGTGCCGATACATCGCCGCCGCCTTCATGTGCAGCGCGCGATTGCAACAGCCGTGATAGGCCAGATGAAAATTCGGCCACAGTGCCATGCGCATCGGGTCCGCGTCGACCTGCGGGGGATCCGCGAGCAGGGCGTCCATGGCGGCCTCGACCTGGCCGCGCTCGGCGAGGATCGCCGCGCCGGAAGGGGCAATCGGCGAGACGAGCGTCGTCTGCTTCAGCCGCCGTGACAACGAGGGCTGCAGCTCATAGGCGCGCCGGTAGGCCTGGGCGGCGGAGCCGGTTTCTCCCAACGCCTGCTGCACGATACCCAGGTCCTCCCAATACTGGGCCACATCGGGCCGCAGGCGGCAGGCGGCCCGGAACTGCTCTTCGGCTGCCGGGAAGCGCTGCGCTTGCTGCAGGGCGCAGCCGTACTGCCAGCGAAATACGGCCTCCTCGGGCGCGAGCCCCACGGCCTTGGCCAGGAGCGGAAGCGCCGCGTCGAGCGTGCCGCCATGCCAGGCGAGCATGGCCAGGCCGCGCCACGCGTAGGGGTGCAACGGATCGATATCGAGGACTTTCTCGAACAGCGATCGCGCTTCCTGGAGGCGCAGCGCACGGTGAGCCTGCTCCGCTCCATGGAGCAACTGGGCGATGTTGCCCGCGTGGCGTTCGTCGCGCGCGCTGCCGGCAGCCAGGCGCCGTTTCTTTTCCCCCAACGCAAAGGCCTCCGATATTCGTTCTTGACGCGCGATCGCCGATAAGCGGCAGGGCAGGCGGGAAAGCGATGACAAATCCGAAATCTCGCGCCTGCAATTGTAGCCGAGCTCTCGATGGCGCGTGCAACCTGCTAAGCGCTGAATCGGGCGTCCAGACACCGTCAGACCAGCGCCGTCATGAGCGCAAGGTACAGTGCGAACAGAAAACCCGCGACAGTTGGCAGCACCTAGGCCCGGGACCGCGTGGCGCACCATCGTGGTCGATACTGCAATGATCGTGCCGCCGTCTTGATCCCGATTGGCAGCCTCGCGAAGCACGTTAAATGCACCGACGACGTTGACCTCAACCAGCCTTCTGAAACTGCCTGGGTCGAACTGCGCGATGGGCGTGGAGGTACGTTGATCCCGGCATTCGCGAGCACGCAGCTCGGGGCCTGGCCGAACTCCTTCGCCGCCGCCGCGAACACGTTCGCGACGGCGTCCGGCTGCTGGATATCGACCCGATGATAGGTGACTCCCGGACCCTGCGAAGCCTGGGTCACTGCCTTGGCGAGATCCCTCGCCTGACCGGCGTTCGCGTTGTAGGTGAATGCGACGTGAAATCAATCACGAGCGAGCACCCGCACGCACGCTGCGCCGATGCCGCGCGAGCCGCCGAAAACTAACGCAAGTTTCTGATTCAAGCGGATTCGTTTGTGAGTGAGGCCCCCCAGGGCCGTGTGTCAGGTGGCTGGACCGACGCGCCGTTGAGGCGCCATACCGCTTTCCAAAATTGGGCTCCTGGTACCAAATCGGCAGTAGCTGCAAAGTTCGCGCGTATGGCGGCCCCAGTTCGCTCGACATGCAAGTCGATTACACACGCTCGTCGGTTCGCAATAGCGAGCTCGACAGCGCGCAAAACGCAACCCCGTTGTTGCAACTGCGCCATGCGGGTGGCGTCAATCCCGCGCCGGCCCGCCGTGACGCTCCGGTCGCGTTGCGCCAAATACCCTGCGATGCATCAATCGTCGCTCAACAGAAGCGAATTGGGCAGACGTCTTTCGACATTCCACTTCAGCAGGGCCGCAGCACGAAAGATGCCATGCGCAAACTTGCCATAAGGCAGCGTCAGGAACAGCGCCATCACCACGCCAAGGTGCAGCGCGAGCAGCAACGCCATCGCACCGGTGTCACGCCACGCCAGCAAGGCGATGCCAGAAACACTGGTGAGCAGCAACAGCACAATGAAGCCGCGGTCCATCGGCTTTTGCGCGCTGTCGGCGCGCTGCGGGCTGCGGCGCAAGTTCAGCCACAGTAAACCCGCCGGCCCAATCAGCAGTCCGACACCGCCCGCCATGCCGAGCACTACCGGCAGGCTGGTCAATGCATACGGTGCGTCCCAGTTGAACAGATAATGGTACAGCGTCGCCACGCAAGTCGCCGCGAAGCAGAGCATGAAGCCGTAGAATGTGAAGTGATGCCAGCGGCGGCGCCACAATGTGAACTCGTCATCCGACTCGTTGCAGCCCTGACCGTGGCCGCCGCCGAGATACTTGAGGCTCAATGCGTTGGACGTCGCCTCAGCCACCGCCGCGCCCGAGGCCGCGCCGGGCGCCACGTCCTTCCAGAACTTCCGCACCCCGATCGTTAGCGCCAGCACCGCGAAGAGGAAGATCGGCGCGAACATCGACACCATGAGGTTGTGAGGAAACACCGCGTAGAAATTTCCCGCGGGCGGCGAGTGGAACAGTGAACCCGTCATCGCGACGGCAAGCACGAGGAACAGCACCAGTCCGGCAGCCGTGGCGAGCGGCCAGCGTCAAGCCGTTGCGCTTGTAAAGTGCACCGAACGCCGCTGGCCATGCGTAGTCTGCATAGGTGTCGACACGAACCTTGGCCATCGCGCGCGGCACATCGACCGCGAACTCGTGCGGCGGCGCGTACTGGCATGAATACAAACACGCGCCGCAGCTATGACATAGATTGGCGAGATAGTCGATGTCGGCCTTGCCGAACTCCAGTCGGCGCGTCATCGCGGGAAACACCGCGCAAAAACCCTCGCAATAGCGGCAGGCATTGCAGATCTGCATCACGCGGCCGACTTCGGCTTCATTCTCGCTCAACGCCGGCGGCGCTCGTTGCCAGCGTGCCGCCCTCGCGGGTCCGGGCTTCAAGCGGCGGCATGCCGGCCTCCGTGTTTCGCGGCCGCCGCGGCCCCGGCTCCGGCAACGCGCCCGAACGCGGTACCGATGGACATTCCGACGCCGGCGATATAGCCCTTGCCGAGCACATTGCCGGCCATCATTTCGCCGGCAACGAACAGGTTGGGGCTGGGTTTGCCACCGAAGTGCACGGCGGATTGCTCGTTCACCTTCAGGCCCAGGTAAGTGAACGTGATGCCGGGCCGCAGCGCGTAGGCGTAGAACGGCGCGGTGTCGATCGGTCGCGCCCAATGGGTCTTTTGCGGCGTAAGGCCTTGGGTGTGACAGTCGTCGAGGACCGTGTGGTCGAACGTGCCGACCCGACATGCGGCGTTGAACGCTTCGATCGTGCGCACGAAGGTCGGCACATCGAGCCCGAGCGCACGCCCAAGTTCGGCCAGCGTGTTGGCTTTCACCCCGGGGAACACCGGCGGCATGAACCGGCCGATGGCCTTGGCGTCGATCACCGAGTAGCCGATCTGCCCCGGTTGCTGCGCCACCAGGCGCCCCCAGATCGCGTAGCGCTTGGGCCAGAAGTCTTCGCCCTCGTCATAAAAGCGCACGGCGTCGCGGTTGAGCATGACGCCCAGCGACACGCAATCCACCCGCGTGCAGATGCCGCCATCGTAGAGCGGCGCGCGCGCGTCGATCGCCACGCAGTGCGACTGCGATGGATCGCCGACCTTGTCGGCCCCCGCATCGATCATGAACTTCAGCAGCACGCCAGTATTGAAGCGCGTCCCGCGGATCAGGAAATTGTCGGCCGGCCATTCGCCCTCGGCGTTCTGGCCCCAGGCTTCGCGCAGCCAGGCGCGGTTCGATTCGAAGCCGCCGGCGGCGAGCACGCAGCCCGTCGCCTCGATGCGCTCGCCACCGATGCGGGCAGCGACGAAGCGCCCATCGCGCAACTCGATCGCGTCGACCGGCGCGTTATAGCGAATCCGCACCCCAAGCGACTCGGCGCTGCGGAAGTAGGCATTGACCAGTGCCTTGCCCCCACCCATGAAAAAGGCGTTGGTGCGCGCCACGTGCAATGCGCCCAGAAAGCGGCGGCTGGAAATGGACACCGTGCTTGCGCATCCAGTCGCGGCAGGACGACGAGGCGCGGATCGTCAGGCGTGCCAATCTCTCCTCGGTGAGGCCGCCGGTGACCTTGAGCAAGTCCTGCCAGTATTCCTCTTCCGGATACGCCTCGATCAGCACGTCCTGCGGCGCATCGTGCATGCAGCGCAGGTTGCGCGTGTGCTGCGAATTCCCGCCACGCCATTCGCGCGGCGCGGCTTCGAGCAGCAGCACCGAGGCGCCGGCTTCGCGCGCCATCAGCGCCGCACACAGCGCCGCGTTGCCGCCACCGATCACCAGAACATCGACCATCGGCTCAGCGCCGCTGCTCGTCGCGCGAGGACTTTCCGAATAGGATGAGCAATTTTACTCAGAGTGACGCGCATGACAAGTGCGAGTGAATCGGCGCCTTCCTGGATTGGTTGATTTCGAACCGCGGCGATTTCGGCGTATATCGAATCCAGCGGGTCATCGACATCTTGCTTTAGAAGGACGTCAATAGTGCCGTTCGAGCAGCGCTGGACGGAGCCGTTGCCTGAGGTGCGCGATCGCAGTCGGGATCCGCGGATTGTGACCAATGCGCGCGAACGGGCCCGGAAACAGTTCGCGGCGCTCAAAAGCAACAAATGGTCTGAGCCGGGTAATCGTCGGGATGCGTGATCTCACACCAAACGGCGGAGAACGACCCTCGCCGTCGTTCTACTTGACGCCACCAAGGGCCGTAATGTCGCGACACCGGTCGTTCAATCCAGGCGCGGGAACTGGCGCTCCGGCCATTATGAGACATTCAGGCCGATGAAATCCCTTCCGCATAGCGGTCGTTCGATAGTGAAGGGAACTGCGACGGCTTGACGCCGGTTGAAGGTGACATCCTCGATCCGGCCTCGCTCGCCAAGGCCGTGGAAGGCGTGCCTGCCATTCGTGCCACGGTGGCACGCAATACCTTGGCCAATGCCAACGCCGTGCTCTCAACTCAGGGGCCTAGTTCAACATCGCATCTCGGTTACCGTGCAGGCCCGATTCCGGCGACTCTTTCGTTTGAACTTCTGACACGAGCAAGATCGACGGCATAGCCTTCAGAACTCCCCGTAGCCCCGCGCCATGGCGGCGGCGAAAGCGGGGAGGAGGGCGAACAGCGCAACCTCGACGTAGAGGTAGCGACGTACGGCCGCGACCGCATCGTCCGACGGGTTAACTCCCGCTCGCCGCCAGACGATGAAGCGGACCGTCGGCGGAATGGACAGTAGACCGATGGCGAGGAACGTCGCGATCTTGGCCCAGAAGAAGCCGTTGTGCTCATAGTAGAGCCAGCCCTTGGCTGCGAACACCGCGCGACTAAAGCCGACGATCAAGATCAGCCCGGCCGCCACGCCATACCAGAGGTCCACCGCGGCGATAAGGGTGATGGCGGAAACGTCCATGCCCCTGCGCACGCCAATCAGTTCAGCGACCAGTACGCCGAACAGTACGAAGACAAGAAGGTGATGGCCGATCGCGAGGGCGAGATCAAGCACGGTGGCGGCTGCTTGTAGTTAGGCCGTAGCGGCCACTCGCGGAGGTCCTTTGACGGCCTTGGGCTTGGCCCAAAGCGACAGCACCGCGGCCGCGAAGGTCAGCATGCCGAGGATGGTCACTATCGTGCCAAAGTCCGGCGGACTTCTCTGGCAGGCCTTACGCCGCGTGCCAGACATGTGTCTGGAACGCCGGCTCCATGGGCGGATTGGTGATGCTCGCCGTATAGTTGGTGATTGTCGAAGCTGCAACGATCGCTACGACCTCGAGCAGATGATCCTTGCCGAAGCCCGCGGCAACAAAGGCATCGGCATCCTTCTCCGAAATGTGCCCGCGCTTCTCGATCAGGGTGCGCGCCAGCATCGACAGCGCAGCGAGCTTCTTGTCCTTCGGCACGCCCCGCTCGCGGATCGCCCTCACATCGACGGGATCGAGGCCCGCCTTCAGCGCGAGGCTCGTGTGGAAAGCGACCGGCCATTCCGCAGCGTTGGTCACCGCATTGGTGAGCAGGACGGTCTGGATCTGCGCCTCGCTGAAGCTCCCGCCGTGAACTTTGCCGAACAACCCGACGAGGCTGCCGATCAGGACCGGCGAGGTGGCCATCGCACCGGCGATATTGGGGATGAACCCGAAAACCTGCAGGAGTCCCTCCAACGACGGCTTGGACTGCTCGGGGGCGGATTCGATGGTGTAGACGGGAAAGGTTTGCAAGGTATTCTCCTCGCTTGGAGGATGGTATCGGAACGACGTGCTTTTGGCGGCGGATCAGGCGAACTAAACCGGACCGACCGCGCCGTACCAGTGGGCGGGCTTGGTCGAATCGATTCGCACCTCATGCGTGGCCTGTCGAGGTAGCGTTTGCCGTGCGCGACCGCTGAAGATCCCCCTTGGCCCGACCGAGGGCTCTTCTTAGGCGCACATTCTCAAGCTCGAGTTGCGTTAGCCGGGCGGTCACGACAGCGTCGCCGCCGCTGTACTTCGCCATCCACGCACGAAACATCGAGTGACTGACGAAATGGTCCCAGCACAACTCCTTGCCGACAGCCGCTTCGGTGGCACATTCGCTTATGAGGCTCAACAATTGCGATTTGGAGCCGCTTCCGCTCATCGCACTCAATTCCTTTGATTGAAACGCTACGCCGAGCCCGACGGTCACGGTATCGGTGAACCGCTGATTTGCGTGTCGGACGCTGTCTGATGTGGTATGAGTCGCACCGTAATCTGGGAACTGCGGCGCCACGCTTAGGAGGCAGCCGTCGACCCAGTCCATGTAGAGGAAGTAGGAAGAAGTGCGTCATGGTCGGGCGCACCACCTTACTGGATCTGTCGTCCGGGGACGTGGTCACCTGGCCGCGGAACACCTTCAAACCAGACAGCTGACGGTCGTTCACGCTTATTCGCTGGCCGGTGCTGAGCGGCGGCTCGACGATCCACAGCGGCCGTTGACGCATGACCGGCTGCTGTATGTCCTTCAGCAGCCGCTCGGTCGAATCGCGTCAATGCCGGCGACCGGCCAACAGAATCGGCCGGTCACGTATTTCCCCAAAAGCGGACCCACGCGCCTAGAATTTCAACATTTCGGATTGGTGCGTCCGGCCAATTTATGCGTGGATTCACCGCTGTGGTGCCCATGGCATATACTGGGATGCATCACTGCAAGGAGACCACAATGGAAGCGCTAAAGGACTCAATGCATCTTGAAGTCGAGCGGCGCGCGCGCCACGCCGAGCGGCCTGGGTTCCACATCGAAGAAATACAGATTTCGCCGAGTCAGAAGGTGCCTTGGCATTATCACAACAATGTGCGCGACACGTTCTATGTGGTTGAGGGGAAAATCCGCATTTTTCTGCGCGACCCCAAGGAGGAAGTCCGCCTCGCCCCCGGCGAAACCTACATGGTGCCACCAAGACGCCCGCACTTGATCGTCAACGGCGGCGACTCCTCGGCGACGTTTCTCGTCCTGCAGGGCATAGGCGAGTACGATTTCGTCCCGCTGACGTAGTGAGGGCGAGGGACGAGAGCGAGCAGGCGACGAGGCTCCAACTGATCCTTAACATCAAGACCGCCGAGGCGCTGGGCCTCACGATTCCACAGTCGCTGCTGCTGCGCGCAGATGAGGTGAGTCAGTAACTGTCGTCGAGCCATCGCTCGTCGTCGCTGGCCGCAACGCCTGACAGTCTCAGTTCGAATCGATACCACAAAAGCTTGCGATCCAGTTCGACACTGCCCGGCGCTCACGGCACCGATTGCCCATCGTCACGTGCCGTTTCATCGCCCACACTGAACATGGCGACATTTCAACTGGTTCGCAACGGCCAATCTAGGAGACAGACATGAAGGACGGGCAAAAATTGAAGAAAGCGATCAATGCGCTCAACCGCATCATGGAAGCCGAACTGGCGGGGGTGGTCCGCTATACCCACTATTCGTTGATGGTGTATGGCTACAACCGCATCCCCATTGTCTCCTGGCTCAAGAGCAACGCAGAAGAAGGGCTGCGACATGCACAAAAGGCCGGTGAACTGGTCACCCTGCTCGGTGGCCATCCGTCGCTGAAGATCGGTCCGTTGCTAGAGACTGAGAAACACGACATCGGCGACATACTGCGGGAAAGCTTGGAGCACGAGAAAAGCGCCCTTGCCTGTTATTACGATCTGCTCAAGATTGCCGAAGCCAGTTCCGTGCTTCTGGAGGAATACGCTCGAGAAATGATTGTTCAGGAAGAGCTGCATCTGGACGAAGTCAACAAGATGCTGAGACGCCCCGGCGAGCTCGCGCCCTTCCAAGAATAAAGCGCGCGTTCCAGTCGACATGCGGCGCGGGGGTAATTCGTGCGCATGAGCCCTGAGCGCAGGCGACTGACGTATGCGCTGTTGCTCTCGCTCCTGATCCACACGTTGCTGTTGAGCCTGACCTTCCGTGGCCAGGGACTTGGGCTTCCGGGCTTCGGCTTCCCCTGGCAGGATCGACGGATCGAGGTACCCGATCTGCGCGTCGTAGTCGTTCCGGCGCAGGTTACAGCCGCTGAGCCGGCGGTCACGCCGGTCGCGGAGCCGTTGCAGCAGGCATGGGTCGAGCAGCCTGTTGCCAGTGGGCCGGCGCTGACGCCATCGGTGTCCCGTGCGCCGACCCGGCGGCGGACTGCAGCAGCGATCGTGCCGGAGGCCAATCCGAGGGCAGAGGCCAATCCAAGGACAGACGCCGCGACCGGTGCGGCCTCTGCGAAAACGCCTTTGCGCGCCGATCGGCCCGGTGACGCGGCGCCCCCGCCGATCCCCGCGCCGGCCGTGATCGCCTTGGAGCGGTCCGACGAGGCCACGTGGGTCGTGCCCGCCACTCCAGCGATGCCAACGCCCGTCATCGCGGCAGCGCCAAGCGCCTCGAGCCCGGAGACCGCAATGCCGTCGCTTCGAGATGCTGGCGAAGCAGCGCGGGCGGGAATCGACCAAGAGGGTCGGGGGCGAGCCGTTGAACTGGAGGCCGCACGGGTCGAGGCCGCACGGGTCGAGGCCGCGCAGGTGGAGGCCGCACAGGTGGAGGCCGCACAGGTTGAGGCCGCACGGGTCGAGGCCGCACGGCTCGAGGCCGCACGGATGGAGGCAGCACAGGTTGAGGCCGCACGGGTGGAGGCCGCACAGGTTGAGGCCGCACGGGTGGAGGCCGCACAGGTCGAGGCCGCACGGGTCGAGGCCGCACAGGTGGAGGCCGCACAGGTTGAGGCCGCACGGGTCGAGGCCGCACGGCTCGAGGCCGCACGGATGGAGGCAGCACAGGTTGAGGCCGCACGGGTGGAGGCCGCACAGGTTGAGGCCGCACGGGTGGAGGCCGCACAGGTCGAGGCCGCACGGGTCGAGGCCGCACGGCTTGAGGCCGCACGGGTCGAGGCCGCACGGCTCGAGGCCGCACGGATGGAGGCCGCACAGGTTGAGGCCGCACGGGTCGAGGCCGCACGGGTGGAGGCCGCACAGGTCGAGGCCGCACGGGTTGAGGCCGCACGGGTCGAGGCCGCACGGCTTGAGGCCGCACGGGTTGAGGCCGCACGGGTCGAGGCCGCACGGGTGGAGGCCGCACGGGTGGAGGCCGCACGGGTCGAGGCCGCACAGGTGGAGGCCGCACGGGTCGAGGCCGCACGGATGGAGGCCGCACGGCTTGAGGCCGCACGGGTTGAGGCCGCACGGGTCGAGGCCGCACGGCTCGAGGCCGCACGGTTGAGGCCGCACGGGTCGAGGCCGCAGGGGTGGAGGCCGCACAGGTCGAGGCCGCGCGGGTGGAGGCCGCACAGGTTGAGGCCGCACGGGTTGAGGCGGCACGGCTCGAGGCCGCACGGCTTGAGGCCGCACGGCTCGAGGCCGCACGGGTGGAGGCCGCACAGGTTGAGGCCGCACGGCTCGAGGCCGCACGGGTTGAGGCCGCACGGGTTGAAGTTGCGCAAGAGGCGGCCGAAAGACGGGAAGCGTCGCTTCGGGCGATAGGACGACAGTTGGACGAGGAGGCCGCTCGGCGTGAAGCTGCAACGCGACTGGCACCCTCGTCGAGCAGCGCACGTCGATACTGGCTCTTCGGTCGCACTGATCCCAACGCGGAACTCATCCTGTACGCGGAAGCCTGGAGCCGGAAGATCGAGCTGAACATGACGTTCGACATGGTCCGCGAAGTGGCGAAGCAGCCTCACACCGATCCCGTCGTGACGGTGGCCATTCGTAGCGACGGCTCGGTGGAGTCGGTGACCTTCGTTCGATCCAGCGGCGTGCCGGCCATCGACGAAGCGATACGAAGCATCGTGGACAGCCAGAAGCCCTACCAGGCGTTCCCGCCGGGCCTGGCCCGCGAGTGGGACGTGATCCTGATCCGCCGAACCTGGTACTTCGACACGGCGATCCGGCTGTACTGATGGGACAGTGTCAAGGCGTCAGACGATTCTCAACGCAATGGCCTGGGTGCCCAACCTGCCTCCCCCAAAGTGGCGTCGAGGTGCATGGTGCGAACGGCTACCTGATCGACCAGTTCCTGCGCGATTCCATTAACGACTGCACGGACGGGTACGGCGGCGCGATCGAGAACCGAGCCCGGCTTCTCGTGGAAGTGATGCAGGCGGTGGCCGGCGCGATTGGTGGCGACCGCACCGGGCTGCGCCTGTCGCCAGTGACGCCGTCCAATGATGCCGGGCAGGACAGCGACCCCCAGGCACTGTTCGAATACGCCGTAGCGCAGCTCGCGCCATTGCGGCTCGCCTTCGTCGAAGTCGTCGAAGGTGAGACCGCGGGCGCACGCAACTTCGCCCCATTCGACTATGCAGCGTTGCATTGCAGATTCGACGGCGCCTGGACGGTGAACAACGGCTACCAGCGGAAGATGGCGCTCGAGGCCGTGGCCTCGGGCGCGGCCGATCTCGTATCGTTCGGGCGCCCGTTCTTCGGTAACCCCGACCTTGTGCGCCGCCTGCGCGAGAACGCCCCGCTCAGCGCGCCCGACACGCGTACGTTTTATGGAGGCGGCGCCAAGGGCTACATCGACTACCCGACGCTCGGCGCACACGCGACGGCCTGATCCGCGGTGGCCGGCGATGACGTAAGCGCCTTGCCAAACGCCCGGAGCAAACGCGAATGGCCGCTTTTCGTTTTCGCGTATGTCCGTTCAGGGTCGGGCACGGCAGCCCGGTCCCGGGCGATGAGCGACAGCTCTACGAACTACACCGGCCGCTTACGCCTCGGCTGGACCAATTACTCAATAGGATGAGTAATTTTACTCAGATTGATGCGCATGACAAGTACGAGTGAATCGGCGCCTTCCTGGATTGGTTGATTCCAAACCGCGGCGATTTGAATCCAGCGGGGTCATCGACATCATGCTTTCGAAGTACCGTTCGAGCGGCGCTGCACGGAGCCGTTGCTTGAGGTGCGCGCGATCGCAGCCGGGATCCGCTGATTGTGACCAATGCGCGCGAACGGGCCCGGAAAGAGCTCACGGCGCTCAAAACCAACAAATAGTCTGAGGCGGGTAATCGTCGGGATGCGCGACTCACACCAAACGACGGAGAACGACCCTCGCCGTCGTCCTACTTGACGCCACTAAGGGCTGCAATGTCGCGACACCGGTCGTTCAATCCAGGCGCGGGAACTGGCGCTTTCGGCCAACAGCGGCCGGTCGTGAAGGGCCGCTTCGGAGTAACCTACATTGAACCCTAGAAGCCTCATCGGACACGAGCCGCGTTTCCACGCCGCGGCAGGAGCACCAAGTCGGCCGCTTCCTCAGCATCTTTGAGGAGCGTCTTGCGCGGCGTGCCTATCCGCGCACGCATGGTCAGGCCACGAGCAAAATCCGTGACTTGGATTGCGCGCACGGCTACCGGAAAGTCAGGCGGGATGTCTCCCGCACTGATCCCGTCCCGGAAACGGCGCTCCACCAGCGCCGCGCCACCCGCGACCGTGTTCTGCAGGAACCGCCGAACCTCAGCGTCGTTCACAAGCGGCGCGACGCACACCAGAAGGCAGCCCCGGGCGGATCCTTTCTCGGTCGCACTTTCGACGGCGTACCTCAGAAAGTCCGCGATCGAGTCGCGAAGACCCTGTGGCGAGAGGAGTGCCTTCGCGGCTGATGCGCCCTTCCGTTCTGCGTACGCCCTAAGGACGCGCAAGAATATCGCCCGCTTGTCCCCAAAGACGGCATACAGGCTCGGCCGTCCCACACCCATCCCGGCGACGAGATCGTCAATCGTCACTCCGTCGTAGCCTTTCGACCAGAACACCTGAGTCGCCTTTTCCAGCGCCCCCGTCTCGTCGAAGCTGCGCGGTCGACCCCGTGGCCTGGCGGTATTTTGAATCATTTGGTTCAAAACTCATTGACAATGGTCATCGCACCAATATATAACCGAACAGTTCGAAATTAGCAAGCCGGCCCTGGCCTCGCGGGGCCTCACGACTCGACCTTCACCCTTCACCACGGAGACGCCCATGGAACATTCGATCGCTCTCGTCACCGGCACCACCTCCGGGCTCGGTTATGCGGCAGCCCGCGCTCTTGCCGGAGAGGGCTGGCGCGAGATCATCGTCACCGGGCGCAGCCTGGGTCGGGCCCAGGAAACGGCCGCTCAACTCGCGGCTGAGAACAAAACAGTGATCTTCACGCCGCTGGCGCTGGATCTGGACAAGCCGTCCAGCGTTCAGTCCGCCCTTGCCGAGCTCGTCAAGCGAGGTCGGCCAATCGATTTCCTACTCCTCAATGCCGGGATGGTCCCATATAAGAAGCGCGTGATCACTGCGGCGGGCGTCGAGGCTTCGCAGGCCCCGCTCATCGGCCATCATCAACTGACTGTCGGGTTGCTCAGCGCCAACCTGCTGAGCCCCAACGCGCGGATTGTTATCGCCGGCGCAGAACCTGCCCGAGGGGGCGTACCCATGTTCAAGTACACCGACGTGCCAGCCTTCGCGGCCAAATACCACCAGGGTGACCGAACCGCCACTGTGGAAGCCCTGATTCGCAACGGGCCGAACGTGAAGTACGTGCCCAACAATGCGTATGCCGACGCGAAGCTCATTATCGCTTGGTGGGTCGCGGCGCTGGCGCGCCGGCTACCCTCCGGCATGGCCGTGTACGCTGTCTCGCCCGGTGCGGCGACCGCCACCAAGGTGGTGCGAAGCGCTGGCGCGGCGTTGAGGTATCTGTTTATCCCAATCGTGAACCTCATTCCCGGCATGAATCAGACGCCGGAGACCGCGGCCCGTCGGTACCTCCAGGCGTCGGAGTTCGGAACCGACGTCTCAGGGCAATTCTTCGCCTCGGCTCAAGGGAAGTTCACAGGCCCAATTGAGGTGCAGCGCCAGCCGCACCTCTACGATCGCGCCAGCCAGGAAGCCGCTTGGCAGGCCGTCGTCAAGGTCTCTGGCGTCGATTTCTCTTCCGCAGCAACTTGAGAGCGGTGTCCTGAAGGTGAGCCCGATCGCGGCTGAACTGATCCCGGTAACCCGAATCAGCAGGCGATTGCGGAGCTACGTAGTCGTCCACGGGGTCTTACGGTATTTTGAAATAATTAGTTCAAAAATCACTTGACCGCAGCCTCCGCGCCTGATTATCATACCAAACAGTTCAAAATCAGCAAAGCAACCCTAACCTCCCGAGGAGAATACATATGGAACGGTACCAAGGTAAAAAGGCGGTGATTATCGGCGGCACGAGCGGCATGGGGCTCGCGACGGCGAAGATGCTCCTTGATGGGGGTGCGCGTGTTCTGGTGACGGGTCGCTCGGAGGCCGGCCTGCAATCGGCGCAGAAAGAGCTTGGAAAGGACGCCATCGTGGTTTCGAGCGACGCGCGTTCGTTGACGGAAATCGACGCTCTCGCCTCTCGGGTGAAGGCCGAGTTCGACACCTTCGACCTGCTCTCCGTCAGCGCCGGGTTCAGCATCCGAGCGCCTCTTGAGAGCATCACCGAGGCTGTCTACGATGAGATGTTCAACTTGAACGCCAAGGGACCGCTTTTCGCGGTGCAGAAGCTCGCGCCGCTGATCAACCGGGGAGGCTCTGTCGTCTTCACGACCTCGGTCGCCAACGTCAAGGGAATGCCCGGCAACGCCGCATACGGAGCGGCCAAGGCCTCGGTGAGATCATTCGCTCGGACGCTCGCCGCCGAGTTGCTTCCTCGCGAGATTCGCGTCAACGCGGTGACGCCCGGTCCCATCGACACGCCGATCATCGGCAAAGTGTTTACCGGTAAAGACGAGGCCGCCAAGATTAGGGAGAAGATGATCGGTATGATCCCGATGAAGCGCTGGGGGACGTCGGAGGAAATCGCCAAGGCCGTCCTCTTCCTTGCGTTCGACGCGACTTTCACGACCGGCATGGAACTTCCGGTCGATGGCGGTTGGTCGCAACTCTGAACGCAGTACAGGCCACACGCGTCACCAGACGGGGGCTTCACGATAAATCGGTTGGAAGCCATACGCTGCTCGACCGATGAGCGTCCGCTTCGGGGCGCTCGGTCCGGCTAGGCCGATGGCAGCTTCGGGTCGGGCACGGCGGCCCGGTCTCGGGCGATGAGCGACAGCTCTACAAACTACACCGGCCGTTTACGCCTCGATGGTCGGTGTGCGTTGCGCAGCGGCCCTTCTTATCGGAACGGCGAAGTCTCAAACCGGCGATCGTTTTGCCAATCCCCGCTGAAGCTCAGCAGGCGGGAAGGGTCTGACGGATCGCTTGCGTTCGAGAGTCTTCGGCCGCTAGAGACTGACGCGATGGTCACTGCCTGCAATTCCGGCGTCTTGCGCAATCCTTTGAAAATGCTCGAATGATCCAAGATGAACTTAGAACGGTTTCACGCTCGCGCACGTCCTAAGTTATTGATTTTGGGGTGGCTGATGGGATTCGAACCCACGACCGGAATCACAATCCGGATACCTACGCCAAAAATTCAAAGACTTACGCGCAATTTATAGAAGATAGCACCCTGTGGGAAGCCGCGCCAGTGCTGGAGGTGATCGGCCATCTTCTATGGAAAAACTCTGTGTGTTTTTCCGGCGATCGTGTCAACACGCTGTGCCCTAACTGATGATTTTGATTTCTTGCACCCTAGAGAAGTCAATGTCATGGGTCACCAAGGCAACCGAGCCTGTAGCCACGGCGGTCGCCACCTGAATTGCGTCGGGCAGTCTTAGGTTGCGGATTGCCCGGATCCGAGCCGCGAGAATAGCGATCTCTTCAGTAACAGGAATGATCTCCCAGTTTTTCGAGGCACGCAGCGCCTCACAATACTGGGCGGCCAGGATTTCGTTGCCCGCCTTTAGCGGTCCGGTGACGACCTCAGCTACCGTGATCGTGGAAACGAAGATCGAGAGCGCGCCTTGGGCCGCGGCGTCGAATACCGGCGCAAAGCGAGCGGCTAGCTTCGGGTGACCCTCGAGGAAGTAGATGATCGGTGCGGAATCGACAGTAACCCGCGCGTTCGACGGTAACTCCCCGAGCGGCGTTAGCGCCATTCCTCACGCATCGATCGAATCGTGCGTTTGATCGATCGTCCCCATAGCCCCTTACCGCTCCCACGCAGGGCTCGAACGTCGACACGCGCGACGTTTTGGCCAAGAAACGATGCAGGCACCAGTGCGGCATACGGTTTGCCGTGTTTGGTGATAATCGTAGGTTCGCCGCGCGCCGCCTGCTCGACCAGAGCGGGGAAGTTCCTGCGCGCCTGTTCGGCGCCTTTCTTGGCAGCTGCCTTCATGGGATCGGCCAAATGAGATTAACATCAATAACCATAACTGTACATTATGTACAGATTCATGTCAACCTGGCCTGTACTCCTGGCTGTGGATTGCGGATTCGTAGTAGGAGGGAATTCAACCCCCTGCGGTGCAGCTTTGCGCATGCTAACGACCATGATACGTTTTGCCCCGTGCGCGAACTCCTGATGCTGGTCATCCATCTGCTGGTCGCCGCTGCGAAGTCGATCCGCCCCGGTGGCGTCCGTGCCATCGCTGCCGAGCCTCTTCTAATTAAACACTAGCTTCTGATCAGCGATCGATCCGGGCAGCACGGAAAGAAGCCTGCTTAATTTGTTGAAAAACTGCGCTCTGACCAAACAGACGGCGTCAGCGTCGATCTGCATCAGAAGCGATTGAATGGGGACGGACGCCTGCTGCCCTTCGGCAATCTATGCGGCCGCTTGCGCAGGCGAAATCCAAAGCCGCCATTCAAGGGTCCTGAGCCAGCGGCGGCAGTCGGCCAACAGCGGTCCGTCGGTGCCGCCGAACAAATTGCCCCGAAGCGGTCATCCGCATGCAACGTTGTTTGCAAGAATCTCAGCGCTGAGTAGAATTGCCTGGCTGTAGCAAACATCGCGCCGCGCTGGCGTGTCAATTTCTCGACCTCTGACAACGACCTTAAAGGGGACTAAGAAAATGAATTGCAAGATTAGCGGCTTTTCGATGCTGATCGCCGCTGCGCTGTTCCTTGTACCTGGTCCAGCGCTGGCGCAGCAGAAGCCCAACATTATGTTCATTATGGGCGACGACATCGGCTATTTTCAGCCGAGCATCTACCACCGCGGCATAATGGTCGGGGAAACGCCGAACATTGACCGCATCGGGCGCGAAGGCGCGTTGTTCACGGACTACTACGCCGAGCAAAGTTGCACGGCAGGGCGCAACGCGTTCTTCACCGGCATGCACCCGCTGCGCACCGGAATGATCCCGCCACAACTCCCGGGTAGCCCCTCCTGGCTACGCCCAGGCACTCCGGCACTGGCCAAATTCCTGCTGGATCTCGGCTACAACACCGGTGAATTCGGGAAGAACCACCTGGGCGACCATTTCGAGGCGCTGCCGACGTCGCACGGCTTCCAGGAGTTTTGGGGTTATCTCTACCATCTCGACGCCATGCAGGGCGTGAGCTTCGTCGACATCAATAAGACCCCGCTGGTGCAGGGCATCGCGCCACCGTGCAAAAACACACCGATCACTGGCTTGCCCGAGGTGCCCGGCGCCCTGGATCCGAGAACGTCGACGTGTCTCACCCCGCCGCGACCGGTCATCTGGTGCAAATCCAGCGACGGTACGCAGGCGAATACGACCTGCAAGGATGAGGGGCCGTTGACGCTGGATCGCTCGCGGACGGTCGACGAAGAGATCTCAGCGAAGGTCATCGACTTCCTCGATCGCAACGATCCCAAGAAGACCAACAAACCCTTCTTCGTCTGGTACAATCCGGCGCGCATGCACATCACGACAATGCTGTCGCCGAAGTACGAGGCCATGGTGGGTGAACCTGGCGGTAAGGATTGGGGCACCAACGAAGCCGGCATGAAGCAGTTGGACGACAACATCGGCTACGTTCTGAAAAAGCTCCAGGACATGGGTCAGCTTGACAACACGATCGTCGTCTTCACCACCGACAACGGTGCCGAGACCATTACTTTCCCGGATGGTGGCACCACCCCATTCAAAGGCGGCAAGCTGACCACCTGGGAAGGCGGCATGCGCGCGCCGCTGGTCGTCCGCTGGCCGGGCGTCATCAAGCCGGGCACGGTCAAGAACGACATCTTCGCGTCGCTCGACTGGCTGCCAACGCTGGTGGAGATTGCCGGCGGACCCAAGGGCAATGCGCTGAACGAGCAGATCATGGCGGGCAAGTACCCGGGCATCGTCAAGACCAAGCTCGACGGCGTGAATCAAATCGACTACCTCACCGGCAAGTCGGAGAAGTCGGCGCGTGACGTGTTCTTCTACTACACGGGCTCGCAACCGTCGGCGGTGCGCTACAAGAACTGGAAGATGTATTACACGATCGTGCCGGATACTGGAACGGGCGGACTGTTTGGTGCGCAGAGCTTTCACTGGACCCAGCTCACCAACCTGAAGCGTGATCCTTTCGAGACGACGGTCGGCGAGGATGCGAAGTCCCTATCGGGTTATGCCGGTGCGCTTGGCTCGCCGGGCAACGCCTACATCTACAACTGGAACATGCTGCCGATCGGGCAGTTGCTGTGGGAGAAGGAGCTTTTATCGTACAAGGAATTTCCCCCGATGCAGGCGCCCGAGACCTATAACCTCGACGGCATCCTCAAGGCGATGCAGCAAAGCGGCCACAACGGGCACGATTGAGTCGGCAGGCTGACGACTTGCAATAAGTCAGCGGGCGCTCCGTTCGGAGCGCCCGTTTGTCTGGTGCGCCATCCGCTACATTGATTGACCGATGCTCAACTGTCGCCGCTGACCATCGTTATGTCGCGCAAACGTCTGCTTTTCCGAGCGGTCGACCGGCCGCTACGGGTCGACTTGAGCCTTTGGGCGTCTCGGGTAGGACGGCCGAAAGCAGAAATTCGAGCTGATACTGGATTACTTCGTCGGCGCGCAGCAGCAAGGACTGCGGGATCCTCAACCCGAGCGTCTTCGCGGTCTTAAGGTTGATCACGAGCTCGAATTTCGTCGGCTGCTCAACGGGAAGGTCCGCGGGCTTGGCGCCCTTCAGGATTCTGTCGACAAATCGGCCTGGGCTTCAGTCATCACTTGAACTTGTAGAACTGCTCGTTCAGGTATTGCTCGACATTCGCCCGATCGGCGTCGCTCAGGTCGACGTGGGCTCCTTTGCTGCATCCCATGAGTTGCTTGTCGAGTGCATCGAGGGACTTGATCTTGTGATCCGGGCGCGTGTGGATGCTCGAATCGTGGCACTTCGAGCAATTGGTGTCATAGAGTTTCTTGCCGGCGGCGCTGTCGGCGGCAAGTGCCGGCGAGGTCGACAAGAGAAGCGACAACACGAACAAGATCGACAGTATGCCTTTCATCTCCAACCTCCCGCGGACGCGACTTGTCCGGATTGAATAGTCTCGACAACCCTGAGCACCAGCCCGGTGTGCAGCGATATCCTACGCCTGCCGGAGAGGCGGTGCATCTGCTGAAGCCAGAGCGGCAACTGAATAGTGCCGGAAACGGCTTTGGATGTCCGCTCCTGCTAAGCTCGAACAGCCGGAACGGGTCGATAGCGCCCGTCCCGACTCACAAAGAGGTGACCGCTTCCGCGTCGCTGACCTTCAATCGGAGCAAACAGTGTCCGTCAGGTCTAATTCCGAGCAGGACACTTAATTGCCACGTCTCGCGAACCAGGTTGCGCCGGACCAAGTGGTATCCGCCGCGACGTCGCACGAGGTGACTGCGAACTAAGGCGTGGTTTCTTCGGTGCTCGAGTAGAACCTTGCGCGCGGTCAAGCGTGTGTCCGGAATCCGACGCCTTACAACTGCCTGGCCAATTTGGCAGCGATACGCGCCAATATTCTTGTTCAGCCCTAATCAACGCGCTTTGCTGACGATCGAGTCGGCCAACTAAGCATCACATTCGAGGTGAAAGTTCTCAGCGATTCGCGTTTACGCGACGCCTGCCCTAGCACCCAGTCGAACGAAAGGCAACTGCGAAGGCCGACGCAAAGTGCCATTTGAGCCGCGCCATCTTCTATAAATCGGCTCCATTTCTTCTATACCGGAAATTCAAAACCGCCGTAAGTCTTTGAATTTTGGGGTGGCTGATGGGATTCGAACCCACGACAACCGGAATCACAATCCGGGACTCTACCAGCTGAGCTACAGCCACCGTTGTTGCCGCCCGCGCTGTCGCGTCGCTGCATTGCGCGCCTGACGACGGGACCAGAACCGGCGAGAGCGGATTGTAGCAGCCAAGCGGCCGGGCTTCCAATCCGTCCCCTGCCGCGGTTCAGGATGTCGAGCGGGTTGCGGCAACCGCCTCACCTTCTATTGCGTCGCTGGATTTGCATGACCTATAGTGTTTCGAGTTGAGCAAATGTGACACCAATGAGTCACATTTTTGGGGTCTTGTTCGATGCGTGCCGGGCAATACAATCAAAGCATGTGCAGACGCAACCTAGCCCGGCCATCGCGCGCACGCGCCCGAAGCTTTTGCGTGGGCGTCGCATTCCTCCTATGCGCACTCCTCCCGGCGCTGAGCTGTTCGGCTGCCGAGTCCGCCATTGTGGGAGCCGGCTCATCGTTTGCGGCACCCATCGTCAACTTGTGGGGCGCCGCTTTCGCGAAATTGCATCACATCGAGGTTCAATACCATTCGGTCGGTTCTGGCGATGGCATCCGCAGTGTCGCCGGTCGGACTGTCGACTTCGCGATGACGGACGTGCCCCTGACGCAAGCGGACTTGGCCAAGGATGACCTGGTCCAGTATCCGCTTGTCATCAGCGCGATTGTTCCAGTGGCCAACGTCCCTGGGATAGAAGCCAGTCAACTTCGCATGTCAGGCCCTCTGCTCGCGCAGATCTTTCTCGGCAAGATCTCCTCCTGGCACGCACCCGAATTGCGTTCATTGAATCCGGATCTGGCATTGCCTGACTTGCCCATCAATGTCATCCACCGTTCGGATACATCGGGCAGCACGTTCGTGTTTACTTATTATCTCTCCAAGGTCAGCCAGGAATGGAGCGGCCAACTCGGTATCGGGTCGCTGTTGGATTGGCCGACCGGCGAAAGTGTCCGAGGTAATGAGGGCGTTGCCGAGGCGGTGAGCCACACTGCAGGGGCCATTGGCTACGTGGAGCGCAGCCACGCGCTCGAGGCGGGGCTCAGTCAGATCCGTTTGGACAACGGCGCCGGCCGGCTTGCCGCCGCGAGCGAGGAATCGATCAATGCGGCACTCGCGGACGCGACGTTTTCGCGGCCGAGCTACTATGAAATCGCGGTTAGTCGTGGAGGGGACAGGGCCTGGCCGATCGTGGGCATATCCTACCCAGTTGAGCTTCTGATGCGCCCGGTCCGGCGCTGATCGTGCAATCCAGGCTGAAGTGTCCGATGCGTCCCACGGGTCGCGACGCGGCCGCGCCTCGATAAGAGGCCGGGGGGCGGGCCATCACCAGCCCGCCCCCCGGCGGCAAAGCGGGAAGCGTGTGCGCTGCCCTACTCCACCCGTTCGCCGTGGAGACTGACATCGAGGCCTTCGCGCTCCTCTTCTTCGCTCACGCGCAGGCCGATGGCCATGTCGATGATCTTGAGGATGATGAAGCTGCCCACGCCGCTGTAGACGAGCGTGGTCGCCACCGCGCCCAGCTGCACCATGGGGTCGGCGTCGGCGCCGCTGATGTCCTTGACGTTGAAGTACCCGGTCAGGATGGCGCCGACGATCCCGCCGATGCAGTGCACCCCGAAGGCGTCGAGCGAGTCGTCGTAGCCGAAGAACTTCTTCACGCTGGTGGCCGCGAAGAAGCAGGCCACCCCCGCGGCAATGCCGATCACCAGCGCCCCGGTCGCTCCCACGAACCCCGACGCCGGCGTGATCGCCACCAGCCCCGCCACCGCCCCCGAGGCGATCCCCAGCACCGACGGCTTGCCCTTGACCAGCCACTCGGTGAACATCCACGACAGCGCCGCCACCGCAGTGGCAAACTGGGTCACGAACATCGCCATCCCCGCCCGCCCGTCGGCCGCCACCGCCGACCCGGCGTTGAACCCGAACCAGCCCACCCACAGCAGCGAGGCACCGGTCAGGGTCAGGGTCAGGTTGTGCGGCGCCATCGGCTCCTTGCCATAGCCTAAGCGCTTGCCCAGCACCAGCGCGCACACCAGCCCGGCGATGCCCGCGTTGATGTGCACCACCGTGCCGCCGGCAAAGTCGAGCACCCCCTTGGCCGCCCAGTACCCCGACGGCTCCCACATCATGTGCGCGATCGGCGAGTAGATCAGCACCGACCACAGGCCCATGAACCACAACATCGCCGAGAACTTCAGCCGGTCGGCAAATGCCCCCGCGATGAGCGCCGGCGTGATGATGGCAAAGGTCATCTGGAAGGTCATGTACACCGACTCCGGTATCGTCAGCCCCAGGTGCGATACCGTCAGCTTGCCGGCGTCCTTCATGAACACCATGCCGTTCAGGAACAACCGATCGAGGCTGCCCACATACGACCCGCCCTTGGTGAACGCCAGGCTGTAGCCGACGATCACCCACAGCACCGTCACCAGACAGGTGATGGCAAAGCTCTGCATCAGCGTCGCCAGCACGTTCTTCTTGCGCACCATGCCACCGTAGAACAGCGCCAGCCCCGGTATGGTCATCATCAGCACCAGCGCCGTGGAGGTAAGCATCCACGCCGTGTCGCCGCTGTTGATCTTGTCCACGCCAATGAGCTGCGGCGTGTCCGGCGCCGGGGGGGCGGCGGCCGGCGCCGCAGCCTCCGCCTTGGGCGCCTCCGTAGCCTTCGCCTCCGCCGCCTCCGGCGCCGCTGCCGGTGCCGTCGTCACCGCCGGCGCGGCCGCCTTCTGATCCGCAGCCTTGTCCTGGGCCTGCACGCTACCGAACAGGCCACAGGCGCCTGCCAGGGCGATCAACGCAAGCAATCGCTTCATGGTGTTCCCCTTAGAGGGCGTCCGCACCGGTTTCCCCGGTGCGGATGCGCACGACCTGTTCCAGGTCGAAAACGAAGATCTTGCCGTCGCCGATCTTGCCGGTGTTGGCCGCTTTCTCCACCGCCTCGATGACCCGGTCGAGCAGATCGTTGGCAATCGCCGCCTCGATCTTGACCTTGGGCAGAAAATCGACCACGTACTCCGCGCCTCGATACAACTCGGTATGGCCCTTCTGCCGCCCGAAACCCTTGACCTCGGTCACGGTGATCCCCTGCACCCCGATCGCCGACAGGGCCGCCCGCACCTCGTCGAGCTTGAACGGCTTGATGATCGCTGTTACGAACTTCATTTCTCGCCCCCGATGAGTTTGTGGATCTCGCACGTCCGACGCACCACCTCAGAACGTCTTTTGGATAAATACCGTCCCGGTGGACTTGCCGATGAAGCGGCCGGCAAGCGTATAGGCGTTGGCGTTGGCATTCGTATCGCTCCAATAGGCGCCGATGTTGAACCCCCCGACGAGCCAGGTCAGGCCCAACTTCCAGTCGGTGTAGTTGAAGACGCTGTTTGAGACACCGTTCTGGCTGCCGTCGTACTCTTGCCGGCCAACGTGGGCGTTGAACGTCCATTGATCGTTGATCGGGTAGTTGGCCGACAGATCGAGGTACCAGGCATTGTCGGGAACGCCGAAGGTATGGGCGACACTGTACGAATACTTGAGCGACACCCACTTCCACGAGCCCGCGACGTAGAGTTCCGTGGTATCGGGGTTGGTGGCACCGGGGACATAGCTTCCCGGGTAGTAGTAATAGAGCACGCCAAGGTCGATGCCCCAGTCGTCGTTGAATGAATACCGGTAGCCGCCATAGAGGTCCCACTCCAGGCTGCAGCCGTTCTGGCAAACGCCGGAGTCATGCAGCCAGCTGATATTCGAACCCCAGGTGCCGAGGTAGAAGCCACTCTTGTGCGTGAAATCGAACCCTCCTTGGAACGCCGGTTTGTCATCGGTCTGGGTTAGCCCGCGAAAAATGTATTGGCTGTAAATGCCAACGTTGGCGGTCAACGTATAGTCGGGCTCGGGAGGCTTGGGTGGCTCAGCCGCCGGGGCGGGCGCAGGTGAAGTCGTTTGGGCGCAGACAGTGGCAGCAAACAGGCTGGCCAGGGCAGCGACCAGCAGGAAAGCGATGCGAGTCTTGGGGTTCATATCGGATTCCATCGTTGTTGGTGACAAAACCATGACCGCCTCAGCATTTCCTATGCCATCGCCCAATTACATTGCGCTTCAAGACCTTGCCGGACGGCACATCAAAGAAGGCCGCATCGTCGGGGCCGGTCGGCACCAACTGTGTGCGGGCCTGAAGGCTGGAGCACGTATTTGGCGCGATGCGTTTGAAAGGCGTCGGCAGACGCTGCGCAGGAGGCAACCGGAGGATTCGGGCGACCATGCCGCCGTCTGCCTCGCTGGAAGAAGCCAACGGCTACGGGAACCGCATGCGCGGCCTCCTCAAGCAGTCGCGGAGACCGAAAGCGTCGTCTCGCAGCACGCTCGCCCCGATGACAGCACCGATGCAACCGGCTTCTTCAATGCGGAATTCTTCGTGCCGCTCAAACCGGCCGACAATGGCCCAGCGGCGTGGATAAGGACAATTTGACCGAACAGATGACCCGGCCCTTGGAGGACCAGTTTCCGGGATCGGCTATCTGACCCTGCTCAATGCCGAGCAAACCTACCAGCAGGCGGTGATCACCCTTGGCGCAAGCGCGGGCCAACCAATACGCCGGCACGGCGGCACTGTGATCGGAGCGCGACACACGTCGGGCAGCTGCAGCACCATGCGCTCATAGCACGGACCAGATCGAGAATGCGACTCCCACGAGGGCGATGAATGCCCCGCTCAGCACCTCGCCATAGCGTTCGAAAGCCCCGAGCCGTACCCGCTGCAAGCCCGCCGTCGAGTACACGCACAACAGCATATAGGTTGCAATCGTGCTGATGGCGAACACAACGGCCATCACCGCGATGAGCCCCACCCCGTACTTGCCCGCAGCGAAGAACGCGGGAATGCCCTCCACCATCGGCGAGGAGCCGAGAATCAGCAGCAAAGCCGTACGGGCGGACGTCTTATGAAGGTGCTCGTGCGCCGGGGGCGCGGTCTCGATGTCGGGGGTTATAGGGTGTGACGTATCGGGAGTGTGATCATGCCAGTGCAGGTGGGGCGGTCCGCGACCGTGGCGGTGCATGTGGACGTGGCGCGTAAGCACCGCCGCCTCACCGCGCAGGGGCGCGTAGAGCGGGTCATCCTCCGGCGCCCCCTCCTGATCGGGCGCCTGTTCGCGATCGTGCCCATGCCCGTGTTCGTGGCCGTGCGCGTGGGCGTGCGCGCGCTTGCTGAATTGCGTTTCGTAGCGGTTGCCATGACCATCGTGATCAAAGACGACCGAGACGCCAAACTCGTGGGGCTCCGGAATCTCCTCGACTGATTCCCAATAGGATCCGTGATTGGTGAGCGTGAAGTCCTGGCGTGTGTCGTCTTTCCGGCGCGTCTGAATCGTGATCGCGTCGGTCTTGATGCCTGAGAGCCGGAAACAAGCGCGGCCTCCAGGCTCGACGATCGACAGCTCGAGGACGCCCTCGTCCGTGACAATGTGTTGCGACTGCGTTTCCGGGACGGAATCGCGGTTTGCGCCGTGGTCATATCTGGCGCGGTGGGTAAAGCCGTGGCTGTGCCCGTGCCCGCCTTGCCTGCGCATATCGCGCCATGCCGCAATGGCGATCCACGCCCCGAAGGCGACCAGGGCGAGGCTCGAGACCCTATCGACGAGGTGCCCGAAGCGCTCCGCGAACGCGAGCCCGGCAAGCCAGATGACCAGGGCGATGAACAGTGTCGAGAGGACGTGCCCTGTCCCTGCCTGCAGCGCGGCCCGTGCGGTTTCCGTTTTCGACCATCCCCGTTGCCGGGCAATCAGCGTGATCGGCACCCAGTGATCGGGAACGATGGTATGCAACACGCCAACCGCCGCGACGCTTGCGACCAGAAGCAGTTGCGGTCCGAAGTTCATTTCTTGCTTCCGTGGCCGTGCTGGTGCTCCGGGTCGTAGTGGCTGTGCGGATGGGCATGGCGCGTGCCATCGGCATGCACGTGTTCGTGCTCATGGAAAACGATCTCGAGGTGTCGCCCGAAGGCGTCGGCAATGCGGCACAGGGTTTTCAGGCTGGGGACATGATCGCCTCGCTCCAGGCGCGAGATCATCGACTCGGTCATCCGCAGGCGCGCCGCAAGCTGCTTCTGCGTCTCGCCGGTATGGGCGCGCAACTCCAGCAGCTTTCCAGCGCAGCGCGCGGCGAGCGCGGCACTGTCGTTCGCACTGCGGCGATGCCGGTCAGCTCGATGGCTACGCTTCATGACGGTGTTTGGGCAGGAATGCGCTCGGCGGAACTTAGCAAATTTGCGAAGCCCATGTCAACCAGGCTGGCGTTGCGGACTTTTCCGCGTTCACGGAATGGATTTCATGACCCCGCGCCAGTTTCGGCGCGGGGTCTGGCGTCGGGCATGCTTCGCGGTCGATTTGCTGCCCGCGCTTCGCGGCGACGTCGAACTGTCCGCCAACTGT
>CAWIOY010000006.1:0-408496 GCA_963837845.1 uncultured beta proteobacterium
GACGCATTGCTTGACCGTGGGCGGGACGTACTTGGCAAAATTACCCAGGTCATCGCGAGCCGGGACCATCCGGGTATTCCATAGCTCGTGGGTGAGATCGCTAGCATCGAAAGCGTGCAGCACGCCGGAGACGATATCTTCATTCGCGTCGTCCGCGTAGGGAATCGACGCCCACAAGATGCCGCTGCCGGCCTGACTGCCGTTGGCCGAGATGGTCAGGAACCCTCCGGGTAACCCGGGCGGCGCCGGATAAGTGGATTGGCTGATCGGTATCGTATTGAAGGTCGAGCCGATGAACGCGAAGGCCTTCAGATAGTCTCCGCCCCCAAACATAGACCCACGGCCCGCCGGGGCCGTTCCAATACGTGGGCGCGCCGTGGATCTCGCTGCCGGTAACCTGGAACGTTTGCACGATCTGGCCGTTACCGGCTTGCGTGTGGCCCAGGTTGGTCTGGTTCACGACATAGAAACGCCCTCCTTGCCCGCACCGATCAGTCGGTTGAGTCCCGGAACCAGAAGGACCCCGGCGGATCCCAAATCCAAGTCGCCGCCGTTGAGGTACCCAGTTGTCGGGGGTAAACCAGTCGAGGACTGAAGAGAGGTCGAATTCAGTTTGAGAATGGTTTCGCCGAAGTTTTGCACCCCATCGAAGGTCCCGTTTCCGGTGGCGACGTATAGATTTCCCGAGGCATCGATCGAGAGCGGTTGGCCCGATTGCCAGATTCCTGCACGTTGCCCACCGGGCGTCACGCAGAACACGCCAGTCTGCTGCAGCGTCGCTGCGCTGTAAGCCATAATCCAGCCGTGGTAGGGGTCGGTGTCTCCGTACGACGCCCAGGCGATGTAGACGTTACCGTTGGCGAGCGCCAGGCCGGCACGCTGGTTTTCCATCAAGGGATTAAAGGTGACGATACCGCCGACATTGTCGTAACCGGTGCCCGGGACGGAAGCCTTGATGACCACCGGTCCGCCGAATTTTTCGGCGCCCGAAGTTATGTCCAGCGCATGCAGCCGCTGCACGTAGCTCACGTTGCTGCCCGTTGTTTCCTTCGTGCGCGCAACCAGGTACATCGTTCCGGTCGTTTGGTCGATCACCGGAGTGCCCATGATCCCAATCGGCCCTGGCGTCCGGATACTGTTGACGGTCCGGGACGTCCGAGGCAGGAATCGGGGTGACGCCCGGCCCGTTGAAGTTCACCTGCCAAAGCGGCTGGGCATTGGCTCCCTAGATTATTGTCGGCGTCAAACGCATACACGCTGTTGTTGTTCGTGGCCACATAGACCACGTTATGCGTGCCCTTGCCGGCGATGTTGACGCTGCTGATGACCAGTGGCTGCGTGTAGATGTCGGCGTCGACGGCGTAACTGAACAGCTCTGCCGAACTGAGTTGAATTGACGGTCGAGGTATTGAGTTGTGTTTCGGCGAGGTTGGCGCCCGCTACGGGCGTTGTCGTAGCGATGCGTCCAGACGCTGACCTGGGGCCACGCGCTCTCGCAGGTGAGCATACCCAGTCCGAGACAGAACAACGAGTACCTGGAGTACCCGGGTCGTCGTACTGCACGTTATCCCCTAACTCGCGCTCTGCGCCCCACGATTACTTCCGTCTCTTACAACCCTTGCAGCGACCTTACAAACCCTCAAAGCAGCGAAATCCATGCCAATGACATAGTCTACTGTGCACTCCATTGTTTTGCAAAGGGTTTCGCGGGCCGATCCGCGTCTGCATCCTGTGCAGACAAAGCCACTGTAATATTTCCCGACACCGATCTCGATTCGGCCAACCGGCCACTGCCGGCGCCGGGCAAGCGCGCCTAGAGCGCCCGACTCCGTCGCGATCGCGGGCTGGCCGGCCGGCCGCGGCGCGTCTAGCCAGATCGTCCGAGCCTCCACATGATGTGCCGCTGCAGGAAATCGGAAAGATTGAATTGCCACTTCAGTGCCAGTCGCTTCGGTTCACGATAGCGCTTGACCCGGACCGCGCCCAGGCCTGCTAGGACTTCGTCGATTCGAGCAGAAACAGCCTCGAACGAGTAGTTCCGGATCACCAGATCGCGGCCATTGCGCGACAAGCGCCTCCGTAGCGCTGGCTGCTCCAGGAGTTGCACGACACATTGCGCGAACTCCTCCGGCGTGTCTCCGACCATGATGTCTTCACCGAGGCGGGGCTTCATGCCTTGCGTGCCGATCGAAGTGGTTACCACGGGAAGCCCATATATCATGGCTTCACCGATCTTGCCCTTCAATCCCGCCCCGAACCGCAGCGGGCAGACCGAAACGCTGCTGGCGGCCAAGTAAGGCTCGACGTCCCGAACGTAGCCAGTAACCACAACATAGTCGCAGGCGAGGTTCTGCACTGCGTGCCGGTGGCTTATTGCCAACGATCGTCAGCGTCGCGGCGGGAACGCGGCGGCGTATGAGCGGGAGGATCTCCGCGCAGAAATACACCATCGCGTCGACGTTCGCCGGGTTGTTGGAGAAATTTCCGACGAAGACAAGCGCGTTGGGATTGCGTTTTTCATCGGCCGACTCGTCAAGTCGCGGAATTTCATGAATGTTCGTTATGGTGGCAATCGTTAGTCGCGGGTTTTCTTCAAGCAGGACAGCCTTGTCCTCGTCAGTGGTCGTGATGACCAGATCCGACTTTGCATAAGTGGCCAGCTCTTCCCTCTTGTCGTCCAGAAGCTTGGGCGCGTTGGGATTACTGCCCAGCGCCACGGCTTTCAGGCAATTCGCGTGAAAGTACACGTGTTCGGTATCGACGATGACCCTCGCTTCCGGCTGCAGCGCACGGATTTCGTCGAACAAGTGCCGTGCCACGTACCAGAATTCAATCAGCACGGCATCGTACTGTTGCCCCCTGAGACGGGCGCGAAGGCTCCCAGACCTGACCTCGATCCCCAGCTGCTTCATCAGGTCTAGATATTGCTGCTGCTCCGGAGCATTGACGAAGTCTGCCGGCTTATACAGGATGTGCAGATCGACCCTATTGTGCTTCGAGAGAATCCGGAGGATGTTGGTCAACCTAAGATCGCCGGAGCAACGGTCATACTCAGCGAACCGGATGTGGACGACTAGAAGATTCAGCATTCGTTTCTTGGTTTCGGATTGGCGGCTTCCAGAGTTCGAAGCGGTCGTCTGCCCTTTGATAGTGTGATCACCCATTAGAGCCCGTGGCATTTCCACCATGCCGCGTTCTGGATAGATTGCGCAATCATCGAGTCACACTTAGCCAATTTCCGACTCGCGCGCAAGGACTAGGTTGACGTAGTCGTTCGATCGAGAGGCCGATTGCACGAATGCTCTCATCTTCTCAATCAATGACTCGATCGGCTCAAGACGCAGGACGCTGTCCGGCCTCGCCCCAGAAAAATCGTCGGGATGTTCCTGAAGTGCTCCGTAGGGAAATTGCGCGATCGAGTCGATGTATGCGTCCACCGAGTCGCCAGCGCGCTCGAGTAGATAGGGTTCAAATTCGGCAATCAGATAATCGACCCGCCCTAGGAATTCTGACGCGCCCCTTAGCACATGGACTTCGCTTCCCTGAGTATCGCATTTGACCACGATCGGAGACTCAAGTGACCTGTCTCGAAAGAAAGCATCCAGGGTCGTCGCATTGACCTCGACGCTCATCCGCTTTTCCTGCCCTTGCGCCGGGCGACTTGCGGCCTCTCCGGTGGACTCCAACGCTTCTGACGCGGTGGTCTCCCAAGTTACCCATGGCTAGCTCGAACTGGAGAATCCCCTCCTTCGAGTAGAGCGCAAGATTGAAGCAGTTAACCAAAGACTCGACCGCGTTGGCTAGGATATTCTGGCGCAAATATAGGAAATTTCTCGCCTCTGGCTCAAATGCATAACAGACAATGCGCCGTTCGCGTGCGATGGGAATCACGTAAGGCCAATATTCGCGCCAATGTCGATCAGAGTCCCACGGCCTTGTGCAAATAGGTGGTCAGTGAGCAGGCTCTGATAGGCAGGGTCCCAAGTCCCATACGTCGCATATCGTGCCAGCACACCGTAGTCGCGCGTGCTCCCCTGAAATACACCGAGGGAACCGGAGGCACCAAGAGATTCCACGCCGATTCGGATCGCTGCTTCCCGGACAAACTCAACTCTATCCGCGGGCGCTTAGATCTTCCACCTCCCGCGCATAGAGTTGCTGCAATACTTGGAGGCGCGCGCCGGGTTTTCCCGGTCGATGGCGCAGTTCCTCGGCCCGAATTAGCCTGCTTAGAGTCTCCCGGTTAATTCTCTCGAGTACGTAGATCTGTTCTCCTGGACTAACGGCTCGACAGCCACGTGTCGAAGGCTTTTGTAGCCGTGCGAAGAATGCTTGTCTTTATATTCCGAAACACTTTGTCCTTTTGCGCATGCGCTCATTGCTCGAATGAACCCAGCCGCGAAGCGACTCAGAAGCTTGCGGGAAGCCAAGGCCTGTGCAGCGAAATGGTCGAGCCCCTCCTGTGTGTTGCAGCGAGCGGGCATCCACTCGTGCTGTCGAGGATTGCCTTACTCCGATTGGCCTGCGCCGGTGTCAACGGCAGAAACATTGGCGGAATTTGCATGGTGTTGCGCTAATGTGTCGAGTCGAGGTGCGCCCCAGGTCACGTCCATTGCCAGGAATCCCTCTCGCATCACATTCGGGAGCGGTCCGCCGTCTTTCCGAACAACTTGGAAGCTGCGAAGGTTTTCCGCGTAAAACATTGTTGTCCCAGCGATGCCGGCTGCAATCCCCAACCGAAGCGAATAGACGCCAGGAAGGAGGGGAAAGTGTCGGACCTTGCATGCGACGTGATACTGCCCAGAAGCCAATGTCTCGGTGACCATCTGCTGCTCGCTGGTGTGCGTTGCTAAATATATAGAAGTCCATCGTATGAACACCAATTCCAAAAAACACTCTTGTCAATCTCCTCGATAAACCCTGATGTGAATCATGAAAGTCACGTCTGCGTCATACGTAATTTTGTCTATGCGGCGGTTTTGACCGTCTAGGATATAGAGCGTCCAGTAGTTCGACTTCTCCAGTCGATTGTAAATTAAGTTTTCCTCTCTTTCCGCAACTGGTTGTTCAGCGTCCTTACCCGCTCATCACTACGCTCGTAGAAAAGATCACACGTCGAGCGCGCGCTCACCGTCCGCCGCAATCCTGCCGCGTTCCATAAGGATGACGCGACTGCAAAGGCGTTCGACTTGTCGCATATTGTGACTTACGAGCAGAACGGTCTTCCCTTGCGTCTGATCATATCTTCCATGCGGTCGAAGCATTTGCGCTGGAATGCCAGATCACCCAACGGCCAGAACTTCATCGATAATCAGGATATCCGCCTGGAACGCTGGTCGCGAGCGCAAAAGCCAAGGCGCACGTACATGCCGGAGCTGTAGCGTTTGATCGGCGTGTCGATGAATTCCTCCAGTTCGGCAAAGGCAACGATCTCGTCGAATTTCTTTGCGAATCTCCGCGCGCTGGCATACCGAGGATAGACGCGTTCAGATAAATATTCTCTCGCCCGGTGAGATCGGGAACGAAACCTGCACCGACCTCGATCAGCGGCGCAACCGTCCCGCGCACCTCGATGCCGCTTACGTTGGCGTGCTAACGCGCGCGAGAATCTTGAGCAGTGTACTCTTGCCCGCGCCGTTCTGGCCGATGATCCCTAACACCTCTCCTTCCTCGACCTTGAAGTCCACGTCGTCGAGCGCTTTGAACGGTGCACGTTTGGGAACCGGGTGACCGCGAAGGCGGGCCATCGCGTCGAGTGCGGTCTGCTTCAGGCTGTGTAACTGGCCGAGCCGAAACTCCTTGGTAACGTGGTTAACTTCGATGATGGCCATTGGATATTGGGCCGGAGACTGACAGTCAGATGACGTCAGCGAAGTAGGATTCCGCACGCTTGAAGAACAGATAACTGATCGGCAGCGCAATCGCCACGAGAATCGCGCCCGGGAATCAACGCCTGGAAGTCCGGCGGCAGACCGCGCAGGACCACGTTCTGAAAGCTGTCGATGATGCCGGCTAGCGGATTAAGGGTATAGACGGATGTACAGCGCGTCCGACCATTCGCCCGCCGCGTGCTGCACCAGAAGCTTGCTCTTGACCAGGTCCAGCGGATAGATGACCGGTGACGCGTACATGAGCAGGGAAAGCAAGCACGGGCATCGCCGCGCCGACGTCCCGGTAATAGACATTGATCGCGGCGCCGGCCAACGCGATCGTAAGCGAGGCCAGCATCGTGTAGAGAATGATCGACGGCGCCCAGAGGACCTGAACGCTCGGTAGCCATGCCGAACCACCACATCAGCACCGCGAGGATCAACACATTGATGCCGAGGTCGACCAGTTTGGTCATGATACCGGTAAGCGGGAAAACCTCGCGTGGGAAATAGATCTTGCGGATCAGGGCAGCGTTGCCGACGACACTCAGTACGCCCTCCGAGGCCGATTCTTGAAAGAAAATCCACGGCATAAGCGCGGCGAAGGCGAGAATGGGGTACGGGAACATTGCCACTCGGGATGCCCACAAAGCTCCGCATCAACGTGAAGACCAGCATCAGCGCGAGCGGCTTGAGGACCGCCCAGCCGATGCCCAGATACGCCTGCTTGTAGCGTACGGTGATGTTCTTCCAGGCGAGCACCGCGATCAGTTCGCGGTAGTCGATGATATTTTTGATCGCCGTAATCACGAGCAGAGGTTGTCCCGCTGGTCAAAGGCTACGAGTTTATGCTATCTGCAGCGCAAATTGGCGGAATCGTCGGTACTCAAATTGCCCACCATTCCTCCCTTGGCGCCGACGATTACGAGAAGCGCAGATCTCCGCGACGTGCCGGTCTATGCCGCGAGACCGCCGCGATAGCGTTCTCCCGCGTCGATGCTCAATCGTGCCAACACGCTTGTTGCGGAAGCGAATGGGTCGGCCAGGAGATTTCACCAAACCAAGGCAGGTGCGCGGTGCAACTGACAGCAATCGCGACCGGATTGAACGGCAACTGCGGCGGTGAGAAGAGGTCGAACTGCAACGCACTAGCACGGCAAATCCTTACGTTCATAACAGGGGTGGCGTAGCCGGATGCTGCATCGCGCCCACGGCTCGCAATGGGCAAAAACGTCGTAAGCCAGACGCATCTCACGCGGTGTCCGTTCAATCCGAGTCGCATCGGCGAGCAGGCCGAGCGTGCAGCGCATCGCTGACCCCGTATTGTTGGCGTCAGCAGCCGTAGGGGCGACTAATGCTGTACGATCCAGGCGAGGCGCGCAGTGCTGCAGGTGCTGCTCTCCGAGTTCGCGTTACCAGGCGCGATAGCGCCAGGCCGCGACGCAGCGCGTGGCAGCAATCGAGCCGCGGCGGCAAAGGCGCCGCCGCCGGTATGGCATTCGAACCCGTCACCGAAAGTGGTGAAGGCGCCGCTGCACCGAGGAATGGTTCGGCTTAACTCGCCAGCGTCGCAATCGTCGACGTCAATTGCTCTTCCCTGCATGGTCCCAGGTGGCGCGCCCACCATAGAGCGTGTAGGCCATGCCGTTGAGGGTGCTGCCCTCCAGCCCTACCTGCGCCGCCGGCACCGCCAGGCGTACCCATTGCCCCGCCGCCGGCAGCGGCCCCATGTAGCCCGGCTCACCGTGCCGTCGGTCCCCCAGCCTATGAGGTCCGCACCCCCAGTAGGCCCGGTGATTCCAACTCCCGTTGTTCCACTGCAGCATCACCTCGCTCGGCAGGTTCGCCGGATCCAGGTACACGTACGTAAACAACGTGTCACCCACCGCTACCGACAACGTCGCCGTGGCGTTGTAGAAATAGTGCTGATGCTCCCCGCTGGCTAGCGCCGACTGGTGCGCCAGCGCCCCCGAGTACGGCGTCGGATTGCTGCTGATCCAGTTCCAGCTATCACCGCCGTCGCTCGCCACCACCGCCCCAGCCGGCACGCTATCTTCCACCCAGACGACGTCCGTACCCGCGTTGACCACCTGCGACAGGGTCGGCGCTGGTCGAGCCAGTGTTGGCGGCGTCACCGCCATAGGTGGCGATGATGCTGTGCGTCCCCACCGCCAGGCTCGAGGTACTGCAGGTAACGCTCTTGCTGCTCGCGCTGCCGGCTCGGCAGCGCCACCGCGCCGCAGCCGGTCAGCGTGGTGCCGTCAGCGGTGAAGCCGACACTGCCCGTCGGCGCGCTGCCGGTCACCGTGGCGGTGAAGGTCACGTTCGCCCCGACCGTCGACGGATTGGCCGAACTCACCAGCGTCGTGGTCGTCGGCGTCAACTGCCGCTGACGCTACTCTTCCCTGCATGGTCCCAGGTGGCGCGCCCACCATAGAGCGTGTAGGCCATGCCGTTGAGGGTGCTGCCCTCCAGCCCCACCTGCGCCGCCGGCACCGCCAGGCGTACCCATTGCCCGGCTGCCGGCAGCGGCCCCATGTAGACCCGGCTCACCGTGCCGTCGGTGCCCCAGCCTATGAGGTCCGCACCCCCAGTAGGCCCGGTGATTCCAACTCCCGTTGTTCCACTGCAGCATCACCTCGCTCGGCAGGTTCGCCGGATCCAGGTACACGTACGTAAACAAGGTGTCACCCACCGCTACGGACAACGTCGCTGTGGCGTTGTAGAAATAGTGCTGATGCTCCCCGCTGGCCAGCGCCGACTGGTGCGCCAGCGTTCCCGAGTACGGCGTCGGGTTGCTGCTGATCCAGTTCCAGCTATCACCGCCGTCGCTCGCCACCACCGCCCCAGCCGGCACGCTATCTTCCACCCAGACGACGTCCGTACCCGCGTTGACCACCTGCGACAGCGTGGCGCTGGTCGAGCCGGTGTTGGCGGCGTCACCGCCGTAGGTGGCGACGATGCTGTGCGTCCCCACCGCCAGGCTCGCCGTGCTGCAGGTGACGCTCTTGCTGCTCGCGCTGCCGGTCGGCAGCGCCACCGCGCCGCAGCCGTCAGCGTCGTGCCGTCAGCAGTGAAGCCGACACTGCCCGTCGGCGCGCTGCCGGTCACCGTGGCGGTAAAGGTAACACTCGCCCCGACCAGTCGACGGATTGGCCGAGCTCGCGAGGCTCGTCGTACTCGCCGTCTTGCTGCTGTTGACCACCTGCGAGAGCGCGGTGCTGGTCGAGCCATTGTTGGCAGCATCTCCGCTGTAGGTGGCGACGATGCTGTGCGTGCCCGCCGCGAGGCTCGACGTACTGCAGGTCGCGCTCTTGCTGCTCCGCTGCCGGTCGGCAGCGCCACCGCACCGCAGCCGCTTATCGTCGTGCCGTCGGCCGTGAAGCCGACACTGCCGGTCGGCGCGCTGCCGGTCACCGTCGCCGTGAAGGTCACGCTGGCACCCACCGCCGACGGATTGGCCGAACTCGCGAGCGTGGTCGTCGTCGCCGCCTTGCCGCTCGTGCTCACCGTGACGCTGAGCGCGCTGGCAGTGGCACTGTTGACCGTTACGCTGACGCCATAGGTGCTGTCGGTGTAGGTCTGTCCGACCAACAGCGCGGCATCGTAGAAGTTTTCCCCGTTGCTTGGCGTCAGGTCAAGGATCTCGGTGTCGTCAGCCCCCGAGGCCCACTCGAAAGGATAGGCCACGTGAATGATCGCCCCGTTGGTGGGGTAGGCGGCCAGCCCACTGTCGAAGCCAATCGGCTGCCGATACTCGATCCAATAGGTCCGGTTGGCGTCCGCCGTGACCGGAATCTTCACCGCGTAAGTCGACTGGCCGCCAGCCTCCAGCGGCGACAGGGTGTAGGTCGCCGTTCCCCCAGTGTGCGTCACCACCGAGCTCACCGGGATCCAGTTCAGGATCGACTTCTGCACCGCATTGAAGTGCATCTGCTGGCCCAGAGCCGAGTTGTTGCCCATGACATCGAACCGATCACCGTACTCGTTGACGCTGCAACTGCCGCCGAGCACCTGCGGCGAGCAGTTGACGCTGCCCGCATGGTAGAGCGTGAAGTTGTGCCCGAGCTCGTGGCCGTAGACCCACAGCGCGTTGTAGCCGTCGCTCCACGCCTGGTAGGGATAGCCGATGTAGGCCAACCCCGCCCAGCCGCAGGACAGCGACGGCATGACGTAGAAGCGGTTGTTGTAGCTGGCCACGTTGTAGCCCGCAGCGGTCGCCGCCGCGTCGGCCAGGTTGCCGATGGTGGTGAAGTCGCAGTTGGTAGGCGTGGTCGAGCTCGACCGCAACCAGCCGCCGGGTGCGGTATTGGCCGCACAGCCCGCCGGCGCCGTGGTCGTACAGGCCACCGTGATGTTGAGCTTCTGCTGGCCGTAGGAGACCTCGTTGTAGTAGGCCGCGGTGCTGTTGGCATTGGTGCGCATCACCTGGTCGATCTGGGCCGGGGTGAACGGGTCGCTCGACGGGGAGTCGGAGAACTTGATCGGCAGCACCAGCACATTGTTGGTGGTAGTCACCCCGGCAAGGGGGTTGGCCTGCTCCGCGGGCAACCCCAGGATGGTGATCTGGGTCGTATCGAGCGCCACCCCGTCGGCAGCCGTCGTCCCGAAGGCGCTCACCGTCATGCCAACGCGTAGCGTGTCGGGAACCACCGCCAGGTTCAGCGGCGTCATCTGCGTCACCCCATTGTGCACCCCGTGCACACCGAAGTTGTACTCGCCCCGACCTTGGGCAAAGTAATCGGCGTGGAATATCACCAGCGTGCCCTGCACCTGCCTGTGGCTCGCCGCCACCGCGCCGGCCTTGGCCGCAGCCTGCGCCGCAGGCAGCAGACTCAAACCGGTCGCCTCGAGCACCTCGCCGCTCAAGGTCCCGGTCACCTCGACCCGCGCGCCGCCGGCCAGCGTCTCCACCCCGGCCCCGGTCAACACCACCGTCTGCCCATCATCCAGGCGCAGCCCCAGATAGCGCTGCGTGACCCCAGCCACCTGGTCGTCGACCACGACCTCCACCACGGTCCCCGTGGCACTCACCGCACTTGTGACCTGCACCGGCAATGCCGCGCTGGCCGGGTCAACTTGATGCGCGCGCAGGGGCAATGCCGCCAAGACAAGCATTGCGCTTGCGGCGAGAAGGCCAAGGAGGCGATGACGACTCTGTACCAACATAGGCTTATCGCTTTCGTAAAATAGGAACGTCCCCGGACCGGCACAAAAAAAACGCCGCCATGCGACGCCCGAGCTTTATGCCAATGTCCGATGCTAACGGCATATTTACGATTTGACAAGACCAAGTTAACCCCGCCAAGTTGACGCAAGCATGACGAGGAAGCATTTCGAGCCGCGGCCGCTGCGAACCGAATGCGTGAGGGTGCTGGCGGATTCTTACCTGGGCCAGCCGAAAACTTGACGAAGCCGGCCGCATGAAACAGTTATCACCGGCGTGAGCCCCGGCAGAGGGCCGATCTCATGCCTCGCTGCCTGGAAAGCGGCGCCGAGGTGATCGCACGGGTTTCCTCGAAGCAAGTGGGGCGTTCCCTCAAACGATCACGCGAGATTTCGGCTGGAGCGCACGAATTCCATCGAAATTCGCGATAGCAAACACGTTTCTTTCGCGCGAACTGAAAGCCGTGACGCTCGGCAAGACTCTCGACGCGGCCGAGCTAGCGGACGACGCTGGTATCGGCTGTTTTCCCCGACTCGATGAAGATGAACCTCTGGCTGTGGGAGATGATCAGTTTCCTCTCCCTGTCCCTTCGGGCTCGGCTTGTTTGATCACCTGCAATCGGTCTCCCTCCACACCCTTGAGTTCCCGCACCTCGCCGTCCGGCCAGTGAATGGTCATCAGGTCTGCCCTCGGGTGCTTTCCGAGGCCGAAATAAAGCCGGTAATGTCCCTGCGAAAAAAATGCACCGTCGTTGAGACCGACCTGCTGTGTCTGCCGGCCGTCGGGAGTTTGTATTACGACGCGGGCGCCGATCGCCTGCGCGTTTCCAGGCTTGCCGACCAGCCTCAATTGAAGCCAATGATTGTCGTTGCTGACGATATTGCGGTAGGTGAGGAACTTCCACGCGAATCGATCTTCCGAAGTCTTGCCCAGCCTCTCCCACCAGCGCCAAAAGGCGAAATTCTGGTTCAAAGCCAATACCAGGTCGCGTCGTCCGTCGTTGTCGAGGTCGGCCCAGTTGACGATCGCCGCCATGTACTTGCGCGGTGGAAGCGCTAGCAGCCCCGTCGCCTCGAAGGTGTGATCCCGCCGCTGCCTGAACAGTCCCTGGGGCACGGCATACAGGTCGACCAGCCCATCGTTGTCATAGTCCACCCAGCCGGCCGTGGCGCTTGCCGCGGGAAGACCTAGCGTGGTGGGATCCACCAGGGAGAAGCGCCCCCTTCCGTCATTCACGAGCAGGATGTTGCCAGTCTTGGAAGAACAGAAAGCATGCAGGTTTCCATCGCCTTTGAAATCGGCGACCGACAGCTTACCATCGACGAACCAATACTCGCTGACCGTGCCCTTTAGCTTCGGATTATCCACTCGCGCGAACTTTGCCCTGCCGATAAACTCACGGCTGAAGAGCTTGCCGGCTTGATTTCGATACAGGTAGAACCCAGTATCCTCATAGGTGAGCAAATCGACGTAGCCGTCGTTGTCCGCGTCGAACCACACGAAGTCGATGATCTCGTGTTCGGCAATGGCGAGTCCGACTTCCGCCGCGACGTCCGTGAACCTCTTGTCGGGCCCCTGGCGGTAGAGTTGCTTAGCGTAGCTTGCGTTGACACGGCCTCGGTCCTGGCAGTTGATGAAGAGATCGATGCGCCCGTCGCGGTTGTAGTCGACCCAGTTGACCTTCCTGCCCGAACAACCGCGCTTTTCTATGCCGACCTCCCGAACGATGTCACGAAACCGCCCAGGGCCCTGACTGACGACGAGCTCGTCCTGCAGATCCTTCGCGATGCTGTCAGGCAGCGCCAGCAGCGTCCCGCCGAGCGCTCCTCGGCTAATGAATAGGTCCATGTGGCCGTCGTCGTTGTAGTCGGCCCAGGCCATGCCATGCCGATCCCGAAACGTCAGCTCGAAGCTGCTCGAGCGCGGCGAAACCTTGCGCATCCCAACATACACCGCGCTCAACGCGAAAGACGCATCGAGTACCACGCCGATCGGCACGCCGGGACTCTCGATCTCCAAGTCGAAGGTTCCGTCCGCTGCCGCAGAAAATTCCATGCTCGTTTCCGACATCTTGTTCTCGGTGCGGGGCGCAACGACGGGTGCTTCAACGTCGATTCCGTCCGCCTTGTAGCTGGTGATCTTCGTATAAGTGCGCAGCGTGCCACGCGCCGGTCCGATGTCACGCATCCCGACGCTGCGGATCGATAGCGTAGCCGCCTTCTTCCAGTAGATGTAAAGCCCCGCAGTGGAAACATCGAGCTTGTCGCGACCTATCTCGAGGCCGGGAAACTCATGGTTCTGATCGAGGCCCCATTCGGATAGCACGTCACGGTATTTCCCGTTCCCATCTCCTATCAACAGGTCCTGCCGGTAGTTGTGATTGGTCGTAAACAGGTCCAGCACATCGTTTCCGTCTGCATCGACGACACCTATGTCCATCAGCATTTGCGTCGCCTTGAAAGGTATCGGATACGTGACGAACGCGCTTCTCGAGCGCCGTAGCCAGTAATAATCGGTCCACGCCAACTCTTTCACAACGGACATGGCAACTACAAGAACCGCCAGGGCAATACCCAATGGCCACCAAATGGCGACCGCGAGCGCCGCCACGGCAAGACCTAGGGCCCACCACCACTTTCTGATCAAGCCAAGCCCACTCATCGATTGCCGTCAAAGGTATCTGCTGGATGCCAGTTGAGCCTTTTACTTGGCTTTCAGACGCTTTTCAATCACGTCTGTCGGGTCCGCGTCAGCAACTCCGGCGATTGCGATGGCGCACCGCTGCAGGAACAGAGCCACGGCAAGCGCAGCAGTCGTCGCGACCATACGACGCCTGTGCTGAACAATCGAAGAAATTCTCCGGCACTAAGCCGATGGTCTTCGTCAGGTTCCAGGCAACGAAATTCAAGCCGAGCACGGTCGCTATGTGTTTGCCCAGCTCCCGGTTCCGGTGAGGGCCGACCTACGCGACTGCATTGCCCGGCTCCGCTCGGGGGCAGCAACGCATGCCTCTGTTCTTCTCGGACGACACCGTATACGAGGAGCCGTATAGGATATCCGGCCCCGAAGCTCCCGCGCACTGGAAGTGATCAATATGGGTCAGGGAGATTACTGGGGCGATAGGGCGCGGTTGTTCGTCCGGGGGACCAGGAAACTCTAGCCGCGTTCTGGCGACTGATTACGTCGATACCTGCGTGAAGAACTAGTCGTTGGTAGAATGCCATGCCCGTCACCGTTGCGCACGTAGTCGACCATTCCGCCTTCGCGGGGTGTGAGCACCGGCGTGCCCACCGCATTGGCGTCCAGGAAGAATGCGGCGCGGGCCAGCCGATACTCTTTGGTCTCCCGGAAATGCTCCAGTTGTGCTGTCTGGCAACACCTCTGACGAATACAGGCGATAACGCTCGGGCTATGTCTTCTGGCAGATGTCGGGCAAGATTAGCATCTCGGCGATTTGCCTGCCTAGTGTTGTAGCCCCCGCCGAGCCGTGCGCCATGCCCTCCGATCTCTGCCCAATTACGCTGCGAGACATCTTCGAGCCTCGCGACGACGAGTACCTGCACTGGGAGTTGAGGACTGACGGTTTCGTAAGAGGCAGGCGCGAGGTCGCGCGTGAACCGCATCTCATGCTCGATCGATTCTCCGACAGCGGCGGCGCGTCGTGCTGCTTCTGCGCGTGCCGGATCCGACGTCGGCGGGGTCGCGCGCTTCATCCTGGAAGGCTCCTATGGAATGGCGTCTTGTCCCTCTGGGGGATGGTTGCTGAGACCCGCCGACGCAAGTCTTGCGACCTACTGGATTCCGCGCGCGCCGATGCTTCGTACGCATGATCCCCAGGGCCGGATTCTTTCCGAGGAGCCGGCCTCGCTAATGGCTTTCACGCCGACTGCCGCGGAGACGACGATCGACTTCACAATACAGAGCGGCTTCTTTCTGGACTGCGTGATCTGGCGTCTGCCGCCGGCGGCAGTCGGAACTCGTCGACGACCTCCTCGAACCATACGTGCTTGAGCAGCAGCCGATCTTCATGCTGAGCTCGCACACGAGTTTCAGCAGCCCGTCTGACCTTTACGCCTACCTGATCCACGGCCATGCGTACGAAAACCGCTTCGATCCGCTGCACAGGCGCAAGATCTGCTCCGAGCTTGAAGCCTACTCGGCCTATGTGGCACTGCACGGACTCGAAGCGGCCACGCGCAAGAAGCTTTACGGTTTGCTCAAGCGGCAGATCGTCTTTTGCGTGATCGCGCGGCAGGCGCAGGACGGGGGTTGGTATCACGGCGAGTGGGCCGACTTCATGGAGTCGCACTATCGGTTCCACAATGCGGCGATGCAGCTACTCGAGGCCGCGCTTGAGGAAGCGCCGAATGACGTCATTGCGAACGCATTGCAGCAGAGCTGCCTCCGTGTTGTCGCGCTGCACGGATAAGACCGACATCGGGCTGTGGTTCCTTCACGACTCGCTGGAGCACAGCGTCGAGATGTTGGAGGAAAGCGGCATCCCTTGGGGGCCAAGCAGCGAGTTCGGGAAATTTCTTGCGACCAAGATGGTACTGAACACTCATCTGGACGCCATCGTCACCCTGGATCGCTATCGGGAGGTAGCCGGGGATGACCAATACGCCACGCGCGTCGAATCCGCACTCGGCGCCGCACGCACGCTGCTTGCACTTCGGCCTGCGGAACGGCTGTACCGGGTGCTGTACTGGGCGGTCGGCCTGACCCTGCTGCCGGAAGCCCAGGCCAGAGAATTGCCGCTGCCGTTGCGGGCCGTCAAGCGGTGGACCCGAAACTATCTGCTGCCCAAGCTCTACCGGGTCAAGCGCCGATTCCCCCGTATGGTGATGCCCGGTGGGTTGATCGAGCGGCACCTTTCCCAGCTGCATTTCGGCGTGAATTACCACAGCGTGAACCTCATGGACTTGGCGAGGGTCTGGCGTCGATTTCCGGGGGAGGGCTTTCGGGAAATCGTCGACGGGGCGGTCGCTGCGGTGACTGGGACGAGACTGTTGCAATACTGGGCCGAAGCGAAGCAGCGACAAGCATTGGGGTATTGGGTCGAAGCGCTCTACCAACTATGCACGCTCGCGCCCGAGGGGAGCTACCGCCGCTATCTCGCCGAGGCGATGCTCGCCGCATTGGACGCCGGGCTTGGGTTGCCGCCCTCGCTGCTCGGCGCCCATCCCGAGATCGTCAAGCCCGCCGAGCGCTTTCCCTGCCCTTCACCCCGGGACGTTCGCTTGCGCATCGCCAATCTGAGCCGCGGCGGCCGCCGCGAGATTCTCGTCGTCAACCCGACGCCCGCCGCTATCGCGCTTGCATGGGAGGAAGATTGGGACGACGGACTTGCGTGGGTGTCCGCCGATGATCGGCCCGTCTCAGCAGGCAAGGCCCCGCTATCAGTCCCAGCGCGCGGATGGCTGCTTGGCTCGTTCGCGTGATCAACGCTTCCGCTGCGCGTAAACCAGGAGCTCGTCGCCCCAGCCACGGCGTTCGAGCGGTTCGACAACCCAGCGGGTGCGCCGCGCGAGCGCATTCGGTTATCGGCTGGGCCCGGGTCCAGCGACCGCGAGCCACGTCTGAAGCAGGCCGGAGGGCTGCTGCATGGGCGGTGCAGGCGTTGCACGAGGCTAGCAATTCCTCCCGGCGCCGAGGATGTCGCGGCCGTATCGCCACCCTGCCTCGGCCGGCCCGGGCCGCGGCGCTGGAGCCTCCGCGGCGCAGGCGCAAGCGCAGGTCATTCAGTCGATTGCCGGCCGCCATCAAGGCGTACTGGTAGAGATTATTACCGTCGCCGCGCAGCGTCGTGACTTCCTTCACCTCGAAGCCGCAGGCGCTCACCAGGCGCGGCAGCGTCGCCGCAGAAAAGAACCACAGGTGCGCGGGCGGGCACATCCACGGCCACCACTGGCCGGCCGCGCGCGCCCCGAAGCTGGCGATGTTGGGCACGCGCAGGCCCAACATGCCGCCGGGTTTGAGCAGCGCCGGAAAGGCGCAAGCAGCTTGATCTTTCGGGTTGCGAACGTGCTCCAGAACGTGCCATCATGATCACCGCGTCGAAACTACCGTCGGAGAGCGGCGCGGCGGCGAGGTCGCAGTTGAACACGGTGAGGCCAAGATGCGTGCGCGCATGCTCGGAAGCGGTCGGGAGAAAACTCTACGCCGACTGGATCCCAGCCCCTTCGCGCGCCAGCGCCAGCGAGTGGCCGTACGAAGCGCCGAGCTTCGAGCAGCCGGCCACGCCCTGGGCACCAGCGCTCGAGCTCGGCGATGCTGGCGGCGTTGCGCTTGCCCGCGGCGGCATAGCGCTCGAGCGGAACCGCATAGCTCTGATCGTAGTAAGCGGCGAAGCTCCGCTGCGCTCGGGATGGGCGCCACGAATTCGAGACCACAGCCGATGCACCGATGCACGGGGTAACCGCGTTGCACGAAGCGTCTGCTCGCGCGCGTTTCACCGCAAACAAGGCAGCCCGCGGCCTGGTCGGTGCCGCAATGCGAGCAGTGTCCATCGTGATTCTTACGGCGCCTGACTCGTTGCACTGTAGCTCACGGATTGTACCGGTGAGCAATCTCCGTAACGTCAGACGCTCGCGGAAGGCCATCCGAAAGCGGAAGCATGCCCGGCGCGTGGTGCCAACGGCTTGCGGTAGAATCGCCGCCTCTTGAGAGAGAGCATGTCGACGACCAGGCATGTCCGCGCTCCACGCCGTCATCGCCAACCCGGTCTCCTGCCCATGGGCGGGAAAGAGCAGTTTTGCAGCGCGGGCTCAGGTCTCCGTCATTATGCCGTGCTACAACGCCGCCCCCTATTTGCAGCAGGCGGTCGAGTCGGTCCTGGGCCAGAGCCTACCTCGACTTCGAGCTGATCGTCGTCGACGATGGGTCGAGCGATGGTTCCCCGACTATCGCAGCGAGCCTGGCAGAACAGCACCCAGAGCGGGTGACGTTGCTTCGCACTCAGCGCGAAGGGCCTTATCCGGCGCGCAACGTGGGTCTGTCTCGTGCCAAAGGCGAGTTCGTTGCGTTTCTCGACGCCGACGATTACTGGACAAGCGACTTCCTCACCAAGCTGCACGCGGCGCTGGTCGACTCCGCTGCGGCGCTCGCCTACTGCGGCTGGCAGAATGTCGGTGCGACCGACCGCACCAACGAGCCTTACGTTCCGCCCGATTACGAACAGGGCGACAAGGTCGAGATGCTGTTACGCGCAGCTTCCCCTTGGCCGATCCATGCCGCCTTGGTCAAGAGGTCGGTCATGGACGAGGTCGGGGGCTTCGACACGAGCCTCGCCACCTGCATGGATTACGATCTGTGGCTGCGCATCGGCGCTTCTCGTCCTATCGTGCGGGTGCCGGAGGTGCTCGCCTATTACCGCTTTCATGCGGGCGGGCAGATTACATCCAAGCAGTGGCGACAGGCCGAGAACGTGTGGCTCGTGAAGAAGAGGTTCGTCGCCGCTTCGCCGCACCTGGTCGCCCGGTTCTCCCGCCGGCGGCTTCAGGAACTCATCGACGGCGCCTTGCTTCGACGCGGCTACGATTGTTACTGGCGACGCGACCTCGTGTCCGCGCGCAGGATCTTCCGCCGGTCGCTTGCGCGCGGGCGGCTGGAAGTTGAAGGACCTGAAGTATCTGCTCCCGGCGCTTGCTGCCCGAAGGTCCGTACCTGAGCCTGATCGGTCGCGCCGACGGCCGGGACGGAGAACGGTAATGCTGTACGCCATGGCAATGTACAAAGCCTTGTCCGACGAGCCCCGTCATCCCGTGGCGGTTGCGCCAAGGCTTGGAGCGTTGGGTCGAATCCTCGTGTCGCGACCGCCGCCCCGGTCTGTACCGGTGGCTGCATTTCGGCGCGGCGCGGGATCGACTTAGGGCGGTGACAGGCGGGTCCCAAGCACCACTTCTTCGGCTATTACGACAAGTGCCCCTGGAACGCCTCCGGGACACTGCTCCTGGCGCACGAAGCGGCCTTCAACGACCGCCCGCCCGGAGCAGAGGATAGCGTCACAATCGGCGTGGTGCGGCTGGACGAGGGCAATCGCTTCCAGGCGCTGGCCACGAGCTGCGCCTGGAACTGGCAGCAGGGATCGATGCTGCAGTGGCACCCTGGCGATCCGGAGCGCCTGATCGTGCACAACGACCGCCGCGATGGGCAGTTCGTGGCCGTGGTGCGCGACACCGGGGGTCGCGAACTGAATGTGTATGATCGGCCGATCTATGCCACCTCGCCCGAGGGCCGTTACGCCTACAGCGTCAATTTCGCGCGCCTGTACACGCACCGCCCCGGCTACGGCTACGCGGGCGGCGCCGATCGCTGGGCGGACGATCCTCACCCCGAGGACGACGGCGTTCATCGTCTGGACCTGCGGTCGGGGCGTTCGGAGTTGATCGTCTCGCTCGACGAGCTCGCGCACACCGTTGCACCGGCGAGATGCGCGATGCGTTCCAGTGGATCAACCACGTGCAGGTAGCGCCCGACGGCAGCCGCATCGCGTTCTTTCACATCCTTCGCGTCGGTGAGACCGGCTGGAGGGCGCGGCTTTTTGCCTGCGCGGCCGACGGTAGCGCGCCGATTTGCCTGGTGGACGCGGAGTCGTATCGCATTACGACTGGCTGGACAACCAAAGGCTTCTCGCTCTGGGCCAAGGACAAGGGACAGCCCGGACACTTCTGGCTGGTCGACGCGGCGCGAAGTGACCGTGCATGCCATCGGTGCCGGCGTGCTGATCGAAGACGGACACGTGAGCTTCTCGCCGGACCGCAAGTGGGTGCTCAACGACACCTATCCGGATCGCTACGACATGCGCACGCTGATGTTATTTCGCTGGGAGGACGGCGAGCGCATCGATCTTGCGCGGCTCCACTCCCCGAAGTCCCGCTGGTGGGGCGAGATCCGCTGCGACCTGCACCCGCGCTGGAGCCGGGACGGCAGCGAGGGTGTGCATCGACTCGGTACATAGCGGGTCAACGTCAGATGTACGTGATGGACGTCGCCGAGTTTGTGCAATGAACCGCCTGGTGATCCTGATGTACCACATCATGGCGGAGCCGGGCTCCGCGCAGGAGGCCCGATACTGCTGCACGCCGCGGCGCTTCGAAGCGCAGATGCGTCACCTCGGCGAGGCTCGGGGTTCGCGCTGCTGACCGCTCGACGCAATCGCGGACGCACTCGAGCGAGGCGTGGCCGAGTGGCCTGACGTCGGTGTCGCGGTCACCTTCGACGATGGCTTCGCCGATACGTTCGCAAACGCGCTGCCCGTGCTCGCGCGCTACCGCATCCCGGCGACCATGTTCGCCGTTTCCGATCGGATCGGCGCGAGCAACGACTGGATGTCGGCCCGCGGATTCCCCAAGCGGCGATTGATGTCCGCGTCCGAACTGCGGGAGATGAGCGCGGCCGGGGTTACGATCGGCAGCCACACGCGCACGCATCCGCGCCTGCCTGAACTCGACGCGGAAGCGAAGCGCGGCGAGATTCGCGGCAGCAAGGCGCGGCTCGAGGATTTGCTTGGGCAAAGCGTGACGGCTTTCGCCTACCCGTACGGATTGTTCGACGACGATGCGCGCCAAGCCGTCGCAGAGGCCGGCTATCGCGTCGCCTGCTCGACGCGCTCGGGTTTCAACGATCCCGGCGTCGATCGCTTTCTTGCTGCGCAGGATCGAGGTGTTCGGTCGCCGACAACCTGTGGCAGTTTCGGCAGAAACTCAAGTTCGGCGCCAACGAAATGTCGGCCTGGTATCCGCTGCGTTATTACGCCGGCCGCGTCCTGGCGCGCCTGGGCTCGTAGAGGCGCGCCATGGATTTCACGGTCATCGTCTGCACCTTCAACCGCAGCCAGAACCTGCCGTCGTGCCTCGCCGCGCTCGCCGCCAAGAGGGGGTCGAAGGGCTCGATTGGGAGGTACTGGTCGTAGACAACAACTCCAGCGACGACACTCCGACAACGGTCGAAAGGCTCCGCCGCGAGCTGCCGCTCAAGGTGCGCTACGCGAAGGAAACCCGGCAGGGCCTCAATTACGCGCGCAACCTCGGCGTGCTGGAGTCGCAGGGGACGCATTTCACCTTTGTCGACGACGACATTCACGTGAGCCCGCGCTGGCTCGCCTCGCTCGTCGAGGCATTCGAGCGCACCGATGCCGACGCGGTCGGTGGCAGGATCCACCTCGACCCTTCGATCCGACTGCCGCCGTGGATCGTTCCCGGTTCGGAAATCGCCGGCTTTTTGGGCTACCAGGATTTCGGGGACGAACCGTTCCGCATGGACGGGAAGAGCCGCTACCCGTTCGGCGGGAACATGTCCTTTCACCGTCGCGTAGTCGCGCGCATCGGCCTTTTCGACCCCAAGCTGGGGCGCAAGGGCGAAGGGCGCAAGCGCGGGGAACTGTTCAAGGGTGCGGAGACCGACTACTTTCACCGCCTCGCCGCTGCCGGTGAGGCTCGCATCTTCTATGAGCCGCGGGCCATCGTTTATCATCGGGTCCAGCCGCATCAACTGCGCCAGCGGTACTTTCTCACCATCCACTTCAACGCCGGTTTCCAGAAAGCACTCTACGATGCCCGACCGTTCCGCCACCGTGCTCTCGGGGTGCCGTTGTTCCTTTATCCGCAACTGACCCGCGCCATGGGAAGATACCTTGGCCTGCTCACGACTCGCGGTCCCAACCAGGCTTTCCGCCAGCTCATGACGGTCGGCCATTTCCTCGGCACCATGGCCGGCTACCGTCGCGCCCGCAGGCAAACGGCCTGATGTACATCCGCATGGCGCGGCCATGAATCCTACGCTCACGGTCCTGATCAGTTCGCACAATCGCGCCGGGCTGCTCGACCGCACCTTGCGCTACTTGAACGAAGCGCGGTATCCGGCCGGCTGGACCGTGGACACGCTCGTCGTGGCCAATGCCTGCACCGATCGCACGCATTCCCTGCTCGATCTGTATGCGTGTGCCGCGTCGGATACGGAAACGCGGGGGACGCGGCTGCGCTTGCGCTGGGTCGCCGAGCCGCGGATGGGGAAGTCTCATGCGCTGAACTGCGCCATCCCGCTCCTTACCTCGGACTGGGTCGCCTTTGTCGACGACGACCATCGCGTGGATGTCGCGTACCTGGAAGGTATATGCAGGGCGGCGAAGGACTACCCGAAGGCAGACATCCTCTGCGGCCGCATATTGCCGGACTGGGACGGCTCGGAGCCGCCGTGGGTGCACGATGAGGGTCCGTACCGGATCTATCCCCTGCCGGTGCCGCGTTACGACCTCGGTGATCGCCCTCTTGCGTCCGCGCACGAAACGGCAACGCCCGGCGGAGGCAATCTGGTGCTGCGGACCGCGCTGTTCGACCGCGTCGGTGATTTCTCCACGGTGTATGGCCCGGTCGGTCGCGGGCTGGGCGGTGCGGAGGATCACGAATGGGTCCTGCGCGCGATCGCCGCCGGAGCGCGTGTGCAGTACGTGCCCAACATCGTGCAGTATCACTACGTCGATCCCACCCGCCTCAAGCTCGGCTATCTGGTGCGCAAAGCCTACGAGCGCTCCGCCTCCGCCGTGCGGCTGGGCGGCACCGGCAATGGCAAACGCCTGGTGCCCCCGTACATGATCCGCAAGGTCGGCGGGTATTCGCTCGCGGCGCTGACCTCGACCGGACCGCAGCAGCGGCGCTTCCACCTGGTGCGGCTGGCGGCTTCCCTCGGAGAGATCAAGGGCCACATCCACGCGCGCATCGACGAGTCCCGGCGGAGAGGGTGATGAAGCGCAGGCAGATTGGCGCCCTATGCCGGCCCAACAGGCCTCGCCCCGGTCCTTCCCTTTCCCCTCGGACGGACTGAGGCGGGGGTCCGAGCCCTGCCGCCGGGCAACCGGATCGAGGCCGGTGTCGCGATGGCCATTGCGCGGGCCAAGGGGCCGGATCCGTCAGGGGCAAGGCCCTGGATGCCGCGCTTGCGCAAGCTTGGCAAACTGCTCGACCCCGAGATCCGGGCCAAGAACCTGCGCGCCATGCGCTTCGCGGTGCGCGGGCTGTACTGGGACCTGGCGCGCTCCCAGACGGCCGACCCGGTGTTCGTCGTGGGCTGTTCGCGCTCGGGCACCACGGTCACCTACGAGACGATCGCCATGTCGCCGCAGCTGCTCTCCTTCGGGCACGAGATCCCGGAGTTCTGGGACAGCCTGTGGGGCCCGCATCAGAACCACTGGGAGTCGGAGGCGGCCGGTGCCGCGCAGGCCCGGCCGGAGCACCGGGACGCCGCGCAGCGTTATTTTTTCCAGAGGCTGGGGCTCGGACGCGTGCTGGACAAGACGTGCATCAACGTCATGCGCGTGCCGTATCTGCATGCCCTGTTCCCCAACGCTCGATTCGTCTACATCCATCGCGACGGGCGCGACAACGTCAGTTCGCTGATGGATGGCTGGCTGCACGAGGGTCATTTCGCACTGGGCAAGTTGCTCGGGCCATTTCCATGCGCGGTCAACATCGATGGCGGCGCGTTCCGGGAGTGGTCGTTCTTCCTTCCTCCCGGCTGGCGCGACTACAATGAGGCCCCGCTCGAGGAGGTGTGCGCGTTCCAGTGGCTAACGGCGAATCGCCTCGCGCTCGATGCGCTGCAGCAAATTCCGTCGCGACAATGGATCCGGCTCCGCTACGAGGATATCTTCGATCGGCCGTTGCAGATGTTCCGCGAGGTGTTCGAGCGCCTGGAGCTCCCCTTCGACGACGCCGTCAGGCACGCCGTTGCGCGGCGCTCGACGCGCTGCCGACCAGCATCGTCAAGGGCGCGCCGAAGAAGGAGAAGTGGAAAGAGCGGCATGCGGCGAAGATCGAACGCATTCTGCCCCGAATCCGACCGCTCATGCTGGAGCTAGGCTATGACCCCGAACGCTAGCGAGCCCCTGGTCAGCGTGGTGATGCCCGCCTACAACGTCGCCTGGTGCATCGGGCGGGCGGTGGACAGCGTGCTGGCGCAGGACTTTGCCTCCCGCGAGCTAATCGTGGTCAACGACGGCAGCACCGACGGCACGCGCGCTGTGCTCGAGGCGTATGGCGCCGCGATCCGGTCATCGATCAGGAGAACCACGGCATGTCGGCCGCGCGCAACGCGGGCATCCGCAGCGCCCGTGGCACGTATGTTGCCTTTCTCGATGCCGACGATTGGTGGCTCCCCGGGAAACTTACGCGGCAGGTCGAGTTGATGCAAAACGCTCCCCAGATTGGGTTCTGCTCGAACGCGGTCCGGGTCGAGGACGGCGACGGGCAGCTGCTCAACGTCTGGCGCGGTCCCCAGGCAAGCACGGACATCCTCGCCACGTTGTTCGCCGAGAACGCGGCCATCGCCGGCGGCTGCTCGGCGGTCATGGTGCGCAAGCATCTCCTGGACCGCGTCGGGCTGTTCGACGAGAGCCTGCGCGGCTTCGAGGATCCCGACTTGTGGATGCGCCTGGCGGCCGTCTCGGGCTACGCCTGCATCGACGAGACGCTGGGCGTCATTCTTCGCCGCGAAAAGAGCGTGAGCCGCAACCTGGATGCGATGCGGCAGGCGGCGCTGCGTTCGATGCGCAAGAACCGGGCGCTGCTGCCGCCGCGGCTGCGCGGCGCCTTCTGGCGCAACTGTCTTGCCCGCGTGTATACCGACTATGCCAAACCGGCGTACCGGGCGGGCCGGCTCGGCCCCGCCTACAAGGACACGCTGCACGCCCTGATGCTGTCCCCCGTGGGCCAGGGACGGCTGTGCCTCGGGCTGCTCCGGGATTTCCTGCTGAAAAAGGCCGCTGTGAGCATGCAGCCGCTCGACACCCTGGTGCTCGGCTGCGCTGGCCAATGGCGCCGGGATGGCGCTGCTGGTCGGCGCGATCTCCGCTCTGCGTGCTGGTCGTCAAGTCCATCCTCGATTTCACGCGGACGGGACCGGAGATGGCGGAGGAAGTCCTGAAGCACTACCGCCTCTATCTCGCCTACTCGCTCGCCCGGCTGGTCGTCTTCACGCTGCTGATCACCGCGTTCATGGCCTTCCTCGGCGTCGCGGCGTACATCATTGCCGTGATCCTGCTCGGTGTCGACTATCACCCGGCCGCTGCCTTCGCCGCGGGCGTGGTGGCGGCTCTGCTACTCACCGCGCGCCGCTTCGCCCACACGCTGCTGTTCTCCCCTGGCGTGATCGCCGCCTCTTCGCTGTACTCCATGACGCATTTCTATCCCCTGTGGGACGCGCTTACGCCCCGCCGCTTGCGCGCGCTCGACGCGGGCCTGCTCGCCGTGGGCGGTGTCTGGCTGGCGGCCGGCGTGGCCACATTGGCGCACGACGGTGCGTGGCTGGCGTTGGGCGCGCTTGCCGGCATCGCCGCGTCGTACGTGGCGATCTGGTCGTGGGCGATTGCGGCGCGCGAGCCCGCCGCGGTGCCCGCGCACAGATCATCGCGCTCCGCGCCCAACATCGTGCTGATCGGCTCCGACACGTTGCGCGCCGACCGCCTCTTCGGGGCAGGCTATCGGCGCGAGCTCACGCCCAACCTCGCGCGTCTGGCCAAGCGCGCCACGCAGTTCACCGACTGCTACGTGCCTTGCGCGCGCACCGCGCCGAGCCTGGTCTCCTTGTTGAGCGGCACCTGGCCGCACCGCCACGGCGTCCGCGACACCTTCGTGACCCCCGAGCAGACGCGGCTCTCCGTCGCGTCCCTGCCGCAAATCCTGAAGCAGGCGGGTTACCGCTCGGCGATCGTCGGCGATTGGGCTGCCTCCGACGCCGCGAAATTCAATTTCGGGTTTGACTACCGGGACTTGCCGCAGGACCAGTGGAACATCAAGTTCCTGCTGCGGCAAGGCCCGAAGGACTTGCGGCTGTTCCTGTCGCTGTTCACGCAGAACGCGTTCGGCAAGGCATTTCTGCCCGAGGTCTACTATCTCGCCGGCATTCCCCTGACCGAAGAGGTCGGCCGCGATACGCGGCGCATGATCGGCAGGCTGGCGCAGGAGGACGCGCCGTTCTTCCTGGTCTCCTTCATGGCCACCACGCACCCGCCGTTCACTTCGAAATTCCCGTATTACTCGCTTTATTCCGATCCGGCCTACCGCGGCGAATCGAAGTTCATCATGGCCAAGCTGCGCGACCCGTGGGAGATCATTCGCGCCCAGGCCGAACCGAAATCGAAGTTCGACCTGGAGCAGGTCGTCGATCTGTACGACGGCTGCGTGCGAAACTTCGATGACGAGGTCGCGCGCATCCTGGCCTATCTGGACGCCTGCCAGCTCGGCGACAATACCATCGTCGTCGTCTTCAGCGACCACGGTTTCGAGTTCTTCGAGCACGAGACGTGGGGCCAGGGCAATTCAGCTATCGGCGATTTCTCGGCCCGCGTTCCGGTCATCATCGCCGATCCACGGATTCGCGGACCACGGCGGGTGAGCCAGGTCGTACGCACCGTCGATATTGCGCCGACGCTGCTGGAGCTTGCCGGGTTGTCCGTTCCGGCAACCGTGCAGGGCGTGTCGCTGGCGCCGTTGATGCGCGGCGAGGCGCTGTCCACCGAGCTGCCCGCTTTCAACGAGACCGGCGTGTGGCTCACCGACCTGCCCGGCACGCCGACGAAGCACCTGCGCTACCCGCACTTGCCGGAGCTGCTGGAAGTTCCGGACAAGCGCAGCGGCATGATTTCGCTCAAGCGCAAGTACGTCGACATCATCATCGCCGCCAAGGACCGCATGGTGCGGGTCGGAGACTGGAAGCTCACCTACCAGCCGCTGACCGATGGCGCCACCTACCGCTTGTTCAACATCCGCGAGGATCCGGGCTGCCAGCGCAACGTCTTGGAGCAACAGCCCCAGATCGCCGAGCACTTGAAGTCCCTGCTCGACGCTTGGATGGACGACGATCCGAAGTCGGGCCGGCGCGGAACCGCCGGGGTGGTCGCGTGCGCACGTCCGCGCGAGCAAGACGCTGGTCACAGGAATTCCGGTGGTGTCTGGCAACCCGTCCTGAGGCATCGATGCAACACGGTGTCATTCCGGCTGAGCCACCGCCTGCCCCCGTGCAAACGGGGGCACGAGGAATCTTGGCGTCATTCCGATGCAGGCCGGCATCCATTGCGCCGCTGTTCGGCCCAGCCGGCGTGGCCGGGTCGATGCGGGGGCAAACGCGCCGTTTGTGCATTGGTCGCGATGCGTCGGCCGGCGCATTCTCGCGCCGCAATGATCGTCCGAGCGAGGGCACCGCTACGGCTGGGGTTGGGAGGCGGGGGTACCGACGTATCTCCGTACTGCGATCGCTACGGCGGATTGACGCTCAACGCCACCATCGACAAGTACGCTTACACGGTGATCGAGCCCGGCCCCGAGCGCGGCGCGGTGCGACTGGTCGCCGCTGACAGCAAGGACACGTGGCAGGGCGAAGCCGCCCCGGCGCTCGAGCTCGACGGCCGGCTGAACCTGCACAAGGGCGTTTATAACCGCATCGTGCGCGACTTCAACGGCGGCCGTCCGCTGCCGCTGGTCATGACGACATACACCGACGCGCCGCCCGGCTCCGGGCTCGGCTCCTCCTCGACGCTGGTGGTGTCGATGCTCAAGGCCTTCGTCGAATGGCTGCAACCTGCCCCTGGGCGAGTACGAGATCGCGCGCCTGGCCTACGAGATCGAACGCATCGACGTGGGGCTCTCCGGCGGCCGGCAAGACCAGTACGCGGCGACCTTCGGCGGGTTCAACTTCATGGAGTTCCACCCCGGGGAACGGGTGGTGGTCAACCCACTGCGCATCAAGAACTGGATCATCTCGGAGCTGGAGGCGTCGCTGTTGCTGTACTTCGGCGGCGTTTCCCGCGACTCGGCCAAGATCATCGACGAGCAATCCGCGAACGTGGAGCGCAATGAGACGACCGCCATCGACGCCATGCATGCACTCAAGGCCGAGGCCGTCGCCATGAAGGAGAGCCTGCTCAAAGGCGACTTCGAGCAGCTGGTGGCGTCGGTTCAGGCCGGATGGGAGGCCAAGAAGAAGATGGCGAAGAGCATTTCGAATGCGCAGATCGACGAGATCTACGAGCTCGCGCAAAGGGCCGGGATGCGTGCCGGCAAGATCTCCGGCGCAGGCGGAGGCGGGTTCATGATGATGCTTGTCGATCCGGTGCGGCGCATGGACGTCACGCGGGCTCTGCAGCAGAGGCCCGGCCAGATCTACACCTGTCATTTCACCAAATACGGCACGCAGGGATGGAAGATCTATTGACCGCCGATGCGACCAGGCGGAAATATTCAAGCGCCTTCAGCTTGGACCGCGCCTTGGATACAATTTTCTCGATGGCTTTGCCTTTTGTGACCCTGGTCACATGGTCATAATCACCTGGCGGTTTCCGCGATGGACGATGCGTTAGCGCGAATTGTCGCGCAGCAGTTCGGCGAGACGTCGGCAAATCTGCAGCGGATGACGCAGGACGCCGCTTTGCTCTCCGCCATCGGCCGGGTTGTTGAAGCCTGCGTCGAGGCGCTGCGCCGCGGCAACAAGATCCTGTTCGCCGGCAATGGCGGCAGCGCCGCGGATGCGCAGCATCTGGCTGCCGAGCTGGTCAGCCGGTATGCGTATGACCGCCCAGGGCTACCCGCCTTCGCCCTGACCACCGACACGTCGGTGCTCACCGCGATCGGCAACGACTACGGCTACGAGCACCTGTTTGCCCGGCAGCTCGAGGCGGTCGCTGCGGCGGGCGACATATTCTTCGGCATCTCCACTTCCGGACGTTCACCCAACGTGCTCAAGGCTCTCGACACAGCGCGCACGAAGGGACTGGTCACCGTTGGCATGACCGGCCGTGGCGGCGGGCAGATGTCGGGGCGCTGCGACCACCTGCTGCGGGTGCCGTCCGATTCGACGCCGCGCATCCAGGAGGGCCATATCGCCATCGGTCACGCGCTCTGCCAGATCATCGAAGCGCAGCTGTTCCCCAAGACATCGTGATGGAGGCGATCGTCCTGGCGGGCGGTCTCGGCACCCGCCTGCGGGGGGTCGTCGATGACATCCCTAAGCCGATGGCGCCGGTACAGGGCCGTCCATTCCTGGAATTTGTTCTCGATCCGCTCGTCGCTGCGGGTTTTCACACCGCCATCCTCGCCGTAGGCTACCGTCACGAAGCGATCCGGGCGCATTTTGGAGATGCGTATCGCGGCCTCGCCCTGCGCTACTCGGCGGAGGACGAGCCGCTCGGCACCGGCGGCGCGATCCGTTTGGCCTGCGTGCAGCTGAATGCCCGCGAGGTCTTCGTGTTGAACGGGGATACCTACCTGGAGCTCGACTACCGCGCCATGCTGGACGCGCACCTGCGCGCAGGGGCGCAGCTCAGCCTCGCCGTATGCCAGGTGCCCGACGTCGCGCGTTATGGCGCGGTGGAGATGGGCGAAGGGATCGTGCGCGGTTTTCACGAAAAGGGAACCTCCGGTCGTGGCTGGATCAACGGCGGGGTGTACTCCTCGGACCCGAGCTGCGCCAGCGCTTTCCCCGCCGCGGCACGTTTTCCTTTGAGCAGGACCTGCTCGTGCCCGAGATCCAATCCATCCGGCCAATGGCGTATCCCACGACCGGACTGTTCATCGATATCGGCATGCCCGAGGATTACGCACGGGCCCAGCAGATCACCTTTTCGCGCAGCACTTTATGAGTCCGGGAGTGGACAAGCGCTCCGCGCGATAGCGTGGGCGGGCGGCTACCGGAGCCAGCGCGTCTATCGAACGGATTCAGGTCAACCTCATCGCATACACCGGAGCATCGATGTGGCGCACCAGCACCGCGAGGTCGATCGCGCCGAACGAGGCGATTCGAAACCGCCCGAAGGTTTGCGCCCGATTCACTGCATAGCGCGAGCGGCTTGCCGCATCGCGGATCGGGTCAAGCGTGTCGGCCGCGGGTGCGTGGGCATGCCAGGTCCACGGCGCGACCACGTTATCGCGCCAAGCTCGCGCCCTCCGGCGCCGCGATGCTGTACACGATCCCCCTGTCCAGAGGCGAGAAGTACACGAGACGATCCATGTTGCGCGCGTATTGCATCGCCGCGTAAGGTCGCAATGCGGGCTTGCTCCCGGCAGACACGAGGCGCACGATCTCGCGTCCTGGATCGGCCGGATCGATCGCATACAACCCATCGTGCGCATGCACGGACACCACGATGATGTGGCCCCGGGGATCGATCTGCATGGCGTTGTGATTGGCGACTCCGGGTAGCTTGTTTGGATAGCGCTCGGACCAATGCCCAGACGTACCGTCTGCGTTGTCGCCATCCGGGCTAAAGCCGATGAAGGCGTTGCCCCCGCCGTCATCGCCGGAGTGGCCCCAGACCAGGCGGCGCGACTCATCCCAGGTCGTCCACCCGCCGGCGTTCAGGATCGCCGTCGGATGCCGTGGACCATGCCGCCAGGCCAGCGTGTCGAGGTTGAACAGATGCGCAATGGCGATGGCCTTGACCTTAGGCCCCAACTCGGTCTGGCCCTTGAACAGGATGTAATCGTTTCCCACCGGGTCATACTGCACGTAATCGTAGGTATGCGGCGGCAGCGGCGAACCATCCGGGTACACGGAATCGGGGTAGCGCGCGCCCGCGCCGTATTGGTCGTCACCGCCGGCGACATAGCCGTCGGCGATCCTGCGCCATTCGCGGGAAGCCAGATCGAAGGCATGCACGTCGGAGCCGAAATAATCGTCGTGCCCGCCCCCGAAGATGATCATCGAGCCGCTGGCTCCATGCCGCGACGCATAGGCTGCACCGTTCCACGCCTCGGTGATCGCGCTAAACCCCGCCACGCCATGCCACGGCGAGCTCGGCTCGCGGCCAGCGATCCGACGCAATCGCTCCTTGATCGTGCGCGGCGGATTGAGAAGAGGGTCGCGTGCGGGGTCGGTATCGATCAGGTATCGCGTCCCGGATGCGGTAGGCGGCAGCCCGAGCTCGGGACGATCGCCCGAAATCGCGTACCAGCGGTGCAAGCTCATCCGTTCGACCCATGTCGGCGTCGCCGGCGTCATGGGAGACGTCATTTCATCTCTCGCTCGTGCACGCCATGCCCCATTTCTGGCTCGCGTCGAAGCACGGGTGTAGCAGATTTCTGCACAACGCTATATGCTGGTGGCGGAGGTGTTGGAGATGCAGATGCGATCATCGTACCTTGTTCTCGCCGCGGTCCTTTGGGTGGGAGCCTGCGTTCACCCCATCGAGATTTCGTCGGCGACGGTCACGCGCTGGCAAAACCGGGACGTATCCGAGCTCATTGCCACCATCGGGCCCTTCGACACGACCTCGATCCAGGGCGATTTTAGGTCATACGACTGGTTTCGGTTCGGCAACTGCCACGTGTCCGTGCGCACTTCGCGTGACGACAAAATCCTGAAGGTGGATGTGCAGGGAACGACGCAGGGCTGCAGCGGGTACCTGCAGAAAATGGGCGATGGCGAGGCGCCGCCGCCGAAACCCTAGCCCGTCCATGCCAGGGCGCCATTGCGGTGGTCCCGACACAGGACCCCGACTCGCGCCGCGATGACGTGACGCCGAAGAAGCCGTACCCTTCGCCCGCGACGGCCTCGACGCTGGGATCACCCGCGCGAAGCAAGGCGCTCTTCCTCGACCGCGACGGCGTGATCAACGTCGACAAGAGCTACGTCTGGCGCATCGAGGATTTCGAGTTCGTTCCCGGTATCTTCGAGCTGTGCCGCGCGGCACAGGACGTCGGCCTGATCCCGATCGTCGCCACCAATCAGGCGGGCATCGGCCGCGGCTACTATACCGAGCACGACTTCCAGACGCTCACCCAGTGGATGCTCGATGAGTTTCGCGCGCGCGGCATCGGCATCGGCCGCGTCTATTACTGTCCGTACCACCCGACTGCCGGTATCGGCGAATACCATCGCGACTCCTTTGACCGCAAACCCAATCCGGGCATGATCTTGAGGGCGCGGGATGATTTCAACCTCGACTTGGCGGGCTCGGTTTTGGTCGGCAACAAGGACTCGGACATTCAGGCCGGGCGGGCGGCCGGCGTCGGATACAACCTCAAGTTGCGACCCGACTCCGATGTCGGGCGCGCTCTGGATCGCACCGAGTTCGGAAGCCTTCAGGCCATCGGCGATTGGCTCGAGCGCGCTTTCGGTTCGCCTTCTGCACGGTAGCGCCCTTTCGCTGCCAATGCCCGCAGCTGATCGATCCTGCGCTGGTGGGTGAAGTTGTCCAGGACGCGCTCTCGCCCATTGCGACCCATGCGGTCGGCTTCTGCGGGGTCGGCCAGAAGGCGCGCCAAGGCCTCCGTGACCGCCTCGAGCCGCTCGCCGTCGACGCGCAAGCCGGTGACCCCATCGACCACTGCGGATCCAGTTCCCCCTGCGGTTCCCGCGACGGCCGGCCGCGCGGAAGATGCGGCCTCCAGAAACACCAAGCCGAAGCCCTCGGTGTCGCCGCCGACATCCCGGTTGGGCATGGCGAACAAATCGCATGCGCTATACCACCGCGGCAGGTCTTCATATCGGACGTGGCCAAGCAGATGCACGCGGTCGCTGACACCGGCCTCGCGCGCGAGGCTTTGCAGATAGTCATGATCCTCGCCGATGCCGATCAGGGCATAGTGGGCGTCGAGTCCGCGCTGGCGCAGCAAGGGCAAGGCGCGGATCACGCTGTCGAAACCCTTGCGGCGCATGAGCCGGCCCACCGAAAGGATAAGATGCTGCCCGGGTACGAGGCCAATCGCGGTATGCAAATCCGCGCTGTCCAAACCCGGCCGGAACCTCTCCTCGTCCACCGTTGGATAGACCAGCGCGATGCGTCCGGGGTCCACGCCGATAGAGCCGACGAGCGTGTCGCGGGTGAAATCGCTGTTCGAGAGCACTGCATCGGCATGCCGCAGAACGAAGCCCATGACGGCGAATTTCCGGCCGCGGCCCCAGCCGGTCAGCTCTTCGCCATGAGCGTAGATCAGCACCGGGTGACCCAGCAGCCGAGCGATCGCCCACGCCACCAGCCCCTCGGGCAGCGCGCGTCCCGCGAAGATCGCAGCAAAGCGATTGGTCGCTGCCAGTGCCAGGGACTTGAGCAACAGCTTGGCATACATGACGAGCGATTCGGGCTTCAACCAGGGCACCCTCTTCAACACGAGGCGGTGGATGGTGTTCGGATGCGTCCGATCGAACTCGCGTGCGCCGGGCACATCGGCGGTGACGACATGAATTTCCTTTCCGCCCAGCCGACGGAAGTCATCGTCGAATGAAACCGCCGTGCCGCCCTTGGTGGGCAGAAACAGCTCCGTAAGCATTAAGAAGGGCGTCTTCGGTTCGCTTGGCATGTGGCTGAGGTCAACTGCACTGAGGGCAGCGCCAGCGCGGCGACCGCCGCCTGGCTCGGTCGACGCTCCGCTCCAACCGCGGCGGCTCGGAGAACGGTGACGCCGGTACAGCGTCTCCGCAGCAGCCAGAGCCCGGGGCTCAGCATCGATTGCCCGCAATGACCGCTCGCAACATCAAGCGGCGGCGCGCACGACACGCAACGCCATGTCGCCGCTTACTGTTGGCTCGCCAGTGCATCCCGGATCTCGATCGGCGTCCTGGTGACGCCGTGGAGCTGGCTCAAGAAGAAATCGAAATAACGCCGGCATTTGTCCAGGAAGTAGTCCAAATCGCCCTGACTGCGCACATACGGCGTGCCGCCCGGCATCACCGAGGGGGAGTGGAAGCTGAACACAAATACGCGTACGCCATCGCGCAGAAGGGTGTGCGTCAGCCGCCGCATCTCCGGCTCGTCGTAGTCTTCCGGTGAAAGCCGGATGCGCTCCAGGAGCCGCAGCCGAGCAACGAGCGCGGCAACTCGGGTGCGCCGCATGGCGGGACTGGTTACCGTCCTGTACAAGGCCGTGCCGCCTCGGCGCAGCCAACCTGCGTACCCGCCGGTTCCCGGAAGCCCGAGCAGCTTGCGCTTTTCTCCGAACCAATACGGGTCGCTGGTATAGGCCGAATAGTCGGGACCGCCATCGGCAGAAAAGTCGATGGGCACCGCCGGGCTGATGTCCACCTGATAGCCGAGTTCCTCCAGAATCGCGCCGGTGTTGGCGCCGAAGCCATAGCGCCCCGCGAGATAGGTTAGCGGGCGCGCGCCAAACGACACGGCGATCTGCTCGGTCAAGCGCGCCAATTTTTCCGCTTCCAGCGCGCGGGGCAGATTGCAGGGGTAGGAATTGCGGGCATTGACTTCCTCGACGTAGGGCGGCGATACCCAGGGATGCAGGTGCGCGCCAATGAGCGCCCGACCGCTGTCGGCAAAGGACTTCAAGGGTGCGATCGCGATGTCCTGGGAGGCGATGGGATAGTCGACGACGTAGTTGGGCACGATACCGTATTGGTCGAAGACTTCCTGGGCACGGCCGATGTGGCGCATGTGCTCCACGCCGGTCGCGTGGCGATCATGCGGCTTGCCCCAATCGAATTCCTCTTCGGTGTGGACCACGACCGTCAATATGGGCCGCGTTTCCGGCGGCAGGTGGATGCGTTCGCCTTGCATGCGGTATTCGCCGATCGCGCCTCAGAGGTCGAGGGCAACGAGTTCCGAATACAGATTGCTCATGTCGGCTACGGTCAGGGTATCGCTCTTGAACACTTTGTTGCGATACCCGGACAATTCGATGCAGAGCGTCGGCAGTCGTGGCAACAACCGGGATTCCACACGTGTGTACGACAGGCCGTGGTGCACCAGCAGGTGGCTACTGAGCGCCAGCCGGTAGCGCAAGAACAACTCCGGATTGCTCAAAGCGAGGATAATGGCGCCGACGATGCCCTTCAGTCGGGTGCGCTTCCACACCACGTAGCACCACCCGCCCGGACGGCCCACGGCCAAGTGCATCAGCCACGGCAGATGGCAGTGGTCGCGGTACGCCTTGGCGTCGTCCGGGGCGAGGACACGCCAGATCTCATCCGGGTCAGCCACCACGCGTGTTGCCGCCATTCGGGCGAACGGCCACGGTAGATTGGGCCAGACTGCGTGGCGCTCATTCATGGGCTTGAACTTGAGGAACTGCAGCGTTTTGGATACTACCTCGGTCGGGGTCAAGTCGGTGAAATGGAAGCCCGGCTGTGCGGCGAGCGCCATCGCCAGGCGCATGCTTTGCGCACGGTATGCGTCCAGCACACACCAGCTCGTGATATTGCAGAACCTCTCGCTCCGGCCATGGATCAGTCGATCGGCATAGATGGCGCCGATACCGCCGACGATCCGGCCTTCATGGCGCAGCAGATAGCCGTTGTTGGGCTTGGTCGAACACCAGTCGTGCTTGAAGGCATCTGCCCACGCCTCCGCCGAGCGCTCGCGGCTCAGGTTCTCGGTCAGGAACCTGCAGAATGCGGGCAAGTCCTCATCCCGGATCGGTTCGACAGTTGCCAGGCTCATCGCTTCCTGTATACCGACAAGCTACTTGCGCGGGTGGTTTTCGACCGTGGAATGGGCTCCCCGCGTGGCGCCGTTGCGGCTGCTGCCTCGCTGCATGCGCGTGCTAACCGCAGAACCCTGGGCAAACTCGGCATAAAGCTGGAAGCCTCATCGTGTCGTGAGCGGCCGGTGCCGCAGAGCAGCCCTAAGTATAATTAACCTTCTTCGGGCAAGGATACCGATTCCCGATTCTGGCGCTATCCCCATCGTGACGATTGCCGCGACCATTCAACCACGTCTCGACCTGCCGGGTGATTCCGGCCTGCTCGCCATCCCGGGTTTCACGCGCGACGACCAAGGCAGACCTCGTATCGGTCTCGATGCAGAGAGCCTCTACGCCTATGCGCACCTGATCCGCCTGACGGAGCAGCTCATCCTCGACCAGTTCTCCCGCGGCCTTGTATCGGGTACCACGCACACCTGTCTCGGCCAGGAGATCGCGGCCATTTCGGTCGTGCGCGCGCTCGATCACGGCGAGGACGCTGTGCTGTCGAACCACCGCAACCACGGTCATTTTTTGACTTATTCGGGCGACTTTCTCGGCCTGGTCGCGGAGATCATGGGGCGCGAGGCCGGTGTCTGCCGCGGGCGCGGCGGCAGCCAGCATCTGGCCTGGCGGCACTTCCACAGCAACGGCGTGCAGGCCGGAATGACCGGTATCAGCGCCGGGCTCGCTTTGGCGCGCAAGAAGAGGGGTAGCGGCGCGCTCGTGGCGGCCATGATCGGCGACGGAACGCTCGGTCAGGGCCTGCTCTACGAAAGCATGAACCTGGCGTCGGTATGGCAGGCCCCCTTGCTGGTCGTCGTGGAGAACAATGGCATCGCCCAGACCACCTACACAAGCGAGACCATCGGTGGCAGCATCGAGGAACGCGGCACCGCCTTCGGGTTCGCGACTTGGCATTTGGCCGACGACGAGCCGGACTTCTGCGCCAAGGTGGCTGCCATCGTGGCCAAGGTACGCGCAGGCCGGGCGACCCGGCTTTCTGGTACTCGATACGCGCCGCATGGGGCCACACAGCAAGGGCGATGATCTGCGCGCCGGCGAGGAAATGGCAGGCATTCGCGACCGCGATCCACTGACCGCGCTGGGCCACGCGCTGCCTGAGGCGTCGCGTCGCCGCCTGCAAGAGCGCAACGCCCGGTTCATCGACGAAATCCGGGCGCGCGCAGAGGCCTCGCCCGAGGCTGTGTACAGCGAAGTGCCCAAGCACATATTCGGCGCCGGCGCCGCAGCGGATGCGCGCATACGCTATCCCGAACGGGTCCCCGGGAATAACGTGCGCCAAGCCATCAATGCCGCTCTGCGTTGCCTGCTGGAGACCATTCCGGAGTCGCTCCTGCTCGGGGAGGACCTGCACGACCCATACGGCGGCGCCTTCAAAGTCACCCAAGGGCTGTCCACCGATTTCCCGGGCCGGGTAATCTCGACACCGATTAGTGAGGCCGGCGTCACCGGCGCCTCGATCGGCCTCGCCCTCGCCGGCTTCAAGCCGGTGGTCGAAGTGATGTTCGCCGATTTTCTCACCCTGTGCATGGATCAGGTCTATAACCATGCCGTCAAGTTTCCCGGCATGTTTCACGACATGGCAGTGCCGCTGGTCATCCGTGCGCCGAGCGGCGGCCGGCGCGGTTACGGCGCCACGCACAGCCAGAGCCCCGAGCACCTCTTCGCGTCGGTACCCGGCTTAACCGTCGTCTATGGCAGCCATCGCCATGACGTGGCGCGGCTGCTCATCGACGCCACGATGCGGTGGGCCTACCCGGTGCTTTTTCTGGAGCACAAGCTGCTGTACGCGGAAAAGCAGGATGCGGCGGACTACGTCGAGCTACCGGTCGACGCAGACGACGTGGCCGGGGCTCTGTTTCCGACCCTGCGTCGCGGCGCCGATGATCCGGACATCACGTTGGTGACCTACGGTGGCATGCTGCCGGTGGTCGAGGCTGCGGCAAAGCGCCTCCTGGACGAGGAGGAGCTGGCGGTGGAGATCGTCGTACCCGCGCTGCTGGCCCCCCTTCCGATCGGCACCCTGATTGGCCACCTGTTGACGCGCAGGCGTGTGGTGACAGTGGAGGAGTCTCAGCACCATTATGGTGTGGCTGCGGAAATGGCAGCCTCCCTTCTGGAGCGCGACTACCGCGGAAAATTGCTTCGTATCGGTGCACCGCCGTTGCCGATTGCCTCGGCGCGCAGTCTGGAGCGACAAATCCTGCCCGACGAGATGCGGATAGTCGAGCAGGTCCTGGGCGTGATCTGAAGAAACGACATGCCTAGCCCGCTGCACGTTCCGCGTGTGAACAACAACGACGACAACGTCCGCATCGTCGATCTCGGCGTCAAGGAAGGCGATTTCGTCACACGGGGCCAAATCGTTGGCGCAGTGGAGACGGACAAAGCCGTGCTCGACGTGCCGGCGGAATGCGACGGATACGTCCTGAAGATCCTGTGGCGGACCGGGGAGACGGCAAACGTCGGTTCGGTGCTGCTTTGGCTCGGGGAGATCGCCAATGAAGCGGTGCCCGAGCAAGCGCCGGCACCCTCTGCAGCCGGCGCTCTCGGCGACTCGGATCGGCCGACGGCCAAGGCCCGGGCCATGCTGCGGGAGCTCGGTCTAGACGCCCACGGCATTCCGACCGCAGGCGCGCGGCTAACCGTGGCCGACATCGAGGCGTGGCTGGCGACCCGGCAGGCGCCGACCCATGCACCCCGCCCGGCGGCCGCCCAGGCATCCGAGGCGATTCCGAGCGTCCCCGGTGAGTATCACGACCTTTCCGGCGAGGAGCGCGGGATGCTCTTTACGGTGCTGTGGCACCGCGATCAGGCCGCGCACGGCTACCTCGAGGTCGAGTACGACCCCGGGCCCTGGGAAGGCTATGCCGCGCGCTATGCCCAGGAGCACCGGCTCATGCTTTCGCCACTCCTGCCACTTCTGGCCTTCCGCCTGGTCGAACTCGCCAAGACCACGCCGCGGATCAACGCCACCGTGGTCAACCACCGCCGATACGAGTACCGCCCGATCAACCTGGGCTTCACCGTGCAGGCCGGCAACGCACTCTACCTGACCGTGGTGCAGGACGCCCAAAGCATGGATGCGGCAGGCTTCATCGAGGCCATGGGTGAGGTCCAGCGTCACGCGATCGCGCGCAAGCTGCGGCAAGGTGAAACATCCGGGGCGACGCTGGCGTTCTCGAGCATGGCGCGATGGAACGTGAGCCGCCATATTCCGCTGTTGCCGCCATCGACCAGCCTCATCGTCGCCCACGCCGCGCCGCGCGGAAGCGGCAAGGCGGTTCTGGGAGCGAGCTACGACCATCGGGTGCTGTCCGGTTTTGACGTCGCCCAGGTGTTGCAGGCCCTTACCCAGCCAGCGGCGTGAACGAGGCTCACGACGCATGCATCGGGATCGAGAAGCCGTCAAAGCCGCCATCCGTTCCAAGGTGGTCGAATTGGCGAAGGCGCTGAATATCGATGCCTCCGCCCTAGGTGATGCAGACATCATTCCCGCCACGGGCTATCTCGACTCGACCGCCATCCTCGAGCTCGTGGTGTGGTACGAGCAGACTTACGATCTAGCGCTCAGGCAGGACGAGATCAACATCGACAACCTGGGCTCGGTCAACGCGATGGCCGATTTCCTCCTCGCCCGCAAGAATGGCTAGGCTTCCTCCGCATCCAGACATCGCCGATGGGCCGACAGCTAGCGAAGAATCGTAACGGCCGGCATTCAGACCTCCCTGGGCCATGGCAGTCCTAGTGGCGGTGATTTTCTGGCTCGCCTTCAGCGGCACCCTGCTCGCCTTTGCCTTTCGCCGCGCCCTGTATGCCGCATGGAGGGAGCCGGCACTGCGCGCACCGGTGCTGATCTTCGAAAGCGACGATTGGGGCTACGGCCCGTTGCTGCAGGCGGAACGACTCGACCGGATTGCGAATCTGCTGGACGATTTCGGGACATCCATGGGCGCCATCCCGTCGCGACCCTTGGCGTCGTACTTGCCGGACCCGATAGCGATCGCCTTCGCGCCGATGCATGTCGGACATATTGTCGAGTGACGCTCGCCGATCCGCGCCTGGCGCCCGTACGCGCTGCGATGCTGCGCGGGGCCTCGCGTGGGGTATTCGCGCTGCAACTCCACGCAATGGAGCATTACTGGCCGGCATGCCTGATGCGCAGCGCCGCGGCAAACGAAACGATCCGTCAATGGCTCACCAGCGCCGAGTTTCCTTTGACCGAGGAGCTACCGGCGCCTCTGCAGAGTCGATGGATCGACGCGGCCGAGCTTCCGTCTCGGTCGCTGCCGGTCGACGCGGTGGCGCTGGCCGCCGCCGAGGAGATAGGTACTTTCACCGCGGTGTTTGGCGCCAAGCCGGAAGTCGTGGTACCGCCGACCTTCGTGTGGAACGACGCGGTGGAATCGGCGTGGGCACGTGAGGGTGTGCGAATCGTGGTCACTCCGGGCGTACGCAACGAAAGCCGCGATGCGGCGGGTCGCGTGGTCGCTGGCGAGCGCACCTACTTCAACGCGGCGCCAGGGCAGTACGGCGTGTCGTATGTGGTGCGCAACAGCTACTTCGAGCCGTCTCTCGGTCACACCCATCCGAGCGCGATGCAAGCGCTCAAGGACAATACTCAGGTCGGCCGTCCGACACTGCTCGAAATCCATCGCCTGAACTTCATCGGTGACGAGTCTTCGACACGGCGCGCGCTGGACGAAGTGACTCGCCTGCTTGAGGCTGCGTGCGCCCGATTCCCGGATATCCAATTCATGAGCACCGTCGAGCTCGCACAGCAATACCGGGATCGGTCGAATTTGGTGGAGACCCGCGTTGGCGCACGCATCCATACGCTGTTGCGGCGCCTGGTGAGCATCTCTCGGTTGCGAAAGCTGGCTTGGGCAACCGGCACGATACTGCCCGCATGGCTCGCCTACCTGGCCACATCGCCTCTGTCCTTTCGGCGCTCGCACTGATGGCAGCGATCGCGCACCGCGTGCTCCCTGCGACCATGAAGGTAGGCGCCGACAGCTCGTCATTTCCATTGCTGCGCACCGGCCGGCAGCGATGAGCGCAATCTGCGGCTGGATCAACGCCCGTTTGGCCGAAGACGAGAAAGCCGTCGCGCTCGCTGCCATGGCGAGGGCTTGTCGGCGGGCGGCCACCCCCGATGCGGACCTTGTAACCTCCCCGTCGGCCGCCATGATGGCCGTTGACCGCCTCGGCCGCGTCAGCCAATACCAGCAGGGCGAGTTGCTTGTCTCGCTGTTCGGGGAAATACGCTGGGAATCGGAGGAGTTGGCACGCATCGCCGGTGACCTGGGGAGTGCCGCCGCCGCCTCACGCGCCTACCAGATCCACGGTGCGGATTGCGTACTGCACATGCACGGACCGTTCGCGCTCGCCGTGTCCGATGGGACGCGCCAGAAGGGCTTGCTCGCGATCGACCGCATGGCGATACGCTCGCTTTCCTTTGCACCCACCCGCGGCGGCATCGTCTTCGGTAGCACTGCCGATGCGGTGGCCGCACACCCGGCCATTGGACGCCGGCTATGCATGCAAGGCATCTACAACTACCTGTACTGCGAGAATGTCCCGGCGCCAAGCTCGATCTACGAGGGCGTCACCAAGCTGCTCCCGGGCCAGCGTCTCGTACTGAATGGAGCAGACATCCGTACGGACTTCTACTGGCGCCTCGATTATCGCGATAGCGCCGAGCAGGCGGACTCGGCGCTGCGCGCCGAGTTCCGCAGGCTGCTGCGAGAATGCGTCGCCCGTACCGCGACGGGCGACGCCGTCGGCACCTTTCTGAGCGGGGGGACCGACAGTTCGACAGTCACCGGCGTACTCACCGAGCTGCGAGGCCAGCCCGTAGACACGTACTCGATTGGATTTGAGGCGGAAGGCTTCGATGAGATGGAGTATGCGCGTATCACCTCGCGTCATTTTCAGAGCCGGGCGCATGAGTACTACGTAACACCACGAGACGTGGCGGAGGCGATTCCGCTGATCGCCGCTGCGTATGACGAGCCATTCGGCAATGCCTCCGCCGTACCGACATACTGTTGCGCTCGGATGGCGCGGGCTGATGGAAAGACGCTGCTGCTCGCCGGCGATGGTGGCGATGAACTGTTCGGCGGCAACGCGCGGTACGCCAAGCAGAAGCTATTCGAGTGGTATCAGCTGCCGCCATCCGCGCTGCGCGATGGCCTGATCGAGCCACTCCTGCTGGGCCCATCCTGGGTCCAATCCATACCCTTGTTGCGCAAGGCGCGCAGCTACGTGCAGCAGGCGCGCATACCTCTTCCCGATCGTCTCGAAACGTACAACTTCCTCGAACGTGAGGTGCTCACCGACATCTTTGAACCCGATTTCCTCAAGACCGTGAATCCCAAGGAGCCGCGCAACATCGCGCGGGAAGCGTACCAGCGGGCCGACTCGCGTTCGCCGGTCAACTGCATGATGCACCTTGATCTCAAAGAGACGCTCGCCGACAACGATTTACGTAAAGTCAACGGAATGTGCGAACTGGCTGGAATCGAGGTCCGTTATCCCATGCTCGACGACGACCTCGTTGCATTCTCGGGCTGCCTCTCGCCGGGACAGAAGGTGAAAGGGCTGCGGTTGCGCTATTTCTTCAAGGAAGCACTGAAGGATTTTCTTGCACCCGAGACTATCGCGAAGACCAAACACGGCTTTGGCCTGCCATTCGGGCTATGGCTGCAGCGCGACGCCACGCTTCGGCAGATAGCCGTCGACAACCTGGTCTCGTTCAAACGTCGCGGCTATGTCCGGCCGGACTACCTCGACCGCCTGCTCGACCTCCACGGATCCGCGCACGCAAGTTACTTCGGCGTAATGATCTGGATCATCATGATGCTGGAGCAGTGGTTATGCACGCATGATTTATAAGCGAGGGCCTGCCGACACAACGCCTGCTCGGCCACCGATTGGCGTTGTCCTGGCAACGCGCTCATCGTCACTCTCGCGTGGTTGGCCGCCGCAGTGGCCGCTGCCAAGGGACGCGAACGGACTGCGTTTGATCGCCTTCGCCTCGCAACGGCACATCGCGGCCGCCGACCCTACCGCATCGCCGCGTAGCGCAGCAAGAGGTCCTCGAACTCGATCACCGGCTTGGTCGTGAAGTCGCGCTCGACTCGTAGGCGCCCAGATTCACCCATGCGTACCCGCTCCTCCGGGCTGTCGAGCAATTGCTGGACTCGCTTGGCGAGCCCTTCGATGTCGCCGGGATCGACAAGGAAACCGGTGACGCCATCGTCGATCGCCTCGGGTATGCCTCCTACCCGGGTCGCGACGACTGGCTTTCGACATGCGCCGGCCTCCAAGTTGATCAGGCCGAGCGGCTCCTGCCAGCGCGAAGGCACCACGATGATGTCCGAGGTCTGGTACGCATTCTCCGGCTGAGTCACATAGCCGATATAACGTATGCGCTTATCCATTCCGATCATCGCTTCCAGATCCTCCGCCGTATACGAGCCCGGGTATTGCTGCGGATTCCGGCACTGACCAACGATGAGAAAGCGAGCCCTCGGATCATGAATTCGGTGGGCCATCGCAATGAAGTCCTGTACGCCCTTAATATCTCGGATCTGGCCAAGGAAGGTGACGACAAGATCGGAAGGCGACAAACCAAGTTCTCCGCGAAGACTGACACCCGAATCGAACCGCTCTAGGTCGATGGCGTTGTAGATTACGGGCTTCTCCAGGTTGACCGGCAGGGATTGGTCGGCTGTGTAATGCGAAACGCTCACGGCAGCGCGGCAGAAGCGCATGAAGGGTGGAGCGGTCTCATGGATGACATGGTAATGGGCAACCACGGGAATCCGTAACGTGTATGCCGCCAGCAGCTCCGCGGGGCGCCAGAAAATGGCATGATTGATATGAAGAAGTCTTACGCGCTCGCGGCGAAGGAAGAACAGCGTGCGCAGATAGGCCCTGAGATAGTTTCGAGCACTGCCAAGCTCGGTAAGCGGCCCCCAGATCACATGCCGCAGGCGCCGTCCTTCCAGCTCTTGCAGGATCGGCCCCTTCCGCGGGAGCAGAATCAAAGGCTCCAACCGCTCCCGGTTCATCATGCGCAGAAGCGTAAAGATCACACGGCTCGCCCCGCCCCAATCCCCAGAGCTACCGACCACGAAGGCAATGACGGGACGCTGCTCCATACCACCACGGTTGTTCAAGAATCCCTCGCTTGGGCCCTGGGAAAAGGCGCATGCAGACACCCGGTTGCCGGTTTGATGCTCAAAAATGCGCGGCGAGTGGCGACTCGCTAACCGCCGGAACGCGCAGCCGGATCCGAGCCAGGTCTCGATCGGGTCGTCCGATGCTTCGGCCCATCGTTATTTGTTTTGCCCTGACAGCGAGAAGGGCTGCCATCGAGGCCCCGATCTGTAACGCGAACCGCACCTGCGCTTGCCACCTCGTGGCTGTATGCGCATTGCGCATCGTCGTCATCCTTACATCTCTCCCATTTTCTTGACGACGTGGTATTTCCAAGTGCATTTGGAATGCTGCTGAACCGTTTCAGGCTTGTCCAGGAAAAACTCATCGATGGCCTTCGTGGCACCCGGCCAACGTGCGTCGCGATATTCGTCGAACATGATGATGCCGCCAGGCTCGACCTTGTCGTAAAGCGCCTCCAAGGAAGCCTTGTAGGACTCATAGAGATCGCAGTCGAGATGCAGCAGCGCGATCCGACCGTCATATTTGGGTAGCGTTATGTCAAACCAGCCCTTGATAAGGTGGATGCGTTCGCGGATGACCTCTTCGCTCAGCCCTCCATCGCGCAGGACCCTAAGCACAGTGGCGGGAGGGCTGGCGTAAAAGCCACTGCCTTGAATTGGTGTAACTTCGTCTTTCTCGACCGGGTCCGGGAAACCCTCGAAGGAATCGAAGCCGTAGTACGTCCGTGGTGCTCCTATGTAGTTGCTGAACAACGTAAATAGCAAAGCGCCATGCCCGATCGAAACCCCGCATTCGACAATATCGCCCTTCACCTTTTGCACTTGTTCGACCATGTCCTTGAAGTACAGATACCGATCCAGGGCGCCGCGATAGACGCGGGGAAGAAATACGGAGTGGTTGTAATCAACAGGAATTGTCTCCTCGAGCGGGTCGATTTTCTCGATTCGGTAGCCCATTGCGCGCAGAGCCCGCTTTAACGCAGATTTGCAGGGCATGCGGATTCTCGCCTGTCAGAAATGCGATCGATTGGAAGCGCCGCCGGAAACCGAACTCGGCACTGCGCCGGGGCCAGGATGCCAGCTGTCCCAAGGTCGAATCCGCCTCACTTTGCACTCGCCTCGGGCCTCGGCTTCACGAACAGATGACTGTTTTGCAGGAATTCGGTTGCGATTATCTCCGCCGCGGCGGCGTTTCCCGCTTCATTCCAATGACCCTCGTACGGGCGGGTGTTAAAGAAGCCTCGAAGCGGAATGCCCGTCTTCGCCGAGTACTCGCGCATGGCAGGAGCGAGGTAGAGGTAATGTACGCCGTTACGCTGCGCGAAGGCAGCATACCGCTCGCTGGCGTATCCCAGGTCCGCGAGCCGATTCAGGCTGAGGAAGCTCTGCCGCTCGGCCTCGCGCGGATCCTCCTCGATTTCGTTCCCGATCTGGATCAGCCAAAACTCGGCACCATGCTCGCGCGCGGCGTCAATCATGCGCAGGAAGATGCCTCGGTTATCTCCCAGGCCTTGGCGAGCTCCGGGTCGCCCGGTGGCCTATAGGGCCAAACGTGCATGAAATCACTGGGCGGCGCGGCGGCCCTCGGTGCGGAGGCTCTCGACCAAGTCAATGCCTTGCGCCAGTTTGCCTGTTGCGCAGTGCGAGCGAGTTGCAGCAGACGAAACCGGTTATGCAGGTCACCGAATACCTGATGCCAATGTTTGCTCTCTGCGCTGGTACCGGTAGGAGGGCGGTTGTCCGGGTCGGGAACCAGGCGGCCGTTCTCCAACGTAAAGAGCGGGATGTCGTCCAGCGACTTCGTCTTCCGGTAGCTATTCGGCACCGTCAATTCCGAAAGGCAAACGGCGACGATATCGGGGCGAAACGCCCAGACGCGCTCGCCAAGCGCCAGGTACATCTGCGAGGGCGCATAGCCGCCCACCGCGAAATTGAGCACTTCCACCTGTCGCCCCGTGTCGCCAATGGCTCGCGACAGTCGCGTTCGAGCAATCTGCGTCATCGTCTTCTCGAGCGGCACCTGCTGCGCCGCCACCATGGAATCCCCCAGGAATGCCACCCGGACCGATTCGGCAGGGGCCTCGACCCTTCGCTCGCGGTCGCGCATGCCCAGACTGTTGATTCGTACATAGTTCTCGCCTTCCTTCACCGTCCACCCTTCGGCGTTGGGGCGTAGGACGGCATACAGAACCGCATCGGGCTCGTACAGGGAGGCCTCGAACTTCACTCCGGCTACGCGCAATCCGACCTCCAGCAGCCCGAGCGTGACAAGGACTGCCGCCCCCGCAGCCACGCTGTCCCTAAAATCGCTCATACAGGAATGGGTTTGTCTCCTGGCCGTGCGCCAGCAGTAGGAGAACCAGAAACAGGCTCAGCGTCATGGTCGCCGCGTATGCGGACCAGCGCGCCCACCGTGGCCACAGTCGCGGACCGAGTCGACAGCCATCGCCTTCGCAGCGAATCGCCGCAAACGGCAACCGCGGCAAACGGCAGTGCGATCCACGCATGGTGATTGGGCGGCGCCGTCGCGGACAGCGACTGCATCGGCCAGGTTTCCTATGCCCCCTCCCAGACCGGCGAGCAGCTGAGCGCCCGCGGCAAACGTCGGCACGCGAAAAAATGTGTCTGCGACCGCCACCAGGTGATACGTGAATACCGGACCGGTAATCCCAGCGATCTTGGCCGCAGCCGGGTGCTTCCTGTAATACCGTCTCCGAGTCGACGACGAGAGCGCGTCCACGATCAGGTAGCCCGAGTGGATCAGCCCGAAGACGAGGAAATTCGTCCGAAATCCATGCCAGATGGCGATGAGTACCATGTTGATCGTCAAGCTTAGGGCCAAACCGCACGTTGCCCCATCCCCGCAGCAGCATTCGCACCGGCATGAATACATAGTCTCGCAGCCAGCCCGTAAGGCTCATGTGCCACCGCCGCCAGAACTCGCTGATGTTGGGCGCCGTAAACGGACGGTCGAAATTCTCCGGCGACTCGATGCCAAACAGCAGCCCGACCCCAATGGCGATATCGGTTAATGCCGCGAAGTCCATGTACAGTTGCAGCGGGAACAAATAGAACACCATCGCGCTGGGCAGCGACGAAGCGTCGCCGGCATGCATGACCCCATAATTCACCAGCGCGGAAAACGGGTCCGCGACCGCCAGCTTCTTGAAACAGCCGAGCAGAATTCGCGTCACACCGCGCCACACCTGCGACCCCCAGGGTGACCGTCGCGCCGGGCGAACCTGGGGCAGAAATTCCTCTGCCCGCTGGATCGGGCCGGCAACGAGGTGCGGAAAAAAGGCGACAAATGCTGAAAACCGAATCGAGTCGCGTTCCGCCCCGATCTTGCCCCAATAGACGTCCACCACATAACTGATCAAGCGAAACGTGTAATAGGAGATACCCAACGGAACCGCAACCGATCCCCGCCTCCAGGACAGCTTCGCAGCTTGAAAGAACAGATATAAAGACCAATGCGGTCACGATGGTCGCCAACAGCGCCGGAGCCCGCCTTGACGAGCGCAACTGCTCGATCCGCAGCGCCGCAAAGTAGCAGATTGCGCGTCGCGCCAAGCAGCGCCAGCGCCATCCACGGGATCCCAGGTGCAGTAAAACAGGTAGGACGCCGCGAGCAGAAGCACGGGCTTGAGGCGGAGCGGTGTCAGCCGGCAGAGGATGGCCGCTGCCGCGATGAAGGCCAAGCCCGAGAGTGAGATGAATTGCATCGGGTCCGCCTGCTCAGCCGACTTTTGCACAATCAATCTGATCAGATCGCCGACATTTTTCATGCCTTTGACCTCGGCGGTCCTAAATCGGATCTTGAACTCTTTCTCCACGGCCACGATGAGGTCGATGTGGGTCAGCGAATCCCAGCCCTCGACGTCGTCCGCCGTCGTTTCGCTGCCGACCGTTAGATCTGGAGCGTCGAAGACCGCCTGGAATACTCGATTGACCCTTGCCTCGATATCGGTGCTCATCGTTGCCACATGCCCCGTCTAGGCCTCGCCAGGGTCACCGCCCGAATGAAGACAGGGCGCGGCGTGTAGGCCGCTGTTTCAAGCCCCCACTCGGTCCTCCCGTCCTTACCCTCTCGTATCTTCTCGAATCCGAATCGCGCGAAGAACTCCTTGACCATTGCATTCTTCGACGTCGGAATGAATTCGCCAAGGACCCGCGGCAAATCCCTCCGCCGCGCTTCGTCAAAGACATGGTTCATCAGGTATTCCTCCACGCCCCGCGCCAGTACGCGGCAGCTCATGAGCCAGTCGGTGATCACGAGCGCGCCAGCTGCCACTGTCCGGACGCATCACGACAATCGAGATCAACCCATGGTCGCCAAAGCGATCGCTCAAGGAAGCAGCTGAGTGGTACGCAGCCCTCCCCGTCGCTCATCATCGCTTCGCACTGTGCTTGCGTGTGCCGCTGCGTGGTCAGGTTGAACTGATTGCTTCGCTGGAACAATTGCGCGATTCGGCTCAGATTCTGCGGCACGAATCGTCTCACCTCGATTTCCATTTCGAGACCTTGCAGGAACTCTTCGAAGGTCGCTGCGCTCGCCTCTGCGATCCGGCGCTGTCCTTCGACGCGGTAGAACTCGGTTCGCTGCGCGTCTTCTTCGGCACGAGTGCTTGTCTCAAACAGATTCAACTCCGAGAGCGCCTTGACGTAGTCTGACGGGTCGTCCGGCAGTTCCGGGACGATCACCTGGGAAGCAGGTTGCGGACCAGGTTGCGCTCAAATGGGTTGTCATCGACAAACACCATCGAATCGAGCCCAATGTTGAGCGTCTGCCGGATCTTCTCGATGTTTACGGCCTTGTTGTCCCAGTTCGCCACGAATGCAGCGAAATCGCTGAGCTTCAAGACCATGGCTGGATTCTGTTCGAATGGCACCACGGCATTGCTGTGCTCGTTCTTGCTGCACACCGCGAGCAGCACGCCCCGGTTCTTGAGCTCGCGCAGGAAGCACTGAAAGCGGTGATAATCCTCTCCCTCGCCGTGGGCGCTGATCTGGATGCCGCCCGGCCCGTCATCGCCGATGACTCCGCCCCAGAGGGTGTTGTCCAAATCGACGACGATGCATTTCGCAGCGCGGCCCTTGCGTTGACAGGACGATGTCCACGATGTTCTTGGCCACCAAGGGTAGCAGTTGCGGAGTGCAAAACGACTTCGATAGGGTCCAGAAGCGTTCATCGAACCACTCTCTTCCGCCGACCCAGGAAGCCAGGTGCTCCACGTCGTTTAGCAGGACATAGCTGCGCTGCTCCGCTTCTTGCGCAATCAGCCCATTGAGACGGGCCACCATCGCTCTCAGCGATGACGTGACTTTCAAATCATAATTGCCGTAGATGCGCTCGACCGGGGCCGCGAAATTGGATTGAATGATCTGGGCTTCAGAATGTTGCCTGAGCGAGTCCCAGACCCGCATCATGCGTGCCATCGTGTCACCGGCCAGTTCGCTCTCATTTCCAGACCGCTGATAGTACTTGTCGCGCAGATTCTGCACGGCATTGAGCAGCACGATTACGTCCGGGTTAAATTGATACAGAGCGGAGTCCGGATTCAGTGCTTCGAACTCTACTCCGTCGAAACCGCCTTCGTGAATTTCCGCAAGGAAATTGGCCCGATAAAGCAGAGCACGCAACAGGGGACGGAATTGGGCGAGGGCGCAATCGCCGAGCAGGGCAATTTTCAGCGTCGGAATGCCTGGGGCATGGCGTACGGCGCGCGCCTCCTTGAGTAGCCGGGAATAGTCGAGATCCGTCTCCATGAGAACAACGGGCGAAGTCAACTGGGTCTCAAACACGAAGGTTCAGGCAACACATGCCAGCCTACCCCGTGCGTTGTGTCATGACGCTTCGCGCGGGTAGCGGCTGGAATGCGCCCTTCTCGACCCGCTGCGCTTCGGACGCGTCCTCGGATACGATAACGGTCTTGCACAGCACGATGATCGCGATGAGCGTGTAGTAGAAATCAAAGTACGCCAGTCCGAGGAATGCCCCCGCCGTTGCGTAGCCGATCAGGCTTACCTGGATCATGGCCGTGAGATCGGCGGCCCACCTCCTCTCCGGCTTCTTCCTCGCGCGCTTGATAACCCAGGACGCGGTACGCCACGTCATCAGGCCCAGCAACAGGAACAGGCCCAGCCCGACAAAACCGTGTTCCCCAAGAACCTCGAAATAGATGCTGTGCGAGTCGTGCGCCTCCTCCGGATCGGGTGCATACGAGGTAGAACATGTCCCGCTGGAACGTGTCGAAGCCGCCACCCAGCGGTCGGTCCTTCGCCAGATTGAAAGCCATGTGCCAGGCATTGATGCGGCCCATGGCCGAGTAATCCTGTTGGTAGTTGCCGATGGTCGACATGCGATCGAACCACTGCTGCGGCATGATGGCGAACACCATGACGGTGGCAGCCACGCCCAGTATCGCGGTAAACACCTTGCTTCGGCTTTTTAGCCACAGGAAGACGCCCATCGCCGCGATGCCGAGCATCGCTCCGCGCGACTGGCTCCCGATGGCAGCGATCGCGGTCAGCAACATGGCCGCGGTCATGGCAAGGCGGAGCCAAGTGCTCCGCGCCGTCAACTGCAGGTAACGCAGCAGAGGGATGGTCATGACCAGCGCCAGCCCCATCTCATTGTCCCCGCCGATGAAGCTGCCCTCGGGTCCCCTGACGTGGTAGACGCCGCCGTTGGCGATGGTAAATATCCCGCCCTTGACGCCGTAAAAGGCGAGAGATAGCGCAACCACCCACACCAGCTGGTTGATCCGCTCCTTGCTCTGCATGAGCATCAGCGTGACGTAAACCATGAGCAGGATCTTCGCCACCTTGTCGAGGTGCGGCCAGGCAAGTTCGGGATACACGGAGAAGATCGTCGTGACCAGCATCCAGACGAGGAAGATGAGCAAGACGATGGTTTCGCGGGTCCACGGCATCTTCTTCGGCTCGCGGCTGGTGAGCATGGCGACGAGGGTGACCAGCGCGACGATGAGCGCAAACGGCATGTCGTAGGCGAAGCCCCAGGTCAAGCGATGGGGATTCATGAAGCTGATCCACGTCCAGACCAGGACGCCGATATACGGCCGCCATAGAATGAACGGAAGCGAGCCGAAGATCACTGCGCTGACGGCAATATCTCTCATGGGCGTCGGAGCTCAGGCCGGATTCGCCGCTCGTTCGACGGAACGTACGGCAACAAACCAGCGCACCCGTGGCGGGAGCTGCACGCCACGCAACATGCCTTGGCGCATCCGCGCCGCCAGCTCTCGCTCGTCCCGCCAGCGACGATGCTTCACTTGGTAGAGCCTGCCTTTTTCCCGCTGCGGTTGCCCGAGGTGATCGCCACGCTCGAGCCGGTCGAGCAACTCGGCATAGACCTCGGCGCTGTCGCGCACCGCCCGCCAGAACAGAGTCAGCTCGTCGTCCCCCTCGTGCACCTCGGGGCAAATCTGGGCAATCACGCTGCCGGTGTCGATCCCGGCGTCGACCGCGTGCAAGGTGCAGCCGACCTGGTCGGGCTCACCGTTGTAGAGCGCCCAGAAGGTGCAGTCGGCTCCGCGATAGCGCGGCGACAGACCGCCATGAAGGTTGAAGACACCGAGCCGCCCTTTGCCGAGAAGCGGCGGGTGCAGGAGCGAGGTTCCGAATACCGCGATGACATCGGGCTGCAGCTCTTCCGCCAGCGCCGCGACGCGCGGATGATTGATGTGCGGCACTTCAATCCGCAGATCTTCTCGCGCCAGCCTGGGCGGCTCGTCACCGAAGAAAAATCGGGCCTCTGCGTTGCCCGCATACCGTTGCCGGTCGCGCAGCCAGCGCCAGGACCTGCGCCACAGGTTAACGGGCCTGAGCTGCTTCAGGACCTTCTTGCCGCTCAGCTGCGTCCCGGTCTCCTGCACGATTGCCACGGGCCGCGCACGCGCGCAGAGTCGGTTCGCCACATACAGGTGCCGCGGCGATCGCCCGCACAGGATCATCACGGAAAGACTAGACATGCGCCACGCACTCCTGGCGCGGTGCCGAGAGTTCCGGCACCGGCGGCACCGCGATGTCGTCGCGATCCATCATCAAGGCGTCGGCGAAGAACTTTGCGGCCCAGTTGGGGAACTCGAACCTCGAATAACCGCCCCAAATCGGCGCCGAGCCCGCGATCGCGCCGCGTGCAACCTCGTCGCCATCATGCAGTCGCTGCCTGCGCTTAAGAAACGACAGCGCCTTGGCCGGATTGCTGCGCAACTCGACAGCGCCTGTCACCTGCGCGCAGCGCGTCCAGTTGACGCTCATCTGCGCGATCCCGGTCAGACAGCAGTACCTGGCGCAGGGATTCCAGCCGGCGTCATAGGTCGCAGCGAGCCAGCCGTCGGCGCGCTGGGCATTCGCCATCGCCCCTGCCGCCTTGGCCGCGGCTCGATATACCGGTCGCTCGCGAGCAGCACGCCGCACTCCAGGAATCCGCGCATCGCGTAAGCGATGGTGTGCGTGAACGGTTCCCGGCTGGGAACGAATGCATTGTTGGCAAACCACCCCGATTCGCGCTGCTGCGCCAATGCCCATTCGAGATTGCGGATTGCAGCTACTTTCAGCTGCGCATCGCCGGCGAGAAGCGCGGTGGCGAGGAGCGCCCAGGTCGCGCGCGTGTTGTAGGTATGCGGAACGCCATTATGCTCAAAGGCTCGCCAACAGCCGTCCGGATCCTGAATGCGTGCCAGCCAGTGGCCGGCTCGAACGGCCGCCTCCAGGCATTCGCCCCGCCCGAGCTGCACGTAGCCTGCCAGCATGCCATGCATGATCTGGCCCGTATTGAACACCACCGGCTGGCTGCCCGGCTCGCCAAAGTGCCCGGGAAACGCGCCGTCGGCGCCCTGGATGGAAAGCTCCCAGTCGAGGATGCGTTGCGCGCGATCGATTAGGCCGGGGCGATCGAGCACCTTGGCTGCGGCAAGGAATGTTTCGACGATATAGCCACTCGTTTCCGGATAACTCGGCAGCCAGCCGTCTTCGAAGCTCCACCCTGCCGACACCCCGCCGCGGTCGGGCTTGTCATCGCGTACGTCCTGGGCCCGGCACAGCCAGTCGATGGCGGCGCGAAGATGGTCGAGATGATCGGATTCGGGCTGCACTCCTTGCCCGACCAGATCGCGTCCGATCAAGCGCAGATGGCGCGGCCGCCAGGGCTTGTAGCGGACCGGGGCAGTGACCAGGGTAAGCAGAGTCATGCGGCTGTGGGCGATGGCTGGCGGCTACGCCCGCGTCGACTCGATGGACTGCATTTCCCGATTGAGGCCGCGCGGCAGCGGCACATGGCTTTCGACATGGCGGCGTTTCCCGGATGCCTCCACCGGAATGGCCTCCACCAGCCGGATGCTGATGCGCACCTCGCTCCCCAGCCGTGCCACGAGCCCGGCCCGCACCTGGTCACGACACGTCGCGGTCCACTTGGCATCCGTGACCAGCAAGACCTCGACATCTCGCACCGTGTGCTGGATGAGCTTGAATTCCGCGATACCCTCCACTGCCCGCAGCACGTAGATGACCGCCAACGCGTGCATGATGACGCCGTCGGGGCGGACGACGAAGTCCGTCGTGCGCCCCAGCACTTCGCCCAGCACGTGCAGTCCGCGTCCGTCCCGGCAAGCCTGGGGACTCAGGCGCACCATGTCGCCGGTCCGGTAGCGGATGAACGGCTGGGCGTCGGAGCACAGTCCGGTCATCACCGCTTCCCCGAGTTCGCCTTCCTGCCACGGGCCGTCCGGTCCGATCCAGCACCTCCAGGATGATGCTCTCGCTCATCAGCAGCATCTGTCCTTGCGGCGTATCGTGGGCGGTGAAGCCGATGTCACGACTGCCGAATTCGTTGGCGACCGGTACGCCGAACATCTCTTCGATCAGGGTCCGCTGGTGGGGATACAACGGTTCCCCGGTCGTGCAGACAACGCGAAGGTCTGGGAGTCGCATCCGTAACCCGCGCGTCTTCGCCCGCGCAGCGAGTAGCGCAACGCTGCTCGCATAGCCGTACACGCATTTGGGCCGAAACGCCTGCACGGCATCGAGATAGGTATCCATGTTGGCCGTGGACATGGCGAACGCATTGAGCACGAGCTGATTCAGCAAACCGTCGCGGATGGTCTTGATGCGATCGGTCTTGTTCAGTTCGGCTGGCGCGCCCCACACATATACTTCCCGATCGCCTACCTCCACGCCCCACCAGCGACGCGCCCGGATACGCCCGGCGGCGTCGGATGCCTGGCGCCAGCGCCCGAAGTAGAAGATCAGCGGCTCGCCACTGGAACCGCCCGTGTTGTATCGGAACGATCCGCCCGGCACTCCCGCCCAGCGGATGCGATCGACGCAGGTACGCGCATCCTGTTTGGTCATGAGCGGGAGCTTGTGCAGCTCGTCCAGGGTCATTTGCGCGCCCAGCGAAACATCGACGCCGACGGCTTTGATCCGCTCCGCATGCCAGGGACTGTGCTCGGCCGCGACGCGGATGAGCTGCGTGAGCTTTTCCATCTGCAGACGCTCGAGCTCTTGCCGGGACAGCCATTGGCTTCGCTCCAGGCTTTCCAGGTACGCCATCGTTGGCCGCTGCATGAGGCGCTCCTGCAGCGGATAGATCACTCGGCGCGAGAGCAATGGATGTGGCACTGCTATCCCCGAGCGCGATTTCCGGGACGAACCCGATGAATGCAGTCGACGGTGCCATACCGTGACCCGTCTTCCGCGCTGCCGCCGCTCGCGCAACCACCGCGCTGCGCCGGTCGAACCGTGCGTGCGGACGCGAAGCGAATGCGACCGGCCGGCGCAGCTCATGCAGACCGGGCCTCCACCCGGGCGGCGGAGAGCACCGTGGCATAGACGTCGACCCACTTCTGCCGTACCCGCGGCCAGGTGTACTGCTGCACCTCGACCAGGGCCGCTTCGCGCAACCGCGTGGCCACCGCGGGGTCGGTGAGCAGCCGTTGCATCGCCGCCGCCATCGCCGCAGGGTCGCCCGCAGGCACCAGCAGCCCGGTGACGCCGTCGCGCAGAATGAAAGGTACCCCGCCGACGCTGGTGCTCACCACCGGCACACCGCTCGCCATCGCTTCCAGCACCGAGTTCGGCATGTTGTCGACGCGGCTCGGATTGAGTACCACGGAAGCGGAGCGATAGAGTTCCGCCATCGGCCCGCGCTCGAGCCGACCGCAAAAATGGACCGACTTGGCAACGCCCAGCTTGGAGGCGAGCGCCTCCAGGCTGCGACGTTCCGGCCCCGATCCGGCCACGGTCAAGCGCGCGTCGGGCGCGGTTTCGAGGAGAAGCGCAAACGCCCGCAGCGCGGTAGCGATGTCGTAGATCGCTTCGAGGTTGCGGGCGACGACGACATGCCCGGCCCCTGGCGACCGGCCGCCCGGAGAGGGCCGAAACCATTCCATGTCGACGATGTTGGGCACGACCTCGCTACGGATCCCGCGGCGTCCGAAGACCTGTTGCAGGAAACCCGATGGCACGGCCAGGGCGCTGGCACGACGCAGCGTCTTGAGCACGACCGCGCCCGAACGAGCGAGGAACGTCTCGGCCTCGCCACCCCGGTAATTGACCACCGAGGGGATTCCACGCAAGCGCGCAATCCATACGGCAGGAGACGCGAACAGATGCCATGACCAGCCGGAGTTCGCCATGATATGAAAGACGTCGACGTGGCCGGCGACATGCCACAGGCCGCAGGTGTAGGGCGCGAGGCGGAACAAGGCCCGGACGCCGCGGACCCGGCCGATCCAGCGCGGCCGATACGGGGCGTTGACTGGCAGCAGCGTCACCTTCGCGCCGTCGCGCTGCAGCAACTCGCCGAGTTGCCGCGTCTGATTGGCCATGCCGCCCTCGGGCGGCGGCAACGGGCCTACCAGCGCGATCCTGAGCCCGGTCAGCTTCATTTTGCCGCCGGGGTCAGCCGTTCGAAGACGTCGCGGTAGCCCGCCGCGCTCGCTGCCCAGTTCCGCTCCCGCTCGACAAAGGACCGGCCCCGTTCGCGCATCCGCCGCCAGCGGTGGCGCTGGGTGAGCAGACCGACGATCGCCTGGGCGAGAGAGGCCTCATCGCCGGCTCGGAACAGCACACCGGTGTCGCCATCGCGGATGAGCTCCCGGTGCCCTCCGACGTCGGACGCGATGAGCAATCGGCCCTGCGCCATCGCTTCCAGAGGTTTGAGCGGCGTCACCAGATCAGTCAGGCGCATCGCATGTCGCGGGTAGACGAAGACATCGACGATGCTGTAGTAGCGCCGCACCTCGCCGTGCGGGACGCGACCGGTAAAGACGACCCGATCCTTGACTCCCAGTTTTTCGGCCAGCGACTTTAGAGCCTGCTCCTGCGGCCCCCCGCCGACGAGGAGCACGCGCACGCGCGGCAGCTGCGCGAGCACACGCGGCAGCGCCGCGAGAAGCAGGTCGAGGCCCTCGTAGGCGTAGAAAGAACCAATGAAGCCGATGACGGTATCGCCGGTCAGACCGAGCTCTGCTGCAAGGGCGAGGTCTGGCTCCACTCCGAATTCGAACGCGCCGATGTCCACGGCGTTCGGGATGACCGTCACGTTGCCCTCGGGAATGCCGCGCGAAATGATGTCGCGTTTCAGCCCGTCGCAGATCGTGGTCACATGGGCGACTCGCTGCATCGCGTAGGTTTCCAGCGCCCGCGTCGATCGATAGCGCAGCCCGCCCTCCGAGCTCGTACCGTGATCCACCGCGGCGTCTTCCCAGAACGCTCGAACTTCGTAGACGACCGGGATCCCGAGCCGCCGCCCGACGCGCAGGGCCGGCACCGCGTTGAGCACCGGCGAGTGCGCATGCAGGATGTCCGGGCGAACGAGGCGTGCGAGCTGTTCGAGGCGCTGTGCGGTAGCGCGCATCAACGCGCATTCGCAGGACGACCGGAAGACGGCTGAGCGTGCCCGGATGCCATTGCGTGCGGTAGAAATGCAGCCCGTCGACATCCTCCTCCGGCCCACTGGGCGCCGTGTGCTTCGGGCCGGTCAGGTGAGAGGTCTCCCAACCCATGCGCCGCTGCTCGCGCAGGATCGCACGCGTACGAAAGGCGTAGCCGCTCTGTAACGGAATCGAGTGATCGAGAACGTGCAGGATGCGCAGACTCATCCGGCAGCTTTCTCCTGGAAGCTCGACGCATCGTCCTGGACGACATTCTTGAGGAATGCATCGAACATGAGCAGCGTCCAGAGCGGTGAGCTGTAATCGCGTGCACCGGAGACATGGGCGTCGACAAGGTGCTTGAGGTAGCGTGGGTTGAACACGCCCGTTGCCGCGAGCCTGGGGCCAAGAATCGCGTCGCTGACGCGCTGCCGCAGCGGTCCGCGGAACCAGCGCTCCAGAGGAACGGCGAATCCCTGCTTGGGCCGGTACATGATCTCTCCTGGCAAGTAAGGCTCCATCGTCTTCTTGAGCAGATACTTGCCCTCCTGACCGCGAACCTTGAGCGAGGACGGCAAGGTAGCAAGCCACTCGACCAATGGGTGATCCATCAGCGGTTCACGGACCTCGAGCGAATGGGCCATGCTCGCCCGGTCGACCTTGGTGTTGATGTCTCCCACGAGATACGTCTTCAAATCCAGGTACTGGACGAGCGCGAGCGGGTCATCCGTCTCGGCCCGGCGGGCATGGTGACGGAAGGTCTCGACCGCGGAATAACCGCCCAGTCGCGCCTTGAATGCGTTGCTGTAGAGCTGGCGGCGCATCTCGTCGCGCAGGATGGAAACGCTGTGGAAGTAAGCGTCCACCGAAGTTCGCGCGAGCGCCTGGAACGTCGACTTGGCGCGCAGCACGCGCGGTGCCCAGTCGGCCTTCGGATACATCCGGCCGAGAAACTCAAACGCGGGGCGTCGAACGGATAGCGGCAGCGTGCTGCGCAGGCGCTCTTCCATGGCGTGGAGGCGATAGCGACGATAGCCCGCGAAATTCTCATCGCCGCCGTCTCCCGACAAGGCGACCGTCACGTGCCTGCGGGCGAGCTGACAGACGCGGTAGGTCGGTAACGCCGAACTGTCCGCGTAGGGCTCGTCGTAGACACCGGAGAGCGCGTCGATCAGGTCGAAGTCTTCACTTTCGACGGTATCGACAAAGTGCTGGGTGCGATAGCGCTCCGCCACCTTCTGCGCAAACACCGTCTCGTCGATAGGCCGGGTCGCGGAAGGCAATCGAGCACGTATTGACCGGTTTGGCGTCCAGGCCCGCCATGATCGCCACGACCGCGCTGGAGTCCACGCCGCCGGACAGGAATGCGCCAAGGGGCACCTCGGCAATCATGCGCAGCCGGATCGACTCCCGCAGGCGATCGACGAGTTCCGCCTGCGCCTCGCGCTCCCCGATCGGGTTGTCCAGGGTGAAATGGACACGCCAATACTCGCGCGGCTCGGGAACGGGCCGGCCACGTTGAATCGTAAGCGTGTGCGCCGGGGAGAGCTTGCGCGCCGCGGCGTAGATCGTTCGCGGCTCGGGAATGTAGCCGAGCGCCAGGTATTCTTCGATCGCCAGCGGGTCGAGATCGCGCTTGAACTCGGGATGGGCCACGAGCGACTTGAGCTCGGAGCCGAAGAGGAATTGTTCCCCCGGAAGTACCGCGTAATGAAGCGGCTTCACGCCGAGCCGGTCGCGGGCGAGAAACAGCGACTCACGATTGCGATCCCACAGCGCAAAAGCGAACATTCCGCGGAATCGCTTGACGCAGTCCTCGCCCCACTCCTCCCACGCGTGGACGATGACTTCGGTATCGCTCCTGGTCCGGAACACGTGGCCGAGCCGCGTGAGCTCGGGGATCAATTCCTGGTAGTTGTAGATCTCGCCGTTGTATACGACCACGACGCTGCCGTCCTCGTTGAAGAGCGGCTGTTGCCCGGTCGAGAGGTCGATGATCGAGAGTCGGCGATGGCCGAGGCCGACACCGGGTTCGAAATGAAGCCCGCATTCATCGGGCCCGCGGTGAAACTGTATCTCGTTCAGCCGCGACACGAGCTCCGCGATCGATCGCTCGGGTGCCCGACATATCGATGATGCCGACGATTCCGCACATGCGGCGTCCCGTGCCTAGTTGGGAGCGGTGCGCGTTCGCGCCGAAGCGAGCGGCCGATCAAGGGGGCTCGCCACCGTCGGGCGGGACGGCGGACGCCGGCGGCAGCGAGCGCGCGCTCGTAGATGCTCGCGTACGCCGCGACCATCGTCGCCAGGCTGAACCGGGTCAGGGCGACGTGATACGCCGCCTTGGCATGGCGCCTGGCGAGGGCGCGGTCGTGAAAGTAGGCGATGATCGCCCGCGCCAGCGCATCGGGATTGGCAGAGGGCACCAGCGTGCCGCTCATCCCCGACTCGATCAGCTCCGCGTTGCCGCCAACGCGCGTGGCGACAATCGGAAGCCGGGTGGCCATCGCCTCGAGGATCGTGTTCGACACGCCTTCGGCGCGCGAGGGCAGCACGAAACAGTCGAGGCCGCGCATGAACTGCGGCACGTCGGCGCGTTCGCCCGCGAGCCATGCCGCTCGCGCACGCCCGCGTCGGAGAGCAGCGCTTCCACCTGCTGCCGCAGCGCGCCGTCGCCGACGACGACCAGGCGCAGCCGCTCCGCCGCGGCCGGGTGCAGCTTGAGCGCGCGGATGAACGCCCGCGCAAGGTTCAGCGGGTCCTTGATCGCTTCCAGCCGGCCGACGCTGCCGATCAACCAGTGCTCGGGCGGGTGGAACGGGACAGCCCGCAATCGCCGCCGGCGCGCCCGGGTGAAAGCGCTCCGTGTCGACGCCGTTGTAGATCTGGGAGATCGCGTCCTCCGGCACGCCGACCTGGTGCTGAAGGTACTCGGCGAGGTGCTGCGACAGCGCGATGTAGCGGTTCACGAACGGCCGATACAGCCGGCGCATCAGCCGGTAGCGGCGGCGGCGTCCGTCGGGGTCCTGAATATCCCAGCCGTGCTCGCCGTGAATGCGCACCGGCACGCCGGCGGCCCATGCCGGGACCACCGCCTCCAGCGCGGCCAGATTGCGGGTATGCACGATCGCCGGACGCAGCGCCTTGAACTCGCGCAGCAGCCGCGGGTAATCGCGTACCAGGTGTCCCGGGCGCTTGCCCAGGGCGACATAGCGCACGTCGGGACGGCTGATCCGCTCGGTGAACTCGCGCGATACATCGGTGAGCGAAACGATCGCGTGCCGCCAGCGCTCGCGCGGAAGGTGATTGATCAGGTTGACGATGCCGTTCTCGAGCCCGCCAACGCCGAAGCGGAATACGACGTGCGCGAGCAAAGGTTGCGCGGCGTTCATGTGATTTCCGGTGGCATGCTTCAGCGCCGCTCGCCACGACGTCCGCCTCGACGACGGGCCAAGCGCGGCATCGATCGACGGCATCATGTCGAGCGCGAATTCTCGCAACGTTTCGACGGGCGGTTCGCTATGGTCGTCGTACGGCGTGGCGAGAATGATCGCCGTTCCGCCGTCGCCGCGATTGGAGAGCTTCTGCCACGCCAGCATCCACTTCGCGACGGTAGGGATTGACGAGGTCATGTCCGGCAATGCGGAACCAGTCCCACACCAGCAGCGCTGGCCGGGCGAGCGCAGCCGGGTCTCCCGCACGTCGAGCGTTGCCGGCCCCAGCGCCTCGTTCACGCGCGACTCGCTGAGATTGGTCCAGACCGGGTGCTTTTGCACCACCATGATGTTCCAGGAGGTCACCAGTTGGCTTCCCGGACGCTGATGCTGGTAATAGCCCAGGTGCAGCGCGACCACGCGGTCGCCTTTGCGGTAGACCTGGAAGAGCGTCGCCGAAGCCGGATCGTAATGCGGGCGCCAGTCGGTCAACGGCTCCGGATCGGCGACCCAGCCACCGCCTGGCGCGGGGGCAATGGTAGCGCGAGGGTCGTTGCGCCGCTCGCCTCGTCGCGATCCAGATAGGCGGCGTAGGCCGGCCAGACGCCGACGATCGCCACTGCCGCGACCGCATATCCAGCGAGGCCGTGGCGGCGCGGGGCGCGCGCACGCGCCGGCGCAACGCCCGAGCCTGCGCGCGGGTCGGTGTCTGGATCGCGCCAGAACGAACCGATCCAGAACAGCAGCAGCATCACCAGCCCGAAGAAGACCCATCCGTAGATGAAATGGTCGACCCCGTGCGCGAGCCGGTTACTGCTCAGGTGCGCGATCATCACGATCAGGTAAGCACGAAAACCGTTGGCGATGATCGGCACGACGATCGACGAACGCCGCAAACAGCAGCCGCTTCCACAGGCTGCCGGTAGCTCAGGTAGGCGAACAGGACACCGACGGTAAACGAGGCGATGAGATAGCGCAGCCCGCTGCAACCTTCGACGATCGACCAGTTGCCGGAGGGGATGGTGAAAAAGAGGCCTTCGCGGAATACCGGGATGCCGGAGAGTTGCAGCGCCGTCACCGTGAAATTCGCGGTCCATTCCATCAATGGCGGGATCAGCGCCTCGCCCATCGGCACACCCAGCACGAGGAAACCTAAGGGAAACATGATCGCCCTTGCCACTTCGCGCCCGAGGATCGCGATCACCGTGGCCCAGATCGTCCCGACCAGCGCGAGTTGCTTCACGACCAGCGACCTCGCCGGCGTCGGCGACGAGCCAGATCGCGCCGGCGCAGCCGAGCAGCACGAGGCCTAACGCGTCCGGCGTCGGCGAGAGCGCCGCGAGGGCGTGCCGCCGCTGCCAGATCAGCACCAGCACGATGGGGACGATCAGGAAGCCGTGGGCGAAGGTCTCCGAGCGCGCCCAGATGGCGACGATGGATTCGACGGTCGGCCAGTGGATCGCCAGAACGGCGACGAGCGCGCCGACGATGAGCGGCAGCGCGAGCCTCCAGCCTGGATCGACGGCGGCGCGCGGATCTGCCGCTGCCAGCGCCGTCACGGTGGGTTCGGCCTGCGTGCTCATCGCTCTGCCTGCAGGAGCGGGGGCAAGTCGCCGCAGCGGTGCCGCGTCCGACGGCGGCGGACGCGCCAAATCGGTGCGCGCGATCACTTCGTCCAGCCGCGCCAGGCGCGAGGACCAGGTGTAGTCAGCCAGGATGCGGGCGCGCGCAAGTCGGCCCATGCCATCGCCCCGCTCGGGGTCCATGACCGCGAGCACCTTGGCGGCAAAGTCAGACGCGTCGTCCGCAGCCTCCAGCTCGACGCCCTGCCGGGCGGTCAGCACCGCGGCGCAGGCCGCCGTGACGACGGTTGGCCGACCCATCGCCATCGCTTCGAGCACCTTGTTCTGGATGCCCCGCGCCACGCGCAGCGGCGCCACCACCGCCCGCGCATGGGCGAGGTACGGGCGCACGTCGTCCACCCGACCGGCCACGCTGACCGCATCGCCCTGCAGGGCACGCACCTGGCTGTCGGGGTTCATGCCGACGACGTGGAAGCGGGCGCGCGAATCCTGCTGCCGGATCCGCGGCAGGACCTCCCGTGCGAACCATGCGACGGCGTCGACGTTGGGCCAGTAGTCCATGGTCCCGGTGAAAACGATCGGCTGCTCGCCCGCCGCGAAAGGCGAGGCGAACCCGTGCATGGGTGAAAAATACTCGCTGTCCACGCCGTTCTCGATGGCGACGATGCGATTGCGCACACCCGGGCGCTGCCTGGGCGAGCAGCCGGGCCTCTTCGCGGGTAACGAACAGGCTCGCATCGGCCCGCGCGGCGACGAGCTTCTCGAAGGCAAGCAGCCGTCGCGCTTCGCGCCGGTAGAGCGCCGAAACCGGCCAGGGCCGGCGGCGCGCGTAATCGCCCCACTTGGCTGAATCCATGTCGACGAAATCGACCACCGTGCGCACCCCGGGCAGATCGAGCACGTACTGGGCCATGGGGGAGCAGAAGACGAACGCGCGCTCGATGCGCTCGCGCCGCACGACCTCCTTTACCCATCGCTGCAACGCCCGGCTGCGGAAGTACGGCAGCGTCAGGGCCTCGCCGGCGAGCACGGCGGCGGACACTGCGAAGGCGCTTCGGCCACGGCACGATCGCCTCGACGTGTACCTCGGCGCACAGCTCTCGCAACGCGTCGACATGCTGCCAGTCGGTCGGATCGTCGATGAAGGTACCGAGCATCACCCGGTAGCGCTGCGTCAGGTGGCGCAGCAGGTGGTAGGAGCGAACCTTGTCGCCCTTGTTCGGCGGATAGGGCAGTCGGTGGGAGAGGAAGAGCAGAGTCTCCATGGCCGTCGCCCCGTTCAGCCCAGGCCCTTGACCAGATGCGGACCGACAAGGTTCGCCACCGGGATCGGCAAACGCCGCCAGAGCGCCATGAGCGCCTGGTACTTCGGGTTGAGCGGATTGTGTTCCGGAATGCGCTCGCCGCGATACAGACAGTATTCATACGCCAGCGGCGAAGGCTCGAGTCCCCAGTTCCTCTTGAAGGCGAACGCCCCCGTGCCGCGCTTGCTGCGGCCAAAGTCGAACTTGCTGAAGCCGCGCTCGCAGGCTAGACGCAACAGCTCCCAGTACTTGAAATCGTTGGCAGCCAGATCGCGTGCCGCGGCAACGTCGCCGGCGTAATACGGCAGCACCTCGTCGCGGAAGTAGAAACTGAGCACGCTCGACACCGCCCTGCCCTGCGGATCGCTCACCGTGAGGACCTCGCAGTCGCCATCGAAGGTCCGCCGCAGCGCCTCGAAATAGCGCTTCGATAGCGGCGGTGTCCCGTGCCGATGCACGTTGTCCGCGTAGAGCGGAAAGAAGCGGTCGACGTCGGCGTCGATCTCGCTCACCAGGCCGTGCGCGATCCCCTTGCGAACCATCGCCCGTTGCTTGCGTGGGATGGCGGCAAGGTTGTCGTCGACCTTGGGCAGGATCGGCTTGCGGAACGTTACATAGAGGTCCTGTCGGGGCCAGTCGGCTTCGCGCACGGCGCGATCGCGCAGCTCGAGGTGCTCCACGCCAATCCTTGCACCGAGGTCTCGGGCGAACCCGTGCAGCGCCGCGACCGCCTCGGTCTCCATCGCTGCCACGCCGCCATAGGCGCAGAAGGGAAGGGAGACCAGTGCGTGGCCAAAAAATAGACTCTTCACTTCGGCGAGGGGCAGCACGCCGACGATGTGACCATCGCGCTCGGCGAGCAGATAATGCGTTCGGTGCCCGAAACACTCTTCGATGATGTCCTTCCACCCGATGCGATGGAAGAACGTCGCCTCCTGGCAGCGCTGAACGAACGCCTCCCAACGCACCCTGTCCTCGTGACCGAGGCCGCGCACGCGCAAGGCGACCGCCGCGGCCGGGCGCATGCTCAGTGCGGTTGCTGGCGAGTTCATGCCAGACCGAACACGACGCGGTCCATTCGATCCCAGCGGAAGTCCCGCAGCAACAGACGCAGACGCTTCGCGGTGCGATCCAGATTCACGTAGTGCCGAAAGCGCGTCTTCGCATCCACACCGATGACGCGGGGCTGCTCGGGATCGATTTCCCAGGGATGGAAGTAGAAAATCGCCGCTTCCTCGTCGCATGAATTCACGCGCTGGATCAGCCAGCGCGAGAGCACGTAGGGCATCAGGCGGAAATACCCCCCGCCGCCCGCCGGCCAGTTGGTGCCGAACAGGCGTGCGGTGGCGATCGGCACTTCGAGCAGGTGGGTGTTGGCCACGTGCACGAAGCGCGAGCGGTCCGGCGACCCGTAATGGTCGTGCCGGATCGGGTAGACGCTCGAGCTGTAGCGATAGCCGGCCCTGGCCAGGCAGTCGTAGGCCCAGAGATTGTCCTCACCGATGGAGAAGCTGGGCGCCCGGTAACCCTGGGTCTCCGTTCCCGCGATGTCCTCGAGGACCGCCTTCGCCAGCGACACATCGGCGAAGAATGCGTCGGGGCTGAGCGCGCTCGCCCGGTCGTGCAGGTAGCCGTGGCTCGCGAGTTCGTGCCCGCCCGTAACGATGCGCCGGATCATCTGCGGATAGCGCTCGGCGATCCAGCCGAGGGTGAAGAACGTGGCATGGACCCCCCTTTCTGCGAGCAGCGCGAGGATCGTGTCGACATTCCGCTCGACCCGAGACGGCAGCTCCTCCCACGTCGAGCGCGCGATATAGGGCACGAACGCCGATACCTGAAAATAATCCTCGACGTCGATGGTAAGCGCGTTGACGACGCCGTCGGTCTTAGGGGCAGGCGCAGGCATGGCTTCAGGCATAGGCCGGCTCCATGCGTCGCGCGAGCCAGGGCACGAGGTGCGCCACGATGCGTTCCGAGGCGCGTCCATCCCACAGCTCGGGCATCCGTCCTCGCTTGCCGCCGCCGGCGAGGATCGCGTGCACGCGCTGCACGATGAGCGCCCGGTCTCTTCCGACCAGCACGTTGGTTCCCTGCTCGACCGTGATCGGACGCTCGGTGTTCTCGCGCATCGTCAGGCACGGCACGCCGAGCGCCGTGGTCTCCTCCTGGATTCCGCCGGAATCGGTAATGACCAGGGTCGCGTCCTTGATCAGGCCGAGCGTCTCCAGATAACCCTGGGGCGGGAGCAGCGATCGTGCGCCGTGCGTCCACCGCTCGCCACAGCCCGAAGCGGTCGATGTTGGCGCGCGTGCGCGGGTGCAGCGGCCAGACCAGCGGCAGCTCGCGGCCGATCTCCCCGAGAATCGCCAGCGCTTCGGCGAGGCTCTCCTGCTGGTCGACGTTCGACGGGCGATGCAGCGTGACCAGACCGAAACCGCGTTCGTCCGGCGAGCAGCCGGCGGATCCACCCCGCTGTCGGCGAACAGCGCAGCGGGCGGAACGGCATGGCGAAGACTCGACGAGCAGCGAGTCGATCATGACGTTGCCCACGAAATGGACCCGCTCCATGGCGATGCCTTCGCGGCGCAGATTCTCGGCCGCGGCGCGCTCGGTCGTGTAGAGGAGGTCGCAGATCTGGTCGGTGAGCAGGCGGTTGACTTCTTCCGGCATCGAGCGATCGAAGCTGCGCAGACCCGCCTCGACATGGACGACCGGAATCGCCTTCTTCACGGCTACCAGGCTGCATGCCAGCGTCGAGTTCACGTCCCCGACGACGACCACGCAGCTCGGGCTCGCGGCGTCGACGACAGGCTCGAAGCGGCGCATGATCTCCGCGGTCTGTTGCGCATGGGTTCCCGAGCCGACGTCGAGGTTGACGTCCGGCGAGCGCAGCTTCAGGTCGGCGAACAGCCGATCGTTCATCGCCACGTCGTAATGCTGACCGGTATGCACGAGCAGCGTACGCGGCGCCTGCAGGCGCGCTGCGGAAGGCCCGAATGAGCGGCGCCATCTTCATGTAGTTGGGCCTCGCGCCAACCACGCAGATGATGGGGCCGAGCGTTGGCGCGAGTTCGTCCATCAGTCCCTTCAGCGGGTCAAGCGGCTTTAACGGCGACTGCGATCGGCGCATCTGCTGCAGGAGGTCGAGCGTCGCCGTCATCGCGCGCTCGAGGCGCACCACGCGCTCTTCGAGGCCAATCGCCGGTTCACCCTCGCCGAAGCCGTTGCCATCGGCCCTGGCGGCCGCCGCGGCAGCGCTGCTGCTGCCCGCGCTGAGCTCGAGCCGAATCTCGTCGGCAGTCGCGTCGACGCTGGCCGCGGTGAAGCTGTGCTCTTCGGAGAGCGCCGCGGCCAGCAGCAGGCGGTTGCAGAGCGTGTTGATCCGCCGCGGAATGCCCCCGGAGAAGGTATAGATCGCGTCGAAGGCCCCGGGCTCGAAACGCGGATCATTGCTCCAGCCCACATGCCGCAGCCGATGCTCGACGTACGCCTGGGTCTCGGCGCGGTCCATCGGTCCCAGGTGATAGGATGCGGTTACCCGCTGCCGCAGCTGCTGCAGCTGCGGCCCTTGCATCAGCTGCCGCAGCTCCGGCTGGCCCACCAGAAAGCTCTGCAGGAGCCCTTGGTTGCCGAGCTGGAAATTGGACAGCATGCGCAGTTCCTCGATCGCGCGGGCCGAAAGATTCTGCGCCTCGTCGACGATCAGCAGCGCGCGTTTGCCCTGCGCCACGAGCGACACCAGGAATGCTTCGAGCTCGGCGAGCAGTTGCGCCTTGTCCAGCGCCTTCGTTGGCAACCCGAACGCCATGGCAACGGCGCGCAGCAGGTCCTCCGCATCAAGCTGGGTGGTCACCAGCTGGGCGGCGACGAACTGGTTGGGATCGATCTGTTCGATGAGGCTGCGCACCAGCGTGGTCTTGCCGGCACCGACGTCCCCGGTGATGATGATGAAGCCTTCGCCTTGGTGCACGCCGTACTGCAGGTAGGCGAAGGCGCGCTTGTGGCCGCGACTGCCGTAGAAGAAGGCGGGGTCGGGATTGAGCTGAAAGGGCTTGCCGGTCAGCCCGAAAAAGGCCTCGTACATGGTGGCGTGCCTAGAAGGTATGGGAGATGCTGGCGTACACGCCCAGCGTGGCCTGTCTCCGGGATGGCTGCTGCCAGGCGTTTCGAACATGAAGTACGTCACGCCGACCGAGCCGTTGGTCTTGGGCGTGAATTGCGTACTCGCGGCGACCGACGCGTTGATAATTCTTGGTGCGCAGGTTGCCCAGCGCTGTCCGTTATCGATCGGCGTCGTCGTGGTGTAGATCGCGCTGGCGACGAGGTTGGTGAACGCGCTCAGGCGATGGCTGAAGTTCACGCTCGCCGCCGGTCTGGGTATTGTTCGCTCCGAACTGGAAGCGCGGGCGGCAATGCCGATCCACTGCCGGAGATTTGCTTCGCTCTCGCAAGTTGAACAGGGTAAATCCAAGCGAATTGCGTGCACCGACCCATACCGCCGATGAAGCTCGCCGTCTGTTGCACCGTGATCGTTGCGGCGTAGAAGTTGAGCGGGCTGGCTGAGCGTAGGCGGCAGCCCGGTCTGCGCCAGGAATTGCGCCACCGCCGCTGCCCGTTCTGCAGGATCCGGAATCCGGGTGGCGAACGCAGCGTCGAGAAATTGGGCCACGTTGACGCCGGCAGGGATCGAGCAACGCGAGTTGCGGATAGCTGTTGAGGCCGCGCGTGAAGTGCGCGCTCAACGCAACGTTCGGCAGCCGATGGCTTAACTGCCAGTTGTAGGCAGAGCCGAAAAACTGGTGCTCCCAGTAGCCGTCGACCACGGTCCGATCTGTCGGCCGCCAGTCGATGCCGAAGCCATAGATGGCTCCTTGATTGGTCGGCGGACGGCAGAAGCGCTCCGTCGCTCCCGGTCAAGGCCGGGAATTGGTCGCTCTCGTAGCCGCCGCGACAGCGACACGGTCAGTTGCGGGTCCACCGCGTAGGAGGCGATGCGCGCGCCCAACCTGGATGATGTAGTTGTCGGTGATGAACGCCGTTGTCGTAGGCCTGGCGGGTGTATTGCAGCGTCCAGCCGCCGCCATTGCCGAGCACGAACTCATCTGGCCGTTGAGGTTGTTTAATAGGTGGTGGGCACCTTGGCCGAGGAGTTGCCGTAGGTCGCCGACGGCGTCCAGACGTTGTCGTCGCGCAGGGAGTAGGAGATGTCTGGCGCGATCACCCCCTTGAGGTAAGGGCTGACGCTGTAGGTCTGCGACGATATAGCGGTTGTTGCTCGGCGTGGTCAGATTGGCGGGCTGCGCGCCGAACGGCGAGATGAAGGTCTCCGAGACGTTGGCGGTCGCGTCGACGAAGAAGAACTTCTCGATCGCTTCCAGGTTCGCCACCAGATTGACGCTGGGGGCGAAACTGTCGCTCTGACCCTGCCCGGCGTAGAGCTCTTCGGTCCCGCCCACGGTGCCATTGAGCTTCAAGCGCGCTCCCTGCGCCGTGGATGCCAAGCAGCCGCGGTGAGGGAGGTCACGAACCCATCGCTCGGTTGATCCGCGCCGATATAGTGGTTGTAGGTCTCGGTGGCGCCCGCCGAGGCCGAGGACGGTCCAGTTATCGGCCAGCGCGTCTCCCGCCGCGGCGATGCAGACCAGCCCGCCGAGGGCCGCGGCCCACCCTCGCTGGCGGCGCGCTGCGAACTTCGACTCGTTACCGCTGGCAGACCCCGATCCGCGACGTCTGTGCATGAGAGTCGAGCTGAAGGCTCAGGACGCAGCGGCGGCGGAGTAGTAGTGCTGACCGTAATAGCTGCCTACCTCCGGACGTGGCGCCTTGTTCAACACCATCATGACAACAGGGCAGCTTTCGATGGTTTCCAGCGCGTGCTTGACCAGCACCTGGGTGGTGCGATCGGCCTGCACCACCATGACGATTTGGCCCATGTGCGCCGCCAGGGCGCGCGCTTCGGTCGTCGCCAGCAAGGGCGGCGAATCGAACACCAGAATCCGGTCCTCGGTAGCGCGATGCCATCTCCTCGAGCAGGCTCAGCCATCGTCTCGCTCGCCAGCATCTCGGTGGCGCGCCCGTGCGCGGTGCCCGACGGCAGCAGCGACAGTTTCTCCACGTTGGTCCTGAGCAGAACATCGGGGAGCTTGGTGTCGGCGCTGGTGAGCAGGTCGAGCAGTCCCTTCGATCCTGGCGGCAGATGCATCGTCTTCATGAGGCACGGATTGGCCACGTCCGCGTCGACCAGAAGCACGGTGCTATCGACTTCGAGGGCGATGCTCATCGCCAGATTGAGCGCGACGAAGCTCTTGCCCTCGGCAGGAATGGCACTGGTGACCATGACCAGATTGGCTCGCTCGGCCCGCGGACCGGCGTGCTCGCGGGCGTTCCTGATGATCGGGCGTTTGATGACGCGAAACTCGTCGGCGAGCTGTGAACGCTGTGCTTGAGGCGTCACGAACCCCGCAGCGGCCAGTGCCTCGAGGTCGATATGCACCTGCTTGCTGCGCGGGCCCGCATCGGCGGGAGCGCCCTGGTGGCGGACGTGCACTGCCGCGCGCGTCGCGGCCGGCGCCGGGGCCGCGGCGCGAGCAGCGGCCGGCTGCGCCCGTTCCAACGCCCGCGCCAGGCGCTCCGGCGTAGGGATGACCTCGGCGCCAGGACATTGCCGGCGGCGCCTGGGCCCCTGCAGCCGCCGCCGGGACTGGCGCGTCGATGCCAGCCTTCTGCAGCTCTGCGAGCCGCTGCGCCGCTTTCTCGACCAGATCCATGGGTCGGTCCTCAGGAGCCACGCGCGGCGGCCAGGAAAAGGAAAGCGAACGCGGCGCCGTAGGACGCTAACAGGCCGCTGACCCCCCCGGCAAAGAGCAAGGCGGCGCGACGCCGCATCACCCGCAAGCCGTGCGAGGGCAGGATGCTGACCATGCCGAGCAGCGGGCGCTGCGCAACCTCGCGCAGCGAGCGTCCGTCATGGAACGTAGGACGCACCTGACTTACCAGCCAGCTGGCGGCAAGCCCCGCGCCCAGCGACACGGCGACGACGACGCCGAGCAGCAGCAGCCGGTTCGGTGCCACCGGATTGGGCGTCACGCGCGGCGGGTCGATGATCCGGAACTCGGCAACCCCCGCCTCCTCGAGCTTCCCGGTAAGGCTGGCGGTCTCGCGCCGGGCGACGAGGCTCTCGTACTGGCGCTTCTGCATATCGTAGTCGCGGTTGAGCTGGGTGAACTCCATGTCGATCTTGGGCAGCGTCTCAGCGGACGCACGCAATTGGTTGTAGCGGGCCTCGTACTCACCGAGGCGGGCACGAACCGTCGTGAGGTTGGCTTCGGCGTCGTTCAGCGCGACCTTCAGTTGCTGCGCCACCGGGTCTCCGCTCACCGGGTTCACCGGGTCGTTCTCCGCCGCCTTGCTCCTGGCTTCGATCTCACGCTGCCGGTCCTCCTCGAGCTGCGCGAGCACGCGCTTGGTGCCCACCACGTCCGGGTGCTCGTCGGTGTACTTGCGCAGCAGCTCGTCGAGCTGGCGCTTCTGTTCGTTGATGCGGGCGTCGAGTTCCGGGGACGCTGATTGCCGCAGTGGCTTTGCTGGCCGCCCCGGGACCGCGCTGCGTCTGCTGCTCGAGCTGCTGGCGAATACCGTCGCGGGTCTGCTCGGCCACACGCAGCTCGATGCGGGCGTCCTTGATCTGCTCGGCCAGTGCCGACATCTGCGACACATAACTTTGGCCGTTCGTGCCGAAAAGGCCGAGGTACTTCAAGCGAAAGGCCTCCATGCGGGCTTCCGAATCCCGGAGCTTGCTCTCGTAATCCTTGATCTGGTCGTCGAGGAACTTGCGTGCGGTATCGCTGCCGCCGCGCGTTTGACCGAGACTTTGTTCGATGAACGTCGACAGCGCCGCCTGCACCACGTCGCGCGCCTTGCGGCCGTCGGGATAGCGAAAGGCAATGGTGTACAGGTTGTCCCCGCCGGCGCGGGTGATGTTGAGCGAGCCCGCCACGTCGTCGACCAGATCGGCGGCGTTCTTGCCGGCGCTGGTATCGAGATCCGATTTGCGGATGATCTTTTCGAGGTTCGGTCGGCTGAGCAGGAGGCGGCTCAAGATAGCCACCTGCTGCCCCGCGTCCGGGGTCACGGCCATGCCCGCCATCAACGGCTGGAGCAGCGAATCGGTATCGACGTAGACGCGCGCCGACGCCTCGTACTTGTCGGGCAGCCGGAACACGACAATGGTGCCGATGATCGCGACGAGCCACGCCACGCCCAGCCCGAACCAGCGCCGCTGCCACATGCCCCTCAGGATCGGCAAGTAGCTGCTCGACTAATTCCTGCATGGTTACGCTTTCCTCGAGCCGAAGGTCTCTACGCGCGCGGCGAACCGGACGATCATCAGAACCAGCTCTGCGGGACGAGCAGGATATCGCCCGGCTTGACATCGACATTGGCGGAGATGTCCCCGCGCTTGACCAGGTCCCTCAGCCGCACGTTGTACTGCCGGCCGCCCTCGGAGGTGCGCATGATGGACGCCTTGTTGCCGTCGGCGAAATCGGTGAGCCCGCCGACGGCGATCATCACGTCGAGCACCGTCATCCCCTGGCGATAGGGCAACGCCTGCGGCTTTGGGGCCTCGCCCACGACCCGGATCTGCTCCGGATAGGGTCCGTTGAAACCGGTGACGATGACGGTGACGACCGGATCGCGGATGTACTTGGACAGCGCCTTTCTCGATGTCGCGGGCGAGCGTGGTCGGGATCTTTCCCGAGCGCAGGCAGATCCTCGATGAGCGGCGCAGTGATCTTGCCGTCAGGCCTGACCGGCACGCTCTGCGACAGCTCCGGATTTCGCCACACCACGACATTGACTGAGTCGAGTGGCCCGATCTTGTACAGGTAGTCGGGAGTCGCCGCAATCTGCGGCGCCGGTGGGTAGGGAGATGTCGTGCACCCCATGATCGCCGCAGCACTGAGGATAACTGCGACCTGATAAAGCGAAACCCGCCCCATGGTCCGCGATAGGTTTGCGATTCATGATCGAACGCATTTGGCATTCCTTTCGGCTCAGGAATCAGGCAACAGAACGAAAACGTAATAGCTCGGGCGCGATCAATCTCTCGATCAGCCTATCATGCGAGTGCTATCCACTTGTTACGATGTTTTATGAAGCCATGACATCGATTGCAGATTCTAAGCCCAACCGGCAGCGAACGCCAGCATTTACCGACGGCGGGCGCTCTCGGCTGACGGTCGCGGCCAGCGCGAACCCGATTGCCGTAGACAACAGGTTGTGGCAAACCCGTCGTCAATCGTGATGTTTACACAAGAATTCTGCTGCAACGGTTACGACGCCGACGTGCGCAAGTCAGCGTAGGTTGATCGGTTCTTCGACGGTCGGATCCGCAAGCGCTGGTTTATGTCATTAGCATGCCTGTTTCGCCGGCGGCAGCTCCTGCGCGGCAAGTTAGCATCATTGCGAAGCAGCGTGACCGCGCTTTTCGCATCCCGCCGCGCACCAACCGTGTGCGCCCGGGAGTCACTGCGCAGGAGATGCACTCGTCCGGGCACGGTACGAGGAGCTTCGCATCGTGCGACACCGTCTTGCCCTGGGCGATTCGATGTGAGTAAGGCGAACAGTCCATGCGAGGCACTGCGGCGGGTTTGCCCGAGCGCATGGCGACGCTTTGCCCATGCAAGTATCTCGGCGTGTGAACGGCGCGACGAGAGCGGAACGAAGTTGCCGACTAGAATGTCTCGACGATCCATCGGACCACATTGGCGAATATCTCGTAGAGCGCAAAGTAGCTGCCTTGCAAGCCCGCCATGCTCGGCAGGACATCGAATAGCGTATCGATCTGCCCGCTCGGAATGCCCGTCGGCGCAGGAATCACCTCGATGCCTTGGGCCGCGAACTCGGCCCGCGCGCGCGGCATGTCGAAGCTGTGCGCCACGAGAACGATGCGGCTGATCTTCGCGGCGCTGGAGGATCTCCGCCGATCGCGCCGCGTTCTCATGCGTGTTGCGCGATTGCGGCTCCACCCAGCGTACCGGCACTCCGAACTCGCGTTCCAGCGCCGAGCGCATTAACGTGGCCTCGGCCTCGCCGCCGAACACCACTCCGCCGGTCACGAGAACCGGCAAACCGGTGAGGCGCGCGACCCTGGGCGCCATAGCGCACGCGCTCGAGCGTCAGCTGCCCCAGCGTGTCGCCGCCGTACTCCGCCGCGTGCCGGCGCACGCCGCCGCCGAGGATCACGATCGCCTGCGCGTCGCGGGCGCGCTGCGAGATCCAGAGGGGGCGAGGTATCGACCAGGGTCAGCAGCGCGAAGGCGACCATCGGGGTCGACAAGGCAAAAAGCAGCACGATCCCCGTCCAGGCGACGAGCCGCCCGGCGCGCGGGCGGCGCACGACCAGCCACAGGCCCGCGGCCGCGAGCAGCAGCGGGCCCGCCGGCGGCAGGACGAGCGCCTTGAGTAGCGCCTTCAGCCAGACGACGTCAGGCAAGGGGGCTGACCTGCAGCAGCTCAGTGGGTCTTCGCCAGGAGGGCCTGCAAGTGCGTGGCGGGGATCGCGTAGGTGATCCCGCTCGGCTGGGTCAGCACCGCTTCCTTGGTTCCCTTGACGAAGACCATGTTGATGATCCCGAGCACCTCGCCAGACTCCGGGTCGTAAACCGGGCTGCCACTGTTGCCGGGATAAGCGGTCGCGTCGAGCTGGAGCACGGGATAGGATCCCGTCGTCAGGCGGCGGGCAACGCGCGCATCGAGTTGCGCCGCCACCGGGGGCGGAATGGCGATCGGCGTAATCGCCGCGACCATGCCGCGATGGGTCGCCGCAAAGATGCCCGAGCACGCTGCCAATCGGGAATCCGGTAAACAGCACGCTCTGCCCTTCCCTGACCGCGTCGAGCCGCGCCGAGCTTGAGCGCGGGCAGCGGCGCGCCGCCGATCTTGAGTAGCGCCAGATCGGTCCCGGTGTCGACGGCGAGCTCACGGGCTTCGCGCCGCTGCGGCTCCTGACCCGGACACGGGAATCAACACCGCCAGCGTCTCGCGATGTTCGCTGTCGAGCGTAACCGGCAAGGCATGGGCATTGGTCGCGATCAGGGAGCCGTCACCCACCGCGAAGCCGGTAGCCCGGAACTGAAATGCGGGCGCCCGTGTGCGCTCGAATGTTCCAACGGCAACGACCGAGCCCTTGACGCGCTCGATCGTGCTTACGCTGTTGTCGGCTCCGTCCCGGACTCGCGCCCAGCAGCGCAGATCGCGGCCAGTATCAGCGACGCCGTGGCGCCGTGGAGCGCGTTGTGCCGCAGGACCACGGGAGCGACCGAGCGCGCGCATCGCTTGCGATTACCGCGGTGTGATGAATGCGGGCGGCGCGGCGAGTGCCGGATCGTACGGGTGGCGCTCGCTGCCGAACAGGGCAAGAACCCGCTGCACATAATCGCGCGTTTCCGGATACGGCGGGATGCCGCGGTAGCGGTCGACGACGCGCCTCGCCGGCGTTGTACGCGGCGGCGGCAAGCGCGACCTCGCCCCGGTAGTACGACAGCAACCAACGCAGATAGGCCAAGCCCCCGCGCAGGTTGTCGCGGGTATCGAAGACGTTCTTGACCCTGAATCGGGTCGCCGTATCCGGGATGAGCTGCATCAGGCCACGCGCGTTCTTTCGCGATTGCGCATTCGGGTCGAAATTCGACTCGACGGCGATGACGGCAAGCGCGAGCCGCGGGGCGACCGTGTAGGCCGGCGCCAGCGCGGTCACCAGCTGCGCGATCTTCTGCTTCTCCGGCGGCAGATCGGCGAACGGATCGAGCGCTTCCTCCTGCGGCGCTCTGCGCTGAGCGACAGGCGCGTCGGGGAGCATGCACTGCGGCAGACGGCCGCGCTCGTCGCCAAGGAACGCGAGCACTCTGGCGCGCGGCGGCGTGGCCGGCCGCGGCGGCCAGCGCCAGCAGCGAGGCGGCCACGGCATCGTCGCGCGCCACGCCCCGGCCGTTGGCGTACATCCAGCCCAGGCTGTACTGCGCCTCGGCATCGCCGCCCCGCGCCGCCTCGCAGTACAGCGCCGCCGCCCGCAGCTGGTCCTTCGCCACACCCTCGCCGTGTTCGTAGGCGAGCGCCAGCGCGACGAGCGCCGGCGCAGCGTCGCGCGTCGCGTCGGCGCTAGGCGTCTCGGCCCGCCAGCGCGCCGGTGGCGAGCGTCAGTCCGCCGACGGCAAACCAGCGAAGGCGGACGCGGCGCGGCTAGGTGACATCGTCCACACGCTGCATCGCCTCGCTTCGACCCGCGGCGCTGCGCCGGCCCAGCCGCGCTTCGTACCACGGCAGGGCTTCGCGCAAGCCGGAGCCCACGTCGTAGGTCGGTTCGTACCCCAGCAGGCGGCGCGCCTTGCCGATATCGGCCTGCGAATGGCGGATGTCCCCCGGCCGGAATCCCTCGTAGACGGGCGCCGGAACGACCAGCGTCCGGGTGCCGCTCCAGCACCAAGCCACGCAGCGTGGCCAAACAGTTCGTTGAGCGACATGCGCCCGCCCACGGCGATGTTGTACACCTGGCCGACGACTTGCGGATCGCGACCGATCGCCGCGAGCAGATTGGCCTGCACGACATTGGCGATGTAGCAGAAGTCGCGCGTCGTCTCGCCATCGCCATAGATGACGATCGGCCTGCCGTCCAGCATCGCTTCGGCCCAGCGCGGGATCACGGCGGCATATGCGCCTTCGGGATCCTGCCGTGCACCGAAGACGTTGAAGTAGCGCAGCCCGATCGCGGCCGTGCCGTAGCAGCGAGCGAACACGTCGGCATAGATCTCGTCGACGTATTTCGTGACCGCGTAGGGGGACAGAGGGCGGCCGATCCGGTCCTCGACCTTGGGCAGCTCCGCGTGCGTCACCGTAGGTCGAGCTCGATGCCGCATACACGAAGCGGCCAACGCCGGCGTCCCGTGCGGCGACCAGCATGTTCAGGAATCCCGTCGCGTTGGCAGCATGGGTGCGCAGCGGATCGGCAATCGAGCGCGGCACCGAGCCCAGCGCTGCCTGATGCAGAACGATGTCCACGGCCCGACAGGCGCGGCGGCAGGCGTCGGGATCGACGATGTCGGCCTGCAGAAACTCGTGCCGTCCCCACGGCCCCGTCGCCGACGGCCCGGTGCACTTCGTCGAGGTTGTGGCGGTGTCCGGTCTCGAAGTTGTCGACGCTGACGACGTCCTGTCCGAGGCGCAGCAGGGCTTCCACCAGATGCGAACCGATGAACCCGGCGCTTCCGGTCACCAACCAGCGCAAAGGCTTGGCGCGGAGCTGCGTCACCGCCGCCCGCATGGCCTCCGGTTCGCGCGCGGCGAAGCTCATCACAGCCTCCACACCTGGACGCCGCGCGCGCGCAGCGCCGCGGCGTCGGCCTGGCACTTCACATCGACGTACACCCCGTTGGGCTGGAGCTTGGCGGCCAGGGCGTCGGCCGAGTATTGCTTGTAGGCGCGGTGCGCAACGGCCGCGACGATGGCGTCGGCGCGCGGCAGTTCGTCCCAGGGCGTGAGCCGCACGCCGTACTCGCGCAAGGCCTCGTCGGGATCGGCAACCGGATCATGGACGCGCACGGACGCGCCGAAAGAAGCGAGTTCCCTGACGACGTCGATGACGCGCGAGTTGCGCAGGTCGGGGCAGTTCTCCTTGAAGGTGAGGCCGAGCACGTTCACCGCGGCGCCCTTCACCGCGGAGCCGGCCTGGATCATCAGCTTCACCGTCTGATCGGCGACATACTTGCCCATGCCGTCGTTGATGCGGCGCCCCGCCAGGATGACCTGCGGGTGGTAGCCGAGCAAGTCCGCCTTGTGCGTCAGATAGTACGGGTCGACACCGATGCAATGCCCGCCAACCAGCCCGGGCCGAAAATGCAGGAAGTTCCACTTCGTGCCGGCCGCCTCCAGCACCTCGGTGGTATCGATCCCGATCTTGTGAAAGATCAGCGCCAGCTCGTTGATCAAGGCGATGTTGAGGTCGCGCTGCGTGTTCTCGATGACCTTGGCCGCCTCGGCAACCTTGATGCTGCTCGCCCGGTGCACACCGGCCGTGATGATGCTCGCGTAGACCTCGGCAACTCGCTCCAGCGTTTCGGGCGAGTCGCCGGAGACGACCTTGGTGATCCGCGTCAGCGTATGCTCCTTGTCGCCGGGATTGATGCGCTCCGGCGAATAGCCGACGAAAAAGTCGCGCCGCCACTGCAGGCCGGAGGCGCGCTCGACGACCGGCACGCAGACTTCTTCGGTCGCCCCGGGGTAGACGGTCGATTCGAAGACGATGGTCGCGCCACGCTTCAGGTGCCGGCCGACCGTTTCGCTCGCCGCGAGCAACGGCCCGAAGTCCGGCCGGTGCGCGTCGTCCACCGGCGTCGGCACCGCGACGATGATGAAGTCGGCGTTGCCGAGTTCGGCCGCCTCGGTGGTGACTCGCAGCCGCGATGCGGATGCGAACTCCGCACGGCTTACTTCCCCGGTCGGATCATGGCCATCGCGGTAGGCGGCGACCTTCGACTCGGAGAGGTCGAAGCCGATGGTCGGATAGCCTTTTCCGAACTCGATGGCCAGGGGCAAGCCCACGTAGCCCAAGCCAACTACGGCGACAACGGTCACTTCGACTCCCTTGGTCGTGTTTACGTGCCTTCTGTGCCCCTGGCGCCGATCCCGGTCGTCGCGGGCAGGCGGACGACCGCTGGGCTAGAGCGTCTTCAGCAGCGCGGCAACTTCCGCGGCGCAATCCGGGTCTGCAGGTCAGCGGCGGGGTCTTGGCCGTCGCCACGGGCGCGGATTTCTGCCGCGCGCCGCTGCCCTTGTCATCCGGCGCGGACTTTCTCGCCGCTTGACTGCTTGCCTGGGCGAGGGTTTCCAACTCCTTGCGTGCGGCCGCCTTGTCGCCGGCCTTGATCAGCGCTTCGGCCAGATGCAAGCGGATGTCAGACTGGTTCGGCGCGAGCTGCACGGCCTTCTGCAACTTTTCGAGCCCCTGCGTCACATCGCCCTGCTTCACCAACAGCATGCCGAGCGTGTCCAGGACCGACGGGGTTGCCGGGGCGATTGCGGCTGCCTTCTCGGCGTACGACACCGCCTTGGGGTCGCCCAGTTCGCCCGGCGACCCAGGCGAGGTTGTTGAGAAATATCGACGTTTCCGGGTTGCAGGGCGACGAGCGCCTGATAATGCCGCGCCGCGGTCCTGTAATCCTGTTTATTCAGCGCCAGCTCGGCCAGATAATTGCGCAGGACGACGTCCTTCGGATGCTCCTGCAGCCATTTGTCCGCCGCGAGTTCGGCCGCAGTGGGTTTGCCGCCGTCGGTCATGGCGGCATAGATTCTCACCGCGACCATGCCATCGTCGGGCGCGTACTTCTGCGCGGTCCGGAAAGCGGCCTCCGCCTCGCGCCATTTCTGCTGCCTGCCCAGAAGTCACCCTCGAGGACGTAGCCGCGCATATCGCTCGGATGCCGCTTCTGAATCGCCTTGATCTCGAGCAGCGCCTGGTCGGTGCGACCGGACATGATGTAGATGGCGACGATCTCGCGGCTCGGCCTCATAGAAATCCGGGCTTGATCTTCAGCGCCTCGCGCAGCTTCTCGATCGCGTTGTCGTAGTCCTTCAGGGCCACCAGCGCCCTGGCAAGTCGCATCAGCGGTTCGGCGTTGCCAGGCTGGGCGGTCACCAGCTTGCCGAAGGTGTCGACGGCCAGCGTGGCATCGCCTGTCGCCAGCTGAACCTGTCCGAGCAGGTCGAGCGTTCGCGGGTCGTTCGGCAATGCGGTATTCGCTTCCTGCGCCGCCAGCAGCGCCTGCTTGCCGTCGCCCTTGCGGGTGTAGAAGCTCACCAGCGCGACGCGCACATTGATCGACTGCGGATTGGCGATCACCGCCTTCTTGAGCAAGTGACTCGATCTCGCTCGGGATCACCGCCAAGCGCTTGCAGAAGGTTGGCAAACCCTAGCAATGCCTGCGTCGTTATTGGGCTCGCTTGTCGAGGAGCGCCTGGTAGCGCTGGCGCGCGGCCTCCGGTTTGTTGTTCGAGCCGATCGAGTTGCGCCAGGTTGTTCACCGCGGGCATGAAGTCCGGTTGAATCTGCAGCGCGTGTTCGAAATTCGCCCGCGCCATCCCGAGGTCGCGTTTGCTCAGGTAGACGAGTGCCCTTCAGGTTGTAGACCAGCGCACTGTTGGGCTGCTTCTGCTCCAGGCGGCCGACAGCGGCAAGGGCCTGGTCGAACTGTTTCTGGCGCAGGAGGTCGGCGATAAGCGCCAGGTCGGCCGGCGATACGTTCGGATCCATGGCCGACGCGGCTTCGAGGTCACTGATCGCGCCCTCGGTGTCGCCCTCCGCGAAGCGCACCTGGCCGAGCCGCGTGCGTGCCGCGGCGTTCTTGGGGTCCGCCGCCGTTGTATTGCGCGAAGTATTGGGCGGCCTTCGGAACGTCGCCGACGGCCAGATAGGCCTCCCCCGCGACCGCCATTAGCTGCGGATCGCGGCTGCCGCGGCTCAACGCCGGCTGCAGCACTTCGAGCGCACGTGCCGGGCTGCCCAGGCGCAGATAGGTTGCTGCGAGCAGACGCACGGCGTAGGGCGAGCCAGGCGCCCCATGCAGCGCCCGGCGCAGGTAGTCCTCGGCCTGATTGAACTGCTTGGCGCGAAACTCGATCTCGCCGGCGAGCAGCAGGCTCGGGACGTGTTCGGGCGAGCGCTTCAGCACCTGCAGAATCGCCTCGCGCGCGGCGGCAAGATCGCCGCGCTGCGAGGCAATCAGCGCCTCGAAGAAGTACGCGCGAGGATCCTGGGGCGAGACTTTTTTGATGGCGCCGACCTGCGCGCTCGCTTGCTCGAGATCGCCCTTGGCGATCAGCAATGAAGTGAGCTGATAGCGAGCTTGCCAGATAATCGGGCTTCGCCTCCAGTAGCTTCTCCAGGACGGCGCGTGCCGCCTCGGGTTGGCTTTCGGCGACGAGCAGTTGGGCTTTGAACAGCGACGCCTCCGGCGGCGGATGTGGGCTGCGCGAGGACCGCGTCGACGATCTTCTTGGTCCCCTCGAGGTCTCCGCTCGCGGCGCGCAGCGTCGCCAAGCCCAGGAGGGCGTCGGCATAATCGGCCTTGGCGGCAAGTGCCGCGTTGAATGCGGCTTCCGCGTCCTGCGGGTTGTCCAGCGAGAGCAAGGCGTTGCCGAGCGTCGTCTTCAAGGCCGCTTGCGCCTCGGGAGTGCCGAGCGTCGTGTTGCCAAACTCGGCGATGAGTTCCTTGGCGTCCCCGTCGTTGACGAGCGCACGAGCGAGCGTCGGCACCACCTGGTCCGCGGGATAGCCTAGCTCCAGCGCCCGGCGCAGCTCTTTGACCGCGCCGGCGGGGTCGCGGCGCTCGGTCAGGACCGTCCCGAGCAGGTACCGCGCTTCGGCGTCGTCCGGCGCTTTTTGCAGCGCATTCCTGAGCTGGATCACCGCGGCGCTGCCGTCGCCCTTGGCCAGATAGTCCTTCGCCGACTTGACCAGTGCCTGGGGCGAATCGCCACCGCAGGCCGCGAGCAGCACGACACAGAGGCCCGAGGCCAACGCAGATTTGCACAAGAGTGTTCAGCCAGACTCGCTTCATTGGGGTATCGCTTTCGTCGGGTGGGACGCCGGCAGGGTCATGGGGAACCAGATTTGAGCCCAAACCGGTGAATGAGCTCGTAGAGCGTGGGTCGGCTGATACCCAGAAGGTCGGCCGCCTTGCTGAGATTACCATTGACTCGGCCGAGCGCCCGCAGCACCGCGTGCTTCTCGGCTTCGTCGCGCACCTGGCGCAAGTTGAGGTGCGATGTCTCCTGCGTCTCCGGCGCGATGCCGATATCCGCGGCACTGATCCCCACTCCCTCGGCCATGATCACGGCCCGCCGCATGACGTTCTCGAGCTCGCGCACATTCCCCGGCCAGGCGTAGGCTTCGATCGCGGCCAATGCGTCGGGCAGCAGCGTCATCGAGCCGCGCCGTTGCTCGGCGGCAAACCGGTGCACCAATGTGTGCGCGAGCAGTGTTGCATCGCCCTTGCGTGCGCGCAGCGGCGGGATCTCCAGCACGATCTCGGCCAAGCGGTAATACAGATCGTCGCGAAACTTGCCGGCCGCGGTGAGGTCCTTGAGATTCTGATTGGTAGCACAGACTATGCGCACGTCGATTGGGATCTCCTGACGTCCTCCGATCCGCTCGATCACGCGCTCCTGCAGGAAGCGCAGCAATTTCACCTGCAGCGCGAGCGACAAGTCGCCGATCTCGTCTAAGAAGAGCGTTCCGCCGTGCGCTGTTTCGATCTTGCCGAGGGTCTGTTTCGCCGCTCCGGTAAAGGCACCTTTCTCGTATCCGAAGAGCTCGCTTTCAAGCAGCGTTTCGGGGATCGCCGCACAGTTGAGCGCGACGAACCGATTGACCCGCCGGAGCGAGAGCTCGTGCAACGCGCGGGCGAGCAGCTCCTTGCCGGTGCCGGACTCACCGAGGATGAGCAAGGTGGCCGAGGTCGGGCCGATCTTCTCCACGGTGCGGCAGATCCTCTGCATCCCGGGATCGCGCGTGACGATTCCCGCCATCGCCGGCACGTGCTGCTGGGCCTGCAGGCGCCGGTTCTCCTCCTGCAGTGCGTGGACGCGAAATGCGCGCTCGATCATCAGCGTCAGGATGACCGGCTCGAACGGTTTCTCGCAAAAGTCGTAGGCGCCAAGCGCAATGGCCTTGAGCGCGTTAGCGCGGTCGTTCTGCCCGGTTAGGACGATCACCTTGGTATCGGGTGCAAGCCCGTGGAAATCCTCGAGCAGCTGCAAGCCCTCGGTCGGCTCGTCAGGATGCGGCGGAAGCCCAAGATCCATCGTCACCACGGCGGGTTCATGGCGACGCACCATCGCTAGCGCGGACTCGCGATCGCCGGCAACGATCGTTTCATACTGATCGAAAGCCCAGCACATCTGTTTCTGCAGCGCCGGGTCGTCCTCGACGATGAGCAGGCGCCTACGCGTATCGTTCATGCGGCTTCTTTGGGCGCCCTTGTCGGCGCGACGCTGTCGTGTCCAAGTGGCAACACGACACGAACCCGAGTCCCCACCCCCGGCGTGCTATCGACCAGGATCCGTCCGCCTAGCCCCGTTACGTACTGCGCGCTCTCGTACACGCCCACGCCCATGCCCGCCGCCTTGGTGGTCTGGAACGGCTTGAACAGTCGATCCCGGACGAACTCGGGTGTCATGCCGACGCCGCTGTCGGTGACCTCGATGACTGCGACGTCCTCATCGCAGCGCAACGTTACCGAAACCCGACCCCTGCCGGAGGTCGCGTCGAGTGCATTTTGCACCAAATGTCCGATGACATGCTCGAGTTGGTCCACGTGACCCACACCGTAGACCCCTCCGGCCAGGTCCAGGTCGATCGACGCGTTCGGCTCCGACTTTGCCGCGCAGACGTTGCGGATCATCGGTGCGAGATCCACGGACCGCGGCTGCTCGACCGGCCTCGCACCGGTCCTCAGCTGCAGCATCAACTTGTTCATGCGCTCGACGACGTTCCCCACCGTCATGAGCATATCGCGTTGGAAGGCGGGATTGTTGCGGTGTCGCTCCGCGTTCTGGAGCAGCAACGAAAGCTGTGCCACGAGGTTCTTCAGATCGTGGACTACAAATGCCGACATGCGATTGAACGCGTCGAATTTGCGCGCTTCGAGCAATGCCTCGGTCATCTGGATCTGCGCGAGATAGCTTGCCGCCTGCCGGCCCGCGGTTTTGAGCAGATCGAGCACTTCCCAATCGACCTCGATCGAGGCGCGCGCGGTGACGAGCACGACGAAGCCCACGAGGCCTGCTTGCGACGGGAGTGGAACCACCAGCCACGCCCTTGGGAGCGAAGACGAGCCATTCGGGGAGGGTGAGCTCCGGGTAGCGCTGCGGCGCCGAAGCATACTCGGCGAGATCGACCACCCAGCCGGTTTTCTCCAGAAACCTGCCCAGCGAACCATCCGCCGGTTCGACGGCATTGACGGCGGGCATGTTCCAGCGCGCGGACGGCCGGAAGGACTGCTCATGCCGCAGCCACAGCGCACCCGCCGGGCTCTCCACCAGGTCGGCGAGCGCATGGACGCTGCGCTGCTGGACGCTCTGCGGCGAACTGTCTGCCGAAAATGTCCGCGTGAACCGCAGCCACTCCTCGCGGTAGTCGTAGCGGTACGAGAAAAAGTGCTTGCTGACGAAGACCTTCAGCTTGGACCTGAAGCTGCCCGAGAACACCGCCAGCGCAAACAGAAGCAGTGCCGCGAACAGAAATTCGATTTGCAGTGCCTTCCCCAGCTCCCCGCCGATGTAGCGCACGACGTATCCGGCCGCAGCAATGGCGAGAAGGAACAGGCCCGAGATCAGGAGCGCGCTCGAACGCAGCACCGCGTCCCGCGACAAGTGCATCTCGATCGTCCAGGCCGGATTCCTGGCCGCCGCCACGCCAACAAAAGGCAGCACCAGGGCATGCGCAATGCCCCGCGCCACCCAGATGTCCGAGATCCTGATGGCCGAACAGCATGGCGTCGGCGAAATAGAACAAATCAAATCCGAAGATCCCCGCCAGCCCCAGGCACAGCGGCTTGATCGCCCAGCGCGCATGCGGCGCGGCACTGCGCAGGAGACGCTCGACCAAGACCAGCCCGACGACGGAGAGCCCGACGCGCACGCCATAGGCGACGATGCCGGCCCGCGCCCCGAAGAGGGTACAGAGCGGTTCCAGGTCAGGAAGCGCGACGCTGGCGAGGAGGCCGGCACCGACGGCGACGATGAGCCACCACGGCGCGCGCACGAGCTTGGTGCCGGCATCCCCGGCGCTCTGGCGGGTCGTGCTGACGAGGCCGTACAGAAACGCGAACCACAGCGCGTAGCGCACCGTATCCAGCCCATGGGCAGCGATCGCGCTCGCCGCACCCGGCCAGACGGCCACGGTGACTTCGGATGCCGCCCACAGCGCACTGGCGATGATCGCCGAGAACAGCAGCGCTGCCCGTGCTCCGCCGCGCCAGCCCAGCGCCATGCGCAACGCGAAGGCGAGGAAGCAGGCACCAGAGAGGCCATAGCTCCAGGTCGCTGCGGTAAGGAGGTTGCTTGCGGTCACGGGAGCGGTTCGCGGATGAGCGGCAACTGATTACTTTACCGCGGATTCGCCGCGCTCGGCTAAGACGACGCCGCGTCGGGTGCCGTACGCGACCGTGGTTGACGGGCCTCCCGCGCAGCGACCCGTGCTCGTCCGGACCCTGGGCGCGTCAGCGCCGCCTCGTCTATGCTGGACAGCCGGTCGCGATCTGCGTCGATCAGCGCGCGCCCTCGGCGAGCAGGACCACCCTGACGGTCTTGAGCAGGATCAGCATATCGAGCAGCAGCGAATGGTTCTTGACGTAATAGAGGTCGTACTCGAGCTTCTTGGCCGATTCTTCCACGTTCCCGCCGTAGGTATAGCGCACTTGCGCCCAACCGGTTAGGCCGGGTTTGACGCTGTGCCGAACCGCATAGAACGGAATCTTTTCGGTGAGCATGGCAACGAACGGCGGACGCTCCGGCCGCGGGCCGACAAAGCTCATTTCGCCCTTGAGGACGTTGATCAGCTGCGGCAACTCGTCGATGCGCGTGCGGCGCATGACGCGCCCGATCGGCTGTCACGCGTGCGTCATTGATGCTCGCCCACGACGCCTCCCCGTTCTTCTCGGCATCCTTGGTCATGCTGCGGAACTTGAGCAACGTGAATATCTGTCCGCGGCGGCCAACCCTCTGCTGCCGATAGATGATCGGCGCGCCACCATCGAGCCAGATCAGGCACGCGAAGACGACCATGAGCGGCAGCGCGAGCGGCAGCAGCATGGCCGCGACGACGATGTCGAAAGTGCGCTTCACGATGGCACGCAGCCAGCTTTGACGAAAACCGTTGCCATAGATGAGCCAGCTCGCCTTGAGCGAGTCGATCGGGACACGCTGGTGCACGCGTTCGAAAAATCGCGCCAGGTCGGTAACCTGAACGCCGCCGAGGCGGCAGTCCAGCAAGGCGCGCAGCGGAAGCACGCCGCCACGCTGTTCGCGCACGGCGACGATGATCTCGTCGATGCGAAGGTGCTTCACCGCTTCTTCCAGAGATAGATGATTCGAGACGATGTGACCCGAGGCGATGCTTCTCGCTGCAATCTTATCGAGCGGATAGAATCCCACCACGCTCCAGGCCTGGAGCGTTCGCCACGGCGAGCGATGATCTCGACCACCTGCGCCTCGGGGCCGGTACCGAGCACCAGCACGCGGTGGGGCAAAAATGCCCGCGCAAGCGGCGACACCATGACCTGGCGCACCGCGACCAGGCCAGCGAACGCGATCACCACCGCCGGAACGAACGCTCGCTGGAACACCACGCCGTCGGGCAGGACGAATAATGCGAAATAGGCGACCGGCAAGCCGATCACCACCGCAGTCACTTCCCTCAACACGTACTCCCCGAACGGCAGGTGCCGGTCATGGCGGTAGAGCCCGAGCGCCGCGTTGAGGCCCACCATGAGCAACGCGAAGACGAGCGCAGGCGCGACAACTGCCAGCGACGGCAGAGCGCTGTCATCATCGTGATATTTGACCGCAAGGACTACCGCGGTAACGATCCATCCCAGCTCCAGCCCCAACTGCAGGAAGCTCGCAGCGCCAGCATGCCGACGCAGCAGGCTACTCACAAGACTCGATCCGCGCTGAATCCCGAGTGGGGTCGCGACAATTGTCCGACTCCCTGGTGACAGCGCTGTTACCGCGGGCCATGGCACGATCGTTACCCTTTTAGCATCTGACGCACCCGGGCCGTCCACGGCCCATGTTTGTGCCCTCAGGAATTAAAGAACAACCGATGCACAACTTGCACGCCCGACTGCGCGATAGTCCCTGGACCGCGAGTCGGCTTGGGATACGCTGCCGCCTGCCGGTCTGCCCCTGCTCGGCTATCTGGGTGGCTTCATCAGGGTCCACCCCGTTGCTTCCTGCTTGAGCCTGCGCACCCGCTGCTGGGCGAGCGATTGCAACGGACTGCGAAATTGATGCCGGTCGGTCTCAGGCGCGGGGTTGTGTCACATCCAGGCTCTCCCTCTCCGTGACTTACCGCATTATGGTGCCATGCGCAACGCGTGCGCTGGACCGTCCGGGAACGAACGGTAGTTTTTGGGGTACTAACGCATTGTTGTCAACAGCGCTTCGCGATTGCGGTGAGCGATTCCAAAGTGGGTTTGGCCCATGGCTTCACGATCCGCAGCGGATCGTTTCCGAGGCGTGTGCATTACAAGGTGTGGTAGCGTTGCTCAGGTTATGGATGTCGAGCAACTTTACGGTCGACCGCGTTGAAGAAAATGGACGCCGTCCCCAAGCTGCTGAACCAGCGTGATTTCCCCCTGCCGGGAACGCATCTTGCTTTTACCGGGGACAAAAGGATTGGTACGCAACAACCACGCCTCTGGGACAACGAATGAAATCGATCCTCGATCATTCCTTTCGCTATACGAGAAGCATCGATACCGATCTTCGGAAAACCTTCGCCAGAATTCGACGCGAGCAGCACCAACAGGCGCGAGCGCAGGGTAACGGCGAAAACCCGAGCAAGGTGTTGCCGATAAGACAGCGCAAACACGCTGTTGCGTCGTAAGCTGTGCGCTCGCTCCCGCTTGGGCCAATGCTTGTAGCAGGCGTTCATGGTGGTGACCCTCATCCCCCGGTTCCGATCGGGGGCTTTTGTTCCTTTTCGCACGAGGCCCTGGCAGGGACGCGGCGCTAAGTCGAATACAGCAAGGACACCGCATCGTGAGTAATAACGATTCTAAGCGCACAAAGCCTCGTCAACTGGGTGCCGCCGATTTCGCGCGCTTGAGTTCGTCGATGCAGTTGACGCTCCTCATCATCCGCCGGGCGCAGTTGAGTAGTCGCAAGACAATTGCCATGACGGCTGATCAGAAGAAGCAGCAGGGTGACTTCTAGACATGACTTATCTGCGATTGGAGCTGCGCCGCGGATGATTGCGCTCGCTTGTCGCATGGAAAGCGCTCGGTGCCGCCTGAGCGCCACAGGACGCCCCGGAGACGACTCGAGGCCGTCGGTCTTGCTCATCCACGATGCCATGAACGAAATGGCAATCCGAACGCAAGCCCACGGCATCGGGCTCTCCAGGGCGACCACCGTATGCGCAAAGGTGGCAAAGTCTTGGTACCGAAGCCAACGCCAGTTGAGGCCCCCGAGAAACGTAGGATCAGCGGTGGACGCGTCCTAAGACGGGGGCGTGTTAACACTACGCCTCGCCTCGATGATCAATACGAAGTGGATGAAGGCTATGAACCGCACATCGAGCTTCTCGAAGCGAGAGAAGATGCGACGGAAGCCGTCGAGCCTGGCGGAATAGCCGCTCGATCTCGTTGCGCAGCTTGTACATAGCCCGGTTTGTATTCCCAAGGCTCAACACGGGTGCTTAGCGGAGGAACGACCGGGACGAACCCAAGGTCAAGGGCGAGCGGCGAGTCCCATCGCCCTCATATGCCCGGTCCATGATCAGGTGGATTGGTCGACCCGGTGCCCCCAAGCGGTTGAGCAGCAACCTGCCGACCGGGGCGTCGTGCGCTTGGCCAGGTGACAGCGAGAACGTTATGGCGTTCGAGCATCCGCGGCAACCAGATGAATCTTTGTGGTCCATCCTCCACGAGATTTGCCGATGGCTTGGGGGCCGTTTTCTTTAGAGCCCCGGTCCCATCCGGATGGACATTGACGATGGTGCTGTCCAGCGCGACTGCCTCGACCTTGATGCGCACAATTTGCTCCTTTTGTAGCTGCGCGAATACCCGATCGAGAACGCCACTCTTGGACCAGCGATTCATCCTCGTGTAGATCGTGTGCCAATTCCCGAATCGCTTGGGCAAACCTCGCCACTTGCAGCCGTGTTCGGCGACGAAAAGGATGGCATTGAGCACCTGTCGATTCGTCAAGCTGACGTTCCCGCGCTGGACGGGAAGACAGTCGACGATCCGTTCGTACTGGGCTTCGGTAATTTCCATTTCCGAAGCATACCCCGATCTCGCTTTTTAGTGTTAACACGCTCTAATCGCCGTCGTGCGGGCCGCCTGCGGGTCGAAGTTCTAAACGGGCCCGGGTGAACTCGGCGAAGGCGTCGGCCGGCAGCGCCGCGGAGATCAAGAATCCCTGGAAGCAGTGGCAGCCGCGCTCACCGAGGAACTCGAACTGCTCGCGCGTAGCCACCCCTTCGGCAACCACGCGTAACCCCAAGCCGCGCGCCAGGGCAATGATCGCCTCGGTGATGGCTGCGTCGCCCGGATCGGTCTCGATATCGGCGATGAAAGAGATATCGATCTTGAGCGTATCGATCGGAAAGTGCTTGAGGTGGGACAGGCTCGAATACCCCGTGCCGAAATCGTCGATCGCGACCGCGAAACCCTCTTCGCGCAACTGCTGCAGCACCCTCTTGATCGAATCGAGGTCATGCAGCAGGCTCGACTCGGTGACCTCGAGCTCGATCCATTCCGGCTTGCAGTTGGCCTCGCGCACGATATCGGATATGCGCCGTGCCAGGTCCTCGCGGTAGAACTGGCGCCCGGAAAGGTTCACCGACACCGTCAGGGATAAGCCCGCCCGGTGCCACTCGGCACACTGCGTTGCGGCCGTGCGCATCACCCAGTCGCCCAGGTCGTTGATCAGGCCCGATTCCTCGGCCAGCGGGACGAACACCTTTGGCGGCACATCGCCGTGCTCGGGGTCATGCCAGCGCAGCAACGCCTCGGCGCCGACGATAGCGTTGTCATCGATGCGCACCACCGGCTGGTAGTGCAGCATCAGCTTCTGTTCCTTGACCGCGGCGCGCAGCGCCGTCTCCAGCGTATGCTGCTCGAGGCGGCGCGCGGCCATGCCGGCGTCGAAGAACTGGTAGGTGTTGCGTCCGAGCTCCTTGGAGCGGTACATCGCCACGTCGGCATGCTTGAGCAGCTCCTCGGGCGCTTCGCCGTCGTCGGGGTAGATCGAGATGCCGATCGATGAGGTGACCCAGATGTCGTGTTCCTCGATTTTGAACGGCTGCGAAACGGCTTCCTGCAACTTCTGCGCGACGCGGTTGAGGACCTCGGGGTCGTCGAAATCCTCGACGATGACCATGAACTCGTCGCCGCCGAGCCGCGCCAGCAGATCGGCTTCGCGCAGCGCATGCGACAACGTCGCCGTCACGCGCTTGAGCAGCTCGTCGCCGATGCGGTGTCCCAGGGTGTCGTTCACGTTCTTGAACCGATCGAGGTCGATGAACAGCACGCCCACGCATCGATGGCCGCGCCGGGCCTGGGCGATCGCCTGGGTCAGCCGTTCCTGCAGCAGCACCCGATTCGGCAGCCCGGTGAGCGCATCGCGCGTCGCCAGGTACTGCAGCCGCTCCTCGGCCTGGATACGCGAGGAGACGTCCTGCACGAACGACAGGATCGACACGATGCGCCCCTGCTCGTCGAGCAGGCAGGAGTGGTACCACTCGCACCAGATCGTCTCGCCGTCCTTGCGATAGTTGCGGTTGAGCCCCGTGGCCCGGGGCTCGTCGCCCCCCATCAGCTTGTTGATGAGCTCGACCACGGCCTCGCGGTCCGATTCGTGGGTGAGCTGGCTGCCGGTAAGGGGCATGCCGAGCACTTCCCCGGCCCGCCAGCCGAAGATGTTCTCCGCCTGCGGCGACCAACGCACCAGGCGGAAGTCGCGGTCCCATTCGAGCACCGCGAGCGGCGTGTTGTTGATGTGCGAGGACAGCATCCAGTTGGCGCGGCGCAACGCCTCTTCGTTGCGCTTCTGATCGTGAATGTCGGTGTGCACCGCATAGATGCCGATCACGTTGCCTTCGCCGTCGCGGTTGGGCGCGAAGTGGATCGATTCCCAGCGCTGCTCGCCGTTGGGCTGCACGAGGAGCTGCTCGGTGGAGATCGTCTCGCCGGCGAGCACGCGGGTCAGAAGTGGCTGCAGCTGGCGCCCGCGCGCCTCGCCCACCACCTCGCCGATGCGCCGTCCGGTCAGCTCCTTGCGGCTTTCGGAGAGCCATTCCTCGTTGTGGCGGTTGAGGAAACGGAACCGATACTCGCGATCGATGTAGGCAACCCGCGCCGGGACGTTGTCCATGATGAGCCTGAGCTCGGCTTCGCTGGCGCGCAATGCCTCCTGCGCCTGCTTCAGGCCATGGATGTCGTTCATGAGCACGAACGCGCCGGCGATCTCGCGCTCCGCGTTCATGTCCGGCACGACGCGGATCGTCATCCAGCGCCGCGCGCCGTTGGCACCCGGCACCAGGCGGTCGAAGGAGGTCGATTCGCCGCGCAGCGCGCGGGCCAGCATGACCTGCGCGCTCTGGTAGATGCCGTGTCCGACGACGTCGCGCAGGCGCAACTCGGCGATCTGCTCCGAAGTCAGGCCGAAGTAATGCAGGAAGGTGCGATTGACGTATTGACAGCGCTCGTCGCGGTCGATGTAGGCCACCGGCGCCGGCACGCCGTCCATGATTGCGCGCAACTGCGACTCGCGCGCGGCCAGGGCGTCCTGTGCCTGCTTGAGATCGGTGATGTCATGGCCGACGATGTAGTAACCCTTGATGGTCCCGTCGAAGCGAAAATCCGGAACGATGCGGTTGCGCAGCCACCGCTGGCGACCGTTGGCGTCGGTGCTTTCGCGCTCGTAGGTGACGCTCTCGCCGCGGGCGGCACGTTCGAGGAAGGGCGTTTGAAACTCGACGACGTCGGCGCCGAGCACGTCTGCGGCGGACTTGCCGAGCACGTCCTCGCGATCCAGGCCGACCAGCCGCAGGAACGCGTCGTTGACAAAGGTGTAGCTGCGATCCTGGTCGACGTACACTACCGGTTCGGGAATGTTGTCGGTGAACAGCCTGAGCTGTTCCTCGCGCGTCGCCAATGCCTGCTCGGTCAGCTTCAGATCATGGATGTCGTATTCGGTGCAATACAGCCCGCGAACCTTGCCCGTGCCGTCGAGATCCGGGGCAATGCGCCCGTGCATCCACCGCCGCTGGCCGTCGACCGACTTGCCGACGCGTTCGTATTCGACGTTCTCGCCTTCCTGCGCGCGGCGGATGATCGGCCGCAGGAATGCCGTCACGTCCGAGGCCATCACCTCGTACGGGGTCTTGCCGTAAATCTGGTCCTGCGGGCGGCACAGCCAGTTGGCGAATGCCTGGTTGACGAACGTGTAGCGCAACGACTTGTCGAGGTAGGCGATCGGGCCCGGGATGTTGTCGGCGAACAGTCGGAGTTGCGCCTCCTGCGCCTTTAACACCTCGCGGATTCGCACGTCGTCCTCGATGTCGTTGAGGACGACGAACGCGCCGCCGATCCGGCCGCCCGGCTCGCGGTCGGGGAAGAGCGTGATGCGCACCCAGCGCAGCTCTCCGGAAGCCGGACGCTCGCGGCGATCGTAGCTGACCGTCGCGCCGGCAAAGGCCCGCTCGATGTAGCCCTGCATCTCGGCCAGGGCATCCGGCGCCACGAAGTTCTTCAGCGGCTGGCCGAGCAGATCGTCGACCGGGGCGCCGATGTAGGTGCCGTACGGCTTGTTGGCGAAGCGCAGGCGCAGCGCCCGGTCGAAGTAGAAGATCGGCAGGCCGACGCTGTCGGTGACGATGCGCAGGCGGTGCTCGCGCTCGCCCGCCTCGAGCTCGAGGCGTTTGATCGCATCGACGTCGGTATAGGTGGCGAGCAGGCCCCGGAGGTCCCCGCGCGGCCCGCGATCGGGGTAATAGTCGACGCGGATCCAGAACGCGTTGCGCTTGGCGCTGGAGATCTGGCGCTCGAAGCTTACCCGCTCCCCGGACAGCGCGGCCTCGACGTAGGCGCTGTAGAGCTGGTAGAGCTCGCGGCCCTCGACCTCGACGATCTCGCGGCCGATGATCTCCGCGGCCGTCTTCCCGGTCCAGTCGAGGAAGGCGCGATTGACGAAGCGGTAGCGCTGGCCGGCGTCGATGTAGCAGACCGGCATGCCGAGCGCATTCAGCTTGCGCTGGGAAAGGGCAAGCAGTGCCTCCCGCTCCACCCCTTCGCCGTGAGTCTGCTGCGTCGGCGAATCGAGGCGGGTCGGTGACTTGGTCAGCGCTATCGCCACGGGCTAGGGTCCGATCTCCTGCGGCCGCCCCCGGATCGGGGGGGGCTCCTTGCAGTCTAAGGGTCCAACCGGGTACTTACAAGCAAGGAGCTTGCCATGGCTCGGCCGGCGTGCCCGGGCTGCCACCATCGATGAAGCCTACAAACTGACGGCACAAACATACCGCCGGCGGCACCGCCTCGCTGGCTTACGACGGCAACCTCCACTGTTCCCCAGGGGCAGGACCTAGCGCTCCCAGTGGCCCGGGACGTAGTGCCAGCGCGGCCCGACGGCTACCCACTGGTCGGGCACCCAGCGCCACCCGCTGCGCGCGCGGACCCAGTGGCCATCGACCCAGACGTAGCGGGCACCGTTCCAGCGCCAGTATCCGGGTGCCCACACGTAGCCGGCGCGTGGCGCAGGAACGGCGACGATGCGCGGCGGCGGCGGTGCAACCTGCACGTCAACCACGACAGCGGCATCGCTCGCAGCCGACCCGAGTGCGGCGCAGGACGCGATCGCCGTTACGACCAGGCAATAACGCAGGTCCAAGTCGATTTCCTTCCGTTTAATTCCGCTGCCGCCCGAGCAGGCGGCAATCGCGATACCTGCCTCAACGCATGCCAGCGTTCCGGCGTTGACTTCCGCTGTGCCGCATGGGGCGACGGGACGCGCAGGGCAGCGGGCTTTAGCGATCGACGACCAGAACGTGGACCCTGAACGGTCCGTGCGCGCCGAGCACGATCGTCTGCTCGATGTCGCCGGTGCGCGAAGGGCCGGAGATCATGTTGACCGCGCGCGGCAATTGGCCTCGTTCGCGCCGTATCAGGGCGAAGGCGTCCTCCATGCCGTCGACGATGCGGCCGGCTGGAACGACGGCAACGTGGGTATCCGGAAGCAGCGCGCTGGCCGACGGGGCGTCCGCGCCGGCGAGGATGACCATCGTTCCGGTCTCGGCGATGGCGCAGAACACGCCGCTGATGCCGATCCGATCGTCGCCCTGGGTCGGCCGCGCTTCGATGCGCAGGCCGACGCCGGCCCAGTCGAGCGCTGCGAATTCGGGCCAGCAGACGCCGGCGCGCGCGCGCTCCCCGGCAGGTCCCGCCGGCAACGTCAGCCCATCCAGGTAACGCGCCACCGCGGCCGGGATCGCGGACCGCTCGTCGATGCGCTCGACGCTGCTCTCCATGTCGCGCGCACGCTGCATGAAGCGCAGGATGCGATCAGATGCAAGCGCCGGGCGCGGGCCCTGGCGGTGTGCCGCCATCGCCGCTTCGGCAGCGTCGAACTCCGCTGCCTGGCGCTCGCGCTTGCCGAGCGCCTTGCGCACCCTGCCCAGAACGTTGTCGCGTGCTGCGCTCACTTGGTCTACCTCCCGCCGCGGCGCACGAAGGCGTCGATGCGCGCGATGCCATCCTCGATCGCCTCTCGCGACGCGGCGTAGGAAAAGCGGATGTGCTGGCCGTCGCCCGGAACGCGGCGGCCGAAATGGATGTCCGCCAGCACCGCCACGCCTGCCTCGTTGAGCAAGCGCCTGCGCAACTGCTCGGAGTCGGCGCAGCGCGTGCGCTTGCAGGCCTCGGTCACGTTGGGCCAGGCGTAGAACGCGCCGCCCGGAGTCTTGCACTCGATGCCCGGCACGCGATTCAGCAGGCCGACGATCAGGTCGCGGCGCTCCGCAAAGGAGCGGCGCATCGCTTCGGCGGCATCCTGCGGGCCGGTGATGGCCTCGACCGCCGCCCACTGGCTGATCTGCGAGGCGCACGATTCGGTGTTGGTGATCCAGCGCGTGAACACCGGCGCCAGCGTCCGGTTGGCGACGAAGCCGATGCGCCAGCCGGTCATCGCCCAGGTCTTGGACGCGCCGTCGGAGATGATCGTGCGCTCGCGCATGCCGGCGAGCGACGCGAGCGACACGAACTCGCCGTCGTAGAGCAGGCGCGAATAGATTTCGTCGGCGAAGATCCATACCTGCGGATGCTGGCGCAGGGTCTCGGCGATCGCCTCCAGGTCGGGCCGTCGCAGGATGCCGCCGGTCGGGTTGTGCGGCGAATTGAGGATCAGCAGCCGCGTCTTGGCGGTGATCTTCGCCTCGAGCTCGTGCGGGTCGAAGGCGAAGTCGCGCGCCTCGCGCAGGTGAATCGGCACCGGCACCGCGCCGTTGGCGACGATCTGCGACTCGTAGATCGGAAACCCGGGCACCGGATAGATCACCTCGTCGCCGGCGCCGTAATCGGTGACCGAGGCGATGGTGTAGGCGATGAAGGGCTTGGCTCCGGCGCCGACGACGACGTCCTCCGGCGCGATGTCGAGCCCGCGGCGCGCTCCCATGTCGTGCGCCGCCGCGGCGCGCAGCTCGTCGATGCCGGCCGACGGCGTGTAGCCGTGCTTGCCGCCGCGGATCGCGGCGATCGCCGCATCCTGGACGTTGACCGGCGTCGGGAAATCGGGCTGGCCGATGCAGAACGAGACGATGTCCTTGCCCTGCCGGACGAGGGCGTTGACCTCGGCCAGCACGACGAATGCGTTTTCGGTGCCGAGCGCCTTCGCCGCGGCGGCTGATCCGGCGGCACGATATGCGGCGCGTTCATCGGCTTCGTCCTGGCGCGGTAGAGCTCGCGAAAGGTGCGGCCGGCCGGCGCCGGCATGTCGCGGCCATCGGTCCAGCCGCTGCCGAAAGGCAGCTTGTGGATCAGCCCTTCGCGGCCGCCCATGCGCTGCAGCACGCGCGCCGCCATGCGCGTTGCCGCCGCATACAGGCGTGGATGCGCGCGAGCCACGACCACAGCCGCAGGCCGGCGCGCTCGTACCATGGCCGCAGACCGCGCTCGAACTGCTGCTCGCGCAGCTTGCGCTGCAGGTCGGGCAGCGGGATCTTCACCGGGCAGACGACGCCGCACTGGTTGCACATCGTCGACGCCTGCGGCAGGTCGAGCGCGTTCTCGAGACCGACGTACGACGGGGTCAGGATCGAGCCGATCGGCCCCGGATAGACCCAGCCGTAGGAATGCCCGCCGACGTTCTGGTAGACCGGGCAGTGGTTCATGCACGCGCCGCAGCGGATGCAGCGCAGCGCCTCCCGCAAGTCGCTGCCGAGCACCGCCGAGCGCCCCGCGTCGACGAGGATGAAGTACATGTGCTCGGCGCCGTGGAACTCGCCCTGCCCCTTCACGCCGGTCAGCACGTCGACGTAGTTGGAGATCGACTGGCCGGTCGCCGAGCGCGGCAGCAGGCGCATCAGCGTCGCCACGTCCTCGAGCGTCGGCACGATCTTCTCGATGCCGGAGATGGCGACATGCACCCTCGGCAGCGTCGTGGTCAGCGTGGCGTTGCCCTCGTTGGTGACGAGCACCACGGAGCCGGTCTCGGCGACGAAGAAGTTGCCGCCGGAGATGCCCATGTCGGCGGTCAGATAGTGCTGGCGCAGCACGCCCCGCGCCTCGAGGCAGAGCTCGTCGATCTCGGTCTTGGGCGGCGTCGCCGTGCCTCCTGGCGAAGAGCTCCGCGACCTCCTCCTTGCTCTTGTGCAGCGCCGGGCCGATGATGTGCGACGGCGGCTCGTAGTCGTTGATCTGCAGGATGTATTCGCCGAGGTCGGTCTCGACGACCTCAGCCCGGCGGCCTCGATCGCGTGGTCGAGCGCCGACTCCTCGCTGACCATCGATTTCGACTTGATGATCTTGCCGACGCCGTGGCGTCGCGGCGATGTCGAGCACGTGCGCGTTGACGTCGGCCGGCGTCTCCGCCCACAGCACCGTCGCGCCGCGCGCGGTGGCATTGCGCTCGAAGATCTCGAGCCAGACGTCGAGGTTGTCGAGCGCGCGCTGGCGGATCGCCCCGGCTGCCTCGCGCGTCGCCTCGAAATCGTCGAGCTCGAGCAGCGACTCGCGGCGCTTGGCGACGAACTTGCCCTGGATCTTCTGCAGGTTGCCCTGCAGCTGCGCGTCGGCCATCTTGACGTGCGCGCGCTCCTTGAAGTGCATCGACGCGATCTGCATGGCGCGCCTTCAGTCGTCCTCGCTCGATGCCGGCCAGCACCTCGGCGACGTGCAGCACCCGCGTCTTCGTGTCGCCGCGGCGGCGCAGGCGGCCCTCGATGTTGAGCATGCAGCCGAGGTCGCCGAGCACGACCGCATCGGCCCCGCTGGCGGCGATGTGCTGGCACTTGTTGTCGGCGAGCCGCGTCGAGATCTCGCCGAACTTGATCGAGAACGTGCCGCCGAAGCCGCAGCAGGTTTCGCACTCGGCCATCTCGGTGAGCTTCAGGCCCCGGACCCTCGACGAGCAGCGCGCGCGGCTGCGCCTTGACGCCCATCTCGCGCAGGCCGGCGCAGCAGTCGTGGTAGGTCACGGTGCCGGCAAAGCGCTCCCGGCACCGCTTCGAGCTTCAGCACGTCGACCAGGAACTCGGTGAGCTCGTAGGTCTTCGCCGCGAGCGCGGCCGCACGCTCGAGCATCGCGGGGTCGTCGCGGAACAGGTCGGCGTAATGCGTCTTGATCATGCCGCTGCACGACCCCGACGGCGCGACCAGATAATCGCAGTCCTCGAATTCGGCGACGACCTTGCGCCGCCAGCGCCTTGGCGCCGGCGCGGTCGCCGCGAGTTGTAGCCGGGCTGGCCGCAGCAGGTCTGCGGTCGGCGGGACGTAGACCTCGGCGCCGCCGGCCTCGAGCAGGCGCAGCGCGGCGAAGCCGATCGACGGCCGCATGAGATCGACGAGGCAGGTGACGAACAGACCGACGCGCATGACGGCTCGATATCGGCTCAAGTACGAACGCGTCGAGAGCGAGCGCGCACAGGCCCATCAGCGCTGCGGAAAGATGCCGAGCAGCAGCAGCGCGAGGCCGTTGACCGACAGCAGCACGCGCGTGTCGCCGCGCGCGTCGATCGGCGCGGTGTCGACCGGCGTCGTCGAAATACATCAGCTTGACGATGCGCAGATAGTAGAACGCGCCGACCAGCGAGGCCAGCACCGCGACGACGGCGAGCCAGACGAAGCCCGACGTCGACCGCCGCCGCAGATCACCGAGAACTTGGCGTAGAAGCCGACCGTCGGCGGCACGCCGGCCAGCGAGAACATCGCCAGCAGCATCATGAACGCGTACCAGGGGCTGCGCTGGTTGAGGCCCTTGAAGTCGTCGAGCTGGTCGGCCTCGAAGCCTTCGCGCGACAGCAGCAGGACGATGCCGAAAGACCGACCAGCGTCGTCAGCACGTAGGTGATGATGTAGAACATGGCCGCGCTGTAGCCGTCGTTGTTCGCCGCCGAGCAAGCCCATGCAGCATGAAGCCCATGTTGGCGATGGTCGAATAGGCGAGCATGCGCTTGATGTTGGTCTGCGCGATGGCGACGACATTGCCGAGGAGCATCGACAGCAGCGAGAGCACGAGCAGCATGCCCTGCCAGTCGATCGCGAACGCGGACAGCGTGCCGACGAGCAGGCGCATGGCGAAGGCGAAGGCGGCGAGCTTCGGCGCGGTGCCGATGAGCAGGGTCATCGCGGTCGGCGCGCCGTCGTAAACGTCGGGCACCCACATGTGGTACGGCACGGCGCCGAGCTTGAAGGCGATGGCCGAGACGACGAACACCAGCCCGAAGCAAGCACGATCGTGCGGTTGGCGCGTGTCCGCGCACCATGACGTCCGCCGCCACCGCCGATATCGAGCGTGCCGGTCGCGCCGTAGATCATCGACATGCCGTAGAGCAGCAGGCCCGACGCCAGCGCGCCGAGCACGAAGTACTTCATCGCCGCCTCGATGGCGCGCTCGGACTCGCGCTGCAGCGCGACCATCGCATACAGCGACAGCGACATCAGCTCGAGGCCGAGGTACAGCGTGACGAAGTTGTTGGCCGAGATCATCACCATCATCCCGAGCAGCGCCGACAGCATCAGCACGAAGGTCTCGCCGCGGAACAGGCCCCGCTGCGCGAGGTAGGTGCGCGAGTAGAACAGCGTCAGGGAAACGGCGAGGTAGGAAAAGATCTTGAGCACGCTGGCGAGCTTGTCGGCGACGAACATGCCGCCGCAGCGCCCGCTGCGGCGTGTCGTCGGGAAGCGCACACGTCAGCGCATGCCGCGCGCGAGCAGCGCGAGCTGCGTCAGCCAGTAGCTGATCCGCCGCCGCGCATCGGAGACGAACAGGTCGACCACCAGGATCACGCACGCGGCGGCAGCGAGCACGATCTCCGGCAGGGCCGGGCCGAGGTTGAAGCTCGCCATGGTCGCGGCGGCGGTCATTGCTTGCTCGCGGCCACGTGCGCGAGCAGATCGGCGACCGAGGCATGCATCACGTCGGTGAACGGCTTCGGGTAGATGCCGAGCGCGAGGATGGCCGCGGCGACGGTCGCCAGCAGCCAGAACTCGCGCTGCGACAGGTCCTTGAGCGCGGCCACGCGGGCGTTGGCCACCTCGCCGAAACCAGACCCGCTTGTACATCCAGAGCGTATACGCCGCGCCGAGAATCATGATGGTGGCGGCCAGGAAGCCGAGCCAGAAGTTGACCTTGACCGCGGCGAGGATCACCATGAACTCGCCGACGAAGCCGCTGGTGCCGGGCAACGCGGCGTTGGCCATCGCAAAGAGCATCGCGAACGCCGCGAACCTGGGCATGGTGTTGACCACCCCGCCGTAGTCGGCGATGAGCCGGCTGTGCATGCGGTCGTAAAGGACGCCGACGCACAGGAACAGCGCCGCCGAGACGAAACCGTGCGAGATCATCTGCACCAGACCGCCTTCGACCCCCAGCTGGCTGAACAGGAAGAAGCCCAGCGTCACGAAGCCCATGTGCGAGATCGACGAGTAGGCGATCAGCTTCTTCATGTCGGCCTGCACCAGCGCGACGAAGCCGATGTAGACGATGGCGATGAGCGACAGGGTGATGACGAATCCGGCGAGGTAGTGGCTGGCATCGGGCAGGATGGGGAGGATGAAGCGCACGAAGCCGTAGCCCCCGACCTTGAGCGTGATGGCGGCAAGCACCACCGAGCCGCCGGTCGGCGCCTCGACGTGGGCGTCGGGAAGCCACGTGTGCACGGGCCACATCGGCACCTTGACCGCGAAGGCGACGAAGAAGGCGGCGAACAGCCATACCTGGGTCTTGAGCGACAGTGGAAGCTGGTACCACTCGAGGATCGAGAAGCTGGAACTCACCGAGTACAGATAGATCAGCGCCACGAGCATCAGCACCGAGCCCAGAAACGTGTAGAGGAAGAACTTGATTGCCGCGTACATCCGGTTCGGGCCGCCCCAGATACCGATGATCAGATACATCGGGATCAGCATCGCCTCGAAGAAAACGTAGAACAGCACGCCGTCGAGCGCCGCGAACACGCCGTTGATGAGCCCGGACTGAATCAGGAACGCCGCCATGTATTGCGCGACCCGCTTCTCGATGACCACCCACCCGGCCCACACGGCGAGCACGGTGATGAAGCTGTTGAGCAGGATCAGCAGCACCGAGATGCCGTCGACCCCGAGGCAGATAGTTGACGTTGAAGCGAGGAATCCACTCGACGGTCTCGACGAACTGCATCTCGGCGGTGCCGAGCGCGAAGCGCGTGTACAAGCGGAATGGTGACCGCGAACCCCGCCACCGCGCCGACCAGCGCGAGCCAGCGGGCCGCGGCGGCGTCGCCGTCGCGCTGCAGCGCCAGCACCAGCACCCCGGCGACGATCGGCACCCAGATGGCGAGACTCAGGTAGGGCAGCATCAGATGACCCGCAGCGTGAGCCACCAGAACAGGAACACCACGATGCCGAGCACCATGGCGAAGGCGTATTGGTAGATCAATCCTGACTGGATCTGGCGCAGGACCGCGGACGTCGCGGCGACGAGCCTGCGCGCTGCCGTTGACGAAAAAGCCGTCGATGACCGTACGGTCGCCGACGTCGGAGAACAGGCTGCCGACGCGGCGGAAGCCGCCGGCGAAGAAATAGTCGTTGAAGCGGTCGATGTAGTAGTTGTTGACCAGCAGTCGATACACGCCGCCGGCGGATGCGGCAATCCTCCCCGGCAGGTCGCTGCGCTTGATGTAGAGGTACCAGGCCACCGCGATCCCCGACAGCGCCAGCCAGAACGGCCACGTCGTCAGGCCGTGCACGACGAACTCCCAGGGCCCGCGCCACTCTTCGGTCAGCGTCGCCATCCCGGCGTGCTGCGGGGCGATCTCGATCGAGTCGCCGAAGTAGTTGCCGAACAGCACCGGGCCCATGTACGCCCAGCCGGCATAGACCGAGGGGATCGCCAGCAGCACCAGCGGCAGGGTCACCACCCAGGGACTCTCGTGCGGGTCGCCGTGGTCATTGGCCGGGACGTGCCCCGTGTTCCTCCTGCATCTGGGTCGCCGCGACGTGCCGGAAACGCTCCGCGCCGTGGAACGCCATGAACAGCATCCGGAACGTATACAGCGCGGTGATGAACACGCCGTAACGGTCACCGCGAATAGGGCGTAGCCGTGGCCGCGCGACCCGGGACAGCCCGACGGCGTCGATGATCGTGTCCTTGGAGAAGAAGCCGGCGAACGGCGGCATGCCGCACCAGCGCCAGCGAGCCGACCAGCGCCGTCCAGTAGGTGATCGGCATGTACTTCTTCAGCCCGCCCATCCTGCGCAGGTCCTGCTCGTGATGCAGGGCGATGATCACCGAACCCGCGCCCAGGAACAGCAGGGCCTTGAAGAACGCGTGCGTCATCAGGTGGAAGATCGCCGCCGAATACGCCGACACGCCGAGCGCCACGGTCATGTACCCGAGCTGCGACAGCGTCGAGTAGGCGATCACCCGCTTGATGTCGTTCTGCACCACTGCCGAGCAGGCCCATGAACAGGGCGGTGGTCGCGCCGATGATCGGTGACGAACGAAAGCGCGGTCTCGGAGAGCTCGAACAGCGGGCTCATGCGCGCGACCATGAAGATGCCGGCGGTGACCATCGTCGCGGCGTGGATCAGCGCCGAGATCGGGGTCGGGCCTTCCATCGAGTCGGGCAGCCAGACGTGCAGCGGGAACTGCGCCGACTTGCCCATGGCCCCGATGAAGAGCCAGATGCAGATCGCGGTGAGCACCGACCACGGCGACTGGCCGCCGAGCGCGAGCGTGGCGCCGGCGAGTCGCCGGCGCGCCCGCTGAACACCGTCGCGTAGTCGAGCGAGCCGAAATAGGCGACGATGAGGCCGATGCCCAGCACGAAGCCGAAGTCGCCGACGCGATTGGCCAGAAACGCCTTGAGGTTGGCGTAGATTGCCGTCGGGCGCGTGTACCAGAATCCGATCAGCAGGTACGACACCAGTCCGACCGCCTCCCAGCCGAAGAACAACTGCAGGAAGTTGTTCGCCATCACCAGCATCAGCATGCAGAACGTGAACGGCGAGATGTAGGCGAAGAAGCGGGTATAGCCCGGGATCGTCGGCCATGTAGCCGATGGTGTAGACGTGCACCATCAGCGACACGAAGCTGACCACCATCATCATCAGCGCGGTGAGCGGATCGATCAGGAAGCCGATGGAAAACTTGAGCCCTCCGCTGGTCATCCAGGTGTAGAGCTCGCCATTGAAGGTATTGCCCGCGCAGCACGTCGCGCAGGATCAGCGCCGAGGCCACGGTGGACAGCGCCACGCCCAGGATGCAGATCGAGTGCGACGCCGGCGCGACCAAGGCTCGATCCGAACAGACCGACGATGACCGCCGCGAGCAGCGGCGCGAGCGGCACGAGCAGGTAGAGCTGCTGCATGGTCATCGGCGTCTCATCCCTTGAGCCGGCCGAGTTCCTCGACGTCGATCGAACCCATGTTGCGGAACAGCAGCACCAGGATGGCGAGTCCGATCGCCGACTCCGCGGCAGCGACGGTGAGGATGAAGAACACGAACATCTGCCCCGAGGCGTCGCCCAGGAAACGCGAGAAGGCGATGAAATTGAGGTTGACGGCGAGCAGCATGAGCTCGATCGCCATCAGCAGGATGATGCACGTTCTTGACGATTGAGGAAGATGCCGACCACGCTGATCGCGAACAGGATGCGCTCCGAGGACCAGGTAATGCGACAGCGTCGGCTGCGGCAAGTCACGGCACGTCTACCCCCTCCCTGCTGGCGGCGCCAGGCGCGCCGTCGTGCGTTCAAGATCCGTCGCGCTTTTCGACCGGAATATCGAGGATGCGCAGCCGGTCGCTGCGCCGCACGCGCACCTGCTCGGCCGGATTCTGATACTTGGTTGCGCGCCGATGGCGATGCGTCAAGCGCGATCGCGGCGATGATCGCCACCAGCAGGACCACGGCGGCGATCTCGAACGGATAGGCATAGTCGGTGTAGATCTGCGCCCCGAGCAGCTTGGTGTTGCTGTACCCGGCTCCCGCCGGCGCAGGCGGCGGGGCGCCCTCGCCGAAGTAGCCGCCGAGGAGCACCAGGGCCATCTCGACCAGAACCAGGACACCGACCGTAGCCGCCACCGGGATGTAGCTCCGGAATCGTTCGCGAAGCTGGTCGAAGTTGACGTCGAGCATCATGACCACGAACAGGAACAGCACCATCACCGCGCCCACGTAGACCAGCACCAGCGCGATCGCCAGGAATTCCGCCTGCAGCAGCAGCCACAGTCCGGCGGCGCTGAAGAACGACAGCACCAGCCACAGCGCGGCGTGCACGGGATTGCGCGGTGAGTACCACGCAGCGCCGCGGCGACGACCAGCACCGTGGCAAAGGCGTAGAAGACGCAGGGTCTGGAAGGCTCATCGATACCTCGCGTCCTCGGCGCGGTCGGCGGCGATCTGCGCCTCGTAACGGTCGCCGACCGCAAGCAGCATCTCCTTGGTGTAGATCAGGTCGCCGCGCTTCTCGCCGTGGTACTCGAGGATGCGCGTCTCGACGATCGAATCGACCGGGCAGCTTTCCTCGCAGAAGCCGCAGAAGATGCACTTGGTGAGATCGATGTCGTAGCGCGTGGTGCGCCGCGTGCCGTCGGCGCGCTGCTCGGATTCGATGGTGATCGCCAGCGCCGGGCAGACCGCCTCGCACAGCTTGCAGGCAATGCAGCGCTCTTCGCCGTTGGGGTAGCGGCGCAGCGCGTGCAGCCCGCGGAAGCGCGGGCTCATGCGGGGTCTTTTCTTCCGGAAACTGCATGGTGACCTTGCGGCGAGACAGGCGGCGACAGCGTGACCCCCAGCCCGCGGAACAATTCCAGCAGAAGGAAGGTGTTGAAGAAGTCCTTGACGCGCCGGAGCATCGCCGCCTCGCTTCAGTGAACCAGGAAGGCCCAGGGCGTCTGCAGCACACGCCCAGGACCACGATCCAGATCAGCGTCACCGGGATGAAGATCTTCCAGCCCAGGCGCATGATCTGGTCGTAGCGGTAGCGCGGGAAGGTCGCCCGGAACCACAGAAAGACAAACAGCACCGCGCAGATCTTGACGAACAGCCAGCCGAAGCCGTCGCCCAGGACCCGGAACCCCGACACCGTGATGTCGTTGAGCTGCGGCCAACGGCGCCAGCCAGCCGCCGAGGAACATGATCGCGCAGAGCGTCGCGATCAGGATCATGTTCATGTACTCGGCGAGGAAGAACACCGCGAAGGCGATGCCCGAATACTCGACGTGGAAGCCGGCGACGATCTCCGATTCGCCCTCGGCGACGTCGAACGGGTGGCGGTTGGTCTCGGCGACGCCCGATACCAGGTAGACGACGAACAGCGGCAGCAGCGGCCAGATGTACCAGCGCCAGATTCCCCCCGTCCTGGCCGCGCACGATGTCGCCCAGGTTCAGGCTCGACGCCGCCATCAGCACGCCCACCAGGGCGAAACCCATGGCGATCTCGTAGGCGACGATCTGCGCCGCCGAGCGCAGCGCGCCGAGAAAGGCGTATTTCGAGTTCGACGCCCAGCCGGCGAGAATGATGCCGTACACCCCCATCGAGGAGATCGCCAGCACGTACAGCAGCCCGGCATTGATGTTCGCCAGCACCAGCGAGTCGGTAAACGGGATCACCGCCCAGGCCGCCAGCGCCGGGCCGATCGAAAGCAGCGGCGCGATGAAGAACAGGTAGCGGTTGGCGCCGGTCGGGACGATGATCTCCTTGAACAACAGCTTGAAGACGTCGGCGAACGGCTGCAGCAGCCCCAGCGGACCGACGCGGTTGGGACCGATGCGCACCTGCATCCAGCCGATGACCTTGCGCTCGGCAAGCGTCAGATAGGCCACGCAGAGGATGAGCGGCACGGCGATGGCGACGATTTTGGCCAGCGTCCAAACGCCCGGCCAGGCCCAGCCGAAGAAGTCCTGCGCCGCGTCCATCACAGGCCTTCCACGGCGATGGGGCCGAACATCGGACCGAGGGTCCGGGTCGCCGGATGCGCGGCCGCCACCCGCACGCAGCCGTCGGGCACGCCCGGATCGAGCATCGCGGGGAGCATGGCCTCGCCTGCGGCCCTGGCGAACGCGCACCGCTGCGCCGTCGGCGAGCTTGAGCCTTTCGAGCGTGCTCGCGTTCATGCGCGCCGCCGGCGAGGCGGCATCGCGCGGTCTTCTGCAGCGACGGCGCGCGCCGCACCAGGGGATCGGCGGCATAGATCGGCACTTCGGCGATGCGCTCGAGGCCGTCGGGCCCCGGCGGCGCCGCGAAGGGCTCGAGCGGCGTGCGGGTCGCATTCGACAGCCAGTTGCCGATCTCGTCGCCACCCGGCAGACTCGCTGCGGATCGCCTCGATGCTCTGGTAGTCGAATCCGGGCAGCGACAGCAGCTCGCCGAGCACCCGCAGCACCTTCCATGCCGGGCGGGCCTCGCCGAGCGGCGGCACGACGCCGTTGAAGCCTGCATCCGGCCTTCGCAGTTGACGAAGGTGCCGGCGGTCTCGGTGAACGGCGCGACCGGCAGCAGCACCTCGGCATAGGCCTCGGCGCCGTGACCTGAACGGCGAAAGCGCGACGACGAATTCGGCCGCGGCGAGCGCGGCACGGGTGCGCGCCGGATCGGCTGCAGTCGAGCTCCGGCTCGACATTGAGCAGCAGGTAGGCCTGGCGCGGGTCGGCAAGCATCGCCGCGGCATGCAGCCCCGTCTTGCGCGGATAGGCGCCGGCGAGGTGCCGCCGACCGAGTTGGCGGCCTCGCGGAAGAAAGCCCAGCTTCGCGCCGGTGAGATCGGCGAGAGCCTTGCGCCAGGGCGTGCAATTGCGAAGCGCGCGGATGCCAGTCGGCAAAATTGCCGAGCAAGACTGCGCGCCGCTCGCCGCCCGAGAGGCACGGCGGCGATGTCCCGGGCCGCCGGCGAGGGTTCGATCGCGGCGAGCGCGGCGGGCGTCTGTGCCCCGGCCGCCGCTGCCGCGGCGACCACGATCTCGGCGAGCGTGCGCGGCAGGGCGGACGGCGCGACGATCGCCCGCTGCGCCACGCTTGAGCAGCAAGTCGTCGTCGACGCTGTGCACGCAGCGCGAGCTGCGCGCCTTTCTTGGCCGCCTGGCGCAGGCGCTGCGCCAGCAGCGGATGGTCCTTGCGCAGGAAGCTGCCGACGACGAGCACGCGGTCGAGGGCGGCGAATCTCGGCGATCGGCATGCCCAGCCAGGCGCGCCGTCGCGCCCGTCGTCGGCGCTGAAGTCGGACTGGCGCAGGCGGAAGTCGATGTTGTCGCTGCCCAGGCCGCGCACGAGCTTCTGCAGCCAGATGCAGTCTCCTCCAGCGTCGAATGCGGCGACACCAGCGCGCCCGAGCGCGGCGCCGCCATGCTGCTCGCGGATGCGCTTCAGCCCGCGCGCCACGTAGTCGAGCGCAACCTGCCAGTCGACCTCGTTCCATTCGCCGTCGCGCTTGAGCATCGGCCGCGGTCAGCCGGTCCTCCGAGTTGAGGCCCTCGTAGGAGAAGCGGTCCTTGTCGGACAGCCAGCACTCGTTGATCGCTTCGTTCTCGAGCGGCAGCACGCGCATCACTCGGTCGTTCTTCATCTGCACGACGAGGTTGCTGCCGAGGCTGTCGTGCGGGCTCACCGACTTGCGGCGCGCGAGCTCCCAGGTGCGCGCGGTGTAGCGGAACGGCTTGGAGGTCAGCGCGCCGACCGGGCACAGGTCGATCATGTTGCCGGAGAGCTCGGAATCGACGGTCTGTGCCGACGAAGGCGATGATCTCGGCGTGCTCGCCGCGGCCGATCATGCCGAGCTCCATGACGCCGGCGATCTCCTGGCCGAAGCGCACGCAGCGCGTGCAGTGGATGCAGCGCGTCATCTCCTCGGTGGAGATCAGCGGCCCCAGGTTCTTGTGGAACACCACGCGCTTCGGCTCGCTGGTAGCGCGAATGCCGACGCGCCGTAGCCCACGGCGAGATCCTGCAGCTGGCATTCGCCGCCCTGGTCGCAGATCGGGCAGTCGAGCGGGTGGTTGATCAGCAGGAACTCCATCACGCCCTTCTGCGCCTCGACGGCCGGGCTCGGAATGGGTCCAGCACCTTCATGCCTTCGGTGGCCGGCGTGGCGCAGGCCGGCAGCGGCTTGGGCGCCTTCTCCACCTGCACCAGGCACATGCGGCAGTTGGCGGCGATCGACAGCTTCTTGTGATAGCAGAAATGCGGCACGTAGATGCCGAGCTTGTTCGCGGCGTCCATCACCGTGCTGCCGTCGGCGCACCTCGACCTGCCTGCCGTCGATTTCGAGGTTGAGCAGTGGTCATCGGCCGCGTCAGACGTAGTCCGGCACCAGGCAGCGCTTGTGGTCGATGTGGTACTGGAACTCGTCGCGGAAGTGCTTGATGAAGCTCTTCACCGGCAGCGCCGCGGCGTCGCCCAGCGCGCAGATGGTGCGTCCGGCAATGTTGTCCGAGCACCGACAGCAGCAGGTCCAGGTCCTCGCTCTTCGCCCTCGCCGTGCTCGATGCGGTTGACCATGCGCCACAGCCAGCCGGTGCCTTCGCGGCACGGCGTGCACTGGCCGCAGGATTCCTCGAAATAGAAATAGGACAGGCGCAGCAGCGATCGCACCATGCAGCGGCGTCTCGTCCATGACGATCACCGCGCCCGAGCCGAGCATCGAGCCCGCCTTGGCGATCGAGTCGTAGTCCATGTCGGTGGCCATCATGACGTCGCCGGGCAGCACCGGCATCGACGAGCCGCCGGGAATGCACGCCTTGAGCTTGTCGCCCGCCGCGCATGCCGCCCGCCATCTCCAGCAGCTTCGCGAACGGCGTGCCGAGCCTGACTTCGTAGTTGCCGGGCCGCTCGACGTCGCCGGACACCGAGAAGATCTTGGTGCCGCCGTTGTTCGGCCTGCCGAGATCCAGGAATGCCTCGCCGCCGTGGTTGATGATCCACGGCACCGCGGCGAAGGTCTCGGTGTTGTTGATCGTCGTCGGCTTGCCGTAGAGGCCGTAGCTCGCCGGAAACGGCGGCTTGAAGCGCGGCTGGCCCTTCTTGCCTTCGAGCGACTCCAGCAGCGCCGTTTCCTCGCCGCAGATGTAGGCGCCGTAGCCGTGGTGATTGTGCAGGTGGAAGGAGAACCCGCTGCCGAGGATGTTGTCGCCCAGGTAGCCCGCCTGCGTACGCCTCCTCCAGGGCCTCCTCGCAGCGCTCGTAGCCGTCCCAGATCTCGCCGTGGATGTAGTTGTAGCCGCGCGTGCAGCCCATCGCGTAGGCGCGCGATCGCCATGCCTTCGATCAGCGATGTGCGGGTTGTAGCGCAGGATGTCGCGATCCTTGAACGTGCCCGGCTCGCCCTCGTCGGAATTGCAGACCAGGTATTTCGTCGCCGCGTGTACTGCTGCGGCATGAAGCTCCACTTCAGGCCGGTCGGGAAACCCGCGCCGCCGCGGCCGCGCAGCGCCGACTTCTTGACCTCGGCGATGACGCTGGCCGGCGGGATTTTCTCGGTCAGGATCTTCTGCAGCGCCGTCGTAGCCGCCGCGCGCGACGTAGTCGTCGAGCCGCCAGTTCGCTGCCGTTGAGGCCCGCCATGATGATGGCTGTCGGGGCCGTAGTCGAGAAATTCGGCCGGCGCGTTCATCGTCCGCCTTCCCCGGCGCAGCTCGGCGAGCAGCTGGTCGATGCTTCTCGGGCGCATCCAGCTGCACATGCGCTTGTTGTTGACCAGCAGCACCGGCGCGTCGCCGCACGCGCCCATGCACTCGCCTTCCTTCAGCGTGAACATGCCGTCGGCCGTGGTCTCGCCGAAGCCGATGCCCGAGCTTCTGCTTGAGGTGCTCGGCCGCCTTGGCCGCGCCCTGCAGCGCGCAGGGCAGGTTGGTGCAGAGGGTGAGCTTGTACTTGCCCGTCGGGCTCGAGGTTGTACATGTCGTAGAAGGTCGCCACCTCGTACACCGCGATCGGCGGCATGCCAGGTAGTGCGGCGACGAAGTCCATCGTCTCCGTCGCGAGCCAGCCCTTCTCGTCCTGCGCGATGGCGAGCGCCGCCATCACCGCCGACTGCTTCTGCTCGGGCGGATACTTGGCGATCTCGCGATCGATCTTGCGCAGTGCGCGTCGGTCAGCACGTCCTACCCCGCGCCAGTAATCGCAGTGCTGGCGCCCGCCTGGCGGCTTCCAGGCGAATTGTCCGGTGCCGATACGGAGCGCGTCTCACCGGTCGATCTCCCCGAACACGATGTCCTGCGTGCCGATGATCGCGACGACGTCGGCGATCATGTGCCCGCGCGCCATCTCGTCGAGCGCCGCCAGGTGCGCGAAGCCCGGCGGCCGCGGATCTTCAGCCGGTAGGGCTTGTTCGCGCCGTCGGAAATGAGGTAGATGCCGAACTCGCCCTTCGGATGCTCGACCGCGGCATAGGCCTCGCCCGGCGGCACGTGCATGCCTTCGGTGAACAGCTTGAAGTGGTGGATCAGCTCCTCCATGTTGGCCTTCATGTGCTCGCGCGACGGCGGCGCGATCTTGTGGTTGTCGACGATCACCGGGCCGGGGTTCGCGCGCAGCCAGTCGACGCACTGGCGGATGATGCGGTTGGACTGGCGCATTTCCTCGACGCGCACCAGGTAGCGGTCGTAGCAGTCGCCGTTGATGCCGACCGGGATGTCGAAATCCAGCCGGTCGTAGACTTCATAGGGCTGCTTCTTGCGCAGGTCCCAGGCCACGCCCGAGCCGCGCAGCATCGGGCCGGTGAATCCGAGCGCCATCGCGCGTTCCGGCGTCACCACGCCGATGCCGACCGTGCGCTGCTTCCAGATGCGGTTCTCGGTGAGCAGCGTCTCGTACTCGTCGACATAGCCCGGGAAAGCGCGCGGTGAAGTCCTCGATGAAGTCGAGCAGCGAGCCCTGGCGGTTCTCGTTCATGCGCGCCACCGCCCTGGCGCTGTGGATGTGCGACGGCTGGTACTGCGGCATGCGCTCCGGCAGGTCGCGGTAGACGCCGCCCGGGCCGGTAGTACGCCGCGTGCATGCGCGCGCCGGAGACCGCCTCGTAGCAGTCCATCAGGTCCTCGCGCTCGCGGAAAGCAGTACAGGAACATCGTCATCGCGCCGACGTCGAGCGCGTGCGCGCCGAGCCACAGCAGGTGGTTGAGGATGCGGGTGATCTCGTCGAACATCACGCGGATGTACTGGGCGCGCATCGGCACCTCGATGCCCGAGCAGCTTCTCGATCGCCAGGCAGTAGGCGTGCTCGTTGCACATCATCGAGACGTAGTCGAGCCGGTCCATGTACGGCAGCGACTGGATATAGGTCTTGTACTCGGCCAGCTTCTCGGTCGCGCGATGCAGCAGGCCGATATGCGGATCGGCGCGCTGGATGACCTCGCCGTCGAGCTCGAGCACCAGCCGCAACACCCCGTGCGCCGCCGGGTGCTGCGGCCCGAAGTTCATCGTGTAGTTGCGAATCTCAGCCACGTCGTCAGCCCTTGCGGAAGCCCTCGTTCGCCCGTAGTTCGTCTTCGCGGATGATGCGCGGCGTGATCTCGCGCGGCTCGATCGTCACCGGCTGGTAGATCACGCGCTCCTGCTCGGGGTCGTAGCGCATCTCGACGTGGCCCGGACAGCGGGAAATCCTTGCGGAACGGATGGCCGACAAAGCCGTAGTCGGTCAGGATGCGGCGCAGGTCCGGGTGGCCGGCGAACACGATGCCGAAGAGGTCGAAGGCTTCGCGCTCGTACCAGTTGGCCGAAGGCCAGATGCCGATCAGCGATCGGCAGCGACCGGAAAATCGTCGTCCGCGGCGAAGACGCGCACGCGCAGGCGCCAGTTGTGGGTCACCGACAGCAGGTGATAGACGGCAGCGAAGCGCCGCCCGCGCGGCAGCTCGACCTGGTGCTCCGGCGGGGTCGCATCGGACGCGAAGTCGGCCAGGTGGGGAGGTTCGCCGGCGAAGGCAGAGTAATCGACGCCGCAGAGATCGATCAGCGTGGCGAACCGCAGCTCGGGCCGGTCGCGCAACGCGCGCATGGCGGCGTGCAGGCCGTCTGCGGCGACGATCGCGGTGACCTCGCCGAGCGCGATCGTGAGCTTCGTGCAGCGCGTTGCCAAGCGCCGCGGGCAGTGCGGCGGCGAGCGTCTCAATCTTCGTCGCCATCAACGTGCGATCGTGTTGGTGCGCCTGATCTTGTTCTGCAGCTGGATGATGCCGTAGAGCAGCGCCTCGGCCGTGGGCGGGCAGCCGGGCACGTAGATGTCGACCGGCACGATGCGGTCGCAGCCGCGCACCACCGAATACGAATAATGGTAGTAGCCGCCGCCATTGGCGCAGGAGCCCATCGAGATCACCCAGCGCGGCTCGGCCATCTGGTCGTAGACCTTGCGCAACGCCGGCGCCATCTTGTTGCACAGCGTGCCGGCCACGATCATCACGTCGGACTGGCGCGGGCTGGGGCGAAAGACCACGCCAAAGCGGTCGAGGTCGTAGCGCGATGCGCCGGCATGCATCATTTCCACCGCGCAGCAGGCGAGGCCGAAGGTCATCGGCCACATCGAGCCGGTGCGCGCCCAGTTGATCAGCGCGTCGAGCGAGGTGGTGACGAAGCCTTTTTCGAGAATGCCTTCAATGGGCATGGGTAGTCTCCCGCACCGGCGCCGGCTCGCGCCGCTCCGCAGGCAAGTCGCCGTGGCCGCCCTAACCGCTGCCTGCCGCCCGCCCCGGTGGCGCGCGTCATTCCCATTCCAGCGCGCCCTTCTTCCATTCGTAGACGAAGCCGACGACCAGGATGCCGAGGAAGATCATCATCGACCAGAAGCCGAACGACGCCGATGTCACGCAGCACGATCGCCCAGGGAAACAGAAACGCGATCTCCAGATCGAAGAGGATGAACAGGATCGCGACCAGGTAATAGCGCACGTCGAATTTCATGCGCGCGTCTTCGAAGGCCTCGAAGCCGCATTCGTAGGGGGCGAGCTTTTCCGGGTCGGGCCGATTGGGGGCGACCAAGCGGCCCAGGCTCAGCAGCAGCAACCCGACGCCGACGCCGACGATGATGAAGAGCAGGATCGGGAAGTACTGTTCGAGCATGATCAGATCAATCCTACCCCTCTAATCGCCGGCTCTTTCCTAAGGTCCGTCGCCGGCCGCCGCGGCGGTCGCCTCTCGAACCGATGTGCTGCGTGCTTCTTGTTCTTGGTGCCGACGGTGAGACTCGAACTCACACGGCTTACGCCACTGCCCCCTCAAGACAGCGTGTCTACCAATTCCACCACGTCGGCGCGCTCGCTTATTTCGGTACGTCGATGGGCTTTGAATCGCTGTCGCGTGCCGGCGCGGCCGGGATCGCCGGAGCGGCACCCTGCGGAACGTCGGTCGCCTTCGTCTCCTTGTCGACCGGCGCCGGCGCGGTCTGCGTCACGCCCTGTTTCATCACGTCCGCCGGTCCGGTGCGCATCGACCCGAAATAGGTGAGGCCCAGACTCGACAGGAAGAACGCCGTGGCCAAGATGGCGGTGGTGCGGGAAAGAAAGTTCGCCGAGCCTGCGGCGCCGAACAGGCTTCCCGAGGAACCGCTGCCGAACGCCGCGCCCATGTCGGCACCCTTGCCATGTTGCAGCAGGACGAAGCCGATCAGCGCCGCCGCTACCACCACGTGCACACCCACCAGAAGCGTTTCCCAGACCATTGCTTTCGTCCTTTATGGGCTCCCCCCGGCCTATTAGGCACGGGCGATCGCCAAAAATTCATCCGCCTTGAGCGACGCACCGCCGACCAGGGCGCCGTCGACGTCCGGGCATGCAAACAGGGCGGCGGCGTTGTCCGGCTTGACGCTGCCCCCATAGAGCAGCGGCACCGTCGCCGCCGCGCCCGCCTCGCCCAGGCGCTCCCGGAGCAGTCGGTGCACCGTCTGCGCCTGATCCGGACTCGCCGTGAGTCCCGTGCCGATTGCCCATACCGGCTCATAGGCAAGCACCACCGCAGCGACGCGATCGCCAAGCCGGTCCGCCACCGCGTCGAGCTGGCCTAACACCACCGCACCGGTGCGGCCCGCATCCCGCTGCGCGAGCGTCTCGCCGACGCACACGATGGGTGTCAGGCCAGCAGCCAGCGCCGCCGCCGCCTTGCCCGCCACCGCCGCGTCGGTCTCGCCGCAGCGCGCCCGCCGCTCCGAGTGGCCGACGAGCGCATAACGGCAACCGAATTCAGCCACCATGGCCGCCGAAACCTCCCCGGTGTAGGCGCCGCCGGCGTATTCGCTGACGTCTTGCGCCCCCCATCCGATCACCGACCCCGACAGCGCCGCTTGCGCCTGCCAAAGGTAGGGGTAGGGAACGCAAACCACCAGCTCCCACCCCGGGGGCGGCGCCCACCCGGCGCGCAACTCGGCAAGCAGCGCGTCGTTTTGCCGCAGGCCGCCGTTCATTTTCCAGTTGCCGACGACCAGCCTGCCGCGCATCGCGCACCCAAAAGAGGCGTGGCCCGCGACTCAAAACCCGGGCCCCATGCAAACCCGAGGATTCTACCCCGCGCCCTCGGAACGGGTCAACGCGCTGCAGCGCAACAAGCCTAAGCCCGCGAGGCGTCAGCCGTCGACCACGTTGAGATAGCACGCCGACCAACGCCCCGGGGAAATAGGCTCGAGGGGGGGTCGAGCCTGTCTGCAGCGCGGCATCACGTACGGGCAGCGCGGGTGGAAGGCGCAGCCCGCAGGTACCGCCGCCGGCGACGGGATCTCGCCCTTGACCGGCACCAAGGCGCGCTTTTTCGGCTCGAGGCTGCCGGCGGCAGCCAGCAGCGCCTGCGTATAGGGATGGTTCGGCGCGGCGAAGATCTCCGGCGTGGGCCCGGATTCGACCACCCGCCCCAGATACATGATCGCCACCCGGTCGCTCATGTGGCGCACCACGCGCAGGTCGCGGCTGATGAACAGGTACGTCAGATCGAGCGCCGCGCGCAGATCGGTGAAAAGGTTGAGGATCTGGGCCTGGGTCGACACGTCGAGTGCGGCGACCGGCTCGTCGCAGACCAGGAACTCGGGCTTGACCGCGAGCGCGCGGGCGATGCCGATCCGGGTCCGCTGGGCGCGGGAGAACTGGTGCGCAAACCTGCGCATCAACGTCGGATCGACGCCGACCCGATTGAGCTGCAAGCCGACGTATTCGATCTGCTGCCGGGAGGCGATGATCCGGTGCGCGACGGGAGCCTCGCCGACCAGGTCGAGTACGCGCAGCAGCGGGTTGAGCGCCGCGTCCGGATCGTCGAAGACCATCTGCGTCTTGAGCTGGCGGGCCGAGTCGCGGCGGGCGGCGCAATTCTCGCCGCGCCAGAGGCGCTCGCCCGCGGAGGGCGGCAGCAAGCCGGCCGCAAGGCGCCCCAGCGTCGACTTGCCGCAGCCCGATTCGCCAACCAGTCCGACGCTCTCGCCTTCGCCGATCGCGAGGTCCACCTCCTCGACGGCGCACACGATCTGCTCGCTCCGCTCACCGCGCACGAGCCTGGCGAAGCGCGAGGCGGGGTCGCGCCTGCGGACAAAGTGCTTCGACACCGCCCTGAGCTCGAGCAGGGGCGTGGCGTCGTTGCGGTCGCTGCCGGCGGTCATGGCCTCATTCCGGAGCCGGCAGCGGATGAAAGCAGCGCAGGCTCTGCCCGGCCGCGCCGTGCGGGCGCATCTGCGGGTTCTGTGCGCACTCGGCGGTCGCGTACGGGCAGCGCGGCCGGAACGCGCACCCCGGTGAAAGATCGATGCGCGACGGGGTCGTGCCTGGAATCTGCTTGAGCTTGTCGCCCGAAGAGGCGCTGCCAGGCACCGCATCGATCAGCGCGCGCGTGTACGGGTGCCCAGGCGCACGCAGCACGTCCTCGGTGCGGCCCTGCTCGACCATGCGCCCGGCATACATCACGCAGACCCGATCGCACAGCCCCGCGATTAGCGACAGGTCGTCGGTGATCCAGATGAGCGCCGCCCCGGTCTCGCCGGCCAACTGCTGCAGCTCGTAGACGATCTGCCCCTGGACGGTTACATCGAGTCTGCGCGTAGGCTCGTCGGCGATGATCAGAGCGGGCGCGTTGAGCAGGCAGATCGCGATGGCCACGCGTTGTCGCGTGCCGCCGGAGAGTTCATGCGGGTACGCCTTGAGCCGCGTCTCGGGTACTCCGACCTTGGCCAGGGCCTCGCGCGCCCGGCCCAAGGCCGCAACGCGCCGGATCGGTTCGTGGGCGAGCACGGTTTCGATCATCTGCGTGTCGATGCGCAGCATCGGGTTGAGCGTGCGCAGCGGATCCTCGAAGACCATCGCCATGCGGTCGCCACGAAGCGGCCGCATCTTTTTAGCCGAAAGCGCGCGGAGGTCGCGACCGGCGAACAGAATGCGGCCGCCGACCACTCGCCCCGGCGGATCGACAAGCCCCATGATCGAATAGGCGGTCGTCGACTTGCCCGACCCGGACTCGCCGACGAGCCCGAGAACTTCGCCACGATCGAGCGTGAAGCTCACATCGTCGACCGCCTTGAGCACGCCCGCGGAAGTGAAGAAATGCGCGCACAGGCCCTCGACTTGCAGCAGCGGCTCGGTCATCGCTGCAGCCGGGAGGCGAGAATGATTCGCAGCCGGTTGGCCACGAGGTTGATGCTGACGATGGTAAGCACGAGCGCGACACCGGGAAAGAAGCTGACCCAATAGGCGCCAGAGGGCAGGTCGTGGTACCCGCCGGCGATGAGCACGCCCAGCGAAGGCTCTCCGGTCGACGCGCCCAGACCCAGGAACGATAGCGTGGCCTCCAGCGCAATGGCCACCGCGACCTGGATGACTGCGGCCACGCCGAGCGCCGGCAGACAGTTGGGGACCAGGTGGCCCCACCAGAGGCGCGCCGGGGAGAGCGCCAGGCAACGCGCCGCCTCGATGTATTCCTTGCCCAGTTCCGTTCGCGCCGCGGCGCGAGCCGCGTGCGCGTAACCGGCCCATTGCGCGGCAACCAGCGCGGCGATGACGCTGCCCAACCCCTGGCCCAGGAGCGCGAGCAGCAACAATGCAATCAGGAATGCCGGAAACGAGAGCTGCAGCCCGGCGATGCACATGAGCACGCTTTCGCTGCGGCCGCCGAGGTACGCCGCGCCGATCCCGAGCACGAGCCCGATGGCGAGCGCGATGAGCGTGCTTGAGACGCCCACTTCGAGGCTCGTGCGCAAGGCATAGGCAATCGCCCAGACCATATCCCGGCCCTGGTCGTCGGTGCCGAGCCAGAAGGTGCCACCGCCGCTCGCCGGCGAGGCAGGCGGCAGCCGGGCTTCCAGCACCTCGGGTTGCGGCTGGGTAAAGGGGTTCTGTGGCGAAACCAGGGGCAAGGCCAGCGCGCAGAGCAGGATCATGGCGAGGAGCACGACCCCGACAACTGCGCTCGTACCGCCGAAGAAAGCCGCGAGGGTGCGCCGGAACGGCGTTTCGTCGCGTGCCACGGCACACCTATCCCTGCGCTTCGCTCAGGCGCACCCGGGGATCGAGCGCCGCGAAGAAGATGTCGAAGACTAGGTTGATGCCGGTGAACAGCAATACCGTGACCAGCAGGTAGGCCACGATCGTGGGGCGGTCGAGCTGATGGATCGAGTCGATCAGGAGCTTGCCCACGCCCGGCCAGGCGAACACGCTCTCGGTGACGATGGCCAGGGCGATGACCGAGCCGGTTTCCAGGCCGATGCGGCAGCCGAGCGGAAGGATGGCATTGCGCAACACGTGCACACCGACCACGCGCCTGTTCGGCAGCCCCTTGGCACGCGCGAATTTCACGTAATCCTGCCGCAACGCCGCGAGTGTCCCGGCCCGGATCAGGCGCGTGAACAGGGCGAGCTCGAACGAGGCGAGACTGATGGCCGGCAGCAGCAGATAGCGCCACCCGTCATGTGACAGGAAGCTTACTCCGACGCCGAACAGGAGCGTCGTCGGCCCCCTGCCCTTCGCGGGCAGCCAGCCGAGCATGACCGAGAACACCATGACCAGCATCACCCCGACCCAGAACGTCGGCAGCGAGACACCGAGGATCGAGCCGGCGTTGACGAAACGACCGACCGCGGTATCGGGCTTCAATCCGGCCAGGAGCCCGAGTGGCACTGCCAGCGCGAGGGCGATGAGCAGGGCCGCCACGCAGAGTTCGAGGGTCGCAGGCAACCGCTCGAGCACCAGGCCGAGCGCCGGCATGTTGTGCACGAAGGACTCACCCAGATCGCCTCGCAGCGCTGCGGACAGGAAGACCCGATATTGCATCCAAATCGGCTCTTCGAGCCCGAGTGCGCTAATCGCGTGCTGCCGCTGCAGCGGGTCGGCCTGCGGATTGACCAGGATGTCCATCGGGTTGCCGACGACGTACACGCCGATGAACACAAGCACCGACATGACCAGCAGCACCAGCACCGCCCGCAGACTGCGGCGGACAATGAACACGAGCATGGCGGCTATTCTACCGCCGCGTCCAGCTCCCGTTTCGATTACACTATGCGCATCGAGTCGCGCCGCCGTGTGACATCTTCGCGCCGGCGGAGCGACGGAGGAAAACGGTCGTGCGCGCCATGCCCCCGCACCTTCCGCTCGACATCGCCGGACCGCCCCCGGCCGCGAGGCAGGGCCGGTTCGCTGCCCGCCGTGCCGGCCTGGCAGCGGCCGTCCGGCCCCGGTAAGCTCGTGCCTATCGTCGATGATATCGCCGGGTTGCGCCGTATCCTGACGCAGTCGCGAACCATCGCGGTGGTCGGGCTGTCGGCGAGCTGGTACCGTCCGAGCTATTTTGCCGCCAAGTACATGCGCGATCACGGCTATCGCATCATCCCGGTGAACCCGACCTATGCCGAGGTGATGGGCGAGCGCAGCTATCCGGACCTGCGCTCGGCGCATCAGGGCGCGGCGACGGCGATCGACATTGTCGATTGCTTCCGTAAATCTGCCGAGATTCTGCCCATCGCCCGAGACGCGATCGCCATCGGCGCCAAGGTGCTGTGGATGCAACTGGGCATACGCAATGAGGAGGCGGCGCAGCTCGCCAGTGCCGCAGGTCTCGACGTGGTCATGGACCGCTGCGTCAAGATCGAGCACGCGCGCATTCTCGGCGGGCTCGGCTGGGCGGGCGTCAACACCGGCATCGTTTCGGCGCGGCGCCCGATCTAGCGCCGATGGCGGACCGCAGATACGGCTTCGACACGCTCTGCCTGCATGCGGGGCAGATTCCCGATGCGGCGACGGGTGCGCGCGCGCTGCCGATCTACCAGACGACTTCGTTCGTCTTCGACAGCGCCGATCACGCGGCCAGCCTGTTCAATCTGCAAACGTTCGGCAACGTCTACTCGCGCATTTCCAACCCCACCGTCTGTGTCCTCGAAGAGCGGGTAGCAGCGCTGGAAGGCGGACGCGCCGGGCTCGCCGCGGCAACGGGCATGGCGGCGCAGACATGCGCGCTCCTGACCCTTGCCCGGCAGGGTGACCATCTGGTGGCCGCGCGCACGCTCTACGGCGGAACCTATACCCAGTTCGCGGTGACCTTCGCCGACTTCGGCATCGAAACCACCTTCGCCGACCCCGACGATCCCGACAGCTTCCGGCGCGCCATAAAGGCCAATACCAAGGCGCTCTACGCCGAGACGATCGGCAACCCGCAGCTCAACGTGGTCGACCTGGCGGCTCTGGCGAAAATAGCGCACGACGCCGGCGTGCCGCTGGTCATCGACAACACCCTCGCCTCGCCGTACCTCTGCCGGCCGATCGAGCACGGCGCCGACATCGTCATTCACTCGGCCACCAAGTACCTCGGCGGCCACGGCACGACCATGGGCGGGGTGATTGTCGAGTCGGGCAAGTTCGACTGGGGCAACGGCAAGTTCCCGCAAATGACCACGCCGTCGCGCGGCTATCACGGCGTCATCTTCCACGAGACTTTCGGCGATTTTAGCTTCACCATGAAGGCGCGCATGGAAGCGATGCGCACGTTGGGTCCGGCGTTGTCGCCGTTCAATGCCTTCCTGCTGCTCCAGGGCATCGAGACGCTGCACCTGCGCATGCCGCGGCACTGCGAGTCGGCGCTCGCCATCGCGCGCCACCTCGCCCAAGACTCGCGCGTGGCCTGGGTGCAGTATCCCGACTTGCCGGGCAACCGCTACGAGGCCCTCGCGCGACGCTACTTGCCGCGCGGCGCCGGCGGCATCCTGACCTTCGGTCTCAAGGGCGGCGCCGAGGCGGGCGTGCGCTTCATCGAGGCGGTGCAGTTCCTCTCCCACCTTGCCAACGTCGGCGATGCGCGGACCCTGGTGATCCATCCGGCCTCGACGACGCATCGCCAGCTCGACGAGGCGGAGCAGCGCGCCGCCGGCGTGCTGCCGGAAATGATCCGGCTGTCGGTCGGTCTCGAGACCGTCGACGACATTCTGTGGGACATCGACCAGGCGCTCCAAACCGCGTCGTCATGAACAGCCCGCGCTATCCCTCGCTGACCTGGCCGTGGGTCGGCCTGCTGCTTTGCCTGGCGCTCCTCGGCCAGGAATACCTGCAGCTCGCGACCGGCCCGAACGCGCCGCTCACCGCGTACCGCATCACGCTCATGATCGTCGGGGTCACCTCGGTGGCGCTGATCCTGCTGCCGCCGCGACGCATCGGCTACATGCTCGGCTTTGTGGTGTGCGTCGGGCTCATGTCCTACGCGCTGTATCTGCAGTATGTTCTGAACATCGATCCCTGCCCGCTGTGCGTGCTGCAGCGGGTATGCGTGATCGCGATGGGACTCGTCTTCCTGGTCGCGAGCCTGCACAATCCGGGACGCGCCGGAGCGACTGCTTACGCCATCCTGCAGCTTCTGGCCGGTGGCGCCGGCGCCACGCTCGCCGCCCGCCAGGTGTGGCTGCAGTCGCTTCCCAAGGACCAGGTGCCGGCGTGCGGGATGAGCCTCGATTACATGCTCGATTCGCTGCCGCTGTCCGATGTGGTGCGGAAGGTGTTCGAGGGCAGCGGCGAATGCGCGGAGAAAGGCTGGGAGTTGCTGCACCTTTCGATCGCCGGCTGGACGCTGGTGTTCTTCGTGGCGATAATCGTCGCCACCTTTGCGCTCATCCGGCGCGACTGAGGGCCCTACTTCGGCGCCATGCGGATGGCGCCATCGAGACGGATCACCTCGCCGTTGAGCATCGGATTGCGGACGATCTCGCCGACGAGCGAGGCGAATTCCCCGGGTCGACCGAGACGCGGCGGAAACGGCACCATCTTGCCCAGCGATTCGGCGACCTCCGCCGGGATCTGGCCTACCATCGGCGTTTCGAACAGACCTGGGGCAATGGTCATGACGCGGATCCCGAAGCGGGCGAGCTCGCGCGCGACCGGCAGGGTCATGCCGACTAAGCCGGCCTTCGAGGCGCTGTAGGCAGGCTGGCCGATCTGCCCGTCGAACGCGGCGACCGAGGCGGTGTAGACAATGACGCCGCGCTCGCCCCCGGCATTGGGTGCATTCCGGCTCATCGCCTCGGCAGCCAGACGCGTCATGTTGAACGAGCCGACCAGGTTTATCTGGATGACGCGGTTAAAGCTCGCCAGCGCGTGCGGTGCCTCCTTGCCGAGCACGCGTTCGCCGTGAACGATTCCCGCGCAGTTGACAAGGCCATGCACGGCGCCGAACGCGGCAAGCGTCGCCGCCACGGCCGCCTTGGCGCTTTGCTCGTCGGTGACATCGGTGCGAACGAACCGCGCCGCGCCGCCCAGCTCGGCTGCGAGCGCCTCACCTTCGCTCTCCTTCAGATCGGCCAGCACCGCCCTGCCGCCATGCTCGACGAGCATTCGTGCCGTGGCCGCGCCAAGGCCCGATGCTCCACCGGTGATCAGAAACACGCTGTCGCCCACCTCCATCTGTCGTCCCCGGTTGCTCAAAGTATGCGATTGAACCACAGCACGGACAGAAACGCCGCGACCAGCGCCACGATGGCCGCCGCGGCGGAGAGCAGCGCCGTGATCTCCGTCTGCCGCGTCTCCAGCGAAAGGCGGGTATTGAGGTTCTGGTAGACGGTGTTGAGCTCGGCAGCGTTGCCGGCATGGAAATAGGCGCCGTGCGTCATGTCGGCGATACTCTTCAACGCCTCCTCGTCGAGCCGTACCCGCATCGACCAGCCCTCGCTGCTCAAGACCTGGCCATCGGAGGTGCCGATGCCGACGGTGTAGACGCGAACCCCGTGATCGGCGGCCACGCGCGCCGCCTCGATCGGGTTCGGCCCGGTCGTCGTCTGACCGTCGGAGAGCAGGACGATGGCCGCCTCGGTGTAGGAGCCCGGCGCGGCGCTTTGCGCCTCCGCGATCGGCTCGCCTGCCTTGTCCGCGGCCCGGCGGCGCGGCGCGTCCCGGTGCGGATTGGGATCGTGCAGGTCGACCTCGACGTCGGGGAAGATCGTCTGCAACGCCACCAGGATGCCGCTGCCGATCGCCGTTCCCCGCTGCAACTGGAAGCGGTCGATCGCCGCGTAGATGTCCTCGCGGCTGCGCGTTGGCGGCTGAACGACCGACGCCGTCGCGGCGAAGGACACCACGCCGATGCGGGCGCTCGCCGGCTGGTCGGCGACGAAAGCCCGGGCAGCGCTCTGGGCGGCGGCGATCCGGCTTGGCGCGACGTCTGTCGCCCGCATGCTGCCCGACACGTCCATCGCCAGAATGACCGTCTCGTGCTGCGACGGCAGCGTGACCGTCGCCGTCGGCCGGGCGATGGCGATGACGAGCAGGACGAGGGCGACCAGAAACAGCAGCGGCGCGACGTGCCCGCCGCGCTGCCCCCGCGGCCATCGTGTTCCGGATCAAGGCGAGGCTCGCCTGGCGCCGCATGCGATCCCTGCCCCGCCGCAGCAACAGGAGGTAGACGCCGGCCAGGGCGGGGACCGCGAGCAGCAGCCAGAGCAGTTCAGGCCACAGAAAGGTCATGCGCCGGTTCGAGGTGCTGGGGCAGCATGCCGCCACCGGCGAGCTGGCTGCGGCGCTTGCGCAGATCGGCAAAGCGCAGCATTGCGTCGAGCAGATCGTCGTCGGTCGACAGCTCGAGCGCGTCGACGCCAGCCTGCCGGAATGCCGCACGCAGCGACTTGTCGCGCTGCTCGACCAGGCGCGCAAAGCGCCTGCGAAAGCGACGATCGTGGGTGTCGACGTAGAGCTGTTCCCCGGTCTCGGCGTCCTGCATGGGCACCAGGCCCAGATCGGGCATCTCCAGTTCCAGCGGATCGTACAGCCGCACCGCAACGACCTCGTGCCGCATGCGCGATGCGCGCAGAGCAGCGCCGGCCATCCCGGCGCGCTGATGAAATCGGAGACGACGAACACCAGCGACCGACGCTGCATCAGCGCAAACCCGGCCTGCAGCAGAACCGCAGAGATCGGTTGCGGCCGACCGCGCCCGCTCCGGGCGTGAAAGCAGGGCATGCAGTAGGTGCAGAACGTGGCGGCGGCCGCTCCTGGCGCGGAATCACGGTATCGACGCGGTCGCCGTAGAACAGCGCGCCAACCCGGTTGCCATGGCGACTGAGCAGGCGCGCAAGCACGGTGACGAATTCGCCCGCCACAGTGCGCTTTCTGACCGTGCCCGAACCGAAATCGACCGACGGGCTCAAGTCGAGCAGGAACCACGCCGTGAGGTCGCGATCCTCGTGGTACTCGCGCACGTAAGGCGTTGCCAGGCGCGCGGTCACGTTCCAGTCGATGTGCCGCACGTCGTCGTGATACTGGTATTCGCGCAGGTCGGCCAGATCGAGCCCGTAGCCGCGAAACAGCGTTCGGTAATCGCCGTGCAGCAGGCCGTCGAGACGGCGGATGACCGTCCACTCGAGGCGGCGCAGGATCTGCTCAGGATTGCGCGGCGACTCGGACATGGGTCTCCAGCGGCTTGTCCGGCGCGCGCACGTGACGCATGATTTCCAGGATCAGGTCGTCGGCCGTTCTGCCATCGGCGAGCGCCTCGTAGGACAGGACCAGGCGGTGCCGCAGCACGTCCGGCGCGAGGTCGGTGACGTCCTCGGGCAGCACGTAGTTGCGTCCGCGCAGGTAGGCGAGCGCCCTGGCGCGCCTCGATGAGGTGAATCGACCCGCGCGGGCTGGCGCCGAAGCCGATGTATTTGGAGATGCCGCGTCGCGCCGTAGCGCTCCGGATAGCGCGTGGCCGATGCGAGGCGCACGGCGTACTGGATCAGCGACGGGTCGACATAGCCGCCGCGGCAGTCCTGCTGCAGGGCGGAGAGCTCCTCGGTGGTGCAGACGGCGACGACGTCATTGGCGATGCCCGTCACCCGCTCGACGATCACGAACTCCTCCTCCTCTTTCGGATAGCCGACGAGCACTTTCATCATGAAGCGGTCGACCTGGGCCTCGGGCAGCGGATAGGTGCCCTCGGTCTCGATCGGATTCTGGGTCGCCATGACCAGGAACGGCTCCGGGACGCGGTGGGTCTCGCCGGCGATCGTCACCTGGTACTCCTGCATGACCTCCAGCAGCGCGCTCTGCACCTTGGCCGGCGCGCGGTTGATCTCGTCGGCGAGCAGCAGATTGGTGAACACCGGACCGAGCGAGGTGGCGAATTCGCCGGTCTTCTGGTTGTAGATGCGCGTGCCGACCAGGTCCGCCGGCACCAGATCGGGCGTGAACTGGATGCGGCGGAAACCGCCGCGGATGGTTCGCGCGAGCGTCTTCACCGTCAGCGTCTTGGCCAGCCCCGGCACGCCTTCGACCAGCAGGTGGCCCTGCGCCAGGATGGCCACCAGCACGCGCTCGAGAAAGTGGTCCTGGCCGACGACGATCTTCTTCACCTCGTAGAGAATGCGCTCCATCTGGGTGTACGTGCCGGCGCGGCCGGCCTCGCTGGTGTCCATGGTCTCCTTTCGCGGCGTAGTGCCCGCCGGCGCTAGAACGGTGAGACGCCGACGGCCGAGGCCGCGTTCTCGATGGGCACGGCAAAGCCGATGCCGATGAACACGCGCTGGTCCGTCGGGTTGAGGATCGCCGTCACGATGCCGACCACCTCGCCGTCGGCGGTGACGAGCGGCCCGCCGGAATTGCCTGGATTGACCGCCGCATCGAACTGGATGAGGTTGACCAGGTCGCGCTTGCCGTCCTGCGAACGGTGTACGCGCTCAAGCCCGGACACCACGCCGTCGCTCACGCTCGGGCCGATGCCGAACGGGAAGCCGACGGCGACGACCTCGTCGCCGGGCGCAAGGTCGGCGGTGGAGCGCAACGTGGCCGGGACGAGATCGTCGGGCAGCGTCTTGGCCTGAATGACGGCGAGGTCGTTCTCCGGTTGCACGCCGATCACCGTCGCCTCCGATTCGGTCCCGTCGGCGAAGGTCACGCTGAGCTTGTCGCCGCCGGCGATGACGTGAAGGTTGGTCAGAATGATGCCCTTGTCGACGATGACCACTCCGCTGCCGACGCTACGCTCGACGTCGCGCTCGCCATCCGCCGACGCGGCGAGTTGCCGCACCCGCACCACCGACGGGCGGATGACCTCGTAGGCGCGCGCGGCGGTCGACGGCAGCGTCTTGGTCTCGAGCGTGTGCAGCACGGCGGCGTCGATGTCGGCTTGGTTGAACGCACGCGCGACCGGCTTGGTCGCCTCGTAGGCAAGGGCGAGCGCGAACAGCGCCGCCGCGGCGACGGCGAAGAGCAGCGGCTTTTGCAGGCGACGGAAGAGCGGCAGCCAGCGGCCGCGCAATCGATCTCCGGCTCTCGCCGGTTCGCCGGGCTCGGCGAGCGCTGCGCCTGCGCCCGGCGGCGCAGGCCTGTGCCGCGCCCGGCGGGCATCGGGGCCCGATCGCCTCGAACTGCTATAGAGCGTTACCCGTCCCATGCTCGGCCGTCCGCTGTCCCGCTGCAACGCCATCGCCAGATCGACAGCCCGCCGCCGCAACAGTTTCCTTCTCCGGGTTCATTTTCCCACAGCACCTGCGTGCGCGGGCACGACGCTGTCCCTGCTAGCGCTCCTGTGCCTTGAACATGGTGGTCGCGGTCGTCACCAGGGTTGCCAGGTCGGCGAGATTCGACGGCACGATCAGGGTGTTGTTGGTCTTGGCGAGGTTGCCGAACGCGCTCACATACTGCTCGGCAACCTTGAGGTTGACCGCATTCATGCCGCCAGGCGAGCTGATCGCCTCGGCCACCTGGCGGATCGCCTTGGCATTGGCCTCGGCAATGGCCAGAATCGCCGCCGCCTGCCCCTGGGCGGTGTTGATTTCGGCCTGCTTGACGCCTTCCGACTGCGCGATCGCCGCCGCCCGGGCGCCCGCCGCGAGGTTGATCTGCTCCTGCTGCCGGCCTTCCGAGGTCGCGATCACCGCGCGCTTCTCGCGCTCGGCGGTGATCTGCGCCTGCATGGCGTGCAGGATCTCCTTCGGTGGCGTCAGATCCTTGATCTCGTAGCGCAGCACCTTGACCCCCCAGTTCGCCGCCGCCTGGTCGAGCGCCTCGACGACCTGGGCGTTGATGTGGTCGCGCTCCTCGAAGGTGCGGTCAAGCTCCATGCGGCCGATCACGCTGCGCAAGGTGGTCTGCGCGAGCTGGGTGATCGCGACCACGTAGTTCGACGAGCCGTACGAGGCGAGCCTCGGATCGGTGACCTGGAAGTACAGGATGCCGTCGACCTGAAGCTGCGTGTTGTCCTTGGTGATGCAGATCTGCGGCGGAACGTCGAGGGGAATCTCGCGCAGATCGTGCCGATACGCGACCCGATCGACGATCGGCACCACGAAGTTGAGTCCCGGTTCGAGCACGGCGTGGAACTTGCCCCAGCGCTCGATGACCAGCGCATGCTGCTGCGGCACCACGCGAATGGTCTTGGCGATGACGATGATGGCGACGATGAACAGCGCCAGTGTGACGATCGAGGAGCCCATGAGCATTTCCATTTTCCTAGCCGTCCCCGACGCTGGGTCGTTGGGCGGCGAGGATAAGCACCGAGCCGCGGGTGGCGGCGATATACATCGTTTCGGATTGCGGCGTATCGGGCGCGGCGAGTTCGGCGTCCCAGGTCGAGCCGCGGTAGCTTACCCGCGCGGTGCGGCCCGGCCCCCAGCTCTGCACCCGCACCATCTGGCCGACATCGAGGCCGGCCTGTCCCGGTGCCGCGCCACGGCCGCGCTTCCACCATTCGAGCAGCGCGACGCCGGCCACGCCGAGGATGCCGGCGGTGAGCCACTGGTTCGGCTCGCTCCAGCCGAGCCAGGCGGCAATGCCGCCGAAGGCGAGTGCAACGCCGATCGCGAGCAGGTAGAACGTTCCGGTCAGCAGCTCCGCCGCAATGAGCACCGCCGCGGCGATCCACCACATCCCATACGCACTCATCGTTGCTGCTCCCGCCTTGCCGCGCCGATCCTGGCTAAGGATAAAGGAATTTGCCGCGGAGCATGTGACGAAGGCCCGCGGCGCCTGGACGAGGCCTTGTGCCGGGCTCGGGCAGGCCCCAGATTGGAGTATAATTCTTCTTTTGGATCATACTGTTCGCGACGATTACCGTTCGCCATGCCAATCTACGAATATCGCTGCGCTGCCTGCGGCCACGAGCTCGAAGCATTGCAAAAGCTTGCCGATTCGCCGCTCCACGACTGCCCGTCCTGCGGCCAGAGCCGCCTGCAGAAGCTCGTCTCGGCGGCGGGATTCCGACTCAAGGGGAGCGGCTGGTACGCGACCGACTTCAAGCAGCGCAAGGAGCCGGCGCAAAAGGGCAATGGCACTCCCGCCAAGGCCGAGGCCGCTGCGCCTGCTGCCGATGGCGCGGCGCCTGCTGCCGACGCCTCAGGCGCGAAGCCGGCTGCGGCGGACGCGAAGACGCAGACCAAACCGGCCAGCGGCGGCGGCTGATGTCTTCGATTGGCGGCCGTCGCGGCGCCGGGCGCCTCCGGAAGGCTCGATGAGACGCTATCTGATCGCCGGATTGCTGGTGTGGGTGCCGCTCGGCATCACGATCTGGGTTCTGGTCTTCCTGGTAACGACGCTCGACCGGACCCTGCTGTTGGTGCCGCAAGCCCTGCAACCCGACGCGCTGCTCGGATTTCACATTCCCGGCCTGGGCGTGGTATTGAGCCTCGGCATCCTGCTGCTCACCGGTGTCGTGGCCGCGAATTTCTTCGGCGCGCGGGTGATTCTCCTCTGGGAAGGGCTGCTCGGCCGCATCCCCTTCGTCAAGTCGATCTACTCGAGCGTCAAGCAGGTCAGCGATACCCTGCTCTCGGATTCCGGCAACGCCTTCCGCAAGGCGCTGCTGGTGGAGTTTCCCTATCCGGGCAGCTGGTCGATCGGCTTTCTCACCGGTACTCCGGGGGAACCGATCGCCGAGCACATGAGCGGCGAGCACGTGGGCGTCTACGTCCCGACGACGCCCAATCCGACTTCGGGCTACCTGGTGATGCTGCCCCGCTCGCGGGTGCACGAGCTCGACATCTCGGTCGACGAAGCGCTCAAGTACATCATTTCGATGGGCGTTGTCTCGCCGCGGTCGCGCACGGTCGCGGAGTCGCAGGCGATCGGCGCCCAGGCCCCGCAGGCGCTGCGAAATTGATCGGTCGGAATGCTTTCGGGCGGCCGCGCCGACGCGGCGGCCGCGACGGCGGTTGCCCGACCGCAGCCGACGATTGGCCGACACCTTGCATCCGAAGCCGGAGAAAACCTTGAAACGTACCGATTACTGCGGCCGCATCGACCGTCGCCGCCTCGGCCAGACCGTGACCGTCTGCGGCTGGGTCCATCGCCGCCGTGACCACGGTGGGGTCATCTTCGTCGACCTGCGCGACCGCGAAGGCGTGGTGCAGATCGTCTGCGATCCGGACCGCGTCGCGACCTTCGCCACCGCCGAGGGGCTGCGCCATGAATTCGTCATCGCCGCGACCGGACTGGTGCGCCCGCGCCCGCAGGGCACGGTGAACCCCGAACTGGCCAGCGGCGAGATCGAAATCCTCGCCCACGACATCGAGATCCTCAACGTGTCGCTGACACCGCCCTTCCAGCTCGACGACGAGAACCTCTCGGAATCGGTCCGGCTCGAGAACCGCGAGCTCGATCTGCGGCGGCCGGCGATGCAGAAGAACCTGATGCTGCGCCATCGCGCCGCCATGGCCGCGCGTCGCTATCTCGACGGCCACGGCTTCGTCGAGATCGAAACCCCGGTGCTGTACAAGTCGACCCCGGAGGGCGCGCGCGAATTCCTCGTTCCGTCGCGCATTCACCACGGTCAGTTCTACGCCCTGCCGCAATCGCCGCAGTTGTTCAAGCAGATGCTGATGGTGGCCGGCTTCGATCGTTATTACCAGATCGTCAAGTGCTTCCGCGACGAGGACCTGCGCGCCGACCGGCAGCTCGAGTTCACGCAGATCGACATCGAGACCTCGTTTCTCGACGAGACGGAGCTGCGCGGCCTGATGGAAGAGCTCGTCGTCACGCTGTTCCGCGACGCGCTCGCCGTGGAGCTGCCGCCGTTTCCGGTCATGACCTACGCCGACGCGATGCGCGACTACGGCTCGGACAAGCCCGACCTGCGCGTGCCGCTCAAGCTCACCGAGCTGACCGCGATGATGAAAGCGGTCGAGTTCAAGCTCTTCCGCACCGCGGCGGAGCTGCCGAACGGCCGCGTGGCGGCGCTGTGCTTGCCTGGCGGCGGGACGCTGACGCGCAAGGAAATCGACGACTACACGACGTTCGTCGCGGTCTACGGCGCGAAGGGGCTGGCCTACATCAAGGTCAACGACGCGTCCAGGCCCGATGCGCACGGGCTGCAATCGCCGATCGTCAAGTTCTTGCCCGCCGAGGTGCTGCGCGAGATCGTCGCGCGCACGGGCGCGCAGAGCGGCGACCTGATCTTCTTCTGCGCCGACCGCGAAAAAATCGTTGCCGACGCCCTCGGCGCGCTGCGGGTCAAGGTCGGCCACGAGCGCGGCCTCGCCCACGCCGGCTGGCGGCCGCTGTGGGTGGTCGATTTTCCGATGTTCGAGTTCAACGAGCAGACCGGAGCCTGGGGCGCCCGCCACCATCCGTTCACCGCGCCGAAGGACGGACACGAGGAGATCTTCGAGACCGATCCGGGCCACGCGCTCGCCAAGGCCTACGACGTGGTGCTCAACGGCTGGGAGATCGGCGGCGGCTCGCTGCGCATCCATCGCCAGGAGGTCCAGGCCAAGGTCTTCCGTGCCCTCAACCTGAGCGCCGAGGACCAGCAACGCAAGTTCGGCTTCCTGCTCAAGGCGCTGCAGTATGGCGCGCCGCCGCACGGCGGCATCGCCTTCGGCTTCGACCGCCTGGTGGCGCTGATGGCCGGCGTCGAACAGATTCGCGACGTGATCGCTTTCCCGAAGACGCAGCGTGGTCAGGACCTGCTCGTCGACGCACCTTCGCCGGTCACCGAGCAGCAGCTGCGCGAGCTGCATATCCGCGTCAGGCCCTCGGCCAGGGCGGACCCCGCATAGGGCGCGGCGCGCCAGGCAACGGCACGGCAAGGCTACAATGGTCGCATGCGCCTGACGCACCGACAGCGGCTGCGGGCGTGGGTCGGCTGCCTGCTCGCCTGCGCCCTGCTCGCGCTCGGGCCGCCAGCGGCCAGCGGCAAAGGACCGGCGACCGGAACGATCGCCGCCCAGGACCTGCCGGCGGAGGCCCGCGCCACGCTGTCGCAGATTCACGCCGGCGGCCCGTTTCCGTACGAGCGCGACGGCATCGTGTTCGGCAACCGCGAACGTTTACTGCCGTCCAGGTCACGCGGCTACTACCACGAATACACGGTGCCCACGCCCGGCGCGCGCAATCGCGGCGCGCGGCGCATCGTATGCGGCGGTCATGCCGCGGACCCCTACGAGTGCTACTATTCCGACGATCACTACCGATCATTCAGGAAGATCGAACCATGAAGCCCCCCGACCTCGCCATCGCTGCCGACGCCGGCGTACACGAGTGGTCGGGCGCGCATGACGCGATCAAGACGGCGGCGACGACGGCCAAGCTCAAGTACCACCTCGTCGATCTGCACGGCGTCGGCGGCAAGAGCGAGCTCATGCATGCGCTGGGTAAAGGACTGCACCTGCCAGCGCATTTCGGCAACAACTGGGATGCGCTCGCGGACTGTCTGGAGGACAGCGACTGGGTCGGCGACCACGGCATCGTGGTCGTGCTGCGCCACGCCGCGGGCTATCACAAGGCCTACCCCGTCGATTGGGAGACCCTGGAGGACACCCTCTCCGAGGCGGCCGAGTACTGGCAGGAACGGCACAAGCCGTTCTGGGTTTTTGTGGCCTGAGCGGCGGATGGGTTGCCCTACAAGCTGCCGATATCGGCCCTGGTACTCGTGCATACCCCCGACCTGCGGGTGCTGTTGCTGGAGCGCGCCGACTTCCCCGGATACTGGCAATCGGTGACCGGCAGCCGGGAGGAAGGCGAATCCCTCGCGCAGACCGCAGCGCGCGAACTCGCCGAGGAGACCGGCATCGATGCGGCCGCCTATGGTGGCGTGGTCGACTGGCGACGCAGCAACGAGTACGCGATCTTCCCCCAGTGGCGGCACCGCTACCCTCCCGGCACCACGCACAACACCGAGCACGTCTTTTCGCTCGAGGTGCCACAGCCGGTCGCGGTGCGCCTCGCGCCGAAGGAACACCTGGCGCACCTCTGGCTGCCGTGGGAAGAAGCCGCGCCCAAGTGCTTTTCCTGGTCGAATCGGCAGGCGATCGAGGAGCTGCCGCGACGCAGCACAAGGAGATAGTGATGAATTGCATTCGCCTCAAGGATGCGCATGCGCGCGGCGCGTGCCGACTGTTGGTCGTGGCCGCGTGGGCATCGGCGAGCGCCGTCGCCCAAGTGCCCCCGCCCCCGCAGCCCACCGTGAGCGTGTCCGCATCCGCAAGCGCGACGGTGGTCAACGATCGGCTGCAGGCGTGGCTGCGTGCCGAGGCCGAGAACCCGAGCGCGAGCGTTGCGGCGAGCCAGGTCAATGCCGCCGTGACCAAGGCGCTCTCGGTCGCCAAGGAGTATCCATCGGTCAAGGTCGCGACCGCCGGCTATTCGACGCAACAGGTGAGCGAAAAGATCAAGGCGCAGCGCTGGCACGTCACGCAGTCGATCAGCCTCGAAGGCAGCGACTTCGTCGCCGCAGCTTCCCTGATCTCGCGCCTCCAGGACGACGACGGCCTGCTGCTGTCGGGGATGGGCTTCTCGCTCTCCGAAAAAGCGCGCCGAGACGCCGAGGACAGCGTCACCGGGCAGGCGATCAAGCTGTGGCAGACGCGCGCCGCGCAGGCGGCCAAGGAGCTGGGCTTCGCGGCCTGGAGGCCGGCGCACGTCACCGTGCAGACCGGGGAAGGCGGCCGGGTCTTTCCCATGGCGCGAGCCACGGCGATGAGCGCGCCGGGCGGCGTTCCGGTCGCAGTCGAGGGCGGCACGACCGATGTGACCGTGACCGTGAACGGCGAAGCGCTGCTGCAGTAGCGGCTTGCTTCAGGTCGTCGGGCCGATCATCCGCTCCGGTCGCACCCACTCGTCGAACTGTTTTTCGGTGACGTAGCCGAGCTCGAGCGCGGCGGCCTTGAGCGTGGTGCCTTCACGGTGCGCCTTCTTGGCGATCGCCGCCGCCTTGTCATAGCCGATGTGGGGATTGAGCGCGGTGACGAGCATCAGCGAGCGCCCGACCAGCTCGGCGATCCGTTCCCGATTGGGCTCGATGCCCCGGGCGCAATAGGCCTCGAAGCTCGCCATGCCGTCGGCGAGCAGCCGGATGCTCTGCAACACGTTGTGAATGATCAGGGGCCGGTAGACGTTGAGCTCGAAGTTTCCCGACGCGTCGCCGAAATTGACCGCCACGTCATTGCCCAGGACCTGGGCCGAGAGCATGGTCAGCGCTTCGCATTGCGTGGGATTCACCTTCCCCGGCATGATCGAGCTGCCCGGCTCGTTCTCGGGGATGGTGATCTCGCCTAAGCCGGAGCGCGGGCCGCTGGCGAGCCAGCGCACGTCGTTGCCGATCTTCACCAGCGCCGCGGCAAGCGACTTGAGCGCGCCGTGCAGGTTGGCCAGCGCATCGGCGGCGGCCATGGCCTCGAACTTGTTCGCCGCGCTGACGAACGGCAGCTCCGTGTAGGCGGCGATCTCCGCGGCGACGCGCGCGCCGAATTCAGGATGCGTGTTGAGGCCGGTGCCGACCGCAGTCCCGCCGAGCGCCAGCTCGAAGACGTGCGGCAGCGCAGCGTCGATGTGGGCCCTGGCATGGACGAGCTGCGCCGCGTAGCCGGAGAATTCCTGTCCCAGCGTCAGCGGCGTCGCGTCCTGCAGATGCGTACGGCCGATCTTGACGATGGTCGGCGAACGCGCTGGCCTTGGCCGAGAGCGTGGCGGCGAGCGTGGACAGCGACGGCAGCAGGTCGCGCGACACGGTTTCCGCGGCGGCCACGTTCATGGCGGTGGGGAAGACGTCGTTGGACGACTGGCCGCGATTGACGTCGTCGTTGGGGTGCACCAGGCGGCTCTCGCCGCGCGCTCCACCGAGCAACTCCGAGGCGCGGTTGGCCAGCACCTCGTTGACGTTCATGTTGGTCTGGGTCCCGGAGCCGGTCTGCCACACCGAGAGCGGAAACTCGCCGGCGTGGCCGCCCGCCAGGGCCTCGTCGGCGGCGGCGACGATCGCGTCGGCTTTCTTGGCCTCGAGCACGCCGAGGGCGACGTTCACGCGCGCGGCGCTGCGCTTGACGATCAGCAGGGCGCGGATGAGCGCCGGCGGCATCTTCTCGGTCGAGATATGGAAATGCTCGAGCGAGCGCTGGGTCTGCGCGCCCCACAGCCGGTCGGCGGGAACCGCAATCGGGCCGAAGCTGTCGCGCTCGGTCCGCGTCGCTTCTGCAGTCATCGTGGCCTCCGAATGCACGGAGGGGGCGCCAAGGCCCCCTCCCGGTTTCGTTGCGACCTTCGCGCCCGGTCAGGCTGCAGGCGTCGCCGGAGCTTCCGCCGGCGCGGCCGCTTTCTGCGCCTCGTCTTCGGCGGCGGCCTTCATCGACAGCCGCACCCGGCCCTTCTCGTCCGCCTCGAGCACCTTGACCCGAACGTGCTGGCCTTCCTTGAGGTAATCGGACACCTGGTTGACCCGCTCCTTGGCGATCTGCGAGATGTGCAGCAGGCCGTCGCGCCCGGGAAGGATCTGCACGATCGCGCCGAAGTCGAGCAGCCGGATGACCTGGCCGTCGTAGATCCGGCCGACCTCGACGTCGGCGGTGATTTCCTCGATGCGCTTGCGCGCCGCGTTGCAGGCGTCGGCGTTGACCGAGGCGATGGTGACCGAGCCATCGTCCTGGATGTCGATGGTCGTGCCCGTCTCCTCGGTCAGCGCGCGGATGACCGCGCCGCCCTTGCCGATGACGTCGCGGATCTTCTCAGGGTTGATCTTGAAGGTCATCATCCGCGGCGCGTGCTGCGAGATCTCGGTGCGCGCATGCGGCAGCGCCTGCTGCATGAGCTGCAGGATGTGCATGCGGCCCTCGCGCGCCTGCGACAGGGCGACCGCCATGATTTCCTTGGTGATGCCCTGGATCTTGATGTCCATCTGCAGCGCGGTCACACCGCGGTCCGTGCCGGCGACCTTGAAGTCCATATCCCCGAGGTGATCCTCGTCGCCGAGAATGTCGGAGAGCACGGCGAAGCGGTTGCCTTCCTTGATGAGACCCATGGCGATGCCGGCGACGTGCGCCTTGGTCGGAACGCCGGCGTCCATCAGCGCCAGGCTTGCACCGCAGACTGACGCCATCGACGAGGAGCCGTTGGACTCGGTGATCTCCGACACCACCCGCATCGAGTAGGCGAATTCCTCGGCCGTCGGCAGCACCGCGATCAGGGCGCGCTTGGCGAGCCGGCCATGACCAATCTCGCGACGCTTGGGCGACCCGACGCGGCCGGTTTCGCCAGTCGCATAGGGCGGCATGTTGTAGTGGAACATGAAGCGCTCGCGGTATTCGCCCATCAGCGCGTCGATGATCTGCTCGTCGCGCGCGGTGCCCAGCGTCGCCACGACCATCGCCTGCGTCTCGCCGCGGGTAAACAGCCCCGAGCCGTGAGTGCGCGGCAGCACGCCGGTGCGGATGGTGATGGGGCGCACGGTGCGCGTGTCGCGGCCGTCGATGCGCGGCTCGCCGGAGAGGATCTGGTTGCGGACGATCTTCGACTCGATGTCGAAGAGCAGATTGCTGACGTGGTTCTTCGCGTCCGCATCGGCATCAGGGCCGAGGCACTCGGCCTCGACCTTGGCGCTGATCTCCTTGAGGCGTTGCTGGCGCGCCTGCTTCTGGCGCAGCGCGTACGCCGCGCGCAGATCGGCCTCCGCGACCGCCGCGACCTTGGCGATCAAGGTCTCGTCGGCAGCCGGCGACTGCCAGTCCCACAGCGGCTTGCCCGCTTCCTCGACGAGCTGATGGATGAGCTCGATGACCGCCTGCTGCTGCTGGTGACCGTAGACCACCGCCCCGAGCATCACCTCTTCGGCGAGCTCCTTCGCCTCGGACTCGACCATCAGCACCGCCGCTTCGGTGCCGGCGACGACCAGGTCGAGCTGCGAGGTGGTGAGCTCAGTCTTGGTCGGATTGAGCACGTATTGGCCGTCGATGTAGCCGACGCGCGCGCAGCCGATCGGGCCATTGAACGGGATCCCGGAAAGCGCGATCGCCGCCGAGGCGCCGATCATCGCCGGGATATCCGGATCGATCTCCGGATCGACCGACATCACCGTGGCGATGACCTGCACTTCGTTGTGGAAACCGTCCGGGAACAGCGGCCGGATCGGCCGGTCGATCAGGCGTGAAGTAAGCGTCTCCTTTTCGGAGGGCCGGCCCTCGCGCTTGAAGAAGCCGCCGGGGATGCGGCCGGCCGCGTAGGTCTTTTCCTGGTAATCGACAGTCAGCGGAAAGAAATCCTGGCCGGGTTTCGCGTGCTTGGCGGCAACGACGGTCACCAGCACCACGCTGTCGTCCAGGCGCGCGAGCACCGCACCGCCGGCCTGGCGAGCAATCTCGCCGGTCTCCAGCGTCAGGGTATGCTTGCCGTAGGGCATCGACTTCTTGATAATTTTCTGCACGTTGGGCCTCGGAATACGAAAGCGCCCATGGCCGCGTCGCGGACGCGGCCATGGGCAGGTTGATCAAGCGAAATGAGGCGAAGGCTCTGTCATGAATATCGCAGCCGGCCGGCGCCCTGGTAACGGCCCGCGCTACTTGCGCAGGCCGAGTTTCTCGATGAGCGCGCGATAGCTGTCGCTGTTGCGCGTCTTCAGGTAGTCGAGGAGCTTGCGCCGGCGGGAGACCATGCGCAGCAAGCCGCGCCGGGAATGATGGTCCTTGACATTGACCTTGAAGTGATCGTTGAGACCGTTGATGCGCGCGGTCAAGAGCGCGATCTGCACCTCCGGCGAGCCCGTGTCGCCCTTGACTCTCTGGTGCTCGGCGATGACCTTGGCCTTGTCCTGAAGCGTAACTGCCATTAGCTTGCTCCAAACCTTCGCGAAAGAGCGCGATTGTACCTCGAAAAATGCTTAGGATTCAAGCGAGTTAGCGGCGTCTCGTCTTCGACCGTCACGGGCGCGATGACCGTGTCGCACTGGCGCCCGCAGCCATTGCCACGGCGTCAAGCGGCGCCCGCGCGCGCTGCCGCTTGCGCCACCAGGCGCCGGGCGCGCAGCACGCCTCCGGCGATGTCCCCGACACCGGCAAAGATGCCGCCGGCGTAGACGCGCACCGGGCCGTCGCCGACTCCCGCGCTGGCCAGAGTCTGGCCGTTGGCAAGCCGGACTGCATCGCTGTAATCGAGGTCGAGCCTGGTTAACGCCGTCACCAGTGCATCGACCGGCAGCAGGGCCGCGTCGCGCGCGGCCGAGTCTCGCCGCTCCAGATCGTCGAGCGTAACCGCGTCGGCGAGGGCGAAATCGCCGCTCGCCGTTCGCCTCAGGGCGCTCAGGTGCGCGCCGCAGCCGAGCGCGGCACCGATATCCTCGGCGAGCGCACGCACGTAGGTGCCCTTGCCGCATTGCACGCGCAATTCGAGCTCGTTGTCGCGCCAGTCGAGCAGCGTCAGGGTGCGAATCTCGACGGCGCGAGGATGGCGCTCGATTTCTACGCCCGCCCGCGCGTACTCGTAGTACTTGCGCCCGTCGCGCTTGAGTGCGGCGTAGCGCGGCGGCACCTGGGCTATGCGACCGATGAATCGCCCCAGAACCTGCTCCGCGTCCTGGCGCGAGGCGGTCACCGGAAGCGTGCCGACGACCTCGCCCTCGGCGTCGCCGGTAGTGGTCGTAACGCCCAGTCGCAGCACGGCGACGTAGGTCTTGTCCGCATCGAGCACGGCGTGGGCGAACTTGGTAGCATCGCCGAAGCAGATCGGCAACAATCCCGTGGCCAGCGGATCGAGCGTCCCCGTATGGCCGGCCTTCTCGGCCCGATACAAGCGCTTCGCGTGCTGCAGCACGGCGTTGGACGACAACGCGTTTGGCTTGTCGAGCAGGAGCACGCCGTCGACACGGCGCCGCGGCAGCGCGGCCCGGAGCGCACCGGCCATGTCAGGAGGAATGCTTGCGATCTTCGGCCAGTGCGTCGTCGATCAGCTTCGACAGCCGCAGCCCCGACTCGATCGAATCGTCATAGGCGAAGTGCAGCGCGGGCACGCTGTACAGGTCGAGCCGATGCGACAGCTCGCTTCGCAGGTAACCGGCGGTATGCTGCAGCGCCACCACCACCGCCGCCGCCTGCTCGGCGCCGCCGAGGTGCGTGACGAAGATCTTGGCGTGCGACAGATCCGGCGACACTTCGACCGCCGTCACCGTCACCATGCCGATGCGCGGATCCTTGACGTGCAGGCGCAGAAGATCGGCGAGCTCGCGCTGGATCTGATCGCCCACGCGTTGCGCGCGTTGCGAATGTTTTTTCATGGACTTGCCCCGCCGTGCGTGTACGGGCCGCGGCGCTGCCTTGCGGGAACGATGCCCGTCACGCATCACCCGCCGCGGCAGGCGTCTACAGGGTCCGCGAGACCTCGACGATTTCGTACACCTCGAGCTGATCGCCCTTTTCGATGTCGTTGAAACCCTTCACCGACAGACCGCACTCGAACCCCGCCTTGACCTCGCGCACGTCGTCCTTGAAGCGCTTGAGCGAATCGAGCTCGCCGTCATGGATGACGACGTTATCGCGCAGCACGCGGACCTTCGCGCCGCGTCGCACCAGGCCTTCGAGCACATAACAGCCGGCGACCGTGCCCACCTTGGAAATGCGGTATACCTCACGCACCTCGACCAGACCCAGCTGGCTCTCCTTCTTCTCCGGCGCCAGCATGCCGGAGAGCGCGGCCTTCACCTCGTCGACCGCCTCGTAGATGATGTTGTAATAGCGAATGTCGACGCCATTGTGCTCGGCGAGCTTGCGCGCCGCCACGTCGGCCCTGGTATTGAAGCCGATGATCACCGCCTTCGAGGCCAATGCCAGGTTGACGTCGGACTCGGTGATCCCGCCGACCGCGGCGTGCACGATGTTGACCTTGACCTCGGCGGTCGAAAGCTTGGACAGCGCCATCGCCAGCGCCTCGTGACTGCCCTGGACGTCGGCCTTGATGATCAGCGTGAGCGTCTTGACCTCGTTCTCGCTGCCTTCGGCGAACATGTTCTCGAGCTTCGCCGCCTGCTGCTTGGCGAGCTTCACGTCGCGGAACTTGCCCTGACGGAACAGGGCGATCTCGCGCGCCTTGCGCTCGTCGCCGAGAACCATGACCTCCTCGCCGGCCAGCGGGACGTCGGACAGTCCCTGGATCTCGACCGGGATCGCGGGACCGGCGCCATGCACGCTCTTGCCGGCCTCGTCGGTCATCGCCCGCACCCGGCCAAACACCGCGCCGGCGAGCACGATGTCGCCGCGCTTCAGCGTGCCCGAGTTGACCAGCACGGTCGCCAGCGGCCCCTTGCCCTTGTCCAGCCGCGACTCGATGACGATGCCCTTGGCCAGCGCATCGCGGGGCGCCTTGAGCTCGAGCACCTCGGCCTGCAACAGGATTGCGTCGAGCAGCGTGTCGATGCCCTTGCCGGTCTTCGCCGAGACCTCGACGAACTGCGCTTCGCCGCCGTACTCCTCGGGAAGCACGCCCTCGGCGACCAGCTCTTGCTTGACCCGCTCCGGATTGGCCTCCGGCTTGTCGATCTTGTTGATGGCGACGACGATCGGCGTCCCGCCGGCGCTGGCGTGGGCGATCGCCTCCTTGGTCTGCGGCATCACCCCGTCGTCGGCCGCCACCACCAGCACCACGATGTCGGTGACCTTGGCGCCGCGGGCGCGCATCGCCGTGAACGCCTCGTGGCCGGGCGTGTCGAGGAAGGTGATCACGCCCTTCGGCGTCTCGACGTGATAGGCGCCGATGTGCTGCGTGATGCCGCCGGCCTCGCCGCTGGCCACGCGCGTGCGGCGAATGAAGTCGAGCAGCGAGGTCTTGCCATGGTCGACGTGCCCCATCACCGTCACCACCGGCGGCCGCGGCAGCACTTCGCCGGTCGAGGCCTGGGTCGATGCCGCGAGCAGCACGTCCGGATCGTCGAGCTTGGCCGCGATCGCCTTGTGGCCCATCTCCTGGACGACGATCATCGCCGTTTCCTGGTCGAGCACCTGATTGATCGTGACCATGGTGCCGAGTTTCATCATCGTCTTGATGACCTCCGCGGCCTTCACCGCCATCTTGTGCGCGAGATCGGCGACGGTGATCGTCTCGGGCACCGATATCTGGCGGATTAGCGGCTCCGGCGCCATGCTCGAGGCTGTCTCGCCCAGCTCCTCGCCCTCCTCGTGGCGATGCTTGCCGCCTTTGGGCTGCTTCCACGCGGTCGCGGCGGTGCCGCCGGAGACATCGCCGCGCAGCTTCAGCGCGCGCCGACGCGCCGCCTCCTCCTGGAAAGCGGTCGCCGAGGGCTTGCGCGAAGGCTTGTCCTTCTTCGTCCCCGGCTTGGCGGCCGGCTTGTGCAGCGTGCCTTCGGTCTTGGCGGCGGGCTTGGCTTCCGCAACCGGCTGCGTCGCCGCAGGCTCGGTCGCCTTGGCGCTCGCCGATGCCGCGGCCTTGGCCGCGGCATCCTCGGCTTCCTTCTCCTTCTTGGTCTTGCGCTTGGCCGCCTGTTCCTGCTTCTTCTGCACCTCTTCCTGCTGCTTGGCGATGAGCGCCTGCGCCTTGCGCGCCTCTTCCTCGCGCGCGGCTACTTCGGCCGCGGACACGACAACCTGCGGCGGCGGGGTCTCTTCTGCCGCGGGTGCGGCCTCGGCACCGTCGCGCTTGACGAAGACGCGTTTCTTCCGCACTTCGACCTGGATCGTCCGGGCGCGGCCGGTGCTGTCGGCGGCCTTGATTTCAGAGGTCTGCTTGCGGGTGAGCGTGATCTTCTTCTTCTGCTCCTGTCCGCCATGCTGCTTGCGCAGGTAATCGAGCAGCCGCGTCTTGTCCTGCTCGGAGAGCTTGTCCCCTTCCTTCTTGCCGGCGACGCCGGCCTTGGCGAGCTGCTCGAGCAGCACCCCCGAAGGCATCTTGAGCTCCGTCGCGAATCGTTCGATGGTCGTCTGCGCCATATCCGTCCCTTGCCGTCCTATTGCGTGCTGCACCCGATCGAGCGAGCTCCACCGTGCGCCATGTCCGCCATCCCTATGCGCTCTGTTCGGTGTGGCTGGACTCGGCGTCCTCGAACCAGTGCGCGCGTGCCTTCATGATCAGGTCCTGGGCGCGCTCCGCGCCGATACCGGTGAGCTCGGTGAGCTCGTCGACGGCGAGGTCGGCCAGCGCATCGCGGTTGGTGATGCCCTTCTCGGCCAGAAGTCCCGCCGTTTCCGTGTCCATGCCCTCCAGGTTCAGCAGGTCCTCGGACACGTGCTCGACGCTCTCTTCGCGCACGATCGCCTCGGTCAGAAGCGCGTTGCGCGCCCGGCTCCGCAGCTCGTTGACCGTGTCCTCGTCGAACGATTCGATCTCGAGCATCTCATTGAGCGGAACGTAGGCGATTTCCTCAAGCGTGGAAAACCCCTCCTGGATCAGGATGTCGGCGACCTCCTGATCGACGTCGAGCTTTTCTATGAACAGGGCGCGGATCTTGTCGCTCTCGGCCTGGTGCTTCTGCTGCGACTCCTCGACGCCCATGAGGTTGATCTCCCAGCCGGTGAGCTCGGAGGCAAGGCGCACGTTCTGGCCGCTGCGGCCGATGGCCATGGCCAGGTTCTCCTCGTCGACCACGACATCCATCGCGTGCTTTTCCTCGTCGACGACGATGCTCGAGATCTCCGCCGGCGACAGGGCATTGACGACAAACTTGGCCGGATCGTCCGAATAGAGAACGATATCGACACGCTCGCCGGCGAGCTCGTTGGTGACCGCGGTCACGCGCGAGCCGCGCATGCCGATGCAGGTGCCCTGCGGGTCAAGGCGCGGATCGTTCGACTTGACGGCAATCTTGGCACGCACGCCCGGATCGCGCGCCGCGGCCTTGATCTCGATCAGGCCCTCTTCGATCTCGGGGACCTCGAGCTCGAACAGCCGTACCAGCAGCTCCGGGACGATGCGCGAGAGAACGAGCTGCGGCCCGCGCGCCTGCGCCTCGATCTTGGTCACGTAGGCGCGCACCCGATCGCCAACACGGATGTTTTCCTTCGGAATCAGCTGGTCGCGCGCAATCATGCCCTCGATGCGCCCCGACTCGACGATGGCGGCACCGCGCTCGATGCGCTTGACCGTGCCGGTGAGCAGGTTGTCCTGGCGCTCGAGAAAATCGTTGAGGATCTGCTCGCGTTCGGCGTCGCGGATCTTCTGCAGAATCACCTGCTTGGCCGCCTGCGCGCCGATGCGCCCGAATTCGACCGGCTCCAGCGGCTCCTCGACGACGTCGCCGAGCTCCAGTTCCGGATCGCGCTCGGCGGCGTCGGTGATGGCGATCTGGTGCGCCGGCTCCTCGTGCTCCTCGTCGGGCACGACGGTCCAGCGCCGGAACGACTCGTAGTCGCCGGTCTCACGGTCGATCGACACGCGGGCGTCGATGTTGTCGGCGTACTTCTTCTTGGTCGCCGACGCGAGCGCGGCCTCGAGGGCCGAGAAGACGATCTCCTTGGGCACATTCTTCTCACGCGCCAGCGCGTCGACGAGAAGCAGCAGTTCGCGGTTCATCGTGTGTTTCTCCACTCAATCTTCGGTACCAGGCGCGCCTTGTCTATGTTGGCGAGCGGGATCGACTGCACTCCGGCCGCGGTCTCGAGCCGCACCACGCCCGCATCGCTCCCGCGCAGCACGCCCTTGATGCGGCGCGCATTGCCGATCGGCTCGCGCAACCTGAGCTGCGCTTCCTGGCCGTCGAAGCGGGCAAAATCGGCTTCCTTCTTCAGCCGCCTGTCGAGCCCGGGCGAGGAAACCTCCAGCCGCTCGTAGGCGACGTTCTCGACTGCGAACAGATGCGTCAAATGGCTGCTCACCCGGGCACAATCGTCGACGTCGACTCCGCCCGGCTTGTCGATGTAGATGCGCACCAGCCGCCCGCCCGACAAGAGCTCGCAGTCGACCACCTCGTACCCCATCGGGGGCAGCGTGCGTTCCAACAGTTCGTTTAGTTCTGCCACCGCCGGCATCGTCTCTATGAAATCGAAAAAACAAAAAAAAATGGGCTGTCGAGCCCATTTCTCTTACTTATCGGGTGCTATCTTACCAGAAATCGGGGGCTACTTGAAGGGGTTCCGAAGGGGTTCCGGGCCTTGGCCCCGGACGCCCGGCGCCCCCCCCAGGGACGCCCGGGAGTGAGGTCTGCATGGCTCGAGCCGGGCTGGCGGTGGTCGGGGCGCTTTTCGTCGCCGCGTGCGGGGCCCCCCCACCCCCCGGGCCGCCGGCCGCCGCTAGGTCCACCGCGGCGCCGGGGGCTGCGGCCGCCCTGCCGGCCACGGCCGGCGGCGCACCGGTGGAGCGCTCCGTGCCGACGCCGCAGCCCGCCACCCTCCCCTCGCCCTTGGCCATTCCGGCCGGGGCGCTATATGCCTGCGCGGTCGAGGCCGGGGGCGAGATGCGCCTGCACGCGATCGAGCTCGCGCCGGAGGTCCGCGCGCTGTGCGCGCGCCATCCGGAGATGGGGCCGTGCCGCTACGCGCGCGAGGCCTGTCGAAGCGGCGGGGGCCGGGTCTATGCCGCGGACGGCCAGGAGATCTCGCGCGCCACCGAGGCCGAATACGACCGGCGCGTGCTCCGGGTAAGGCTGCAATCGAACTAGCCCAAGCGCGGCCGCCGCGGGGGTCAAAAGGCGACGTTGTTCCTGCCCTTCAGGGCGAGCATTGCGCGCGCCTCGTCGGGCGTGGCGATGGGCAGCGACAGCTCGGTCAGCAGGGTGCGGATCTTGGTGACCTGCTCGGCGTTGCTTTTCGCGAGCTGGCCCCTCTGCAGGTAGATGCTGTCCTCGAGGCCGACGCGGCAATGGCCGCCCATTATCGCGCCCATGGTGATGAGCCCCATCTGGTGGCGGCCTGCGCCCAGGATCGACCAGTGGTACTGCTCGCCGAACAGCCGGTCGGCCATGCGCCGCATGTGCAGCAGGTTCTCAGCCTCCGGCCCGATGCCGCCGAGGATGCCGAAGATGGTCTGAATTAGCATCGGCGGCTTGACGAGCCCGCGGTCGACGAAATGCGCGAGGTTGTACAAATGACCGACGTCGTAGCACTCGAACTCGAACCGGGTTCCGCACTCCTCGCCCAGGTGACGCAGCGAAAACTCGATGTCCTTGTAGGTATTGCGGAAGATGAAGTCGCGGGTGTTCTCGAGGTACTGCGGCTCCCAGTCGAACTTCCATTGCGGGTACTTCGGGGCCAGTTGGAACAGCCCAAAATTCATCGAGCCCATGTTGAGCGAGCACATCTCCGGCTTGGCCGCCAGCGGCGCCTCGAGCCGCTGCTGCACGGTCATGTTGTGGCCGCCGCCAGTGGTGATGTTTATCACGGCGTCGGTCTCGGTCTTGATCACGGGCAGGAACTGCATGAATACCTTCGGATCGGGAGTCGGCCGGCCGTCGCTGGGATCACGCGCATGGAGATGGATGATGGCCGCGCCGGCCCGCCATGCGCCGATCGCCCCTTCAGCGATCTCCGCCGGGGTGATCGGCAGGTACGGCGTCATCGTCGGCGTATGAATCGCGCCGGTGACCGCGCAGGTGATGATGACTTTGTCGCGAGGGGCTGCCATGCTCGTCTCCGGCCACTCAATCGGGTTCGCCCATTCGCCGCAGCCGCGCGATGCACCGCGGCGACCGACGCGGGACAAGCGTCATCATCTCAGAAAATTGTACGCTAGGCTTCGCGAGGAGCGCACGGGATGCCACGCCCCTATTCGCTCGCCCATCTGACTGTGCTGTCCTTGCCGCCGCCGCAGGTGATCGGAAGCCCGCAGTGACTTCGCGTCGGAGCGAGCGCCCTTTGGGCGCGCGGATATTGGCTTTGCGCGTGAAGCGACCATGTTCTATTATCCGTTGCATATCGATGCGGCCGTAATCACGTTGACAATCGACATGCCATGGGCCCTCGGGCTCGCGATCGACCAGGCCAGGGCCGGATGTTCGGATCGGCAATGATGGGCTCATGCCGGCGCTGCGAGTCGCCAATCCACCCTAACGATGAGGGCGCGCGATGAACAATGCCATGGATCGCGAGGCAGTCCCGGAAGCGCAGAATCCGCTCGCCATAGACGGCCTCGAGTTCATCGAGCTTGCGACGTCGAAACCGCGGGCACTCGGCAGCGTGCTCGAGATGATGGGGTTCCAGCCCATTGCGCGCCACCGTTCGCGCGAGGTCGAGCTCTACCGGCAAGGCTCGATGAACATCGTCGTGAATGCCAATCCTGCCGATGTGCCGCGGACGGTCGAGCCCATCGAACGGCCCGTCATCAGCGCCTTCGCGCTGCGCGTGCGTGACGCGAACCTGGCGTATCAACGCGCGCTCGAGCTGGGGGCCTGGGAGATACCGGTCCGGGCAGCGCCCATGGAGCTCAATATCCCGGCCATTCACGGAGTCGGCGAAAGCCTCATCTATTTCGTCGACCGCTACGACGAATTCTCGATCTACGACATCGACTTCCGCGCCATCCCGACGGTGAATCCCCACCCGCCGGCCATCGCTGGCCTGCATTTCTTCGGCATCGTGCAGTACATCGGGCCCGACCGCACCGACGACTGGGTGGCGTTCTATTCGCAGATCTTTGGCTTCACACCGCTGCCTGACAACGTGCGCTTTGGCATCATGCCCAAGGGGCTCCTGCTGCAGAGTCCGTGCCGCAAGTTCTATCTGCAGCTCGTCGATCCTGGTGACCCGGCCGGCGATCTTCTGTGGGACGAGAGCCTGCAGCGAATGGGGTTGGGAACGCCGGACATCCTGGCCGCGGTCGCCGCTCTGGAAAAGCGCGGCGTTGAATTCATCGCGTCGGAGTCCGTGCATTCGAACGAGCGCGGGGCCATGACCAAGCCCTATCTCGGGAGCGTAATGTTCGAGCTCGTGCACAGCGATCACGCCCCGCATCCGGTACCGAAAGCCAAGGCGTGACCTTCGACGATTTCGGCATGGACACGGCCTCGCTGGCGGGCTCGCTGGAAGCGAAGCTTGCCGCCGTGAGGCAGGCGGGCTTCTCGCAGGTCATGATCTCCGCCGCCGACATCGTCGGCCACCCGCATGGAACCGCCGCCGGCGTGCGCGCGGTGCGCGACAGCGCGTTGCGGGTGACGGGCCTGGAAGCGCTGCGCGACTTCGAGGGGCTCAGGGGCGACCTGCACCACTACAAACTCGACATCGCCAAGGCGATGCTGACTCTGTGCCACCAGATTGGCGGGCGCCTGCTGCTCGTGGAGGCGTCGACCTCGACCCACGCCGACACCGACCCTGACCTGGTGGCGGGCGACCTGCGCAAGCTCGCAGTCATTGCGATTCCCTTCGGGATCAGGATCGCGTTCAAGGGACTGTCGTGGAGCAGGACGGTGAATGCCTTCGGTGCCGCGCTGGATGTCGTCGACCGGGCCAATTGCCCGAACCTTGGCCTCGGCATCGACTCGTTTGACGTGCTCGCCTCGGGTGCATCGCTCGATGATCTCGGGATTTTCACTCCAGAACAGATTTTTCTGGTCCAGCTTTCCGATTTCATGTGGAATCAGGACCGCTCGCCCGAAGAACAGCTGGCCACGGCGATCCACTTCCGGGTCTTTCCCGGCGAGGGCGTCCACAGCAACTCGCTCGCCAACCTGGTGACCAGGCTTGACAAGCTCGGCTACTACCGCGACTACAGCCTCGCGGTCTACAACGACGACTACCGGCAACTGCCGCCCGAGTTCGTTGCCAATCGCGCTCGCGCCGCTGCCGTCTGGCTCGCCGAAACGGTGCTTCGCCGGGGGCTGCCGGTGCCGAACACGGATCGCCTGCGCCGCTCCGGCCGCACCTGAAGCGCGGCCGATGACCGGCACCAGGCGCGGGACCGGGCGCTCGAAAGCCTCTGCGTGGGCGAATACCAGGCAGACGGTTCACCTCCAGGCAGGCCAGATGCGCAAGGTTCGCGTGGCAGTGGCGGGTGCTGGGTTCATCGGTATTCGCCACATCGAGGAAATACAGAAGAGTCGCTCGTGTGAACTGTCGGCGATCGTTGATCCGTCGCCAAACGTGGCAGCCGTGGCGCAGCAAGCCGGAGTGCCGTTGTACGCGTCGCTCGGCGAACTGTTCGCAAAAAACCGCCCTGACGGCGTCATCCTTGCAACGCCCAATACGATGCACGTCGAGAATGGCCTGGAGTGCATTCGCGCCGGCGTCACCGCGTTGATCGAAAAACCGCTCGCCCATACGGTGGCCGAAGGCGTGCGCTTGTGCGAGGCCGCCGAGCGCGCCAAGGTCAGGCTACTCGTGGGGCATCATCGTCGCCATAGCCCGATCCTCCACACGGCGGTCGAGATTGTTCAGTCGGGAGTGCTCGGACCTCTGGTCGGCGTGACCGGCTGCGCCCTCTTCTACAAGCCTGACGGCTACTTCGACGAAGCCCCTTGGCGTCGTCAGCCAGGCGGTGGCCCGATTATGATCAACATGATCCACGAGGTGGGAAACCTGCGCGCCATGGTCGGCGAGATCGTCGCCGTGCAAGCGTTCGCGTCCAACGCGACGCGGGCCCTTGAGGTCGAGGATACGGTGGCCATTGGCATGCGCTTCGCCAACGGCGCGCTAGGAGCGTTTCTGCTCTCCGATACCGCCGCCTGCGGCAAGAGCTGGGAGCAGACCTCGCGGGAGAACGAGAGCTACGCGACCTACCCCGACGAAGACTGCTACGCGATCATCGGCACAACGGGCTCGCTTGCCGTCCCGACCATGCGAATCCGGTATTACGCCAGCAAGCAGGATCGGTCGTGGCGGGAGCCGATGCACACCCGCGTCATCGAATTCGAGCGCGCCGATCCGCTGGCCAACCAGATCGAGCATTTTGTCGCGGTCATACGCGGTGATGCGACGCCGCTGGTCAGCGCGCGTGACGCGCTCCAGAATCTGCGCGTCACCGAAGCCATTGCCGAGGCGGCGCGCACCGGCCGAATCGTGAGCGCCACCTGAAGCGGTGCATCACCGGTGCGCAACTCTCACGCCCCCCCTCGACTCATGCAACGCTCGCCGGCTCCGAGAGCCCGCCGAGAAACAGGCGGTTGAGATCGGGATCGGTGAGCAATTCGGCCGCCGGCCGGTCGAGCGCAAGGCGCCCCATTTGCAGGACCAGCGCCCGGTCTGAATACTTCAAAGCGGTGCGGACGTTCTGCTCCACCATGAGCACCGTTGTGCCGGCATCGGTCAACGTGCGCAGCAGCACGAACACGTCCTGCGCCAGCTTCGGGGACAGGCCGATCGAAGGCTCATCGATCAAGAGCACGCGCGGGCGCAGCAGCAGCGCACGGCCGATTTCGAGCTGCTTCTGTTCGCCGCCGGACATGGTCGATGCCTGATTGTCGAGCCGTTCCCTGATGCGCGGGAAGCGTCCCAGCGCCTCCTCGATGCGGCCGCTCAATTCGCCGCGCGGCAACGTTATGCCGCCGAGTTCGAGGTTGTGGCGCACCGAAAGCGATCCAAAAAGATTGCGACCCTGGGGCACGAACGCGATGCCCTCGCCAAGCAGCTCCCGTTGCGACTTGCCGTTGATGCGATTGCCTTCAAAGCGGACATCCCCGGCGCGGGGCACCAGCATGCCGAAAAGCGTCTTCAACACCGTCGATTTGCCCGCTCCGTTGGGGCCGATCAGCAGAGTGATCGCGCCCTTGCGCGCGTCGAGCGTCAGCTCGTTGAGAATCGTGACGCTCGGCGAATAGCCGGCAACGACGCCGTCAAACTCGATGATCTTCCCGGCCATGGCAGCTCCCGCGCTCAATTGCCCAGGTATGCGTCAAGTACCTGCCGGTTTGATTGCACCTCTGCCGGCGGCCCCTCGGCGAGCACCTTGCCCTCGACCATGCAGATCACGTGGGGGCAGAGCTTCATGATGAAATCCATGTTGTGTTCGATGACCACAAAGCTGCCTCCTTGCATCTTGTTGAGCTCGCCCAGAAGCTCGCGCAACTGATCCACCAGACTCGGATTGACGCCTGCGCACGGCTCGTCCAGCAGCACGAGCCGGGGCGCCGGCATGAACGCCATCGCAATGTCGATGAGCTTCTGCTGGCCGTAGGAGAGACTTCCCGCGGGTGCGTACGCGACGTGCTGCAGGCGAAACAGCTCGATCATCTCGTCGGCGTGATGGCCAAGCCCGGCGTCGGGCTGGGCGAACAGGCGCCCGGGCATCGTGCCCTTGAACTCCTGCGCCGCCACAATCAGGTTGTCGCGCACCGACAGCTTGACGAATACCTGCAGCGTCTGAAACGTGCGGCCGATGCCACGGCGAGACAGTTGCAGCGGCGACATGCCCGTTATGTCCTCTCCGCAGAACTCAACGCTCCCGCCGCTTGGCTTGATTTGCCCGAGAATGCTGTTGAACAAAGTCGTCTTGCCGGAACCGTTCGGCCCGATTACTCCCACGATCCCGCCGGCCGCGACCGATAGGCTTACGCCGTCGACTGCCTTGATGGCCCCGTACGCCTTCCTCATGTCCTTGATTTCGAGAAAAGGCGTCATCGCACGCCCTTGCCTGTCCTGACGCCGTCGGCGAGCGACAGCAGGCCGCCGGGAAGGAAGACCATCAGCACGATCACGGCGAAGCCGAAAATGGCCAGGTACCAGTCCTGGAGGAAACGCAGCCACTCGGGCAGGAGCACGACGATCACCGATCCCAGAACCGGGCCGAAAAACCTGCCCGAGCCACCGACGATTACCGCGAGCAGCATCATCAGCGAAACCGACACGGTGAATTGTCCCGGCTCTATGAAATTGACCAGCGAGGCAAGGTAGACGCCGCCGACGCCCGCGCAGGCGGCGCTGATTGCGAACGCGAACAGCGTGTACGCCGAAATGTTGACTCCGGTGCTCTCCGCACGGATCGGATTGTCTCGCAAAGCGGCGAAGGCACGACCCCAGGGCGAGCGCAGCAGCCACCACAGCGCCAAGGCCAGCAGGACAAGTGAAACGCAACAGAAGTAGAAGTATGGAAGCGAGCCATCGAGCGCATAGCCGAACAGTGAGGGTCGGGGTATGTTGGCGATGCCAAAGGTGCCGCCGGTGAGCTTCTCCTCGTTGCGCATGACCAGGAAGACCAGGACGTTGAAGCCGAGCGTGGCAAAGGCGAGATAGTGGTGCCGGACGCGCAGCGCGGGGAAACCGAGCAGCAATCCGATGCTGAAGCAGACGAGCGCGGCAATAGGCAGTACGAGCCAGAACGAAAGGCCCAGCTTGGTCATCAGTATGGCGGCGACGTAGGCGCCGATCCCGTAGAACGCCGACTGCCCGATCGATATCTGGCCCGCATAGCCGACGAGCAGGTTGAGTCCGAATACCGCCATGAGATAGACGCAGAACAGCGTCATCAGGTAAATCCCGTAGCTCTTGAGGAACGGTGGCAGGCAGGCGATCAGGACGAGCGCAGCAGCAAGCCCGGCCTTCTGGGCTTTGCTCATACCTTGCGCTCCTCGGTCTTGCCCAGCAGGCCCTCGGGTCGAAAGATGATGACAACGAGGAACAAGACCAAGGCCACACCTTCCTTGTATGCCGGCGAAACATAGGCGCCGGTCAGGTTTTCCAGCACTCCCACCAGCACTCCGCCGAGCAGCGCCCCGCGAGTCTGGTTGAAGCCGCCGATGATCGCCGCGTAGAAGGCCTTGAGACCGATCGAATCTCCCATGTCGAACTTGGCTAGATACGTTGGAGTCACCAGTAGCGCCGCAACGACCGCAAGGATGGCGTTGATCAAGAATGTGTAGAGCACCATCCGCTGTACATTGATGCCAAGAATCCTGGCGGCGTCGGTATTCTGTGCCACCGCCTGCATGGCACGCCCGGTCACCGTTCGATTCAGAAACAGCTGCAGGCCCAGGACGATGAAACCGGCGAGCGCCAGGGTGCCAACATCGGCGTACGACACCCTGAGCGCGCCGAGGGAAAGCAAACCATCCGGAAAAATACTCGGAAACGGCTGCGCTTGGGCGCCAATGCCCGCCTTCACAAGCTGCTTCACGCCCAACGACAGGCCCAGCGTGGCAACCACCAGCGGGGTCACGCCATGGCGGATAAGCGGGTCGACCATTGCGCGCTTGAAGGTATATCCGAGCAACACCATCGCCACTGCGCAGGTAAGCAGAAACGCGAGCCACATCGGCATGTTCGCGTTACCGACGAAGAACAGCATCACGAATGCCGGGACCATCACGAACTCGCCCTGGGCGAAGTTGATCGTTCCCGATGCTTGCCAGAGGAGAGTGAACCCCAACGCGCAAAGCCCGTAGATCGTCCCTGTCGCGATGCCCGAGATAACGAGTTGCAACAGATCCGCCATGTCCGCCCCAACGTTTGAGGACGCGACCGCCGGGAGACGCTGCCCGGCGGTCGCTGATCGCCTTATCTTATCGGCGTTAACGGCGGCAGGGTCTCGATGACCTCCTGCTTGCCATTGACTACCTTGACCATGAAGCTTTGCCGGTCAAGGTCACCGTTGTTGTCATACTTCACGTCCAGCAGCACCCCGGGGTAATCCTTGGCCAGAATGGTCGCCCCATGAAGCGTCTTGGCGAAGAGCTTCGAATCGAATTTGCCGATTCTCTCGGTGATGGCCTTGATCACATACATGGCGCTGTAGCCCTTCATTGCGTTGTGCTCGCTCTTGAACTTGTATTCCTTCTGGAACTTCGCGTCGTAAGCCTTGATCTCCGGCTGCGGCGCATCGGGGGTAAGCCCGACGTGGACAACGATGCCGTTCGCGGCGTCGCCAGCGAGCTCGATGACCTTCTGACTGGCGAGGTTCGTTTCGCCGATGATCGGCTTGTCGTAGGCCTGCTTTCTCAGCTCGCGCAGGCAACGCGCCGATTCCTCCTCGTTGAGGTAGACGAATACGGCGTCTGCACCCGATTGCTTGACCTTGAGCACGACGCTCGAAAAGTCGATCTGACCCGGATCGGTCGAGATGTCCGCCCCAGTCTTGATGCCAAGCGCGTCGAGCGCCGCCACCATCGCGTCGCGGCCCCCTTTGCCGAAGTCATTGTTGACCCAGACGACCGCCATCGTCTTCGCCTTGACGTTATCCTTGATGTAGCGGGCGAGCTTGGGCATCGCCACCGATTGCGTGAGCGAGGTGCGGAATACGTATGGGTTGCCCTGTTGGGTGATGTTGACCGCTTCAGCCGCGACGAAGTTGGGAATTTCGGCGCGCTTGGTTTCGCTCATGCTGACGATCACGGACCCCGAGAACACCGGCCCAATTACGACATAGGCGTTCATGTCGGCCGCCTTCTGCGCCAGAGCCTTGGCGATTTGCGGCGATGTCTGGGTGTCGAACGAGGTGTATTCGATCTTGCGTCCGAGTATGCCGCCAGCGGCATTGATCTCCTTGACCGCGAGCTTGACGCCGTTATCGAGGTAGGTTCCCGACGTCGCCCCGACACCCGACAGCTCGTCTAACCCGACGATGGTCACGGGGCCCTGCTGCGCGACCCCGGCGCCGGCAGCGACCAGTGCGATGAAGCCAGCCAGAATAAGTACGGTCGTTCTCACGTTTGCCTCCTCCTTCGTTCAATGTGGTGTTCCGGATGACGGGAATTGTTTCCCCTCAGGATCCCGTCTTGTCGCCATGGTTCGCAGCGCCAGCGCCGGTCGCGGTTACCGGGCCTGCTCGCCGCGCCAAAGGTCACTCAGTCTCGACCTTCGCCACAGCGCGCAGCTCCGCGGGCGTCGTCGTCCCAAAGCCGAAGAATTCGAGATACGCCGGGATCTGCTCAAATAGCATCTCGGTGCCGACCTGGAAGCGGCAGCCGCGTTCTCTTGCCGCCTGCAGGAAGGGCGTGATCTCACGCTTCATGACGACCTCGCCGACGAACGTCTTCGACGAAAGTCGCGCCACGTCGACCGGCAGCGGGTCGCCGTCCTTCATGCCAAGCGGTGTCGCGTTCACCACCAGGTCGTAGCCGGCCGGATCGTTCGAGCCTACACGCGCGTCAAGCTTCGGATAATGCGTCGACAGCCGCGATGCAAGGCCTTGCGCCGCGGCAACGTCGGTGTCGCACAGCACCAGCGACGCCACGCGCTCGGCAGCGAGCGAGGCCGCGATCCCGGACCCGACCCCGCCCGTTCCCACGACCAGGCACTTCGCCCCCTCGAGCGCAAATCCCTTGCGTTTCAGTCCACGCGTGAATCCGGCGCCGTCGAACATGTCCCCGAGGAGAGTGCCATCGCGGCGCAGCAGGATCGCATTGCACGATCCGGCGATCTTGACCGCGGTGCTCGTTTCGTCGAGCAGCGCGACCGTCGTGACCTTGTGCGGCATCGTCACCAGAGCGCCGCGAATGTTGGTGAGCTTGAACAGCGCCTTCAGCACCGCAGGGTAGTCATCGGACTTGACACCCATCGGCACGACAACGGCATCGATCCCGCTCTTGTCGAACCACGGGTTGTAGATAAGCGGCGCCTTGAACGTCTCAGTCGGATAGCCGATATGGGCGATGATGGTGGTCTTGCCGCTGATCATTCAATCCTCGCCGTGCTGGTTGTGGCGTGGGGCGGGGAGCTGGCGTCCGCCGCCGGAAACCCCGTCGTCGCAAGCAGCGCACGACCGCGGCTGGCACGATACGGGAGCGAAGCGCCCGCAGCACGGGCGATGCAAGCCGGTTCCATTGGCGGAGCCTACAACGCGCGCGCCGGCACAGGCTCGGTCACTGCCGGCCTTGCGCCTCTCGAAGCGGTGGAGGCGGTGTCATCCCTGTCCAGATGGTTCCGCGCCGCTTCCAGTGCGAGCCTGGCGCACTCCTCGACCCCCAGCACGCGAGCAAGCGAGTCGCGCGGAATCTCCAGCGCGTACGGAATATCCTGCGGCAGACAGGCAAGAATCGCGCGCACGTCGATACCCCCTTCGCCCGGGAAGAGACGCTCGCAGCGCGCCGCGTGGATCAGCCCGTCCTTGGTGGCTGGCTTCGCCTTCGGCGCGTCGCAGACATGAACGTAATTGAACCAGCCGCGCGGCAGCGCCGCTAGTTCCTCGAGACTGCAATCCGATCGATCGAAATGCAGGGTGTCGATCAGCATGCCGGCGTTGGTACGGTTGACCGCGCGCAGAACCTGCGTCGCGGTCGCGAGGTCCGGCGTCTCGGTCCACGACGGGAATTCGAGATCGAGCGTGAGGCCGAGCGGCTTGGCGAGATCGCACAGCGCTGCGTAACGCTCCGTCGCGCGCTCCCGGTCCGGGTCGGGCAGTTGCGTGATCACGTGGCGGGCTCCGAGCTGGGCGCCCGCCTCGAGCAGCGACGCGTAGCTCTGCGGGTCGTGATCGGGATCCATCCGGGCGAGCTCGATATCCAGCACCTCGACCCCGGTGGCCGCGAGGCGAGCCTTCGTCTCGTTCATCAATGCGCGGTCGTGTGCAAGATCGTAGAGCACTTCTGCCGAAGTCACGCGGTTCAATCTCAAACCCACGTAGCGGTACCCGCTGCGCGCGGCGACTTCGACGAGCCGCGGCGGCGGCAGCGACAACGCGGTAAGGTGCGCCAGAGAGTATTCGTGTCTCACGAGCGTGCTCCCATCAGGCTGGTACGGCATCGGTACCGACGTGGTGAATCGTGACGCCGGGCGAATAGATATCCATGATGTTCCAGTGGCCCGCAGTCGGCACGGGTTCATTCTGCATGACGACGTCGATGACACACGGGCGCTTGGCGGCAATCGCGCGTTCGAGCGCGGGCCTGAATTCGGCGGCGGATGCAATGCGCACGCCGTCGACGCCGTATGCCTTCGCGATCGCGGCATAGTCGGGCGAGTACGGCTTGCCGTCCTTCTCGAACACCGTGCCGTAAGTCGTGGCGAAGTGCGCCTTCTCCAGGCCGGCGATCGTGCCGAACGCGTAGTTATTCATGATCACCCACACGACCGCGATATCCTGCTCGTACGCGGTCGCAAGCATCGCCGGATTCTGTCCAAAGCCGCCGTCCCCGACGAGCGCCACGACGACCCGGTCCGGATGCGCGATCTTCGCCCCCAGCGCCGCCGGCGCGCCGAATCCCATCGTCGCGTAGCCGCCCGGCGTGAATATCGTGCCGGGAGTGAGGATCGGAAACTGCTGGCCCACTCCGTTCTTGTTCCAGCCGACATCGGTAGTAATCAGTGCATCGCGCGGCAGCGCCTCGCGGACGTCGGCCAGGATGCGTTCGGGCCGCATCGGATAAGCATCGCTCTGCGCGTGCGCGCGATTGCTCGCGACGAATGCTTCGTGCGCGGCGGCAATTTCGGTCGCGAGTGCCGGGCGCTTGATACCCTTGGGGACGAGCCTGCGCGCCACGCGGTTCAGTTCGGCGAGAGCCTGCCCGAGATCGGCAACCGCGCCGATCTCGGCAGGATAATTGCGGCCGATCTCCGCGGGGTCGATGTCGATGTGGATCAATCGGGTCGGTGGAAAGCTGAACGTATATTCGCTCTCCCACGAACTGCAGTCCGCTTCGGAGAAGCGCGTGCCCAGCGCAAGGATCCAGTCGGCCGAGCGACACTGGTCGTTTATGAATTTCGTTCCCCAGAAGCCGGTCATGCCGAGCACGAACGGGTGGTCGTCCGGCAGCGCACCCTTGCCCATCAACGTGTGCGCGACCGGGATCTGCAGGTGGTCGACGAATTGGCGCAACCCGGCGGTCGCCTCCGCAAGCATGATGCCGCCACCGACGTAGAGCAGCGGGCGCTTCGCCGCGACCAGCCTGTCGACGATCTCGGTCGCAGTCGCCTCGTCGAGCGCAGGTCTGCGCAGCTTCCTGGTGTTGAGCTGCAGACGGTCGAACAGCGCGACGTCGACCTCTTTCGAGAAAATGTCCATGGGCACGTCCACCAGGACCGGGCCCGGCCTACCGCTTTCGGCGAGCGCAAAAGCCTTGGCGATGATTTCCGGGAAAAGATGCGGCTGATCGACGCGCCACGCGCGCTTCACGAACGGCCGGTAGATCTCGCTCTGCGAGGCATCGGCGTGCAGATTCACCTCCTGGTGCGGGTGCTTGCCGTGATAGTGGGTCGGCACATCGCCGGCAATGACCACCATCGGCACCGAGTCGAGCGCGGCGTTTGCGACGCCGGTCGCCGCATTGGTGAGCCCGGGACCGAGGTGCGTCAACAGCACCGCCGTCTGGTTCTTGGCGCGCGCATAGCCATCGGCCATGTGCGCGGCGACCTGCTCGTGCCGGGTGTTGATGAACGTGATCTTCTTGCTCTTCGACAGCGCGGCGAGCACCGCTATGTTCGTGTGCCCGCACAGGCCGAAGACGTGCTCGACGCCACGCGCTTCAAGGTACTTCACCAGCTGCTGCGAGATCAGAGCCTTCATTTACGGTTCCTCCGCGCCCCGGCGCATGGCATATCGACGAGGCTCACACAATTTGACGGTCGCGCTCGGCCACGGCGCGTGGTGCGGCGTCTGCGTCGCCGGCTGTCTGCGGGGGCAGGCTGCGGCGGGCGGGGCCGCTGTAACGAAACGGAATCTCGCGCGGCATCGGCCCCATGATTCGCCGGCCGCGTTGCTTCTGCTCCCATGCGTGCGCCAGAATGCCGACGGCGCGCGACAGGATGAACAGACCGCGGCCGAGCTCGGGCTCGAAGCCGAGTTCGCTGAAGATGACGGCGGTGATGCCGTCAATGTTCATCGGAATATGGCGCTTCTTGATTGCCTCCAGCGCCTGTTCCGTGGCGCGCCCGATGCGGGCATGGCGCCCGGTCACGGTGCCGGCCGCTTCGGCCTTGGCGACCAGGTCCAGCAGCGGCGCGGTGCGCGGATCGATGGGGTGAAAGCGGTGGCCGAACCCGGGGACGATGCTTTCGCCCGCGGCGCGGTGGCGCTCGATGACCACGGTGGCCGCGCGCACCAGGTCGCCATCGGCGCCCGCTTCGGCATCGATCTCTCGGTAGAACTCCATGCACTGCTGGCCGGCGCCACCGTGAATGTCGTCGAGCACGTTGATCGCCGAGGCCATCGCGCCGTTGATGGGCGAGCCGCAGGTGACGGCCATGCGCGCGATCGCGATCGACGGTGCGTGCGGCCCGTGATCGACGCCAGGCACGAGCGCCGCCTCGAGCAGCTCGGCCTGCGCCCGCGACGGCAGCTCGCCGCGCAGCATGAGCCAGATCATTTCCGGAAAACGCACCCGCCCGATCAGCTCTTCGATGGGGTAGCCGCGGATCGCGATCCGGCCCGGATGGATATCGATGATCGCGGTGTCCCACCACGCACTGCAGGCGGCGAGCAGCTCCTCGGGAGGTTTGGTCGTCATGAAAGTTGTCCAGGCTCGGTCATGTCGCGTGGCAAACTCGCGCGTAAGATCGCGTGCGTGTAGCTTTGCGGCTCAGGTTACGATCGTCTCGATCTCGCTTTCCATTTCGGGGTCGTAGAACGGCCCGAACAGTTCCTCGTCGGGCGGGCGGTCTTCCTTGATCGGGACCGACACCCAGGTCGTGTTCAGGTAGTGCTTGAGGTGAACGTTCTCGGAAACGCTGTTGCCGCCCCAGGTGCCGCAGCCGAGGCTGGAGGTCATCGGCATGCCGTTGTTGAATGCGCCCGCGTTGGCCTTCGATTGCGGCTGGCGGACCATGATGCGGGACACCGGCGCCGCGAGGGCGAGCTGGCGGACGTGCTCGTCGTTGAAGGAGTAGATCCCGCAGGAATGGCCTTTGCCGCCGACCTCGTAAACCGCGCGCATCATGTCGAGCGCCTGGTCGAAGCCCTGATACTTGTAGACGGCGAGCAGCGTCGTGAGCTTCTCGCCGGAGAACGGATGCTCCTTGCCGATTCCGTCGCCATAGACGATGATGAACTTGCGGTCGGCGGGGATCGTGAAGCCCGCCTTCTTGGCGAGCTGCTGCGGCGCGATCGCGACCGTGTCCGGTGTGCGATGCCCTTCGGCATCCCACATGGCGCGGCGCAGCGCCGCCTTCTCGTCGCTGTTCGCCAGGTAGCCACCCTCGACCTGCAGCTGCTTGAGCAGGCGATCGAAAACGGAGGCCTCGATGATGAGGTTGCCGTCTGCCGAACAGCCGGACCCGAAATCGGAGGTCTTTGACAGGCGCGTGTTGCGCGCGGCTTCCTCGACGTTCGCCGTCTCGTCGATGATCATGGTCGAGTTGCCGGCACCCACGCCGTACGCGGGCCGGCCGGAACTGTACGCGGCGCGCACCATCGGCTGCCCTCCGGTGGCGATGATCAGGTCGGCACGCGCCATCAGTGCCTGCGACATCGGGATGTTGACCTTGGTCAGGCACTGCAGGATGTCGGCCGGCGCACCCTCGCGCTCGAGCGCCTCCCGCATCAGCCGCACCGTTTCGAAAGATGTCTTCTTCGAGCGCGGGTGCGGCGAGAAGATGACCACGTCACGCGCCTTGATGCCGTAGATCGCGTTGCCGGCCGGAGTGAGGTCCGGATTGGTCGTCGGCACAATGCAGGCAACGATGCCGGCAGGCTTGCCGTACTTGACAATGCCCTTTTCCGGCAGCTCCTCGATGACTCCCACGCTCTTCTGCCGCAACGCGTCGCGCAGCACACCCCGGATCTTCATTCGCTTGCCCATTCGGCTCACCGCATCGCCGAGTTCGCTCTCGGCGATACCCATGTCGACCAGCCGGGTGAACGTTTTCTTGTTGGCCACCGCCCAGGCCACCGCCTGGCACAACCGGTCCACGCGTTTCTGGTCGTACGTCTCGATGATCGCGAGGGCCTTGCGCGCGCGCTCGAAGACCATATCAAGCTCCTGCTTTTGCTCGTCGGTGATGCCCTTGCCTGGTTCCGTGGCGCTTGCCATCTCGAAATCCTTCACCTTTGATCGTCTGTCTGTGCCGGGCGGCACTCGATGCACTGCTCCGTGCTTCTGGGCGTCATCGGCCGGCGTCCATGCGGCGGCGCAGGTTTGCCGAAGGGCACAGCCTGCGGGCGGGCATCGTGCCGGCGTGCCCCCGACGAGAAAACGATGTCTGTTCCTCCAGCTTCGCGTCCATCCAGTTGCGCCGCCGCTTTTCCGTGAGCGACCCGGCTGCTTGCCAAGCGTGCCCTAGCCGCGGATTTGCGCACACCCGCCCCGAGCACGCCATTTGTTGTTTGTTTGAACGTTAGCTTTGCGCCCAGGGGGCGTCAAGGACGCCCAACGACAATGTGTGCGCCAGACGCCCACAATCGTGGTTGAAACCGGCCGGAGCTGACCACCGCAGGCGAAATAAAGTATGCTTCGATCGCTGGACGGTCGCGGATGGCCGATTTGCGACCGGAATTTCCGCTTCTCGGGGGCCGGATGAATCGTCGCCTGACAGCTGCCGAGGTCGAACGCGCCGCATCCTCTGCGTCGGCGGCGCGCGCGCAGCCGCCATCTCTGTTCGACCATGACGTGCTCGCCGTCGAGGCTATCGCGCGCTTCGACGACGATCCGGATTTCGTCACCGCGCTCGCCCGCGGGCTCGCCGTCCTGCTCGTCCTTTCCGACAAGAAGCGGCGGATGTCGATCTCCCAAGTCAGCCATCGCACCGGCATCCCGCGCGCCGCTGCGCGGCGCAGCCTGCATACGCTGGAGCGCCTCGGCTTCGTGGCCGCCGATGACTCTCGTCACTTCTATCTCCGGCCGCGCGTGCTGTCGTTCAGTCATGCGTACCTGACCGCCTCGCCGCTCGCGGTGCTCGCGCAGCCGATACTCGACCGACTCGGCGAGACGCTGCATGAGGCGTGCTCGCTGGCCATTCTCGACGGCGAAGAGATTGTCTACCTCGCACGCTCGGCAACGTCGCGCATCATGTCCCCCGCGCTCAATGTCGGCCGCCGCCTGCCGGCCTATTGCACATCGATCGGCCAGGTTCTGCTCGCCCACCTCCCGCCCGAGGAGCTCGAAGCCTACCTCGCTCGCGCCCATTTCCATCCGTATACCGAGTACACGCTGACCAGCGCGGACCGGCTGCGCGAGGCGCTCGAGGCCGTTCGCAGCAATGGAGTCGCGTTTGCAAGCCAGCAAATGGAGCGCCGCCTTTCCACCATCGCCGTGCCCGTGCGCGATGCGGGTGGCCACTACGTGGCCGGTATAAACGTAATCCTGCATGGCCGCCTGCTTTCGGTCGCTGACATGACCGAGCGGTTCTATCGACCGTTGCACGACGCAGCCATGGAACTCGGCTCGTTGATCCTCGGCTGAGCAATCGCGCCGGATGCCTGGTGCGGCCCAGCCATTTGCATGCGGTTTTGCGACATGATGTCCCATTGGGCCCGCGCCGCCGAGACCGCGGGCGCCAAAGCGGTACCGGTGCCAATGGCCATGCCGCTCACGGACCGCGAATGGCACGATGTCGGGCGTGAAGAACCCACCTAGGCCATGCGCAGATCGATAGCAACCGTTTCCATGAGCGGGACGCTGCGGGAGAAGCCCGAAGCGATCGCGGCCGCACGCTTCGATGCCTGGCCCGGGCGATTTCCCCGCCGATGCCGGATGCGCCGGCGGTGACGAGCACCCGCAATCCTTCAGCCGCAGTGTTCATTTCCAGAGCACCTCTCGCCGCAGTCGCAATTGATGCGCCGGCACGTTAGGCCGCACGGCGCCACCTTAGCCCGGGCTGCTAGCCCCTGCGCAATAGTTCGATCACCGGCCTGATGTCGGGCCGCATGCCGCGCCAGAGCCAGAACGACTCGGCTGCCTGCGCGAGCAGCATGCCCAGGCCCTCGCCGACCTGAGCCGCACCGTGACCCCGCGCCTGGACGAGAAATGGCGTGGACTCGGTACCGTAGACCAGGTCGTAGGCGAGCGATCCTGGCGCAAACACGCCCGGCGGCAGCGGTGGCAGCTCGCCGCTTAAGCTTGCCGACGTAGCGTTGATCACGAGGTCGAACACTCGCCCCGCAAGGTCGGCGTAGCCGCCCCCCTCCACCGGCCCGAAGGGCGCAAAGCGGCGCTCAAGCGCCTGCGCCTTGGCAACCGTGCGATTGGCAATCACCAGCGAGGCGGGCCGCTCGTGCAGGAGAGGCAGCACGATGCCACGCGCAGCACCTCCGGCGCCCATGATCAGCACGCGCCTGGCGGAGAGCTCGAAGCCCAGGCGCTCCTGGATATCCCTGATAAGCCCCGCGCCGTCGGTGTTGTCGCCCAGCACGCTGGTGCCGGCAAACTTGAGCGTGTTGACGGCTCCGGCGTGCTCGGCGCGCTCGGTGCATTCGGTCGCCACAGCGAACGCCTCCACCTTGAAGGGGGCCGTGACGTTCAGACCACAGCCACCCGCGGCGCGAAACCTGGCAATCGCCGCGACAAAGCCGTCGCGCGGGGCGAGGATCGCCTCGTAGCGCAGATCCTGTCCGAGTTGACGCGCGAACTCGGTATGAATGCGCGGCGATTTGCTCTGCGCGATCGGGTTGCCGATCACGGCATAGAGATCGGTCATCGTCGCAGCCGCGTCACGCTTTCTGGCTCTTCTCCGCGAGCATTTTCAGACCCGCAAGCGCCAAGGCATAGCCCTGGACGCCGAATCCGACGATGATTCCCTTCGCGGCCGGCGAGAGCCACGAGTGGTGGCGGAACGGCTCGCGCGCATGCACGTTCGAAATGTGCACCTCGATCAAGGGCACGTTCGCACCCTTGATCGCGTCGTGCAGGGCAATCGAGGTATGCGTGTAGGCGCCCGCGTTGAACACCACGCCGATCATCCGACCTGCCGCGCACTCGCGGCCGGCCTCGTGGAGCCAGTCGATGAGCTGGCCCTCGTGATTGGATTGCCGGCAGTCGATCTCGATGCCGAGGCGCGCGCCCTCGTCGCGGCACATCTTCTCCACGTCGGCGAGCGTTTCAGCCCCATAGACCGCGGGCTCGCGCGTGCCGAGCAGATTGAGGTTGGGACCATTGAGAACCAGCGCAGTTTTTTGCATGGCTTTCTAGAACCTCTTGTTCCGGTGGCGAAAGACTCATCGATCAGGGAGCGATTATCGCCCACCTTCGTCGGCCGTCCGGGGATATTTCCACTTGTTCTCGATCCATAGCCAATCCGCGGGATTGGCACGGATTTCCGCCTCGAGCCTGCGCGCGTAAGCCTCGGTGATCCAGCCTTCGCCGCCGGTCTCGCCCTCGTCGCCGTCGTAGGGTGGCTCGGCGAGCACGTGCAGGTGGACCGCGTAGTAGCCGCGCCGGATCCGGCGCATCGCCACGTAGACAACCGCCGCGTCAAGAAAGCGGGCGATCTTTTCCGCGCCAACGAAGAACGCCGTGTCCTGATTCAGGAAGCGCGTCCAGTACTTGTCCATGTCTTTCTTTGGCGTCTGGTCGGCCACCAGGCCATAGGCCCGCGGCTGCCCCGCGCGCCGCAGCAGTTCGAAGGCAAAGCTGTTGATCGGGATCGGCTGGCCGCCGAAGCGGCTGCGCGCCTCGCGCATGTAAGCGTCGACGCTGGCCACGCGCAGGGGCTTGTACACCGCGTCGATGGGGATGCCGAAGTGCGCTCCCCCGCCCGGCAGCAGCCATTCCCAGTTGCATACATGCGCGGTCAGCAGCACGACCGAACGGCGCTCGGCGACGAAGCGGGCGACGAGCTCCGGATTGTCGATGCTGAGGCGCCCCTTGAGCTCTTCCGCGCCGGCCCGCCAGCCCCAGAGCAATTCGGCGAATACCTCGCTCATGTTGCGATACGACTGCAGCAGGATCGCCGCGCGCTCGGCAGCCGACTTTTCGGGAAAAGAGCGGGCGAGGTTGCCCACGGCCATATCGCGCCGCCAGCGCAGCAGATAAAACGTGACAAAATGAACGAACCCCCCGAAGCGATAGAGCGTGGAGAGCGGCAGGCGGCCGAGCGAGCGCAGGAGGAAGACCATCGATTACCGCGATTGGCGACGCGCAGCGTTCGGACGCACGCGCCACAGCGACCCATGAGGCAGAACGGCGAGTGAGCGTAGACGATTTCCCCGCCCCGGGCAATCCGGACGGCGCCCCGGTCGCGCTCGAATCGGTGGCGGCCGATGTGGCGCTGTGGTGGGCGCCGCTCGGCGCTGCCGAGGGCGAGCTCTCGCGCATCTCGGCCTGGCTCGCGCCGGCCGAGCATGCCCGCGCGCAGCGTTTCGGGCGCGAAGCGCTGGCCCGGCGCTATATCGCCGGCCGCGCGCTGTTGCGCTGGCTGCTCGGCCGTGCGCTCGGGCTCCCGCCGCCGGCGGTGCCCATCGTGCGCGGCATCCGGGGAAGGCCGCAGCTCGAAGGGCACTGCGGCATCGATTTCAACGTCTCGCATACCGAGGGAATCGCGCTGATCGGGATGGCTCGCGGGCGACGCATCGGCGTCGACATCGAGCATGAGGACCGCGTCGTGCGGGCCGACGGGCTGGCGGCAAAATTCCTGACCGCCGCCGAGCGGGCCACGCTCGCGCCGCTCCCGGAGACCGAGCGCCGCAAGCGGTTCCTGCGCTACTGGACCTGCAAGGAAGCGATGAGCAAGGCCACCGGCGAGGGCCTGTCGGCGCCGTTCCGCCAGCTCGAGGTGCGCCTGGGCGATGCAATCGAACTCGCCAGCGGACCCGACCCCTACCGACCGGACCGCTGGCAGCTGGGCCGGGTCGAGGTGCCGCGAGGATTTCTGGCTACCGTCGCGCTCTGGTCGGTCGCGCCGTAGAGTCGCAAAGCCTCAGGCGACGGCGACAAGGCGATCGAGCGTCGCCGGGTCGTTGAGCAGTTGCTCGCTCGCCGACCGATGTACCACGCGGCCGCGATCGAGCACCATCGCCTGGCGGGTGATCCCGAGCGCAAGCCGGGCGTGCTGTTCGACCACGATGACCGCGAACTCCCCTGCGCGCACGATCTGGCCTATCACCTTCAGCAGTTCCTGAACGATGATCGGCGCCAGGCCTTCCATCGGCTCGTCGAGCAGGAGCAGCTTGGGGTTGGTCATGAGCGCGCGGGCGATGGCGAGCATCTGCTGCTCGCCACCCGACAGCTGGCTACCGCGGTGGTGACGACGCTCCTCGAGGCGCGGGAAAACCCGGTACGCCCGGGCCAGGTTCCACGGTCCGCCGGGCCGCGCCACCACCGTCAGGTGCTCTTCGACCGTCAGCGAGGCAAACATGCAACGTTCCTGCGGCACCCAGCCCAGCCCCGCCTGCGCCCGGCGCCACGGCGACAAGCCGGTGATATCCGCGCCCAGCAGCGCGAGCCGGCCCTGCTTGAGGCGGGTGAGTCCCATCAGGGTCATGAGCAGCGTCGTCTTGCCCACCCCGTTGCGACCGAGCAGGGCAAGGCTGCCACCCTCCTCGAGCGAAAGCGAGACCTCTTCGAGCACCACCGCCTCGCCATAGCCCGCGGTCAGGCCTTCGGCGCGGATGAGCTCAGGCATGCAGCGCCTCCCCGAGGTAGACCTCGCGCACCCTGCTGTCGTGGGCGATTTCGTCGGGCGTGCCTTCGACGAGCACCGTGCCGCCAACCAGCACGGTGATGCGCTCGGCGAAGCGAAACACCAGGTTCATGTCGTGCTCGATGAAGATGATGGTGACCTCGCGCGGCAGCTGCGCGATCACGGCGAACAGCTCGGCGCTCGCCGCGGACGGAATGCCGGCTGCCGGCTCGTCGAGCAGCAGCACCGCCGGCCGGGTGGCGAGCGCCAAGGCAATTTCCAGCAGACGCTGCTTGCCGTAGGGCAACGCGCGCGTCGGCGTGTTTGCGTCGGCGTCCAGTCGCAGCCGCGCCAGGATTTCCTGCGCCTGCGCGATCGCGCCCGTCTCGGCGGCAACGGTGCGCCACCACACGCCGCCGCGGCCGCTTCTTTCACAACATGCGAGCACCACCGACTCGAGCGCGGTGAGCCCGGGAAACAGGGTATTGATCTGAAAGGTGCGCGTCATCCCGCGCCTGACCCGTGCGTGCTGCGGCAGGCCGGTGATCCGCTCTCCGCCCAGGTAGACCTCGCCCTCGCTCGGCGCGAGCGCTCCGGTCAGCAGATTGATGAAGGTGGTCTTGCCCGCGCCGTTGGGCCCGATCAGTGCATGGCGCGCGCCGGCGGCGAACGACAGGCTCAGCTCGGAGTTGGCCTTGAACAAGCCGAACGATTTCGACAGCCCCTCGGTGCGCAGCGCCACGCTCATGGCGCGCTCCGTCGCCAGCGCGCGCGCAACGCCACCAGCGCCCCCATCAGGCCGCCGCGCGCGAAGAGCACCAGCAGCACCAGCAACAGGCCGAGCCAGAACTGCCAGTACACCGGGTTTAGGTTGGCCAGGTAATCCTGCAGGATCATGAACACCGCCGCGCCCAGCGGACCGCCATAGAGGTAGCCGGTGCCGCCCAGGACGAGCATGATGAGTAGCTCGGCTGAACGCTGGAATCCGAACACGTCGATGCCGACGAATTGCGTCGTCTGCGCGAGCAGCGCGCCGGCCACGCCGGCGATGCCGGCGCCGATGGTATAGACGGCGACGAGCTTGTGCCGCACCGACGCGCCGATGGCCGGCATCCGGCGCTCGCCCTCGCGCACGCCCTTGAGGCTCAGCCCGAACGGCGAACGGACGAGCAGGCGCGCGCCATTGAACACCACGAACAGTACCGCGAGGCTGTACAGGTACGCGGTCTTGCCGTCCAGTCCGAATCCGAACAGCCCGAGCAGCTTGTTCATTTCCACGCCCGAGAGACCGTCCACGCCGCCGGTGAGCGACGAGGCCTGGTTCGCCGCCTCATAGAGCATGAGGCCGATGCCGAGGGTGACCATCAGCCGCGTCAGGTCCTGGCCCCGGACGATCAGGTAGCTGGTGATCCAGCCGGCAAGGGCGGCGATCGTCGCTGCGGCAAGAAGCCCGCTCAGCGGCTCGCCGAAGCCGTGCCGGGCGAGCAGCCCCGCGGTATACGCGCCCAGACCGAAGAACGCCGCGTGGCCGAGCGAAATGATGCGCGCGTAGCCGAGAATGAGATCGAGCGAGAGCGCGAACAGGCCGGCGATGAGGACCTGGCTGCCCAGCGTCAAATAGCGCGGAAAGAGAAAAAATGCCGCGATCGGCAGCAGCCAGAAGGCGATCTCGAAGCCGGTCCACTTCAGCGTCGGCAGATTGCTCACGCCCGTCGCCCCGCGAGGCCTGCCGGAAAAATCAGCAGCATGACCACCATCACCGCATAGATGACGAAGGAGCCGACCTGCGGCACGTAGTACTTGCCGGCGACGTCGAATACGCCAAGGATGAGCGCGGCGAAGAGCGGGCCGCGAATCGTGCCCGCGCCGCCGACCGCGACCACGAGCAGGAAGTACACCATGTATTTCAGCGGAAACGTCGGATCGAGTCCGAGCACGTCGATGCCCAGCGCGCCGCCCAGCCCCGCCAGCGCCGAACCGAGGGCGAAAGTCACGCCGAACACGCGCTCGACGTTGATGCCGAGCCCCACCGCCGCCTGCTGGTTGTCGACCGCCGCCCGCACCTGGGCGCCAAAGCGCGTGCGCTCGACCAGGTAGATCAGCCCCAGGGCGGCGATCACCACCATGCCCATTAGGAACAGCCGGTAGATGCCAAGGTCCAGCCCGAGCAGATGCACCTGCCCGGTCAAGAACTCCGGCAGCCGCACCGGCTGCTGGGCCGGGCCGAAACCATAGGTCGCCCCGGCGATCGACATGAAGGTAAGGCCGATGGTGAACAGCACCTGGTCGACGTGCGCCGCCCGGTACAGGCGACGATAGAGAAGGCGCTCGAGCAGCGCGCCGGCGGCCCCGCTCGCGGCAAAGGCGATCGCCAGCGCCGGCAGGAACGGAATACCCAGCCGCGACATGGCCACGACCGCGGCATAACCGCCGAGCATCGCGAAGGCGCCGTGGGCGAGATTGATGAAGTTCATCAACCCCATCGTCACCGACAGCCCGATGCTGATCAGGAACAGCAGGCTGCCGTAAGCCAGGCCGTCAAAGACGACGCCGATGAAGCTCCCCATCGCCGCCATCGCCGCTTATCGTCGCGCTCGGCACCCCTGATCAGGGCTTGCCCGGATCCTTCTGCTCGGGGAACTTGTCGAACTCGATGTTGTAGAGTCCGCCGGGGGTCTTCTCGACCTTGCGGATGTACACCGTCTGCACCACGTCGCGGGTCTCCGGATCGATGCTGATCGGCCCCCGCGGGCTGTTCAGGTGCAGGCCTTTCATCGCCGCCACCAGCTTGTCGCCGTCGGTCGACCCGCCGGTCTTCTGCAGCGCCTCGTAGATCAACGCCATCCCGTCGTAGCCCGCCACCGCCATGAAGTTCGGCCGCAGCTTGTCCCCGTTGACCTCCGCGTACGCCTTCTTGAACGCCGCGTTCTCCGCCGACTCGTGCGCCGCCGAATAGTGGAAGCTCGTCACCAGCCCCAGCGTCGGATCCCCCATCGCCTCCAGCACCCCGTCGTCGGTGATGTCCCCCGTGGCGATGAGCCGGATCCCCGCCTGCTTGAGCCCGCGCTCCTCGTAGCCCTTCATGAACGCTATCCCCTCCTCCCCAGCCGGCAGAAACAGAAACACCGCCTCCGGCTTCGCGTCCTTCACCCGCTGGATGAACGGCGCAAAGTCCGGGTTCTGCAGCGGCGTGTGCACGCTGCCCACGACCTGTCCTCCGGCCGCCTTGAACGCCTCCGTGAACGCCTTCTCCGCATCCAGCCCAGGACCGTAGTCCGCCACCACCGTGTACACCTTCTTGATCCCGTTCCTCGCCGCCCACACCGCCATCGGCTGGGTCACCTGCGGCAGCGTCATCGACACCCGCACGATGTACGGCGACTTGGTGGTGATGATCGACGTCGCCGCATTCATGATCACCATCGCCTTCTTAGCCTCCGTGGCCACCGGCGCCACCGCCAGCGCATTGGGCGTCAGCCCAAAGCCAACCAGCACGTCGACGTTGTCCCGGGTCACCAGCTCCTGCGCCAGCCGCTTCGCCACGTCCGGCGCCGGCCCTCCCGTGTCCCTCTGCACGATCTCGATCTTCTTCCCCGCCACCGTGTCCCCGTGCAGCTTCATGTACGCCTTCATGCCCCCCAGCATCTGCTGCCCGTACTGCGCAAACGGCCCCGAAAACTCCGCCACCAGCCCCAGCTTCACCTCCCCTTGCGCCTGCACCCCCCACGCCACCGCCCCCAGCACCAACCCCAGCAGCAGCTGCCACATCTTCGCGTATCGCATCGCTTCCTCCTTCATGTGAGTCTTCCGTGGCGCAACAACACCGCGCCGCCGCGCTTGAATCGTCGGCTCAACCGCCCGGTTTCATTTGCGCAAACACCTCTTCGGCCATGTGGAAGGCCGAGTTCGCGGCGGGAACGCCGCAGTATATCGCGCAGTGCAAAAGCACTTCCTTGATCTGATCGCGGGTGACGCCGTTGTTGAATGCCGCGCGCAGGTGCAGCCTGAACTCCTCGTTGCGGTTGAGCGCCACCATGAGTGCGATCGTCAGGAGGCTGCGCGTGTGGCGCGGCAGCCCGGGCCGGGTCCAGATCTCGCCCCAGGCGTAACGGGTGATGAGCTCCTGAAACTCCGCGTTGAAAGCGTCCTTGCGCATCATGGCGCGATCGACGTGCGCATCGCCCAGCACCGCGCGCCGTACCGTCAAACCCTTGTCGTGCCGCTCCTGCTCATCCATCGCTGCTCCTCCCCGGTGACGAGTCGCGCGCCCGGTCGAGCTTCAGCAGCCGTCGCGCGTTGCCTTCGTAGATCGCCTGCCGCTCCGCCGGCGATATGTCGAGCCCGTCGAGGATGTCGATGGTGGTGCGCGTGTACATCGAGCCCTTTTCCGGATCGAACGGCGAATCCGAGGCGAACAGCACCCGCTCCGGGCCGAAGAAGCTGAGCCCGCAGCGGGTGGCCTCCCTGGCCCCGAACAGGGCGGTGTCGGCGTAGAACATGCGAAAGTAGTCGAGCGGGCGCTTGGCGAGCCGGCGCAGAACCGCGCCGTAGTCGACCTCGGAGGTGCGCGCTCCGAGCTGGTCCCAGCCCGGCCCGACCCGTCCTTCGAAGTAGGGAATCATTCCGCCCATGTGATGGGTGATGATCTTGAGCTGCGGATAGCGATCGAACAGGCCCTCGAAGACGATGTGCGCCATGGCCACGCTGGTCTCGTACGGCCAGCCGAACGCCCACCAGATCTCGTAATGGCTTCGCTTCTCCTGCAGGTAGTCCGGGAAATTCGCGCCGCGCGCCGGATGCAGCCACAGCGGCAGGTCGAACTCGGCCATCAGCCCGAACAAGGGCAGGGTCTCGGGCGCAGTCAGCGGCTTGCCCGATACGTTGCTGAAAACCTGGACGCCCACCGCCCCGAGCTCGCGCACCGCGCGCTCGGCCTCCGCGAGCAGGCCCTGGGGATCGTTCATCGGCAGCGAGGCGACGAAAGCCGGGAAGCGGTCCGGATGCCGGTCGACGAGCTCGGCCATGCCGTCGTTGGCAAGCCGCGAAAGCTCGATCGAAAGGGGCGCAGGAGCAAAGGCCTCGATCGGCGGCGAGCCCAGGCAGATCACCTGCGCATAGTCGCCGAACATGTCCATGATGCGAAAGCGCTCCCCGAGATCGACGATGGACGGGATGGCGCGCACGCGCTTGTGCAGGTCCTGGCCGTCGGGCGCGACCTCGAGCATGCGCTGGTAGAAGCGCTGCGGAAAAATGTGGTTGAAGATGTCGAGCTTCATTGCCGCGGCCGGTGTGGAGACGCGCCTAGTCCGCAGTGATCTTCGCCGCGCGGATGAGCTGCGTCCAGCGTTCGAGGTCGGTGGTCATGAGCCGCGCTAAGTCGTCGGGAGTGCCCGGGCGCGGGGTCATGCCCTGCTTGGCGAGAAGCTCGCGCACCTCGCTCTCGCCCAGGATCGCGTCGACTTCGGCATTGAGCTGCGCCACCTGCTCTTTCGCCATCCCGGCCGGGCCGAGCAGCGCATACCAGATATCGACGTCGATGCCGGTGATGCCTTCCTCGGCGAGCGATGGAACTTCCGGGGTCACCGGCGACCGGTGCGCACCACCGGCGGCAAGCATGCGCAGCTTGCCGCTTTGCACCAGCGGCAAAGCCACGTGGACCGGAAGGAACATCACCTGCACCTGGCCCCCGATCAGGTCGGTAACCGCCCCCGCGGTGCCGTTGTAGGGGACGTGGGTCAGATCGACGTGGAACTCCCGCTTGAACAGCTCCATGGCCAGGTGGTGCGGCGTGCCGTTGCCCGGCGAGGCGTAGTTGAGCTTGCCCGGCTCTTTCTTGGCCAGAGCGACGAGTTCCTGCACCGAGTGCGCCGGCAGGCCGGGGTTGACGACCAGCGCCAGGCTGGCAATCGCCGCCGGGGCGATCGGCGTGAAGCCGTTGATCGGGTCGTAGGGCACGCTCGGCTGCAATGCCGCATTGAGCACGTGCGTGCTCGAGGTCATGAGCAGCACGTAGCCGTCGGGGGCTGCCTTGCTCACGAACTCGGTGCCGATGTTGCCGCTCGCGCCCGGGCGGTTGTCGACGACGACTGCGACCTTCAGCCGGTCGGCGAGCCTCTGTCCGACCACGCGGGCGAGGATGTCGATGCCGGTGCCCGGGGTGTAGGGCACGATGAGGCGGATCGGCCGCAGGGGATAGGAGTCGGGCGCCGCCACGGCTGCCGACGCCGCCATGAAGACAATCGAGCCGAGCAACAGCAGCCACGCGCCGTGCGCTGCCCGCCGCGAAGCATGCGCCAGCGGCTTCATGCCCCGCTCCGGGGAAGAAACGCGATCAGCTCGGCGGTGAAGCGAGCGGCCGCCTCGACGTTCGAGATATGCGCCGCGTCGAGCTCGACGTAGCGCGCCCCGGCAATGCGCTCGGCCATCTGCCTGCCCTCGGCGGCCGGCGTGCTGACATCCTCGGTCCCGGCAACGACCAGCGTGGGACAACGGATAGCGGCGATGCCGGGCCATTGGTCGGCGTCGCGAATCGCGCCACAGCAGGCAACGTAGCCCGCGGGCGGCGTCGCGGCGAGCATGGCCGCGATGCGGCCGACGGCCTGCGGAGCGCGGGCACGAAATCCTGCCGTGAACCAGCGCTCGAGCACCAGCTCGGCAATCGCTCCCATGCCGCCTTCGCGCACCGCGTCGATCCGCGCGTTCCAGCTCGCGGCCGTGCCGATGCGCGGCGCCGTGTTGGCAAGCACCAGGGAGTCGATGCGCCCGGAGGCGTGAATGCCCAGCCACATGCCGGTCATCCCGCCCATCGACAGGCCGCAGAAGTGCGCGCGCTCGATCTCGAACGCATCGAGGAGCAGCAGCACGTCCTGGCCAAGCATGGCCATCGAGTAGGCCCCGCTCGTCACCGGCGACGAGCCGTGCCCGCGGGCGTCGTAGCGCAACACGCGGAAGCGCTGCGTCAGGGCCGGCATCTGGTCGTCCCACATCGAAAGGTTCGTTCCCAATGAATTGGACAGGACGAGTACTGGCGCGTCGGCCGGACCGTCGAGGCGCCCGTGGCAGCGCTCGCGCTGGCGATCAAGCGTCGGCAGCACCATCGCCCTGTTCCCTGTGCGCGGCGAGCGCCCGTGCCACCAGCGCCTCGGCCTGCCCGGTGTAGTTGCGCGGATCGAGCAGGCGATCGAGGTCCTCGCTCGACAGATGGGCGCTTACCCGGCCATCGGATACAAGCACGTCGCGCAGGTGCCGGCGCTCGCGAGCCGCCCGCGCGGAGGCCTCCTGCATCAGCTCATGGGCCTCCATGCGGCCGAGCTTCGCGCCGAGCGCCATGGTCACTGCTTCGGCGAGGATAACCCCGCCGCTCGAGTCAAGGTTAACGGCCATGCGCGCGGAGTCGACCTCGAGACCCTCGACCAGGGCGATCGTTTGCGCCAGCGCGCCGCCGGCCAGGGTGCAGATCTCGGGCAGGGTCTCCCATTCGGCCTGCCAGCCGCCCAGGCCGCGTTCGTGTTCCTGGACCATCGCCGCAAGCATGACCGATACCAGCCCCGGAAGGCGCGTCGCGGCGGCGAGGATGACTGCGCATCCGACCGGATTGCGCTTGTGCGGCATGGTCGAGGAGCCGCCGCGCCCTGGTGCAGAAGGCTCGAAGGCCTCGCTCACCTCGTTCTGCATCAGCAGTGACACGTCGCGCGCGATCTTGCCCAGCGTGCCGACCACCAGACCCAGGGTGGTCGCGACTTCGGCCAGGCGATCGCGCTGCGCGTGCCAGGGAACGTCGGGCAGCGCGAGCTTGAGCTCGTCGGCGAGGGCCGCGGCAACCTCCATTCCATGCTCGCCGAGCGCGGCGAGCGTTCCCACCGCACCGCCGAATTGCAGCGTCGCGACGCGACCACGCAGGGTCGCGAGCCGCGTGCGGTGGCGCTCGACCGCGGACAGCGCGCCCGCGGCCTTGAGGCCGAGTGTGACGGGGGGGCCCTGCTGCAACCACGTGCGCCCTGCGAGCACCGTGTGGGCATGGCCTTCGGCGAGCGCAGCGAGCCCGGTCGCCAGGCGCGCAAGGTCGGCGGCAATCGACTCCAGCGCGGCGCGCAGTTGTAGCACGAGGCCGGTGTCCATGACGTCCTGGCTGGTCGCGCCCCAATGCACGAAGCGCGCGGCCTGCCCGTCAATCTGCGCCACCTGCGCGGTCAGCGCCTGCACCAAAGGTATGGCCGGATTGCCAGCCCGGGCCGCCGCGGTGGCGAGCGCATCGATGTCGAAGCGCTCGGCGCGGCATTGCCCGCCGATGGCGGCCGCGGCCGCGGGCGAGAGCAGGCCCGCGCCCGACAGGGCACGGGCGAGCGCCGCTTCGAAGTCGAGCATCGCCTGCAGCCGGCCGTGATCGGAGAAGATGGCACGCATCGCCGCCGTCGTGAACAGCGGGTCGAGCAGGCGTTGCGACTGCCGGGCATCCACGACCGCTTCCTCCTCCGATATCACCGCGGCGCGTCTGGCGCGGGCCGCCGGCGCCTGCGGAGCGCCGCCGCCGCGCCGCGCTGCGTCATCGCCCTAGTAGTCGAAGAACACGGTCTCGTCGGGCCCCTGCAGAACGACATTCCATTCCAGCGCCCCCTTGCCGCTCTGCAAGCGCCGCGCGATCAGGGTCGCACGGCGCGCCGCGGGCACGAGCTTCAGCACCGCATCCTCGGCGTTGGACGGCTCGTCGGGAAAATACACGCGCGTAATGAGGTGCTTCAGCAACCCGCGCATGAACACGGTGACCACGATATGCGGCGCCTGCGGCGCCCCCCGCGGACCCGGGACGCGCCCCGGCTTGATGGTCGTGAAACGATAGCGACCCGTGCCGTCGGTAAGGCAGCGGCCGAAGCCGCGGAATTCGGCTTCGACGGGCTTGTCCTGCGCATCTTCCGGATGCGCGTACTTGCCCTGGGCGTTGGCCTGCCAGATTTCGACGACCGCGTCGTTGACCGGGTGGTCGTCTCCGGCGACGACAAGCCCGGACAGGGTGATCCGTTCGCCGCCCACGGCGCCGGGCGCGAGATCGACCACCGCCAGAGGATCGAAGCCGATCTTGAGGTAGGGGCCGACGGTTTGCGATGAGGTGGTCAGCAGGCTCATGAGTGCATCAGCTCCGTGAGGTTTCCATCGGCGTCGCGTCGCGACCGCGCAGCACGATGTCGTAGCGGAACGCCAGCGCGACATCGGGCAGCGTCGACTCCCAGTCGAAGCTGCTGATCATGCGCTCTCGCGCCCTGTCGTCGGGCACGCTGTTGTACATCGGATCGTATTCGAGCAGCGGATCGCCGGGAAAGTACATTTGCGTCACCAGGCGCTGGACGAGCCCCAGGCCGAACAGGGAGAAGTGCAGATGCGCCGGCCGCCATGCGTTGTAGTGATTGCGCCAGGGATAGGCGCCGGGGCGAATGGTCACGAAGCGGTAGCGGCCCTCCGAGTCGGTGAGGACGCGACCGGCGCCGGTGAAGTTCGGATCCAGCGGCGCATCGTGATCGTCGACCGCATGGCGATAGCGTCCGGCGGCGTTGGCCTGCCACATCTCGACGAGCGCGTGCGCGACCGGCCTGCTGTTCTCATCGAGCACGCGCCCCGAGACCACGATGCGCTCACCGATCGGTTCGCCGCTGTGCTGGCGCGTCAGGTCGCTGTCGGTCGGCTGCACGTCGGCGTAGCCGAAGACCGGACCGGTGACCTCGGACAGCGTGTGGGGCAGGAACACCAGCGGCTGCGTCGGCGAGCGCTTCGCCGTGGAGCGATAGTCCGGATAGAAATAATCCGGCTGGGTTTTGAAATGCGGCCGGCGATAGCCGGTGACCTCGCCCATGATGCCCTCCGTTGGCTTGTTCATCCTCGGTTTCCTCTACACGCGCCTGATCATCATGGCAATGCCCTGGCCCACGCCAATGCACATCGTACACAGCGCGTGGCGGCCACCGGTGCGCTTGCAGTTGGTAGAGCGCGGTGGTGACCAGCCGCGCGCCCGAGGCGCCGAGCGGATGGCCGAGCGCGATGGCGCCGCCGTTGGGGTTGACGTGGGGGGCATCGTCGGGGATGCCGTGGTCGCGCAAGACCGCCAGCGCCTGCGCCGCGAAGGCCTCGTTCAACTCGATCACGTCGACGTCGGCGAGCTTGAGGCCGGTCCTGGCGAGCAACTTGCGCATCGCCGGCGCCGGGCCGAAGCCCATGATGCGCGGCGCCACGCCCGCCGTTGCCGAGGCGAGCACGACCGCCCGCGGCGTCAGGCCGTATTTGCGCACCGCTTCCGCCGAGGCGAGCAGGACTGCGCAGGCGCCATCGTTCACGCCGGAGGCATTGCCGGCAGTGACCGTCCCGTCGGGGCGGACCACGCCGCGCAGCTTGGCCAGCGCCTCCAGGGTGGTCTGGCGCGGGTGCTCATCGCTTTTCACCTGCAGCGCATCGCCCTTCTTCTGCGCGACGCTGACCGGCACGATCTCCTCGGCGAGGCGACCCGCGGCAATGGCCGCCGCGGTGCGCTGCTGGCTGCGCAGCGCGAACGCGTCCTGGTCGGCGCGCGCAATCTTGAATTCGACGGCGACGTTCTCCGCGGTTTCCGGCATCGAATCGACGCCGTATTTTGCTTTCATCAGCGGGTTGACGAAGCGCCAGCCGATGGTCGTATCCTCGATTTTCGCGCTGCGGGAAAACGCCGATTCCGCCTTGCCCAGCACGAACGGAGCGCGCGACATGCTTTCCACGCCGCCGGCGATCATCAGCTCCGCTTCGCCGCTCTTGATGGCGCGCGCGGCGATGCCGATGGCGTCCATGCTCGAGCCGCACAGCCGATTGACCGTCGAGCCGGGCACCTCCTGCGGCAATCCGGCAAGCAGCAGCGCCATGCGCGCCACGTTGCGGTTGTCCTCGCCGGCCTGGTTGGCGCAGCCATAGACGACGTCGTCGACCGCTCCCCAGTCGACACCCGAATTGCGCTCCATCAGCGCCTTGATCGGCACCGCCGCGAGGTCATCGGTGCGCACCGTCGCGAGGCAGCCGCCATAACGGCCAAAGGGGGTGCGCACCGCATCGCAAATGAAGGCTTCCTGCATGGTCACTCCGCTTCGGGTTATACCGCGGCCGTGGCGCTAGCCTCGGTCAGCGGCACGCCGGTCAGGCGCTGCAATTCGGCCAGGGAGAGCCCCGGGGCGCGTTCGAGCACCTGAAGCCCCCCCGGCGTGACGTCGAGCACCGCGAGGTCGGTAAAGATGCGGTTGACGCAACCCACGCCGGTCAGCGGATAGGTGCAGCGCGCGACGATCTTCGACTCGCCCTGCTTGGTCAGGTGCTCCATCATGACGTAGACGCGCTTGGCGCCGATGGCCAGATCCATCGCCCCCCCGACCGCCGGAATCGCCCCGGGCGCGCCGGTGTGCCAGTTGGCCAGGTCGCCGCTCGCCGAGACCTGGAAGGCGCCCAGCACGCAGAAGTCCAGATGGCCGCCGCGCATCATCGCGAACGAGTCGGCGTGATGAAAAAACGCGGCCCCGGGCAGGGCCGTCACCGGCTGCTTGCCGGCGTTGATGAGGTCGGGATCCTCGGCTCCGGCTTCGGGCGCCGGACCCATGCCGAGCAGGCCGTTTTCGGTGTGAAGAATGATCTCCCGGTCGGCCGGAAGGTGATTGGCCACCAGCGTCGGCAGGCCGATGCCGAGATTGACATAGGCGCCGCTGGGCATGTCGCGGGCGACGCGCGAGGCCATCTGCTCACGGGTAAAACGGTTCATCACTCTTTCTCCTCCGCGCCGCGCTCGTTTCGCCACGTCCTCATGCCGCCGCACCCGGCGGCGTCATGAGCCTCGCCGCGGCCGGGACCTCGACCACACGGTGCACGAAAATTCCCGGCGTGACGATGTGCTCGGGGTCGAGGTCGCCGAGGTTCACCACCTCGCGCACCTGGGCGATCGTGCAGCGCGCCGCCGTGGCCATGATCGGGCCGAAATTGCGCGCGGTCTTGCGATACACCAGGTTCCCCCAGCGATCGCCGCGCAGGGCCTTGATCAGCGCGAAGTCGGCCCGGATCGGATACTCGAGGACGTAATCGCGGCCGTCGATGCGCCGCGTCTCCTTGCCTTCGGCGAGCGGCGTGCCATAGGCGGTGGGCGTGTAGAACGCACCGATGCCGGCCCCCGCGGCGCGAATGCGCTCGGCGAGGTTGCCCTGCGGCACGAGCTCGAGCTCGATCTCCCCCGACTTGTAGAGAGCATCGAATACCCAGGAGTCGGTCTGGCGCGGAAACGAGCACACGATCTTCTTCACCTGCCGTGCCTTGAGCAGGGCCGCGAGCCCGGTATCGCCGTTGCCGGCATTGTTGTTGACGATGGTCAGGCCCGTCGCGCCGTGCCCGATCAGCGCATCGATGAGCTCGGAAGGCATGCCCGCGGTCCCGAAGCCGCCGATCATCACCGTCGCGCCGTAGGCAATGTCGGCGACTGCCGCAGCTGCTGATGCCACGACTTTGTTGATCACGGTTGCCTTTCGCTACGTTGCTTTGGACCGCAGCCACGCGATCTTCGGGCGATTATCGAACATGTGTGCGTTCATCGAACACTTTACGCAAGCTGATCGGCTGCCGTCAAGGGCGATTATCGAAAAAACGTGCGGTTATCGCGCAGTCGTGTACACTTTCCGGCACTCGCTCTGGCGGAGCCAAGCCATCGCCCACCGCGCATCCGCAGGCCGCAACCGCACCGCTTCGGCCCCCGCCCGCACAGCGGCGGCGAACATCATCGCGCCGAATGCGGCGGCTGTCACGCCGGCGGCGGAAATCCAGGCCTTCGCCGGCGACCCGAATTTCATGGCCTCGCTGGCCCGGGGCCTGACCGTGATCCGGGCCTTCACGCAGCAGCGCCGGCCCATGACGATCGCCCAGTTGAGCCAGCGCACGGCCATCCCCCGGGCCGCGGTGCGTCGCTGCCTGTACACGCTCTCCGCGCTCGGTTACGTCGGCACCGAGGACGGGCGGAGCTACGCGCTCCGGCCACGCATCCTTGCGCTCGGCCACGCGTTCCTGTCCTCGACGCCACTGGTCTACGCCGTCCAGCCGCTGCTCGATCAGATCAGCGCCGTGTTGCACGAGTCGAGTTCGATGGCCGTGCTGGAAGGCGACGACATCCTCTACATCGCCCGATCGAGCACGAACAGGCGGCTGCTGTCGATCGAGCTGGGAATCGGCAGCCGGCTGCCGGCCTATTGCACTTCGATGGGCCGCGTCCTGCTGGCCTCGCTTTCCACCGCCGAACTTGACGCCTACCTGTCGCGGGTGCCGCTGGTCAAGCTCACTGGCAGGACTGTCTCGACTGCCGAAGAGCTCAAGGCTGCGCTGCGGACGGTGCGCCGCGACGGCTATTGCGTGGTCGATCAGGAGCTCGAGATCGGCTTGCGCTCGATTGCCGTGCCGGTTCCCGATCGCCAAGGCCGGGCGGTGGCGGCCATCAACGTCGGCACCCAGTCCTCGCGCGTTGCGGTGAGCGAAATGGAATCCCGCTTCCTGCCACCGCTGCGCTCGGCCGCGCACGAGCTCACCCTGCTGCTCGCCCGCTGACCGGAGCCAGAGCCGCCCGGCCGGTTCGCCCTGCGCCATGCGGGCTCCGTATAGAATGAGCCGTTGTCCCAAGCCAGGATAGCCCCATGCTTCATCTCGACGATCATCCCAGCGGCCGCCATTTCCTGCAGATACCGGGACCGACCAACGTCCCCGACCGGGTATTGCGGGCGATCGATCACCCGACCATCGATCACCGCGGACCCGAATTCGCCCGCCTGGCGCTCGCCATCCTCGCCGGCCTCAAGACGGTCTTCCAGACCGACGGGCCGGTGATCATCTTTCCGGCGTCGGGCACCGGGGCCTGGGAAGCGGCACTGGTCAACACGCTCTCGCCGGGCGATCGTGTGCTGATGTTCGAAACCGGCCACTTCGCAACGCTGTGGCGCAAGATGGCCGGCAACCTGTCGCTCGAGGTGGAATTCGTCGCCGGCGACTGGCGAAGCGGCGTCGATCCGGCCGCCGTCGAGGCGCATCTGGCCGCGGATCGGGAGCATCGCTTCAAGGCGGTCATGGTGGTCCACAACGAGACCTCGACCGGGGTGACGAGCCGCATCGCGGCAATCCGCCAGGCGATCGATCGCGCCCGGCATCCCGCCCTGTTCATGGTCGACACCATCTCCTCGCTGGCATCGATGGACTATCGGCACGCCGAATGGGGTGTCGACGTGACCGTCGCGGGCTCGCAGAAAGGATTGATGCTGCCGCCCGGTCTGTCGTTTAACGCCATCAGCGACAAGGCACTGGCGGCGAGCCGTTCGGCGCGCCTGCCGCGCTCCTACTGGGGCTGGGACGAAATCCTGGCTTCGAACCGCGCCGGCTACTTCCCGTACACCCCGCCGACGAACCTGCTCTACGGCCTGCACGAGGCGATCGCCATGCTGCTCGAGGAGGGCTTGCCGGCGGTCTTCGCGCGCCATCATCGTCACGGTGAGGCGACGCGGCGCGCGGTGCGCGCCTGGGGACTGGACATCGTCTGCCGCAATCCGGCCGAATACAGCGACTCGCTGACTGCGATCCTGTTGCCCGAGGGCCACGACGCCGACGCCTTGCGGCGCCACGTGCTCGATCGCTTCGACATGTCGCTGGGTACCGGCCTCGGACGGCTCGCCGGCCGGGTGTTCCGCATCGGCCATCTTGGCTTCTTCAACGACCTCACGCTTTGCGGAACCCTGTGCGGGGTCGAGATGGGCCTCGCCGAGCGCGGCGTGCCGCACCGGCCCGGCGGCATAAGGGCCGCCCTCGACTGCCTGCAAGGCGATGCCGCGCCTGCGTCCCGCCGCCAGGCGGAAACGACCCAGGCATGAGCGCCGGACCTACCCTCGCCCTCGCCCGCTTCGTCGCCAGCGCCGATCCGGAGCGGTTGCCTCACGCGGTGCAGCACGAAGCGAAGCGCGCGCTGCTCAACTTCATCGGCTGCGCCATCGGCGCTTCGCGCCACGACACGGTAACCCGCGCCATCGCCGCGCTCTCTCCGTTCGCCGGACGCGAGCAGGCCACCCTCCTCGGCCGGGCCGAGCGCCTCGATTGCCTGCACGCCGCGCTGATCAACGGCATGGCATCGCACACCTTCGATTTCGACGACACGCACTTGAAGACCATCATCCATCCCAGCGGGCCGGTTGCCCCGGCGCTGCTCGCCTTGGCCGAGTACCTGCCGGTCACCGGCCGCGAGTGGCTGCACGCCTTCGCCCTGGGCGTCGAAGTCGAGTGCCGCATCGGCAACGCCGTCTACCCGTCGCACTACGACATCGGCTGGCACATCACCGGCACCGCCGGAGTGTTCGGCGCCGCCGCTGCCAGCGGACGGCTGCTTCGCCTGTCCGAGGCGCAGCTGGTGTGGGCGCTGGGCATCGCGGCCACGCAGGCGTCGGGACTGCGCGAAACGTTCGGGTCGATGTCGAAGCCCCTGCACCCGGGCCTGGCGGCACGCAACGGCATGGTCGCCGCCCTGCTCGCGCAACAGAATTTCACCAGCGCGACCCAGGGCATCGAGGGCCGGCGCGGCTTCGCCAACGTGCTCGCCACGGAGCGCGACTGCGACCGGATCACCGCCGGCCTGGGCGAAACCTGGGAGCTTTCCGGCAACAGCTACAAGCCGTTCGCCTGCGGTATCGTCGTCCACCCGACCATCGACGGTTGCCTGCAGCTGCGCGGCGAACAGCGGCTCGCCGCCGAGGCGATCGAAGCCATCGACCTCAGGGTGCACCCGCTGGTGCTCGAACTCACCGGGAAGAAGACTCCGCGGGTCGGCCTCGAAGGCAAGTTCAGCGTCTTTCACAGCGCCGCGGTGGCCATCATCGACGGCGCCGCGGGCGAGGCGCAGTATTCGGACGCCCGCGTCGCCGACCCGCGCGTGATCGCGCTGCGCGAGCGGGTCACGGCCACCGCCGATTCCAACCTCGACGAGGACGCCGCACAGGTGCGCATCCGCCTCAAGGATGGCCGGGCGCTGCAATGCTTCGTTGCGCACGCGCTCGGCAGCCTGGCGCGGCCGATGACCGATCGCGATCTCGAAGACAAGTTCCGGGCGCTTTGCGCGCCCATTCTTGACGCCGCGGCGATCGCCGGCCTGCTCGAGGCCTGCTGGGGCTTCGAGCAGAGCCCGGATGCCGGCGCGCTCGCCCGGCTGAGCGTACCCCGCCGCGCTGCCGCGACGGCGATCGCATGAAGGGAACCGCCATGATGCTCAGGGGATTGCTTCTCGGTGCGGCACTGCTCCTCCCGGCCTCCGGCTGGGCACAGGCGCCGATCGTGATCAAGTTCAGCCATGTCGTCGCGCCCGATACGCCGAAGGGCAAGGCGGCGGATCTGTTCAAGCAGCTTGCCGAGCAACGCACCGGCGGCAGGGTGCACGTGGAGGTCTATCCGAACAGCCAGCTGTACAAGGACGGCGAGGAGATGGAGGCGCTGCAGCTCGGATCGGTGCAGATGCTCGCGCCCTCGACCTCCAAGTTCGGCCCGCTCGGCCTGCCGGAGTTCGAGCTGTTCGACCTGCCGTATATCTTCCCCGATCGCGCGGTGCTGCGCCGGGTCGTCGACGGCGAAATCGGCAAGAGCCTGCTGAACAGGCTCGAGAGCAAGGGCATCGTCGGGCTCGCGTACTGGGACAACGGCTTCAAGGTGATGAGCGCGAACCGGCCGCTGCACGCCGTCACCGATTTCCGCGGCCTGAAGATGCGCATCAAGTCATCCAAGGTGCTCGATGCGCAGATGCGGGCACTCGGGGCCCTGCCCCAGGTGCTGGCGTTCTCGGAGGTGTACCAGGCCCTGCAGACGGGCGTGGTCGACGGCACCGAGAACACCCCGCCCAATCTGTACACGCAAAAGATGTACGAGGTGCAGAAATACGTCGCCTTGTCCAATCACGGCTACGACGGTTACGCCGTCATCGTCAACAAGAAATTCTGGGATGCGCTGCCGGCTGACATCCGCAGCGCGCTCGAGGGCGCGATGCGCGAGGCGACCGAGTTCGAGAATCATCTCTCCCTCCAGGACAACGAAGAGAGCATCGCCAAGGTCAAGGCATCGGGTCGATGCACCGTCTATGAGCTCACCCCCGCGGAGCAGGCCGCCTGGCGGCGGGCGCTGCTGCCCGTGCACCGGGAAATGGAAGGCCGCATCGGCAAGCCACTGATCGACGCGGTCTACCGCGAGGCGGCTGCCCTCGGGTACACGGTGGCGCCCTGAAGCGCAGCATCCCGCCGCGCAAGCGCGACGGGCGGTGACCGGCTAGAAGTGGCGCAGATTCCGTTCCCTGGCGAAGCTCATGTCGGTCGTCGTCTGGCGCAGGCGGTTCGAAAGGAACCGGGCCAGCGAGCGGTAGAACCGGCTGGCAATCGGCGGCGAACCGTCGAGTAGCGACCGGATCTTGTCGTAATCGAAGCGAAAGATGGCGGTAGGCTCGAGCGTCTCCGCCCCGGCCGAGCGCTTTGCGCCGTCGAGCAGGGCCATCTCGCCAAAGTGCGACCCCGAAGCGAGCGTCGCCACGTCGATCTGCGCGCCGTTCGGAGAGTGGGTCGTGATGCGCACCGAACCGTCCTTGATCAGGTACAGGGCCGTCGCTTCATCGCCCGCGGAGAAGATGCTGAACCCCGCCGGCAGGTTCATAGACTCCGCGATCTTGGCCAGCCGGGCGCGCTCCTCGGCGCTCAGGTCAGCAAACAGATACACGCCCTTCAACAAGCTGTCGCTGATCATGTGGCTCGCGTCGCTGCAGGATGGACGGACTCGCTCGCGGGCAGTTTAGTGCCTATGCCGCGTTTCGACAATCGACTCGCCATGCCGGAGCGTCGTCGTGACGCACGGCAGCTCAGCGCCCGGTCACGCCCATTTCATCATGCGCAGCGCCGCCACCAGTTCCGGGCGCATGATCCATTTGCACTCGCCGTCCGCGGCGTCGTCCTCGCCGGCGTTGGCAATCGACAGGGCGAACCACCAGCGAACCGGGCCCTTGCCCTTCTGCGGCGGCGCATACCCGAGCTTCTCCGCAATGGCGCGGGCCAACGTGCCGTACTGCAGGCGCGCCGCCGCAGAATTCTTCAAGCTGAGCCGGGTGGCGAGCTGCGCCGCGGTGATGGTCGCGTCCGGCGCCCGACACTGCGCCTGAAGTATCTGCAACTGGGTGGGCGAGATGCCGATCCAATCACGGGTGGCGAGCAAGGCCGCCGTGAACTGCTCGGTGGTGGCTATTGGTCCGGCGTCGCCAGGCCCGACGCCGAGATCGGCCTGCCTGTTCATGGCTTTCGCTCGATGACCGCGCGCGCGCCCACGCCGTAGGTGCTTCCGGCCGGAAGCCCCAGCAACACGCAGGTCGTGCTGGGCAGGATATTGGTGCAGCTGCGCAGGTGCGCGGCGAGATCGCGCAACAGCAGCTCGTCACTCGCATCGAGCGCGCATAGAAATCGGTCGCGCAGCGCCGCCGAGGCGCAGCCGGCCCCGAATTCGGCCGCCGCCGTCACCGCCAGACCTCGTCGCGCAAGAGCGCCATTGCCTGTCCACTCCAAGGCGTCGCCCAAGCCTGCGCGACTTGCATGACTATATACCGGTATTGATTCCCCGTCTTAGGGAAACGCGAGCGCAATTGACGCGCCCGGCTAATACGTGTATAAAGATGCGCCGGTTCCTCAAGCGAATTGCCAGTCCCGCGTTGCCGCTTCGGCGGTACTCATCAGGTCTTCGTCTCTCTCCCTTGAAGTTCCAGCGCCGGGCCCATCTTTGGCCCGACATTTATATTTCACAGGAGCAGTAGATATGAGTACAGGTACGGTTAAGTGGTTCAACGACGGCAAGGGCTTCGGCTTCATCACTCCCGACGGGGGCGGCAAGGATGTATTTGCCCACTTCTCGGCGATTCAGGGCGAGGGCCATAAGAGCCTGCGTGAGAACCAGAAGGTGAGCTTCGAGGTCACCACCGGGCCGAAGGGCGATCAGGCCACCAACATCAGGGCCCTCGACTAATTCGGTCGCGGCCCCAGGTCAAGAAAAGCCCGGGTAACCGGGCTTTTTTTCGCACTCCTATACCTGATCCGGCGCGCTAGTTAGTCCTGCTCGAACTTGCTCGACTGACGGGAATAGAGCACCGCGGCGTGAGCGCGGCGGCGGACGTGAAGCTTCTGAAAGGCGTTGCTCAGGTAGTTCTTGACGGTCTTGGCGCTCAAACCGAGGATGGCCGCGATTTCCTTGTTGGTCTTGCCCTCGACGACGAGCTCCAGGACATGCCCCTCCTGCGGCGACAAATCGTCTTTTGAGCGCGGCCTCGCCGTGTGCAGCTTCCTGGTCAGATTGGCAACTTCGCCGACTACCGTTTGCGTAACCTTTGGATCGAGGATGGATTGCCCGCTGGCAACGGCCTCGATCGCATGAATCAGCGCCTCCTGGCGTATCTCCTTCAGCACATAACCGGCCGCGCCCGCGAGAATGGTCGACAGGACGGCTTCATCGTCCGAGTAGGAGGTCAGAAACAAGACGCGCACCGCCGGGTCGGCGGAGAGAATCTCGCGGCAGGCATCGAGCCCCGTTCCATCCGGAAGGCGGAGGTCCATGACCACGACATCGGGGCGTACGCGTCCGGCCTCCACCACAGCCTCCCCGACGCTGCCGGCCTCGCCTACGACCTCGACGTGCTTGGTCTGACCGAACAGCGCCCGCAGCCCCAGGCGCACCACCTCGTGGTCGTCGACGAGCATGACTCGAATCGGTGGCGGTGCCGTTCTCGTCATCGTCGTTTCAGCGGGATTTCCACCACGACACGCGTGCCGCGACCTGGCGCCGACGCGACCTGCGCTCGCCCACCGAGTTTTCGCGCGCGCGCGTCCATGTGGTGCAGGCCCAGGCCTTTCTTCTTGAGCTTGGCCGCGTCAAACCCCTTGCCATCATCGCTTACTTCGAAACGGACCGTTTCGTCACGCAGCTGCAGTGACAGTCGCCCAGTCCGGGCATTGGCATGCCGGTTGGCGTTACTGATGCCTTCGCGCGCGATTTGCAGCAACTCGAAGGCTTGATCCGGGGTCAGCGCATCCTCGGCAGCGGCGTCAATCTCCAGGGCCAACGCAAGACCGCTTTCCCGCGCGGCCTGGGCGGCCCTTTCAATCTCCGCGCGCAGCTTGCGCGCCCCTGGAAGCTGTTGCCCACGCTCGGTCACGAAGGAGCGCAGGTCCTGAATGACCAGATCCAGATTCGCCGATGCCCCCGCGATCATCTGCGAAGCCTTCGCAGGATCCTCGGCGACGAGGGGCCGACACGCCTCCAGATTCAAGCCCACTGCGTAAATGGCCTGAATGCAGCCATCGTGCATGTCCTGGAAGAAGCGCTCTCGTTCCTCCGCGAACTCACGTATTTGCTCGTTCGCGCGCTCCTTTTCGGTAATGTCATCGACGATCATGACGATTGCCGCGTTCACGCCCGATCGGTCAGGGAGGGGGCGCGCCGAAATGACCGCTTGAATGAGGTTCCCGCTCTTGGTCTTCCGACGCCGCAACTGGCCCTTGAAGGTGCCGCCGGAGAGCACCCGGCGAATCTTGTCGTGGAACTCGCCCATCTCGCCATCCGGCACAGTCGGGTTGATGCGACCTATGACTTCCCGCTCGTTCCACCCGAACATGCGCTCGGCGCCCTGGCTCCAGCCGAGGATTCGACCGCCGCGGTCGATGGAAATGATCGCCACCGGGGAGGCATCCAGAACGACTTGCAGCCGCTCCTTCGCCTCCTCCAGCGCCAGTTCCGCGACCTTGTGGACCGTGATGTCGGTAATCGTTCCGATGGAGCCGTTCACCATGCCGTCATCGCGCTGGATGGCGATGGTCCTGGCGGTGACCCAAACGGTCTGGCCATCCGGGTGGCAGAAGCGGAACTCCGAGTCGACGACGCGGGCGGGGTCGGCAGCCTGGCTGAAGCGCTTCAATACATCGGCCCGATCGTCGGGGTGCAAAGCCCTGGTCCAGCCCTGGCCGATCGCATCCTCCAGGGACATGCCAATGATCTCGCAGGCACAGCGGTTGAAGAAGGTGCAGTTTCCTGCGAGGTCACCGATGAAGATGCCCACCGGGGCGTGCGTGGCCAGCGTTTCGAAGCATCTTTCGATTTCGCGTCGAGCCTTGTCAGAATGCTGGCGCGCCAACTCCTCGTTCTTCAACTCCGTGTCGACCCTGTCGAGATCATCGAAGCTCTTGATCGCATAGATCTTGTCGCTGTCTCGCCCATGGATCACCAGGGCGTCTATCTGACCGGAGCGAATGGCATCGATCGTCTCCTGCGCCTCGGATGGCCGGACCCGGGGGGCGCTTCCCGCGCCGGGAACGAGCGCGCCGGCGGGCGATGCCAAGCGCGGGTCTCGACCCTTGTCGCGCTTGGTCATTGGTCGCCTCTTTGGCGTTCGCGGCGGCACGTTACCTCTTCAGCTGAATCTCAAGCCCGACCAGCACGCGTTCGGTATTCGACAGGTCGCCAATGATCTTTCGAATCGGCGACGGCAATTGCCGCACCAGCGTCGGCAGCGCCAGGATCTGGTGATCCCTGGCGAGCCGCGGATCGACGATGAGATCAATCACCTTGATCCGGTACTGGCCCTCCAGATGCTCGCTGCAGATCTGCCTGAGGTTGTAAATCGCGGCCATCGAGCGATCGGTCTTTCCGGCCACATAGAGCAACAGATCGTACTTGAAGGGCTCTGCCTTGCCGGCTCGTATTGTCTTTTTTGCGGGCAAAGTCACGCGTTCCTCCCCCCACTCACCTCGCGCTTGAACTCGATTCCCCTATCCGACATTTGGAACACATGGGATTTGGTCGAGTGCGCCATGCCACGCACCTTCACGATGGATAGCGTGCGCGCACGCTTGCCGTTGACCTCATCGTTGCGCAGCACCAGCCACGCATCGACCAGCGAGGAGATGTTGACTCCGGATGGTTCAGCTTTGTCGCTGCCATCAACCAACGCTGTCATGCACAGGGTGATCTGCTCCATTTTGAGAAAATCGATCAAGCGAACCATCATGGACGCGACTTCGGCCATGGAGCCGACGGAAAGCAGGCCCGTCATCGCGTCGATGACAACTACCCGCGGCTGGTAAGCCACGATGAGCTTGTGAAGGATCGCCAGGTGCAGTTCCAGCCCGTGCGTGGTTGGCCGCGACGCATGGAACCGCACCAGGTCCCTGGCCACATGGGCGGATAGATCGACTCCGACGGAGGTCATGTTGCGCACGATCTCGCTTGGCGATTGCTCGAGCGCCACGTACAGGCATCGTTCGCGGCGTCGCGCTGCCGCTGCGACGAGATATCCCGCCAGAGTGCTCTTCCCCGTGCCCGCAGAGCCGGAAAGCAGAATCGTGCTGGCACGAAAATATCCGCCCGCGGCCAGCGCTTTGTCCAGGTCTGGAACTCCGCTGGATATTGTCTCGCGCGATGCGGTGTGCCGCAAACCCAGCGAGGTTATGGGCAGCACCGAGACGCCCGATTCGGAGATCAGGTAGGGGTACTCATCGGATCCGTGGCCGCTGCCCCGGTATTTGACGATGCGCAGGCGCCTGGCCGTGAGCTGATTGGCCACCCGCTGGTCGAGCAGGATCACGCAATCGGAGACGTACTCTTCGAGGCCGTGGCGAGTCAATGTTCCTTCGCCGCGCTCGCCGGTGATGATAGCGGTCACCTGCTTTTCCTTGAGCCAGTCGAACAGCCGGCGCAGCTCGGCGCGCAGGATCGTGAGATTTGAAAAGCCTCCAAACAGGGCTTCCAGGGTGTCGAGCACGACACGCTTGGCCCCCAGCGTATCGATGGCCAGGCCGATCCTGATGAACAACCCCCCGAGGTCGAAGTCGCCGGCCTCCGCGATCTCGTTGCGATCGACCCTCACGTGGTCGATCAGAAGCAGGCGCCTGGCGACCAGGCCATTGAGGTCGAAGCCCATGGAGGCGACATTTTGTGCGAGGTCTTCGGCGGACTCTTCGAAGGAGATGAAAACGCCCGGTTCCTGATACTGCTCGGCGCCTCGAACCAGAAACTCGACCGCCAGCGTCGTCTTGCCGCAACCGGGTCCTCCACAGATCAAGGTGGGGCGACCCCGGGGCAGGCCGCCGCCGGTGACCTCATCGAACCCCTGGATGCCTGTGGCCGCCTTCGGCAGCGATCGAAGCAGCGTCTTGCCTGCGCGAGGGCTTTCGCCCGGCGAACGCCGTCGCTTGCTGCTAGCAGCCATCGCAGTGGTCCCAAATGACACTAGACATGGTTGGAGTGGAGCCGTCTTGGTACGCGAGCGCAAGGGCATTGGGGCCCTATCGCACTAGGGCCAAATGGAACTCAACGCGCCTCCAGCTGCGATTGTATATTGTTGTACACACGGTTGCGCTGCTGGCGCGGCGCTCAAACAGGGAACGGGGATGACTCAAGCCATGTCTCGAGACGCCGATCAACTTGCGAGTTTTGCCACTGCCGAGAAGGAGCTCTGCGAGCAGGCCGGACCGCTGGTCGCGGGAATCATTCGGGATATAGAAGGGCGGCACAAGATCAGGATCCGCGAGATCCGGATAACCGTGAACCCTTCGGAGCTCAACGGAAGTTGGGGTGGCGTGAACTGCGTCATCGGTCAGGCGGATGTCGCAATCCGGCTCGAGCAGAACGAGGGTCGCGGTGCGACCGAAGGAGGCCTGAAAACGAGGCAGACTGCGCGCTGAGGCGAAGGCTGCGCGCAACAAGGAAGCGAACAGGCAGCTATTGAGGCGGGGTTGCTCTCGGACGCAACGTCCGGAGAGCGGGCTTTCGTGGCGACGGCAACACCGCGGCAGATCATTCGCGGGTCAGCTCTGACGCGCGAGAAATTGTGTCGCGCGCGAGCGGCCCCCCGCCCGCAAACTCTCCTACGACAGAATCAGACGCGCTCCGATAGTGAGAATTGGCGAGACGTGAGATTTTGCGGCACGGTTAGCTACAAATCGTGTGTGAATGCAAACCTCCTTCGAAAGGACAGCTATGGAACGCAGCAGCACGACCACAATGGACAATCTCGGTTACGTCGACGCACCCAATCCCGTCAAGGCCAAGGTTGAAGACGCAGCGCGGGCAGCGCACCGGGCAACCGACAGTGTCGCGGACAAGACTGCCGCTCAGGTGGATCACCTCAGCGGGACTGCTCACCGCGCAATCGATAATGCCGCTGCCGCCGCGACGTCTGCGGCGGGTTGGGCATCGACCATTCCCGCGCAGGCCAGCCAAGTACAAACACGCCTCACCGAATCGGCATGCGCTTCGATTCGCGCGCGTCCGCTCGCCACGGTGACCGGAGCGCTCTTGATCGGTTACCTGCTCGGTCGTCTCGCGCGTCTGTAAGGAACGGCGTCTGCAAACAACAAAAGGAGAATCCGATGTCCATCTCGACCGTTCTGCTCGTTATCCTCATTCTCCTGCTCGTCGGCGCTCTGCCCTCCTGGCCCTATAGCGCCGGATGGGGTTACTGGCCGAGCGGAGGCTTAGGCCTCGTCGTGCTCGTGGTCGTCATTCTGTTGCTGATGGGCCGCCTCTGACCTTGCGACGAATGACGACGGCACCGTCCTTGGCGGCGAGTTCGCCAGAGTGAGTTTCGGATCCAGAAGGGGGAGTGATCATGGACCCAATGCTTGGTAAATCGGCGGGCGAGCGGCGGTACGTCCTGCCCGGCGCGGAGGCAAACACATCCGGCATATCGTGGGCAGCCGTGGCCGCCGGCGCGTTCGCAATCGCGGCGCTGGCGCTGATCCTGCTGATGCTTGGCGTTGGATTGGGACTCTCCTCGATCTCTCCCTGGGCACCGGCTGGGCCTTCGTTGAGAGCGATTGGTGCAGCGGCCATCGTCTGGCTCATTCTGACGCAGGCGCTCGCATCCGCGATGGGCGGGTATCTTGCCGGCAGGCTGCGCACCAAATGGGCAAGCATCCACAGTGACGAAGTCTATTTCCGGGATACGGCACACGGGTTCCTGGCCTGGGCCGTCGGCGTCGTCATTACGGCCGCCTTCCTCACCTCGGCCGCAACATCGATTGTCGGCGCCGGCGTTGTGCTGCGCGGAGGCCCGGCGGCGGCCGCGGCAATGACGGCGCCAGCGGCAGAACCCGGGGCCCAGTCGGTGGCGGACGCGACCGCGGCGCAATCGGCCATGCAGGGGCGCGCCGAGGCGCAGGCGGCGGGGCGGGACGCGACAGACATGGCACGCAGAGGCGCCGCGAAAACGTCACTGTGGCTCTTCGTCGCTCTCCTGACTGGCGCCTTCTGTGCGAGCCTCGCGGCAACGTTCGGCGGGCGACAGCGGGACCGCGTGCCGGCGGCCGCAGGTTACGAAGCAGAAGCCTATCGCTGACGTCGATGCACGGATTCTTGCCCGCCTCACCTAAATCGTCGCGCCGGAGCTAAGCATGCGATCAATTCTTCTCCTTCTTCTCGGTGTTCCCATTCCGATCATCATACTCGTCGGCCTGTTGTCCCACTTCTAGCAGGCATGGGCCATGGTGCCGATGGAAACGCCCGCGGGAGTCTCGGCGAGTAGTCCCACGCCATTGATGCCGTCCGCGCACGTCGCATAACCCCCAGCCCAGGCATGTATGGGCGCAAAGGAAAGGAGTGTCACCATGGCTCGATACAGCAAGAGAGCACAATCCAAGGTCAAGAAGGTCATGGAGGAGATGGGGCGGGGCACGCTCAAGAGCGGCTCAGGAAAAAAAGTGACGAGCCGCAAGCAGGCAATCGCCATCGGGCTCTCCGAAGCCCGGGCGGCCGGCGCCAAGGTCCCGCGGCGCAAATCTGCATCCGCGTAGAGTCCCGTTCCGGGACCATTGCCAGTGGGCGCCCGCCGTCGCCGCGGCGGTTGTCCGGAGGACACGCCCGGCCTGCCGACCGCGCGCGCCGCGCTGGTCTGGTAGCGGCCGATCATCGCCTGCCTGCTGCAGCCACGCCCCGCCGCCAGGCAGCCCCGGGCCTTCGCTTCTGTTCCGGTGCCGGTTTGGAGCAAGCATGATGTTCTGGCATGCTAGGCAGCATTCCTGCCGGGGTGGTAAAAGTAAAGCGCAGGTGTGTGAGCCAACTTGTGGAGAGCACGATGAAGATCTTGATGACGGCGGTGTGGATGGCGGTGGGCATGCTGATCTCGACGGTGGGGTATGCGCAGGCGCCCGCCGGCTCGACCGGGGCATGCAAGGACGGCACCTACACCACGGCGGCATCGAAGCGCGGTGCCTGCTCGGGTCACGGCGGAGTGAAGGATTGGTATGGCACGGCCGCTCCTGCCGCGGCTGCGCCTGCAGCGCCGGCGGCCAAGAGCGCCGCCGCCCCTGCACCGGCTGCGGCAGCGCCTGCGCCTGCGGCCAAGAGCGCGAGCGCTCCGGCGGCCGGTGGCGGTCCCGGGCAGGTCTGGGTCAATACCGCGAGCAAGGTCTACCACTGCCAGGGAGACCGCTACTACGGCAAGACCAAGCAAGGCGAATACATGACCGAGGCCGCGGCCAAGGCTGCCGGCGCCCGTCCCGACCACGGCAAGCCCTGCTCCTAGAGCGTAGAGGACGCGGAGCGGCCGAATACCCCGGCCGCACCGCCCTTCGCGAGGCCGGGCGGTCGCAGATTGCCGCCCCGCCGGATAGCCCGCCGCAGTCGCCGGCGGACGGGCGACGTGCACCACAAACCAATCCGCATCGCGTCCGGGCCGAACCGGCGTGGCTGGTTACTTCTTAGGCAGGTGGTCGAAGATGCACCGGAACGAGCGATCGTTGGCGGTGCCCGACCCGATAAAGGAAGTGATCGACCTGGCGTAGAGATCCGGAGGGATGCCACCGTTGAACAGCGCCTCTGTCTTGCTCATGAAAACGTTGTAATTCTCAGGTTCTGCACCCAGGCCATTGAAAGTGATTGCCTGCGAGAAGTTGTCCGGGCCGATGACCAACGGATTGCAATCCCGCGCGATCTGATCGAGAAAGGCATTGAACTCGGCTTTCTGGGTGGGGGTCGCACAGGAGAAGCCACCCAGGACCAGCAGAACGAGCGCGATCCGGAAAAGCGGTCGGGACGAACGCATAATCACCTCATCGTTGGGACAGCTGAGAATAGCGGGCCCGGCATGTTGTCGTGAAGGCGCGCGCGCTCGGCGTTGCCACCGAATCGATGCACCGGAGCGGCACGATTCGCCCTCGACGGCCGCGGAAGGGTGGTGCGGCTACCCACCTCGCCATAGCCAAAACCGCTCGTCCGTGATACCCTTAGCCGCGAGTGTAACAAGAAGTTCTTCCCATCGGATTTCGGCCGCGACGGCGTGTCGTTGAAGAAGGGCCGAAAGACGCAGACTTGCCCTGGCGGCGACCTTTTTGCGCGCCGCGGCAGAAATCACGGTTTTGTGTGCATCGCATGAGCGCTCAAGCACTGCCGGTTGCCGACGACTATCCCCTGCCGAAGCGCACGGTCCGCTGGCTCGGGCTGATCTTCTTCATCGTGCTTCACGTCGTGGCCCTGGTCGGAACGCCGCTCTACATCTACTACCGCGGCATTACGGGGCCCGAGCTCGCGCTGTTTTTCTTCTATCTGGTCGCCACGGGCATGTCGACCACGATCGGCTATCACCGTCTGTTTGCGCATTCCACATTCGAGACCGGCCCCGTAGTGCGCTTCCTTCTGCTGTTCTTCGGCGCGGCCACCTTCCAGGAATCGGCGCTGAAGTGGTCTTCGCAGCACCGCCAGCACCATATGTTCACCGATACCGAGCACGACCCCTACGGCGTCAACAAGGGGTTCTGGCACGCGCACATCGGCTGGATCCTGTTCTGGCGCCACCGCACCAATTACAACAACGTCAACGATCTGAAAAGATCGCCGCTCGTGTCGCATCAGCATCGCTACCATCCCTGGTGGTCGATCGGCGCAGGGGTTGTCGTGCCCATGCTCGTTGCCTGGTGGATCGGGCATCCGCTGGGAGGATTCATCATGGCGGTCTGCCTGCGCATCGTCATCGTGCTGCATTCCGCCTTTTTCGTTAATTCGTTCGCGCACACGTTTGGAACACGCCGCTATTCTCCGGAGCAGTCCGCGCGCGACAACTGGCTGGGCGCGATCCTCACCAATGGCGAAGGTTTCCACAATTTCCACCACCGTTTCCCGACCGACTACCGCAACGGCGTTCGCTGGTATCACTGGGACCCGTCAAAGTGGTGTATCTACACGCTGTCGAAGCTCGGTCTCACCTGGGACCTGAAGAGAACCTCCGCGCAAAGATTTGCCGCTGCCGCGAAGGAGTGAGGCCCGCTGCGGCGGCGCCAATCGCCCTCGGGGCCGATCGCCGTCCCCTGAATTGACGCCGCGCTGAGCGATCCGGCCCCGCGCCATTGGCCGATCCCTCGGCGTAATCGCCCTCGAGCGTGCTCTTCCCCTGGTGCATCTTGCGCCTGCGATAGCAGGGCGCGCCAGCGGGCCCCATGCCCGCCGCCGCATCGCTGATGCAGTGCAGCGAGAAGACCGGGACGAGGTCACACTTGACATTTCCCGGGCTCGCGTTAAAGCTAGGAATACGCTCGGGCGGGCGAGGTGTCTCTTGACCGGCGCCTCACAACAGACCAACGACGACTTCCCGGGCGCGACTGACGACGCCGCGGCCAACAGGCACACGAGTCAGCCGAGAATGACCTTGGGGGATTTGAACGACTCCGATCGATCGCGCGCACCGCGCAATTCCGTGACTATCGCAACGAGGGGCTGGGCACAGCTATGAACAATACGCACAACCAACCGGGCAAATGGAGCTGGTGGTATCTGCTGTTCGTAATCCAGTTTGTGGTTGTTCTATGGCCACCCTTCTACAACTTCGCCGAGCCGTACTGGCTGGGCATCCCGTTCTTCTACTGGTATCAACTCTTGTGGGTTCTCATCGGCGCCGTGTTCACTGCGATCGTGTACTTCGCGACCGACAAATGAGGCGACGCAGCGTGGCGCGATCCGATATCCGGGGTGTTGAGATTAAGGGAGGAATGCCGTGCAGGACGTGAACTGGGTTTCGCTCTCCGTCTTCCTGGTCCTGTTTGCATTCATTACCTGGCTGGGGTTTGCCGCAGCCAAGTGGCGCCAAGGAGATCTCGATCAGCTGCACGAATGGGGCCTCGGCGGCAGGCGCTTCGGCACCGTCGTCACCTGGTTCCTCGTCGGCGGAGACCTGTACACGGCGTACACGTTTATCGCGGTGCCGGCGCTGGCGTTCGGTGCCGGCGCGATCGCCTTCTTCGCAGTGCCGTACACGATCGTCATCTATCCGATTCTCTTCCTGGCGTTCCCGCGTCTTTGGAACGTGTGCAACAAGCACCGTTACATCACCGCCGCGGACTTCGTGCGCGGCCGCTTCGGCAATCGCTGGCTGGCGCTGGCGGTGGCGGTCACCGGCATCGTCGCGACGATGCCCTACATCGCCCTTCAGTTGGTCGGCATCCAGGTCGTCGTGGGCGCACTCGGCATCTCGGGAACCGGCCTCGCGGCCGACCTGCCGCTCATCATCGCCTTCGTCATACTGGCCGCCTTTACCTATTCCAGCGGCCTGCGCGCACCCGCGTCGATCGCCATCGTCAAGGACATCCTGATCTATATCACGGCATTTGCCGCGGTGATCGTCATACCGATCGAGCTTGGAGGGTTCGGCAAGATCTTTGCCGCCGTGCCGGCCCAGAAACTCCTGCTGGCCGTGCCCGGCCCCAATACCACGGGCGCTTACAGCGCCTACGCAACGCTGGCCCTGGGCTCGGCGCTGGCGCTCTTCCTTTATCCGCATTCGCTTACCGGGATCCTGAGCGCGAGCTCTGGCCACGCCATCCGCCGCAATGCTGCGATGCTGCCGGGCTACTCCTTCATGCTCGGCCTGCTCGCCCTGGTCGGCTTTTTTGCCATTGCCGCAGGAGTCTCGACGCTTCCGGAGTACGCAGCGGGCTTCAAGCAATTCGGCAACAACTTTGCCGTGCCTGCGCTTTTCCTGCACAGCTTCCCGTCCTGGTTCGTCGGCTTCGCCTTCGCAGCCATCGGCATCGGCGCCCTGGTGCCTGCGGCGATCATGTCGATCGCGGCGTCGAACCTGTATACGCGCAATATTTATCGCGAATTCCTGCACAAGACGCCGACCGACCGCCAGGAAGCGCAGATGGCCAAATGGGTGTCGCTGATTGTCAAGCTTGGCGCACTGGTGTTTATCCTCTTCGTGCCCACGCAGTACGCCATCCAGTTGCAGCTGCTGGGGGGTATCTGGATCATCCAGACCCTGCCGGCGGTGCTCCTTGGCGCCTATACCCGCTGGTTCAATGACTGGGCGCTGCTCGTCGGCTGGGCTGCGGGAAGCATCGCCGGCACTGCGATGGCGATCGCCGCCAACCTCACGCCGACCTTTCCGGTGGCGATTGCCGGTCACTCGTTCCCCGGCTACACCGCCCTGTACACGGTGCTTCTCAATCTGCTGGTGACCGTCGTCCTGACACCCGTTTTCAATATGATGAGGACAGGCCAAGCGCCGGTTGACGAGACCGCTGCCGCCGATTATTTTGCCTGAGCAGGAGTGTCCGCGCGTTAGGGCCCTCGAGGCTCTTGAGCCGCGCTGCCGCCTAGGCAGGCGGGCTATCGATGCGGCAGCTGCGGCCCTTCGCGCCGCCCATCGATGATGTGGGCGATGGCGAGGAGCGGATGGCGCCATAGCATCCGGGGTCCGGCATAGCGCATCACCTTGCGGATGCCCTCGCGCATTTCGGCGCTGTAGCAGTGCACCTTGCAGCTCGCGCAGGTTGGCTTTTGCTCGCCGAACACGCAACGGTCGAGGCGCCGCGTCGCGTAATTCATCAGCGCCGTGCATTCGTCGCACAGCCCCTTCGGGGTCGCGTGCCGGTCGCGGCAGTGGATGCGCACCATGGCGCGAATCGTCGCCAGCTCACGCGCCAGGCGCGGGAAGCGAGCGCCATCGTGGGCGCGTCGCGTCGGTGCCCCGGCGGGAACGGGCGGGCTGCAGGGTCGGTTCACGGCTTGGAGCTTGCCAGAGACGCCACCGTGCAGCCATGATCTGCGTCAAACCGGGCCGGGCAGCGCTGCACCGCGCCGAGCGTCGCGAATCGACGACGGCGCCCTGGCCGCGGGCTTTTCCCTTCCGGCGCTCCATTAGACGTTTGTCCGGTGCAGGGGCCTCCAGGCGATGAGCGACGACCCGGGAAAACAGGTGCGCGAGATCGTGAACAGAATCTATCGTTCCGAGTCGCGCCGCGTCTTCGCCACCCTCATCCGGCTGCTCGGAGATCTCGATACCGCGGAGGAAGCCCTGCACGAGGCATTTCGCGCCGCGCTTGAGCAATGGCCGCGCGACGGCGCTGCCGGACAACCCGCGGGCATGGCTGGTGTCGGCTGGCCGCTTCAAGAGCCATCGACGGCATTCGCCGCCGCGCCCGCTTCGACCCGCTCGACGACCACGCCGAGCAGGTCGAGAGTATCGCCGACGAGTCGGTCGCGCTCGATGGCGAGGATATCGAGGATGACCGCCTGCGGCTGATTTTTACCTGCTGCCATCCGGCGCTGACGTCCGACGCTCAGGTGGCGCTTACCCTGCGCGAAGTATGCGGCCTGACGACCGAACAGATAGCCGCCGCGTTCCTCATCGGCGCGCCGACGCTGGCGCAGCGCATCGTGCGCGCGAAAACGAAAATCCGCGAGGCGAAGATCCCTTATCAGGTGCCATCTCCGGAAGAGCTGCCGGAGCGCCTCGACAGCGTGTTGCGGGTGATCTACCTGGTATTCAACGAGGGCTATGCCGCCTCGTCAGGCGAATCGCTCACCAGGCACGACCTTTCGAGCGAAGCCATCCGGCTTGCCCGGCTGCTCGTCGAGCTCCTGCCGGAGGCCGAGGCGATCGGCCTTCTGGCCCTGATGTTGCTGCATGAATCGCGGCGCCAGGCACGCACCTCGGCAACCGGCGACCTGGTCCTGCTCGACGAGCAGGACCGCGCGCTTTGGAACCGGGCGCAGATCGCCGAGGGCATTGCGCTGGTCGAGCGCGCATTGCCGATGCGCCGAGCGGGACCGTACTGCATCCAGGCGGCGATCGCGGCGGTGCACGCCGAGGCGCCGACCACCGCGGCCACCGACTGGACGGAAATCGTCGGCCTCTACGACTTGCTGCTGCTGGCGGAGCGCTCACCCGTGATCGAGCTCAACCGCGCCGTCGCGGTGGCCATGCGCGACGGGGCGCAAGCTGGACTGGGGCTCGTCGACGCCCTTCTCGCCCGAGGCGAGCTGTCGGAATACCGCCTGGCTCATGCCGCGCGCGCCGACCTCTGTCGCCGGCTGGGGCGAAGCGGAGGAAGCCCGGGACGCCTACCACCGGGCCCTCGAACTCACCCGGCTCGAGCCCGAGCGGCGCTTCATCGAGCGCAGGCTCTCCGAGCTCCGATGTTAGACGGGCTGTCGATTTCGGGTCTCGCCAATCGACTAGGTTTCAAGAACGGCCGCTGCCTGCGGCCGGGCGAGGAGCCGGGGGGGCCTTCCACCGGCCTCAGGACTCAAAAATTCACGTTACGACAAGGAGATACAAGCATGCGATTCATGATCATCGTGAAAGCTACCCGGGATTCCGAAGCCGGCGTCATGCCGGAGGAAGCCCTGCTTGCGACCATGCAGAACTACCACGAGGAGCTGGCCAAGGCCGGTGTGCTCGTCGATGCATCCGGACTCCAGGCGAGCTCGAAGGGTTGGCGCATCAGGTACTGCGGCAGACAAGCGTACATTCGTCGACGGCCCCTTCGCCGAGACCAAGGAGCTCGTCGCCGGCTACACGATCATCCGGGTGCAGTCGAGGCAGGAAGCGATCGACTGGACCCGGCGTTTCCCCAATCCGGCGATCGATGGCAACGAAGGCGAGATCGAGGTGCGCCAGTTCTTCGAGCTGGAGGATTTCGGACCCAGCGAAGCTGTCGACCGCTTTCGCAACATGTGTGTCGCGGACAAGTAGGCGTCTTCCCGTCTGCAACCGCGGCCTGATCCAATATCGAAAGGAGCGTCGATCATGGCACAGATCAAGCCTGTCCCGGAGGGTATGCGTACCGTCACGCCGCATCTGACTTGCGCCGGCGCCGCCGATGCGATCGAGTTCTACAAGCGCGCCTTCGGCGCGGTAGAGCTAACCCGGCTGCCGGGCCCCGGGGGGAAACTGCTGCACGCCATGATCCGGATCGGCGATTCCAACGTCATGCTGGTCGACGAATTTCCCGATCACGGCTCGTTCGGACCGAAAGCCATCAAGGCTCGCCGGTCACCATCCACCTCTACGTCGACGACGTTGACGCGTTCTTCCGGCGCGCCGTCGATGCGGGGGCGAAGATCACGATGCCGGTTGCGGACATGTTCTGGGGTGACCGCTATGGCCGATTGGAGGACCCGTTCGGCCACCAATGGTCGGTGGCCACGCACCTGCGCGACGTAAGCCCTGAAGAGATGCAGGAAGCGATGCGAAGCAGGCTTGAAGCGGCATGACGCTTGACGGCGGCGCGCGAACCGCCGCAAGCGCACCTGCGCGAAGATGGCACGCGGCAAGCGCCCTAGGAGAGAGCGATGAAGTATCTGTGTCTGGTCTACCTCGATGAAAAGCGACTCGACGAAGTGCCGGATGAGGATTGCGTCGAATACGATGCTGCCATCCGCGAGAAGGGCTATTGCCTTGCATCGGAAGCATTGCAATCGGTGCAGACCGCCACCAGCGTCCGCGTGCGCAATGGCAAGCGTCTCGATCACCGACGGCCCGTTTGCCGAAACCAAGGAACAGCTCGCGGGCTTCTACATGATCGAGGCGCGGGACCTGAACGAAGCGATCCAGATCGCCTCCAGGATTCCCCCGGCGCGCGTGGGCTGCGTCGAGGTGCGGCCGATCCGGCCGATACGGGAGACGGTTGCCGCCCGGTCGCGAGCAGGACGCGCATTGACCGGCGATAGCCCGGCGCGCCACGGGCCTGGAGGACGCGCTGAGTCATGACCGGCTCCAGGTGCCTCCGGGGCGGCCGCCTGGAAGCCAAGACGGGTCCCGAAGCGCGGATAGAATGGCGCGGTGGTTGACTGCCCCAACTGCCGTAGCCCGCATGACCACGCAGGCCGTCGAGGCTTATGCCGCCGTCGCGCGTCCGATCGAGGTCGGCAGTTGCGCCTCCTGCAGTCTGTTCTGGTTTGACGAGTCCGCAAGCGTAAGGCTTACCCCCAAGAGCGTGCTCGGGCTCTTCCAGTACATTGGCCAGGCAGGGGTGGCCAGGAATCCGCTCGCCTCCAGCCTCAGCTGCCCGCGCTGTCACAGCGCCCTCGTCTTCACTCACGACCTGCAGCGGGCGACCCGTTTCACCTATTGGCGCTGCCTCGATGACCATGGCCAGTTGATCACCTTCGGCCAGTTCCTGGCCGAGAAGAATTTCATTCGCCCGCCCTCCGCCGACGAGCTCGCGAAGTTGCGCGCCACGCGTGCGGCAGGTGAGCTGCAGTCAATGCGGGCGGACCGATCGATCTGGCAACGGACACGGCGTGTCCGCATTGCGGGGCGGCTATCGCGTTGATCGACGCCGATGGCGTTGCCAAGGCGCTTCATGATCTTGTCTCGGAAGGCGCTTCGCCGCCGAACCAGGTGGCTGACGCCGACAACGACCGCACTGAGCGAAGCGCAGCTCAATGCGCTGTTCGATGAGGAGCGCATTCGCGAACACGAAGGCGGCCACGATTGCTTGCGATCGGTGCCGCCGCGATCGGTGCGCTGGTCGGTGTGGCTGTTGTCGCGGTAAAGGGTAAGAAGAAAAGGACCATTGAAGATCGTGTCGTTCAACAGGCCGGCGTCGGCACCGGGACGTGACCGCGGTGCTTGCGGTATCATGAGGCGGCCGCCAGCGGTGCCCAACTGGTGATCTTTCCGGAGGCGTTCATACCCGGGCTATCCGGCATGGATCGGGCGACTGCGGCCCGGTGCCGATTATGGCCTGAGCGCGCGCCTGCACGCCCTGCACCCGCCCGCGCCAGGCCCGGCGTCGGCGACCGGAGCCGCAGCAGCGGCTACGCCAGCTTGAACTTGAGCTCGCCCAGCTTCTCGATCGAGCTCACGATCTCATCGCCGGCCTTGAGCCACACCTGCTTTTCCTTCGGATAGCCGAGAATCACGCCCTGCGGGCGTCCCCGACCAGATGATGTCACCTGGCTCGAGCGTCCACATCTTGCTGATGTAGGCGATCAGTTTCTGCGGGATTGAAGATCATGAAGCTGGTGTTGGATGACTGGCGCACCTCGCCGTTGACGTGGGTCTCGATCTTGAGGTTGTTGGGGTCACCGACCAGGTCGGCCGACACGAAGTAAGGGCCGATCGGGCCGAAGCTGTCCAGCGTCTTGCCGATCATCCATTGCACGCTCGGCGTTTCGAGCTGCAGATCGCGCGCCGAGAAGTCGTGCGCGGTGCAATAGCCCGCGACATAGCTCAGAGCGTCAGCTTCCGATACGTTGCGGGTTTTCTTGCCCATGACAATCAGCAGTTCCGTCTCGTAGTCGAACTTGTATGCGACGTCCTTCGGCGGCAGCTTGATCGTGCAGTTATGCGCCGCGAGCGCATTGTTGTACTTGTTGAACAGGATCGGCACGGTGGGAAGCTTCATCGTTGGTTTCCTGCACGTGCGCCCGGTAGTTGAGCCCGATGCAGACGATCTTGCCCGGATTGCTGAACAGCCTGCCAAAGGTGACCGACGATTCCTTGACCATCGCGGCTTGGCCTTGGGCGAGGTCTTCGCGGCGGCCACGAGTTCATTGAGCCCCCTGGCGTTGCCTTCCTTGAGCAGTTCCTCGAGCGTCACCGGGGCCGCGATACCAAGCAAATGCGAAGCCTTGCGCACGTCGAGCACGGCATCGGCGTCCAGCTTCACGCCCAGGGTCTCCGACCCGTCGGCGTTTTGCATCGACAGCAGGGTCACATTGGTCGGCATTTCGTGAGGCCCGCTGTACTTCTTGGTCATCGCGTCCTGCCTGGTCGAGGCGGACGCGGTCGAGGTGGCGGCGATGCCCGCCGTCACGGCGCCGGCGGTCTTGAGGAAGTTGCGTCGGGTCGTCATGTATTTCCTCCCATTGGTCCGGTTAACCGAACTACGTCGCCCCCGCCGTCGGCAAGGGCGGCCGTAGCAACTGCCAATGATACAAGTTCGCGGGCGCCCATCCAACATCGCCGCCGGCTCCCTTTCGGCGCTTTGCAAGGCCGCCTCATCCCGCCGCGTGCGGCGAGGTATCGCTCGGATTCCGGTTCGGGCTTAGCGCGTTGCGGCTAGCGTTGAAGGAAGCCGATGGATATCCAGGGCACGGCCGCGACGATGATGAGGCCGACGACCAGCGCCAGCAGGTAGCCGACGATGGGCTTCATACCCTCGTCAGGCTTGACGCGGCCGATGGCGCAGGCGGCGTAATAGCCTACGCCGAAAGGCGGCGCGAACAGGCCGATGCCCATCGCGAGCACCACGACCATCGCATAGTGGACCTCGTGCACGCCCACTTGCTGCGCAATCGGGAAACAGCAAGGGCCCGAACAGGACGATGGCCGGGATTCCCTCGAGCACGCTGCCAAGCATGATGAAGGCGGCGATGGAGGCCCCGAGAAAGGTGATGGAGCCGCCTGGCAGATTGGTCATGGCCTGGGCCAGGTTGCGGGAGAAGCCCGATTGGGTGAGCGCCCATGCCATTCCCGTCGCGGCGCCTATGATGAGCAGGATGGCGCCCGACAGTGCGGCCGTCTCCACGAGCATCGGCAGGATGCGCCGGAGATCGAATTGGCGATAGATCAGGATCCCCGCCAGGATGGAATAGACGACGCCGATCGTCGAAACCTCGGTCGCGGTCGCCACCCCCTCGACGACGGCGGCTCGAATGACGAACGGCAGCGCCAGTGCCGGAATGCCGACCAGAAAGCTTCGTCCGATTTCGCGCAAGGTCGCCCGGCGCGCGCCGCTCAGGTCCTCGTGCCGATAGCGATAGCCGACCACGACGCACAGCGTAAGCCCGAGCACCAGCGAGGGCAGCAAGCCGCCCGTGAACAGGGCCGCGATGGACACGCCCGTGACCGAGCCGATGGTGATAAGCACCAGGCTCGGAGGCACGGTCTCGGTTTGTGCGCCGGTTGCCGCAAGCAGCGCCACCAGGTCGCCGGACATGGCGCCGCGCTTGCGCATCTCCGGAAATAGGACAGGTGTCACCGCCGCCATGTCGGCGGCCTTCGACCCCGAAATGCCCGATACCAGGTACATCGCGCCGACCAGCACATAGGATAGCCCGCCGCGGACGTGGCCGATTAGATTGGCAAGGAAGGCGACCATGACCCGGGCCATGCCGGTCATTTCGATCAACAGCCCGAGGAACACGAACAGCGGCACCGAGAGCAGGATCAGGTGGCTCATGCCTTCGTCCATTCGCCCAATGAGCACCAGCACCGGTACCTGTGTGGCGAATGCGAGATAGCCGAAGGTGGCCAGCGCGAAGGCGAAGGCAATGGGGACGCCGGCGAGAACGGCCGCCCCGACCAGGCCGACAAAGAAAATCAGCAGGTTCACGTTGCCGAGCCCCCGCAATACGGGCTGGGCTGCCATCAGCGCCAAGATGATCGCGGCGAGCACGACCAGCGCCGTGAGCAGGTGCTTCCAGGTCCCGACCAGAAAGAAGCGCAGCGCGGCGCCGAGGGCCATCAGCCCGAACCCCACCGGCAGCGCGGCCGCGCGCAGCGCCCCGGATACTTCCAATGCCGGCGTGGTGATGAAGCGCTCTTCGGCCGCGTAATCGAACGCGGGGTACAGGATGAGGAGGACAAACACGAATGCCGCAGCCGCCGCCAGCGCGTCGAAGAAGGAGCGCGCCGCCGGCGAGCACATGCCGACCAGCGCGGTCATGCGCATGTGCTCGCCCCGGCGGAAGGCGACCGCGGCCCCCAGCATGGCCAGCCAAAGGAACAGGATGGACGCTGCCTCGTCGGACCAGACCAACGGGGAGTGGAACACGTAGCGCGCCACGACCCCCGCAAAGAGAATCAGCGTTTCGGTGACCACCAGCAGCGCGACGAGTATCTCGGCAAGGCCTCCCACCAGCGAGTCAAGCCTCGCCGCCGCCCTCCTCACGGAAACCCGATCCGATGGGCACCTGCGGCGGCGGGCTGAGCGCTCTGCACGGCCGCTACGCCAGCTTGCCGGAGTACTTCTCGAGCAGGGCCCAGGCGTCGGGGCCGTATTTTTGCTTCCATTCGACGTAGAAACCGGCCTTGCGCAGCGCCTCGCGGAACGGCTCGTTGGCCGGCGCGTTGAACACCAGCCCTTTCTGTTCCAGGTCCGCGCGGAGGGTGGCATTGAGTTTGGCCACGTCGGCCCGCTCGGCGAGCGCCGCATCGTTGAGGTGCCGCGCAACGATCGCCTGCAGATCGGCCGGCAACCGCTCCCAGGCGCGCATGTTCACTATCACCCAGTAGCCGTCCCACATGTGGTTGGTCAGCGAACAGTACTTCTGTACTTCGTAGAGCTTGGCGGTGGAGACGATGGCAAGCGGGTTTTCCTGGCCTTCGACCACCTTGGTCTGCAGCGCGGAATACACCTCGTTGAAGTTTATGCTGGCCGGGGCGGCTCCGAAGGCCTTGAACATCGACGTCCACAGCGGGCTCGGCGGCACGCGGATCTTGAAGCCTTTCAGGTCGTCGGGCGAGTTGATCGGCCTGGTCGAGCTCGTTATCTGGCGAAAGCCGTTGTCCCAGATCCTGTCTAAGACCATCAGCCCGGCTTTCTTGATCTGCTCGCGTATGTAGGCGCCGAGATCACCATCCATCGCCGCCCACACCTTGTCATAGTCGGGGAAGGCGAAGCCGATGCCGCTGATCGACGCCGGGGCGACGAGAATGGACAGGATAAGGCCCGACAAGGTGAACAGCTCGATGCCTCCGGCGCGCACCTGACTGAGCGAGTCGGTGTCGGACCCGAGTTGCGAATTGGGAAAGACCTGGATCTCGACCCGGCCCTTGGTGTCGGCCTTTATCTTCTCGCTCGCCTCCACCGCGCGCAGGTAGAGCGGGTGCGTTGGCGGAAGGTTCTGGGCGAACTTGTAGCTGAACTCCGCCGCGCGCGCGCGGCCCGGCACGATGATGGCGGGGGCAACGGCGGCCAACGCGCCGTACTTGATGAATCTTCTCCTGCGCATTTCGTTCTCCTCCTTGGTTGGGGTGTTCGGATTGCTCAGCCCGGCAAAGCGGGGCGATACCGATAGCGGCTCATATCTCCAGGATGCCGGCTGCCATGAATCCGCCGTCGACGGCGATGACGTGGCCGGTAATGAAGGATGCGTCCTCGGAAGCTAGGAAGCTGACCGGACCGGCGATCTCCTCGGGCGTGCCGTAACGCGCCGCAGGCGTTGCCCGGAGATAATTGCTGCGCGCTCGCTCGGAATGCAGCACTTTCGTGAGCGGCGTGTCGATGGGGCCCGGAGCGATTGCGTTGACCGTGATGCCGTGCTCGGCAAGCTCGATGGCCATTTGCCGCGTCAGGCCGATGATCGCCGCCTTCGATGTGCCATACGCGGTGCGTCCCGCGCTGGCGCGCATGCCGCTCACCGATGCCAGATTGATGATCCGACCCCATTTGCGCGGGGCCATCAGTCGCGCCGCATGCTGGCTGCACTGCATCGGGCCGGTAACGTTGACGGCCATAACCTGGTTCCAGTGGTCGAGCGGGTAATCGACGAAAGGGAAGGTCTTGGCGATGCCGGCATTGTTGACCAGTACGTCGCAGCGCTCGTAGCGCTGGGCCACCGCCGCGAACGCCGTGGCGACGGATGCCGGACTGGCGACGTCCATGCCCACCGCCCACGCCGCGATACCTTGGGCATTGATCTGTGCCGCAGTCTCCATCGCCGCCTGGCTGTTGATGTCGGTGACCACCACCGCGAATCCATCGCGCGCGAGTCGCGCGGCAATCGCCCGGCCAATGCCCATCCCGGCGCCGGTTACCAGCGCTACCTTCTGATCCATCGGAGAACCTGCCTATCGCCCGCGCGCCTCGTCGGCGCGAGGCATCCCCGAATCACGCGATCGGCAAAGGCTCGCGGGGCAAGGTTCGCCCCTTGCGCCGTTTGCCGGCGTCGGATGAAAAACAGTGCGCTGCTGCATGCGGCGAGCCCACGTGAGTTAAGCGTGGCCCACCACCCAACCAAGGCAAGCCTGCCGCATTTTCAGCGCTATCGGCCGCGCAAGTCAAAACGGCCCCGCTCGGGCCACGCGGCCGATCGCCGGCGAAGCCTTGTGCGCACCTGCGCCCTGCACCATGGCCCCGTGGCGGGGCAGCCCGCCGGGTGAGTCAGGCACAAATGTTGCTGCAGCCATGCCTGGGAGCGGTACGGGCTGACCGCGAAAGGTCAGACCCAAGGCGAGAAAGGATCCTTGGGCCAAGTTTGGCAAATGTCTCGCCTGCCGTGTTGAGGTCGAATGTGCCCTTGGAGGGCAAGTGCATAAGGGAGGCCAAATGGCTGCGGCGATTCGTAGATTTTCAACAAGTAGAACAATCACTTATATCATGAGGACGGCGGCTGGCCCCATGCGCCTTGCGACCTCTCTCGGGCGTTTGGCTTCAGTAGGGCTGCTGCTTCTCGGACTGGCGTGGTCGGTTGCGCCTTTGAGCGCAGGGGCGTCCAACGTCAAGTTTGTCGGCAACGCGACCTACACCTTCAACGGTAACCTCGCGGTGCTCACTGCCGATGAGATCCGCAACTTCGATGCGTCCGGATCTTCCGGTCCCCTGCACCTGGAGCTCTGGGCCGTCGCTACGCCCTTCGATGGCGGCCCGGTGACCGGGTACAAGCTCGCGGAGTACACCCTTGGCCAGCTGGTAGCAGGGTTCAGCTATTCGAACGTTTCATCCGGTTCGGTTCCGTTCACTCCTCCACCGGATGGCGAATGGACCTACACCATGTTCGTGACGGAATACACATCGGGAGCGCCGGTTGACGACGGATGTCTTTCGGTGCAGAGCGCGAGGCACGAAGGCTATACCTACACGGCATGCATGCATGCCTCTGGATGGCTGAAGCGTTAGTTCTCCCGGAGTCTCGCCGCCTGCGCCGCGCAGGCCGTTGACGAGCGAGCAGCGGCGCTCAGCCGCGAGGATTCATTGCCGCCCCAGCCTTCCGAGCCCCGGAGTGGCGGCGGGGCTCTGAGGCTGGCGCTCGATCTGCTCGGCGAGCGCCTGGAAGCGCTGCCCGACGTTCTGCTTGACGGCAAGCCGCTCGATGGCGCCAAACAACGCGAGTCCCGAATCCAGTTCCCCAGTGTATTCGAGGCGAACCTGGTCCCCGACAGCGGTGAGGACGTAGCGGCCGGTCAGTGCGCGCAAATCGCCCGCGACGACGCGCGAATCCAGACGCGACGGCGCAATCTCGACGATCTCGAAGGTGACATCCAGTGGCCTGTGCAGCAGCCAGAGGGTGACCTCTCCGGACTGCTCAACCGTGACCGTCGGACCCCTGCGCGCAAGAACACGGCACTGGCGCAGGCCCGGAATGAAGTCAACGTAACGTTCGTAGTCGGTCAGCACGCGCCACGCGGTTTGCGTGTCGGCATGCAACAGTGCGCTGGCATCGATTTCAATCTTGTCACCCTGGCTGGTTACGTCGATCGCCACCGTCGCCGCAGCAGCAGGCTGCGCCAGCAGCGCCAGCAGGGAAAGCGCCACCTGCGCGATTCGAGCGCGCGCAACATCGCATCCGAACACGCCGATGTGGCAGCGCACGCCCGTCCTAGCGGTCAACGCCGCGCCATTGCGTCCGGCGGTCGCGGCGCGACATGCCGCAGGTGCCGAGATCCCGGCTTTCGATGGTGCCGATGCATGACGGAGTAGGCAATCATTCCACCGTCGGAGACGTATCCAGGGCCGTCATCATACCCCTCGGTTTCGCCCTCCGCGTCGAATCGCGCGGCGCTTTCGTTCTCGATCATCGCCCGGCGTTGGTCGGCGGCGCGCTGCGTGCCCTCCTGGGCGAGCGTATCGCGCTCTCGCTCGAGCACGGCCACTGCAGCAGGATCGGCGGCACCGGGCCGCAGATCGAGGCGCTCCCCATCCTTGCACGGCAAGTCCGTGTAAAGAACGCCGAGATTTCTGTCCAGGCACTTGTAGATCGGCGTGGCAGCGCTGCTGGCGGCAGTGAACAAAGTCAACAGGACCAGGCATAGCCGCGGATACCCGCAGGCGGCGACGCCGCGCCTGATCCATGCGCTTGCACTCATGAGAGCGCAAACAGGCTCGCCGGCGATCTATTCCCTGGCACAACAGTGTTTTGGCTTGCATCCCAAGGCAATCCCGCCACGCCGGTGCCTGACAGCGATGCATCGTTTATCGGCCAGCTCCGTTCTTGCTAATCTAGTGGTTGGCGGCGCGCGCTCGCAGGAACCCGGGCTCGAGGCCCAGTAGCCAATCGGGTTCGTCATCGCGGCTTGATTCGGGATTGCCGCAACCGCGTCAAGCGAGCGGTGTCAAATCTCAGTCCGAGAATTACTCGCCGAGGGAAGCGCCATGCCAGACGAAGCCAGGATCCCCGACCGCGCCGAGTGGACGCGCGCAATTGAACTCGATCGGCTGCTCGCGAAAGGTCAGGTGGCGATCAAACATCGAGGCAGGCATATCGCGCTCTTCCTGCACGATGGCCGCGTCCTGGCCTGCAACAATCGCTGCCCGCACGAGGGCTACCCGCTGGCGGAGGGCACGCTCGACGCTGCTTGCGTGCTCACCTGCAACTGGCACAACTGGAAATTCGACCTGAAGACCGGCGCCACCATTTACGGCGGAGATAGCCTGCGCACCTATCCGGTGAAGGTGGACGATGGTGCCATTTGGCTGGATACCCGCGAAGCGTCGGCCGGAGAGCGCACCGAGCGGGCGCTCCGGCATCTCGACCAGGCGATGGCCGACTACGATACCGCGCGCATCGCGCGCGAGCTGGCGCGCCTGGACAGGGCAGGCGCCACCCCCGACCAGGCGCTCGGTCGCGCCATACACGCCACCCACGCACGGTTTCGCGACGGGATGACACACGCCTACGCTGCCGCCGAGGCATGGCTGCGCTTGCGCGATTCGCTTGCGGACGACGCGCTGCGGCTGGCCTGCGCCACCGAAGCATTTGCCTATATCGCATTCGACACGCTGCGCGAAAAGGACTACCCGTTCCCTGCGGCGCAGGCGCCCTGGGATGCCGGTCGCTTCGCGACGGCGATCGAATCGCAGGACGAGTTGGGCGCGGTCGCATTGCTTAGCGGGGCGCTGGCGCAGGGACTGCATTTCGACGACCTCGAACCCTCCCTGGCGGAAGCAACCCTGGCGCACTACAACGACTTCGGCCATACGCTGATCTATCTGATGCATGTGCGGCGGCTGATCCGGCGCCTGGGGACGGACGTGGAAAGGCCCCTCCTGCTGACATGGCTGCGGTCATTGATCCTCGCTACGCGCGAGGATCTGCTTCCCGCTTTCCGCCGCTATGGCGATGCCGTCGCGGCCTGGCATGCAGGCCCGCGGCGAGACGCAATCGCGGAAGGACCCTGCGCATTCGAAGGCAAATCCGTACACGAGGTTCTGGCGGCGACAGTGGCTGCGGCCGGCAGCGCGCCGCTCGAGATCTATGTTGCCCTGATGGACGCGGCTGCGCGACACTTGCTGCGCTTCGACGAGCGGCACGCACTGCGCACCGACAACGGCATTGGCGACAATGTGGGCTGGCTGGATTTCACCCACGCGCTGACCTTCGGCCACGCGTTGCGGCAACTGTGCGCGCGTCAGCCGCAGCTGTGGCCGCAAGGCCTGCTGCAACTGGCTCTTTTCGTCGGCCGCAACAGCGGCTATCTCGATGCGAACCTGACCGCCGGGAGCGCGCTCCGGGAATGGGCCGTCGGCGACGAAGCGGCTTTCCGCCAGCGCGCGGTCGCCGTCATAGTCGATCACGGGCTCGGCCTGCCGATCTTCCCGGCGCACTGGCTGAAGACCTGGAGCGCCGTCGACGAGGAGCTCTCGTCCGGCTTGCCTCCCGGTGCGTGCACGGCGATGCTGGCCGCAGTGAACCGGTTGCTCGCGGTGCGGTTCAAGCAGCGCCACACCGTGCGCACGGCACGGCAAGCACTGGGGTTCGTCGAAAGCGAGGACTAGCGAAGGCCGGGCCTATCGAGATCGCTGCGAGCGTCATTCGCGCGCCATGCCCTTTGCATTGCCGCTGGCATCAAGGTAGGCTGATCACATCCGGCCCCGAGCCGGTCAAGTCGATTGGCCAGGGCAGATGGCACCGCGCGGCAAACTGTGGCTCAACCTCATGGCGATAATCTTCGCGGCGACGGCCGGGATAGTCGTCAACTATGAGGTCGATGAAATATCGGCGACCTTCATCGCCATCCGGGTAGCTGAAGTAAACGTATTCGCAAAATTGGTGCGCGACAATTGGGACGGCATCAAGTCCGTGTCCGACGATAAAAAGAGGATTCTGCTGCAGACGCTCGATCCGGGGCTGGCGGGAATCGAAATTCGCATGATGCGGGACGCGATCATTATTCTGTTCTACGCCATGGTTGCCAGCATCATCGTCGATCGCGCGGTCGCCTTGTACCGATTGTGGAGAGCAACCCGGCCCAGGCAAGCTGCGCCCTAGCCCGGCGCCGCACCGCGCCGGCGGCATGACGCGCCGCCGGCGGTTCTTAAGGCGGCCCCGATCCGAGCTTGCGTGCGTCGGCCGATCGCTGCGCCGCCATCGGCTCGGCACCCGGATCGCTGTGGGCCGAGGATCGCGTCGAGTCCGCGCTTTTGCCGCCGAGGTCGTACTCGAGTCCGGCCCAGCGGGTTGGCACGCCGGAGCGCAAGTCGTCTGCCGCCTCATGGAGCAGGCTCCCGGTGAGCCATGCGCCGACGATGTGCAGGGGCGCTGTCCAGGCGGGCGCATGCGCGATCGACGCGATGCGCACCAGAGCGAGGAGCCATACCAGCGTCGCCACCAGCCACAGACAGAGCAGCTGCAGCCCCTTGGCGAGATCGGTCGAAGCGAGCACCACGCCGAAGACTCCGCAGGCAAGCGTCCACAACGGCAGGACCACGCCCAGAAAGCGGACCCGCAGAGCCGCAACCGACAGCCGCGAGGCCCTGCGATTCGCGGCCTCGGTATAGATCCGCTTCCAGCCGCGCCGAAACTGCGCCCAGTCTGCGTACATCCGGCAATGCAGCAGCCCCGCCGCCAGGAAGACGCCCGGATTGAGCTGCCGGTCCATGACCAGTCGCGCGAGCGCCAGATCTTCGAGCAGCGCTCCCTTGACTGCGGCGTGGCCCCCTATCGCGTCATAGGTCGAGCGCGTGAACAGCATGAACTGCCCGTTGGCGAACGCGCGCCGATCCTTCAGGCCGTTCGCCCGCATCAGCGGATACTGGCGCATGAGTTCCAGCGCCGCGGCGGTCTGCACCACGCGCTCGAACCACGTATCGTGCGTCAGCGTGCTGATCAGGCTCAGCAGATCGAGCTTGCGCTGCCGCATCAGGGCAAGCGACGCCGCGATGCAGCCTGGCTCGAAAACCGTGTCGGCGTCGGCAAACAGCAGATACTCCGCGTCCCGCGCGGCGTGCGAACGCGTCACCCCGGCATGGACGGCGTAGGTCTTGCCCGCCCAGCCCGGCGGGCAGGCATCGATCTCCACGATTTCGAAGCGCCCGTCGCCGGCGATGCCGTCACGGACGAGCTGCGCCGTATCGTCTGTGCAGCGATCAAGCGCAAGCACGACCCGCAACTCCGGGTAGGTCTCCGCGCGCAACGAGCGCACGAACCCGGCGATCACCCGCGCCTCGTTGTGCGCTGGCACCACGGCGCATACGGACCCTGTGGGCGGGTCGGCGGCAGCGAGTGTCTGCCCAAGCCTAAGCGTCGGGATGGCGCGCATCGTACGCGTGACGTCGGTCCACACGAACCCCCACACCGCGATCGTGATGACTGCGCCGGCGCCAAGCGCCCAGGCGATGATTTCCAGTATCCAGTGTGGATCGGTCAAGGCGTCGGCGGCGATCGGTGGGTCGTGCGCGGGGCTGCCTCGAGTCTATACAACGCCGATTCAGTGGCAGGCGGCCGGGCGCCGCGCGCAGCGAGTGCTGGGGCCCGGGAAAGGTTTCGCACGAAGAACCCGGTCGCGCCCTGCCGCCGGTGAACTGAGCCTGCTCCGCTTTGCGCCACCACGCCCGGTTGTCCGCGATCCAGCCGGGAAGCAAACGGCGCGGTCACTGATCCTTCGATTTCGTCCAGGTCGCGTCGGGATTGAACAATGTCATCTTGGACGCGATCGCCTGCGTGTCACGGCCAAGGTCCTTTTCGTAGACCACTCCATCATGATTGCAGGTGAACGTCATGACGCCGGATTTGCCCCACCGCGCCGGGTAGGCGACGAGGCCAAAGCCGCCGATCATCTTGCCGTTTACCACATAGTCGTAGGCGCCGCCCGGCGCGTCCTCGCCCTGGCCGGTGAGGATCTTGTAGATGTAGCCGTGATAAGGCTCTTCCGCGGCTGCATGGCTGTACCCCTGGCTGCGCGCCCTCGCCGCCAGCGGCCCGAGCGGACTGGGCGGTTCGCCCTCCTTGGTGTCCCAGTACAGGCCGTCGTGCGTGCCGGGCGTGCTCGACAGCTTCTGGGCGTACTCGAGCAAGCCGTTGCCGTTGCGGTCCAACGCGGCGTATTCACGCTGCGCGTCGACATACGCCAGGCATACCTTGATCGCCGACAGCTCGTTGCGACCGATGCGACGATCGAGCACCTGCTCGTCGCCCTGCTTGGCATCGAACTGCCAGCGGTCGTTCTTCATCACCAGCGGATAAGGAAACGGAAAATCGTCCGGGCCGACAAGCAGGGTCATCTTGCCATCGCCCGAGGGCTCGAACTTTATCGACTTGCCGTATGCGGCGACAAACGCTTCGCGCGCCGCGTTGTCCTGTACCGGGTCACCGGAGCGGATGAGCTTGCTCGCGCCCGGGCCAAGCACCCGCCAGATCTGCTTGCGCTCGTCGGAGCGCATCGCCTCGGCGAGCGCCGCCGCGGCCTCCTCTGGCGAGGCAAAGGTGCTCTGCACGAAGCCGGGCCGGGACGCACTGGCCGCCGGCGCAGATTCGGCAGCGTGGGAGGGCTGCATCAGCCAGGTGAAGCCAGCGAGGAACGCGCAGGCCGCTATGAGGCTCGTGCGCCCCGGGACGATTGGCATGAGTTTGCGTTGGTGGTTCATTAGCGACCCCGCCCCTGCCCTTGGCCACCGCCGCCACCGCCACCGCGGTTTGCGCTCGGCGCGGCACGCTGCGGCTGCGAAGGCTGCATCGTGGCGCGGCTTTGCGCGCCGCGGGTCGCCTCGCGCTGCACCTGCGACCGCGCTTCGGGCTGGTACGCGGGCGCCGGCCTCGAGCCCGTCGGCGACGGGCGCGTTGCGGGCATCGCTTGCTGCGGAGGGCGCGACGGGTTGTTGCCGGCCCCCGGAGACGGGCGTTGGGTCGAACCCGGCGACGGCCTGGCCTGGTTGTTGTTCGTGCCCGGCGATGGCCGCGCCAGGTTGTTGTTCGTGCCCGGCGATGGCCGCGCCAGGTTGTTGTTCGTGCCCGGCGACGGGCGCGCCAGGTTGCCGGGGGTCCGGTCCGTGGTCGCCGGCGAGGGCCGGGCTAGGTTGTTGTCGCGGCCGCGGTAATTCTCCCGCGTCTGTACTGCGCCGTTGTTAGTCGGCCGATACTTGTTGCCTGTGGCCGTGTCGCGATACGCCACCCCGCGGCGGTGCTCGACGTTGTGGGTCCAGTTGCCGTTTTGCCGGTAGCGGTCGCGGTACTGGGGCCGATTCACCCAGATATTGTTGTTGTTGATGTTGATGTTGACGGTGTTGCCTCCCCAGTTCGGCCGGCACCAGCCCCAGTTGTTGGCGGTGATCGCCCACGCCGTGCCCCAGAAGATTCCGGCCGCCACTGCGCCACCGTAATACGGCGGGTACCCCCAGATCGGCGGCGGATACCAGAACCATGGCCGGTATGCAGGCGCCCACCACGGCCCATAGATCACGACCGGGTTGTAGACCGGGACATAGACATACTGCGGCTGCGCCGGCTCGATGACGATCGTCCGGTCCTGCACAACGACCTTCTGTTGTTCGGTGCTCTGCAGGTTACCCGCCTGCTGTGCCTTCAGGCGTAACGACTGCACCGTGCGCATCACCCCGGCTTCGTCATCCAGAAACGCATCGCCGAGCCGCTGGGTCCAGTCGAGGTGTTCATTCATCATGTCGAGGACCTGTGGGAACGCCGCGAGCGAGAGCACGCTCGGATCCCAGGTCTTGTCCTTGAGCGCCTCGTCGAGCTGAGCGCCCTTCAGGCTGGGATTGGCCTTGACGAAGCGAGCTGCCTCGACGACTTCGAGCGGGTAAGTCGACGCCATCAGAACCTGCGTGAGCAACTGGTCCGGATAAAGCGCGATCGGAGCGAGCAACGAGTCGAGCAAATCCTGGGAAATCGGCGGCGCAGCCGGCGCCGCGTCCGGCGGGGCCGGCGGCGCGTTCTGCGCCGCAAGGGGCATCGCCAGGGTCAACATGGCCGCCGAAACCACGACTGCCATGCAGCGAATACAATTCATGAAAGCTCCAAGGAGAAGACCGCCCCGGCAGGTCGCGGCCGTCGAGGTTGGCATTATGCCAACATTCCGCTTCCGCGAGCATAATCCAGACCGCCGGAGCGGCCCCGAGCCCCGTTTCGCTCCGTTGCAGCGCCCGGCGGCGAGCAGCGGGCCATTGCGTCTTCGCGGCCGTGGCAAGCGCTCCGGCAGATCGAAACCTCGTCGGGGCCGCCGGGCGCAAGGCCCTGGCTCACGCTCGAAGGAGATCCTCGATGCGCTACGAGCTCTACTACTGGGCCTCGATCCAGGGCCGCGGTGAATTCGTGCGGCTCGCCCTCGAGGAGGCCGGGGCGCCTTATGTCGACGTCGCCCGCACCGCTGGCGGAGAAATGCGCCTGCTCGCGCTCCTCGACGACGATGCGATCGCCTGTCCTCCGTTCGCCCCGCCGTTCCTGAAGGCGGGCAATCGTCTTATTGGACAGACCGCCAACATCCTGCTCTTTCTGGGCGACCGCCACGACCTCGCGCCGAAACGTGATTCGGCCCGGCTGTGGACGCACCAGCTGCAGCTCACCATCGCGGATCTTGTCGACGAGGCGCACGACACCCATCACCCGATCGCAGCGAGCCTCTACTACGAGGATCAGCGGCGCGAAGCGAAGCGCCGCGCGGTCGACTTCATGGCCCGACGGATGCCGAAGTACATCGGTTACTTCGAGCGCGTGCTCGCGGCGAATCCGGCCGGGCCTGCCCATCTTGTCGGCGGCCGACTCAGTTACGCCGACCTGTCGCTATTCCAGGTCGTGGCCGGGTTGCAATACGCGTTCCCGAACGCGACGGCACGCTTTGCCGTGCGGTATCGCCGCATCATGGCGCTGTGCGAGCGCGTAGCTGCGCGTCGACGAATCGCCGTCTATCTCGCCTCGGGCCGCCGCCTGCCTTTCTCCCAGGAGGGCATATTTCGGCACTACGCGGAACTCGACAGCTGAGCAGGCCCTGCCGGCCCCATCGCGTGGTTTAGAATTGGGTGTGAAGCCCCACCATGACGGAGTGGGGAAGCACGCTTAGGATCAACGGCGTGTCACGGGTGTAGGCCCAGTACCCGGTAATGCCCCCGAGCGCCCAGGAAGCGAGGACGTCCGTCTGCCAGTGCCCCCATTCCTTCATTCGCGCCACGCCGCTGTACAGGGGCAGTAAGGCAAGGGCATAGGTCGCCGGGTAATCATGTCCGTACCGCAACATGAATGGCGTGACGATCGAAGCGTAGGCAGTCACCTCCCCGCTGGGGAAGCTGTAGTTGCCCTTGCCTTGGAACCACATGTTGGGGTCGGGGGTCTGGCTGGGCCGTGACCGCGTGAAGATGTACTTGCCGGCCTGCGCCAGTACGGCGCTGACAGCCGAGGAATCGACGGCCTGCCAGCAAGTCTTGCCGAGGGTGTTTTCTCCCCCTTCCCAGACGCCGCAGGCGATTTCGCCGGCGATCATCGTGTCCATCACCGCCAGTTCGACGTTGTGGCTCCAGATGCCGCTGTCGTCGTAGCCGATCCGGTGATCAATGCCGCCGGCCCAAAGGGTGGTGGCGGCGAGTGCAAGGGCCGCGCCGGCCGCCCGCTGGATTGCCGTCATCAGGTATGTGGGCATCACTCCAACGCCGGAACGCTAGTGTCGGCAGCGAGCAACTCAATGCTCGTCAGCGCCTGATTTCTCCGTGCTACCGCACTCCAGGCAGCAAGCAATACATTACAACCTTTCCCTTACGATCACCTGACGCGGCGGTACCCGCAGGGGGCGGAAGCCGGGCTGCAATCAGACTGTCATCACACTGGGCAATCGAATCTGGTCTTATTGCCGTCTGAACGCCGGCCCTGTTGGCAAGCGTCACGCGGCTTGACTGCGGCCTTCAAACAAGCGGCAATGCTTCGCTCAACCCGGGTTTCTTGCTTGTATATGCCGCCCACGGATGTAAACGCCATGACCGACCAGACGATCCATAGCGCCAAAACGACTGCCGTGCGATGGGGCCTGCTACCCCCTTCGAAACGCATAGCGCTGTTCCATCGGCTCCCGAGAGGGCGGCAGGACGACTTCTTCCTCGCCCTCGCGGTCCACGACCAGGCAGAACTGCTGGTTGCGCTGCCCGAAAGCGAGCGCCGGCTGTGGATGCGACTGCTTGCACCGGACGACGCAGCCGACGTGCTGCAGCATGTCGACGCCGCTGATCGGGCGGGATTGTTGGATCTCCTCGATGAACCGACGCGCAAGGAAGTCAACGCCCTCTTGGCCTTCAAGGAAGATGAGGCTGGTGGGCGGATGGATCCCCGTTTTGCGCGCGTGCGTGCCGATCTTCCGATCGATGAGGCGATTTCCTACGTGAGGAAGCAGGCGGCGAGCCTGCGCACGATTGGCTACGTCTACGTGCTCGACCTGGACCAGCGCCTAGCCGGCGTCGTTTCGCTGCGCGAACTCTTCCTTGCCGACCCGAAAATGCCGGTCCGGGACATGCTGCGCGCCGATCTGGTCTCGGTCGACGAACACATGCATCAGGAGGAAGTGGCGCGTGTGCTGCGCCAGAGCCGATTGTTCGCCATCCCCGTGCTCGATGCACAGCAGCGCATGGTGGGGATCGTGACGCTGGACGACATCGTCGATGTCATCGATGAAGAAGCCAGCGAGGACATGCAGAAAGTGGGGGGCATGGAAGCACTCGACGAACCCTATCTCAAGACGGGGTTCGCCCACCTGATAAAGAAGCGGGCCGGCTGGCTCGCGATCCTGTTCCTGGGTGAAATGCTCACGGCAACGGCACTGGGGTACTTCGAGGGCGAGCTCGACAAGGCAGTCGTCCTGGCGCTGTTTCTGCCCCTGATCATCAGCAGCGGCGGCAATTCCGGTTCGCAAGCGACAACCCTGGTGATCCGGGCGATGGCGCTCGGGGAGGTGATGCTGCGGGATTGGTTCCGTGTCATCAGGCGCGAAGTGTTAGCCGGCATTGTCCTGGGAAGCATTCTCGGCGCGATCGGGCTGACCCGGATATTTGCATGGCAGGCAATCTTCGGAACCTACGGCGAACATTACTTCGTTCTGGCCCTGACCATTGCCTATAGCCTCGTTGGAGTCGTGCTGTTCGGCACCATGGCCGGGTCCATGCTGCCTTTCATACTCCGGCGTTGCGGTCTCGACCCAGCCAGCGCGTCGGCCCCGTTTGTCGCAACCCTGGTCGATGTCACCGGCCTGATCATCTATTTCACGATAGCCAAGCTTATCCTGACCGGCACGCTGCTCTAAAGCGCTGGCAGGTCGAGGGCAATGCATTGTCCTTTGCCACGTCGCGGGCATCGCGGCCCGGGCGGAAACGCCGAGAGCGCGCGGCCTGCCACAGGTGGCTGCAAGGGAAGCCAACCCCACACCGTCTTCGCAGCTGCCGGCGGGCTGCGAACGGCTAATGCGCGAGGCCCTTGCGGATGGCCAGCAGTTCGCGCCGTCGCGCGGCGCTCGGTCTTGGATAGGACATCTTCAATCCTTCGAGCGCATCCCGGACGATCCGGGAAACAATCAGCCAGGTGTTCTGCTTGTCATCGGCTGGCACGACATACCACGGCGCCTCGCGGGTGCTGGTCGCGCTCAGGCACTGCTCGTACGCCTTCATGTATTGCCTCCAGTACTTTCTCTCCTCGATATCCGCAAGGCTGAACTTCCAGTTCTTGTCCGCCTGATCGATGCGTTCAAGAAAGCGCTTGCGCTGCTCTTCCTTTGAAAGGTGAAGGAAGAACTTGATGATGCAGGTTCCGTTTTCGCACAGGTGGCGCTCCAGATTCACGATGGAGCGATACCTGTCGTGCCAGACCTTCTTGCCGTCGCCACGGGGGTCGGGGAGTCCTTCGCTGCGCAGGATCTCCGGGTGCACCCGGACGATGAGCACCTCCTCGTAATAGGACCGATTGAAGATCCCGATGCGCCCGCGTTCCGGCAGATAGCGCGTTGTGCGCCAAAGAAAATCGTGCTGCAACTCCGTCGCGTCAGGATGCTTGAAGCTGAAGACCTGGCAGCCTTGCGGGTTCACTCCGGACATCACATGCTTGATGGAGCCATCCTTTCCTGCGGCGTCCATCGCCTGAAAGATCAACAGGACCGCGTAGCGGTTGGAGGCGTAGAGCAGCTGCTGCAGCGAACTCAGTTGTGACACTTGGTCCTCGAGCAGGCTCTTGAAGTGCTCCTGGGATTTGTACACTGGCGCCGATCGAGTCGGCCGCCGCTTGAGATTGACCCTCTCCCGCGGCCGCACGCGGAAATCGTCGGCATTCATCTTCATCCTGGTCCCCCGGTCGCGTGGATTGGCTGACTCGCGTCGTTTCTTTTCCGGCCCGGCACGATGCGTCGAGCCTGACTCATGTCCTTCCAGAACGATACGGACGCAAGGCCTCGACGTTCGGCAGCGTAGGACGAGCCAATGCGCAGGTCAACTGCGCGCTGCGTTTCGACTCCCGCGCCCGCGCCCGCCGGCACGGCGACCATCGCGTTCCAGAGCCGCAATGCGACGGCGAACGGCCCGGATTTCCCAACGTCAGCTCGAGGTCCATACCCAGCGCTCGCTCATGCTCCAAAGTGCGTCCTGAAGCCCCACGTCACGTGCCAGCGGCGCGGCGGTCTGCGCCTTCTGGTATTCATCGAAATAGCTCCCGGTCACGTCGGTGACATCGTCGGCAAGCGCGAGGAACAGGCTGCTCTGCGCGCCGCGTTCGGCATCAAGAATGACGCGACTCAGCAATGGCTTTGCAACGCGCAGCCAGCGTGGCAACAAGTTGGTCGCGACCACCCCCGGATGAAGGCAGTTTGCGGTGACCCGCGTCCCGGTTAGGCGCCGCGCCAGGGCAAAGGTGTGCAGCACGTTGGCCAGCTTCGACCGCGAATATGCGGCCATCGGGTTGTAGCGGGCGCGCCGGTCGGTGACTTCGTTCAGATCAAGCGTTCCGCGATAGTGCGCGCGCGAAGCCACATTGATGATGCGGCCTGGCGAATTCACGTGATCCAGGAGCAGTTGGGTCAGCAGAAACGGACCAAGATAATTCGTCGCAAACGTCAGTTCGAAGCCGTCCACGGACTGCCGACGCCGCGAGCTTACGATGCCGGCGTTGTTGATCAGGACATCGATTTTCTTGACGCGCCGCCGGAGTTCGTCCACACACGCGCGCACCGACCCGAGCGACGCGAGGTCGCAGTGAATTACGTCAACCGACGCTCCCGGCACCTGTGCCCTGATTTCGTCACGCACCCTGTGCCCCGCGACTACGTCGCGACACAACATGATCACGGTTCGCCCGTTCCTGGCGAGCTCGCGGCTGGTTACGCGGCCGATGCCGTGTGTCGTGCCGGTGATTACGACCGTATCATTCAGGTTTGCGTCTCCTTGCAGACCGGGCGCGCTCGCTTCGCGCCTTGGTAAGCCGCTTGACCATCAGAAGCTCTGCGTAGAATTGCCCCGAAATGAGCAACGCTGCATCCTCTTTTCCATAAGCCTCGAAGCCCGCACTCCTGTACAAGGCGATTGCCGACGTATTGGAGGTAACGACCGCGAGGCGAATCTGCCGCACGCCCTTCAAGTTCGCGGCGGTCTCGATGGCCTTCTGAAGCAACTCCCGGGCGATACCTCTGCCTCTTTGCGTCGAGGCCACATACAGTCCGTAAATCGACACCTTATGCCGCTCCGTCTTATTTTCTTCTCGTGTCAGCCGAATGATACCGACCAGGGTCCGGCCATCGATCATTCCGAAGACCCAGTGGCCGGGGCGTTTTTCCAGCCTCTTCCTGAATGATGCAAGGGGTCGCCTGGCTTCCTCGCTGTAGCTGCTGCCGAAGGCGGTCGGGCTCTCCTGCAGCGCTTCGAGGCGCAGACGCCGAAATGCCGGCGCATCGCCGGGCCCTAGTCGTCGAATCGGCATCTGCGAGCGGTCGCTCCGGGGGTGGCGCCGGCCGTCATCCCTCGATGCCTACCGCCCTGCCGTCGGTGATGGATTCGACGAGCACCTGGATCACCGTTGCATCCGATCGAGCAGGGTTTCGGGGCGATCGACCCGGTCGCGCGAGAAGGCGGCGTGGACGCCGACCCAGCTGACGAGGGGCGCCAGACCTCGCGGCTCCGCTCGGTAATGGGTTTGGCGTCCCTCGCGTCGCTGGTGCACCAGGCCAGCGAGCTTCAGGACGGCCAAGTGCTTGGATACCGCCGGTTGTGAAACCCCCGCCCGGTCAGTCAGTGCCCGCACCGTCTGTTCGCCGTCGCGGGTGAGCCGTTCGAAGATCGCGCGGCGCGTCGGGTCGGCCAGGGATCTGAGAAGCTCGTCGAGTGCGGCGTGCACAGGTTATTCATAACCGAATGGTTATGTGTTTGTCAAGCCTCCGCTGGCTGTGCTAAATCCGTTGCCGAAAGCAACTTCACGCGCCGCCGTCCGGCGGCAATTCCAAGAGGTTCCCCAATGACCGTTCGCAAGCACATGAGTGCTCATCCGATCACCATCTCTGACGATACCGACTTCAAGAAAGCCTTGGGGCTGATGCAGAAGCATCGGATCCGCAGGCTGCCGGTTGTCGACGAGGGAGGAGTGCTCACCGGGATAGTTGCCGAACGCGACCTGCTCGTCGCCGCGGACCGCTACCTCAGCGCCCCGGTCGATGTCGCCCGCATCATGACCCGCGACGTTGTGACCGTGGGCGATACGACCCCGGTTGTCGACGCGGCGATGTTGATGATCGAACTCAAGATCGGTGGCCTGCCGGTGGTCGACGAATCGCGCAAGTTGCTCGGCATCATCACCGAGACCGATCTGCTCAAGGCGCTGGCCGCGATCCTGCAGCGTGACCAAAGCAGGCCGCGGAGTCGCAAAGCGCGCAGCGGGGGCGCGCCGGCGCAGGCTGCCGTGCCGCAAAAGCGCACCCGCAGCCCTCGGGCGGCGGGGAAGGGCAAGCCAGCGGGCGCGAAATCGAAGCGCGGGCGAAAGCCGCGCCCGGCCACTCCCAAGAAGGTCAAGCGCGCGGGCTCTTGACGCTGGAGCTCTGCCCTGAACCGCGGCCGCGCGCTGCCGACGCAAGCCGGCGCCCGAAGGCGCCTTACGCGCGCCGGGAGCGTTGCCGCTGCCGCACTGAGAACATCGTGCGGTAATCTGGCGCTCGGCGATTGAGCCAGCACCAAAGCGTCTTGCTGCCACAATGGCGCCCTGATTCTAACTACAATTCGCGCTTGCGCATCCTGGCGGAATCGAGCAACTCATGACCAACCTCGGCTACCTGCGCTACCCAAGTCTGCACCACGACACGATCGTCTTCGTGAGCGACGATGATTTGTGGCAAGTGCCGGTGTCCGGGGGAATCGCGCGCCGGCTGACCGCCGGTTTGTCGGAACCCTCGACGCCTTGTCTGTCGCCCGACGGAGAGCAGATCGCCTTCGTCGGTCGTGACGAGCAACACCCCGAGGTGTACCTGATGTCTGCGGCGGGCGGTCCGGCCCGGCGCATGACCTGGCTCGGCCCGGACGTGATCGTTCGCGGGTGGACGCCCGAAGGGCAGATCCTGTTCGTCACGACCTATGGCCAGCCTTTCTTCCGCAACTATCGGGCGTACACCCTCCCGGCGGCCGGCGGGGCCCCGCAGCTTCTGCCGCTGGGGCAGGTGAATCACCTCGCGTTCGGCTCCGGAAAGATCCGCGTCATCGGCCGCAATACCGCAGACCCGGCGCGCTGGAAACGCTACCGTGGAGGGACGGCGGGCCAGCTCTGGATCGACGCCGAAGGCACGGGAAACTATCGTCGCATGACCGAGTTGGCTGGCAATATCACCAGCCCGATGTGGCTCGGCGGCCGCGTCTACTACCTGTCCGACGCCGAGGGCGTGGGCAACCTCTATTCGTGCCTCCCCGACGGCTCCGACCTGCGTCGCCATACCGATCACGACGATTTCTACGCCCGCCATGCCCAGACCGATGGCCGGCGTATCGCCTATCAGTGCGGCGCCGAACTGTGGCTGTTCGATCCGACCAGCGATCGTTCCGGGCGGATCGATATTCGCCTTGCGTCGCATCGCACCCAGGCGGCGCGCCGGTTCGTACCGGCTGCCGATCACCTCGGGTCGGTCGACGTGCATCCGGCGGGTCACAGCCTGGCGCTCGATGCCCGGGGAAAGCTGTTCAGCTTCGGGCTGTGGGAAGGCGCCGTTCGCCAGCCCGGCGATGAGTACGCCGGTCGCCTGCGACACGGGCAATGGCTTGCCGACGGGGTAAGTCTCGTGGCCATCGGCGATCGGTCCGGCGAGGAGAGGGTCGAAGTGTTCGCGGACGGGCAAGCGCGATCGCTGCCATGGGATATCGGGCATATCATCGCCATGCGTACCGCGCCCCGCGGCCGCCTGGTCGCGCTCGCCAATCACCGCAACGAAGTGTTGATCGGCGATGTCGATAGCGGCACGCTGACTGTTGTCGATCGCAGCGATGCAGGGCGCACGGACAACCTCGCCTGGTCCCCCGATGGCACCTGGCTCGCCTACACGTTCTGGGCGTCGCTTCGGCACTGCGCGATCAAGCTGCATGACGTATCGAACAGGACCAGTTCGTTGGTGACGCAACCCGAGTTTCGCGACTATAGTCCGGCGTTCGATCCCGAGGGACGATTCCTTTATTTTCTGTCCATCCGCACCTTCGATCCGGTGTACGACAGCGTACAGTTTGAGTTGAGCTTTCCCCGCGCCGCGCGCCCCTATCTTGTGGCGCTGCAGGCCGGTGGGCCGCCGCCCTTCGAACCGTTGCCCATGGGATTGGCGGCCGATGATCCCGCTGCGGCGAAAGCCAAGCCTGCAGCTGATGCTACGGCACCGCCGGTGGAGCTGGCAGGCATCGAGCGCCGGATCGCGCCATTTCCGGTGCCGGAGAATCGCTTCGGCCAGATTGCAGGTGTGCTCGCCAATAAGGTCGTCTGGACCGTCCTGCCGATCGCCGGGGCGCACGGACGCGGCGGACACAAGGATGCGCCCGGTCGGCTGGAAATCTTCGACTTCGCCACGCTGAAAGCCGAGACCATGCTGGACAAAGCCGACCGGTTTGCGTTGTCGTCCGACTGCTCCACGCTTGTCGCGCGGGAAGGCAAGCGCCTGCGCGCCATCGCGCCCTCTCGCAAGCTCGAACCGAACCGGGAAGCAGCCCAAGCATCGGACGAGCCGTCGCGCAAGAGCGGCTGGATCGATCTCGAGCGCATCCGTCTCTCGCTCGAGCCACGTCTGGAGTGGCGGCAGATGCTGCGTGAAGTGTGGCGCCTGCAGCGCGATAACTTCTGGGTCCAGGACATGTCCGGCGTCGATTGGGAGGGCGTGTTGCGGCAATACGAGCCGTTGCTCGAGCGCGTGGCGACCCGCGCCGAGCTTTCGGACCTGATCTGGGAAATGCAGGGCGAGCTGGGAACGTCGCACGCTTACGAGATCGGCGGCGATCACCGCCGGCCCCCGCAAATGGCCCTTGGATACCTCGCCGCCGATCTGCGTTTCGTCGACGCCGACGGGAGCTACGAGATAACGAGCATCGTCACCGGCGACCCTTGGGATGCCGGCGCCGACTCGCCGTTGAATGCGGTCGGCGTGGCGGCCAAGCCCGGAGAGCGCATCGTCGCCGTCAACGGTCAACGCACCTCGCGCGAGCGGCCGCCGCAGGCGCTGCTGGTGCACCAGGCAGCCACCAAAGTCGAGCTGACACTGGCGGGGAACGACGGCGCGGCCTCGAGGCGCACCGTGCTAGTGACGACGCTCAACGACGAAGTTCCCGCCCGCTACCGCGAATGGGTCGAACGCAACCGGAGCTGGGTACACGAACGCTCGAACGGCCGTGTCGGCTATTTTCATCTGCCGGACATGATGTCGGCCGGGTTTGCCGAGTTTCACCGCTACTTCAGCACCGAGTGCGATCGTGACGGACTGATTGTCGACGTGCGCTACAACCGTGGCGGCCACGTGTCGCAGCTTCTTCTCGAAAAAGTCGCGCGCAAGCGAATCGGCTACGCCACCACACGCTGGGGCCTCCCGGAGCCGTATCCGGGCGAGGCCGTCGCGGGGCCGGTCGTCGCCCTGACCAACGAGCATGCCGGCTCCGACGGGGACATCTTTTCGCACAGCTTCAAGCTCATGGGCATCGGACCGCTGGTCGGCATGCGCACCTGGGGCGGGGTGATCGGCATCTGGCCACGCCATACCCTGGCGGACGGCACCCAAACGACGCAGCCGGAGTATTCGTTCTGGTTCAACGACATGGGCTGGGGAGTGGAAAATTACGGTACGGACCCGCAAATCGAGGTCGACAATGCGCCTCAGGATGCCGCGGCGCAACGCGATCGCCAGCTCGAGGTTGCGCTCGCAACCATACTCAAGCTGATTGAAAGTGCGGCCTCGGGCAAGCCGGAATTCGGTGAGCGCCCCAATCTCCGCCGCTCCCGATTGCCACCGCGACGGTGACAAGCCAGGGGTGCAGCTCAGGCTGCGTTCTAGACCCATGCGATCTTGCCGGCAAGCGCCTCAGCGCGCTCGGCCCGAACGAGGCGCCCTTGGACGCTCCTATCCTGCCAGGCCCCGGTCGACGAGGAGCCTTCGCGTGTTACCGACGATTCGCCGTAAGCAGGTCCAGGAGCGCGTCCCACCCGGCATGCAACAGCTCGCCCCAATAGCCGCCCTGCGGCAGCAAATCGTCTTCGATGTGCCGTCCTACGTTGGCACTTGGTGGCAGCAGCATCCAGTACATGGCGCACCTCCGCTATGAACACACGATCTCCGGGCACGAGAAACCGCTCGGCAGTGCCACAGATGCATTGACCGTGCCAGCCTGCCCGATGACCCTTGCCCTGGTGCCAGCGAAGGTCATTGCGGAACTGCTCAACCCTCCCCCGCCCGGACGTTGGAGGATGCGGGCGCTTGGGCGAAGGCTCACCCGTCGAGGATCTCCTTCGGAATCGATTGCAGCGGGCATACGCGGTCAACCGCACCGAGTTTAATGGCCTCCTTGGGCATGCCGAAGACGACGCAGGTAGCTTCGTCCTGCGCCACAGTCCGTGCGCCAGCCTGATGCATTCTGAGCAACCCGCGCGCCCCATCGCTGCCCATGCCGGTCATGATGATTCCCAGCGCGTTGCTGCCAGCACACTTGGCCACCGAGCGGAACAGCACGTCCACCGACGGGCAGTGGCGATTGACCGCCGGCGCGTTTCTCACGTCGACGTAATACTGCGTCCCGGCACGTCTGAGGCTCATCTGCTTCCCGCCCGGCGCAATCAGGGCGCACCCTGGCGCAACGGGGTCGCTGTCCCGCGCTTCTCTAACCTCGATCTGGCATATTCCATTGAGCCGTTCGGAGAACGCCGTGGTGAATTTTTCCGGCATGTGCTGCACCACGACAATGCCGGGACAATCTCGTGGCAGCGCCGAGAGAATCGCCTCCAGCGCCTGGGTCCCGCCAGTGGAGGTGCCGATTGCCACAATGTGGGTGGCAATTTCGCTGGACCCCGACGACTGCGCCGTCAGGCAGGGCCTGAGGTTGTGCACATTGGCATTGGACGCGGCCTTCACCGCTTCGACCAGATCGGATGAGGCATCGAGCAGGAAATCTCGAACGCCGATATTCGGCTTGCCGACAATGGCCACAGCGCCGGCGGCCAGCGCGCGCATCGTCGTCGCTGCCCCCTTCACGGTAAGAGACGAGCAGATCACCACTGGCGTCGGTCGCTCGGACATTATCTTCTTCAGGAATGTGATGCCATCCATGCGTGGCATCTCGACATCGAGCACAATCACGTCCGGCCAGTCGCGCTGCATGCGCTGCATTGCAAAGAGCGGATCGGCGACGGCAGCAATCACGTTGATTGAGCGCTCCTTCGAAAGCACGCTCGATATCACCTGGCGCGCTACGGCCGAGTCGTCCACCACCATCACCTTCGCGATTGCCATTTCGAAAGAGCCCTTACACGGTCGCCAGCATCTTCGGCGTCCTCTTGACCCACACGTCGCCGCTCCAAAGGTCGAGCACCACGTTGCGGTGGCCGTTGCCCCCGAGATCTTCGGCTGCGAAGGTGAACCCATATCGGGTCACCAGCTCGCGTCCGACCCGCACGTTGCGCTCGGGGATCCCCAGGTTGGCCCGCGCCTTCCCCTCGGGCCCCGTGGCCCCGAACATGCGACCACCACCGAAGATCTTGACCTGGTATTCCCGTGGCCTGGTACCGGAGCGCTTGAGTTCACGCATGAACATTTCCATCACATCGACCGCATAACGGCCGTTGAGCGCCTCATCCTTTCTTGGTCCGGGCCGATTCGACAGCATGTAATGGCTCATGCCGCCAATATGCAGCTTCGGATGCCATAGCGTGATCGCCACGCACGAGCCAAGAAGCGTCCGGATGCGCGTCCTCTCCTCGCCGAAGTAGAACTCCCCGGGCTGAAGAAAGATCTCCAGAATATCGCGCGGGGCACGCATCAGAGCTTGCGGTATATCGACGGGACCACAGTCTTCACCCCGTCGGTCACGCCGCTCAAGGTCTCTGCGTGACCGACGATCAGGTACCCCTCGGCGCGCAGGTGGCGCAGAACGCGGGCAACGACCTGACGCTTGGTTGCCAGGTCGAAATAGATCATTACGTTCCTGAGGAAAATGAAGTCGAACTCCCCGATCGGCGGCAATGTGTTGACCAAGTTGATTTGCGCATACTGCACGCGGCTGCGCAACCGTGGCTCGATAAGGAACGTGCCCGCTTGTGCGCCGACGCCCTTCAGACAATAGGCTTGCAGGAGCTGCGGCGGAATGGTTTTGGCACGGGCCAGCGAGTAGTGCCCGGTGCGCGCCCGTTCCAGCGACCGGCTGCTGAGATCGGACGCGAGTACCTCCCAGGGAGCGCTTGCCAGGGCGGCGGACAGCGTCATGGCGATGCTGTAGGGCTCCTCGCCACTGGAAGCCGCGGCGCTCCATACACGCAGCTCCCGCCGCGGCGCATGGCCCGACGAAATCTTCTCGCGCAGAAAATCGAAGTGCTTCGGCTCCCTGAAGAAATGCGTCTCGTTGGTGGTCAGCAGGTCGACGGCGATCTGCAATTCAGACGCGGGCGCACCGATTTGCAGCAGGCGGAAGTACTCGCCGTATGTCCGCAGCTGATAGTGCCGCAGGCGAGCCGCGAGCCGGCCAATGACCAGGGCCTTTTTCTGATTAGAGAGATTGATTCCGGCAACGCGGTGAATCCAGGCCCTGATCTCCTGGAATTCCCCATCCGTAATCGACAGGGCGCCCCAATCCACGACGGATTGGCGCGGCACTGCCAGATTTGACCGCCGCTGAGACCGATCCTCCGACGAGGCTGAGTCGCCCCTCAAGACGCCGGCACTCCGCCTGTCTCGAACGGCTCCGGCCGCACCGACGGCGTGGCGCCAGGCGCGGGCTGGCCCTCTCCCGCCACCGTCGCCAGCTCTTCGATCGAGAGCACCTTCTCGACGTCAAGCAGAACGACGAATTCGTCACCGATCTTGCCCATGCCGCGGATGAAATCGGTGCGCAGGTGCGTGCCGAACGAGGGTGCCGGTTCGATATCGGCATCGGCAATCTCGACCACCGCGCTTACGGCATCCGCCACCACCCCGATGTCGTGCCGCTCCTCTTCCTGCTGCATATCCAGGATCACGATGCACGTGCGCCGCGTCGGCTCGACCGTGGCCCGCCCGAAGCGAACCGCGAGATCGATCACCGGCACGACCCGCCCCCGCATGTTGATCAGCCCGCGCATGTATCCAGGCATGCTCGGCACTTCGGTCGGTGCGCGGTATTCAATGATTTCCTTGATCGAAGAAATGGCGATGCCGAAGGCCACGCCGGTGACCGTGAACGTGAGGTACTGCCGGCCCTGGACAGCGGCCTCCTGCTCGGCCACCCGTTGCCGGGAACCGGAAAGGACTATTGCGCCCATGATGTTCTCCGCGCCGCCGCGTCTGCTCTAGAATTTGACGAATTCCTTCTGTTCAGCCCTGTTCGTCCTGGCGTGCGCCGCGGCGTGGTCCGCCAACACCGCGACCTGCGCGACCCCTGCGCGTGCCATGGGATGAACGGGAGCGGTCGCCGGGCCCTGCGGAGGAATCTGCGCGACCGCTTGCGGCGCCGGCGCGTTCCGCCCGACGGGCGCGTGCAGGTCCGGGGCTTCGGTTTCACTGCCATCCACCTTGAAGAAACTGACCACCTGTTGCAGCTTGTCCGCCTGGCTTCTCATCTCTTCCGCCGTTGCTGCAAGCTCTTCAGACGAGGAAGCGTTCTGCTGCGTGATTTGGTTGAGCTGTGTCATCGAGGTGTTTATCTGGCCGACGCTCGACGACTGTTCCTGTGAGGCCGCTGCAATCTCCTGCACGAGGTCCGAGGTATTCTTGGTTGCAGGCACTATCTCGGCCAGAAGCTTGCCCGCTTTCTCGGCTACTGCCACCGAGCTTTCCGCCATTTCCCCAATCTGGTGCGCGGCTACCTGGCTGCGTTCCGCAAGCTTCCGCACTTCCCCGGCCACAACCGCAAACCCCTTGCCATGTTCTCCGGCCCTTGCGGCCTCTATCGCCGCGTTAAGCGCCAGCAGGTTCGTCTGGTACGCGATGTCGTCGATGATGGAGATCTTCTTCGCAATCTCCTTCATTGCCTGCACGGTCTGCTCGACCGCCTCCCCGCCGTCGCTGGCCTGCTTGGCCGCCCGAACTGCCATGCCGTCGGTCACGTTGGCATTTTCGCTATTCTGCGTAATCGAAGCGTTCATCTGTTCGATCGAGGCCGACGTCTCCTCCACGCTGGCCGCCTGTTCGCTTGCGCCTTGGCTGATCGACTGCGCCGCACTGCTTACCTCCTCCGAGGCGGAGGATAAGGCGTGCGCGCTGGCACGCACCTCACCCACGACATCCTTTAGTCTCGATGCCATGGTCCCCATGGCGTCGAGCAGCTCACCAACCTCGTCCTTGGAAGCCTCCGCAATACTTACCGTCATGTCGCCGTCCGCGAGGCGTTTTGCGGCTGTCGCCGCTGCACGCAACGGCCGGGTGATACGGGTCGTCAGAAAGAGCGCGGCTGCCAGTGAAATGACCAGAGCCAGCGCCGCGAGCCCGACGACTGCCGCCAGCACCTTCCCGAAGGCGGCCATGGCTCCTTCATAACCGGCGCGCGCGAACTTCGTCTCCAAGTCAACCAGCTGCTGAAAGTCCTGATTCATGTCCTGAAAGTCATAGTCAGCCGTCTGCATCGCGCTCATGCCCGTATTGACGTCGACAATGCTCAAATCGATGGCGTTGTCTACGGCCGTCCTGTACTTGGCGAGCTTCTTGACGATGGATTGGACGATCTCGCGCTCGGTCGGATCCGCTTCGGCCCTGGCCCCGAACTGGGTAACGCTTGCGGTTACCGCATCAATCTTCGCGAGCTGCTTCGTGGTGATCTGCTTGATCTTGTCTTCCTTCAAGTTCCCGATCCATGTGAACAGGCGATACACCTCCCCGTGCACTTCGCCTATCTGGCGCGACGACTCGGCAGCAAGCTGGTAGCTGCTGAATCGATTCCCAACCAGGTCGGTCAGGACCGCTCGCTGCTGCGTGAGCATGCTGTACGTCGTTCCGCCGAGGACCAACAGAAAGGCCATCGCGATCGCGGGTGCGACGAGAACTTTATGCAAGATTTTCATCAACTTCTCCAGGTATGACCGATGCGAAGATCTTGACGCGAAAGCTCGTTACGCGTCACTGCACATTCAATCCTTGTAGATTCCCCCGCAAACCACCGTTTCATCGAGACGCTCGCAGTACATTGTCTTTGCTTCGATCTTCTTGTCTACGGGATTGGTAAACTTGTAGTTCTGCCAGAAGCTCTCTTTCGCCTTTCCCAGCTCGACGCGCTCCTTGACGAATTCCTTGCCATCGATGTCCCGCAAATCGATGAGGTTCTTACCGACCATCTTCTCATTCGCACCATGGGCCCACACCATGCCGTCAAGCCCGTAGACCACGAGGTAGAGATCACGGTCGTGAAACTGGCCTTGCTTGTTTGTGATCTCCGCATATCCTTTCTCTTTACCATTCGTCTTGATGTAAGCCACGCCCTTTTTTACCATCGCCTCCGCCTGCTTGGCGGTGGCGTGATCCGATGCGTACGTCACACCGTTGGCAAGCGTAAAGAACGTCGCTGCCACAACCGCGATTGCCACTTTGCTGTTCATTGGACCTCCATGATTTGGTTCGTCATAGCGATCGGCACCGATGTGCCTTGTGTCCTCAGCCCGATCGCAGGCTAACTGCCTGATCGCTGCCGTCATCGCGCAGACCTGCTCGATGCGGTGCCTGTTGCCGGGCAGGTTTCGCGCTTACTCTCATTTGCAATGGCTCTATGAACCAATGCTTGCACGTCCAGGATCAACGCTACCTCCCCGTTTCCCAGAATGGTCGAGCCGCTGATACCGGAAAGACGCTCGAACAGCCTGCCAAGCGGCTTGATCACCGTCTGCGACTTGCCCATGAGCATATCGACCACCAGGCCGGCCCTCCGGCCGGCGCAATTCACGACCACGACATTCTCGCGTTTGGCCGGGTTGCCTCGGACCTCGAAGACATCCCTGAGGCGCAACAGCGGCAGTACCTCTCCGCGCAGGTTGACATATCCGGTCTCGCGGAATCGCGTCCGTTCCTCGAGCGGCAGTTCCATGCATTCGAGCACCGACTCAAGCGGCACCACGTAAGCCGATGTGCCCACCCGCACCAGGAACCCATCGATGATCGCCAGCGTCAGTGGCAGGCGAAGCGCGATCAGCGTGCCCCTGCCTTCGGCACTGTCGATGCTGACGCTGCCGCGCAGAGCCTCAACGTTGCGTTTGACCACTTCCAGTCCGACGCCACGTCCGGAGACGTTGGTGACCCGCTCGGCGGTCGAGAATCCAGGTTCCATGATCAGGCGCAAGATCTCCTGGTCGCCCAGGTCCGTACCCGGCGCGACAAGCCCGCGCTCGATTGCACGAGGCAGAATCTTGTCGCGGGATAATCCGCCCCCATCGTCGGCCACTTCGACGACGATGCCCCCTGGCTCGTGGTAGGCATTGAGGTGTATTCGGCCGCGCACGGGTTTGCCGCGTTGCAGCCGCAATTGCGGCGCCTCGATGCCGTGGTCGAGGGCGTTCCTGACCAGGTGCACGAGCGGGTCACTGATCCGCTCGACCATGGACTTGTCCAGTTCGGTCTCGACGCCGGTCAGCACGAGATCGACTTCCTTGCCGAGTTCGTGCCCCAGGTCGTGCACCAGGCGATCGAATCGGCTGAACGTATCGCCGATGGGCACCATGCGCAGCTCCAGAGCACCGTCGCGTACGTCCTCGACCAGTCGGGCAAGCGTCGACGCCGCTTCTACCATGTCCGCATCGGCACCGCGCTGGGCGATAACGCTTGCGCCGGCGCTGGCGATGACCAGCTCCCCCACGAGGTCTATCAACTCGTCGAGCTTGTCGGCGCGCACACGAATGAAACTTTCCTCGAACGCCTTGGCCTTCTTGACCAGGCCTTGCTTTTCGAGGACCGCGCCCACAAGCTCCTCTTGCACCAGCGCCTGGTCGACGAGAATCTCGCCGAGGCGCGATGCATGCTCGGTTGCGGTGCCGTCGGGTTTCTCGTCGAGCCCCTGTTGGAGACGCAGCGCCTGCTCGAGCTCGCGCCGCGTGAGAGCGCCGCTGGTCACCAGCAGTTCGCCAAGTGGCGCCTCGTCGGCAGGCAATTCGTTGATACGGGCGATGTAGTCGGAGATGCTGCTTTGGGTAGGAAGGATGCGGATGCTGCAGTCGTCCCGCAGATAGTCAAATACGTTTTCGACCGTTTCCTTGTCGACCTTGCCGGTGAAATCCAACTCCATGCCCAGGTAGCATGACTCGGCGTCCATGATGCTTGCTTCCGGCATCGCATCGAACAGCGTAGTTACCGCGCTTATCTCGCCCAGGCCGCCGAGGTAGCGGATAAAGGGCAACGGATCCAGGCCGTAGCGCAGCACATCAGGACCGAAGCGGAGCGATATATGCCAGGCAGCGCTCGTGACGGTGTCGCCGCCGATGCGCTTTGAAATGGCATGACGCGCCGGGTCCACGACCCCCTGTGGCTGGCTCCTGGCGGGGAGCCTTGAGTTCAGGTCCGCCAGCAGGTCGCGGCCGGTCTCGCCGCCCTGCTCCAGCGCCGCCTCCTTGTCGCCGGCGACCAGGCAATCCAGCAGCGACGAAACGTAATCCCCACACTTGAGCAGCAGCGCGACCAGTGAGCTGTCGACAATCATGTCGCCAGAACGGATCAGCTGCAGCACGCTTTCCATTGCGTGGGTAAATTCAACGATAGGCTCGAAGCTGATGGCGCCCGAGGAGCCCTTGATGGTGTGGGCTGCGCGGAATACGGCGTTGATCAACTCGCCGTCCTGCGGAGTCTTTTCCAGTTGCAGCAGTGCGGTCTCCATTGCACGGAGCAGCTCGCGGCTTTCCGCAACAAAGGTCTGCTGCACCATCTCCATTCTCGTGGGCATGTGGTGCTCCTCGCTAACGGAGTCGACCAGGTTTCTTCTTCTGCCTGGCCGAAGAAGTGACGCCGCCGGCGAAGTAGCCGGCCATGTTGTAGGTGTCCAGGACGTTGCGCACAGCAGCGCTGTGTCCGACCAACCGCATGACGGTGCCTGCTTTCAGTGATTCCCTCTTCGTCAGGATCAGAAGCTGCAGCCCCGCTGTGTCCATCTCGCCCACGGACGAAACATCGACTTCCAATTCCTTTGCCTTCGCCAACGCGCCGAGCAGTACTTGCTTATCCACGGTGGCCTCGTAAATGGTCAAGTTGCCTTCGACGACGGCTCTGCAGCGGCCCTTGGGTCCGGTGTTAATGGTGATTGTCATGCCCCTTCTCCCGGCAAGCGTTAGAGCATGAGCTTTGATACCGCGCTCAGTATTTGCGAGGGCCGGAACGGCTTTACCACCCACGCCTTGGCACCGGCTCTCTGTCCTGCCTCTTTGCTTTCTTCGCTCGATTCAGTGGTCAACATGATGATGGGTACGAAGCGGTAGTCCGCCAGCCGCTTGACCTGTTTCACCAGCGCAATGCCATCCATGCCGGGCATGAGCACGTCGCATATCATCAGATCAAGTTTTCGCCCATCCAGCTTCTCGAGCGCGTCTTTTCCGTCCATCGCCTCGACTACTTCATAGCCTGCGCTGGTCAGCGCGCTGCCCACGGCCTCGCGGAGCGCGGCCGAATCGTCGACAACCATAATTCGCTTTGCCATGTCGCACGCCTTCCCGAGCACCGCGCTGGAAACAAGCCAGCATCGTCCACGCTCTGCCCCAAACAACATGTACGCTGCAGCCCAACCCATCCGGCATCGGGCCGCCAGAGTGGAAAGCCCTTTCCAACAGCGGTTCGCGACAGCGGCCTCTGTCACCCTTTCGCCGTTCGTACGCACGATTTGTGCCAGACAGTTGTCACACCAGGCCGCTAGTGCCGCAACTGGCATGGAAAATGCCTGCGAGTGCCATCGATGGGAAGCAGTTGATATTTCGCCGCTTGGTCGATGACGAGGCGGGAATTGCCGGTGACTCGTTCTCGCGATAGGTCGCGTGACGCGAATGTGAAAAAGATGACATTTTTTTGACGGTGCCGAATTGGTCGTCGCTTATGGCAAGGGTAGATAACAATGCTGGGGGAGAACCGATGAACGTACCTCCGTGTGGCAATCGTGCGCCGAAGAAGCTCGCGCTGGCAGCATGCAAAGCCGCCGCAATCAGAAGCAGCCGGACGGAACAACGCTGATGGCGCTGACCGCGAGCGTTCTCCGCCGCCGTCCCACAATCCTGCTGCAGGTGGGCGCGCTCATGCTGTTACCCTGGGGCTGGGCGGCATTCGTCATGCCGCCGTGGGCGTCCGCCGTTTGCGGCGGGCTAACGCTAGTGGCGGTGCTCCTCGCCGTCCGCTACCTGACCCCGGCGTTGGCGCGTCGCCGAGCCGGCGATGCTTCGTTGCGACCCGAGCAGATCGTCGAGATGGGCTCCACCGATTCGAACATCCCGGTCGATATCCAGGCCATTCGCGGGGATCTGGGCTCGCTGCACACCGGGCTGCGCAGGTGGCAGAAATCCTCCAGCGTTTCAAGCCTGGACACTGCCACCGCAAGAGAGCGCGTGACTGAGGTAATTTCGCAGACGGAGCGCGCGGTGTTGGCGCTGACCTTGAGTTTTCGCGGCATCACGAGCAAGACCCGGCAGCAGATGGAGGCCGCGATGTCGCTGCTCCAGCGTAACGCGGAGCAGGCCAGCATTTCCCCGGGGAGCTGGCTGTCGCTGCCTGACTATATACACGCCTATGAATTGCAGCTTCACGAGGTCGTCGACGGCATGATCGGGTTTTCGGCGGTCTCGGACGAATTGCTTCTGCATCAGAAGAAGGTTCGCGAGCATTCCATAGTCATCGACGAACTGCTCGATGAATTGCGCTCGATGGCGCTACGCATCGGCAGGCTCGCGCTCGACTCGTCGGTAGCGGCGGGCGAATCGGGAAGACAGCGCGGCCATCTGATAGAGCTTACTGACTCGATTCGGCAGATAAGCGATCAAGCACATGGGCTGACGCGAACCGTGCGCAAGACCTTGGAGACGATTGGCGACGAGCTCGCGATCGTCTACAAGGTGATCAACAATGCAGCCCGGACTGCCAAGGAATCTGCTCTGCGGGCCAAGGCCGACATGGCACAGTTGAATTTGACGATGATCGACAAGACCAGAGAGGTTGAGGATTCGCTCGCGAAAATAAACGGACTCGGCGAGGCGATTCAGCAGGACGTCAACAACGCCATTATCGCGATGCAGTTCCAGGACATCACTCAACAGAAGCTCGAAAACATGCGCGGCAATATTCTGGTGGAGGTCATGCGCAACCTTGACTCGCTTTCTGTGGAAACCCAGGAGATGATGACAAGAGATATCTTTCTTGCCATCAAGCAGGAGACCGCGGGGCTAAGCGCTTCCGCAGGCGGCCTCGCGCGAAATGCTGCCGGTGCCGGGAAACAAGCAGCGGCGGAGGCGAGGCAAACGGATCCAGACCAGGCGCGCGCCCGGCCAGAGCGGGAGCCGGCCGTTACGAGAGTCGAACTGTTCTAGGGGGAGGGGAATGGCAAACATCCTGGCAGTGGAAGATGCCGCAACCATGCGGCAAGTGGTCAATTTCACCCTCACCGACGCTGGACACACGGTCGCCGAGGCGGCGAATGCCGACGAGGCCCTGGCGCATGTCGCCAAGACACGATTTGACCTCATCATCTGCGACATCAATATGCCGGGACGAAACGGTCTTGAACTGGTCAAGCTGCTCAGGGCGATGCCGGCCTTTCGCTTCGTCCCGATCCTGATGCTCACGACGGAGCAAAAGGAGGAAGTGAGAGCCGAAGGCAGGGCCGCGGGCGCAACCGGCTGGATTGTCAAACCCTTCGATCCGACCGTGTTGCTGGACGTCGTGAAGAAAGTAACCAGATAGCCATTGCCCCATATGACTCCGCGGACAACATCGACTGTAACCACTGAGAATCTCGCCATGCCATCGGAACCCGCCTTGGAATTCGACTTCGGACCCCTGTCCTGGGTCCAGAGTGAGATCGATCAAACGCTAAAGCGCGCCCTCGAGTCGCTCGACGCGTTCAAAAGCTCACCCAGCGACGTGATAGCGCTTGAGCGCGCGCGCACCTGCGTGCACCAGGCCGCAGGAGCGATCCAGATGGTCGGCCTGGAGGCGGTCGTCGCCTTCACCAGCGAGATTGAGGAGCATCTCGCGCACCTTCACGAACGGCCCGCACAGGATCTGGCAGGAACGTCCGTGGCGATCGAGCGCGCCTGCACCAGACTCTCCATATTTCTCGCTGAACTCGCTGACGGCGAGCCGCCTGTACCGTTGAAGCTCTATCCCGAATACGCAGCGCTACAAGCGGCGCGTGGCATCTCCGTGGTCACGTTGACGGACCTCTTCTACCCGGACCTGAGTCCATGCGCTCCCGCGGCCGCTTCGCGAGAACTGATCTCGTCGAACCGACTCCCGTCATACCTTGTCAAGCAGCGCCGGCTATATCAGCGCGGGCTGCTTGCGTGGCTGGGCGGCGACGAGGAAGCCTCGAGGACGATGCGCGATGCGATCGCAAGCATCGAACACGTGACAACGCAGACAAATCTGCGCTCGTTCTGGTGGACGGTCGGTGCGTTGCTTGAGGCACTTGCCATGCGCGGCATCGAAGCCGGGTACGGTGTCAAACAACTCTTCGCCCGCGTCGACTTGCAGATTCGTCGGGTCGTCGAGGGTAGCGTGAAAGCCGCGGACCGGCTGCGTCGAGAAGTGCTTTACTACGTGGCGATCAGCGCTCCTGTCGGCCCACAAGTGCAGGCGGTGCAGCGCGCGTTTCAGCTGACCGCGTTGGTCCCGCCCCCGGACACGACCCGCGGCGACAGCATCTCGCTGCGGTCGCTGGTACGCAATGCGAGCGATCATCTAGCCGTGGCGAAGGACGCATGGATCAAGGTCGCGTCCGGTCGCACAGAGAGCCGCAATGATCTCAAGCAGGCCCTGACCTCCGTGCAGGCCAGCGCGGTCGAGATGAACCGCGAAGCACTCGCGAAGCTCGCCGGGTCTCTCGTCGAGCGTGTCGAGCGCATGCCGCGGGGCGAAATCCAAGAGCCGCTTGCGACGGAATTTGCGACCGCGTTGCTTCTCGCGGAAAGCGCGTTCGAAAGCCACAGCAATGTTGAGCCCGACTTTGCGCAGCAGGTCACCACCATGCTGGCGCGCCTGGATACGGTGCATGCCGGCCGAATACCGACCCATGGCGGCGCCCCGGTGCTTGATCACATCAACAAGCGGATGCTTATGGCCCAGATCGGCCGCGAAATCCACGAGAACTTGCGCCACATGGAGGGTGTGCTCGACGCATTCTTTCGCGACAACAGCAAGAGGGCCGAACTCGCCTCGATCAGCAAAGACAGCAGCCAGATTCGTGGTGCACTGCGCATCCTGGGCCTCGACGACGCCGATCGCCTGATGGCGCTGTGCGAGGCACAGATCCAGGCGTACGCTGAGCCGACGACGCCCGTGGCGGATGAAGATCTTGAGTTACTTGCCGAATCGCTGGCCGGCCTCGGCTTTTTCATTGAGGCGATCGAGCGGCAACGAGCTGACTGCGATCGCTTTGTGGCGCCTTTTCTGGCGAAGCGTCTCGATGAAACGCCGTTGCATTCCGTAGACGAGGCCCTGGCTATCGGATAGGCCTTGCCTCGTTCCGGGTCTTCTGCCCTTGCGCTCGCGGATGTGCATGCGGCCCGGGCAGGGCCCGCAAGCACATACCTCGAGACCCGCTACGCAAGCCTTTGTCTCAACAACGCGGACAGGCGCTCTGCGGTAAACACGATGAAGAAGGTGATGATCAGCAGCAGCGAAACTTCCCGGTATTGGAACAGGTTCATTGCCGTGAGAACTGGAACCCGATTCCGCCGGCGCCGACAAAGCCCAGGACAAGCGACGAGCGTATGTTCTCGTCGAGGCGATAGAGGCTGATGCCAAGCAGCGACGGCAGCACCGACGGGATGATGCCGTGGGTGAAGACCTGGATTGGCCGCGCACCGGTCAGCGACAGGGCATCGATGGGCGCCATGTCCATGTGCTCGATAGTTTCGGCGAACAACCGGCCGAGCATGCCAAGGGAATGGACGGCGAGAGCCAGCCCTCCGGGAAAGGGACCGAGTCCGACGGCGGTAACGAAGAAGAGCGCCCACACCAGGTCGGGGACTGACCGCGTAAAGGCGATTACTCCGCGGGCGACATAGTAGACAAAGCGGGAGGGTGTGACGTTGGCCGCGCCCAGGACCGCAAGCGGCACGGCCATGATGAGTCCGGCAAGCGTCCCGAAGATTGCGATGTCAATCGTTTCCAGCGCCGGCCGGAGCGTCTTGGGCAGCTGCGAAAAATCCGGCGGCACTGCGCGGCGAACGATATCGACCATGCCGTGAAAGCCGGTCACCAGATCCTGGGGCCTCGCCTGGACCACGATGATCGCCTGCACGATAACCAGGATGGCCACCATAACCCCGACCGCGCGAAGTCCGCCGGCCAGCGCTGTACCGGAATTCCGCCATCGCGCAAGCGGGCCGTTATCCAACCGGTCGACGCTGGAGGTCACGCGGCCTCGCTGGCGTAGAGCCCTTTGACCGCATCCTTGCTTAGCTCTGCCCGAGCGAGGTCGAACGCGATGCGCCCCTCGCGGATGCCGATCAGCCGGTCCGCATAGGCATTAGCGAGCTCGACCTGATGCAGGACGCAGAGCACGGCATGGCGTTCTGCGGTTGCGATATGGCGTAACAGGCGCATGATTTCATCGGCCGCCTCCGGGTCCAGACTTGCGACCGGCTCGTCAGCGAGAAGGACTTTCGGTTTTTGCGCCAGCGCTCGCGCGATGGCAACGCGCTGCGCCTGGCCGCCGGACAGCGTCCCGGCGCGCTGCTGCTCAAGACCTGCAAGCCCGACTTGGGCAAGGTAGCCACGCGCCAGCCGCAACTCCTCCGTCGGCAGGCCGCCGAGCGAGGTCCAGGTGTTGAAATGGCGACCCAGCGCGCCACTGGCGACGTTTTTCACGGCGCTGCGACGGCGCACGAGACTTGACTGCTGGGAGATCATGGCCAGCTCCAGCCGCGCGCGCCTGAGTCGCTCTCCCTGCAGGTGGGTGACGTTGATGCCGTTCAGCCAAACGTCTCCGGCGGTCGGAGTGAGCGTCCGATTGATGCAACGCAGCAGCGTCGTCTTGCCGCTACCGTTTCCGCCGAGCACGATCACCAACTCGCCCGCCCGGACCTTCAGATCGACGTCGGTGAGCGCGCGTTTTCCGTTGGGATAACACAGCGAGAGTTGGCGAATCTGCAACATTGCGGCGACTTGCTTGATCGCTGCACCCCTAGCTGTTCAGCTTGGCAAGTCGATATTGAGCGTCTTGACCAGGTCGCGGATTGCGTCGAACGCGGAATCGGTCTGGGGCACGAAGTCGCGTTCCGTGCACGCCCATGACTTTGCGGTCCTGTTCGGGTATGCTCGACAAGTCGATGTTCTGAAGAATTGCAATCAGACGCGCCTTGAACCCCGGCGGAAGATCGCCGCGAACCGCGGTCGGGTCGATCGGAATCGGACCTGACTTCCAGAGAAATATCAGGTCACCCTCCTTGTAATGGTTGCGCTGAATTGCCGATTCGAGCTGTTCGCTGTTGAGCTCGCCCGCATCGACCTTGTGGTTATACAGCGCCTCGAAGGAAGCCGTATGACTGCCGGCATAGATGCCCTTTACGTCCTTATCGGGATCGAGACCGGCTTTGCGCAGGCCGTAAGCAGGGAACAAGTGCCCCGACGTGGAAGCGGGATCGGAGAAGGCGAATGAACGTCCGCGGATTTCAGTTACGGTTGTGATGCCGGATTGAGGATAAGTGACGATGCTCGCCCAGTATGCGTCGGCCTTACCCTGCGCATCGGCGAACGTCGCGACGGCTTCGGCCTTGGCGACTTCGTGGGCGAGAACATAGCCAAGGGGGCCGAATTCGGCGATTTCCAGCTTGCCGCTGCGCATCGCCTCGATTTCGGCGTTGTAGTTGGTGGAAATGTAAACCTTGACCTCGCAGCCAAGCTTTTCGCTGATCATCGCGGCGATCTTGTCGTAGATCGGTATCAACCGCGGTGCGGTGTCAAACGGCTCGACGCCGTAGCGAACAACGCCGTCGTTCGGGCAATCGCTGGCGTTCGCCGCGCCGGCCGTAGAGGATACTGTCGCTGCCGCAAGTGCGAGCGTCATTGCGACCGTAAAGCAAGTTCTGCGCATCATCTTTAACCCCTTCGATCTGGTATCCGGTGCGTCGATTCCGCGCCTTGCACCGTTGCGGCAAGCAGAGCGGCATGCAACCTTTGATGATGCGTTTCGCACGTTACATTCTCGTGAACGGATCGCACTCCAGAACGGCGCGAAGACTCGCTGTGACCCACAAGCCCGCCGGCGGTCACGGGCCTTACGTGTAGCCCGTGCCGGGCGCGACGCAGGCACCGGAATCAACCGGCATGGGTGTGGCAGAAAACGGCACCGGCCCTCGGCAATGAGCGCCCGGCGCAGAATCAGACCTTCGAAAGCCGTTGCTTGCCCGCAGCAAACTGATATGTCACCGGATTGTCATGCTTGCCTGAGAGCCTTGGCGGCTTGAACATGCGCTGTCCGGTCTTGCCAGCAGCATTCCGAGCCGCCACGGTCGCCGCTCGGTGTCCAGCGCGACCGGTTTCGACCGGCGCGAGTGGACCACCTACATGATGTTCCGCGCAGCGGCGCCACGATGGAGCCTCTTCTGACGCGCACCGCGAAGGCGGCGGTCTGCGAGGCGCCCAACACCCCGTTCGTCATTAAGGAGTACCCGCTGCGTCCGGTGCGCCCCCGCGAGGCCTTGGTGCGGGTACGAATGTCGACGATCTGTCGATCCGATATTCACTCCTACGAAGGTCGTCGCCCCAATCCCTTTCCGGGCATCCTTGGGCACGAGATCATCGGAATCATCGAGGAGCTTGGGCAGGGTCTCGAACGCGACATGCGCGGTGAAAAGCTGCGGCTCGGAGATCGCATCACCTGGAGCGAGTATTTTTTCGACGGCGATTGCTATTACCGTGAGATCCAGGACCTGCCGCAGAAGTGTCCCGGCCTGCGCAAGTACGGTCACGATTTAGTCGAAAGGGACCCCCACTTCCTCGGCGGATTTGCTGAATACTGCTACATCCTTCCCGGCACCTGGATCCTTAAGCTGCCTGACGAATTGACCGACGAAGAAGCCACGCCGCTCAATTGCGGCGTTGCGACGATGGTCGCAGTGACCGAGGCTTCGGCGATCGGCGTCGGCGACACCGTGGTGGTGCAGGGACTCGGATTGCTCGGCCTCTACGGCCTGGCGCTCGCCAAGGCGCGTGGGGCGAGGCTTGCAATAGGCCTTGACTCGGTTCCCGGGCGTCTGGAAATGGCGACGAAATTTGGCGCAGACCTTGTACTCGATGTCGCTCGTCACACGTCCAGCGAGGTCGTCACGATCGTACGCGATGCATGTACGCCTGACGGCGCGGACGTATGCATCGAGGTCTGTGGTGTCCCCTGCGTCATACCGCAGGGCCTGCAGATGCTTCGGGTCGGGGGAAGGTACACGCTGGGTGGTCTCGTCAACCCGGATGCCAGCGTCACGATCGACGCCAACGTGCTCGTCAAGAAGTGGTTAACGCTGCGTGGCATCCACAATTACCACCCGCGGCATCTGATCCAGGCCCTCGACTTTGTGCTGTCGAACAGGCGCAAGATCCCGCTGCATGAGATCGTCGATTCGCGGTTCTCACTCTCGGAACTCGACCTCGCCTTCAAGAGGGCGTCGGAGCGCACCGTGCTGCGGGCAGCGATCGTTCCCTAGTCGCCGAGAACCGAGCCACAGTGCGCGACCTCGTAGGCGCAGAACCTGCGACCCTACCCTGGCTCGAAAGACTCGGTTACAGTTCGCCCTATGCAATTTGCGGAAACATCCTCAGGGCGGGCGGTCAAACTCGTACCGAAGCCCCGCGACGGCGGCAACTGCGCGATGTGTTGTCTCGACCGGAGCGGGAGGATGAAATGCGTTCGAAACTGAGCCAATGGGGCGTGCTTGCGCTGGCGCTGAGCGTGGGCGCAGGCGTGGCCGCGCAGAACAGCGCACCTTCGTCCGCGGTCGCATCACCGCCGCAAAGCGCGACGGCGCACAACGACAATCCCGCGGCAAGCAAGGTGCCATCGCAGCCGGGCAGGCAGACTACAGCCGCGCGGCTCGACCAGCTTGCTTCGGTGACCATCGCGCCGCCGATCCTGCGCTACGCTGGCGACACAACCGCCACACCCGACCCGCCGCTTTTGGGTCGGCTGAAGCTGCCGAACCAGGCGCTCTGGCTGCTGCTGGAGCGGCCGCCCGCAATGCCGGGGGCGCCCAATGGGACCGAGACAAGCGCCGGCACGGTAAACGGGTCGGGGCAAGCGCACTGATACGCGTTGGTCTGATGGCGCAACCGTGCGCCGACCAGGCCGGGCGCGACTTACGAGTACAACTAATTGATTTATATCATATTAAGTGTCGCTTGGCCCTGGGCTAGCCAGCCTGCCGGCAGCTTCGGAGCAAGGCGCGCAGGCGCCGCGCGGGAGCCGTCGGCCGGGTCCGCTCGACCCAAGACTGTTGCGACCTCTCACCTTTCCACGGTCCGCGCTCTGTCGCAACAATTTTGCAACATCATGACGACCGCGGGCACAGCTTAGCGCGAGGCTGTTCCGTGAAAGGGGGCCCCTTGCTGCGTTTGCTTGGCGCGAAGAGCCGGCGCCGTGGCTCACCGCACTCGCATGCTGCCTTCGCCAGTGCGCGGCGCGCCATTGCGATGTGTCATGCTCTGATCTCGGAGCGTGGCGAAGTCTCAGGGGCCCGCCTCGCCCGGGAGGCACTCGATGCGTACGAGTCGCTCGACGGGGCGGCGGCAGCAGCCTTCTTCGACCTCCTGGTCGAAGAATTCTCGCCCGACCCCGAAGTGCTGTGGCGTTGCGCCGAGCGATATCGCGACGAACCGTCGCAGGCCAACCTGATACACCTGCAGCGGGCGGCTGAGCCGCCGCGCCAAGAGTTGTTTCGGCGCTTCAACATGGCGCGAGGTGGTACCGCGCTGCTTGTTGAGATGCGCCGCAGGCTTCTGCTCGGGCTAGCTGAGCATCCACAGTGGCTCGGGATCGATGCCGATTTTGTTCATCTGCTTCGATCGTGGTTCAACCGAGGTTTTCTCTCCCTGCAGCGAATCGACTGGCGAACCTCGGCTTCGGTCCTGGAAAAACTCATCGACTACGAGGCGGTGCACCCGATCCAGGGCTGGCGCGACCTGCGCCGACGGCTGGACGTCGACCGCCGGTGCTACGCCTTCTTCCACCCGGCGCTTCCAGAGGAGCCATTGATCTTCATCGAGGTCGCGCTCACAAAGGGCATGAGTGCAACGGTCCAGCCGCTGCTCGATCCCAACTCGCCGCTGAACGATCCTGCATCGGCTGATTGCGCCATGTTCTACTCGATCACCAACTGCCAGCAGGGCTTGCGCGGCGTCTCTTTCGGCAATTTCCTGATTAAACAGGTCGCCGAAGATCTGGGCCGCGAGCTGCCGCGGTTGAGGACGTTTGCCACGATCTCGCCGATCCCGGGCTTTCGGCGCTGGCTCTCCGCCCATGGCCAAGAACTCGGCGACGGAGCCGAGCGATCAAGGCTCTCGGAGCTCCTGCCGATCCTGGACCGTCCCCGCTGGTTCGAGGACTCGGCTATCTCCGGCCAGCTGCAGCGTCACCTTACGCCGCTGTGTGCGTATTACCTCCTTCATACCGAGGGGGCACAGGAACCGCTCGATTCCGTGTCTCGATTCCACCTCGTCAACGGCGCTCGACTGGACCGGCTCAATTGGCTGGCCGATACGTCGGCGGTGGGATTGGACCAGTCGGCCGGAATGATGGTGAACTACGTCTATCGCCTGGGCGACGTCGAGCGCAACCACGAAGCCTACGCGCGCGACCGAGCCATCGTCGCGTCGCGTCGTCTGCAGTTGCTTGCCAAGCAGTGTAAACAGCTACTGTCGGCACGCTCCGCTAGTTCCGCCACGAGACAGAAGCAATCGGCGGCAGGCCAGGGGCCCACAACCGAGTATCTGCCAGCGCAGCAAGTGCCGGGTACGCTGCCAAGGCAAGGCGAGTAGAGAGCCTCTCGCCTTCAGGGAGTGTTTGCGGACTGCCGTTGACGAGCGGCACGCCGGCGCGATGGGCGAGCATGGCGCGCTGCGTATGAGCCAACGCAATCGGTCACTCGGCGGAGCAACGTGCAAACGCATCACGGATGATCGACACGCCGCATTCGTGTGCGTACCTCGATTCGACGAGTCGCAGCGCGCTTGCAGCCAGGTGCGCTGCCAGCTGTCCATCGGAAAGAAGCTCTGAGCAGGCTTCTGCGATCGCCTCGGACGAATCGGCCAACAGCACATGCACGCGATCCTCCGCCGCTATTCCCTCGGCGCCGGTTCGCGTGGCCACGACCGGCACACCGTGGGCAAATGCTTCGAGCAGCTTGATTCGGGTGCCGCCGCCAGCCCGCAGCGGGACTACCGCAAGATTGGCCCATGCGTAGTGCTTCGCCAGGTCCGCGGGATCGGCCACCAGCTCGACCCCGGGAAGCGTGGCGAGGGCGGCAACTTCCGGTGTCGGGGCGCTCCCCGCAATGCGCAGCGCCAGCGCATGGCCGAAGCTGCGCCGCAACGTCGGCAATACACCGAGGGCGAAACCGCGAATTGCGTCGACGTTCGGAAGGTATGACAGGTTGCCCACGAACAAGATTCGTCCTTGAGACGCGGGACGTGGTGGCACACGGAGCGGCAAGGCGACCGTATTGGGTACGGTTGCAACGCGGCAATGCGGATAGCCGTGCGCGATCTTCTGCGCGTGAGCTGCGGTGCAGGTGATCAACTGCCGGAAGCGCGGCAGCCATTCGCCCTCATGCCGCACGTACTTGGACGCTTCCGCTGCCTCCGCTCGCGCCTCGTGCCCCAGGCCGAGCCGCTCGAGGAGCGCGGCGATGCCGCCGTGCGTGGTGGTCTCGTCGTCGTCGAGATCAAGGCTGGCGAATGGCAGTCCGCTGTCGCCAACCCCGGCCAGGAACGGCGCAGCATACGGGGCGAGATAGCTGCGCATGACGTGGACCACGTCAAAGCGCTCCCCGGATAGCGCCATTCGCGCCTCGTCCAGGCAGGGAGTGGTCGCATGTCGGCACAGCGCGGGGCGGGGATAGTCTGCCAGCGCTGCCGCCCTTGCCGTCGGATCCCGCACGCGACTGCACAATTCCCACAGCGGGTCGAGCTTCTTGTCGAGCGACAGGGTAACTGTCTTGCGCGTGCGCGCGGTCACGAAGCCCGCAGCGCGACCATCCGGACCGCCGGCTACCGGAACGACCAACAGCGTGATGTGGAAATCGCGCGCGAGCGCGTCCAAGAACACGCCCGCCCGCATGGCCAGACCATTCCCGGCCTGCGCCGGAAGGATCGGCGCGACGAAGAGCAGGGAAGCCCGCGCGCTCATCGTCCCCGCCGGTCAGGCGCCCGGTCGCGACCTCACCCGGGCAGCGGCCACCGCCCGCTTGGCACGGATCTCCAGGTCGTCAGGCGCAAGCGCTTCGGCGCGCGCGTAATATGCCGCGCTTTCTGCGAACCGACCAAGGCGGTACGCACACAGGCCAAGCGCGGCAAGGGCCTGCGCGCCGAAGATCGAGACGTCGAAGGCGATCGGGCCGGCAGCGATGTCATTGGCATCGATCGCGGCCAGACGCGCGAACAGGGGCATCGCGGCAGCGTGGTTTCCGGCCTCCACCAGGCGGCGCGCGCGCAGCCAGGTCAGCGAATGATGGTCGGGGAAAAGGTGACATGCTTCTTCCAGCAGCGCCGCGGCGTCGCGCTTCTGGTCGAGCAGAAGTCCGGCGAGGTGGAGGTACGGCAGACTGTCTTCGGGTCCCTTGACCGGCGCTTTGCGGACGATGTCGATCGCCTGCCGCCAAGCCGCTTCGGCGCCCGCGTCGTCACCGAGGCCCCTCAACGTCAAGCCCAGCTGGTCCCGACAATAGACGTGCTGCGGATCGCCCTCGAGTCGCGCCCTGAGCAGGGGAAGGTTGCGGGTGTGCTTGTGCCGCAGATCGCCATCGTAGCCGAGGTGTTCGAGCGCGACCGGGCTGTCGCCGATCTTCAGCCGCGTGCGGGCGCACAAGTCTTCGAGCGCCGGGACCAGGGATTCGTGAATGATGCCCCGGAAGCGCAGATCAGGGCGGTTGCGAAACAGCCGGTACTCGCGGTAGCGCGTATAGCCGGCCGCAGGCCGAAACAAGGTCGTGTAACAGACATGCCGGGTATCGGCGAGCAACGCATCGACGGTCGGGCGATCGAACTCGACGACGCGTTCGTCGGCATCGATGTACAGGATCCATTTGCCGCGTGCGGCGGCAAGCGACGCGTTCCGGGCGGTCGAGAAATCATCCGCCCAAGCATGATTCAGCACACGGGCCCCGAAATCGCGCGCGATCTCGCACGACCGGTCGGTCGACCCAGTGTCGACGACAACGACCTCGTCGATGCGCCCCTCCAGCGAGCGCAGGCAGCCTTCGAGGAATCGCTCCTCGTTGCGGACGATCAGCGCCGCGGAGAGCAGCGTACTACGCAATGCAGCCGAAACAGGACTTTCCCGTCGATCAGCGAACGCGGCTGCGGCGTAGCAGGTAGGCTCCGACGGCGCCAAGGACTCCGGCGAGCCCGACCAGGCTCCATGGCGACGTGGTTGGAACCGATCTGACGAGAGTCTGGTTCTGGACCTGGGCCTGCGCCACGCCGCCGAGGCTGTCCATCGAGAACGACGCGACGACCGGCGCCGTGTATATCGCCGCACCGATAAGGACCTTGCGCACTGCGTCCCGCCGGCCGGGTTCGAAGCGCTCCAGGGCACGCTCAAGCTTCGGATTGCTGTTCATCACAAAACCTCATCGAATCAACAAGGGTCACGCCGTTAAACACTTTCCGCAATCTATTGTAGCCGAAAGCGCTACAAGCCAGTCAGCAAGTCGCCCCAGCCCGGCATAAAGATACACCATTTCAATCTGCGTTGGGCACTGCGGATCCCACGAGAAGTCCTTCCTTCAGCAACACCGTGACGCAGGTCTCGACGTCATCGAGCGGCGGATGTTCGAGCTGGAACACCGCCGCCACCAGGGCCGGCAACTCGCCGGCTCGCAGGCCGCCGTTGCAGCTTTCCAGCACGAATGCGGCGGTTGGGTTGAGATAGTGGATGCGGTCCTGGTCCCGTCGGTGAACCACGAAACCATCGATGACCTCGGTAACTTCGAGGTCGGGCGCCCGATCAAGACGGAGATCCCAGTCCATTGTCCTCTTGCGCCAAGCCGCAGTGGTCAGAGCCGAAACTTGTGCGATCGTAGCCTGGAGATCGAGGATCAATCAAGGAATCCCCGGGCAATCACGTTGTAGGTGGTGTCCGACCGGCGTATATGCTCCTCGGTGATAAGCCCGGCGTGGAATGGCGAGAAGTCGGTGCGCCACGCATCCCACCACAGATGCGCCCACAAGTGGAGGCTGTAGACATCGTGAAAGTCCGGGTCCAGTGTCTCGAACAGCGCGCGCACTCCGTCGCGCGTCGGCGCGTGCCGGTAGAAGTAACGCTGCGGCACGACGTAGACGGCATCCGGCATGCGCGACCAGAGCCGAGCCGCCTCTTGGCAGGAATGGCGACTCCAGGTCCCGTCGAACACCTCGAGCATCCGTTCCAGCCAGCGCGCAGCAAACGCCGCCCCCGGCCGGCCCAGCATCAGTGCGTTGCCAAGCGACGGTCGCAGCACCCCGTCGACACCCTGCTGCGCCGCCTCTTCGCCGAGCACATAGTCGTGTTGGAACAGGCGTTGCGGCAGCGGCTGCACAAACAAGGTGTCCATGTCCGCGTAGATACCGCCGAATTCAAGCAAAGCCTCGAGGCGGATGAAATCGGCCTCGTGGGCATACGACAATCCGGCTTTCTGGATGAAACGGCCCTCTTCGGTGTCGCGGTAGCGTGGCGAATCGGCGATGCGTGGCTTGCCGGCCACGCGGTGCAGTGTCAGATAGGGCCGAATGCGTTCCCACCAGGCGCCATGAGGCTCGTGCATGTAATGGAAATGAATTGCGTCGGGGCGGTTAACGCGGCGGCATGATTCAAGGCACAGGTAATGGACGATGTGCATCGGCTCGCGCTGCGGGCGCAGCCCGAAAACGAAATGAAACGCGTTTGGGACGTCAGTCATCGATCGCCGCGATCAGCTCGCGGGCTACTACAGGCTCGGCGTATCGGTTGAGGATTCGCTCGCTGGCGAGCGTGGCCGGTTCGAGGAAGTCGACGTAACGGGCGACCATCCGGCGCAGCAGGCGTCCGGCGTCGACCGGGTCCGCCTGTGCCCACCGCTGCGATGGCCGGAACGAAGCCTCCGGCATCCAACCGGAAACGGGCACCATCGTGTAGCCGACCAGGCCCGGATACTCCGCTCCGAGATACTCGGCGTGCCCCCCGAATCCAGTCATCAGCACCGGCTTGCCGAGCGCGGCGGCGTCGAACGCGCCCATGCCCCAGCCTTCGCCATGCGCCAACGATACGAAGCAGTCACCGGTCGCGTGTAAGGTGTCGATCACCCGCCCGGCAACCCCGTCGGCCGGGATTACGGCGACGTGCGGTGCTGGCCGGCCGGTCTCGGCGGCAGCCTGCTTCAGCAACGCGCCGACGAGCTCCCGGATCCCGCCCGCGGGCCCTCGCTCGAGTGCGAGGCGATGAACCGCAGTCGATGTCTTGATTACCAGCGACACCTTGTCATGGGCGCTAAACTCGCGCGCAAACCGGGCCACCAGTTCGTCCATGGCCTTGCGCGGATCCCAGACCCCGATCGAATAGAAGACGAAGTGATCGTCGGCAATGCCCAGCTGGCGGCGTAACACCGATGTATCCGCGGGCGATACCGCGTTCCAACTATGGCGCCGGATATGCGGGATCACGCGAACCGGTCTCGCAACGCCACCGTCGGTGAACAGCGATTGGTTCATTGTAGAGGGCACCAGCACCTTGCCCGGCGCGTTGAGCAGCGGCAGCCAATGGTCAGGCAGCGCGTCGGTTTCCCAAACGGTATAGCCAATATTCCTCTTGCCCGGCTCGATGAGACGCGGCCAGTGTTCCGGTACCGTGTGGATTATCACGGTGTCATATGCTTTTGGACCGGCCGCCCGCGCCAGGGCTTCCACGTCTCGTAGTGCCGCATCGCGTTCCGCTTCGCACGCGAGGGGCAGCAGCTCCAGCCCGTCCTCAAGACGCCAAGTCAGCTGCCGGTCCCGGCGGTAGATCAGCGGCGCCCACCAGACCGGGACCCCGGCATTGAGCAACGCGCGCACGTATGCGAGCGCCGCGAGCCCGTACCCGGAATGTTCCGGGTAAGAGAAATATTTGACACCGATCGTCACCCGAACGCGCTCGCCAAGTCAGGTGCCGCCCGATACCCGCAAGACACGCAAGCCGCGATCAAGGTCGGTCGGATTTCGAGGGGGGCTATTGCGATTTCCACTGGCGGGCAAGTCGTTGCGCTTCGGCTATCTGCACGGCATTCATCCTGCTTGCCACTGCGTCACGGGCACTGAGGGCCTTGTCGCGGGCCTCCACTTCGAAGGTTTGGTAGTGTGTTGCCGCGAGGCTAAACCATTTGTACGCCTCGACGTAATCCTGCGGTACGCCTTCGCCATACCCGTACATCACGGCGAGATTGAACTGTGCCTGGGCGTCGCCTTGATCGGCAGCCTTGCGAAACCATTCTGCGGCTCTGGCCGAGTCCCGCGGCACGCCCTTGCCATCGGAGTAGATCACGCCGAGCCTGAGCTCGGCCTTGGCGCTGCCCTGATCGGCGGCCTTGGTGTACCACTTTGCGGCCTCCGGAAGGTTCTGCGGAACACCTTCGCCGCGGGCATACATCGCACCGAGCTCATTCTGGGCCGGGATGCTCCCTTGATCCGCAGCAGCGCCGTACCACCTCATCGCCTCTGCGTAGTCCTGAGGCACACCTTCGCCGTGCGCGTACAGCGTGCCGAGTTCAATCTGCGCCTGGACGTTGCCTTGATCTGCCGCCTTGCGAAACCAATTCGCGGCCTCGACATAGTTCTGTGGCATTCCCTCACCGAAGGCGTAGAGGTGTGCAAGGCTGCTTTGCGCGTCGGCAAGGCCTTGATCCGCAGCCTTTCGATACCACCTCATCGCCTCCGCATAGTCCTGCCGCACTCCGTCGCCATTTCCGTACATGACCCCGAGATTGAACTGCGCGACCTTGTCACCTTCATTGGCAAGGGGACGCAGGATCCGCAGCGCAGTCGCATAGTCGCCGCGTTTGTAGGCTGCCATCGCTTCCTCGACCGGCCCGGCGAGCGCCGCCGCGGTGAGCGTCGTCGCCACGACGAGCGCGATCAGGACGATGCGGAATGGGGCGAACAACGACATCCGTGCAAGTATCTCTCAGATGTCCGCCGGGCACGCCTGCATCGGGCATGGCTCGCGCCCTGCCATAGGGCTTAGTTCACGGCACGGGCGCGAGCCCTGCGCGCGAACGACAACACATGCGGCGCAGCAAGTCGTCGTTCCATCCTAGGGTTGTTAAGCAATTAACGTTTTTATATCAATAAGTTATGATGTGCGCCCATGTGGAGGCGCCACGGCACCAACGGGGCAGTTGCCCATGCCATGGCGGCCAAGCGCGGCAGGCGGCTGGCGGTGGCCCCGCACTTGCAGGACAATCGTCACGGGGCCGGAAGGCGCGATCGCAGGTGGGCCTGCCAACGTGGGGCGGCTGATTCGCCTCGAGGACGCGCTGCTCCGCGCTGCGAACGCTCGGCAACGAGAAGCAGGCGTTACAGGAGAGATGCCATGAGCAGATGTCGTACTTGGCCCGCCTGTGCTCTGGTAGTTGGGGTGGTCATTTTCTGGAGCGTGGCAGGACGCGCGGCGGACGTGACCGTCGGGTCCGTGCTGGCAGTACGCGGCGCGGTGTCCTCGGATGCCGGCGCAGGCCCGCAGCCATTGGCGGCCAACGCGCCCGTTCATCTGGGAGACACCATCATCTCCGCGGCCGGCAAAGCGAAGATTGCCCTTGACGACGGCACGATAATCTCGGTTGGCGAGAATAGCCGTGTGCGGATCGCCGACTACAGCGGCAAGCCTGGCGAGCTTAGGACGCATCTGAGTTTGTTTTCGGGCGTGCTCAGATTGCTCGTCGCCAAGATCACGCCGACCGGAAAATTCGAGGTCGAAACCGAGACCGCGATTGCAGCCGTCCGAGGCACTGACTGGCTGATCGAAGCGACCCCGCAGCTGACCTCCGTTGCAATCCTGTCTGGAACAGTAGCCATCTCCGGACGCGATGCGCAAGCGCAAATGACGGTCGTGCTGAACGAGCCAGGCGAAGGTACCGATGTATACCGTGGCAGCGCGCCCTCCCCCGTCGCAGGATGGGGCGCCCGCCGCTTCATCAATCTCCTAGCGCGTGCGACGTTCGACTAAGCAGATCGGCGCCAGGCATTGGCGCGATCTGAAGCTGTGTGGTGCGGCGCTTTTGATCATGGGGCTGTTCGCCGCAGTTGATTTGATCGCAGTCGACGTGCCATGGCTGCGGCGACTCGAGCTGTCTGCGCTCGATATGCAGATAAGATTGCGCGGCCGCCAACCCCCCGGTCCCGAAACGGTCATCGTAATGATCGATGACCAGACCATTGCCGACCTTGGCCGATGGCCGGTACCGCGGCGAACCTTGGCGGAGCTGATTACGGACCTGCACCGCGCCGGCGCCAAGGCCATCGGCATCGACCTCTTGTTTGCTGATCCCGAGCCGGCCGCGCCGACGAGCGGAAGCGGAGAGAACGTCGATGATGCCGTTTTGGCGCGAGCGATCGCGGTGGCAGGCAACGTCGTCTTGCCGTTTGCCTTCAAATTCGGCGGAAGCACTGAACCTGCCCCGCCCGATCTGGTGGCACGTGCGGCGTACACGATGCTTCACGAGAGCCAAGACTACCGGCCCCTCGCTCTCCGGCCGACGGGAATCGTGGCGCCATTGGCGACGCTGTCGGAGCAGGCGACGCTCGGCCACACGCTGATCGCCTACGACGTCAATGGCGCGCCCCGCTACGAGTATCCGGCCGTCGAGTACGATGTGGAGTACTACCCTTCCATGACGGTGCGTATCGCCCAGGTTTTTCTGGGGGTGCCATGGAACAAGGCAGGCATCGACCTGGGTCGTGGCATCACGCTCGGGCCGGTGTACGTGCCCACAGACGCGGAAATGCGCATGCTGGTCAACTATCTCGGACCGTCCCGAACCTTTCCAACCTATTCCTTCTCCCAAGTCGTGTCGGGAGCCGTGCCTGCCTCGGTATTCCGCAACCGCGTGGTGCTGGTGGGCGTCAATGCTCTGGGCACGCGCGACACGTTCGCGTCGCCGTTTACCGCCGCAATGCCGGGAGTCGAGCGTCTCGCCACCGTGATCGACTCCATCCTGCACCAGCACTATCTTCGCAGGCCAGAATCCACGCCATGGTTCGAGATCGGACTGATGCTCTTGTCTGCATTGATCACCGGCTTTGCCATGTCGCGTCTTTCGCTGGCGATGGCTTTTTTGTGCGCCGCCACCCTCGTCGTCGCAGTCGCACTGTCGAGCCAGGTCGCGCTGGAGCGTTATGGAGTGTGGCAGGCGAGCGCGGTCCCGATCGTCGGGATCATCCTCACCTTCACGACGCTCTCGCTGTACCGCTATGGGCTGCTCGACAAGGAACGCCGCCACATTCGACGCATCTTTCAACGCTATCTGGCGCCAGACATGGTCGAAAAGGTTGTGAACAATCAGAAGCTGCCGGAGCTTGGTGGCGAACTGCGCGATCTGACTGTCCTCTTCTGTGACCTGAGAGGCTTTACGGCGCTCTCCGAGCGCCTTGATCCCCCCGCACTCACTCGGGTCGCAAACCAGTTCCTGGGCGTGGCGACCGAGGCAATTCTCGAGCAGCATGGAACGATCGACAAATACCTCGGCGATGCGATCATGGCATTCTGGAACGCCCCTGCCGATCAAGCTGACCACGCTGCGTTGGCGTGCCGCGCCGCGCTGCGCATCGTGGAAAAGGTGAATGATGTCAACGAGTCAGCTGCACTCGCTGGCGGCCCGCGGCTGGAGGTTGGTGTCGGAATCAATACCGGGCCTTGCACCGTGGGCAATTTCGGGTCGAGTCATCGCTTCGATTACTCGGCTATTGGCGACGCGGTCAACGTGGCAGCACGGCTCGAGGGCGAGACAAAGACATACGGCATCCCCCTCTTGCTTGGTAGCCAAACGGCGGCCCGGCTGAGCGGGTTTGCGATTCTTCAGGTCGACCGCATCCGGCTGCGCGGCCGAGCGGAGACGGTAGAGGTCTACGCGCTCGTCGGTGACGAGAACCTCGCCGAATCGCCGTCATTCCGTGAGCTTCGCGCGGCTCATCTGCAGCTACGCGAAGCCCTGGTGCGGCGAGATGAAGCAACTGCGCGACGTCTCATCGAGGTGCTCCGGAAGATTGCGCCCCCAGAGCTTCGCCCGCTATACGACACCCTCGCGCTGCGGGCATCGGCTGTTGCCGACTAAAGGGCGGCGGCGGAGTTTATCGGCAAGTGTTTTCGGAATACCATTCCCTAGTCCGAATTGAACGAGGTTGCGATGGTTTCGCGCTCGCGTTCTTCGCCGTATCGGGCCCTTGGTCGGACTGATAGACCTTTCCATCCTGGTCGACGATGAAGGTCATGATGCCGGAATTGCCGTACTTCGCCGGATACGCGACGCGCCCAGCGAAGCCGTACGAATCGCGGCACACTTCACGCTACCTTCTGGCAGGACACACGGGAGGTCCTCCAGCGCAGGTTCAGTGGCCGCTTGGTCGCCTCCGGCCAAAAGCGACCGAGCCGATCACCAGCAGCGCCAAAACGATCAATGCCCAGTTTGACAATGTCGGTATCGGAGCCGAAACCGCCGGAGCAAGCGGGCCCGCGGTGATGGAACCAGCGGTGATCGAGCGAAATGGCGTTGTGGTAGCGCTGCAGTCCGAGTTCGAGCATCGGTCCTCGAAACTGATCGTATTCAGGGTGACGGTCCCGCCGGCGTTCGTCAGCGACGTGTTGAAGCGCAGTTCGAGCACCGGCACCCCGGTCAGGTTGCCGCTGCCCGAGACCGTCAGTGCAACGAGGTAAGTGGGTGAAAATGCCAACCCCCCATCGCAGGGCGACGAACACACGAACGTATACGTCGAGCCCGTCACCGACGAGCCCGAGGTCGTCTTGATATTGACGGCGGAATTGGTGTTTGCGGTGGCGTCGTAGACAAAGCTGCCAGACGCCGTACCACCGTCGCTCAAGGTAACGCCGTTCAACGTCCACAGCAATGGAACCGCCAGCGCGGACGCCGGCAACCCCGCAGCCGCGAATGCTGCCAACAGGAATCTCAGTATCATGGTTTTCATATTCCTCCCCGAGAACGGCAGAGCGGGGCAAGCCAAAGTTCGGCATGTCGACCTTGGGCACCCGCACTCCCGCAGCCGCTGCTGCTGCGCGCGGACGAGATAATTCAGAAGTAGATTCGTCGCACGGTGTCGACGGCGCGACACGGCAAGACACCTTCGCTTGTCGTTCGGATCGAATCGATTGACCGCTTTTGAGCGACGCGTGGGTCCACTTTGGGTCGGTCGCGACGGTCGAGCGAAGGTCGCTGACCGGCTGCACAACCGGTCGGTCGGCAGTGCCGCAAGAATCGCCCGGAAGCGGACACTGCGAAAGGCCATGGATCAAGATCATGAGAGATGCCCTTCGTTCTTGTTGCCGGGCTGTCAGGCAGGGCTACTCAGCATCAGGTTCCCACGGCATGCCCTTGAGATCAGCGTGGGGTAGATGCCGGGAGCAGCAGGGCCGCGCGTAAACGAGCAGGATGCCCCATAGTACCGGCTATCATTCCGCCGATGGCCGAACTGCGAAAGGACAGTGGATCGTGACAGCCGACTACTATCCCGCGTACTCCGCGGAACTTGCACTCAGGCGCCTGAAGGAAGGCAATGCACGCTTTGTCAGCGGCCATGCGCGGTTCCCGACGGTTCAGAAGGAAGTCCTGGCGGAGCTCGCCAAGGGCCAGCAACCCTACGCCACCGTTCTCGGGTGCAGCGACAGCCGGGTGCCGCCGGAACTCGTGTTCGATGCCGGATTTGGCGAGCTGTTCGTCATACGAGTGGCAGGAAACGTCCTCGGTCCCTCGATCGTAGGGACACTGCAGTACGCCGGCGCGCAGCTGCATACGCCGCTATTTATTGTTTTGGGACACGAGGGTTGCGGGGCGGTGGAGGCCGCGATCGCCTCGAAATTCCACGGCGCTCTCCACCAGAGCCGAATCGCTTTGCTGCTGGAGAACATCGTTCCCGCCTTAAACAATCTCGACCAGGCATTGCCTCCTGCAGCACTACTCGACGCGGCAGTTGAAGCCAACGTGCGCTGGACCGTCCAGGAAGTGCTCGAAACGCCGGAAGGGAGGGCCCGCGTGGCGCAGGGCGACGTGAAGGTGGTTGGCGCCGTGTATGAGCTCGACACTGGCCGCGTTCGGTTCCTGGAGTAGCCGAACCCGCGACATCGATCCTCTGTCGTTCGCTCACGGCCGCGTTTCGGCCATCTCCCGTCATTCGAAGTGCTAGAATCCTCATTCCAAGCGGCCGTTCATGAGCTTCTATGGATTTTGTGCTCGTGGTTACACGCGAAGGCACGGCGACGGGTGGGTGGGGCACTGACCGGAACGGCGTTCTCGTCAATTGAGACTCTTGAGTGGACTCAACATGACAATGCGAGCGATTCGGATGGTGTTGGTCTTTCTGGCCGCGATCGGGCTGAGTCCCGGGCTCGCGCAAGCAGCCGCGGAGACAGGGGCCGCGCCTGTGGCGAGGGGCGATCTCGGCAAGGTGCACTTTGCCACCTCATGCCAACCCGCGGTCGAGAAGCAGTTCGACCAGGCGATGGTCTTTCTGTATGCATTCTGGGCCAAGGACGCGATCGCCGACTTCAAGACGGTGCTGCAACAGGACCCTGACTGCGTGATGGCGTACTGGGGCATCGCCATGGCGCTGCAGCAGAATCCGTTGACGGGACAGCAGCCGGGTCCCGAAGCCTTGCGTGAAGCGCTTGCCGGGCTCGATACGGCGAAGCGCATCGGCGCCAAGACGCAACGCGAGATGGACTATTTGGCCGCGGTCGACCTGATCTACCGCGATGCCGACAAGGTGGATTTCCCGACCCGCCGGCGTGCTTACGAAAAGGCGATGGAGGCGCTGGCGCGGCGCTACCCGGATGATTCGGAAGCGCAGGTCTTTTACGCGCTGTCGCTCGACATGACAGCCTCGCTCACCGACAAAACCTACGCCAACCAGCTCAAGGCCGCCGGCATCCTCGAGCGAATTCTTGCCCAGCAACCCGACCACCCTGGAGTCGCGCATTACCTTATCCACAGTTATGACTACCCGCCCATTGCCGAGCGTGGTGTAGCGGCCGCCCACCTCTATGCGCACCTGGCGCCCAATCAGCCGCATGCGCTGCACATGCCTTCGCACATTTTTACCCGGCTTGGCATGTGGCAGGACTCCATCGACTCCAACGTTCGCTCAGCGGCAGCCGCCAAGGCGGAAGGCAACGGTCAGGAACAGGCGCACGCCATGGACTACCTGGTCTACGCGTACCTGCAGCTCGGACACGATGCGCAGGCGCAGCGGGTCGTGGCGGAAAGCATGTCGCTCGTGGTCAATCCGGCGGTCTTTATCGGACCCTACGCGCTCGCCGCGATGCCGGCGCGCTACGCCGTGGAGCGCGGCGCATGGGACGAAGCGGTCGCGTTGCAGGTGCGGACAACGAAGTTTTCGTTCCCGGATGCCATCACTCACTACGCGCGCGGCCTGGGATTCGTTCATCTCAATGATCTTGCGTCGGCGGCGCAGGAATCGACCCAGCTGGCAGGGCTGCGCGACGCGCTTGCCGAAAGGAAGGATACGTATTGGTCCAATCAGGTCGAAGTTCAAAGGCTGGCCGTCGACGCATGGATTGCCTTCGGGCGCGGTAATCGCGACGAGGCTCTCAAGTCCATGCGCGCGGCAGCCGACCTCGAGGATTCGATGGAGAAGCACATCGTCACGCCCGGTGCCATCGTGCCGGCGCGCGAGCTACTGGGCGACATGTTGCTGGAAGCCGGACGCCCCGCCGAGGCGCTCGCCGCGTATGATGCATCGGCCAAGCGCGAACCGCTGCGCCTGCGAGGGCTCTACGGCAGCGCGAAGGCAGCGGCGGCGGCCGGCGACCGGGAACGCGCACAAGTCTATTACGAAAAACTGGCAAGTCTCGCCGACGACACGACCGCGACGAGACCCGAGTTCGTTGAGGCGAAGGCGTACCTGGCGCAACATTAAGAAGCAGCGGTGCGTCCTCGTTCAGGCAAGAACTGCGGCGCGAAGATCGACGTGGCGCCTAGAGAGCATTCGGAGCCTGCACTGGCTTGCCAGATAGCGGTCAGTCGCGAGCTCTGCTGAGGGTCGTGAACCGCCACCCAACGCCCGGCAGCTCACGGCCAGGGGCGGGCTGTGGCGAAATTTCCTCAAGCGGACACCCCAAGCCGGCAAGGCGTATGCAAGAAAGCGTTGCATTTTGTTCATCCTCCAGCAGAAACTCTAATCGTTGGGCCGATAGGAGTAGGAGATATGGCGCACGCACTCGACCTTCACGCTATTGCCTATCAGATGAAGGATGCGCAGGACACAGTCCGGCAGATCGCACCGTTTACATCAAAACTAGTCGGCTTCGACCTACCCTCAGCCTACGCCGCGGCGCACTTGATCCACGAAACGCGACTCCAGGAAGGAGCGCGTTCCGTTGGACGAAAGATCGGCTTTACTAACCCGGACATGTGGTCAATGTATGGCGTATGCGAACCCATATGGGCCCACATCTATGACACGACCGTGGTCCGCGCCTCTGGCAAGCATGAAATCTGCAGTCTTGGTCGGTTTGTCGAACCCAAGATCGAGCCCGAGATCGTCTTCCACTTCTGCTCGGCACCTCCGGCCGCTGCAGACCTTACAGCGATTCTTGAGTGCATCGACTGGGCGGCACACGGCTTCGAAATTGTTCAATCACATTTTCCGGGTTGGAAGTTTCGGGCTCCTGACACCGTTGTAGACTGGGCATTACACGGAACGCTTCTGGTAGGCGAGCCCCAACGCGTTGACAGTCTGGGGACAGACTTGATTGCGGCGCTTGAGTCTTTTTCGATTGCTCTATCCTGTGATGGGGACATTCGCGAAGTAGGTTTTGGGTCCAATGTGCTTGGCAGTCCTTTGGCTGCAATCGCGCACCTGAATGACGTACTCGCGAAGCAGCCACAGTACATGCCTCTGCAGGTCAACGAAATTGTGACCACAGGCACCGTTACGACTGCCCACGCAGTCCGCGCCGGCGAGACATGGCGAACGTCACTACGGGGTATCGCGCTCGCTGGCCTCTCCGTGCAGTTCGTAGAGTGAAGTTCGGGATTCAACGTCCGGTTTGCGAGACGACCAACGGCCGGGCTGGGTCGTACTGCGACCTTCGACGATAGAACCGCTCGCGTTCGGCCTTGAAGGTTGCTGGCCGGCCCGTTGCGGCCGTTCCGGACTGGGATGAAAATGCCCGGAGATTGTCCTAGCAAATCGTTGCGAGGACCGAGGCTCCACAATCACAAGCAACGGAGAAAAAACATGGTTAGCGACCAAAGCTTTTTCCAAGTGTGGTCACCGCGCCTGCTGAGTGTGCTGCGTATTGTTACGGCGCTGCTGTTCATGATGCACGGGACCGCAAAGCTGTTCCAAATACCGCATCAGGCGATGTTCGACAACCTCCAACTGATGTCCCTGGTCGGACTCCAGGGCGTGCTGGAAGCTGGAGGTGGCTTGCTCCTGCTGCTCGGGCTGTTCAGCCGACCAGTTGCGTTCGTTCTATCTGGTGATATGGCGGTCGCGTACTTCATGGCGCATTGGCCGAAGAGCTGGCTGCCGATCCTTAACGGCGGCGACCTTGCCGTTCTGTTCTGCTTTGTGTTCCTTTACCTGTTTGCTGCGGGTCCGGGTCCCTGGAGCATCGATGCGCGACTTCGTAGCAACTAGCAACGAAGCCTTCCACCTCCGCTTAAGGTCGTGAACCGCCATCGAACGACGGGCGGCTCTCGGTGGCTCAAACCGCCGCGGACATTGACCGGCATTGATTCAGGACGCAGCCGCGCAGAGACATGCGGGTAGGCGGGTTGCGTACTCGCCCGTTTGGGTGATACGGTTTCGTCCTTTTGGGCGCTGTTGCACAGCGCGCAAAGGCGCGTCTTGATTTCGTTGTCAAATCAAGAGTCAGAGCAACGGAATGAATCCAGTTGCGAACTTTTGCGAATTTGTTAAAGGAGATTGGGCAATGAACCCCATGGCGCGTCTTTTAAATATTGGATCTGTCGGCCGCATCGCGCTGTTAATTTTCGCGGGCGTCGGCCTCTTGGCGGTAGCGACAGTCGGTGGCGCAGCCAGCCTCAACGGTCAGGTTCTCGGTGGTGGCGCGCCGATAGCCAACTCCACGGTAACGCTCTGGGCTGCAAGCGTCGGCGCGCCGAAGGAATTGGCGCAAGCACGCACCGATGCCGATGGCCACTTTGCGCTGACGGTGCCGGAGTCACGGGGCGCAGACGATGTCCTGTATCTGGTCGCGCAACGCGGTCAGCCAGCCGCAAATAGGGCGAGCGGCGACAACTCTGCCATCGCCCTGATGACAGTCGTCGGCAGCAACCCGCCTGCCAAGGTCACGATCAACGAGCTCACGACTATCGCGTCGGTCTGGACTCACAACCAGTTCCTCGAAGGCACCGCAATCAGGGGCCATGCGCTCGGATTGCGCATCGCCGCAGGGAACGTGCGCAACTTCGTCGATCTCGCTACGGGCGGCTACGGCGACATGATTCAAGACGGGTTCAACAGCAGCCAGACGCCGACCATGGCCAACCTCGCCACTCTCGCCAACGTGTTAGCCGGCTGCGTAACCCAAGTGAAAATAGATGCATGCGCCAGCCTCTTTGCTGCTGCGACAGGGCCAGACGGCAGATCGCCGACGGACACGCTCGACACCATGCACTCGATTGCCCGTAACGCCGCGTACAGACCGGAGCGAGTTTTCGCGTTGCTGGATGCGTTTTATCCTGTCCCGCACGGCAAGCGTCTACGCGCTACACCGTTCATGCCTTACCTGAGTTTTGCGCCCGGCGCGTGGGTCCTGCCACTCAAGTTCGCCGGTGGCGGGTACTCCGGGGGGGCAAAAGTGATGTTCGACAGCGAAGGCAACGCTTGGAGTGGCGCCAACTTCATCGTCGGCGGACAGGGGCAGGATGCCTTGTGGGACGGCAACATGTCGAAGTTTGCTCCTAATGGCCGTCCGCTCTCGCCGATAACAACGGGGTTTAGCGGTGGGGGTCTGCTTGGCCCTGGATTCGGGACCGCAATCGATGCGAACGATCGCGTGTGGATGACTAGCACGAGCGGGCAGACAATCTCGCTGTTCGATAAGACTGGGAAGCCGTTGTCGCCGCCGGAGGGCTACAATTTCGGGGGCAAGCTCGGCGTCATGCAGGGCATCATCGTCACGCCAAATGGCGATGTCTGGGCACTCGACTTCGGCAATGATCAGGGTCGTGTACATGCCCAAGGGCGATCCGAGCAAAGCCAAATTCTTCTGCGAAGCTCCTGCCGGAACGCCCAACAAGGATGGCCCGTGCAAGCTGAACGGTCCGTTTCACCTGGCGATCGACCAACAAGACCGAATTTGGATCACCAACGCGATCTCCGACACAGTCACGCGCTTTCCAGCGAGCGATCCGAGCAAGGTCGAGGTATTCAAGGCCGGTGCGAGCGGCAAGGGCATGGCAATCGATAGCAAAGGCAACGCCTGGGTTACAAATACGGCCGGCGACGCTTTGCCTGTCTCGGTCAAGCTACATCTTCTCGAACTGAAGTTGACGGGCCGGCTGTCTGACGTCGATCAGGTTATGGTCAATTGGCTTGCCGCAAATCCCGGCTCGGGCAGCGTAACGATGTTTCGACCTGACGGCAGCCAAGCACCGGGCTCGCCATTCCACGGCGGTGGCAGCATCTGGGGCGCTTGGGCCGTGTCGATCGACGGTAACGACCATGTGTGGGTTTCCAACTTTGCGCCCAACGGCGGCCTCACAGAACTGTGCGGCGCACGAACCGAGACCTGCCCGCCAGGAATGAAGACCGGCGATCCGATCTCGCCGCCCAGCGGCTACAAGGGTGGCGGCATGCAGTTTTTGGTCGATGCCTCAATCGATCCAGCCGGCAACGTTTGGGTGTCCAACAACTGGCAGGACCCAGGCTCTTGCTACGGCAACCCCAAGCCCGACGAAGGCGTTTCGACACGTTGCGGCGGCCAGGGAATGATCGTGTTCTACGGCATGGCCAAGCCCGTGCACGCACCGCAGATCGGGCCGGCACGTCCAGCGCCGTAGGGGCTCTTCCCGGCAAGATCTTCCGCCTCGGCAAGCAATGCGCAAGTGCAGCTGATGTTTCCGAAGTGGCACGGCAAAGCGACGATCCGCTTTTCCATCATCGAATGGGCGTCAGCTTTCGTGAAAATCGACGGTCGGCCCAGGGTCGAACCTCGATGGTTGGCGATGAGGGCCGCTTGCGGCGATCGGCCGATAACCCAATTCGCTCCATGCGTAGACTCCGGCGGCGTCTGGCTTGGGGCCGCGACCTCGATGGCGGCTTTCATCATTCTCAATGTCCACTACCGGATCCGCCCGATGTCGGTAACGGGTCGGACTGCGACGGTGGGCGATGCCTGCTTGCGGCCCAACAGCAGACGTAGCTGATCTCCATTGCAGTCATTCGCCTACATTTTGGCAAAGATGCTGCGAGTCCAAGGCGCATCAAGCGTTAGGTGATTCTCGCCGAGGACCGCGTGAATCAGAGCCCGCCGCCCCACCGGGACTGCCATGCGACTCCGACGAGGTCATAGCTGTTGCCGGTGCGTGCCGATAACCCTTTGCTAGCGTAGAGCTTGATGGAGTTGTAGGCGTCGACGGGCAACGCCAGGGTGCCACCTGCGCGCCAGTTCTGCTGAAGGTCATTGTCCAGCGTTCCGTTGAGCGTGGTGCGTCCGCCGGCGAAGTAAGTCGCATCCACCGAGCCCCAGATTCCGGAGTTGAAGTTGTAGATCGCGTGTGCCTGCAACGAATACAACGGATCCTGTGAGCGTTTGTTCCCGTTGTAGAAATCGTCGTTGGTCGTGAACAGCGTCACCGCGGCCTGGCCCTCGAGGGTCCAATGGCCCAGCGCCTTCGAAAGCCCGATCTCCGGCTTGAAGGACCATCGGTGGGTGCCGATGTTGACCAGTTTGGTATCGTCGTACTGCCCGGTCGGCACCGAAACCTGGAGGCTCCCACCCACAATCAGGTCCTGCTCGTACGACCTGAACTCGGACAGCGGTAACGCCGGCGCACCGTAAAAATTAGCCGACAGCCGAAACAGAGGGTCCGCGAATCCGTTCACCTTGCGCTCGACGTGACTGCCAAGGTAGTCCGCCGATCCGGACAGCCAAACATAAGGCACGATGACATCGAACTTCCCTGAATTGCCCCACAGGTCCAGCGCCCTCGCGTAGCCAAGGACCGGGCCGGAAGTTTGGATGCTGGGATCGGTGACAGGTAGGGAGGTGTCTAAGGCAAGGCCGCCTCGCGTGTAGGCATAGCCCCCGATCAGGAAGTTCACGCCCACCGGTGCGTTCGAGTAAGAACGCGGCTCGATGCTTTGTGCGCGTGCAGCAGTTCCGCTCATCACCAGCCCGCAAACAGCAAGCGTCGTGATGAAAGATGCTCTACAACGGAGCTTCGTCATGGTGGCATTCTAGGCGATCGCTGGGCGACCGAGAACGGTCATAGGAAACGTATACCGGTATTTGTCAGAAGGCGGTCTTTGACCTACGTCAATGCGGATTTGTAACGTGAGGCATAATGTCGTTGATGGGAATGACATTGTGACTGAAGAAGCAGGACCGGCGAGCGTACTAGCGGTCAGAACCCCGGTCCGCGGATGGCGCGCGGCCTTTCCTCCGGCACAATGGCTCGCTGCGTATCGGCTGCAATGGCTCCGGCACGACGCAATTGCAGGCGTGACCCTCGCTGCCTACGGCATTCCGGTGTCGCTCGCCTACGCGTCGCTCGCGGGCCTGCCGCCGCAATACGGCATCTACTGCTACCTGATCGGCGGTCTCTGCTATGCGTTTTTCGGCTCGTCGCGCCAGCTTGCGATTGGTCCGACCTCCGCGATCTCGCTCCTTGTCGGCGTTACGGTTGCGGATATGGCAGCCGGCGATCCGGGACGCTGGGCCGACATTGCGGCGCTGACCGCGCTGATCGTAGCAGGCATGTGCGTGCTGGCGTGGCTCTTGCGGTTGAGCTCCCTGGTGAACTTCATCAGCGAAACCATTCTGCTCGGCTTCAAGGCCGGAGCGGCACTGACCATTGCCCTGACCCAGCTGCCCAAGCTGTTCGGGGTCCAGGGTGGCGGGGACAATTTCTTCGAGCGCCTTGTTGTCCTAGGCGGCCAGCTTCCCGAGACCAACCTCGCCGTCCTGGCTTTCGGCCTCGCTGCTCTCGCGGTGCTGCTGCTCGGGGAGAAATTACTTCCGGGCCGCCCGGTCGCGCTATTCGTGGTGGTGATTTCCATCGTCGTGTTGTCGGTGACGTCGCTGGCCGGTCTTGGCTTCAAGGTCGTCGGTGCACTGCCGACGGGTTTGCCCGCCTTCCACCCACCGGGGCTGCGAGTGCGCGATGTGGACGGGGTGATTCCCTTGGCGTTCGCGTGCATGCTGCTGGCGTACGTGGAAAGCGTCTCCGCGGCACGGGCCCTGGCGCAGGCGCACGGCGATGAAGTCGATCCGCGCCAAGAGCTACTCGGCCTGGGCGCGGCGAATCTGGGCGCGGCGCTGTTCCAGGCTTACCCGGTGGCCGGTGGCCTGTCGCAGTCCTCGGTTAATGACAAGGCCGGTGCCAGGACGCCGCTGGCGCTGGTGTTCGCCTCGGCCACGATCGCTTTGTGCCTGATGTACCTCACGGGGTTGCTGGCCAACCTGCCCAACGTAGTGCTCGCAGCCATCGTGCTGGTGGCCGTCAAGGGACTGATCGACATCACCGAGCTGCGTCACGTATGGCGCGTAAGCCGCTTCGAATTCGTCGTATCAATGGTCGCTTTCGGCGCCGTGCTGCTGCTGGGCATTCTCAAAGGCGTGATCGTGGCGGTCCTGGTGTCGCTGGTTTTGCTGATACGGCGCGCGGCAAATCCGCACGTGGCCTTCCTCGGCCATATCCCCGGCACCCGGGGCTACTCTGACATGGAGCGCAATCCAGACAACGAGGCCACTCCAGGCGCGCTGGTGTTCCGCGTCGAGGCGTCGCTGTTTTACTTCAACGTCGAGCATGTTCGCGATGCCGTTTGGGAAAAAATCCGCTCGACCTCTGGAGCGTTGCACCTCGTAGTATGCGATCTGTCCACGTCCCCCGCTGTCGACCTGGCCGGGGTGCGCATGCTGGCGACATTGCACGCGGAATTGCAAGCGGCGAGGATACGATTGCGGCTCGTCGGGGCACGCGCGACGGTGCGCGATATCCTGCGCGCCGAAGGACTGGACAACCGAGTTGGCGCCTTCGATCGCAGGATCACGGTGGCCGATGTCATCGACGAATTCGAGGGCAAAATGGGAACGGCGGGACCGCACTGATTCACCGTGAAAGCCGCCAAGGCCGCGCACCTCGATGTAGCGCGCCGCGAGTATGGCGGCGCGGTGTCTTTGATTCCGCACAATTAGCAGAGGGGCTGGTTTGTGCGCCTTGTGCGCCCCGCTTCGCGGGCTCGCTTGACTCATATCAATTATTGGCATCGCGATCAACTCGATAAGATGAATTAGTAGCTGCGTCCATACAGAGCGCCATGCCTGCGTTGAGCCAATGCGCGAACCAGCCAAACAGCACCGAGTGAAGTCGATCACCGGAGGAATGTCATGGCCAGATCCGCGAGGCGAAAGAGCGCGATGAGTGCGCCGCAGAGAGGAACCGCTTACGCATCTCCTGACGAGCGCGGCGCCAAAGGCAGGGCGCTGCGCGACACCGTGCCGCGCGCGTCGCATGGGGGGTGGAAGCCGCGAAAAGGGCGCCGCGACCCGGTTGAACTCCTGCTCGAGACCAATGTAGGCCGCGTACCAGACCTGATACCCATCCGCTTCGGGCGAATGTCGGCGTCGCCGTTTGCGTTCTACCGGGGTTCCGCCGCGCTGATGGCCGCCGATCTCGCCACAACGCCGACGAGCGGGATCAGCGTACAGGCCTGCGGAGACGCGCACCTGATGAATTTCGGCGGATTCGCGACGCCGGAGCGGAACGTGATCTTCGACATCAACGATCTCGACGAGACGCTGCCGGCTCCGTTCGAGTGGGATCTCAAACGGCTTGCGGCGAGCGTAGTGATCGCAGCGCAACATCTGGAGCTACCCAGCAGCGATGCCGCACGCGTGGTGATGGATCTCGTTCGTGAATACCGAGAACGGATGGGCAATTACGCAACGATGCGGGCGCTCGATGTCTGGTACGACAAGGTCGATCTGCAGCGGTATGAAGATCGCACCGGCAATCCGAAAGTCTTGGAAGAAATACGCAAGCGGATAGCACGGCGAATCCAAGTGGAAAAGCACAAGAGCACGCCGGAGTATCTGTTTCCTAAGCTCGTCTCGCAGGAGGGGGCGAAACCCACAATCAAGGACGAGCCACCTCTGATCTTCCACCCGACGGCAGCAATGGCTCGCGGCCTCAAGTCGGGGTACGCCGATGCCATCGCCGCGTATCGCGAGAGTTTGCCTGCGCACGTCCGGGTGCTGTTTGACCGGTTCCACTTCCTCGATCTGGCGGTGAAGGTCGTCGGCGTGGGAAGTGTCGGCACCCTTTGCCAGGTCGGATTGTTCATGGCGGGCGACAACGACCCACTATTCCTGCAGGTGAAGGAGGCGCGCGCCTCGGTGCTTGAGCCGTATGCGGGCGAGAGCGTGTATCACAATCATGGCCAGCGGGTCGTGGAGGGTCAGCACCTTGTGCAGACGGCGAGCGACGTGTTCCTCGGATGGACGCGGGGGAAGAACCAGCGCGATTACTACCTGCGTCAACTTCGTGATATGAAGTTGACCGCGATCATCGAGGATTGGGACACGAAGATGTTGCGGCAATATGGGCGCATGTGTGCGCATGCCCTGGCCCGCGCACATGCCCGGTCCGGCGACGCCGCGATGATCTCCGGCTACATGGGTTCTGGACAGACCTTCGACGATGCCGTCGGCGAGTTCGCGATCGAATACAGCTCCCAGAACCGCACCGATTATCGGACGTTCGTTCGGGCAATCAGGGAGGGCCGGATCAAGGCTATCGTTGAGTGATAGGTCACACCAGCGTCCACCCCTTCGAGCATTGAGCCTCTGCTTTGCCCGGGGCTCTGTGGCTGCCCAGGGTCGGACTGCGACCTTCGACGATCAATCCGCTCGCGTTCAGCCTTGAGGTCGCTGACCCAGGAGCGGTCCGTTACAAGCCCCGCGCGATTTCCCGCATAGCGGTCATACACGAGGCGGTTCCTCAGGAACGCTCGGGGCGCTTCAGAGCCCTTGATAGTTTGCGGAAATTGGAACGGAACATTACTTCCTGCAGTTGGCAATGATCTGGTGGCGGATTGGAACAAAGACCGTTGGCAAGACGGTTGGCTGGATATCTACTTCCGAGAAACCAGCAGCAGACAGCGTGTCACCGGTATGTCGGCATAGGTCGCAACCTTCGAATATCCAGCGCCAAGGTCTTTTGATCGCGACTTGGAGCTTGGCGATCGCTGAGCCTTCCGGTGCTGCAACGTGCTCAATGCAGACAAAACGACCATTCGGTCGAAGGACTCGCTTGACTTCTGTGATCACGCCGGCGGGGTCACTCACCGAGCAAAGCACCAATGACGAGAAAACGAAATCTACAGATTCGGAGGGCAGATCCAGCTTCACGGCGGCCACAATTCCGAAAACGCATTTAGACTCAGGGCGGTCAGAAGGTCGTCTCTGGAAGAGTTCTCTTGTCCGCTTCGGGAGCCCTGGAAGACTGCTCAGGGTCGTACTGCGACCTTCGACGATCAAACCGCTCGTGTACGCGCACCTCGCGGCCGAGCACTTGGCCACTTATGCCGAACGTCTGTGTGCTTTGCCATCGCGGTGGAGAACTTAAGAACGAAAAAGTCACGGTACGCAAAATGAAAGGGCCCGCATCGCTGCAAGCCCTTGATTTGTTGGTTGCGGGGACAGGATTTGAACCTGTGATCTTCGGGTTGTGAGGCAGGCCGCACCATCTGAGGACTTGTTAAATCAATAACTTGTGACGCTTGCCAGCCTTGAAACCAATCTATCCCACTCACAGTCACGACACACCCAATTTGATTGCGTCACAATTGCTACGAGGTGTCGCTTGAACGCTGATGTGGCGAAGCGGAACACGGTAGCCGCAGCAATGCGGAAAGCTGGCGCACCCGGCAGGAATGGTAGGGCACGCTGAAATACGTGCCGAAGGCGATTCGGCGCGGATGTAGGCAACATGGAAGGCGAGCAGCGCGGCACGGCTCGACGCGGCGATGACATGCGCCGCGGCGAATCCGATGTGCGGAGGGATCGATGGCTGGGATCTTCCTGCATTACCTGAACCACGACGACGTGCAGGCGCTTGCCATGAGCGACGGGGAAATCCTTGCCGCGGTCGAAGCGGGTCTCATGGCGCAGGGCCACGGCGAGACCACGACCGAGCCGCGCGTGCACCTCGTCCCGGAGAAGGATTATCCGGGGCACTTCAACGTGCTGCGCGGCTACATTCGGCCGCTCGCCCTAGCGGGCGTGAAGGTGGTTGGGGACTTCTATCGCAACTACGAGGTCGGACTGCCCTCAGAGCTCGCCCTGCTGACCCTGCTCGACCCGAGGACGGGAGCGCCGGTCGCGGTGATCGACGCCTCCGACATCACCGACATGCGCACCGGCGCGGTCACCGCCATCGGTGCGAAGCACCTCGCCCGCCGCGATTCGAAGGTGCTCGGTCATATCGGTGCACGCGGCACGTCGTACTGGAACGTGCGGCTGCTCGACTCAATTTTCCAGTTCGATGCGATCCGCGTGCACTCGCGGCGGCCCGAGAGCCGCGAGGCATTCGCAGCCCGGCTCCGGCGTGAGCTGGGCGAAAAGGTCACGGTGGCGGAGGACTGGGAGTCGTGCATCAGAGGCGCCGATATCGTCGTCGAAGCCTCGCGGCTCGAGACGCCCACACCGCTGCTGCGAACCTCCTGGATCGCCAAAGGCGCCTGCGTCATTCCCTACGGTACGATGAGTGCCGTCGAACTCTCGCTCACCGATATCATGGACAAGATCGTCATGGACGACTGGGGGCAGGCCAGGGCCGGGCCCTTCGGCGCGCTGCGCGCGCACGTCGATTCGGGGCGTCTGTCGGAGATGAACCTCTACGCCGAGCTGGGGCAGATCGTCGCCGGCGTCAAGCCCGGCCGAGAGAGCGATTCCGAGACCAATCTTTTCTGGCACCGGGGGCTCTCGCTGTCCGATATCGCCTTGGGCGCCGCGATGCTCGACAAGGCGAGGCGAACCGGCATCGGGCAGGCAATGCGGTACCGGTGAGGGGCGTGGGTGATCGTCAATGCACGCATGTATTCCGCGACGCCCGCGGCAAATAAGGCGTGGAAGGAGACCCTCGCCTGGGCGATGAGCCGTGCCGGCCTTCCGTGGGAGCTCCATGACCACGAGGCTCCCGCGCAGCTCGCTTCGCTCTGGGCCCGGACCGATCTGGGCTGCGTGATGATGTGTGGGCTCGCCTACTGCGAACGTCGGCCGCGACCGGTGCTTGTCGCCGCGCCGGTACCCTCGCCGGCGCGCTACGGCGGCCGGCCGGTCTACTTCACCGATATTGCGGTTCGCGCCGACGCACCTTTCGAATGCCTCCAGGACACCTTCGGCGCTGTGGTCGGCTATACGCTGGCCGATTCGCTGTCCGGGTGTGTCGCGCTGCGCAGCCACCTGCTCTCCCACCGGGAAGCCGCGACTGGACCGCTCTATCGCAGGGCCGTGGGAGGGTTTGTCAACGCGAAGGACCTGATCGAAGCGCTCGTTTTCGGGCAGATCGACGTGGCGCCGCTCGACAGCTATTACCACGATCTGCTCAAAGCCGGAGCCCCGGAGCTTTCTTCCCATGTGAAAACGATCGGATCGACCCACGCGGCGCCGATCCCTCCGTTCGTAGCGACCGCCGCGATCGAAGGCGCGGATCTGGCAACGCTTCGTGCCGCACTCGTTGCTGTGGGCACGGCGCCGGAACTTGCCGCACAGCGGGCGACGCTTCTGCTCGACGGCTTTGCCGTACCGGCCGAGTCTGATTACGCTGCGATCCAACCTCTGCTTGAGGCGGCGACGCGGTATGGCGACCGCTGGTGAAAGGTGTGCGATGGTATGGTTCGATCAACCGGTGCGGCTAATCAGGGCGGCCTGAGCATGCCCAAGAAACTTCAGAGCGCGTCTGTCACGTCGCGGGAAGAGCGCAGGCCGGCGCTGGAATTCGACGACATCGTCCAGGACTTCCGACTGCCCTCAGGTGAGGGCAGCCGCCGAGTGCTCGACGGCATCTCGTTCGACGTCCGGTCAGGCCAGTTCACTGCCGTCGTAGGACCGAGCGGTTGCGGCAAGAGTACGCTCCTGCACATGGCAGCCGGGCTGCTGTCTCCGACCTCCGGCGCAGTCAGGCAAAACGGTAAGCCGATCCGATCAGTCAATTGCGCCATCGGGCTCGTACCCCAGCAGCCGCAGCTTCTGCCCTGGAAGACGCTGCGGCAGAACGTCGAGTTGCCGCTGCTGCTGCGGCAGGTGTCGGCGGAGGAACGGGTCAGCCGCGTACGCGATATCGTGACTGCAGTGGGCCTCGCGGGGTTCGAAGACCATTATCCGCACCAGCTCTCCGGTGGCATGCAAAAGCGCGCAGCCATCGCACGCACGCTGATCTACCGCCCGGAGATCGTGTTGATGGACGAGCCATTCGGCTCGCTCGACGCACAGACCCGCATGGTGATGCAGGACGACCTGCAGTCGCTGTGGCGCGGGCATGGGACGACCATCCTTTTCGTGACGCACGACCTGACCGAAGCAGTGATCCTGGCCGACAATGTCGTGCTTCTGAGTCACCAGCCAACGAAGCTAAAGGGGGACATTGCCATCGACCTGGAACGGCCGCGTAACGTATTTCAGCCGTTTCGCACCAAGAATTTTGCTGAGTATTACGACCGGGTGTGGGCCATATTTCAGTCCGAAATAAGGCACGACAGCGGAATTTCAGCGCGAAGTGCCCAATGAGCGAAGCTAGCTCCCAATCGCGACTCCGGCGCTTCTTCGCCTTCGTTCTCAGCCTGCTTCCTGGCATTGCATTGCTTCTGGTATGGCAATGGGCGTCCGGCCGAATTATCCGTACGATCTATGTCAGCAAGCCGACGGACATCGCACGCCGCCTCTATGAGATCTTTGCTACCGGCGAGATTTTTCCGCACTTGGCAACCACGGCCCGGGAACTGGTTCTGGGATATCTATTTGGCGTATCGGCCGGAATTGTCATCGGATACGCACTTGGCCGCTCGCCACGGCTCGCTGCGATCTTCGAGCCGTATGTCATGGCCTTTTACGGCATCCCAAAAATTGCATTAGCACCTCTGTTCATCATCTGGTGCGGTATCGGGATATGGTCGAAAGTCGCCTTGGCAGGAACCATGGTTTTCTTCCTCGTCTTTTACAACGTCTATATGGGCGTCCGCTCAGTCGAGCGCGATTTGGTCAATATGACCATGATTCTAGGGGCGAGCGAAAGTCAACTGACTCGGCACGTCTACTTACCAGCGGCTGCGCCGTTCATGATCATGGGTATGCGCATGGCGATTCCCTACAGTGTTATCGGCGTTATCGTGGGAGAATTCACCTCTTCTACCCAGGGCTTGGGTCTGTTTATCCTTCAGGCGTCGTCGAGTTATGATCCTGCAGGTGTGTTCGCGGGGATCGCAATCTTGCTGATCTTCGTGATCGTCGCCAATGCCGGCGCGACTAGGCTGGAAAAGCGCCTCCTCCGCTGGCGACAACCACCGTCGGGTGGTCTCCAGCACGAGATTTAGAAACCTGCTAAGAACCGGAGAGTCGCGATGCATCGTTCGAGATTTGGTTTCGTCGTGTCGCTCGTCGCCGCTTTGTTGGCCCCCGTAGAGCCAGCCGTCGCGCAACAGACTGTTGTGCGCTTGGGTCAGGCTGTTCCGACTATGAGCTTTTTGACGGTCTTGGCGGCGCGTGCGCTCGGCACATTCAAGGACCAGCAGCTCGAGCTTGGCTTCGCCATGATTAGAGGCGGCGATCCCGCAGCGTTGGCCGCCCTCGACGCCGGCGATATCGATTTTGCGGCCGTCGGATCCGATACGGCGCTGGCTGCGATCGCAAAGGGCCAGCCATTTCAGGTTATCTACTCGCTCATGTCACAGGTGACACTGGAGCTCGTCGTATCCAATGCATTTCTAAAGCGCACGGGCACCACACCGGATGATCCCTTACAGACGCGCATCAAGGCGCTGAAGAACGCGATCATCGGCGTAAGCGCCATCGGCGGCGCCCAAGACAGAGGTGCTCGCTGGCTGGTTTCACAAGGAGGGCTCGATAGGCAGAACGACATCAAGATCGCCTTGATCGGCCCGCCGCCGGCGATCCAAGCTGCGCTGGACCACGGGCAGATTGATGGCTTTATCCTGTCGCCACCCGAAGGCCGGGTGGCAGCCGAGAATGGAGCGGGCAAGACTTACTTGCGCGTAGACAAAGAGTTTTCTTGGCTGGACAACGTGCCCTTCTTGGTCCTGGTCGCGAAGACGCCGCTCGACGCCAAGCAACGAGACCTGGCAGTGAGGACCGCACGGGCCTTGCAGGTAGCCAGTCGATTGGTGCTGAAAGACCAAAAGCATGCGGCCGCCGAGATTCAGCGTCAGTTCTATCCGCAGTTAAGGGAGGAGGTGGTACTGTCGGCGATCGAGGCCATGTCGCCGGGGTTGATGGGTGATGGCAAGATGACGCCCGAGACAATCAGCCGACTCCTCAGGTTCACGACGGAGTCGGCGGGCGGCCTGAGCAAGCCTCTTGATCCGAATCCCGGTCCGAACGCGTTCTGGACCAACGCGATCGTCGAATCGGCCCTGGGTGGCAAGTGAGGTCAAGCATGGCCCCGGAGGGTGGTTAGTGTCTGCGCTTTGCGTGCCGTCGCTGTGTATGCTGTGCCTAGGCGTGCAGCGCCTCAATCGCCGACTTTGGGTCAGACGCCACAATCTTCAAAAGCGCGCGCGCAGGACCTGTCGGCCGCGTACGATGCTGCTCCCAGTTCTGCAAGGTACGCACACTGACACCAATCAATTTCGCGAACTGAGATTGGCCGATTTTCGCAACCTGGCGGATGGAACGAATGTCGGGTTCCGCTAGCGCCGAAGTACGTGCGCCCCGCACGGCCCCACCGTTCATGTGGCGTTTCATCTCGCGCACGCCTTTAACTAGTCGATCGAAATGCTGCTTATCCATCCTTCATATCCTTCATCAACTTTGCGAGAACCTTGATCTGCTGCAGTGTCAAGTCTTCGCGCTCGCTCTTTACGTAGCCATAGATCAGGTAAACGCGGTGCTTCGAAACATGCCAATAGTAGATTACTCTCGCGCCGCCACGCTTGCCGCGACCTTGCGCCGACCAGCGCAATTTTCGCAAGCCCGCTCCGCCGCGGATTAGATCACCGGCGTCCGGTGCTACAAGCAGGAAGCTTTGCAACGTGCGCAGGTGTTCGTCGGTCCAGTATTCGTCTCGGAAATCGACGAATGGCACACCCAATCTTCCCGCTCGCGATACCTTGAAATCTGGGGTTCTTGTTCCGGCGCGGCGCTCTTGCTTTGTGTATTGCTCGGGCGCGAACCCCATCCCCTTGAGGTAGCGATGAACGATTTGTTCGGCGGCATCCATGGTTGATGATCTCCGGCACCGTCAGCTTCTGCCGGACGCGTACCCACCCTGTGAGCGGATCGCGGAAGCAGAAGGGGTAGAGCTGCAGCGTAGGCATGGCGGCATTCTAAGCCGGTCGGCCAACTGCCGCTTGCGGCCCAAGAGCAGTCCCAAGCCGGTTTGCCAGAAAGCAGCCCTTCAATACGCGAATTGAACCGCTGCGTTTGCCGGCGCTTCGTAGCAGATGTGTCGCGGTTTGGATCCGCGCTTGTCCAAGCGAGGGCAGCGCGTGCTCTGCTATTGACCCCCGTCAATACACCGCCCGCCCGGAGCGAGCAAAATAGAAAATATTGACGCCCGAGGCGCAAGTGGACCTTGAGGTCGCTCAGAAGCAGAGTCCATGAGTTCCGTTTCCCGATTCTTGGCTGGCGTTCTACTGTCCCCGCGTGAAGTTTGACGCGGACGCGACATTGTCCGTCAGATATAGAAGGAGGCTCGGATGACACGCATCACAAGCATGCCGGTCGCGTTGGTCATTTCCGCATTCTTGGTGGCGGTCCCAGCGGGTTCATCCAGGGCCGTTGAGGTCGCCGACCTGCCCTCTGCCAGCGGCGGCACACAGCACGTCTGGTACGACGCGCCTGCGAAACCCACGGCCGTCGCGATTATGTTCATTGGGGGCGATGGCGTCGTACCGTTCGAGACCGACGGCAGCCTTAAGGGCGGTCATAGCACGCTCGTCCGCACGCGCCAGCTCTGGCTCGATCACGGGGTCGCCGTGCTGATCCCGGGCAAGCCCAGTTCGTTGGCGGGCGTCTTTTCCTACCGGCTCTCCGATACCTACGCGCAGGACATACGCACGCTTGTCGACTTCGCCCGCGCTCGCGCCTCGGTGCCGGTCTGGCTCTTCGGCCACAGCTTGGGGACGGTCGCCGTCGCTTCTGGCGCCTCTCATCTTACTCACGGGGAAATTGCCGGTGCGGTCTTCGCGTCTCCCACCGTAAATCGTTTTCCGCCCAGAATCACCGAAACGGTGTTCGATGCGCCGCTTGACGTCATCAACGTACCGGCCCTGGTCGCGGCGCATTCACAGGACAGTTGTAGCACTACCGCACCCGATGGTCCTGCCCGCCTACGTGCGGCTATGACTGGGTCGCCAAAGAGCGACATATTTCTCTTTGACGGTGGTGAGCCGACTGGGGGGCCGTGCGACCCGACCGCGCTGCACAGCTTCGTCGGACTTGATGCCGAGTTCGTCGAACGGGTCGCAGCCTGGATGGCTGGCTCCGCGTTCGCCGCTGACCTGCCCAAGGAAGGCAGATACGACGTCACCGCATGCTTTAAGAAGAACGTGACTCGCGTTGACTACTCGGACACCTACTACGCGTGGAGCTACGAAGAGATAGGTACGTCCCACAGCAATCCACCGGGCGGACTGTTCGACGACGAAGTCGTTAAGTGCGTTGGGTCGACCGGTTCATTCGACGGGAAGCGAACGGGGAGCGCCGTGTGCGTGGGCGTCGCAAAGAACGGGGATAAACGTCTCACGCGCTTCTACTATGGAGACGACGGCAAGGTGAATAGGGAAGCCGTAAGCGGAACAGGAACGTACGACGGCATGGTGACAAAGGGCACCGTCGAGTACCCACCGCCGCAGCCAGAGATCAAGACCGGACCGGCTGAGTATTGCAACCATCAGACCGGAACGTACAACCTGAGGTAGGCCGCCGCCAGTGGCTCGCGCTTGCGTGCGCGTAACGGTTTGAACATCCTTGGCCCCAGAGGGCAAGAGCGAGAGAAACGTTGCTCATTCGTCCGGCTAAAGTAGCGGGCCGGGCTTGGTAAAGCTGAATGCTGAGCGTCCGGTTCTCGTGCGGCTCAACGGCTGGAGTGGGTCTATTCTGTTGAAAAACTGCTCAGTACTTAGTCAACACTGATTTGCTGGGGTCATAAACCATCACCCGAACGCGTAGCGTTCAACAGAGGCCATTCTATGAGGTCGAATTTTGCCGCTGTCCGTGCTTCGCTCCGCCAAACGAGTTTTTCAACAGAATAGGTCGTACTGCGACCCTCGACGATCAAACCGGTCGCGTTCAGCCTTGAAGGTCGCTGACCAGCCAGGAGCGGGCCGTCGCGAATTTCCCTGCTTTTTCTAAATCTCGATCTCGCGACGCAGCTGCTCAAGGTCGTCGACTGCGGCTCGCTCCGGCTTGGCGATGCCGGTCAGCACCTCGTTCTCGAACTGCAGTCGCAAATCACGCAGCTGACCACGCCAAGCTCCCGTGCCAGCTGCGCCTTAGGATTCTCGCTCAATGCAACCTGGCGCACCGCTTCAAGCTTGAATTCCCGTGTCAATTTCCTTACTCCGTGTTCCTCACACCGCCGACAGACCCTGTGTTGATGCAGCCGTCGTTAGTGCCGGTGAACGAAAATAGAGCCGTCCAGTGCTCGTCTTGCACGCTCATTTCGTACAATTCGAAGCCGCCAGATTCACCAGCGCTGGTGGTATAACTGCCGACAACATCTCCGAACTGGCCCCCTGCGTCAACGTACCAATTAATGTGTAAGTAATGCTAACGCTGGCAGCCCACACGATCGAGACGTTGATACTTTGTCCATTCTGGACGACAGTCGTGGTTGCAAACGCGCCAAATGGGCCGTCGGCTGCAGGATTGGTGCAAGCGGCAGCGGTTCCCAGCATTGCCCCATAATAGACGCCACTGTAGTTATCGTAGGCTATGAATTGGCGTACCACGTTCTTCGCGACCTGTACTCCATTCACTGTATAGGAAACGGTCCCCAAGTCGGTGTTAATCGCGTTCCAGGTCATCGTGCCGACGGCGGTCAGAGTGACCGATGTTGGGTCAAACGGAACAGTTCCGAACCACGGACCCGTAGTGGCGTAAAGTGTGCCCGTCCAAATAAGCGAAGTGTCGGTAGGGTTCAGCGTGGCCGTGTACCACGTCGGTGCTCCCGTCGGACCATAAACAAATATGGTCGCGAAGATTACCTCCCCACGTTGCACAAGCTGCATGCCCCATCCCGATTCGGCTGGTATCCACCAGAGGTCGCTTTGGTCGGTTGAAAACGACGTGGCGTAAACAGGCGATGCGAAAAAAGATGCGGCGGCCAGCAGAACGCAGGCCGCGTAACGAAGCGCGCCCATGGCGTCGCCCTCTCAGTACAGGCAGCCACTCTCCGGGGCCGTCTTCCGGCTGGAACACTCCTTTCAAAAGGCTACGCCGACTACGCCCAGGCGTCCATGGCCGCCCTGCGTGAGCGTCCGGTTTGCCTATCGCGCTGTGTCTGCCGTGGGTTGCGGTTTCAACCGTCGCTGACCGGCCAAGAACGGCCCGTTAGCCTCGCTGCACAAATTGCTCGTAAGCGGTCAAGCGCCTTATTGCTATTCGAAGACAGTCGTGAAGATAAAGCATCAACCGAATCGGACTGGATCACCGTGGCCGTTATGAAGGCGGCCAGGTTCATAAGAAGCGGTGGCGGAGTTGCGGAAAAATAAGAAGTAAGCCCGCCGCTTAGCACGCCGGGCTTCACAACGACGCTCGGGATCAATTGCCTTTGAGCTGGGCGCGGATCTCGCCCCCTGGATGCTGGGCGCTGTGAACGTTCACGTACAGATTGCCCGCCTTGTAGCTGGCATATTGACTGTCCGTAAGCTTCGCCCCCGCAGGTGCGGCAAATGTGTTGTCGCCGGTCTTGGTGAAGGGAACGATGACCGGCCCGTTGGTGCCCACGGCACCTTCGTGAATGTGTGAGGCCGTCGCCGTCATACCAGTCGCCGTGATGCTTGCGCTGACGGTGTGATCAGGATTGACGGTGACGGTTCCCGTACCCGATGCGGAAGTCGTTACGGGTGGAACCTCATTGCCTCCGGAAAGGACAATCTGCTGGGTCGACATCGGCTGGGACATCGATGCGCAGCCAACAACGATCCCAAGTGTTCCCGCTAGGGCGATCGCAATAAGTAGTGCGCGTTGACGCAACATTCTCTCTCTCATAGCCTTCCTCCGTTGCATGGTCTGCTCTCACGACGCCGCAGCGTCCGCTACGGCAACGGATAACGATACCACTTCTCGGTCTCGTTTTGCGCCTTGTGCGTCCGTTTCTCCCGCCATCGAACGTCGGCTTCGTGGAAGTTCAACCGACCGCTCAGGGTCCGAACTGCGACGCAGCGGCAATCGGGCGGTTCACGGCCAGCAGCGGTCCGTCAGCGCCGCCGACCAAATTGCTCCGAAGCGGTCATCCGCATGCAACGTTCCTTGCAAGAATCTCGGGTCTGAGTAGAATCGCTGGGCTGTAGCAAACAAAGTCGCTTATCTTCTTGGAAGGTCTTCTAGGTTCGGAATCCCATTTCTGAAAGGGTCACACAGATGAATCGCACGGTAAGTCTGGCTTCGATGCTTATTGCTGCCGCACTTTGCCTGGTCGCCGGGTCGGCGCTTGCGCAGAACCGGCCCAACATCGTCATGCTTATGACCGATGACACCGGCTGGAATGACTTTGGGGCTTATGGTGGTGGCGCAAACTTCGGCCATCCGACGCCGAACGTTGATCGCGTTGCCAGCGAAGGCGCCGTGTTCACGAGTTGGTACGGCCAAGCGAGTTGCACAGCCGGCCGCGCCTCGTTCATGACCGGGCGCATCCCCATTCGTTCGGCCCTTTCGGTGGTGGTTGTGCCTGGCGATGAGAACGGCCTGACGAAGTCCACGCCGACGATTGCCGAGTTCTTCCAGAAGAACGGCTATAGCACGTACTTCTCCGGCAAGTGGCATCTGGGTGATCAGCCCAAGTTCTACCCGATTGAACATGGCTTCGATGAAATGAAGGAGTTTGCCGCCTACTATCCGGGCGTATACACGTATGACGACACGGATTGGTTCGCCCACCCCTGGTTCCCGAAATTCAACGCTGCCTATTGGGACGAATATCAAAAGATCGTCAATTTGTACGAGTGGGAGGGCACCGCTGGCAAACCAGCGATCAAGGTCGCCCGCATCGACTACGACTATCTGCATGAGTTCGATGTTCGGCAGGCCGATTCGGCTGTCGCTTACATCAAGCAGCACGCCAAGGACGCCAAGCCGTTCTTCATAGATGTGAATTTCATGAAGATGCACAATCCGAACATTCCGGCCAAGGCGTTCATTGGAAAATCACACCTCGGCAATTACTCCGATGCCATGCTGGAACTGGATTCCAATATCGGTAAGATCATGGACGCCATCCGGGCCGAGGCTCCCAATACCATCGTTATCATTACCGCCGACAACGGTGCGTGGCAGGATGCGTGGCCGGACGGGGGTACCGTTCCGTTTCGAGGTGAGAAGGGGTCGCCGTTCGAGGGCGGTTTCCGTGTGCCCGGCATCATGTGGGCACCCGGCAAGATTCCGGCCGGAGCGCGCTATGGTGAAATGATGTCGCACATTGACCTCTGGGCGACGCTGGCGACAATGGTCGGCCTCACCCCGCCACCCCACGGTGCGTGGAAGGACAACGACGGCAAGCCGATCTATTTCGACAGCATTGACAACAGCGCCTACATCATGGGCAAGGCGCGGCATTCGGCGCGCAATTCGTGGATCTATATCGATGGCGAGACCTTTGCTGGCGCTCGCGCCGACATCGGCGATGATCCCAATAACCCCGACCTCCATATCGCATGGAAATACCTGTATACGGCCAAGGATACCTGGCTCGGGCCAACGGAGAATCTTGGTGCCATCGGTTCTACCTACAACCTCACGATGGACCCGTTCGAGAAATACGACATGACGTTTAATGGTGCAGTGAGCACGCGCATGCCTACCACCTCACCGGGGCGCTATGCCGGCTATGACAATGGCTGGGTTCTTTCGCTGATTACGCTACCGATCATGGAGTTCGACAAATCCGTAGTGGATTTTCCGAACATCAAGCGCTTCCCCGGTGGAGCATCGAACGACATCCTTCCGAATCTTCAGGATCCAGCCAACCCGGTGCCTTTAATGGACATCAAGAGAGTCGTGAGGACTATCGGCCTTGGCGACTAGCCGCTCAGTCTGACTTTGAAACACGCGGGCCGTCGCTCAGTGGGGCGGCCCGTTTCTTTTTTCCCTAGACCATGCGAGTGGCCGCTTCCATCTGAAACTATGACCGCTTTGGAGCAGCCGATTTGTCGGCTTCGGGTCTATTCTGTTGAAAAACTGTTCAAGACTTGGTCAACACGGTTTTGCTGGGGGTCATAAACCATCACCCGAACGCGTAGCGTTCAACAGCGGCCATTCTATGAGGTCGAATTTTGCTGCTGTCCCTGCTCCGCTACGCCAAACGAGTTTTTCAACAGAATAGGTCGAACTCGGTCGGCCGCGCCCGCCCTGCCGCGCTAGCTGATCTGCCCGCAGTCGCGGCTTGCCAGAAGCCTCGAAACCGGGTTCTGTGCTACCCCGCGCTACCCCGACGTAAACTAAAACGGCCTGCCAAAATGGCAAGCCGTTGATTGTATTGGTTGCGGGGACAGGATTTGAACCTGTGACCTTCGGGTTATGAGCCCGACGAGCTGCCAGACTGCTCCACCCCGCGATTGAACTGTCGATTGTAGCGCCCACCGGCGTCCAGGTCAATTCGCTTCGTCACAACATTTCGGCTTCCGCAGCCCGCGGCCGCCACGCGAGCAGCCGCGCCTCGATCTGCGTGACGACGAAGTCGAGGATCAGGGCGAACAGCGTCAATACCAGGATGCCCGCCAGAACGCTGTCAACGTCGAATACCCCTTCCGCCTGGTGGATCAGGTAGCCCACGCCCCTCGCGGAGCCAAGATATTCGCCGACCACGGCACCGACGAACGCCAGCCCTATCGACGTATGAAGGCTCGAGAACACCCAGCTCGTCGCCGATGGCAGATAAACGTAGCGTAACAGCTGCCTCCCCGACGCCCCCAGCATGCGCGCGTTGGCAAGGACCACGGGGCTCACTTCCTTGACCCCCTGGTAGACATTGAAGAACACGACGAAGAACACCAGCGTGACGCCGAACACCACCTTCGAAGTGATGCCCAGGCCGAACCACACGGCGAAGATCGGCGCGAGGATGACGCGCGGCATGGCGTTCATCGCCTTGAGGTACGGGTCGGCCAGCGTCGACGCCGTGGGCGACAACGCAAGCCACAATCCAAAAACCAGTCCGAGCACCGTGCCGATCGCGAACGCGAGCATCGTCTCGAGCAGCGTGACACCGAGATGGAGGTAGATGCCACCGCCGACAAACCAGGTCCAGATCCGCCGCAGGACCTCGACCGGCTGGCCGAAGAAGAACTTGGCCCGCATCGGGTCGTCGAAATAGAACGGCGGAATCAAGCCCGGCTCGGTCATCGCGTACCAGAACAGGAACACGCCGCCGAGCAGCAGCGCATGATAGACAGCCAGCCGTGCGCGCGATGGACGCCGGCTCGCCTTCTTGACGCCGGAATTGCGGCTAATTCTTCCTGCTCTGGGCATAGCCTTTGATGACCTCCTCCTTCATCCGGTGCCACATTTCCGAGTGCAGCTCGACGAACCGCGGCGCAAGCCGGATTTCATTGACGTCGCGCGGTCGCGGCAGGTCGATCGCGAATTCGCCGATCGGGATGCGCCCCGGGCCCCGCGGAGAGCATGACCACCCGATCCGAAAGCGCGATCGCCTCCTCGAGATCGTGTGTGATGAACAGCACCGACTTGCGATCGGCCGACCACAGGTCGAGCAGCTCGTTCTCCATCAGCTGCCGCGTCTGGATGTCAAGGGCCGAGAACGGCTCGTCCATCAGCAGCAGCGGCGGGTCGAGGATGAGTAGCTGCGCCAGCGAAACACGCTTGCGCATCCCGCCGGAGAGTTCGTGCGGGTAGCGACGCTCAAATCCGGTCAGGCCGACGCGACCGAGCCATTCCCGCGCCCGACGCTCGGCTTCGCCGCGTTCGACGCCGGCGAATTCGAGGCCGGCCAGCACGTTGCCGACGGCGCTGCGCCATGGCATGAGCGATTCGGCCTGGAACATGTACCCTGCGCGGCGATTGATGCCGGCAAGCGGCTCGCCGAGCACCAGCACCCGGCCCGACGAGGGCGCAAGCAGACCCGGCTGCGACATTGAGCAGCGTCGATTTGCCGCAGCCGGTCGGGCCGACCACGGAGACGAACTCGCCGCTGCCCACGTTCAGGCTCGCGTCCCTGACCGCCGTATAACGCTCGTCCGCCCGCTCGCGCGAAGCGAACGTGCAGGTGATGTGCTCGAGCAGCAGCGCGGGACGCGGTCACGCGAATTCCGGATTGCCGGGCCCCGCTCTGCCTTCGGCCGCGAACTTGCGAGCCCTATCGCTTGTACTTCGCCAACGCCTTCTCGACGTGGCTCGGATCGAAGGTTTGCGTGAGGTTGATCTCGGCCGGCTTGACCGCCGGGTTGAACGCGGCAAGGTAGCGCAGCGTGTTCTGCCTTTCCCAGCATCGTCGAGCATGCCATCGGGCGAGAACGCGTCTTTCACCTTGGCATAGCTCGCCAGGTACACCGCCTTGTTGCCAAGCAGGTACTCGGGCGGCACGGTCGCGGCCACCTCGTCCGGGGTCGCCTTCTGCAGCCAGAGCAGGGCTCGCACCATCGCATTGGTCAGGGCCTGCACCGTGTTCGGATGGGTGCGCACGAAGGAAACCGGAGCGTAGAGCGCCGCGGCCGGCATGTCCGCGCTTCCGAACACCGCGCTCGTCCCGGCCGCGGTGCGGGTGTCGGCAATGATGACCACGTCGCCGGACGATTCGAGCATGGTCATGATCGGATCGACGTTGGAGATGGCGTCGAGCGCGCCCGATTTCATCGCCGCGATCGCCCCGGAGGAGGTGCCGACACCGATGATCGACACGTCGTCGCCCTTCAGGCCGTCCTTGGCAAGCAGGTGGAGCACGACGCGGTTGGTGCTCGAACCGGGCGCCGTGACGCCGATCTTCATGCCCTTGAGGTCCTTCGGCGACTTGTAGCCGGCGGCCTTCGCCTTGGCGATGCCCACCGAAATCGCAGGGTAGCGTCCCATAAGCACGAAGCCCTGCAGCTGCAGTCCCTTGGGCTGCTGGTCGATGGTGTTTTCCCAGGCGCCGGCAACGACGTCGGCGCTGCCGCCGACCACCGCCTGCAGCGCTTTCGAACCGCCGTCGAAGTCGCTGATTTCGACCTCCAGCCCCTCATCCTTGAAATAGCCCAGGCGCTCGGCGATGGTGAGCGGCAGGTAGTAGAACTGCGACTTGCCGCCGACGGCGATGCTCACCTGTGGCTTTTCGGGCTTGCCTTGCGCCTGCGCCACGAACGGCAGGCAGGAACAAAGCACCGTGACGAGGACAACGGCCAGGCTGCGCCAGAGCTTCATCGCTTCCTCCGTGAAAGACCGGTCTTGCGTCGGTTTGCGTGGCACTCCCGCCTGTCGGCGGCGCGGAGCGGCGATGCTCACATACCGCTCGCGGGCTGTCAACGCGCCCCGCGCGACCCGGGGCCGCCTCAAATCGCTCCGCAGGCGCGCAGCCGCGCCAGGTCATAGTCGCTGTAGCCGATGCCACGCAAAACCTCGTCGGTGTGTTCGCCCAGCGCCGGCCCGACCCATTCCACCGCCCCGGGCGTGGCCGAAAGCCTGGGCACGATCCCGGGCAGCTTGAGCGGCGTTCCGTCGGGAAGAATCCGGCGCTGGATCATGTCGCGCGCCAGGTAATGCGGGTCGGCGACGATGTCCTCGGCGGTGTAGATCTTGCCGTGCGGAACGTCGGCAGCCGACAGCGTGGCCAGGATGTGATCCATGTCATGCGCCGCGGCCCAGTCGGCAATCGCGCCGTCGATCTCGGCCGAGCGCTTCACCCGGCCGACGTTGCTCGCCAGCGCGGGATCTGCCCCGAGATCGTCGCGCCCGATCGCGCGCATCAGGCGCTTGTAGATGCTGTCGCCATTGCCGGCGATGACGACGTTCTCCCCATCCCGGGTCGTATAGGTATTCGACGGCACGATGTTGGTGAACCCCGTGCCGATGCGGCCGCGAATCTCCCCGAACAGATCGTAGTCGGGAACCAGGCTCTCCATCATGTTGAATACCGCCTCGTAGAGCGCCACGTCGACCACCTGGCCCTTGCCGCCGCTTCTGCCGCCGCTCGCGTCGCGATGATGCAGCGCCAGCAGGGCCCCTATCACGCCATGCAGCCCGGCGAGCGCGTCGCCGATGCTGATGTTCATGCGCACCGGCGGGCGATCGGGAAACCCGGTGACGTGGCGCATCCCGCCCATCGACTCGCCGACCGCGCCGAATCCGGGCCGGTCGCGGTACGGCCCGGTCTGTCCGAACCCGGACAGGCGCACCATGATCAGGCTCGGATTGCTCTGCGAGAGCGCCTCGTAGCCCAGGCCCCACTTCTCCAGCGTCCCGGGTCGGAAATTTTCCACCACGATATCCGCGTCGCGGGCGAGGCGGCGCACGACTTCCTGGCCCTCCGCCATGCGCAGGTTGGCGGTCACGGATTTCTTGTTGCGCGCCTGCACGTACCACCACAGCGAGGTACCGCCGTGCATCAACCGCCACTGCCGCAGCGGATCGCCGCCGGGCCCGTTGGCGTCCGGCGGGGGCTCGATCTTGATCACTTCGGCGCCGAACTCGGCGAAGATCTTGCCGGCGAACGGCCCGGCGATGAGCTGCCCCAGTTCGAGCACCTTAAGCCCTTCGAGCGGACGCGGCGAAGCGGTGGAGGAGGCCATTGACCAGTCGATCCGGAGCACAGACGCCGGCGCCACACTCCGGCGGCGTCGGGATCATCTTACCAAGCTTGCCGCCTGCTCTGCGCCCCTAGATGGCGTCCCCGGATCGCCGCGACCGCAGCTCGGCCTCGAGCCGCGGCAGCTTGCGAGCCATCGCGTCGCCGACAAAGATCTGCGGCTGCGAGGGCGTGAGCTTCTCGGCGCGCTCGCGCCCCTCGATCCTCGCCTTGGCCAGCGCAAAGGCCTTGACGAAGGAGTCCTCGAAGCGCAGCGCGTGCTGGAACAGCGCGTCGCCGAAGTAGGTCGCGTCGCTCTCGCTGCCGCAGCCGAACGAAGTCCGGTCGGCAGCCGATGCGGTCATGATCAGCGTGTAATCGTCCTTCAGCGGATCGATGAATCCGCCCGAGTAGCACGCCGACACGACGATGATGCGCCACTTGATCCCGGCGTCGTCGAGCATCTGCTTGAGCCCCGCCGGCGTCAGCGCTTCGAGCTCCAGAGGCGGGAATTCGACGCTGAGCTTGTGGTCGCGCGTGCCATGGCTGGTCAGGTAGAGCATCACCACGTCCTGGTCGGGATCGATGATGTCCCCGATCTGGGATAGCGTCGCGCGCAGGTTGCTCACGGTCGCGAACGGCACATCGCGCATGGTCTGCGGATTGTTGATCAGGGCGATCGAGCGGCCGTCGGTATCGAAGCGATCGTCGAACAGGTCCTGCGCGACCTCCATGTCCTTGCGAAAGACGTCCTCCTCGGCATAGGAGGCGAAGCCGACGAAGTACAGGTCGGTCACACCCGGACGTTCGTCGTCGAGGTCGGCCAGGGCCTCGTAGAGCAGCTGCGGCTGCTCGATGAGCACCTCCTCCGACGCCGGGTTCGGATAGGCCGCGGCCTGCAGTGCCGGCGGCCTGGAGTCGAACCAGGGTTGATCTGCCCAGATCAGCAGCGGCACGCTGGCCAGCAGCAGCGCGGTACCGGCGAGCGAGCGCAGCCAGGCGCGCGGCCCCGGTTGGAACGCGACCACGGTGGAGCGCCAGTAGATGAAGACCATCCACGCCAGCGACAGCCAGGCACCCTCCCAGCGGATCGGATACCCGAACAGGCCGCCGCGGTTGCCGGGCAGCAGCAGAATGAGGCTGAACGCGCCCAGCACGGGGACGCTCGCGAGCAGGATCACCGGCAGCGCTAGCCTCAGGTGCGGCTGGCTGAACGCCGCGCTCAGAACGGCGGCGATGAAAAGCAGCACCGCGGCGCTGAAACCCTCGTAGACGATCGCGTGCGGGGCGAACGACGGATGCGGGCCGGCATGCACATAGTCGACCAGGGCGCCGACCACGATGCCAAGGACGGCGAGCGCGATGAGCTGGCGCACGTTCACCCGGAAGGCGAGCGGCGACACCGGGAGCCCGAAGGCGAGGCGCAGCCCGTTCTTCAGGTTGCACCCCAGGTCGAGCGCCGCCTGGGCGACGGCCGAAGTCGCTTTCATGGCGTGCCCGCAGCCTGCGCGACATCGCTGCGGGCGGCGATGTATGCCTTGAGCGCGGCGGGATCGGCAGGGAGCACGTCATAGCGCTGCGGCCGCTGCTCGAGCCCCGCGTAGGCGGCCGGCCGCTCGGGGTCGCGGCCAAGTGCTTCGCGGATGGTGGCGGCGAATTTTGCCGCCTGCGCGGTCTCGACGCAGATCAGGGGCACCGCATCGTCGCGCCGCTCGAGGCCAACCTTGATGCCGTCGGCGGTGTGCGGATCGACAATCAGGCCGTAGCGCTGCGCCACGTGGCGGATGGTCGCGATGCGCTCGGCGTGAGTGCTGGAGCCGGAGACCAATCCGGACGCCTCGAGACTGCGCCCGTGCGGCGTGCCGGCAAGATCGAAGCCGCCGTCGCAGCCGAGTTCCTGCCACAAGGCGCGCACGACGCGAAAGTCGCGGCCGACGAGATCGAACACGAAGCGCTCGAGGTTCGATGCCTTGGTGATATCCATCGACGGGCTCGAGGTCGCCCTGGTCTCGGCGCGGGACCGCACGCGGTAGCGTCCCGTCCTGAAGAACTCGTCGAGCACATCGTTCTCGTTGGTGGCGAGTATCAGGCGCCGGATCGGCAGGCCCATTGCCCGCGCCACGTGGCCGGCGAGGATGTTGCCGAAGTTGCCCGTCGGCACCGCGAAATCGACCTCCCCGGCAGGCTCGCCCAGCGCCAGGTAGCCCTTGAAGTAGTACACGGTCTGCGCCGCGACCCGCGCCCAGTTGATCGAGTTGACCGCGCCGAGCCGGTGGCGTGCCTTGAACGAAGCCTCGCCGCTCACCGCCTTGACGAGGTCCTGGCAGTCGTCGAACACCCCTTCGATCGCCAGGTTGAATATGTTGGCGTCGGCGAGCGAATACATCTGCGCCGTCTGGAACGGGCTCATGCGGCCTTTGGGCGAGAGCATGAAGACCTTGAGCCCGCGCTTGCCGCGCAGCGCGTATTCGGCGGCCGACCCGGTATCGCCGGAGGTGGCGCCGAGTATGTTGAGGCTCTCGCCCTGCTTCGTCAGCGCGTACTCGAAGAGGCCGCCAAGCAGCTGCAGCGCGATGTCCTTGAACGCCAGCGTCGGGCCGCCGGCGACGCGCAGCAGATGCAGCCGCGGCTCGAGCGTGTGCAGCGGCGTGATCTCCTCGCTGCCGAACGTCGCCGCGGTGTAAGTGCGGGCGATGATCGCCTCGAGGTCGGCGGCCGGAATGTCGTCGGCGTAGCGCGAGAGGATCGCGAACGCGACTCCGGCGTAGGGCAGCGCGCGCAGGCGCGACAGGTCGGCGGCGGAGAAGCGCGGATAGGCTTCCGGTACGACGAGCCCGCCGTCGGGCGCGAGTCCCTCGAGCAGGATCGAAGCGAACGGCTGCGGCGTCATGCCGCCGCGGGTGCTCACATAGCGCATCAATGCAGCTGTTCCATGCGGATGCGCACCACCTTGCCGCGCACCGTCGGCAATGCCTCGATGCGGCCGATCGCGTCGCTCACCTGGCGTTCGACCGACTGGTGCGTCAGCAGAATGATGTCGGTCTGGTCCTCCCCCTCCGGCGGCTCCTTCTGGATCATCGCGTCGATCGAGATGTCGCGGTCGGCGAGAATGCGCGTGATGTCGGCGAGCACGCCCGGCCGGTCGAGCACGCGCATGCGCAGATAATAGCTGGTCACGACCTCGCTCATGGGCAGGAACGGGATGTCGGACAGCGCTCCGGGCTGGAAGGCCAGGTGCGGCACGCGGTGCTCGGGGTCGGCGGTGTGCATGCGCGTCACGTCGACCAAGTCGGCAATGACCGCGCTCGCGGTCGGTTCGGCGCCGGCGCCTGGGCCGCAGTAGAGCGTCGAGCCCACCGCATCGGCCTTGACCAGCACCGCATTCATCGCCCCCTCGACGTTGGCGAGCAGGCGCGTCGCCGGAACGAGCGTCGGGTGCACGCGCAATTCGATGCCCTCGCCGCGCTCGGACGAGGCGCGGCGGGTGATGCCCAGGAGCTTGATGCGGTAGCCCAGCTCCTCGGCGTAGCGAATGTCCTCGTGGCGCAGCTTCGAAATGCCTTCGGTGTAGGCCTTGTCGAACTGCATCGGCACGCCGAAGGCGATCGCCGACATGATGGCGAGCTTGTGCGCCGCGTCGATCCCTTCAACGTCGAAAGTCGGATCGGCCTCGGCGTAGCCGCGCGCCTGCGCTTCCTTGAGCACCGTGGCGAACGCCGCGCCGCTGCGGCGCATCTCGGAGAGGATGAAGTTGCTGGTGCCGTTGATGATTCCGGCTATCCAGGCGATGCGATTGGCCGTCAGCCCCTCGCGCAGCGCCTTGATGATCGGGATTCCGCCGCCGACCGCCGCTTCGAAGGCGACCATCACCCCGGCCGCTTGCGCCGCGGCAAAGATCTCGTTGCCGTGCGTGGCGAGCAAGGCCTTGTTGGCGGTCACCACGTGCTTGCCGCGAGCGATGGCCGAGAGGACGAGCGTGCGTGCCGGCTCGATGCCGCCGATGAGTTCGAGCACGATGTCGATGTCGTCCCGGCGCACCAGCGCGTCGGCGTCCGCAGTAACCTCCACCCGCTCGGAGAGCTGCACCAGGCCGCGGGCCGACTCCGGCGTGCGGGTGGCGATCTGCGTGATGCGGATCGGCCGGCCGGCGCGGCGGGTGATCTCCTCGGCATTGCGCTCGAGAACGGTCCACGTGCCCCACCCGACCGTGCCGAGGCCCAGCAGGCCCACGCGCATCGGTCGCATCGGTTCTGCGGCCATCACACCAACCCGTCCTCGCGGAACATCTGCTTGATGCCGCGAATGGCCTGGCGCGTGCGCGGCTCGTTCTCGATCATCGCAAAGCGCACATGCCCGTCGCCGAACTCGCCGAAGCCCACGCCCGGAGAGACAGACACCTTGGCCTGCGCGAGCAGCTTCTTGGTGAATTCCAGGGAGCCCTGCTCGCGATAGGCCTCCGGAATCCTCGCCCAGACGTACATCGACGCCTTCGGGCTTTCCACCATCCACCCCGCCTCGTGCAGTCCCTTGACCAGGACGTCGCGCCGCCTCTGGTAGCGGTGCGCGATTTCGCCGACGCATTCCTGCGGGCCCTCCAGGGCGGCAATCGAGGCCACCTGGATCGGCGTGAACGTGCCGTAGTCGTGGTAACCCTTGATGCGCGACAACGCGTGCACCAGGTCGCGATTGCCGACCATGAAGCCGATCCGCCAGCCGGCCATGTTGTAGCTCTTCGACAGGGTGAAGAACTCGACGGCGACATCGCGGGCGCCCGGCACCTGCATGATCGACGGCGCCTTCCAGCCATCGAAGCAGATGTCGGCGTAGGCCAGGTCGTGCACGACGTAGATGCCGTGCTCGCGAGCCAGGGCGATGATCTTCTCGAAGAACGGCAGCTCGACACACTGGGCCGTCGGGTTGGCCGGGAAGTTGATGATGAGCATCCGCGGCTTCGGGAAGCTCATGCGGATGGTGTGCTCGAGCTCGGCGAAGAAATCGACCTCCGGGGTGAGCGGCACCTGCCTGATGTCGGCGCCGGCAATGACCGGCCCGTAGATGTGTATCGGATAGCTCGGGTTGGGGACCAGGACCGTATCGCCGCGGCCGAGCGTGGCCAGCGCAAGGTGGGCGATCCCTTCCTTCGAGCCGATGGTGACGATCGCCTCGGTCTCCGGATCGAACTCGATGTCCCAGCGGCGGCGATACCACTGGCAGACGGCTCGGCGCAGCCGCGGAATGCCGCGCGACACGGAGTAGCCGTGGGTATCGGGTCGCTGCACCGTCTCGATGAGCTTGTCGACGATATGCTTGGGCGTTGGGCCGTCGGGATTGCCCATCCCGAAATCGATGATGTCCTCCCCGCGGCGGCGGGCGGCCATCTTCAGCTCGGAGGTGATGTTGAAGACGTACGGGGGCAGGCGCTGAAGGCGCGCGAATTGCGGCTCGATGTGGGAGACCATGCAGGATCCTTCTGCCGGCGTAAGCGCCCGGAACCGTCCGAGCGACGCAAGCAGCGGGGTTGAAGCTATAATCGTAACGAATTTAAGCCCTTGCCGCAATGCACCAATTGCTCGCGGCAGCGCCAGTTCGCGATGAAATTCCACTTGAGCCGCGCCGCGGGCAATGTCTTCACCGGTCACGGCGCCGATTACGTACGGCTGGGCGTGGTGGAATACCGCGTCAATATTCTGGTGACCCCGGAACGAGTGGTGAGCGGCTGGGCTGCCGGCGGCTTCGACGCCTTGAGCGAAGCCGATTTTGCGGCGCTCGCCGAACTTGAGCCCGAGGTGGTGCTGCTCGGCACCGGGGCGAGCCTGCGCTTTCCGCACCCGCGCCTGATGCGCGTCTTGACCGACGCGGGCATCGGCGTCGAAGTGATGGATACGCCGGCGGCCTGTCGCACCTTCAATATCCTGGCCGCGGAGGGCCGCAAGGTGGCCGCGGCGATCCTGGTCGGCGCGAGCTAGAAGCGCCCGCGAGGCGAAAGGAAGGCTCCTAGCCGAGGATCTCGCCGATGCGGGTCCGCCGCTGCGCTTCCGACGCGAATTCCTGCAGTTCCGGACCGAGGGCGTCGCTCGCCGAGACAATGCCGATGGGCTTGCCGTCCTCGACCACCGGCAGGTGGTGGAAGCCGCCTTCGTACATCATCAGCAGGGCATGGCCGAAGGGCCTGTCCGGGGCGATTGTCTGCGGATGCCCAGTCATCACCTGGCCGAGCGAGGTCGCCTTTGGATCGCGCCCCTCGGCGAGGACCCGAAACACCGCGTCGCGTTCGGTGAAGATTCCGAGCAGCCGGCCGTCGTGCTGGACAATCATCACCGCGCCCATCTGCCTCTGCTTCATCAGGCGCGTTGCCTCGGCGACGGTGATTTCGGCCGCGGCGGTGAGCATCTTCTGCTTGCCGATGAGGCTGCGAACGGGGCGTTGCGGCATGGCGCGCCTTTCGAAAGCGGCGGGTAGGTGCTCGGACAGGCTGCAGACTTGACTTAGCATACGGCGCTTTGGCGAGCGCGGGCAACCTGCCGGCGCGGCGCCACGGCCGAACAGACGAGGAGAGTGCGATGTTACGAGTGCACGGCATGTCGACTTCGGGCAACTGCCACAAGGTGCGCATGGCGCTCGAGGCGCTCGGCCGCCCCTACGCCTGGACCGAAATCGACCCCCGACGCGGGGACACCCGGCGCCCGGAGTTTCTGGCCATCAACCCCAATGGCAAGGCGCCGGTGCTCGAAATCGAGCCCGGGGTCTACCTTGCCGAGTCGAACGCGATCCTGTGGTACCTGGCCGACGGCACGCCGCTGTTGCCCGACGGCGACCTGCCGCGGGCGCGCGTGCTGCAATGGCTGTTTTTCGAGCAGTACAGCCACGAGCCCTACATCGCGGTCGCGCGCTATCTGCGCAAGTTCCACCCCGATCCCGCCGCGCAGCGAGCCCTGGCCGACAGCAAGATGGACGGCGGCTATCGCGCTCTCGAAGTGATGGAGGGTCAGCTCGCGAAGGCCGCGTTCTTCGTTGCCGGCCGCTACAGCATCGCCGACCTCGCGCTGTACGCCTACACCCACGTCGCCGCCGACGGCGGGTTCGATCTGGCGCGCTTTCCGGCGCTGCGGGGGTGGCTGCAGCGGGTCGAGGAGCAGCCCGGTTACGTGTCGATGCCGGCCTAGAGTCGCGCCGGCGGCGAATCGCCCTAGCAGTCGATGGTCTGGCGGCAATACGCGCTGAGCTCGCGCGCGACCGTTGTCGCCCCGACGGGAAGATGCGCCTTGCCCGCGCCGTAGTCGAGCGAGAGCCTGAAGTCGTACTTGCGGAAGAATGCATCGAACTGCTCCGCGCCGACCGTGCCCAGGGCGTAGAGCTCGTCGCGAGCCGCGTCGTGATCGAGCAGGATCGCCGCCAGCGGTTGCGGCGCCGGTCCGCTGACCACGCGCGCGCCGGCCGCCGGGTCATAGACGCTGTGGTCGGCGCAGCAGTGGATCAGGTTGCCGTCCGAGGTCGCCGAGCGACGGGCCTGGAAGCGGATGAAGCTGAGCTCGCGCGTAGGATAGGCGAGCTTGTGGGCGCAAATGGCCGAGAAGGCCACCAGCGAGCGCCCTGCACCGACCCCGCCGCTCCAGGTGTAGCCCTCCCCGTCGGCGCGCAACAGCGGCGCGGCAGCCACCGGCCGCCCGAGATCGAGCAGGAAACAAGGGGTCGCGACGAACGGGTAGTTGAAGACGTAATTGGTCAGCGGCGCGAGCTGCCGCGCCTTGACCGGATCGCCGTGGACATCGATGAGCAGGGTGCGCGCGTAGAGCTGCGGCAGCGCCGCGGCCCAGGCCCGGGTCGATGCCGCCAGTCCGCCGGCGGCCGCGGCGGCACAGGCGGTGACGAATCGGCGCCGCTCCACCTGAGCCTCAGAGCTGCGCGAGCGCCTTGACGTGCGCCACGGCGCTGCGCGCCAGCGCAGGCAGCGCGTAGCCTCCCTCCAGCGACGACACGATCCGCCCCTGGGCGTGGCGCTCGGCGAGGGTGACGAGCTCGGCGGTGACCCAGGCGTAGTCGGCCTCGGTAAAGCGCAGGTTGGCCAGAGGATCGTCGCGATGCGCATCGAATCCCGCCGAGACGAACAGGATCTCGGGGCGCTGCGCCTCGAGCGCGGGAAAGCAGACTTCCCTCATGGCCTCGCGGAATGCGTCGCTGCCGCTGCCGGCGGAAAGGGCGACGTTGTGCATGTTGGGTCCGGCCGGCTCCACACCGGAGTAGGGGTAGAGCGGATACTCGAAGGTGCCCACCATGACCACCCGCGGATCGGCGGCGAAGATTTGCTCGGTGCCGTTGCCGTGGTGCACGTCGAAGTCGATCACCGCCGCCCGCTTCAGCCCGTTCGCCAGCGCATGCGCCACCCCGACCGCGATGCTGTTGAACAGGCAAAAGCCCATGGCGCGGCGGCGCTCGGCGTGGTGCCCGGGCGGCCGCACGGCACAGAACGCGGCGCGGACCTCGCCCCTCAGCACCAGATCGGTGCCGAGCACGACGGCCCCGGCCGCGTGTCGCGCCGCGCTGAGCGAGTGCGGATTCATCGCCGTATCCGGATCCAGGTAATGGATCCCGGATTCCGGGCTCGCCGCCTCGATCATCTCGACATAGTCGAGGTCGTGCACGCGCGTGAGTTGCTCCAGGGTCGCGGGCAGCGCATCGTAGTGCGCCAGATGCACGTCGAGGCCGCTCGAAATCATCGCGTCGCGCACCGCATCGAGCCGGTCCGGGCACTCGGGATGAAACGGACCCATGTCGTGCAGGCGGCACGTCGAATGGGCGATGAAGGCGGTGGTCACGAGCGGCTCGTGCGAGTAGGCGACGATGCGGGGCCCGCCTCGGCGGGCGGTTGAACGGAGTGTAGCGCGCCGCCAGCGGTCGTGACTAGACGGCCGCCCCGCTCTATAGTGGTGTTTTCCCCCACGGCGGCGCCACGCGCGCTGCGCGGCACCGATGACCGTTCGCCCCGCCCAAGGCTATGCCATGCCCGTGCCCGAGCGCCTGGCGCTGGTGCTCGAGCAGCTCGGCCGCATCGTCGTCGGCAAGGACACCCCTCTCAAGCTCGCCCTGGCTTGCCTGCTTGCCCGCGGGCACCTGCTCATCGAGGACATTCCCGGGGTGGGCAAGTCCACCCTCGCCCAGGCGCTCGCCAGCACGCTCGGCCTGCATTACGTGCGCATCCAGTTCACCAGCGACCTGCTCCCGGCCGACGTGCTCGGGGTGTCGATCTTCGAGCCGGCCGCGCAAAGCTTTCGCTTTCACGCCGGCCCGATCTTTCACTCGGTGGTGCTGGCCGACGAAATCAACCGCGCGCCGCCGAAGACGCAGAGCGCGCTGCTCGAGGCGATGGAAGAGCGCCAGGTTTCTGCCGACGGCGAAACGCGTCCGCTGCCCGATCCCTTCTTCGTCATCGCCACCCAGAATCCGGCCGAGCAGATCGGTGCCTATCCGCTCCCCGAGTCACAGCTCGACCGCTTCCTCATGGCCATCGAGCTCGGCTACCCCGAGCCCGCCGCGGAGCGCGAGCTCCTGATCTCCGGCGACCGACGCGCGCGCATTCCCACCCTCTCGCCCTGTGCCGATCCGGCGACTCTGCTCGCCTGGCAGCACGAGGCGGCCGCGGTGCACGTCGCGCCAGCGCTGCTCGATTACGTCCAGGCGTTGCTTGCCGGCTCCCGCGGCAGCACCGGCAACGGCGTGACGGCGGCGACCATCCAGCGCGGCTTGTCGCCGCGCGCGGGCCTGCTGCTCGTTGCCGCGGCGCGCGCCTGGGCGCTGCTTGCCGGGCGGCCGATGGTGCTGCCCGAGGACGTGCAGGCGGTGTTCCCCGCGGTCGCCGGCCATCGCCTCGCCGGCAGCATCCGTGCCGGGGGACCGCAGGCGGAAGCGCTGCTGCGCGCGGTGCCGCTGCCCTAGGCCTCGCCCGCGCGAGGCCGTCCCCGCCGCCAAGGGGCAATGAATTCAGCCCTGCACTGGAGCACGGCGGGCCCGCCGTCATGGGCCCGGCGCTGGCGCCAAAGACTCTGGCGCGTGGCCCCGGTCGATCGCGCCCCCGTCGTGCTGCGCCACCGGCGCATCTACATCCTGCCGACCCGGCGCGGCTTCGCCCTGATCGCCACGCTCTCGATCATGCTGCTGACCTCGATGAACTATGCGCTCTCGCTCGGCCACGCGCTGACGTTCCTGGTGACCGGGCTTGTCGCGGCGGCGTTGTTGCAGACCTGGCGCAATCTCGCCGGCATCGCCGTGTCGCCGCTCGCCGCCGGCGAGGCCTTCGCAGGAGGTGAGATCACATTCACGCTGTCGCTCGCCAACGCCGGCGCGCCCCGATACGGGATCGCGGTCTCGACACGGGAAGGTCCGGCGGTGACCGTCGACCTGCCGGCGGGTGCGGCGCGGCCGGTGCAAGTCACCCTGATCGCGCCCCGGCGCGGCCGCGTCGCCCTGGGGCGGGTCACGCTGACGACCGACTACGCCCTCGGCCTGTGGCGCGGCTGGGCGTACGTGCATTTCCCGCTCGCCGGCATCGCCTATCCCGCACCGCAGTCGCCGCCGCCGCTGCTTCCGCCCGGCCTCGAAGGCTCTGACGCCCGGCGCAGCGCCCGCGCCGCCGATGCCGAACTCACCGGCTTGCGCGACTACCATCCGGGCGACGCCTTGAACCGCATCGCCTGGAAAGCCGTCGCTCGCGGCGCGGGCTGGTATACGAAGCAATTCGAGGGCAGCGGTGGCGGCGGAACGCTGCAGTTCAACTGGGCCGAGCTGCCGCCCAATCTCGACCCGGAAGCGCGACTCTCCCGCCTTTGCGCATGGATCCTTGCCGCCGAGCGCGAGGCGCGCAGCTTCGGCCTGAATTTGCCCGGAACCGATCTGCCCCCCGGCTCAGGCGCGGGCCATCGCCGCGCGGCGCTGACTGCGCTCGCCTTGTTTCCCACCGGGCCGGCATCGTGATCCTGGCCCCTGACACCGCCGCGCCACTCGCTCGCCCGCAACTCGCCTGGCTCGCGGCGCTCGTTCTTCTCGCGCAACTGCCGCTGTGGCCGTATCTGCCGCTGTGGGTCGCAGCCGCCGGTTCGGGGCTGACGGCGGCGCGCCTGCTGCTGCCCGCCGATCGCTTGCCGTCGCCGCGATTGCGCCGCTGGTTGCTGCCGGTGCTCGCGCTGGCCGTGGCAATCGGCGTGCGCTGGCACTACGGTTACCTGCTGGCCCGCGACCCCTGCGTCGCGTACCTGTACGCGCTGGTCGGGATCAAGTATCTCGAAGCGAAAGGCGCCCGCGATGGCGGCGTGCTGGTGTGCCTGGCGCTGTTCCTGACCCTGACCCAGTTCTTCTACGCGCAGAGCATAGCCGCGGCGGCCATCACCCTGCCCGTCGTTCTGGCGCTAGGCGGCGTGCTCGCGTCGCTGCGCGCCGCGAATTCCAGCGTGCGGGGGCCGCTCATCGCCACCGCGCGCATGCTCGCTCAGGGCATTCCCCTGGCCGCCCTGCTGTTCATCGTCTTTCCACGCCTTGCCGGACCGTTGTGGGGTGTGCCGATGACCGCCGGGGCGCGCACCGGGCTGTCCGAGACCATGGCTCCCGGCACGATCAGCGAGCTGTCGCTGTCCGATGCGGTAGCCTTTCGCGTCGATTTCAGCGGACTGCCCCCTGCTCCTGCGCTGCGCTACTGGCGTGGACCGGTGCTGTCGCGCTTCGACGGCCTGAACTGGAGCGCGCTCTCGCGGCCCAGGCCGGGCGAGTTCGCTGCCGCGACGTCGCGGTCGATCGAATACACCGTCACCATGGAGCCGAACAATCGGCCCTGGCTGTTCGCGCTCGAGCAGGCGACCAGCCTGCCGCGGGCGGCCTCGGACGAGGCGCTGACGAACGCCAGTTCAGCTCGCGTCCTCGCGCGGCTCGCCTACGACCGGCAACTTCTGGCCAACGTGCCGGTCGCGCAGGCGATCCGCTACACGCAGCGCTCCGCGCTCGGCGATCGTTTCGCCGCGGCGGGCGATTTCGAGGCCCGCGACAATCTGCAGCTGCCACGAAAAAATCCGCGCACGGTTGCTTTCGCGCGCGAGCTGCGCGGCCGATCGGCCTCCGATCGGGCTTACATCGCCGCCGTGCTCGACTGGTTCCACAACGAGCCGTTCGTCTACACGCTCGCGCCGCCGCCGCTGGCGGGCGACGGCGTCGACGAGTTTCTTTTCGATACCCGGCGCGGATTCTGCGAGCACTATGCCAGCGCGTTCGTGGTGCTGCTGCGCGCCGCGGGCATTCCGGCGCGCGTAGTCACCGGCTACCAGGGCGGGGAAATCAATCCGACCGGCGGCTACATGATCGTGCGCGACTCCGACGCGCACGCCTGGGCCGAGGCGCTGCTCGACGGCTCGTGGCAGCGCCTCGATCCGACCGCGGCGGTCGCGCCGTCGCGCATCGAGGGTGGCCTGGGCGCGGCGTTGCCGCAGGGAGAGCCGGTACCCTACCTGGCCCGCCTGGACATGACCTGGCTCAAGAACCTGCAGCTGCACTGGGATGCAGTCAACTACCAGTGGCAGCGCGGGATCGTCGGTTTCAACGTACAGCGCCAGCAGGACGTGCTGCGCGACCTCGGCCTCGACGGCGCCAAGGCATGGCAGATCGTGGCGCTGGTGGCGACGCTCGCGCTCGGCTGGGGCCTCACTATCCTGTCGCTCGCGCGGCTGCGGCACTCGCGCCTGGACCCGGCGCTCGCATCGTGGACCCGCCTCGGGCGCCGCCTGGCGCGCGCCGGCCTGCCGCGAGGCCCCACCGAGGGGCCGCTGCATTACGCCCAGCGCGCCGCTGCGCGGTGGCCGCAGTGGGGCGCGGTGCTCTTCCGCATCGGGGAGAATTACGCGCAGCTTCGCTATGGGCCGCGCGACGCGCGGCGCGCAGAGCTGCTCTCGAGCCTGCGCTCGAGCCTCGCCTCCCTGCCCGGGGCACGCACCCTGCGCGGCAGCGCCCGGGAGTCGACCTAGAGCAGCGCGTCGCGCGAAAGCCCGCGCACCCGCAAGCGCGCGCGCAGCTTGTCGAGCGCCTCGGCCTGGATCTGGCGCACGCGCTCCCGGGTGACACCGAGCTCGCGCGCCAGTTGCTCCAGCGTGGCAACCTCCGCCCCGCTCAAGCCGTAGCGGCGCTCGATGACCCGCCGCTGCCGGTCGGACAGTTCGTCGAGCCACTGTCGTATCCAGCGCTCGATCTCGCTGTTGTGCAGGATGAGCTCCGGAGTCGGCGCGTCGTCGTCGGCGAGCTGGTCGCCGACCGACAGACCCTGTTCGGCATCGATGGGCGCATCCAGGGAAGTCACGTGCTCGTTGTAGCCGAGGACCTTGCGCACCTGCTCGACCGGCTTGCCGAGCAGATGCGCGACGTCATCGAGCGTCGGCTCGCGTGACTCGCCGACCATGCCGTGGGTCTCCAGGTGGCGCAGGGCGCGCAGCACGATGTTGAGCTCCTTGACCACGTGCGCGGGCAGGCGGATGGTGCGCGACTGGTTCATGATCGCGCGCTCGATGGATTGCCGGATCCACCATGTGGCGTAGGTCGTGAAGCGAAAGCCGCGCTCGGGGTCGAACTTCTCGAGGGCGTGAATGAGGCCCAAGTTTCCTTCCTCGATCAGGTCGGCGAGGGTGAGCCCGCGGTTCAAGTAATGCTTGGCGATGCTCACCACCAGGCGGAGGTTGTGCTCGATCATCTTCTGCCGCGATTCGAAGTCGCCGGCGCGGGTGGCGCGGGCGAAGTCGAGCTCCTCGGCCGCGGTCAGCAGCGGGTTCTGCCCGATCTCGTTCAAGTAGATCTGGGTAACGTCGTTGAGGAAGTCGGCCCCGACTCCCTCGATCGGCATGTCGAGCGGGAGCTCCCGGGTCTGGGTGTCCGGCTCGCGTACGGTCGGCTCGTCGTCGTCGTGGCGCGCGCGGTCGACCGTCATGTGGGCGGAAGCAGCTTGGTCGGATCGACCGGCTTGCCGAGGCGGCGAATTTCGAAGTGCAGCATGACCTGGTCGGCGTCGGTGTCGCCCATCTCCGCGATCTTCTGCCCCTTGGCGACCTGCTGGCCCTCCTTGACGTCGATCTCCCGGTTATGCGCGTACGCCGACAAGAACGTGTTGTTGTGCTTGACGATGATGAGCTTGCCGTAGCCGCGCAGGCCGCTGCCCGCGTAGACGACCTTGCCGGCGGCGCTGGCGACGATCGGCTGTCCGGACTTGCCCGCGATGTCGATGCCCTTGAGGTTGGCCGATTCGGAAAAGCCGGCGACGACCTTGCCCTGCGCCGGCCAGATCCAGCCCAGGCTGTCGTCGTCGATCTCCGGCACGCGCCCGGATTCGGCCCGCGCCGCAGGCGCCGGTGGGAGCACCGGCGGAATCGTGCCGACCGCCGCGGGCGCGATAGCGACGGTCGGACCCGCGGCAGGCGGCGGGCTCGCGTGCGCTTCCGCAGCCGCCGCGCTCTGGTGCTCGAGCTGCGCCATGGCCTGCTCGGAATAGGGCAGCTTGACCGCCTTCGGCTCGGTCTTGTAGGTCGGCGTGTTGGCGCGTCCGCCAGGAGCGAGCTGGGGCGGCGGCGGCGCGGACGGCCGCAGCTCGCCTCCGCTCGGAGTCACCGGCGGCCCGCTGACGAGCGGCGCGGTGGTGACCGCGGCGCCGCCGCCCGGCGGTGCGAGCAGGAGCACCTGGCCGACGTGAATGACGTTGACGTTCTCGATATTGTTCCAGATCGCGAGCTCGCGGTAATCGAGCCCATGATCGAGCGCGATTATGTAGAGGGTGTCGCCACGCTTGACCACGTAGGTCGGCGGCGCGCTCTCCTGCTCGTGGCCGGGCAACGGGGCCGCAGGCGGCGGGGCCGGATGGGCCGGCGGAGCTGGCGCGCGCGCGACCACCGGCGGCGGTGGCCGCGTCGCGCATGCGGCGAGCAGGGCGGCGACGGCAAGCGCGACGGCGAATGGGATGAGATAGGAACGGGCGCGATCGATCATGCGAGTCCGGAGAGCAGCGGCACAAATCTTACCGCATCGTACGTCTGCTCGCGGATCCCCCCGGGCGCCTTGTCGATGACGGTGAGCAGCTGCACGCCCTTGAGTTCGTCGTCGTAGCGGGCCAGCGGCAGAACCATGCGCCCGCCTTCCTTAAGGTAGCCCAGCAGCGCGGCGGGCACCTGAGTCGCCGCCGCGGTGACGATGATGCCGTCGACCTGCAGCGCCTCGCCCAGGTCGGCAGCGCCGTCGCCGTGCATGATGCGCACGTTGCCGGCCTTGAGCTCGCGCAGGTTGCGCCGCGCCTTGGCCACCAGCGACCCGATGCGCTCGACCGTGTACACCTCGTCGGCGAGGCGGGCCAGGATCGCCGTCTGGTAGCCGCAGCCGGTGCCGATTTCGAGCACCCGGGACAGATGGCCCCCCGCGCGCAGGAGCTCGGTCATCCGCGCCACCACGTACGGCTGCGAAATGGTCTGCCCGGCGCCGATGGGCAGAGGACTGTCTTCGTAGGCGCGGATCGCCAGCGCGTCCTCGACGAAGATGTGCCGCGGCACGGCGGCCATGGCGGCGAGCACCGCCTCGTCCTTGATCCCCTGCTCGCGCAGCCGCTCGATCATGCGCGTGCGCGTGCGCGTCGAGGTCATGCCGATGCCCTTGAAGCGCTCTCCGCTGCCGGTCACGGCGACACCGTCTGGTGCAGCCACTGTGCCACGTGCGCCATCTCGGCGCCGTGCGTGAGGTCGATCTGCAGCGGGGTCAGCGACACGTATCCCGCCTCGACCGCATGGAAGTCGGTGCCTTCGCCGGCATCGGCCGCCGGCCCGGCGGCGCCGACCCAATAGCAGACCTCGCCCCGCGGCGTTTCGGTCTTGATCATCCGCTCCGCCTTGTGCCGTCTGCCCAGCCGGGTGACGCGATAGCCGGCGAGCTCGTCCCGCGCGAGGTCGGGAACGTTGACGTTGAGCAGCCACTTGCCGAGCGGCTGCTCGCGATGCCGCTGCAGCATCTCGACCACCACCGCGGCTGCGGTCTCGAAATGGCGCCCGATCTTGCTGGTCAGCGAAACGGCGAGCGACGGGATGCCGAGCAGGTAGCCCTCGGTGGCGGCGGCGACGGTGCCCGAATAGATCGTGTCGTCGCCCATGTTGGCGCCCAGGTTGATGCCCGAGATGACCATGTCCGGCAGCTCGTCGAGCAGTCCGGTGACTGCCAGGTGCACGCAGTCGGTCGGTGTGCCGTTGACGAACAGGAAGCCGTTGGGCGCGCGCCGCACCGTGAGCGGGCGGTCGAGCGTCAGCGAGTTCGATGCGCCGGAACGGTCGCGTTCCGGCGCGACGACGGTGATGTCGGCGTGCGCTCGAAGCTCGGCGGCGAGGCGTTCCAGTCCGGGTGCGAAGTAGCCATCGTCGTTGCTGAGGAGGATGCGCATTGCGGTGCTTCGAACGGGTCGCGCGGCCGGGCCCAAGGCCGGCCGTCACCGCCCATTATAGACGCCCGCATTGTCGAACTGCCGATCAGTTCGGCGGCCAGTGCTGCGCGAACACCGCCGCCACCCGCGGCTCGGCCTCGATGCGCATCAGGGTGGCGTAAAACCCGGGCCGCCGCGCTTCGAGGTGCGCACGCGCGCCCGACCAGCGCGAGACCACCGCGGCATGTACGTCGAGCGCGCTGAGTTGCTCGCCCCCCAGGTAGGGCCGCGCCGTAAAAATATCGGCGAACATCTCCCAGTATGCGTGCAGCCTTTGCGCGGGCGGCGCCGCGGATGCGCTCCTTGAGGGCATCGTCGCGGTCGGCGTCGGCGCACCAGCGCTCGGGGAAATCGATGACGCCAATCGCGGCGTAGCAGTTGGCGGCGATGAACACCAGGCCGCGCAAGACCTGCGCCCGCACCTCGCGGGCGCGCGGCAACAGGCCGCTCTGCGGATGCGATTCGCCCAGGTGGATGAGTATCGCCGCGCTTTCGGACAGCACGCCGCCATCGGGCAGAACCAGGGTCGGTATCTGGCCGAGCGGATTGGCCTTGAGCAGGTCGGCGAAGGCGGCGTTTGGCTCCCACGACGCCGTTTCGACGATGCGATACGCGGCGCCGATGATGTCGAGCGCGATCTGGGTCGTCGCCGAACCCGAGCCCTTCTTGCCGTACAGGGTGTACATGTCGCGTGCCTGCTCCGGCTCAATCGTAGCGCCGGCCATCCTTGTGCGCGGCGTGACTGCCGGTCTCGGTATCGACCCACAGCAGGTCGTCGTCCGGATAGAAGCAGTTGTCGCCCGGGACGCGCGTGCCGATTACCAGCAGGCGCGCCGGCCGGTCGGAGCGGTTGACCAGGTGGTGGGCGTTGCGCACTCCCGCCTTGAAGCCGGCGCACATCCCCGAGCGCAACAGCGTCTCGCCCGCATCGGTGCGCAGCACCATCTCGCCTTCGAGCACGTACACGAACTCGTCGCTCAGCGTATGCCAGTGCCGAAGCGCCGACTGCGCGCCCGGCTGAAAGGTTTCCAGGTTGATGCCGAACTGGGTCAGCGCGAAGAGGTTGCCGAGCCGGCGCCAGTTGGTGTCACCCATGCGCGCGTCGAACGGCTCGGGGTAGCTTGCTCCGGATTCGGCCTCGACGTCGAGGGCGACGACGGCTGCGGGCTCGGCCATGGGCTCCTCCTTGGCGGTCAGGTGGTCGTCTTTTCGGCCGGCGCCATCGCCGCGATGCGCCGCTGCATTTCATCCTCCGCCACGTCCTCGGTGTGGGTGGCGATGGTCCAGATATGGCCGAAAGGGTCGCCGATCGTTGCGCTGCGATCGCCGTAGAACTGGTCCTTGAGCGGCCTCATCACCGTGGCGCCGGCGGCGAGCGCTGCGGCGAAGCAGACGTCGACGTCGGCCACGTAGAACAGCATCGAGACCGCGCTGCCGCCGAGGGTCTGCGGGCTCTTGTGCCCGGCCACGGGCGACTCGTCGGCAAGCATGACGATGCCCTGGCCGATCCTGATCTCGGCGTGACCGATCCTGCCGTCGGGACCGCCCAGGCGCATGAGCTCGGTGGCTCCGAAGGCCTTCTTGTAGAACTCGATCGCGCGCGCGGCGCCGCGAACGATGAGGTAGGGAGTAACGCCCGCATAGGCGGATGGGATCGCTTGAACCATGAATTTCGCTCCTTTGCTTTCGACGATGGGACCACGGACGACACGGCGGCAGCGCGTTTCGCCACGCGCGCCGGGAAATTGCGCAGGCGAAGCCGCGCCGGTCAGCCCGGCCTTCGCTTGCGTTTCGACAGCGCGCGCTTGCGCTCGGCGGTATAGGCCCACCATGGCTGCGCCGGCCCGCCGTCGGCGAAGCGCACCACGGCGATGAACGTATCGAGCACGCACGGATCGTGGCGCAGGCCCGTGACACGATTGAGACAGTCATACAGCGCGTAAGGATCCCTGCGCCGCAGTTGCGCCGGCTCCCGGATGCCGATGGCGCGCAGGTCGGCGGCGATGGCCTTGCCGACGTTGGGCAGGTCCTCCAGGGTCGCGGCCTTGGCCGCCGCCTTGCGCCGCGCGCTCACCATGGCTTGCCTCCACGCACCAGGCCCACCGCCAGGCCCTCGATGGCGAACGTCGTCCGCCTGTCGACCACGATCGGGCGGAACTGGGGGTTCTCGGACAAGAGCACGATTTCGCCGCCGCGGCGCTGCAAGCGCTTGACCGTGACCTCGTCGTCGATGCGGGCGACGACGATCTGCCCGGATTGCGCGCTGGCGGTGCTGTGCACGGCGAGCAGGTCGCCGTCGAGGATTCCAGCTTCCTGCATGCTCGTGCCGCGGACCCGCAGCAGGTAGTCCGCGCGCGGCGCGAACAGCCCCGGATCGACGCGGTAATGCGCCTCGACGTTCTCGAGCGCGAGCATCGGGCTCCCGGCGGCGACGCGGCCGACCAGAGGCAGGCTGCCTTGAACCGGAACGCCCGGAAGCTCCTTCAGGCGCAAGCCGCGCGCGGCGCCGGCAACGATCTCCAGCGCCCCTTTCTTGGCCAGCGCCTGCAGATGATCCTCGGCCGAACTGGGCGACGCAAAGCCCAGGCCGCTGGCGATCTCCGCCCGCGTCGGCGGCATGCCCTCGCAATCGATGAAGCCGCGGATCCAGTCGAGGATCTGGCGCTGGCGTGCAGTCAGCCGCGCAGAGTCTTGCGGCCTGCGCTGCAGGTGCGCGAACGGGCGGTGGGCGCGGGGTGGCATCGCGTTCCGAACATATATACGGTACCCGGATTATATCGGGTATGCGGGAATCGTCAAGCGGCGGCGATAATCGGCGCCGGGCGTTCCGCCCGCAGCGAAAGCAGATGCCATGCCTTGCCGTCGCATCGTCGCCGCTACCGCCTCGACCTGGCTGGCCTTGGCCGCCGTCGCCCTTGCCGCGACCCCGGCGGAGGTCCCCGAAAAGCTGCGCGTGGCCCCCGACCAGGTGCTCGCGCTCGAGCTCCGCGGCGAGGGCGTGCAGATCTACGTCTGCACCGCGCGCAAGGACGATGCGGCGAAGTTCGAGTGGATCCTGAAAGCGCCCGAAGCGCGGCTGTTCGACGACGCCGGCAGGCTGGTTGGCAAGCATTACGGCGGTCCGACCTGGGAAGGCAACGACGGCAGCAAGGTCGTCGGCGAACTCAAGGCGCGCGACGACGGCCCGGATGCGAACGCGATTCCATGGCTGCTGCTGAACGCGAAGGCGAGTTCCGGCGGCGGCATGTTCGGCAAGACGACGAGTATCCAGCGCCTGCGCACCGTGGGCGGCAAGGCACCCGCCGAAGGCTGCAGCAAGGCCGCCGAAGCCGGCAGCGAAGTCCGCATGCCCTACCAGGCCCGCTACGCGTTCTACACGCTCAAGCAGTAACCCCCACCATGAGGAACATGCAATGCCTGCTTACTTGATCGCCGAGGTCGAGATCACCGATGCTGCGGGGTACGAGGAGTACCGCAAGCGCGTGCCGGCGATCATCGCCGCCCACGGCGGACGCTATCTTGTCCGCGGCGGAACGATCGATCCGCTCGAGGGCAGCTGGGCGCCGGCGCGGCTCGCCGTGATCGAATTCCCCGACATGGCCGCGCTGAAGGCCTTTCACGATTCGCCGGCCTACCGCCCGCTCCTGGAGCTGCGGCAGAGGACCGCACGGTCAAGCCTGGTCGCAGTCGAAGGTTGCGCGCCGCCGGCCTGAACCGCATCTGCCGAAGACGGCGGCGCAGCCACGCCCGTCACGCGCGACGATCAACCCGCGCGATAATCAACCGTGGTCTCCGTGACCAAAGCCGCCGTGGTCGTAACCGTAGCCGTCGCGGTCATGGTCATAACCGTAGTAGCCCCGATAGCGATAGCCGCCGTCGTCCCGGTCTCCATAGGGCACGACCACGCAGCCAGAGAGCAGCACGGCCAGAAGCGAATAAACCAGGGCGCGTTTCATCCGTTCCTCCTTTCTTCGCACCTGGAGATTCGACCGCCGGACGCAGCCGATGTTTCGTCGCCAAGACGCCGCCGTATGTAGTCCGTCGACTTACAGCGCGTCTTCGCGCGGCAGCGCTTCGCGGGCGTGCCTAGAATTCCATGTCGAGCTCGTCGATTGTTTCCGGCTCCTGCTGTGCCGCCGCGATCCACTCCCGCATTTCCGGCATCGCCATGATCCGTTCGCGATAGCCAGCGCACGGCTTGTCGAGCTTCACGTCGTAAGTGACGAAACGCGTGGCGACCGGCGCGTACATCGCGTCGGCCATCGACCGCTTGCCGAAAAGATAGGGGCCCCCGTAACGCTTCAGGCAGTCGCGCCAGATGGTCGCGATGCGATCGATGTCCGCCTGTGCCCGCTGCCACACTTTGTGGCCGCGGAAAACGCGCTTGAGATTCATCGGCAGGGCCGCGCGCAGGCTCGCGAATCCCGAGTGCATTTCGCCGCAGATGGCACGGCAATGCGCGCGCGCCGCGCGGTCGGCGGGCAGCAGTCCGCTGCGCGGGGCCACTTCGTTCAAGTACTCCGCGATCGCCAGCGTGTCCCACACCTTGATCCCTTCGTGGGTCAGGCACGGCACCAGGATCGAGGGCGAAAGCAACAGCAGCTCCTTGCGCGCATCGGCGTCGTCGGGCGGGACCATGACCTCGGCGAATTCGAGCTTGGCGAATTTCGCCAGCAGCCAGCCGCGCAGCGACCACGACGAATAGTTCTTGCTGCTCAACGTCAACGTAGCTTTGGCCATGCGTCCCTCGTTTTTCCGCTCCATGCCTTCGGCGTCGTTTGCAAGCGCCGTGCCAGGCGCAGCGGCTGCTGGCCCGCAAGTTGCATGTGCGCAGTCGACCGGGAGGCTTATCGGAACCAGGCCATGCTCGCCGACGCGCGCCTTATCTACCAGCTGTATCAGGCACAGACGGACCTGCTCTGGCCGTTGCGCTCGATCACCGACGCGGCGCTGCCGCTGCTCAACGAGGCCCGCGACGGGCCGGCGGAGAAGCTCGGCCTGCGCCAGCTGCTGGCGGCGCTGGAGGTTTTCTCGCTCGCCCGGCTCACCCACCGGCGGCGCGATTTCGGACTCGATGCCGTCACCGTCGACGGACACCCGGTCGCCGTCACCGAACAGCTCGCGCACCGCCTGCCGTTTTGCGACCTGCTGCATTTCAAGAAGGATCTCGCCGCCACCCAGCCGCGCGTTCTGCTCGTCGCGCCGATGTCCGGGCATTTCGCCACGCTGCTGCGCGAGACCGCGCGCACGATGCTCGCCGATCACGACGTCTACATCACCGACTGGCGTAGCGCGCGCGACGTCGGTGTAAGCGACGGCCGCTTCGGCATCGAGCAGTACATCGACTACCTGTTGATCTTCCTGCGCGCCTTGGGCCCGGGCGCGCACCTGGTGGCGATCTGTCAGCCCTGCGTCCAGGCGCTCGCCGCAACCGCGATCCTGGCCGAGGACGACGACCCGGCGACGCCGGCGAGCTTGAGCTTGCTGGCCGGCCCGATCGATTGCCGCGTGAGCCCCACCGAGGTCAACCGCCTGGCGGCGGAGCGCCCGCTCGACTGGTTCGAAAAGAACCTCATCGGCATCGTCCCGCTGCGCCATATCGGTGCGCTGCGCCGGGTCTATCCGGGCTTCGTGCAGCTGTTGGCTTTCATCAACATGAATCTCGACCGCCACATCGACTCGTTTCGCGGCTACTACGAGGACCTCGCCCAGGGCGAGCATGCCAGGGCCGAGGCCACGCGAGCGTTCTACGAGGAGTATTTCGCCGTGGCCGATCTGCCCGCCGAGTTCTACCTCGAGACGGTGCGGCTCATTTTCCAGGAGTATGCGCTCGCACAGGGTGAGCTCTCGTGGCGCGGCCGGCCGATCGATCCGGGCGCAATCCGGCGCACGGCGCTGCTCACGGTGGAGGGCGAGCGCGATGACATCTGCTCCCTCGGGCAGACGCTCGCCGCACACGATTTGTGCAAGAACCTGCGGCCTTGCCTGCGCACGCACTATATTCAGGCGGGGGCGGGACATTACGGCGTGTTCAGCGGCCGGCGCTGGAACGACTACATCTACCCGGTGATGCGCGACGTGATCCACTGCAGCAGCTAGGCGCCCCCGGTGCCTTCGCCGCGGGGATGCCGGTCAACCGCCGCGCCCCGGCGGGCGTTGATGGCGGACGGTCATCGCGGAGCATTCGCCGTGCGCCATCCGCCGCTGCTTGTCGTCCTGGTGCTTCTCGCCGCCATCCCCGGCGCACGCGCGGCGAACTCCGCGCCGGGCGAGAATCCGTTGATCGACATCGACGCTTATCTGCGCGTCGCCGCCGAGGCGGCGGCGCAGCGCGAATCGCACCGCCTGTCCGAGGTCGAGTTCATCCGCATGAGCCGCGAGCCGGGGACGACGATCCTGGATGCGCGCAGCGGCCCGAAGTACCAAGACCTGCACATCAAGGGGGCGATCAACCTGACCTTCGCCGACCTCGCGAGCGCGAGCCTGGAGCGGGTCCTGCCCGACCGCAGCGCGCGCATCCTCATCTACTGCAACAACAATTTCGAGAATGCACCCGGTCCGTTTCCGTCCAAGCTGCCGAGCGCTGCGCTCAACATCTCCACCTATATCGCGCTCTACGACTACGGCTACCGCAACGTCTACGAACTCGGGCCGCTGATCGACATCAACGCCACCGAACTGCAGTTCGAATCGAGCGCTGCGCCATAGAACCGGCTGGCCCATTCGTGTACGATGGCAGCGTCGTGCACAGCAAACGATCCACTTGACGAGCCCGGCACGAATTCACGGCGTGTTAGCGCCGGTGATCACGCCTTTCGATTCCGCGCTGCGCCCGGATCACGGCCGCTTCGTCCGCCACTGCCGCTGGCTGCTCGACCAGGGTGTCGGGCTTGCGGTGTTCGGAACGAACTCCGAAGCGAACTCGATGGCGGTGGCGGAAAAGATCGCGCTGCTCGAGACGCTCATCGACGCCGGCCTGCCGCCGGCGCGCATGATGCCCGGCAGCGGTTGCTGCGCGCTGACCGACTCGATCGAGCTCACGCGCCGCGCCGTCGAGCTCGGTTGCGCCGGCGTGCTCATGCTGCCGCCGTTCTACTACAAGTCGGTATCGGATGACGGCCTGTTCCGCAGCTACGCCGAGATCATCGAGCGCGTGGCCGACGACCGTCTGCGCATCTATCTCTATCACATCCCGCCGGTATCGCAGATCCCGATCAGCCTGGCGCTGATCGGACGCCTGCTATCGGCCTACCCCGGTACCGTGGCCGGGATCAAGGACAGCTCGGGCGAGTGGAGCAATACGCAGGCGATGCTGGAGCGCTTCGGGGCGCAGGACTTCGACGTCTTCGCCGGCAGCGAGACCTTCCTGCTCGCCACCCTGCGCGGCGGCGGCGCCGGCTGCATCACGGCCGTGGCCAACGTCAACCCCGGCCCGATCGCCGAGCTCGCGCGCCGCTGGCAGGACGCAGATGCCGAGGCGAAGCAGGCGGCGCTCGATGCGCTGCGCGCGACGCTGCAGAAGTGGCCGATGATCCCTGCGCTCAAGGCCACGCTCGCCCACCATGCCGCCGACGCGCAGTGGGCGACGGTGCGCCCGCCGCTCGTCGAGCTCGGCCTCGCCGAGCAGCAGGCGCTTGCCGGCTCGCTTTCCGGCCTCGGATTCTCGATGCCGGGGCTGCCCGAGGCAAAGCGCGGCGCCTGGTACTAGGCGAAGGCCAGGGGCGTCAGCAGTCGGCAGCGAAAGAGGACAGGAACATGTTAGCCACATCCGAACTTGGAAACCCCGGCGCCGTCAGCTCCGGGCTGCAGCCGGGAGGCAGTCTGTCCCGCCTGGCCGATTCCATCGTCTTCCCGCCTTACGTTCGCTCCCAGCAGCACGAGCGCAGGGTGCGGCCCGCGCTCGCGGTGCTCTTCCGCATCGCCGTCGGGCCCCACGGCGACTACTACGCGCACCGCTTCGTCGAGTTCGAGCGCCGCGGCCGTGCCGGGCCGAGCTGGAACTGGGCCGCGTTCTGCCTGCAGCCGGTATGGGCGTTCTACCGCAGGCTGTGGGGATGCGGCATCGCCTGCGCGCTGCTTGCGCTGCTGGGCGCGCAGGCCTTCACGGCCTTCGAATTCCCGCCCGGCGATTACACCCTGCTCTGGTGGGGATGCGCGGCGTTTTGCTGCTGGCTTCTTCCGGCCGTCATCTGCGCCGTCTTCGCCAACGCGCTCTATTACCGCCGCGTCAGGCGCTCGGTGCAGCGGGCGGAGAGCCATTCGCGCTCCGCCGAGGCCGCGGCCAAGCGCCTGCTGCAACGCAGGCCGGCCGACGCCCTGCAGGCGGTGCTGCTCGGCACCGGGATCCTGCTCTGCGCCGGCAGCCTGGCCGGGTCGCGATTGCAGATCGCCTACCACGCGCACGCCATGCGCGCCGCGCTCGAGCAGGTCATCGCCGCGGTGCGGCCGCTGCAGCGTCAGGTCGAGGACGGGTGGCTGCGCTCGCGCGCGATCCCGCAGCAGCCCGATTACCGGGCGGTGCGCGCCTCCCCGGCCTACGGCCTGATCGACGCGGTGGACGTCAACGGCCGCAACGGCCGGGTGCGCATCGATTTGGGCGGCGCGATGCCGGAACTAGAGGGACGCTCGATCCTGCTCGCCCCGGCAGTCGATGCGTGGCAGAAACTGCATTGGCTGTGCGTGCCAATCGATATCCCGGCCGCCTACCTGCCGGCGAGCTGCGATGCCGATCTGCGGCGGTGAGGTTGGCGCGGTTGGCCAACTGCCATGCCCTACTCGCTCAGCCTGGAGCCCCGCCCCGGTTACCTGCACGCGCAGGTCACCGGCAGCAACGAGGCGCAGACCGTGCTCGACTACACCGCCGAAATCCACCAGGCCTGCGTCGAGCACGGCCTGCGCGCGGTGCTGATCGAGGAGAATCTCTCCGGCCCGAGCATCCGCCTGTCGGCGGTGCTGGGCATCATCATGCAGCGCGCGCCCGACGCGGCGAAACTGCTCAAGCGCATCGCGCTCATCGATCACAACCCCGAACACGATCCTTCGCGCATGGAGTTTGCCGAAGACGTCGCCGCCAACCGCGGCGTCAACCTGAGGCTGTTCAACTCGGTGGCCGCAGCCGAACAATGGCTCAGGGAGGCGCCCGGCGGCGCCCCTTGACCGGCAGCGGCGCGCCCAAGCCTACTTGTCGCGGATCTGCCCCACGGCGCGCTCGAGTATCTGTGCCACGCGACGCTGTTCGTCGGCCGGGGCGTCGGCCAAGGCGGCGAGCTCCGAGCGCAGCGCACGCCGCGCGGCGTCCAGTTCGGCGCTAAAGCCGCGGCGCGCGCCCTCGCCTTCCCCGCCGGGCCTCTCCTCACCGGCAAACGCCCGCCGCACGTGCTCCATCTTGTCGCTCACCCAGGCCAACTGGGCGAACATCGCGTCGACGACACTACGGTTCTGTTCCAGGTGCGCGCGTCCTTCGGCGGTGATGCGATAGAGCTTCTTCGCGCCCTCGGCCTCCACCGAGGCATAACCGATCTCCTCGAGGTAGGTCAGCGCCGGATAGACCATGCCCGGGCTCGGGCTGTAGAAGCCCCCGGAACGCTCCTCCAGGGCTTTCATGATCTCGTAGCCGTGGTACGGCTTGTCGGCGAGCAGCGCCAGGACGACGAGCTGCAGGTCGTCGCCGCCCAGCTTGCGCCCCGAGCGAAAGCCGTGCCAGCCGAAGCCGCGGCCGCCGACCGCGCCGAACAGACCGCCAAAACCGTGGCGGCGGGCGTGCCGTCCGCCGCACGTGTGGCCGTATTCCCGAAAATATCGATGCATCCTCGCCTCCACAAAGTGGCTTGACCAGTAATCGCAAGATATATCTTACGATATAAAAAGTCAAGCCAACCGGGGTGAAGGCCCCCTTTTTGCGTTCAACCTGTCGGCAGCGGCGCGACGGCGACCCAGCCGGCCTTTGCCCGGGAGGCGACGCAGGCCTCGATAAAGGCCATGGTATGGGCGCCCTCCTCGATGCGCGGATAGGCAGAGGCGGGCGGGACCTCGCCCAGGGAGCGCGCCATGCGCTCCTGCGCGAGCTCCGCATAGATGTTGGCAAAGGCCTCGCGCAGCCCCTCCGGATGGCCCCGCGGCCCGCGTCCGGCGGCGAGAATGCTGCCCGGCAGCTGCGGATCGCCGCGGCCGATCAGGCGCACCGGCTCGCCCTGCAGCGCGAGCTTGAGGTAGCTTAGCTCCCGGTGCGACCAGTCGAGCATGCCCTTGTCCCCGTACACGCGCAGGCGGATGTCGTTCTCGCCCCCGGCCGCGGCCTGGGTCACGGTGAGCGTGCCGCGCGCGCCGCCGTCGAGCTCGAACATCGCCGACACGTAGTCGATGACCGCGCGCCCCGGCACCAGCGCGCGCACGTCGGCGCACAGCCGGGTCGCGTTCTTGCCGGCGGCGAAGCAGGCCAGGTGCTGGGCGTGGCAGCCGATGGCGCTCATGACCAGCGCGAGGCCGCTGCGCTGCGGATCGAGCAGCCAGCGGAAGCGGTTGCTCTGCGGCGCGTCCTCCACCCGCGTCGCCAGTCCGCTCTGGATGTACTCCACCTGCACCAGGCGCAAGCTGCCCAGCACCCCGTCGTGAACGAGTTCGCGCGCATAGCGCGTCATCGGGTAGGCCGAGTAGCCGTGGGCGATTGCGAACAGGCGCTCGGTGCTGCGCCGGCGCGCGACCAGATCGCAGGCCTGGGCAAAGTCGTGCGTCACCGGCTTGTCGCACACGACGTCGAGCCCGGCGTCGAGCGCCGCGGCGGCGAACGAGTAGTGGGTGTCGTTCGGGGTCATGATCGCCACCGCGTCGATACCGTCGGGGCGGGCTTTTTCGCGCTCGATGAGCTCGGCGAAGGTGCCGTAACTGCGCGCCGGATCGACGCGCAGCGCGGCGCCGGCGGCACGCGAGCGCGCCGGATCGCTGGAGAACACGCCGCCGACGACCTGCCAGTAGCCGTCGAGCTCGGCGGCGGTCTGATGCATGCGCCCGATCCACGCCCCCGGGCCGCCGCCGACCAACGCCAGCCGCAGCGGCCGGCCGAAGCGCTCAAGCAAACCCTGCATGGACCCTCCCCGCGGCGCGGATCACGCCAGGTACTGATGCACGAAGGCGATCGCCATGCTCCCCTCGCCCACCCCGGCGGCGACGCGCTTGATCGACCCGTGCCGCACGTCGCCGGCGGCGAAGATGCCCGGCACGCTCGTTTCGAGCAGGTACGGGTCGCGCTCGAGCGGCCAGTGGCCGTTGTGGGCGGCGACCAGATCGGTGACGTCCCGGCCGGTGCACACGAAGCCGCGCTCGTCGCGAATCACCGCGCCGGGCAGCCACTCGGTTTGCGCGTCGGCGCCGATGAACACGAACAGGGCCACCGCCGGCTCGGTGCTGATCTCGCCGCTGCTGCGGTTCTCGATGACGATGCGCTCGACGTGATCGTCGCCCTCGACGCGCATGACCCGGTGCTCGGTGCGCACCCGGATGTTGTCCTTGGTGGCCAGCTGGTCGACGAGGTAGCGCGACATCGTCGCTGCGAGCGAGCCCCCGCGCACCAGCAGGGTCACCGACTGCGCATAGTTGGCGAAGAACATCGCCGCCTGTCCGGCGGAGTTGCCGCCGCCGACCAGGAACACGTCCTGGCCGCGGCAGGACAGCGCCTCGGTCCGTGCCGCGCCGTAGTACACGCCGCGGCCGAGGAAGGTGTCGCAGCCCGGCGCTTCGAGCTCGCGCCAGCTCACCCCGGTGGTGAGGATGACGCTGCGCGCGTTGACCTGCCCGCCGCCGTCGAGCAGGACGGCGCGCGCGGCGCCTGCCGGATCGGCATCGAGGCCGGTGACCTCGCGCGCGACCACGATCTCCGCGCCGAAGCGCTGCGCCTGCTGCAGCGCGCGCAAGCCGAGCTCGGCGCCGGAGACGCCGGTGGGAAAGCCCAGGTAGTTCTCGATGCGCGACGACGTGCCGGCCTGGCCGCCGGGCGCCTCGCGCTCGATGAGCACGGTGCACAGCCCTTCCGACGCGCCGTACACGGCTGCGGCGAGCCCGGCCGGACCCGCGCCGACGATCGCCAGGTCGTAGGTTGCGGTCGCCGGCTTTGTCTGCAGGCCGAGCTTGTCGGCAAGCTCGCGCAAGGTCGGCGTCACCAGCCGCGTGCCGTCGGAGAGCACGACCACCGGGTAGGCGTCGCCCGGCTGAGGCGGCGCAACGCCGGGATTGAGGTCGGGACGCGTCGGGTCGATCCACTTGTAGGCGATCCGGTTGCGCGCCAGGAAGTCGCGCAGGTGATGGCAGGCAAGGTCGAAGCGGTGGCCGATGATGGTCGCGACGGCGCTCGGCGCGCTGGCCAGTTCCTGTATCCGGCCCACCCGCGTGGCCATCGTCTTCATGATCTCGCGATTGAGATTCTGGCAGCCGCTGATGAGGCGGCGGAAATCGTTGGCCTCGAACGCGCACACGCGCGAGGGCTCGAGCGCGCGCACGCCCGCCACGGCGGGCGCCCCGAGCAGCAGCGGCACCTCGCCGAAGTAGGAGCCCGGCAGGTAGGTGGTGAGCACCCGGGCGACGCCGTCGAGCTCCTTGACCACCTCGGTGCGGCCCTCGAGCAGCACGAAGAACGAGGCCATCTCGCCCTCGTGGATGAGCCAGTCGCCGGCGCGCAGACGGATGTCGGCGCCGAGCCCGGCGAGGGTCTCCAGCTCCGCCTGCGGCAACGGCGCGAGCAGCGGCACCTGGCGCAGCAGGTCGGCGGTGATCATCGCGAAGGGGCGCGGAACAAAGGCGGTATCGATGCGGCAGGACTCGAACAAAAGCGTAGCACAGGCTCCTCGCGCGGTGTGACACTCCCGCCGGCAAGCGCGGCCGGCGTGGCGGCGAGGGCCCTAGAGGCCGAGCGCCCGCGGCAGCCAGAGCGAGATCACCGGCAGGTAGGTGACGAGCATCAGCACCGCGAACATCACGCCGTAGAACGGCCAGATGCGGCGCATCACCTGCTCCATGGTGACCTGGCCGACGGCGCAGCCGACGAACAGGATCGATCCGACCGGCGGGTGGCACAGCCCGATGCCGAGGTTGAGCATCATGATCATTCCGAACTGCACCGGATCGACGCCCAGGCTCGTCACCACCGGCAGCAGGATCGGGGTGCAGATCAGGATCGACGGCGCCATGTCCAGCAGGCAGCCCAAGACGAGCAACAGGACGTTGAGCATCATCAGGATCACGTTCTTGTCGGTCGACACGGTGAGAAAGAACGCCGTGACCTTCGCCGGAACCTGCATCAGGGCCATGACGTAGCCGACCGCCGAGGCGCAGGCGATGAGCGCCATCACCATCGCCACCGTGCGCAGCGTGCGGTAGACGAGCAGCGGCAGATCGCGCCAGCGGTAGTCGCGGTAGATGAACATGGTGACCAGGAAGGCCCAGATGCAGGCCACCGCACCGGCTTCGATGGCGGTGAAGACGCCGCCGAGGATGCCGCCCAGGATGATCGCCAGGGTGATGAGCCCCCACAGCGCGTCGACGACGATGCGCAGCGCCTCGCGCAGCGGCACCACCTGCCCGCGCGGGTGCCCGTCGCGATAGGCCATGTACAGGCAGAGCAGGATCAGCGCGAAGCCCAGCAGCAGGCCCGGCACCACGCCGGCCATGAACAGGCTGATGATGGAGATCACCCCGCCGCTGGCGAGCGAATAGATCACCGCGTTGTGGCTCGGCGGCACGAGCAGCGCCTGCACCGAGGCGGTAATGGTGACGTTGGTCGCGAACACCCGCGGATAGCCGACCTTCTCCATCTGCGGAATCATCACCGAGCCGATGGCCGAGGTGTCGGCGACCGACGAGCCGGAGATGCCCGACAGGAAGGTGGTGGCCACGACGTTGACCACCGACAGGCCGCCGCGGATGTGAAACACGCCGACGAGCACGTTGGCGAACGCCACGAGCCGCCGCGCCATCCCGCCCTCGGCCATGATCGCCCCGGCCAGGACGAAGAACGGGATGGTGAGCATGGCGACCTTGCTCACCCCGTCGGAGATCTTGAGCATCACCGCCTCGAGGGGAATGCCGATCGCCATCGCGCCGGCGATCGCCGCCAGGCCCAGGGAGTAGGCGATCGGCACGCCGACGGCGAAGCAGAAGAACAGTGCGCCGATGACGATGAAGAACTGCATGCCCTGTTCAGTGATGCGCCGCCGTTGCCGGCGGCGCATCCGGCGCCGGGCGCCCAAAGAACTCCGCCCCGGGGAAGGCTGCCGGTGGCGGTCGCCCGAGGAGCACGCGCTCGAGCACGAACAGCAGCGTCGCCGCGCCGGCCACGGGTATGGGCAGGTAGGTGACCCCGACCGACAACGACGGGAAGTCGGCGATGCTCTGGTACCAGGTGGCCGCGCACAGCCCCTCGCCGTAGACCACCATGAATACCGAGAGCGCCGCCACCAGCCCTTCGGAGAGCAGCAGGGTGCCGGCCCTCCACCGCCCCGACAGCATGCGCACGAACACGCTCACGCCCATGTGCGTGCTGGTGCGATAGCAGGCGGCCGCGCCGAAGAAGGTCAGGACGATGGTGAGCAGCACGGCCGCGGGCTCCGGCCAGGACGCCGCGCGATTGAGCACGTAGCGGGTGTACACGCCCCAGGGGATCACCACCGAGATCGCCACCAGCGCCGTTCCCGCCAGCAGCACGCAGGCGAGATACAGGCCGTCCATGGCCTTGCGCACGACGTGCGCCATCGGCTCGGTCCTACTGCACGGCCTGGATGCGCTTGATCATGTCGGCGTACTTCGGGCCATACTTGTCCCACACCGGCTTGACCGCGTCCTGGAACGGCTTCTTGTCGGCGATTTCGGTGATGGTGACGCCCGCGGCCCTGGCCTTGTCGAGGGCGGACTTTTCGTACTGCACCCACAGCGTGCGCTCCTCGAACTGCGCCTCGCGGGCGAATTTCTTCACCAGTGCCTGGTCGGCGGGCGAAAGCTCGTTCCAGGTCTTCTTCGACATGACCAGGATCTCCGGCACGATCAGGTGCTCGTCGAGGGTGTAGTACTTCGCCACCTGGTAGTGGTTGTCGAAGACGAAGCTCGGCGGGTTGTTCTCGGCGCCGTCGACCACGCCGGTCTGCAGCGCGCTGAACACCTGGTCGTAACCCATCGCCACGCCGTTGCCGCCGAGCGAATTCATCATGTCGACGAACATCGGGTTGCCCATGACGCGGAATTTCATGCCTTTCAGGTCGCCGATGTTGCGGATCGGCTTCTTGGTGTCGTACAGGCTGCGGGCGCCGGCATCCATCCAGCACAGTCCAACCAGCCCCGCGGTCGGGTTGTTGGTCACGTCGTCGAGCAGTTCCTGCCCGATCGCCCCGTCGATCACCTTCTGCATGTGCGCGGTGCTGCGGAACAGGTAGGGAAGATTGAACACGTTGAGCTGGTCGACCACCGGCCCGAGCGCGCCGACGCTGACCCGCGCCAGCGCAAGCGCGCCGACCTGGGCCTGCTCGATGGCCTCCTTTTCCCCGCCGAGCTGCATCGACGGATACATCTGCACCGAAAGCCGGCCGTTGGTCGCCGCTTCCAGCTTCTTGCCCATGCTCACGGTCGCCGCCACCGTCGGATAGCCGTCGGGGTGAACGTCGGATGCCTTGAGCACCATCTTCTGCTGCGCCAGGAGCGCGCCTGACAGGGCCACCGCCACGGCGGCGAGGGCGAGCCGGAGCGCGTTGCTTCGGTCGATCATGGAATCCTCCTTCGGTTGTGTGCCGCGGACCGGTCGGCGTCGCGGGACTGCCCGCTCTCTCGTGTCGGGTCAGACCACCTGACAACCTTACGACTTGACCAAATCGCAGGCCAAGTTAGCATCCCGTGGCAGCGTTGACAAGCGCTCCCGGCGGGCGCTCGCGAGGACCCCGGCGCGCCTTTAGCCGCTGTTGCGCAAGCCCGCCGCCAGCCCGTTGATCGTCAGATGGATGGCCTGACGCGTGCGTTCGTCGTTCTGGCCGGCGCGATAGCGGCGCAGCAACTCCACCTGCAGGTGGTTGAGCGGGTCGAGATAGGGGAAGCGGTTGCGGATGCTGCGCGCGAGCGTGGGGTTGTCGTCGAGCAGCGAGGCCTGCCCCGACACCGACAGCAGGCAGTCAAGCGTGCGCCGGTGCTCCTCCAGGATGCGGGAAAGATCGCGCCGCGCACGCCTGCGTCGGGAACCAGGTCGGCATAGCGCGAGGCGATGGTCAGGTCGGTCTTGGCGAGCACCATGCTCATGTTCGACAGCATGCTGCGGAAGAACGGCCAGCGCGCGTGCATGTCCTGCAGGCGGGCGAGGCGGCTCGCCCGCGCCCCCGGCGCCGCCCCGAGCCAGGCCTCGACCGCGGTGCCGAAGCCGTACCAGCCGGGCAGCGACAGGCGGCACTGGCTCCAGCTGAACACCCACGGGATCGCGCGCAGATCCTCGATCTTCTGCGACGGCTTGCGCGAGGCCGGACGACTGCCGATGTTGAGTTCGGCGATCTCGGCGATCGGCGTCGAGGCGCGGAAGAAGGGCAGGAAGTCCGGCGTGTCGTAGACGAGCGAGCGATAGGCGGCCAACGCCAGCGCCGCGAGCTCGTCCATGGTGGCGTGAAAGCCGGCGTGCGCGCCGTCGTCGCCGCCGGGCAGCAGGCTTGCCTCCATCGTCGCCGCCACCAGCGTCTCCAGGTTGCGGCGACCGAGCTCGGCATCGGAGTACTTGCTGGCGATGATCTCGCCCTGCTCGGTGATGCGGATCGCGCCGTTGACGCTGCCGGAGGGCTGCGCCAGCACTGCCTCGTAGCTCGGCCCGCCGCCGCGGCCGACCGTTCCGCCGCGGCCGTGAAACAGCCGCAGCTTGATGTCGAAGTCGCGAAACGCCGCCACCAGCTCGATCTCGGCGCGGTAGAGCGCCCAGTTGGCGCTCACGAAGCCGCCATCCTTGTTGCTGTCCGAATAGCCGAGCATCACCTCCTGCCAGCGGCCGCGGGAGGCGAGCCAGCGCTGATAGCAGGGCAGGCGGAACGCGGCGCGCATCACCGCCGCGCAGCGCTGCAGGTCGGCGATGGTCTCGAATAGCGGCACGATGTTGACCATCAGCCGGCTGGGGCTGAGCAGGCCGACTTCCTTGAGCAGGATCGCGACTTCGAGCAGGTCGCTCAACGACTGGCACTTGGAAATGACGTAGTTCGGCAGCGCCGCCGGACCGAAGCGGTGGTGGATGTCGGAAGCCGCGCGCAGGATCGCGAGCTCGGATTCGAGCAGCGGACTGCGGGCGATGTAGGGCGTGTCGAGCAGGCGCGGATTGGCCAGATCGGCTACCAGCAGATCGACGCGCTCGCGCTCCTCCAGGGCGGCGTAGTCGCGGTGCACGCCGGCGCGGGCCAGAAGCTCCGCCACCAGCGCCTCGTGCACGTCGGAGTTCTGCCGCAGGTCGAGGGTCGCCAGGTGGAACCCGAAAACCTTGACCGCGCGCCGCAGCTGTCGCAGCCGGCCCTCGGCGAGCCGTTGCGAGCCGTGGCCGCGCAGCGACGCGGCGATGGTGTCGAGGTCGGCGCCGAACTCGGCGGCGCTGGCGTAAGCGGGCAGCGACGCATGCGGCGGCCGCGCCGGCTGGTAGCCGGCGAGCGAGGCCGCGCTCGCAGAAAGCCGCGCGTACACGCCCACCAGCGCCTGGCGGTACGGCTCGTCGGCACGATGCGGATTGGTGTCGTGCGCCGCCGCGGCGAGCGCGAGCAGCTCCTGGGTCGGCTGCACCAGCCGCGCCGAGAGCGAAAGCTCGGCCCCGAGCTGGTGCACCTCCTCCAGATGATGCGCCAGGGCGACGCCGGCCTGCGCGCGGCTGGCATATTGCAGCGTCTCGGCCACGACGAACGGGTTGCCGTCGCGGTCGCCGCCGATCCACGAGCCCATGATCAGAAAGGCCGGTACCTCCAGCGCGCTGCCGAAGTCGTGCTCGTAGCGCTGCTCCAGATCGGCGTAGAGCCTGGGGATCTGGTCGAGGAAGGTGTAGCGGTAGTAGGCGATGCCGTTGTCGATCTCGTCCTTCACCTGCAGCCGCGACAGGCGCAGCATCGCCGTCTGCCACAGCGCGAGCACCTGGCGATGGAGCCCGCTGTGCATCGCGGCGACTTCATCGGGGATGAGCGCGGCCCGGTCGCGCCACTGCAACAGGCGCACGATCTCGCGCTCGCAGTCGAGGATGCTCTTGCGCTGGACTTCGGTCGGATGCGCGGTCAACACCGGGCTCACCAGCGCGTCGGCGAAGAAAGCGCGCACCGCCGCGCCGTCGACGCCGGTTTCGCGCAGGCGGTCGAAAGCGTGCGCGACGCTGCCCGATTGCGGCGGCGATCCGGCGCTGGCGTGGGCCCGCCGGCGGCGGTTCTGGTGTACGTCCTCGGCCAGATTGGCGAGCAGCGAGAAATAGCTGAACGCGCGCACCACATCGAGCGCCTGCGCGATGGGCAGGGCGTTGAGCAGTCCCGCGAGCTCGCCCTCGATGCAGCCCGCGTCGGCGGCGCCGGCACGGCGCAAGCGGATGGCCGTCTGCCGGATCGCCTCGACCCGGGCGAAACCTTCCTCGCCGGTCTGCACCCGCAGCACGTCGCCGAGCAGCCGGCCGAGCAGGCGCGTATCTTCCTTGAGCGGGAGATCCTTGTCGGTCTGGACGTCCATCGATCGCCGCCTTGCAGCGCGAACACCGGGCGCACCGATTGTAGCCAGTTTGCGCGCCGCGGGGCCGATCGATTATGCTGGTCCGAAAACGGCGCGGCCGCGAGGCGCGTCGGCTCGCGACGACGACACCTCGATTCGCTGCGCCCGCCCATGACCGAAACCACGCCCCCTGCTGCCTGGCAGGCGCTCATCGACCACCGCCGCGCGCTTGCCGGCAGCTCGCTCGCGGCGCTGTTCGCCGCCGATCCGCAGCGCTTCGCGCACCTGTCGCTCGGCTGGGACGAGTGGCTCGCCGACTGGTCGAAGCAGCGCCTGACGCCCGAGACGATGGTCCTGCTTGTGGACTACGCCCGGGCGCGCAACCTGCCGTCGTGGATCGCCGCCCTGTTCGCCGGCGAGAAGATCAATCTCTCCGAGCAGCGCCCGGCGCTGCACACGGCGCTGCGGCAGCAGGGCGACGCGCCGCTCTGCGTCGACGGGGTCGACATCGTGCCAGCGATCCGCGCCACCCAGGCGCGCATGCGCACGCTCTGCGCGCAACTGCGCGGCGGCTTGCGCCTGGGCGCGACCGGCCGCCCGATCCGCGACGTCATCCATATCGGCATCGGCGGCTCCGACCTCGGGCCGCGCCTGGTGTGCACCGCACTCAGCGCCCCGCGCGCCTCGCGCCGCGAGGGGATCGGCGTGAATTTCGTCTCCAATGTCGATCCGGAGCATCTGACCCGGGCGCTGCTCGGCCTCGACCCCGCGACCACCCTGTTCATCGTCACCTCCAAGACCTTCACCACCAGCGAGACGCTGAGCAACGCAACCTCGGCGCGGGAGTGGCTCGCGGCGAAGCTCGGCGGCGGCGATGCGCTGGCGTCACACTTCATCGCCGTCACCGCCAATGCCGCTGCGGCGCGCTCCTTCGGCGTGGCCAGCGCCGATGTGCTGCCGATGTGGGATTGGGTCGGCGGGCGGTACTCGCTCTGGTCGGCGGCAGGCTTCGCCATCGCCGTTCGCTGCGGCTGGGAGGCCTTTGCCGAACTGTTATCCGGCGCGGCGACGATGGATGCGCACTTCCGCGACGCCCCGCTGGCGCGCAACCTGCCGGTGCTGCTGGCCCTGGTCGATTTCTGGAACGCGCAGGCCGCCGGCGGCAGCCAGCGCATCGTCGTGCCCTACGCGCACGCGCTCGCGCGCCTGCCCGCATTCCTGCAGCAGTTGCTGCTCGAGAGCAACGGCAAGTCGGTCACCCGCGACGGGGCGCCGGTCGCTCAGCCCACGGCGCCCTCGCTGTGGGGCGAGCCGGGCACCGACAGCCAGCACGCGTTCTTCCAGTGGCTGCACCAGGGCACGCACGTGGTGCCGGTGGAGTTCGTCGTCCCCGTTCGCGCCGTGCATCCGCTTGCCGATCAGCAGATGCTGCTCGTCGCCAACGCCCTGGCGCAGGCACAGGCGCTCCTCGCCGGCAAGCCGCTCGCGCTGGCGCGCGCGGAACTGGCCGGCAGCGGCATGGACCCCGCCGCCATCGACCGGCAGGCGCCGCATCGCGTCTGTCCCGGCGACCGGCCGTCGACGACGCTGCTGCTGCCCGAAGTCAACGCCCGGCGCCTAGGCCAGCTCATCGCGCTCTACGAGCACCGGACCTTCGTCGAAGGCGTGCTCTGCGGCATCAACTCGTTCGATCAATGGGGCGTCGAGCTCGGCAAGGCGCTGGCCGGTCCGCTCTCGGCGGCGCTGCGCGAGGGCACCGATCCGGGTCCCGCCGACGCCTCGACGCTGGGTCTGCTCGCGCACGTGCGCACGCTGTCGCGGCGCGCTCAAGAGCGCTAAAGCGCCGCGCGGGCTTGGCTACGTTCCGGCTTCGTCTTTGAGCGCCCGCGCGAGCTGCCAGACCGCCGACGCATACAGCCGGCTGCGGTTGTAGCGCGTGAGCACGTACCAGTTGCTGAACACCAGCCAGTAGCTCGGCGCGTCGGGCTCCTCGAGCATGAGCAGGCCCACCGGATCGCTCGCCAGATCGCCGGCGATGGTGAAGCCGGTTACGCCTTCGCGCACCCAGTCGGCGAGGCTCCGGCGTGGCGGTGATGCCCTCGTCGAGCTGGCCAATGATGCCTGCCTGCGCCTCCTCGGAGTCGATTCGTGCCGGCTCCATGACCGGCTGTCCGCGCACCCAGCCATGGTCCGACAGGTAGTGCGCGACGCTGCCGATGGCATCGTCGATGTCGCCTTCCAGGTCGACTCCGCCGTCGCCGTTGAAGTCGATCCCGTAGGCGCGGATGCTGCCGGGCATGAATTGCGCCGGACCGATCGCCCCCGCATACGATCCTCTGGGGACGAGCGGCGAGATGCCCTGCTCGCGCGCCCAGAGCAGGAACTCCTTGAGCTCGCCGCGGAAGAAGTCGGCGCGCCGCGGGTAGTCGAAGGCGAGCGTGGTCAGGGCATCGAACACCGGGTAGCTGCCGACGTTGCGGCCGTAGTAGGTCTCGACGCCGAGAATGGCCACGATGAGTTCCTGCGGCACGCCGAGCAGCTCCTGGGCGCGCGCGAGCGCCGCGGCGTGCTCGTGCCAGAACGCCCGACCCGCGGCGACCCGGTCGGAGTCGAGAAATCTCGGGGCGTATTCGTACCACTTGGGCGGGGATTGCACCGGCCGCGAGATGGCGACGATGACCTTGGCCTGATAACGGGCGTGCGCGAACAGGCGGCGCAGCGCCCTGGCATCGAAGCCGTCGTCCTGCGCCAGTTCGGCGATGAATGCGCGCACCTCGGGGCGTTCGGCGTAGTGGCCGGGCGTCGCCGCCGGCGCGGCGCCGGCCGTCGTGGCGAGCAGCAGCGCGAGCCAGGCGGTCGCTGCCCTGGGGCGAGCCCTGCATTCGCTCATGGTGGGCGCCGATTCGTAAATGGGCGCGAATGGTATCATCCGCCCGCCTCGCGTCGGCCGCGCCGCACCTGCGAGGACCGCCTGCGCTCAGGGCGGCCTTCGAGGCCAACCCATGCTCTATTCGCTGTTGCGCCCCCTGTTCTTCGCGCTCGATCCGGAGATCGCGCACGACGCGGCCCTCGCCGGCCTCGATGCCGGGACCGCGCTCGGCGTCGCGCAGCGCATCGCCCCGCGCCTGCCGCCATCGCCGGTCGAGGTGATGGGGCTTCGTTTTCCCAACCGCGTCGGCCTCGCCGCGGGGCTCGACAAGAACGCGCGCCACATCGACGGCCTGGCCACCTTCGGCTTCGGCTTCATCGAATGCGGCACGGTGACCCCGCGGCCGCAGCCGGGCAACCCGAAGCCGCGCCTGTTCCGCCTGCCCGAGGCCGAGGCGCTCATCAACCGCCTGGGTTTCAACAACGACGGTATCGAGCGCTTCCTGGCCAACGTCGCGCGCGCCCGCTTCGGGCCGAAGAGCGGCGGCATACTGGGCCTCAACATCGGCAAGAACTTCGACACGCCCAATGAGCGCGCCGTCGACGATTACCTCGCCTGCCTGCGCGCCGTCTATGCCGCGGCGAGCTACGTCACCGTCAACATCTCTTCGCCCAACACCGCCGGCCTGCGCGACCTGCAGGCCGACGCGGCGCTCGCCTCCCTGCTGGGCGCGCTCAAGGCAGAGCAGGCGAAGCTATCCCAGCGCCACGGCAAGTACACGCCGCTCGCGGTCAAGCTCGCGCCGGACCTCTCGCCCGAGGCCGTTCGCCAGGTCGCGCGGGTCCTGGTCGCGGAGCGCGCCGATGCGGTGATCGCGACCAACACCACCATCGACCGCAGCGCCGTGGCCGGCCTTGCGCACGCGGGGGAAGCAGGCGGACTGTCGGGACGGCCCTTGAGGGACCAGGCGACCGCGGTCATCCGCGTGCTCGCCGCGGAGCTCGACGGCGCACTGCCGATCATCGGCGTGGGCGGAATCATGTCGGGGGAAGACGCGCGGGAGAAGATCGCCGCCGGGGCCGCGCTGGTGCAGATCTACACCGGCCTCATCTACAAGGGCCCCGAGCTGGTCGCCGAAATCGCCACCGCGCTCGCGCAGCGCTAGTCGCGCGGGGGCCGCGAGGCTACGGTCGCATGTGCACGAGCATCTTGCCGTCGGCCTCGGCCACCAGCTCGCCGTGCTGGTTGTGGCATTCGCCGACCACCACCACCACCCCGGCATGCTGCTGCGGCTTGGCGTGCTTTTCGGCGACCGTCCAGCTCGTGGTCAGCGTATCGCCCGCGCGCACCGGCGCCTTGAAGCGCGCCGCGTGCTCGAGGTAGGCCACGGCCGTGCCGTGGAAATGCATCCCGACCGGGGCGCCCATGATGGCGCTGGTGAGCACGCCGTGCAGAACGCGACTGCCGAAGCGCGAGCCCCGGGCGTACTCTGCGTCGACATGGTGCGGGTTGAAGTCGCCGATCAGGCCGGCGCCCAGCACCAGGTGGGTCTCGGTGACCGTCATGCGGCTGCTGAAGCGCTCGCCCACCGCGACTTCGTCGAACCACTTTCCCGCCACCTGCATCGGCGCCTTGCGCCGGCCGCTAGGTCACGTGCTCGCCGAACTTCTCTTCGAGCGACGCCATCATGCTGGTGAACGCGCGATCGACCAGCGGCTCGGCTTCCACCAGCCGCGCGCGGTCGTTGCGGAAGCGATCGGCGAGCTCGTCGGCGGTGAGCGATACCGCCTTCTGCCCCTGACGGTTGGTGAACAGATAGGTCCCGCGCAGCGGGCTCACCCACGCCAGCTTGGCGAAGGCGAGCTGGCCGTCGTCGCCCTCGAACTCGATCCACATGCCGCGCTCGAGCGTCGCCGCGAGCTCGGCGAAATGATCCTGCACGATCTCGACGGGCGGCTCCGGCGGCGGCGCCGGGGGCGCGGGCGCCATCGCGTCGGCCAGCGCGCTCGCCTTCGCCGCCGCCTCCTCGTCGCCCTTCGCCCGCGCCTCTTCGGCGGCCGCGGCCGCGGCGGCGGCCACCGCGGTGGTCGGCATCGGCTCCGTGGCCAGGCTCGGTTTCACCGCCGCGGCATGGGCCTCGACCAGGTTGGACATGAATCGCTCGCGCTCGTCGGCTTCCCAGCCGACGTTGTGCAGCCCGCCGTGCAGGCGCTTGAGCAGGTTGGGCAGCATCGCCACCAGCTTCTTGCGCTCCTCGCTGGTGCGCTTCGGCTGCACGCTCCACACCAGGTCGTCGAGCGTCGCCAGCGCCGAGCCCCACGCCTCGCTCTCCTCTCCGCCCTGCAGCTGCATCTGCACCAGCGTGCCGATCCATTTCTCGCGCAGGAACGCGCCGAGGAAATTGGGCACGGTGTGGGTCTCGAGGCGCTTTTCGATTTCCGCGCGCGACACCATGCGCGCGATTTCCTGGCGGTCGCGCTGCTCGATCTCGTCGGCCGAGGTCTGGATGTTGACCTCGGCGGTTTTTTCCTCTTCGGCGAGGAAAGTCTCGAGGTCCTTGCGCAGCCCGTCGAACAGGTAGATGTCGTCGGTGAACTCGTCGAGGACCCGGTGGACGAGCACCTCGACTTTCTTGTACAGCGGGTCTTCGGTGCCCATCGTCGGCGACCAGCCGATGCCGGCGCGGGCGAGGGCGTTGACGAACAGGCGCGACGGGTGCGTCTTCTTGGAGAAGAACGCGCCGTCGAGCATCGCCGCCTTGAGCACCGGTATCTGCAGCCGGCCGATGAGCACTTTGATGCTGTCGGGCAGGTCCTTGGTCTCGAAGACGAAGTCGAACAGCATCGCCACCAGCTCGATGGTCATCGCCTCGAGCTGGTTGGCCTTCGCGCCGATGGGCGAATCCTGCAGGTCGCGCAGGACGTTGTGCATGCCCTGCGGCACGCCGGCGAACTGGACCGGAATGCCGCCGACGTCGAACCCGGTTTCGCCCTGCTGCAGCCGCGACAGCGCGTCGCCGAGCTCCTGGGTGACGAGGATCCGCGGGCCACCGAATTGGCCGATCATGGGCGGCGGCGGCGGGCCGCCGCCGCGTCGGGGCATGCCGACCGCGGCGCCGAACGCGGAGCGGGCCTCGGCGGCAGCCGCCTGCGCGGCGGGCCCCGCCGCAGGCACCTGGACGCCTCCCGGGGGCAGGCCTGCGGGCATCTGCCCCTGGCGCAGTCGATGCAGGCCGAAGCCGGCACCGGCTAAGCGCTGCAGAACCGCCATCAGGTCGATCTCCTGCCCTTCGGCCTCGGCCGCTGCGGCGGCCTGCTTCTCCTTCGCCGCGACGGCGGCGGCCGCGCGCTCTGCCGGACCGCTGCCGCCCCGGTGCGAACTCGACGGGCGCATCCTGCGGCACCACGTGCAGATTTTCCAGATGCCGGTTGAGGTCGGCGTAGATGGCGTTGATGTCGCCGAGCGAGCTCTGGTTCAACTCCCTCAAGATCGTGAACTTGATGCGCTGATCGAGCTTGATCGACTGCAGCGCCTGGTTGAACGCCTCGACGATGGTCGTCGGCGCGAGCGGATTGGCCTTGGTCTCGAGGTCGGGACGGCCGATCAAGTAGCCGACGGCGCGGTTGAGCTCCAGCAGCTCGTCATAACAGAGGTTCTCGACCACCCGCACGATGTTTCCGGTGAGGACCGATTCGTCCATCGCCGTGGTGTCGATGAGGGTGAGCTTGGGCGAGTCGACCGTGGAGAAGCTCGTCTTTTCGTCCTCGCCCTTGAGCCGGCGGTCGACGAGCTGGCGCAGGTCTTCTCGAACTCGGCCATGAGGCTCGCCCGTTCGGACTTGAGCGCCGCGCGGGCATCGAGAAACAGCGCCTGCTCGTCGCGCACGTCGGATTTCTCCGCGCGCGCCATGAGCAGGTCACCGACCCGGTCGAGCATCGAGGTGAACGACAACATCAGGCGATGGATGGCCAGATCCCGGCAATCGCCAAGGATCTTCGCCGTCTCCCGCGGCAGCGGGCGGCGGGTGGCCGGTTCGCTGGTCGTCTGGTTCATTGCGCCGAGCCCCCTCCCGTGCCTCCGCGGTTGCGGCAACCCCTTCGCCGGCGCCCGCGCCGGCCGGGGGGCGTGTTCATCTCAGTTGGCAAACACTTCCGCCAAGTTACTGTATCACGCGTGGTTTCCGGGTGCCAATGCAAAAAAAGGCCGTTTAGCCAGCGGCAATGGCCTTCCAGACTTTTTCGAGACGTTTATACGATACCGGAAAAGGCGTGCGCAGTTCCTGGGCGAAGAGCGAAACCTTGAGTTCCTCGAGCAGCCAGCGGTAGTCCTCGAGTCGCGGGTCGCGGCGCCCGCGCGAGCGCAGCGCCGCTTCCCGTTCCCGGTAGCGTTCCCACAGCAAGGCGACGGCCTGTGCCTGCTTGGCGTCGCGGTCGGGATTCTCGGGGATACTTGGCGAGACGGCGCTCGAGCGCCTGCAGATAGCGCGGCAGGTGCGTGAGCTGCGGCCAGGGGACGGCGGCGAAGAAGCCGGGCCCGACCAGGGCATCGCGCTGCGCTGCCACATCGGCGGCGAGCCGCCGCTGCGCGCCGGGCAGCGTCGAGAGTCGCTGCGCGAGGCCATGGTAGGCGGCCGCGATCGCCGCAAGCAGCGCGAAGGCGCTCTCGGCAACCGCCGGCAACCGAACCCGGGCGCGCTTGACCTGCTCGGCGAACGCACGCTCGGAACGCGGCAGCGGATCCTCGCCCAGGAACGCGCGATCGCAGACCGCGGCCAGCACGTCGGCGAGCAGGTCGCTGCCGGGCAGCGCCGGCTTGAGCAACAGTGCCGCCTGGACGAAGCCCGGAGCGCCTTTCTCCCAGCGTCGCAGCGCATCCTTGAGCTGGATTCGCATGAGGGCGATGATCGCCGCCCGGGTCGCGCTGGCGGCGGCCTCCCGGGTATCGAGCAGCTGCAGCGCCACCGCGTCGCCATCGCGCACCAGCGCCGGGTAACCGGTCAGGCGCAAACCGTCGCGCAGGACAGCCAGGGTCTCGGGAAGATCGCCGAAGTCCCAGGAGCGGATGCCCTTGCGCTCGAGACCCGGGTCGGCCGTCGCGAAATCGAGTCGCGCGGCCTCGCCAAGCTGCGCGCGCAGCGCGCCCAGGTCGCGCCCGCCGCGAGCTCGCGGCCCGCGGCGTCGACCACGCGCACCTGGATGCGCAGGTGCGGCGGCGGCGCCTCGTCGTCCCACACCTCCGGCGACAGTGCTTCCCCCAGCCGGGCCGCCACGAACGCGCGCAGCGCCGCGCGCAGCGAGTCCGCGCCGCCGTCGCTCCGCTCAAGGAACGCCGTGACGACCTCGGGCAGCGGGAGCAGGCGGTTGCGCCAGGCTTTCGGCAGCGCCTTCAGGTACCAGGTCACCTTCTCGCGCATCATGCCGGGCACCAGCCAGGACAGTCGCGCCGGCGTCGACCTGGTTGAACAGCGACAGCGGCACGGTCAGGGACAGGCCGTCGTGCGGATGCCCCGGGGGCGAAGCGGTAGGCGAGCGGCAGGCGCGCGCCGCCGATCTCGAGAAATTCGGGGAACTGCTCGGCGGTGACCGCAGCCGCGGCGTGGCGCATCAGCATCTCGCGAGTCATGAACAGCGCGGCGCGGATCGGCGGCCTCCGCTTCGCGCCGCCAGCGCTCGAACGCCACCCGGGTGCTGATGCCCGCGCCGACCCGCTCGGCGTAGAAGGCGGCGATCGTCTGCTCGTCGACGAGCACGTCCTGCCGCCGCGCCTTGTGCTCGAGCTCGGCGACCTCGGCGATCAGGCTGCGGTTGTGGGCGAAGAACGGCGCCGGCGTGTCGAAATCGCCGCCCACCAGCGCCTCGCGGATGAACACCTCGCGCGCCGCCGCCGGATCGATGGGGCCGTAGGACACGCGCCGCCGCGCCACCAGCGTCAGCCCGTAGAGCGTCACCCGCTCGCTCGCGACGACCTCGCCGCGCTCCTCGTCCCAGTGCGGGTCGAAATGGGCGCTTCTGCACGAGATCGCCGGCAACCGCCTCGACCCACTCCGGCTCGATGCTTCGCGGCGCAGCGCGCGTAGAGGCGCGTGGTCTCGGTGAGCTCGGCGGCGAGCACCCATTGCGGCCCCTTCTTCGCCAGCCCCGATCCCGGGTGCAGGAAGAACTTGATGCCGCGCGCGCCGAGGTAGTGCTCGCTCCGCGTCGGCCTTGCGGCCGACGTTGCCGAGCAGGCCCGGCGAGCAGCGCGCGGTGGATCGAGCGCGTAGCGCGCCGCATCGATGCTCTCCGGCAGGGCCTCGGACCAGCGCCAGCCCGAGCTCGCGCACCTGCTCGGCGAGCTGCGCGTGCACGTCGCGCCATTCGCGCAGGCGCAGGTACGAGACGAAACTGCGCGCGGCAGCGCGTCGACGAGCCGGCGGTGGGTAAGGCCCTCGGCGAGCGCGTCGGCGAAGAATTCCCAGAGCGCGATGAGGCACAGGAAGTCGGAGCGCTCGTCGCGAAAGCGCAGATGCGCCTGGTCCGCCGCCTGCTGCTTGTCGAGCGGCCGCTCGCGCGGATCGGGCACCGACAGCGCGCTCGCGATCACCAGCACCTCGGCCAGGCAGCCGTGCCTCGCGCGCCGGCGAGGATCATGCGCCCGATGCGCGGGTCGACCGGCAGCCGCGCGAGCTCGCGCCCGAGCGCGGTCAACTCGCGCTCGCGCGTCGACGGCGCCGAGCTCCTGCAGCAGCTGGTAGCCGTCGGCGATCGCCCGCGGGCCGCGGCGGCTCGAGAAACGGAAACGCGGCTCGACCTCGCCCAGGTCGAGCGCCGCCATGCGCAGGATCACCGCCGCGAGCGACGAGCGCAGGATCTCCGGATCGGTGAAGCGCGGCCGCGCCGCGAAATCGTCCTCGCCGTAGAGGCGCACGCAGACGCCGGCGGCGACCCGGCCGCAGCGGCCGGCGCGCTGGTTGGCCGCCGCCTGCGAGATCTTCTCGATCTGCAGCAGCGTCACCTTGTTGCGCAGCGAGTAGCGCTTGACGCGCGCCAGGCCCGCATCGATGACGTAGCGGATGCCCGGCACGGTCAGCGAGGTCTCGGCGACGTTGGTCGCGAGCACGATGCGCCGCCCGCCGGCTGGGCGCGAACACGCGCTGCTGCTCGGCAACCGACAGCCGCGCGTAGAGCGGCAGGATCTCGACGCTGCGCGCGTACGGCCGGCGCGGCGAGGCTCCCGCGCAGCAGGTCGGCCGTCTCGCGGATCTCGCGCTCGCCGGGCAGGAAGACGAGGATGTCGCCCGGGCCGGCGCGCCACAGGTCTTCGGCGGCGGCGACGATCGCGTCCTCGAGCGGCTCCTCGTCGTCGCCTCGGATCGCCGGCGAGCGGCCGGTAGCGGATCTCGACCGGATAGATGCGGCCCGAGACCTCGATCACCGGGGCCGGCGCCGTCGGCGCTGCCGAAGTGCCGCGCGAAGCGCTCGGCATCGAGCGTCGCCGAGGTGATGATGAGCTTCAGGTCGGGCCGCTGCGGCAGCAGCTGCTTGAGGTAGCCGAGCAGGAAATCGATGTTGAGGCTGCGCTCGTGCGCCTCGTCGATGATGATCGTGTCGTACGCGGCGAGCAGCCGGTCGCCCTGCGTCTCGGCGAGCAGGATGCCGTCGGTCATCAGCTTGATGTACGCGCCGGGCCGCGTGCGATCGGTGAAGCGGACCTTGTAGCCGACCGCGCTGCCCGAGCGGCGCCGCGAGCTCCTGCGCGATGCGCGCGGCGACGCTGCGCGCGGCGATGCGGCGCGGCTGGGTGTGGCCGATCAGGCCGCGCACGCCGCGGCCGAGCTCCAGGCAGATCTTGGGCAACTGGGTGGTCTTGCCCGAGCCGGTCTCGCCGCAGACGATGACCACCTGATGCTCCCGGATCGCGGCGGCGATGTCGTCGCGGCGCGCGCGTGATCGGCAGTTCGGCCGGATAGCTGATGCGCGGGACTCGCCGCGGCGCGGGCGCTGACGCGCTCGCGCGACGCGGCAACGGCGCGCGCTGACCGCCTCGATCTCCGCCGCGCGCGACGCGGCCGCCGTTCGAGCGCGGTCGATGCGCGAGCGCAAGCGCGCGCCATCGGCGATCATGGCCGCGTCGAGCTCGGCGCGCAGGCGGTCGGCGAAGGGAGGTCGGTGCCATCGGGCGAGCTTCAGGCGCTGCGCATTCTAGCGCGGCGGCGCCGAACGGCGCACTGGGCGCGAGCGCGCGTTCGCGGCGGTATCATGGACATGTCCTCGCTTCGCCAAAGGAATCGATCATGCGTGCGGCCGCTTCGCGCTCGCTCGTCCTGGTCGCCGCGCTCGCCGCCGGCGCCGCCGACGCCAAGACCCTGCGCTGGGCCGAACCGCGGCGACCCGCAGACGACCGATCCGCATTCGCAGAACGAGGGCCTGACCAACAACATCAACCCGCTCGTCTACGAGTTCCTGGTCGCCCGCGACAAGACAGCTCAACCTGGTGCCGGCGCTCGCGCGTGTCCTGGCAGCAGATCGACCCGGTGACATGGCGCTTCAAGCTGCGCCCCGGCGTCAAGTTCCACGACGGCACGCCGTTCACCGCCGACGACGTCGTGTTCAGCTTCGAGCGGGCGCGCGCCGAGACCTCGCAGCTGCGCGTCTATGCCAACGCCGCCGGCATCCCGCGCAAGATCGACGATCTCACCGTCGAGTTCACGACCAACGGCCCGAATCCGATCGAGCTCGAGCACATCGCGACGATCAACATCATGAGCAAGGCCTGGTGCGAGAAGAACGGGGCGACCAAGCCGCAGAACTTCACCCAGAAGGAGGACATGATCACCGCCCACCAGGCCAACGGCACCGGCCCGTACATGCTGAAGTCGCGCGAGCCCGACGTGAAGACGGTGCTGGTCAGGAACCCGAACTGGTGGGGCATCAAGGAGGGTCGATTCGAAGGCAATGTCGACACGGTGATCTTCACGCCGATCGTCTCGGATGCGACGCGCCTGGCGGCGCTCGTTTCGGGCGAAGTCGACCTCATCAACGACCCGCCGCCGCAGGATGTGCCGCGGCTCAAGCAGAACAGCGCCATCAAGGTGCTCGAGGGGGTCGAGAACCGGGTCGTGTTCATCGGCATGGATCAGCAGCGCGACGAGCTTCTCTACTCCAACGTCAAGGGCAAGAATCCGTTCAAGGACAAGCGCGTGCGCCAGGCGCTCTACCAGGCGATCGACATCGAGGCGATCCGAAGCACCACCATGCGCGGGCTGTCGCAGCCGACCGGCGCGATGCTGCCCGCGCCCTGGCCGTGGATCGTCGCAGCCCGAGAAGCGGTTGCCCTTCGACCGGGCGAAGGCGCAAGGAGCTGCTCGCCGAGGCCGGCTATCCCGAACGGCTTCGAGGTGACGCTCGACTGCCCGAACAATCGCTACGTCAACGACGAGAAGATCTGCCAGGCGCTCGCGGCGATGTGGAGCCAGATCGGCGTGAAGACCGCGGTGACCGCGATGCCGCGCGCCACCTACTTCCCCAAGATCGAGAAGCGCGACACCAGCCTGTACATGCTGGGCTGGGGCGGCGGCGCCACCGATCCGATCTTCATCCTGCAGCCGGTGCTGCACGGGGCCAACGGCAAGGGCGACGGCGACTACAACTACGGGCGCTACACGATGCCCAGCTGGACGCGCTCATCGACCAGATCAAGACCGAAATCGACGTCGACCGGCGCCGCCGCCTCATCAACGAGGCGCTCATGATCCAGCACGACGAGTTCCTCCACCTGCCGCTGCATCGGCAGGTGATTCCCTGGGCATCGCGGTCGAACGTGCGCGCGGTGCACCGCGCCGACAACAACGTCATTCCCTACTGGGTGACCATCCAGTAGGGCGCAGACGGGGCGCTGCGGCGAGCCTATTCGGACGCCGGGTTGGCGGCCGCGGCGGGGATTCAGCGCGACAGGTGAGGCTTCTGCCGCCGGGCCGGCGGCGACGAGATAACGGGTCGCGGCCCAGCCGACGGCGAGCGTCGCCGCCACGCCCACCGCGCCGAGGTACGCGGCCTGGGGCGTGCCTTTCTGCAACGCCTGCGCGACGATCATCAGGCTCGCGTAGACCGCGATCAGCGGGGGAATCGCGCGCAGATCGAAGCGCAGCACCGTGGCGAAGAACAGCGCCGCAAGCGCGCCCACCACCAGGCCGGCGGCGGCGATGTCGAACCATTGCTCGGCGCTGATCGCCGCGATCGCGGCGTTGGTCAGCATCAGCAGCACAACCGCCAGCAGGCGATGCCGCGTCCAGCCCTCCGTGACGCGGCTGAGCCAGTCCAGGGCGACGATCGCGAACCCGATCACGGCCAGGAACTTCACCGCCGCCAGGGCCTGCGAGAGCAACGGCAGCCACGCGTTCTCGGCGTCGTATTTCGGCCACAGCGGCGCGGTTTCCGGCGGAGAGCGCGGCCAGGGCGACGTTGGCGCCGGTCGCCACCAGCGCCAGCGCCGCGCCGCGCAGCCACAGCGCGCGCTCGTCGAGCCCGGCAACGATGTGAATGCGCGCCGTGAGAGCCCCGACGCCGACGAACATGGCTCCGACCGCGCGGTAAGCACCGCGCCGAAAAGCATGCCGCCGGCGGAGAGCGCGACCTGGGTCAGCACCGGCTCGGTGGTCTTGAGCCCCATGGCCAGCGCTCGGCCAATGGTTGGCCGCCGCCAGGATCGAGGAGCCGAGCAGAAGCGCCGCCGACCAGATGCAGGCGCGACGATCGAAGTGGTCGCGCGTCCAGGCGAGCGTCGCGCCGACCAGCGCCGCAATAGCGAGCAGCGCGAAGCACAGGCCGACGGCGATGCGCAGGATGCCCAGGCGGCTGGCGCGGTCGCGCTCGGCGCGATACCACGATTCCGGCACGAAGATGTAGCGGCCCCAGCCGACGACCTCGTCGCCGGCGAGATCGACCACCGCCCGCGCCTCGCCGCCCTTGCCGACGTCGACCGCGGGTCGGCGTAGATGAATTGCCAGTCGGTGCGCGCCGGATGCGGATCCTGCTTGACCTCGACTTCGTTCAACGCCGCGGGGTCGAGCCCGAGGCGCGCGGTGATCTCGCTTTGCGCGAGCGCTTCGTGCCTGGTCCTCGGTGAGGCGGGCGCCGGCACGCTCTCGGGCAGCTGATGTTGCATCTGGCGCACGCTTGCCGTCGCCTTGAATCGCGACCTGCCACTCCTCGGCGCGATCGGCGACGTCGACGCCGGAAAAGCGCGCGTAGCGCACTGCCCACAGCGGCGGCGCGAGCCAGCTGCCGACCAGCCGCGGTAGGCTTCGGGCCCCGCCTCGCGCCAGACGAATTTGTTCCATGCCCACGCGGAGCCTTCCTCGCTCGCCTGGCGCATGGCCGCGATAGCGCTTCCACTCCGGCCCGAGCGTGATGCCGCGCTCCTGCAGCGCTGCGTCGGCGATCGCTCGGCCTGGTCGCGGTCGATCTTGAGCGGCGGCGCGTCGCCGCGAAAGTCGCCGTGACCAGGGCAAAGCTCGCGAGGCCCGCCAAGGCGAGCAGCGGCAGCACGCGCTGGACCCGGCCCGTCCACACGCCCGCCTCGCGCGTTGCCGCGCGCCGCGCGCGCCGCGGCGGCGGCCCCGGCCGCCAGGCGCCGTTGAAGCATTGGTTCGGCAGCGCGAGCCAGCGCCCGGCCAAGGCGCGGCGCCAGAGCACGATGGCGAGCGGCACAAGCGCCGGCGGCGACAACCAGCGCGCGGTTCAGGTTGGCGCCCGGACCCTGCACGAGAAACACCGGCAGCGACATCAGCGTCAGATCGAACAGCGCATGCAGGATCACCGTCGGCAGGAGCCCGAAGCGAAGAAAGATGAGGCCCCAGATCAGCGCCGGCACGAACAGCTCGACCAGAGCGCGAGTAGGACGGGAAGCCAGGATAGTTGGCGTGCGCGGCGGCGAAGACCAGCGCCTCGAGCAGAAGCGCGGCAACGATCAGCGGGCGCTCGCAGGCCGAAGCGCGCGCCGATGATCGCGGCGAGCGACAGCGGCACGGCGCGGAACAGGCATTCCTCCATGAACCCGGCCTGCATCGCCTGGCCGATCGGCGCGAGCGCCGGCACGGCGCTGCCGAGAATGTTGGGATCGGACAGCGATTCGGACGGCTGCCACCAGCCGAAGTAGGTGTTGGTGACGAGGTAGAAGCCGGCGATGAGCGAGAGCTCGACCGGAACGAACAGGTAGCCGCCGAGCGTGCGCCCGAGCACGGCGGCGGTGGGCGCGGCCGCGCGCGACCAGATGCGCCACAGCTGCGGCTGGTAGGGGAAGGCCTTGCGCGACAGGCTCTCCGCCGCCATGAACACGAGCGCCAGCGCGAGCCCGCCGCCGACGAGCACCAGGGCGGCGACGCCGATCTGCTGGCCCCAGAACACCGTGGTCGACTGCGCGGTGTCGTACCCGAACCAGGCGTCGGGCACATTGGCGAGGATCGCCGCCGCATTCAGCCCGGCCACCACGGCGCCGGCGACGAGCGATTGCTTCCACAGCAGCCAGCGCCGGCGCATCAGCCACACCACGCCGATGATGCAGCCGCCCAGGCCGTACAGGACGCCCGCGGCGAGGCTCGCGACACTGGCGATGGTGTTGTTCGCCGAGCGCAGCTCCGCGAAGCGGCGCTCGAAGGCCTCCGGCACATGCACGAAATAGGTGACCTCGGTCAGGGCATCGCCGCTCACCGTGAGCTGCAGCCGAACCCGGCGCCTCGCCCAGGGTGACATCCTTGCGCTCGTAGACGAAGGTGTGATCGACGCGGCCGTTGGGGCGTTGCACGTGCGACTGGTCGAAGCGCTGCGTACGGGCCGAAGTCGACACCCCAGTCGGTGCGCGCCGCGCGCCTCGGCGATGGCGCGCGCCGCATCGGGCTCGAGCGCCGGGCCCGGGGCGACCTCGGGGACGTGGCGATTGAAGCCGTAGACCGAGCCGTCGGGCTTGAAGCGCACCCGCGCCTCGGCGGTCTCGCCCGGCTTGAACAGCCGCACCTCCCAGCGATACGGCGAGTACACCTCGCCCGACAGCAGGCGCGTGAACGCGCTCTTGCCTCCGCCCTCAAGCTCGACGTAGTTCTGGGTCGAGCCGTCGTGGCTGAACACCACGGCCCGCTGCGCGTCGGGCTCGGAGAGCCGCAGGCGCTGCGCGATCACCCCGGCCTGCTCGAGCGCGTCCTCGCGCGACATCTTGACGTCGAGCTTGATGAGCGGCAGGGCGGCCGGAAAATAGCGCCAGGCGAGGCCCGCGCAGACGAGCGAGACCACGGCAAACGCGGTCCAGAATGCCGGCCGGGTCGTGATCGGGCTCATGGTCGCGGTTCGACTCGTTTCGCTGTCGCTTGGTTTGGCTCTGGAGCGCCCGCCCGCGCGCCGGCGGCGGGGCCTGGCCGAGTATACGCGGACAGGTTCAAAGCCCCTGCCGCGACGCGGTCGGCGGGGGCGGGCGGCTCGATGCGCCCGCCCAAAGCCGCGGTCAAGACCGGCGGCTACTCGACCGCCTTGACCAGGTCTTCGACCACCTTCTTCGCATCGCCGAAGACCATCATCGTCTTGTCCATGTAGAACAGCGGGTTGTCGAGCCCGGCGTAGCCGGAGGCCATCGAGCGCTTGTTGACGATGACGCTGTGCGCCTTGTAGGCCTCGATGATGGGCATGCCGTAGATCGCGCTGCCCTTCTGCTCGGCCAGCGGGTTGACGACGTCGTTGGCCCCGAGGATCAGCGCCACGTCGGCTTGCGCGAACTCGCCGTTGATGTCCTCCATCTCGTAGACCTGGTCATAGGGCACCTCGGCCTCGGCGAGCAGCACGTTCATGTGCCCGGGCATGCGCCCGGCCACCGGGTGGATCGCGTATTTCACCGTGACGCCCTTCTGCGTGAGCTTGGCTGCCAGCTCCTTCACCGCGTGCTGGGCCCGCGCCACCGCCAGGCCGTAGCCGGGCACGATGATGACCGTGTCGGCGTTGGAGAGCAGGAACGCGGCATCGTCGGCGCTGCCGCTCTTGACCGTCTTCTTCTGCGTCGTCGCCGGCCGCATCGGCGGTCTCGCCGCCGAAGCCGCCCAGGATGACGCTGATGAACGAGCGGTTCATCGCCTTGCACATGATGTAGGACAGGATCGCGCCCGAGGAGCCGACCAGGGAGCCGGCGATGATGAGCATCGGATTGTCGAGTGAAAAGCCGATGCCGGCCGCCGCCCACCCCGAATAGCTGTTGAGCATCGAGATCACCACCGGCATGTCCGCGCCGCCGATCGGGATGATCAGCAGGAACCCGAGCAGGAAGGCGAGCATGGTCATGGCGATGAACGGGGTCCACTGCAGGTGCTCCGGCGAGGCGAAGAAGGCAATGCCAAAACCGATCATGACGATGCCGATGGCCAGATTGAGGTAGTGCTGGCCCTTGAACACCACCGGCGCGCTGCGGATCTTTCCGGACAGCTTGCCGAACGCGATCACCGACCCGGAGAAGGTGATCGCGCCGATGAAGGTGCCGATGAAAAGCTCCGCCTTGTGCAGGCCGGTGAGCGGCGCATGCAGGCCCATCGCCTCGGGGTTGTTCACCGCCGCGGTGGCGATGAACACCGCCGCGAGGCCCACCAGCGAATGCATGGCGGCGACGAGCTCGGGCATCTGCGTCATCTGCACCCGCCGGGCGACGATCGCGCCGATGACGCCGCCGACCACCATGCCGCCCAGGATCGGCAGCACGTTCTTGCTGTGCGAATAGATGACCGCCAGGGTGACCAGCACGGCGATCGCCATGCCGACCATGCCGTACAGGTTGCCGCGCCGCGCCGATGCGGGCGAGGACAGCCCCTTGAGCGCGAGGATGAAACTGACCGCCGCGACCAGGTACCACAATGCGAGTTGATTGGCGCTCATGGCGTCTCCCGTCGCCTAGGCTTTGTCCGCCGGCTTCGGTTCCTTTTTCCTGAACATTTGCAGCATCCGCTGGGTGACGAGGAAGCCGCCGACGACGTTGATCGACACCAGCGTCACCGCCAGCACCCCGAGCCAGCCGCCCCAGTCGAGCTGCGCCGGCCCGGCGGCGAGCATCGCCCCGACCAGGATGATGCTCGAGATGGCGTTGGTGAGGCTCATCAGCGGGGTGTGCAGCGCCGGGGTCACGTTCCAGATCACGTGATAGCCGACAAACACCGCCAGCACGAAAATGGTGAGGTAGAAGACAATCGGTTCTACGCCTGCGGTCATGAGCTCTCCTTGTGGCAAGGCCGGCGCTGCGAATGAGACAGCGCCGGCTTGTCGCTAGCTGCGCGGCGCTACGGCGCCGTTCTCGCACACCAGCGTCGCCTTGATGATTTCGTCGTCCTTCGGCAGCGCAAAATCTCCGCTCTTGGCATTGAGCGACAGGGCAAGGAAGTTGAGCACGTTGCGCGCGTAGAGTCCGCTCGCATCGGTGGCCACGAGCGCGGGCAGGTTGCCAAGGCCCACGATCTTGACCCCGTTCCGGGCCACGATCTGGTCGAGCTCGGAGCCCTCGACATTGCCGCCCTGCTCCACCGCCAGATCGACGATCACCGCCCCGGGCTTCATCGCCGCGACGGTGGCGGCCTTGATGAGCCTCGGCGCCGGCCGCCCGGGGATGAGCGCGGTGGTGATCAGGATGTCGACGCTCTTGCAGCGTTCGTGGATGATCTCGGCCTGGCGCGCCATCCATTCCGGCGGCATCGGCCGCGCGTAGCCGCCCACGCCCTCGGCGATCTTGCGCTCCTCGTCGTTGGCGTACGGCACGTCGACCCACTTCGCCCCCAGCGACTCGACCTGGTCCTTTACCGACGGCCGCACGTCGGATGCCTCGATGACCGCGCCCAGCCGCTTCGCCGTGGCGATCGCCTGCAGGCCGGCCACGCCCACGCCAAGGATGAGCACGCGCGCGGCCTTCACCGTTCCGGCCGCGGTCATGAGCATCGGCATGAAGCGGCCGTAGCTGTTGGCGGCCAGCATGACCGCCTTGTAGCCGGCGATGTTCGCCTGCGAGGACAGCACGTCCATCGACTGGGCGCGCGAAATGCGCGGCAGCCACTCCAGCGCGAACCCGGATACGCCGCTCTGGGCGAGCGCCTGCATCGCCGCGGCGTCGAACGGATTGAGCAGGCCGATGACGAGCGCGCCGCGCTTGAGCCTCCCGATCTCCCCGGCGGCCGGGGCGCGGACCTTGAGCACGATGTCCGCGCCGAGCGCCTCGTCGGCAGTGCCGATGCGCGCCCCGGCGGCCTGGAACTCGCCGTCGGGTATCGAGGAGGCCGTGCCCGCGCCGGCCTCGACGACGATTTCGTGCTTGCCGCTGGCGGCGAGCTTCTTGACCGTTTCCGGTGTCGCGGCCACGCGGGTCTCGCCCGCGCGGGTCTCGCGTGGAATGCCGATGATCATGGTGAGCGCTCCCCTGCCGGCCGTCTGTTCTTGCAGCGGCCGCTATCTTGCCACAAATGCCCTACCCGATTGCGTCGGCGACCGCGCGCCCGAGCTCGCCGGTCTTAGCCTTGCCGCCCAGGTCGGGGGTGCGCGGGCCTTCGGCGAGCACACGCTCGATGCCGCGCATCACCGCGGCCGCCGCGTCGGCGTGACCCAGGTGCTCGAGCATCATGGCGCCGCACCAGATCTGGCCGATCGGGTTGGCGATCCCCTTGCCGGCGATGTCCGGCGCCGAGCCGTGCACCGGCTCGAACAAGGACGGAAATTCGCGCTCGGGATTGATGTTCGCCGACGGCGCGATGCCGATCGTGCCGCACACCGCGGGACCGAGATCGGAGAGGATGTCGCCGAACAGGTTCGACCCCACGACCACGTCGAACAGCTGCGGCCGGGCCACGAAATGCGCGGTCAGGATGTCGATGTGATACTGGTCGGTGCGGATGGCCGGATACTGCGCCGCCATCGCCCGGAAACGCTCGTCCCAGTAGGGCATGGTGATGGAGATGCCGTTGGACTTGGTCGCCGAGGTGAGGTGTTTCGCCGGGCGGCGCAGCGCGAGCTCGAAGGCAAAGCGCAGGATGCGGTCGACCCCCTTGCGCGTGAACACCGATTCCTGGAACACGACCTCGCGCTCGGTCCCCTCGAACATCCGCCCGCCGACCGAGGAATACTCGCCCTCGGTGTTCTCGCGCACCACCACGAAGTCGATGTCGCCCGGACGGCGGTTGGCGAGCGGGCTCGGCACCCCGGGCATCAGGCGGCACGGCCGCAGGTTCACGTACTGGTCGAAGCCGCGGCGCCACTGGATGAGCGAGCCCCAGAGCGAAATGTGGTCGGGAACGCTCGCCGGCCAGCCGACCGCGCCGAAGTACATGGCCGCGTGCGTGCGCACGCGCTCGAACCAATCTTCGGGCATCATCCGCCCGTGCTCGAGGTAGTAGTCGCAGCTCCACGGCAGCTCGTCCCAGTCGAATTCGACCCCGAAGCGGCGGCCGACGGCTTCGAGCACGCGCACTCCCTCGGGCATGACTTCCTTACCGATGCCATCGCCGGGAATGACGGCGATGCGATAGCGTGTAGCCATGGGGGGACTGCCAGTTGCCGCGGGAGCACCATGGTAATGTAAGGCGGCGATCGATCCAAACGGTCGTCTTTGGGAACAGCGCGCCGATGCTGCGGGTCGATTGGCAGTGGAAGCGCTTCGCCGAGCTCTCGCCGGCGGAGCTCTATGCCCTGCTCGCGGCGCGCGCGGCGGTGTTCGTCGTCGAGCAGGCTTGCGCCTTTCTCGATCTCGACGGCCTCGACCTCTTCGCCTGGCATCTGCTCGGATGGGCCGGCAGCGGACAAGGCCGGACGCTGGCGGCGTACCTGCGCCTGATCGATCCGGGCCGCAAGTACGCCGAGCCGTCGCTCGGCAGGGTGCTGACCACGGCGCCATTCCGGGGCCAGGGGCTCGGGCGCGCGGCGATGCGCGAGGGCATCGAGCGCGCGGCTAAGCTCTATCCGGGCCACGCGCTGCGCATCGGCGCGCAGCGCAGGCTCGCGCGCTTCTATGCCGAGCAGGGGTTCCGGACCGATTCCGCGCCCTACCTCGAGGACGGCATCGCCCATGTCGAGATGCTGCGCGCGCCCTGACCCCTGGCCAAGGCGGCGGTCGTCGTCCGCGCCAAGTTGCGCTAATATCGCGCCCTCGCAAACGGGAAACCTCCGGGTTAGATGAAGCAGACTTTCCTCGACTTCGAGCAGCCGATCGCCGAACTGCAAGCCAAGATCGACGAGCTGCGCTATGTCCACGAGGACTCGGCGGTCGACATCTCCGACGAGATCAACCGCCTGCAGAAGAAGAGCCAGCTGCTCACCAGGGAGATCTACGGCAAGCTCTCCGCGTGGCAGGTGGCGCAGGTCGCGCGGCACCCGCAGCGGCCGTACACGCTCGACATCATCGCCGGCGTGTTCACCGATTTCCACGAGCTGCACGGCGACCGCAGCTACTCCGACGACGCCGCGATCGTGGGCGGACTGGCGCGCTTCAACGGCGCGCCGTGCATGGTCATCGGCCACCAGAAGGGGCGCGACACCAAGGAAAAGATCCATCGCAACTTCGGCATGCCGCGGCCGGAGGGATATCGCAAGGCCTTGCGCCTGATGCGACTCGCCGCCAAATTCGGCCTGCCGCTGTTCACCTTCGTCGACACGCCCGGGGCGTTTCCGGGCATCGGCGCGGAGGAGCGCGGCCAGTCGGAGGCCATCGGCCGCAACCTGTACGAAATGGCCGGGTTGCGCACGCCGATCGTGGTCACCGTGATCGGCGAAGGCGGCTCCGGGGGCGCCCTGGCGATCGCGGTGGGCGACGTCACCCTCATGCTGCAGTACGCCACCTACTCGGTGATCTCGCCCGAGGGCTGCGCCTCGATCCTGTGGAAATCGGCCAAGCACGCCGAGGAGGCGGCCGAGACGCTCGGCATCACCGCGCCGCGCCTGAAGACCCTGGGCCTGGTCGACAAGGTGGTCACCGAGCCGCTGGGCGGCGCCCACCGCGACCACGCGGCGCTGATGGCGACGCTGAAGAAAGCCCTGACCGAGGCGTTGCGCCACGCGCAGGAGCAGCCGCTCGACGTGCTGCTCGACGCGCGCGAGGAGAAGCTGCTCGGCTATGGCAAGTTCAAGGAAATCACCGCCGGCTGAGCCGCCGCGGGCGAGCTGCGCGGTCGACGCGGCGATCGCCGCCGCATTCGGCGAGCACCTGCGTCCGGGAATGCGCCTCGCGGTGGCGCTCTCTGGCGGAGTCGATTCGATGGTCCTGCTCGACGCGGCCGCGGCGTGCGCCGCGCGCTATTCGCTTTCGCTGTCGGCCATCCACGTCCATCACGGCCTGTCGCCCAACGCCGAGCGCTGGGCAGAATTCTGCGCCGCGCAGTGCGCGGCGCGCGGCGTGCCGCTCGCCACGCATCGGCTGCGCTTGCTGCGCCGGCGTGCAGAGAGCCTGGAGGCGCTGGCGCGAAGCGCGCGCTACGCCTGCCTGCAGGGCGCCGACGTCGACGCGGTGGCGCTCGCGCACCACGCCGACGACCAGGCCGAGACACTGCTCCTCCAGCTGCTGCGCGGAGCCGGGGTGCAGGGACTGTCCGCCATGGCGCGCTATCGACCGGGACACCCCGCCCTGCTGCGGCCGCTGCTCGGGCTCAACCGGGCCACGCTCGCCGCCTATGCCGCGGCGCGCCGGATCGCCTGGATCGACGACGAGAGCAATGCCGAGCGCAGGTACGCGCGCAACTTCCTGCGCCACGAGGTCGCGCCGCTGCTCGCGGCGCGCTTTCCGGGCTATCCTGCGACGCTGGTGCGCGCCGCCCGCCACCAGGCGGAAGCCTCCGAGCTCGCCGACGCGCTGGCGGCGATCGACGGCGCGGGGGCCGCAGCGGCAGGCGGCCTGGATCGTGGCCGTCTGTGCGCGCTGCCGGCGCCGCGGGCGCGCAACCTGCTGCGCGCGTTCCTCCGCGCCGAGGGCCTGCGCCCGCCGTCGGAGGCGCGCCTTTCCGAGATGCTGCGCCAGCTCGAGCGCGCCGCACCCGATGCGAACCCGCGCCTCGCCCACGACGGCGCCGAGATCGGCTGCTACCGCGGCCGGATCGTGGTGCACGCCCCGCGCTCGGAGGGCTTCGTGCGCGCCTGGGCCGGCGAAGCCGAGCTCGCGCTGCCGGGAGGAAGCCTGTTCTTCGAGCGCGCGCGCGGAACCGGCGTGGCCGCGGCCAAGCTCGGCGCGGCGCCGGTCACCCTGCGCTCGCGCCGCGGCGGCGAGCGCATCCGCCTCGCCGCCGACCGGCCCACGCGCTCGGTCAAGAGGCTGCTGGCCGAAGCGCACATGCCGCCCTGGGAACGCGATTGCCTGCCGCTGGTCTGGTCGGGCGAAGAGCTCGTGGCGGTGCCGGGCATCGGCGTGGCGCTCGCCTACCAGGCGGCGCCCGACGAGGCCGGCTGGTGCTTCCGCTGGCAGCCACTGCACACTCATTGAGCACGATCAAGACGCGCTCGCAAAAAGCGGCGCAATCTGACGCCGGCAGATTGACAACGCCGTCCGGCGGGGGGCTAAATGCTTCGCCAAGAAGCGCCCTGAAGCGCCGGACAGTTATTTCCTGGAGGATCCGATGAAGTCACGTTTGTGTGTCGCGCTCGCTGCGCTGTTCGCGCTGGCGCTTGCCGGCAGCGCCACCGCCCAGCAGCCGATTGTCATCAAGTTCAGCCACGTCGTCGCCGTCGACACGCCCAAGGGCAAGGGCGCGGAGAAGTTCAAGCAGCTCGCCGAGGAGCGCAGCAAGGGCCGGGTCAAGGTCGAGGTCTATCCCAACAGCACCCTGTACAAGGACGGCGAGGAGATGGACGCGCTGCAGCTCGGATCGGTGCAGATGCTCGCACCTTCGGTGGCCAAGTTCGGCCCGATGGGGGTGCGCGAATTCGAAGTCTTCGACCTGCCGTACATCTTCGACAGCTTCGCCGAGCTGCACAAGGTGACCGAGGGGGCGGTGGGCAAGTCGCTGTTCAAGAAGCTCGAGTCCCATGAAATCGTCGGCCTTGCCTATTGGGACAACGGCTTCAAGGACTTCAGCGCCAACAAGCCGCTGCGCCTGCCGGGCGACGTCAAGGGACTGAAGATGCGCATCCAGTCGTCGAAGGTGCTCGACGCCGAGATTCGCGCCCTCGGCGGAATTCCGCAGGTGATGGCGTTCTCCGAGGTCTATCAGGCGCTGCAGACCGGGGTGGTCGACGGCACCGAGAATCCGCCGTCGAACTTCTACACCCAGAAGATGAACGAGGTGCAGAAATACTTCACGCTGACCGATCACGGCGTGATCGAATATGCGGTGATCGTCAACAAGAAATTCTGGGACGGCTTGCCGGCGGATATCCGCACCATCCTCGAGGGGGCGATGAAGGATGCGACCAAGTACGCCAACGACATCGCCAAGGAGGAGAACGACAAGGCGCTCGCCGCGGTCAGGGCCACCGGCAAGACCGAGATCCTGACGCTCACGCCGGAGGCCAAGGCGGCCTGGAAGAAGGCCCTGCTGCCGGTGCACAAGGAGATGGAGAGCCGCGTCGGCAAGGACACCATCGCCGAGGTCTACAAGGAGACCGGCTTCAAGCCTTGAGCATCGCAGACGCCTCGAGCGCGCGATTTCGCGGGCACGATTGGACGCCACAGACGCCGCTGCGCCTGCGCAGTGGCGTTTTTTTGCCTGGGACAGGCCGGTGCCAGAAGCGGGACTTTGGCCATGCTGAAGTGGCTTGACCATCTTGAGGAATGGCTCATCGCCCTGCTCATGGGCGCGGCGACGCTGATCATCTTCGTGGCCGTCATCCACCGCTACGCGGCGGGCCTGCCCATTCCGGTGGTGCAGGACTGGCTGCTCGCGATCAACCTGTCGTGGGCGCAGGAGGCATGCATCTACATGTTCGTGTGGATGGCCAAGTTCGGCGCCGCCTACGGCGTGCGCACCGGCATCCACGTCGGCGTCGACGTGGTCATCAATCACCTGCCCGAGCGCCCGCGCCGCGGCTGCATCCTGTTCGGCCTGTGCGCCGGGGCGCTGTTCACCGGCGTGGTGGCCTCGTTCGGCGCCAACTTCGTCTGGCAGCTCTCGCACACCAACCAGACCTCGCCCGACATGGAACTGCCGATGTGGCTGGTCTATCTCGCCATTCCCCTGGGCTCGGGGCTGATGTGCTTCCGCTTCCTGCAAGTGGCGTGGACCTTCTGGCGCACCGGCCAATTGCCCCATCATGACCCGACGGATGTTGCTGGCATAGAGAAGATTTCCGACCACGACATCCTGGCGCAGGAAGACAATCTCCACCCGGCAGCGCCGCCGGAGCGCTGAGCGATGACCTCCGCCATCATCTTTGGCCTCTTGATCGCGCTCATGCTCACCGGCATGCCGATCTCGATCGCGCTCGGGCTCACGGTGCTGACCTTCGTGTTCACCATGACCCAGGTGCCCATCGAATCGATCGCCCTGAAGCTGTTCACGGGTATCGAGCGCTTCGAGATCATGGCGATCCCGTTCTTCATCCTGGCCGGAACCTTTCTCACCCATGGCGGGGTAGCGCGGCGGATGATCAATTTTGCCGCCTCCATGGTCGGGCACTGGCACGGCGGTCTGGCGCTGGCCGGCATCGTCGCCTGCGCCATGTTCGCCCTGGTCTGCGGCTCCTCGGTGGCCACGGTCGTCGCCATCGGCTCGATCGTGCTGCCGGAGATGGTCAAGCGCGGCATGCCCATGGATTTCGGCGCCGCGGTGATCACCGTGGCGGGCTCGCTGGGTATCCTCATGCTGCCCTCGATCCCCAAGGTCATCTATGCCATCGCCACCAACACCTCGATCGGCGCGCTGTTCGTTGCCGGCCTGCTGCCGGGGATCATGTTGACGACGATGCTCTGCACCGTCACCTGGTACATCGCCAAGAAGCGCAACTATCCGCGCATGCCGAAGGAGAGCTGGGGCGCGCGCTTCAAGGCCTTCCGGGAGAGCGTGTGGGGCATGATGCTGGTGGTCATCATCATCGGCGGCATCTACTCGGGGCTGTTCACCGCCACCGAGGCGGCGGCCATGGCCGCGATGTACTCGTTCTTCGTGTCGGTGTTCGTGTACAAGGCGATGCCGCTCAAGGACCTGGGCAAGGTGCTGCTGACCTCGGCCAACACCAGCGCGATGCTGCTCTACATCATCACCAACGCGGCGCTGTTCTCGTTCATCCTCACCAACGAGAACATCCCGCACGCGCTGGCCGACTGGATCATCGCCAAGAACCTGGGCTGGGTGGGTTTCCTGCTGCTGGCCAACCTGCTGCTGCTCATGGCCGGCAACTTCATGGACCCGTCGTCGGTGATCCTCATCATGGCGCCGATTCTCTATCCCGCGGCGATGACCCTGGGCATCAATCCGGTGCATCTGGGGATCCTCATCGACGTCAACATGGAGGTCGGGCTCTGCCATCCGCCGGTCGGGCTCAACCTGTACGTGGCTTCGGGCATCTCGCGCCTGGGCATCACGCAGCTGACCAAGGCGGTCATTCCGTGGCTGGTCACCATGCTCATCTTCCTGGTCATAGTCACCTATTGGCCGGCGCTGTCGACCTGGCTGCCGCAGAAGATGGGCATGATGGGCCCCGCGCCCTGAAGGCGGGTCGGCCCCGGGTCCCGGGGCGGCCCCTCGCCCGCGCCCCGGTTTGACTCGCCCGCGGCTTTAGGCAAGACGCCTTGAGGGCAAGTCGAGCGAGGGTCTCCGGCGTGATACAATTATGAATTTACTCGCAATTATCGCATCGGAGCCCAGGTATGGCAGTCGAACGCACGCTTTCGATCATCAAGCCCGACGCGGTGGCTAAAAACGTCATCGGAGAGATCTATACTCGCTTCGAGCGCGCGGGACTGAGGATCGTAGCGGCGAAAATGACCTGGCTCGCACGCCCCGATGCGGAGGGCTTCTATGCGGTGCATCGCGGCCGCCCGTTTTTCAAGGATCTGGTGGAATTCATGACTTCCGGGCCGGTGATGATCCAGGTGCTCGAGGGCGAAAATTCCATCGCCAAGAACCGCGACCTGATGGGAGCGACCGATCCGAAGAACGCGGCGCCGGGAACCATTCGCGCCGATTTCGCCCGGAGCATCGATGCCAACGCGGTGCACGGCTCCGACGGGCCGGCCACGGCGGAGACGGAAATCGAGTATTTCTTTCCGCGCCAGGAGATCCACAGCCGGTGACGCACAGCCGCGATGGTTCCGACATGATCAACCTGCTCGACTTCGATCAGACCGCCCTGGCGGCGTTGTTCGCCGCGCGCGGCGAGAAGCCGTTCCGCGCCCGGCAGGTGCTGCGCTGGGTGCACCACGGGCTGTGCGATCGCGTCGAGGCGATGAGCGACCTCGCCAAGGCGACGCGCGAGGCGCTCGCCCGCGACGCGCAGATCCGCGCCCCGGCGGTGCTGCGCGACTCGACGGCGAGCGACGGCACGCGCAAGTGGCTGCTCGACGTGGGCGGCGGCAACGCCGTCGAGGCGGTCTACATCCCGGAGGCCGATCGGGGCACGCTGTGCATATCTTCGCAGGCCGGCTGCGCGCTCGACTGCGCGTTCTGCAGCACCGGCAGGCAGGGGTTCAACCGCAACCTGGCGTTAGGCGAGATCATCGGCCAGCTCTGGCACGCCAATCGGGCCCTGCTCGAAGCCGGCGTCGACGCGCCCTGGGTCGAACACGGGCGCCATCCGATCACCAACGTCGTGATGATGGGCATGGGCGAGCCGCTGGCCAACTTCGAGCACGTCGTCGGCGCCATGCGGCTGATGCTCGACACCAATGCCTACGGCCTGTCGCGGCGGCGCGTGACGCTGTCGACGGCGGGTCTCGTCCCCGGGATCGATCGCCTGCGCGAGCAATGCCCGGTCGCGCTCGCGGTGTCGCTGCACGCACCCAACGACGCCCTGCGCGACGTGCTGGTGCCGATCAATCGCAAGTACCCCTTGCGCGAGCTCCTCGCCGCGTGCCTGCGCTACATCGAGCGCGCGCCGCGCGACTTCGTGACCTTCGAGTACGTCATGCTCGACGGCGTCAACGACGCGCCGGAACAGGCGCGCGAGCTCGCCCTGCGGGTGCGCGAGGTGCCGTGCAAATTCAACCTGATCCCATTCAACCCGTTCCCGAACAGCGGCTTCTCGACGAGCCCGAGGGCACGCATTGCCGCCTTCCAGAGCATCCTCCAGGACGCCGGCTACGTCGCCACCGTGCGCACCACGCGCGGCGCGGACATCGACGCCGCATGCGGCCAGCTCGCAGGACAGGTGCACGACAAGACCAAGCGCCGAGGCCAGCGGATCGTCGTCCGCCGCGCCGCGGTCGCCGCGGAGCCGCAGCCGTGACCTTTGCGCCGTTGACAGCCCGGGGCCTCGCGCTCGCCGTGCTCATCCTGCTTGCCGCCTGCAGCAGCAAGCAGCCCGCGCCGGAACCGATCGCCACCGTCCCGACCACGCCGCCGCAGAAGGCGCCGCCCGAGGTGCGGGCGAAGCTGCACAGCGAGCTCGCCGCGGGCTACTACGAGCGCGGCCAGATGTCGGTTGCCCTGGAGGAAATCGCCCAGGCGACCAAGGCCGACGTCAATTACGCGCCGGCATACAACGTCGCCGGCCTCGTCTACGCCTATCTGGGTGACGATCGCAAGGCCGAGCAAAACTTCGGCCAGGCGCTGCAGCTCGCGCCCGACGACTCGGAGATTCGGCACAACTGGGGCTGGTATCTGTGCACGCACGGGCGCCAGCGCGAATCGCTGGCGCAATTCGACGCCGCGGTGCGCAACCCGCTGTACAAGACGCCGGAGGTTGCGCTGGTCAACGCCGGCCGCTGCGCGCATGCGATTCCCGACGACGCCGCGGCGCAGGACTATTTCCGCCGTGCGCTCGCCGTCCAGCCCGGCAACCCGCTGGCGAGCCTGGGGCTCGCGCAGCTCGCCTACCAGTCGCGTCGCTACGACGAGGCCCGCAGCTGGATGCACGGCGTCATGACGATGACCAATCCGCCGCCGGACGCGCTGCGCCTGGGCGAATGCATCGAACGCCACCTCGGCGACCATCAGGCCGAGCTGTCGTACATCTCGCAATTGAAGAATCGCTATCCGGAGGCGCCGGAAACGAAGGCGATCGCGACGGAGAGCTGCGAGTGATGGCCACCGAAGAGCGGGTCGGGGGCGAGCCGCAAGCCGCGCCGGGTCACACCGGCCCGGGCGCGCGGCTGCAGGCCGCGCGCGAGGCGGCGGGCCTGTCGCTGGAGCAGGTCTCCCAGCAGCTCAAGCTCGCACCGCGCCAGGTGCGGGCGCTGGAGGAAGAGGATTTCGCCCAGCTTCCTGGACGCACCTTCGCCCGCGGTTTCGTGCGCAACTACGCCCGCCTGCTCAATCTCGACGGCGACGACCTGCTCGCGCTGTTGCCCGATGCGACGCGCGCGCCGGCGCTCGGGGCGCCCGCGCTGCACTCAACCGGGGCGATGATCGCCGAGCTGCCGGCCGCGAACGGCGCGTCGCCGGGGTTGGCGCGCTGGTTGATTCCGATCGTGCTGGTCGCCTGCATCGTCGGCGCGGCCACCTACGAATGGTATCGCGGCGGGCTCGGGCCGCAGCCCGAGACCAAGCCCGCCGCGCCCGCGGCGGCCGCGCCGGCCGCGCCGGCGAAGGGCACCGAGCTGCCCAATCCGTTCGCCACCGAACCTAAGCCCTCCGCTGGCGCAGAGCCGGTTGCCCGGGGCGATGTCGCGGCGGCCCCGAGCGTGGACCCGGCTGCGGCCCCCAGCGTGAACCCGGCTGCGGCCCCGAGCATGGCTCCTGCCGCGGCCCCGAGCGCGGGCCCGGCAGCGGCGGAGCTCACCCCGGCCGCGGCCGCGGCGCCACCCGCACCTTCGGCCGCCGTCCCCGAGGCGGCGCTGCTGCTCAGCTATCGCGGCCCGTCGTGGACCGAGATTCGCGATCGCGACGGCCAGGTCCTCGTCGCCCGCATGTTTGCCGCCGGCTCCGAGCAATCGATCCGCGGCAGCGCCCCCTTCGATATCGTGATCGGCAACGCCACCGAGGTCAGGCTGGTCTATCGGGGTACGCCGGTCGATCTGTCGCGCTACATGCACCAGAACGTTGCCCGGCTGCGCCTGACCTGAGGCGACTCCCATGAGCGATCCCGGACACCCGTCGATCATCCGCCACCGCACGCGCACGGCGCGCGTGGGTGACATCGCCATCGGCGGCGGCGCGCCCATCGTGGTGCAGTCGATGACCAACACCGATACCGCCGACATCGGCGCAACCGTCGCCCAGGTCAAGGCGCTCGCCGCGGCCGGTTCCGAACTGGTGCGGGTCACCGTCAACACCGAGGAGGCCGCCGCCGCCGTGGCCCCGATCCGCGAGCGACTCGATGCCGACGGCTGCCGCGTTCCGCTCATCGGCGATTTCCATTTCAACGGCCACAAGCTGCTGAGCGAGTACCCCGACTGCGCGCAGGCGCTCGCCAAGTACCGGATCAATCCCGGCAACGTCGGCAAGGGCTCGAAGCACGACTCGCAATTCGCGGTCATGATCGAGCACGCGCTGAAATGGGGCAAGCCGGTGCGCATCGGCGTCAACTGGGGCAGCCTCGATCAGGAGCTGCTGTCGCGGCTGATGGACGACAATGCCCGGCTGCCCGAGCCGCGGGAAGCGGCGGCGGTGATGCGCGAGGCGCTCGTGGTATCGGCCATCGGCAGCGCGCGGCGGGCCGAAGAGCTGGGGCTGTCGGGCGAGCGCATCGTCCTGTCGTGCAAGGTATCCGACGTGCAGGACCTCATCGCCGTGTACAGCGAGCTTGCGCGGCGCTGCGATTACCCGCTGCATCTCGGGCCTCACCGAGGCCGGCATGGGCTCGAAGGGCATCGTCGCCTCGACCGCGGCGATGGCGGTGCTGCTGCAATAGGGCATCGGCGACACGATCCGCGTCTCCCTCACGCCCGAGCCCGGCGGCGACCGCACCCGCGAAGTCGTCGTGGCGCAGGAGATCCTGCAGACCATGGGCCTGCGCTCGTTCGCGCCGCTGGTGACCGCCTGCCCGGGCTGCGGCCGCACCACGAGCACCTTCTTCCAGGAGCTCGCCGACAAGATCCAGTCGTATCTGCGCGCGCAGATGCCGGAATGGCGCACGCGCTATCCCGGCGTCGAGGCCATGAGCGTGGCGGTGATGGGCTGCGTGGTCAACGGGCCGGGCGAATCGAAGATGGCCAACATCGGCATCAGCCTGCCGGGGACGGGCGAAGTGCCCGTGGCGCCGGTGTTCGTCGACGGGCAGAAGACCGTCACGCTGAAGGGCGAGCGCATCGCCGAGGAATTCCAGCAGATCGTCTTCGACTACGTGCGCGCGACCTACGGCGGCGAAGCGCCTGCGCCCCACCTCAAGCCGGACAGACAGGCGATCAACGTCAAGGCGATTGCCTAGCCGCATGGGCGCGCCGACTATCCAGGCCGTTCGCGGCATGAACGACGTGCTGCCCGACGAGGCGACGCTGTGGCAGCGCTTCGAGGATGCGGCGCGCGCGACCTTTGCCCAGTACGGCTATCGCAACCTGCGCGTGCCGATCGTCGAGTCCACGGCGCTGTTCGTGCGCGCCATCGGCGAAGCCACCGACATCGTCGAGAAGGAGATGTACACCTTCGAGGACGACTCAACGGCGAGAGCCTGACGCTGCGCCCCGAGGCGACCGCCGGCATCGTGCGCGCGGCGATCGAGCACCATCTCACCTACGAGCGACCGCAGCGGGTGTGGACCGCCGGACCGATGTTCCGCCACGAGCGGCCGCAGAAGGGGCGCTACCGCCAGTTCCACCAGTTCGACGTCGAGGCGCTCGGCTTCGACGGGTCCCGACGTCGACGCCGAGCAGATCATCCTGCTCTCGCGCCTGTGGAAGAAGCTCGGGCCTGGAGGGCATGTCGCTGCAGATCAACTCCATCGGCGACGCGCCGGAGCGCCGCGCGCACCGCCAGAGGCTGGTCGCGCTATTTCGAGGCGCACGTCGAAGAGCTCGACGAGGATTCGCGGCGGCGGCTGCACACCAATCCGCTGCGCATACTCGACAGCAAGAATCCGGCGCTGCAGGAGATCCTGCGCCGCGGCGCCGCAGGCTCGTCGACCAACTCGGCGACGCAGTCGGATCGCGCCGGCACTTCGGCGACTTGCAGCAAATGCTCACCGAGGCCGGGATCGCGTTTCGAGGTCAATCCGCGCCTGGTGCGCGGCCTGGACTACTACAACCGCACGGTGTTCGAGTGGGTCACCGACCGCCTCGGCGCGCAGGGCACCGTCGCCGGCGGCGGGCGCTACGACGGCCTGTTCGAGCAGCTGGGCGGCAAGCCGACGCCGGCGTGCGGCTTCGCGATCGGCGTCGAGCGCCTGGTGCTGCTGCTGCGCGAAGCCTCGGTGGCGGCCGACGCCGGCCTCGACGCCTACGTCGTCCACGTCGGCGCCGCGGCGACCGACCTCGCGCTCGCCGCCGCAGAGCGCCTGCGCGACGCCGGGCTGGCGATCGTCGTCCACGCCGGCGGCGGCAGCTTCAAGGCGCAGATGAAGAAGGCCGACGCCAGCGGCGCGCGCTTCGCGCTCATCGTCGGCGACGACGAGGCCGCGGCCGGACGCGTCGCGGTCAAGCCGCTGCGCGCCGCCGGCGAGCAGGTCGCGCTGCCGCCGGAAGAGGTCGCCGCGCAGATTCGCGCCGCCCAACTGAACTGTAGGAACGAGCAGATGCCCGTATACGACCTCGAAGAACAGGAAACAGCTCGACGACCTCAAGGCGTGGTGGGCGAAGCTATGGCAAGTACGTCAGCGCCGCCGTCGTCGCCGTCGCCGTCGTCGTCGTCGGCGTGCAGGGCTGGCGCTGGTATCAGACCAAGCAGGCGGAGCAGGCGGGCGTGCTCTACCAGGCGGTGAGCCACGGCGGCGCGCGGCAACGACATCGCCAAGGCCAAGGACCCGGCGACGCAGCTCGTCGAGCGCTTCGGCGGCACCGCCTACGCGCCGCGCGCCGCCCTGCTGTACGCGAAGCTGCTCTTCGACGCCGGCGACAAGACGGCGCGCGAAGGCGCAGCTGCAATGGGTGATCGACCACGCCAGCGAGGAGGAGCTGAAGGCGATCGCCCGCTTGCGCCTGGCGCAGGTGCTGCTCGACGACAAGCAGTACGACGACGCGCTGAGGACGCTGGACGCGAAGACCGACGATGCGTTCGCCGGCGTCTACGCCGACCTGCGGGGCGACGTGCTGGCTGCGGCCGGCAAGGCGACCGAGGCGCGCACCGCCTACCAGGCTGCGCTCGCCAAGCTCGACCCGAAGTCGGCATACCGCGGCTACCTGCAGGCGAAGCTCGACGCGCTGGGTGGTCCGCTGCCGGTCGCACCGGCGATGCCCACGCCGCCCGCAGCGGCAAACGCGGCCGCGACCCCGGGCGCAGCAGCGCGCCGGCCAAATGAAGACTGCGTCCGGGTTCGCAGCGGCCGCGCGGGCGCGCCCGGTTTCGCCGCGCCGGGCAGCTCTCTGCGCTCGCCGCCACGGCGATGCTCTGCGCCTGCTCGACGCTGTCGACCTGGCTGCCATCCTGGGCCACGATATCGCCTCCCTCGAGCTGGCTGGTTCGGTCACGGCGCGCCGAAGCTCGGCCCCCTGCCCGCCTACGATGCCAAGGCCGCGCCGCGGCTCAACTGGCAGGTCGCCGTCGGCGGCAAGGCCGGCGGCGGGTTTCGCGCCCGCGGTGCGTGCCGACGCGATCTATGCCGCCGGGGAGGACGGCACGATCGTCAGCGTCGATCCGGCCAACGGTGCCCAGCACTGGCGCAGCAATGCCGGCAAGCCCCTGTCGGCCGGCGTCGGCGCCGATGCGAAAGTAGTGGTGGTCGGCACCGACAAGGGCGACGTGCTCGCCTTCGACACCAGCGGCAAGCCGCTCTGGCGGGCGAAGGTATCGAGCGAAGTCAGCGGGCCGCCCCTGCCCACCGAAGGCATCGTCGTGGTGTGGTCGATCGACGGCAAGATCTTCGGCCTCCTGCCCTCCGATGGCAGCCGCAAATGGGTGTACGCGCGCGACAAGCCTCCTCTTACGGTACGCCGCTTCGCCGGCGGCATCGTTACCCGCGGCGGATTGTTCAGCGGCACGGCGGGGGGCAAGCTCCTGGCCATCGACGTGGCGACGGGGAACCTCGCCTGGGAAGGAAACGTCGCCACGCCCAAGGGCGCGACCGAGCTCGAGCGCATCGCCGACATCACGAGCCTGCCGGTGATCGACGAGCGCGAAGTGTGCGCGGTCGCCTACCAGGGTCGCGTCGCCTGCTTCGATCCGCTGCGCGGCACCCTGACGTGGTCGCGCGATTTCGGCAGCCTGGGCGGACTCGCGCTCGACAACCGCTACCTGTACGTCACCGACGACAAGGGCGCGATCCAGGCACTCGACAAGGTCGACGGCGCATCGGTGTGGAAGCAGGACAAGCTGTCCATGCGCGCGCCCAGCGGACCGGTGGTCGTCGGCGACTATCTCGGCGTGGTCGACGTCGAGGGCTATCTGCACCTGCTCGACCGCAACGATGGCAGCCTGGTCGGCCGTCTGGCGACCGACGGCAAGGCAGCCGTTGCCCAGCCGGTGGCGGCGGGCGACGTGGCAGTCTGGCAGAGCGCGGGCGGCAACCTCATCAGCGCCTCCACCCGGTGACCGCTTAAGGCCCGTGCCCGCGCGCGGCAGGCGATGTTACCCACGCTCGTGCTCGTCGGCCGCCCCAACGTGGGCAAGTCGACGCTGTTCAATCGGCTGACGGCATCGCGCGCGGCGCTCGTCGCCGACTACCCCGGCCTCACCCGCGACCGCCACTACGGCCGTGGCCGCTGGGGCGAGCGGCCGTACCTCGTGGTCGACACCGGCGGCTTCGAGCCGGAGGCGAAGAGCGGCATCATGCAGGCCATGGCGGCGCAGACCAGGACCGCCATCGCCGAGGCCGATGCCGTGATCTTCCTGGTCGACGCCCGTGCCGGCTTGAGCGGCGAGGACCGCAGCATCGCCGACCTGCTTCGCCGCTCGGGCCGGCCGGTGCTCCTGGCGGTGAACAAGTCCGAAGGCCTGGCCCCGGAGCGAGCCGTGGCCGAATTCCACGAGCTCGCGCTGGGCGCGCCGCTGCCGATCTCCTCGGCGCACGGCGAGAACCTGCGCGAGCTCGTCGAATACGCGCTCGCCCAGTGTCCGCCGCCGAGCGCAGGCCTGCCCGAGGCGCAAGCCGAGGAGGCCAAGCGCATCAAGGTCGCCATCGTCGGGCGTCCCAACGTCGGCAAGTCGACGCTGGTCAACACGCTGCTCGGCGAAGAGCGCGTCATCGCCTTCGGCGAGCCGGGGACGACGCGCGATTCGATCTACCTCGACTTCGAGCGCGGCGGCCGGCTCTATACCCTGATCGACACCGCCGGGGTGCGCCGGCGCGGCAAGGTGACCGAGACGATCGAGAAATTCTCCATCATCAAGACCCTGCAGGCGATCGAAGACGCCAACGTGGTGGTGCTGCTGCTCGACGCCGAGCAGGGCATCTCCGAGCAGGACGCGCATATCGCCGGGCACATCCTCGAAGCCGGGCGGGCGCTCGTCGTCGCCGTCAACAAGTGGGATGCGGCCGACTCCGACGCGCGCTCGGAGCTCAAGCGCGAGCTCGAGCGCAAGCTCGGCTTCCTCGGCTTTGCCGAGCTGCACACGATCTCGGCAAAGCAGGACAAGGGCATCGGCCCGCTCATCGGCGCGGTGAACCGGGCCTACGCGGCGGCGATGGCGCGGCTGCCCACCCCGAAGCTCACCCGGGCCCTGCAGGCAGCGCTGAAGCGGCAACAGCCGCCCCGGGCGGGCATGGTGCGGCCGAAGCTCCGCTACGCCCACCAGGGCGGGGCGAACCCGCCGACCATCGTCATCCACGGCAGCGCGCTCGGCGCGGTCCCGGAGGGGTACCGCCGCTACCTGGAACATTTCTTCCGCGAGGCGTTCAAACTGCAGGGAACGCCGCTTAGGATACAATTGAAGACCGGCGCCAATCCTTACGCGGAAGCCGTCACGCACCGGCGGAAACGCCGCTAGGGTCGCAGCCCTGGCCGGGAAGTTCGAGCCGGCGGCAGCCCCGGACGAACAACGGTGCGACAAAGAAAACCAAAGCGGAGTATGCGATGAGCAACAAAGGGCAAATGCTACAAGACCCGTTCCTGAACACGCTGCGCAAAGAGCATGTTCAGGTCTCGATCTATCTGGTCAACGGCATCAAGCTGCAGGGCCAGATCGAGTCTTTCGACCAGTACGTCGTCCTGCTGAAGAATACCGTCACGCAGATGGTGTACAAGCACGCCATCTCGACCGTGGTGCCGGCGCGTGCCATTACGATGCCGCACGACAACGAACGCGAAACTGCCTAGGCCGGATGCGCCGGTGAGACGCGGTGTTTGAGCGTCCCGCCCGCGGCGATCGCGCGCTGCTGGTCGAACTCGACTTCGGCGAGGGTGCGCCGGGCGAGCGCCTGGCGGAGCTCAAGGCGCTTGCCGGCTCGGCCGGGGCCGAGATCGCCGACGTCGTCACCGCTCGCCGCGCCAGACCGGACGCCGCGCTCTACGCCGGCCGCGGCAAGGTGGCCGAAATCGCCGCCCGCCGGGTCGAGTGCGGCGCCGACCTGGTCATATTCGACCACCCGCTGACCGGCGCGCAGCAGCGCAATCTCGAGCGCGCCCTCGACTGCCGCGTCGTCGATCGCGTCAGCCTGATTCTCGATATCTTCGCCCAGCGCGCGCAGAGCGCCGAGGGCAAGCTGCAGGTCGAACTGGCCCAGCTCAAGCACTTGTCGACGCGGCTGGTGCGCGGGTGGACCCACCTGGAGCGGCAGAAGGGCGGCATCGGCCTGCGCGGCCCCGGGGAAACGCAGCTCGAGTCCGACCGCCGCCTGATCGGCATTCGCGTCAAGCTGCTCTCCGGCCGCCTCGAACAGATCGCGCGCCAGCGCGAAACGCAGCGCCGGGCACGGCGCCGCGCCGAGGTGCGCAACATCGCCCTGGTCGGCTATACCAACGCCGGCAAGTCGACGCTGTTCAACCGTCTCACCGGCGCGCGGGTCTATGCCGCCGACCAGCTCTTCGCCACGCTCGACACGACGCTGCGCCGGCTGTCGCTGCGCGGGGCCGAGCCGATGGTGCTCTCCGACACGGTCGGCTTCATCCGCGACCTGCCGCACGACCTGGTCGCCGCATTCCGCGCCACGCTCAAGGAAGCGGTCGACGCGGATCTGCTGCTGCACGTCGTCGACAGCAGCCATGTCAGCCGTGACGAGCAGATTGCGGCGGTCGACGCGGTGCTCTCCGAGATCGGCGCCGGCGAACTGCCGCGAATTCTGGTGCAGAACAAGTGCGACGCTGCCGCGCTCGCGCCCGGCGTCGAGCGGGACGAATATGGTAAGATTTGCACCGTCCGTCTGAGCGCGCTCACCGGCGCAGGCGTGCCTGATCTGCACGCGGCGCTGGCCGAACGGTTTCCGCGCCCCGCAGGGGAAATCCGGTACCGGGCGGCGACCGCGTGACTCGGCATTTCCCGACACGACCCGCCACTCCCAAGCCGCCTTCCTGGCACCGCCATGTCCCTTAACGACCCGCAATGGGGTAAGCGCGGCCGCAGCGGGCCGCCCGATCTCGACGAGATCTGGCGCAACGTCAACCGGCGCCTGAACGAGTTGCTCGGACGGCGCGAGCCGGAGGGCGGCGGCGACGGCGACGGCGGCGGAGCGCCGCGCTTTTCCTTTCCCTTCGGCGGCGTCGGCCTGCTCGTCGCGCTCGTGCTCGTGGTCTGGCTGGCGAGCGGGTTCTACATCGTCGATGAGGGCCGGCGCGGCGTGGTCACGCGCTTCGGCAAGTACACCGAAACCACCTCTTCCGGGCCGCACTGGCATCTGCCCTATCCGGTCGAGAGCGTCGATGTGATCGACTTCTCCAAGATCAAGACCGTCGAGATCCACGGCAACGCGCCCACCAACCACTCCGCCCGCGGCCTGTTGCTGGTCACCGACGACGAGAACATCATCGATGCGCTGTTCGCGGTGCAGTACCGGCTGAAGGACGCCAAGGATTACGTCTTCGATACCAAGAACCCGGACGACGTGCTGGTGCAGGTGGCGTCGACCGCGATCAGCGAGGTCGTCGGCCGCAACCAGATGGATTTCGTGCTCTACGAGGGTCGCGGCGAGATCGCCAAGAAGGTCGAAGACCTGATGCAGGAGATGCTCGATCGCTATGGCACGGGGATCCAGATCCAGAGCGTATCGCTGCAGGACGCGCAGCCGCCGGAGCAGGTTCGCCCGGCCTTCGACGACGCGGTCAAGGCGAGCCAGGACAAAGAACGGCAGAAAAACGAGGGCCAGGCCTACGCCAATGACATCGTGCCGCGGGCCCGCGGCCTGGCCTCGCGCCTGCTGCAGGAAGCCGACGGCTACAACGCCCGCGTGACCCAGGAAGCGGAAGGTAACGCCAGCCGCTTCAAGCAGATCTTGGTCGAGTACAACAAGGCTCCGGCGGTCACCCGCGAGCGCCTGTATCTGGACATGATGCAGTCGGTGCTCGGCAGCACCAGCAAGGTGCTCATCGATCAGAAGACCGGCAGCAACCTGCTCTACCTGCCGCTCGACGAGCTGCTCAGGCAGGCGGCCGCCGCGCCCGTCGCCGCCCCCGACGCCAGCCACGCGGCGGTGCCGCCGGCCGAGCCGCTCACCCTCGACCCGAGCCGGGCGCACGATCTCGCCCGCGGGCGCGACCGCGGAGACAGCCGATGAAGGCCGCCGTGCCGATCGTTGCCCTGCTGGTCGCGGCGCTGCTGGTGCTGTCGCAGTCGATCTACACCGTCGACCAGAAGCAGTACGCGATCAAGTTCCAGTTGGGCGAGTTCATCGACGCCAACACCGAGGCCGGGCTGTACTTCAAGGTGCCGCTGCTGCAGAACGTCAAGTTCTACGACCGGCGCATCCTGCTGCTCGACGCGCCGCGTCCGGACCGCATCACCACCTCCGAGAAGAAGCCGCTCAACGTCGATTTCATCGCCTACTGGCGCATCATCGACGTGCGCAAATATTACCAGAGCGTTACCGGGGACGAGGATCTGGCCAGGCAGCGGCTGGCGCAGACCATCCGCGCGATACTCGGACAGGAAATCAACAAGCGCACGATCCACGAGGCGATCTCCACCGAACGGGACAAGATCATGGCCACCACACGGCAACGCGCCGACGCCGACGCCAAGCAGATCGGGGTCGAGATCGTCGACGTGCGCCTGCGCCGGGTCGAGCTGCCCGAAGAAGTCCTGGCGCAGGTCTATCAGCGCATGGAGTCGGAGCGCAAGCGCGTGGCCAACGAGCTGCGCTCGCAGGGCGCGGCGGAGTCCGAGACCATTCGCGCCGACGCCGACCGGCAGCGCGAGGTGATCCTGGCCGACGCCTACCGCCAGGCGCAGAAGACCAAGGGCGACGGCGACGCCAAGGCGTCGGCCATCTATGCCGCCGCCTACGGCCAGAATCCGGAGTTCTACTCCTTCTACCGCAGTCTCGAAACGTACAAGTCAACGTTCAAGAACAAGAGCGACCTCATGGTGCTCGATCCGAGCTCCGAGTTTTTCCAGTACCTGAAGCAGTCCGGTGGCGCCAAGGCTGCGCCGCGTTCGGGACCCCGCTAGCAACAACCGGATCGAGGGAGAGACGGGAGTGCCGGAAACCTTCCTGGCGGCGTGCGCGCTTGTGCTGGTGCTCGAGGGATTGTTGCCGCTGTTCGCCCCGCGCGCCTGGCGCAGCGCGTTTTCTCGGCTCATCGATCTGACCGACGGGCAGTTGCGCTTCATCGGCTTAGCCTCGGTCGCCCTCGGTGCCCTCGCGCTGGCGTTCCTCTATGCGTAAGTGGCTGCTGCCCGAGTATGTCGACGATATCCTGCCCGACGAGGCGCAGCGCATCGAGGCCCTGCGCCGCACGCTGCTCGACCATTTCCGCGCCCACGGCTACCGCCTGGTCCAGCCGCCGCTCATCGAGCACCTCGAATCGCTGCTGACCGGCACCGGCCATGACCTCGAACTGCAAACCTTCAAGGTCGTCGATCCGCTTTCCGGGCGGCTGCTCGGGGTGCGCGCCGACATGACGCCGCAGGTCGCGCGCATCGACGCCCACCTGCTCAACGAACCGGGAGTAACCCGGCTGTGCTACGCCGGAAGCGTATTGCGCACCGTGGCCAGCGGCGGAGCGCAGACGCGCGAGGTGCTGCAGGTCGGAGCGGAGCTCTATGGCGAGCCTGGCATCAGCGCCGATGTCGAGGTGCTGAGCCTGATGCTCTCCGCGCTCGACGCCGCGGCGGTGCACGGGCTGCATCTCGACCTCGGGCACGTCGGCGTTTACCGGGCGCTCTCCAACGGCTCGCGCCTGGCTGGCGAGGGCGGCGACAGCGAGCTCTTCGCGGCGATGCGCACCAAGGACGTGCCCGCCGTGGCGGCCCTGACCGCCAGGCTCGCCACGGCGTGGCGCGAGGCGTTCGTCCTGCTGCCGACGCTGTACGGACCGGCCGACGAGATACTGGCGCGGGCCCGCGCGCAGCTGCCGGATATACCGTCGATCGCCGGCGCGCTCGCGGCCCTGGAGACTCTTGCGCACACCGCGCGCGACCAGGTCGAGGCGCTGCATATCGATCTGGCCGACCTGCGCGGCTATCATTATCAGAGCGGCGCGAGTTTCTCGGTGTTTACCGCGGGCGAGCCCAACGCGATCGGCCGCGGCGAGCGCTACGACGGCATCGGCAAGGCGTTCGGCCGCTCCCGTCCGGCGACCGGATTCACCTTCGACCTGCGCCAGCTCGCAGCCCTCGTCGGCCGCGCCCCGTGACGGCCCGCTCCGACTCCCACAGCATACAGGCGGTCTCAAGACCATGGGCAAGAACGTCGTCGTAATCGGCACCCAGTGGGGTGACGAAGGCAAGGGCAAGGTCGTCGACTGGCTCACCGAGCACGCCCAGGGCGTGGTCCGGTTCCAGGGCGGCCACAACGCCGGTCACACCCTGGTGATCGGCGGGAAGAAGACCGTGCTGCGCCTGATTCCGTCGGGCATCCTGCGGCCTTCGGTGCGCGTCTACCTCGGCAACGGCGTCGTGGTCTCGCCCACCGCGCTGTTGCAGGAGATCGCGGAGCTCGAAGGGGCGGGCATCGAAGTGCGCTCGCGACTGGCCATTTCGCCGGCCTGCCCGCTGGTCATGCCCTACCACGTCGCGCTCGACCAGGCGCGGGAGTCTGCCCTTGGCGACACGCCCATCGGCACTACCGGCCGCGGCATCGGGCCGGCCTACGAGGACAAGATCGCGCGCCGGGCGCTGCGGGTCCAGGACCTGTTCTACCCCGACCGCTTCGCAACCAAGCTCGAGCGCGTGCTGGAGTATCACAACTTCATCCTCACGCGATATTTCCAGCGCGAGGCCATCCCCTACCGGCACACGCTCGACGCGACGCTGGCCCTCGCTCCGGCGGTGCAACCGATGGTGGCCGACGTTGCGGCACTGCTGCAGGCCGCGCGCCACGCCGGCTCTTCGCTGCTCTTCGAAGGCGCCCAGGGTGCGCTGCTCGATATCGACCACGGCACCTACCCGTACGTGACCTCGTCGAACTGCCTGGCCGCCGCCGCCGCACCCGGGGCCGGCATCGGCCCGCAGCTGCTCGACTACGTGCTCGGCATCGTCAAGGCCTACACCACGCGCGTGGGCACCGGGCCGTTCCCGACCGAGCTGACCGACGACATCGGGGCGCGGCTTGCGCTGCGCGGCAAGGAGTTCGGCTCGGTCACCGGCCGGCCGCGACGCTGCGGCTGGCTCGACATCCCGGCGCTCGCGCGCTCGATGCAATTAAACGGTGTCAACGGCCTGTGCATCACCAAGCTCGACGTCCTCGATGGCCTGGAATCGATCCGCATCTGCACCGTCTATCGCGTCGGCGGCGAACCGGTCGCGCTGCTGCCGACCGGCGCCGAGGCCGTCGCCGCCTGCGAGCCGGTCTACGAGGAGCTGCCCGGCTGGAGCGAGAGCACCTTCGGCGTCAAGAGCTTCGAGGCCCTGCCGCCGGCCGCCCGCGCCTACCTGCGGCGCATCGAGGCGCTCACCGGCGTGCCCATCGCCATGGTCTCGACCGGTCCCGAGCGCGACGAGACCATCCTCGTCCATCACCCGTTCCAATAGCCCCGTGCGACGAGCGCGCAACGCAACCGCGGCATCATGACCCTCGATATCAGCTGGGAGCAGTACCACGAGTTCATCGAGCGGCTGGCGCTGCAGGTTCACGATTCGGGTTGGCGCTTCAACCAGATCATCTGCATCGCCCGCGGCGGCCTGCGCGTCGGCGACGTGCTGTCGCGAATCTACGAGGTGCCGCTGGCCATCCTGTCGACGCATTCGTATAGCGCGGAAGGCGGCACCGTGCGCGGGCAGCTGGTGATCGCCGAGCACATGACGATGACCGCGCCGCGGCTGGGGGAACGGGCGCTCCTGGTCGACGACATGGTCGACTCGGGGCACACCCTGGAGGCGGTGTCGCGCGAACTGCCACAGCGCTTCACGCACCTCTCCGAGCTGCGCACCGCGGTGCTGTGGTACAAGGCCCACTCGGTATTCAGGCCCGACTACTACATCGAGTACCTGCCCGACAACCCGTGGATCCACCAGCCCTTCGAGATCTACGACACGCTCTCCCCCGACGCGCTCAAGGCCAGGCTCAGGTAGCGCAGGCGGCCTTTGCCGGCGAGCCGCTCGCGACCCGGGCGGGCATCCGTATGTCCCGGATGCCCGCACTGGAGAAAACCCATCGGTCAGTCGTGCGCGCTGGCGAGAGCCCGCTCCATGACCTTGCGGTCCTCCGCGGTCAACTGCTCGGGCCTCAGGTTGTAAGTGAGCTTGTTGATGGTGCCGCTGAAGCGGAACGGCAGCTTGTAGCTGTCGTCGACCCCGGTCCGGGTGTCGATCCCGATGTCAAACGATTCGTCGATGGTCATGAGGATCGGAATGGTGTGCTCCACCGTCTGCCGGGACACCTCCCTGCCGTCGACCGAGAGCACGCCGGTGCCGCCCTTGCCGAAGCCGGGCCCGTTGTACTTGAAGTCGAACACGATCGTGTGCTTGCCGGGCTTGATCGAATCGCCCAGCCAGTCCGCGGCACCGACCCCGCCCTCCCAGCGATAACGCTTCAGATTGAGCAGGTTGTAGACGAACACCGGCTTGCCCTTGAGCAGGTACAGACCGTAGCCGCCAAAGCGGCCGCCCATGGTCGCGATCATGCCCTCGGCACCCTTCTTCGGGATCGTCACTTCGGCGGTTATCGTGTAATCCCGGTTCAGGATGCTGGGCGCATTGCCGATGGGAATGCCGGCGTTCTCGCCCGAGTAGGTGAACACCGTGCGCCCGGCAACCGCGCTCGGGCGCGCCGTGAGCAGGCGCGGGAGGATCGAGTTGTCCAGCGGGAGGACGTTGTATTTCGCCGCCTCGGAGAGGAACAGCGCCTGCAGTTCCTTGAGCTTGGCCGGGTCCTTGGCCGCGAGGTCGTCGTATTGCGAGTAGTCGTCGCTTAGGTTGTAGAGCTCCCACTTGTATTCGTTGACGTCGGGCAGCTTGACCGTGCCCAGCGCCCACGGCGGTGCCGGCGGCGTGGTGCAGGCATACCAGCCGTCGTGGTAGATGCCGCGGTTGGCGAACATCTCGAAATACTGCGTGTCGCGCTTCGAGGGCGCATTGGCATTGGCCTTGTCAAAGGTGTAGGCCATGCTCACCCCTTCGATCGGCCTCTGCGCGATGCCGTCGACGGTGGTCGGCGCCCGGACGCCGGCGGCTTCGAGGATCGTCGGCACGACGTCGATCATGTGGTGGAACTGGCTGCGGATGCCGCCGCGATCGGTGATGTGACCGGGCCAGGAGATGGCCATGCCCTGGCGCGTGCCGCCGAAGTGCGAGGCAACCTGCTTGGTCCACTTGAACGGCGTGTCGAACGCCCATGACCACGCCACCGACATGTGCGGGTAGGTCTTCTCGGAGCCCCAGGCTTCGTAGTTCAGCAACAGCTCGGCTTCGGGCAGGTCGAGGATGCCGTTGTAGGCGGTCATCTGGTTCGGCGTGCCCTCCAGGGTTCCCTCGGCGCTGGTGCCGTTGTCGCCGCTGATGTAGATGATTAGCGTGTTGTCGAGCTTGCCCATGTCTTCGACCGCCTGGATCACCCGGCCGATCTCGTGGTCGGTGTAGGCGACGTAGGCTGCGAATACTTCGGCCTCGCGCGCATAGATCTTCTTGCGCACCGCGGAGAGCGAGTCCCAATGCGGCAGGTCATCCGGCCACGGGGTGAGCTTGGTGCCGGGCGGTATGACGCCGAGGCGCTTCTGGTTGGCGAAGATCTGCTCGCGCATCTTCTCCCAGCCCATGTCGAACTTGCCCTTGAACTTCGCGATCCACTCCTTGGTCGGCTGATGCGGCGAGTGGGTGCCGCCGGGCACGTAATAGAGGAAGAACGGCTTGTCGGGCGCCGCCGCGTTGAGCCCGCTCATGTACTTGATGGCCTCGTCGGCCAGGTCGGTGGTGAGGTTGTAGCCGGGCTTGCCGATCCAGGGAAAAATGGGCGTGGTGTTCTGGTACAGGTACGGGGTCCACTGGTCGGTTTCGCCGCCCATGAAGCCGTAGAAGTACTGGAACCCCATGCCGACGGGCCACTGGTCGAACGGCCCGGCCTCGCTGTACTGGTAGGTCGGCGTGTTGTGGTTCTTGCCGAACCACGAGGTGGCATAGCCGTTGTCGCGCAGTATCCGGCCGATGGTCGCATTCTCCGGGCCGATGTAGGAGTCATAGCCCGGAAAGCCGGTGGACATCTCGCCGATGACGCCGAAGCCCACCGAATGGTGGTTGCGGCCGGTGATCAGCGCCGCCCGCGTCGGCGAGCAAAGCGCGGTGGAGTGAAACTGCGTGTAGCGCAAACCCGCCTTGGCGATGCGGTCCATGGCCGGGGTCGGGATCACACCGCCAAAGGTCCCGGAAACGCCGTAGCCCTGGTCGTCGGTCATGATCAGGAGCACGTTCGGCGCGCCCCTCGGCGGCACCACCCTGAGCGGCCAGTACGGCTTCGAATCCTTGGCGTCCTCCTTGATCACGCCGCCGAATTTCTCCGGCGGCGGAGGCAGCTGCCCGCCGTCGATCGTGGTGGTGGCGCTGGGCGAACCGGGAACTCCGGTTACCTGCTGCGCCGCGACCTCGATCGCGCATGAAACGGCGACAAGTGCAAATAGCAAGCCTAAACTGCTGCGTGCGTTCATGAAATCTCCCTGATGACTCGAGTCGCAGATCCGAGTGCAAACGGCTCGGCCTGCAGGCGTTCGATTGCAATCTTGTGACGCGGCGCATGCCCCCGATGCGCCGCACGCGGCCGGAGTCTACCCGATTGAGCTTCGGCCGGGTAGATGATCGTGCCTGCGCCGAAAACGCTCCGGGGGTGGACCGGACCAACGTCGAACCCAACGCCGCGGTGTCGCGGCGTATCATGCGCCAATGCTTGCCGCAAGGGCCATTGAGCTACCCATAAAGGAGACGCAGGTGAAGCTTCTATGCATGCTGGCGCTCTGCTGTCTTGCTTCGGGCGCATGGGGCGCCGATTGCGTCACCAACGCGCTCGGCAAGACCGTTTGCGGCAACGGCCAGAAGGCCGTTGTCGTCAACCCGAACACCCACACCGTCACCACGGCGCAGAAGAATCCCGGCGGCGTGACCACGGTGCAGAACAGCAACGGCACCAAGGCCGCCTACAATCCGCATACGGGCAATGCCGCGGTCGCCCAGAAGAATCAGAACGGGGTCACGACCACGCAGACCAGCCGGGGCGGCACGGCCAAGACCAAGAATGGAATGGGCGTGGCCCAGGGCCCCAACGGAACCACCTGCGCCAAGGGCAGGTACAACCAGGGCTGCAAGAAGCCGTAACAGCAAGGCGGAGGACGAGAGCATCCCCTATCTTCCGGAGCGCGCCATGAAGAAACAGCACCAGCCGATCGGACTCGATCACCGCACCCGTGACGAGAGCGGCCAGATTCACAAGAAGCGCAGCGACACGCTGGTCAGGACGCTGCGCGAGGAATACGGCGAGAACTTCGCCAAAGGCTACCGCGGCGACATGAAGCTCGGGGCGTTGCTCCAGAAAACCGGTGCCGCGTCGCTCTCGGAGCTGCTGAAAAAGAAAAGATAAGCGCCGCACGGGCCGGCCCCGCGCCGGCGAAGCCTACGCCGCGCCGCCTGGCCGCTCGCCGCGCGCGAGCCGCAGGTCGATCGTGTCGATGACCGGCAACAGGTCGGCCACGCTGTCGATCACGTAGTGCGCACCGGCGCGCCTCAGCGCGCGCACCGCCTGCTCGCGCCGCGATACCCGCTCCGCCGCCGACAGTGCGGCGAGCTCGGCGCGCGTGAGGCCGACGGCGTTGCCGGACATGGCCACGGCAACCGTCCAGCTGCCAGCCGCGAGGCCTTCGGCAATGCCCGGCTCGGTATCGTCCACCTTCACGACCGCGGCGGCAGGCCATACGTTGAGATCGAGGAAGCAGCGATACATCATGAGTGGCGCAGGCCGGCCCTCGGCGACATCGCCCGCGCAGACGAGGTTCTCCGGCGCGTAGCCGTGGCTCGCGGCGACGGGCAGCAGGCGCTCCATGATGTCGCGGGTGTAGCCCGTCGTGGAACCAATCTTGAGTCCCCTCGCGCGCAGCGCCGCGACGGTTTCGAGCACCCCCGGAACGAGCTCCGCATAGTCGGTGACCACCTTCGCGTTGAGTGGCACGAACACCCCGTAGATGCGGTCGACGTCGGCCGTAACGGGCCCGGCCCCGTGCTTAGCCTTCCACCGCGCCGCGATTTCGGGATCGGTGAGCAGGGCGTTGATGTGATCGCGCTTCGGCAACCCCATGGGACGGCGCGCTTCCTCGATGCTGAGCGGGACCCCGAATTCGGCGAACACCTTGACGAAGGCACCCATCGGGGCGAGCGAGCCATGGTCGACCATGGTTCCTGCCCAATCGAATATGACCGCCTTGAGCTGCATGGTCGCTCCTTTCGGAGGACTTCTCGATCGCGCTACGTGCGGCGCCGGCGCGATGCCTGCGACGATGCCAGCACGCCGCGCTCACGCGCGGCGTAAGGCAGGCGTGCGCTCATCGGGCTGAAGATGATCGTCATCCCCGTGGCGTGCAAACTACGCCATTCGGCCGAGCTTCCGCAGCCGGCCTTGGTGCGGTTCGAGCCGCGCCTGGACCCAAGTACACGCAGCCGTCGGCAGAAGCGGCGCGACGGAAAGGCGACGCTGCCGACGGATGCGGTGGGACTATCCCCGATGCACAATCAACCCGGATTGAAAGAGACGATGCACCGGAGCCGAGCTACTTCTTCGCCGGCTTGACCGCGATGGCAACCGCCTCGGTGTAGGTGGCCTCGACCTGGTCGCCGACGCTGACGAGCTTGAATTGCGCCGGATCATGCAGCGTCAGCTCGACGGTGTGGTTCGGGCCGCGCAGCGTCACCGTCTGCGTCGCCGGATCGACCGCGATGACGTCGGCAGTCACATGCACCTGGCGGCCGACTGCACCGGCGGGTTTCTCGCCCGGCTTGGCCTTGGCGCCCTGCATCGTGTCGGTCCGCGCCACGATGGCCGTGCCGCCCTTCTTGAGCTCAAGCGTCAGCGCCTCGACGTAGCGCGCGATAACCTGGTCGCCGACCTTGATGTGGCTGAAGTTCTTCACCTTCGGTCCGACGGTTATCGTGTGCTCGCGTCCGTCCTCCCCTTTGAGCGTCACCGTGCGCGTGGCCTTGTCGATCGCCTCGACGGTAGCCGTGAGCTCGATGGTGTTGACCGCAACGCCCTTGCCGGGGGCCGTGGCGGTCATCGTTTCTCCGGTCATCGGTGTCTGGGCGAGCGCACCGGCGCTGGCAGCGGCAATGATCACGGCGGCGGCGATTCCAAGTCGTTTCATTTCGTGCTCCTTGCGTTTGAAAATAATAGGGGATCGCGGGCGTCGGAGCCCAGGCCGGGGCTATTCCTGCGCCTGCTTCCAGTTCGAGTACGGATTGTTATGGGTCATAGGCGCTACGAGCCCTGTCCTCGCCGCCCCGATCTTTACGGAACGCCAAGATTGGATTGAGCGTAGCTACCTACGAGCAACGCGCCTTCGACCGCTCGGCCAGAGCGAGATTATATAATACGATCGCAACAGCTTCCCACCCGGAGCAGAACCTCAAGCGGCATCCAGGGTCGGGCCTGCGAGCACGGGCGCTGTGGGTGGCGCCAGGTCGGCGCGCACCTCCCTGGGTAATACGCCTGCAACGTTCTCTGCTCGTTCATGCCCGGTCAACGCGCCGCACACGTCATCGGCATGACCTACGCTCCCAGCTCAACGATAATGCGGGTGCCTTGTCCCGCCGTCGATTCGACACGCAATTGTCCCCCCGCCGACTCGGCGCGTTCCCGCATGATCATCAACCCCCATCCGTGATGCTCGGTTGGTTGCTCGACCGCGGAGGCATCGAAGCCGCAACCGTCGTCGGCCACGCTCAGGCAGAACCTCTGCGCATGCGACTCCAGAATTACCCTCGCCTGGCGTGCCTGGGCATGCTTGGCAACGTTGGTCAAGGACTCCTGCACTATGCGGAACAGGGTTCCTTCCACGGCTGATTCGAGGCGAGGCGTCGGATCGCTTCCGATTACCCCCGTCGCTATGCCGGTGCGCCGGCTGAACTCCTCGGCGTACCAGCGCAGCACCGCTGCCAATCCATAATCGTCGAGCAGCACCGGCCGCAACTCGGCCATGATGTCGCGCATGCTTTCGATGGTCGCCTCGAGCAGCTCGAGCGAATCGTCCAGCCGAGCTGCCAAGATCGACGCAGCCACCGGCGCCATCTGGCCCTTCATGATATTCAGGTTGATATTCAGTGCGGTCAGGCTTTGGCCGACCCGATCGTGCAGGTCCTGCGCAAGCTGGCGCCGTTCCGCTTCCTGGATCTCCACCGCCCTTCGCGACATGGCCTTCAGGCGCGACGCATAGCGGCTGGCTTCCTCTTCGGCCAACCTGCGGCGCGTAATGTCGAATATGCTCGCACGGCACCACAAGAACTGCCCGCGGCTGTTTCTCACGGCCGTGGAGCTCAACAACGCCGGAAAAATCGAACCGTCCTTTCTCCGCATCTCGATGTGGACATCGCGTACCTGGCCATGCTCCTTGAGGGCCGCAAAGGCGCGGCCGAAGTCAGCACGACAGCTCGGCGGCAACAGATCGGTGAACCTCAGCTTGCCCACCACTTCGCCGCGATCGTAGCCAAGCCAACGCAGCTCGGTATCGTTGATCTGGATGACCAGCTTGTCGGCATCGAGTGAGTGATAGCCGCACGGTGCGTTCTGGTACAGATCGCGCATTTCATCGGCGATCTGCCGCAACGCCAAATGCGAGCTGCGGCTGTCGGTCACATCCAGCAGGGCAAGGTGATAACGGGGCCTGTCGAAGTTGCTGAACCACTGCGCGTGCACAACCAGGTGGCGTGCGCGACCGTCCCGCGCCGAGACCTCCAGGTGGCTTTCCGACCGGGTGCCCGTGGCCCTGGCGAGCGCCAGCGCATCGAGCAACGACCCGACATGCGCGTCGGAAAGGCACGCCTGGAGCGGCGCGCCACGCAGATCAGAGGCTGCAGCGCCGAAGAGCGCGGCCGCGGCAGGATTGATTTCCGTGATGCGGGCCGACTCATCGAGCGTCAGGTGGCCCCACGGGAGAAACTCGGAGAGCTCCCGATAGCGCTCTTCCCATGCATCGAGCGAGCGCCGAATCGGCTCCCGATCCGTGCGCGTCAGCCCCTGCCTGTTGGACGCGATGCGATGGGTCGGGTGACCACCACTCATGACTTTCCCCCGAGCCTCCGGTTGCATCTTTGACAACGGTGCCGGCCCTGCGATCCCTTGGCGACGCGGCTAAGCCGTCCACCAAGAGAAACACCCGGCAGGTCCTTTGGCAATATAGCCATTACTTGGAGTGTGGGCTTGGCGCCGCCGGGCCAGAAAGCGCCCGGCCACGTGGCGGACGACGGCGCCGGCAATGCGGCACGCGCCATCGGTGGCGCGCCCGGGGTGGCGCCGTCTGCGCGCCGGGCCCGCTGATTGTCAGGAAAGTTCGACCCTTGCTGTCGGAGGTTCCCGACAATTGCAGCCGAGTCGCGGGTCCACCGAACTCAGAGGTGCGCCCGCAATCTAATTATGGGCAGCTTCTCAATCGAGGTGATCGGGTCGTGTTTGAATTATTTCGAGGAGAGAAGATTCATGGATGATCATCGCAGCCAGTCGCGACGTTCGCTCCTGCTTCGAGCCGCGCTGCTTGGCGGTGGCGCATTGGCGGCAAGCGTCGTGCCGAGCAGACAGGCCGCCGCGCAAAAGGTATCGAAACAAGCGATGAAGTATCAGGACAAGCCGAATGGCGACCAGCAATGCAGCAACTGCATGCAATTCGTTCCTCCGTCAAGCTGCAAAGTCGTCGACGGCGCCATCAGCCCGAACGGCTATTGCATCGCATGGGCGAAGAAGGCGTGAAACACCTTGGATAGCCTTTGCGCGCAACCGGACGGCCGGCTAGGCGGGTACGTATGCGGACCCTGATCGCAGCAGTCGTTGCTGCACTGGTGACTGGAGCCGCAGCCAGCGGGCTGTACATGGTGACTGCGAATTCGGCGGCATCGCCTCCCGCGTCCGCGCCAGATCAAACGAAAAGCTCTGGGCGAAGCGCGACCGGGCTCGCCCGCCACCTCCACGAACCGACGACCCGTTCGCCGCGCCCAGGCACCAGTGCCGGGCGCGCCTGAGCGCCTCTCGGCCGGGCAAAGGCGCTCCCCGGCGCCTGGTGCGCTTACTTCGGCGGTTCGGTCACGTAGCGCTGCTTGAATTCCTCCTGCTGCCGCTTGCGTTCAGCCCTCTCCTCGGGAGACATCTGGCCCAGGAACCAGCGATGATTTTCGCTTGAAAGCGTCGCGTCGATGAGCTTCTGCACATCTTTCGCTCCATCCGCCTTCGGTCCGCCGGCGGCGATCGCCTTGTTGACGATCTCCTCCGCCTCGGGGATGAACTCCGTGTAGAACGACTTGGCGACCTCGTAGAGGCCGTGCCAATGAGTGTAGTCCGGCCCCTGCATCGACGCACCGTGGCGGGCGCGACGCCCCTGGTGGTGCCAGGTCTCGTACCATGTCCACTCGATCTTGGTGGCAAACGAAGTGTCGCCGATGAGCCCGTTCTTTTGCAGTGCCGCAAATATGGCCGAGCCCGGCTTGCCGAATTTTTCGTTGTAGAGCTCGACCAGGCCGTCGTACTGCGTGTAGAAGTTGCTGGCAAACGCAGCCGAGTGGCAGTTTGCGCAGACGTCCTCCATGTTCTTGCGTCGCTGCTGCCATGCAATGGGATTCTTCAGGCCGAGCATCAGATCGGCGGTCTCCGGGCGAATCGAAACGGCTGGCCGGTTGTTCCACGAGATGCGCGCGCCGATATCGTGCGTCACAGGCTGAGTTGGAGTCGCGCTCATGTGGCATGTTGCGCACGTCGGACCAACGCTGTAGTCCTCGCCGACGATCCATTTCGGGTTGTCGATATTCATTTTTCCGGCGTTGGCGAAATAGGAAATGCCGTGCTTCGACTCCTCGTAGATCTCCTTCTGCGGATGATCTGGACCAAGGTGGCACTTGCCACAAGTCTCGGGCTTGCGGGCTTGTGCCGCGGAAAATTCGTGGCGTTGGTGGCAGGCGGAGCATGTGCCGCGCGAGCCGTCGAGATTGATGCGTCCGATGCCGGTATTGGGCCAGCTGGCGGGGGTGGGCTCGCCGTCACTTCCCATCGCTACGGTCGAGCCGTGGCATTGCTGACAGCCGCTGACCAGGAGCGCAGAGCCGCCGAAAAATGCCTTGTTGCCCTCTACGACCTCCGCCAGCGTGTTGTCGAGCGAACCGAGAATCTCGGCGCCTTTGGCGTGGTGCGAATTGGCGAACTCCTGCGCCTCCTTGGAATGACATTTGGCGCAGTCGGCAGGCGTCACGATGACGTGAATGAACTGGCCGTTGTGGCTTACCGCTCCAGGGTCGCCCGCTTTGGAACCGTGGCATTCAAAGCAACCCACGTTGCCGCGGAAGTGCTTGCTCGCCCCCCACTGCTGGTAGATCCCCGCGCTCTGCGCCTTGTGACAGGCAATGCACGCGCTGCTCTGGTCAGACAGTCGGTCGTTGAGCACGGGCGCCGCAACGGCATTGGTGACCCAAATAGCCAGCAACGGGCCTGCCCACAGAAAAGCCTGGAATGCCACCGCTCGCAGTTGCCTTGTCATGATCCTCTCCCCCGTTTGACGATGCACGCAGATTGCCCCAGCTTCAGCTTCGACGAGCCGACCGCACCTTCATGGCGTTGTAACATGGATTGCCATTCGCGAACTTGTGCCGAGCCCCATCGACTCGACCGCGCCGGTGTCGCGGGCATTCGCTGCGCTGGACGATGACCCGGAAGTCATGCCAAGGCACCGAGCGACGACCGCTTCATCCAGGCTTGCCATCGAGCCTGCTTCGCGACAGGATCGGCCAGTAGCGAATCGCATACAGCGCGAACGCCGTGGACCAGCACACTCCCGAGACGATGACTGTCTCGAGATAGGCGCCGGGGATCCACATTCCGCCAAACACGCGTATCGCCGCGGCGAGCGCGACGAGTGCATAGCAGCCAATTTCGAATCGATCCGCGGTCAGCGGCCGCCCGGTATGGCCACGCGCGGTTCGCGTCATCATGCCGATCGTCAGGCCGCCGATCGCGCCGATGGTCAGCGCGTGCACCGCGAACACGTCGCCCACGAAGCCCATCGCCGAGAGCCCGCGCAAGGCAAGGTATACGACGATCCACCCGTAGCCCAGGTGCAGGACCCACACGATGGGTGTACGAACCGTCCGCCAAGGTTGCCACAGGCAGAGGCGGATCGCGTGCGCTGCGGCGGCGATGAGCGCGATTGCGGCAATGGCTGCAGGGGGCGCAGCCACCAGATCGGCGACCAGCAGCAGGAGCACGCCGCCGAGCGCGAGCTTTTCGACTTCCGGGCGCCGCGTCGCCCGGGACCCGGGTATGCCGTTGTTGGTGAACATCGGAATCACCCGTCCACCCATCACTGTCATCACGAACAGCACGACGTCGAGGCCCACCTGCAGGCTCGCCCGATCCGGCCAAGGGAACAGGCCAAGATGGGAAAGGTGAAAGGCGAGGACAGCGAGCCCGAGCAGAAGCAGCAATGCGATGAAGAAATAATTGCGTTGGTTGCGGCTCCTCACCAGCGGAATCCCGATCGCAACGGCAACGGCCAGCGGAAACGCCGTATCGGCAACCGCCGCGGCGACCGCGAACGGGGTCAGCACCAGCACCCGGCCGGCCAGCCAAAGCCCTGCAAGCGCGATCAACGACGCCCCGGAGGGGGTCGGCTTTCCCGTCCAATTTCGTACGGCCGTCAAGAGAAAGCCGGCAACGACGGCGATCGTGTAGCCGAACAGCATCTCATGGCCGTGCCACGCCGCTGAGGAAAGGTACGGTGCGCGCAGATCGCCGGCGTATTGGCAGATCCAAAGCAATATCGACAACGCTGCAAAGATGCTGGCGAGCAGATAGAACGGTCGAAAGCCCAGGCTCCAGAGCGCAAACCCGCCGGAATCGGGAAGTGGCGCAGGTCGTACATTCATTGGAATTGAACTGCCTGGTTCCCGCAGTGGAACAGGCATGCGCTGCAATCGGTCTGACCTGGCCATGTCATTGCAGCAGCGGCGTGCCCGCGGCTTCGAGATCGACCCCTTCGATGCTCGCATTGCCGGCGAGGAGGCGAAGGTACTGGCGCAGCGCCGTGACGTAGGAAAGCTGGCGCAGCGACATCGCGACGGCGCCGCGCACCGCCTCGAAGGATTGCGCCACGCCGGGTTCGCGCGCCAGCACTTCGACCACATGCAAGCCGAAGCGGCTGTGCACGAGCCGCGGCAGCACGCCGACCTCGGGACGGCCGAAAAGCTCGCGCGCGAATTCCGGCGCACAATCTGCCGCGATGAGCCAGCCCAGGTCGCCGCCCAGGGCGCCGCTGGGGCAGTTCGACAGCTCGCGGGCGGCGGTGGCGAAGCGGTCGCCCGACTTGCCGTCGTGGCAGCGCACCTCGAGCAGCGTCGCCTCGGCGCGCTTGCGCAGCGCGACGACGTCGACACCCGGCGTCACCGCGAACAGGATGTGCCTTACTCGGATTCGCTCGCCGTTCCGGTAAGCTGGCTCGTTGCGCCGAATAATGGCGACGACATGCCTCCTCGGAGGGCTCGGGTACGCTCAACGACCGCTCCAGCAGGGCTTCGATTGCGGCTGCGGCGGCTTCGCTGATCACGCCGTCGGCGGAAGGTTCGTCTTCCCGAGCGAGCAGCCCGGCACGCCTGCGCTTCCTGGCGCAGGAGCTCGGTGCACGCGCGCTGCCGCAATTGCTCCGGCGGCGACGGTCACGCCGATCGGGTGAAGCGCGACGCCGTTGACGCTGGCGACGATGGTGCCGGCGATTCGCGGACATGGTCGATGCCTCCCTTCAGTCGGCCGCGCCGGGCTGGCTCGGCAGGTTGCGCCCCGCGGGCACGTTCAGGCGCCGGCTGCGCACCAGCTGGTACGGGCGCACGCAGATAGGCCAGCGAGGCGAAGCCGCTCCACACGTGCACCAGGCGACTGAACGGAAAGAGCAGGAATATCGTCATCCCGAGCAGCATGTGCACCTTGAACGGCCAGGCCACCCCGGAGAGCGCGCCGGCGTCGGGCTGCAGTGTGGCGATGCCCTGCAGGTAGGAGGCAAGGATCAGCATGGTGCCGGCATCGTGGCGGTGTTCCCACGACAGCGGCAGGGTGATGAGCCCGAGGCATGAGCTGCACCCACAGGATCACCAGGATCGCGATGTCGGTGCGATGGCTCGTCAGGCGGATGCGGGGGTCGAAGATGCGCCGCTGCAGCAGAAGCGTCAGCCCGACGAAGCACACCGCGCCCGCCACCCCGCCGGCGACGATCGCCAGCAACTGCTTCTGCGGGGCGCTGATGAGCGGCTCGTACATCCAGTGCGGAGTGAGCTGACCGAACAGATGCCCGAAGAACAGGAACAGGATGCCGGCGTGGAAAAGGTTGCTGCCCCAGCGCAGCGTGCCGGCGCGCAGCATCTGCGACGAATCGCTCTTCCACGTGTACTGGTCGCGGTCGAACCGCGCCAGGCTGCCCATGGCGAAGAAGGCGAGGCAGACGTACGGATAGACGACGAAGGCAAGGTTGTTGAGGTACGTGTTCATGCTGGAGGCTCCCGATTGCGCCTGCCTTTGCATCATCCGGATCGGTTGCGGATCACCCGGGCGCGCCTGTCCCTTGGTCGAGCAGCCGTCGAACACCGGCGGCTCCGCCCAGGCCTCATCGAGCGACTCTTCGGCTTCCGATGCGACAGGCTGCGCTTTCTCGCCGGCGAGCTCCAGCAGTGCCCCGAGCACGCTTGCATAGCGCGCTTTCGCGCTTCTGCAGCGCGCCGAAGATGGCGTTCAGGATGTGCGCCATCTCGGCCAGAAACGCGCTCGCCTCGCGCGGCGGCTGCGTGGAAGCGAACTCGAGCGCCACCGGCAGATAATCGGGCAGTTCGCCGGGCGCGAGCAGCAGCCCGGCTCTCTCGTAGGTCTGCGCGAGATCGATCATCGCCGGCCCGCGGTCCCGCGAGTCGCCGTGCACGTGCTCGAACAGGTGCAGCGCGGTTGCGCGGCCGCGGTCGAACAGCTGCACGTACTCGGCTTCGCCTGTCGAGCGGATCGGCCCGCTGCAACTTGCCGATGAGCGCGTCGAGTTCGTCGAGGCGGTCGGGCGGCAGCGAGCTGCTCCCGGTGCAGGATTTCGTTCATCTCCGCCAGGTGGCTGCGCACGTCGGCTCCGGGATAGGAGAGCAGCGCGGCCAGCACGCGAAGGGTTCCCGGCGCGGCGACGGACTTGGCTGAGAAATTCATACCATGGCCTTGATCGGAATCGTGCGCTTCTTTTCGCTGCCGAAGAGGCTCGTCTCGCTGATGCCTTCGGAGCAGCCGTTGCCGAACGAGAACCCGCAGCCGCCGCGCACGTTGAACGCGTTCTCCGCGTATTCGCGATGCGTCGAGGGAATCACGAAACGGTCCTCGTAATTGGCGATCGCCATGGTCTGGTACATGTCCTCGACCTCGGCCTGCGAGAGGTTCACCTGCTCCAGTGCGGCAAGGTTGGTCGCTCCATCGACGTGCTTCGCGCGCTGGTAGGCGCGCATCGCGAGCATGCGCTCGAGCGCGCGCACGACGGGCGCGGTGTCGCCGGCGGTCAGCAGGTTCGCGAGGTACTTGACCGGGATGCGCAGCTGCTTGACGTCCGGAATCTCGCCGTTGGTGCCGACGTGCCCGGCGTTCGCGGCGGCGGTGATCGGCGAGAGCGGCGGCACGTACCAGACCATCGGCAGCGTCCGGTACTCCGGGTGCAGCGGCAGCGCCACCTTCCAGTCCACGGCCATCTTGTAGACGGGGCTGCGCCGCGCGGCCTCGAGCCAGTTGTCGGGAATGCCGTCGCTGCGCGCCTGCTCGATGACCTTCGGGTCGTTCGGGTCGAGGAAGATGCCGAGCTGCGCCTGCGTAGAGGTCGCGGTCCTTCTCGACGCTCGCCGCTTCCTCGATGCGGTCGGCGTCGTAGAGCAGGACGCCGAGATAACGGATGCGGCCGACGCAGGTCTCCGAGCATACCGTCGGCTGCCCGGCCTCGATGCGCGGGTAGCAGAAGATGCACTTCTCGGCCTTGCCGCTCTTCCAGTTGTAGTAGATCTTCTTGTACGGACAGCCGCTGACGCACATCCGCCAGCCGCGGCACTTGTCCTGGTCTATCAGCACGATGCCGTCTTCCTCGCGCTTGTAGATCGACCCCGACGGGCAGCTCGCGACGCACGCCGGATTGAGGCAGTGCTCGCACAGCCGCGGCAGGTACATCATGAACGTGTTCTCGAACTGCGCCGTAGATGTCCTTCTGGATGTCGTCGAAGTTGCGGTCGGCCGAGCGCTTGGCGAATTCGCCGCCGAGGATCTCCTCCCAGTTCGGGCCCCAGACGATCTTGTCCATCTGCATGCCGGTGATGAGGCTGCGCGGCCGCGCCGTCGGCGCGGCCTTCATCTCGGGCGCCGACTGCAGGTGGTCGTAGTCGAACGTGAACGGCTCGTAGTAATCGTCGATCTGCGGCAGGTTGGGATTGGCAAAGATGCGCATCAGGATCTTCCACCGCGCGCCCTGCCGCGGCTCGATGCTGCCATCCGTCTTGCGCACCCAGCCGCCGTTCCACTTGTCCTGGTTCTCCCATTCCTTGGGATAGCCGATGCCGGGCTTGGTCTCGACGTTGTTGAACCACGCGTATTCCATGCCCGGCCGACTCGTCCACACGTTCTTGCAGGTGACCGAGCAGGTGTGGCAGCCGATGCACTTGTCGAGGTTCAGCACCATGCCGATTTGCGCGCGAATCTTCATACCGACTCTCCTTGCGCCTGCGTCGGGCGGATCAGCTCCTGGCCTACCGGGGTATCGAGCCAGTCGACCTTGGCCATCTTGCGCACGACGACGAACTCGTCACGGTTGGTGCCGATCGTCCCGTAGTAGTTGAACCCGTAGGAAAACTGCGCGTAGCCGCCGATCATGTGCGTGGGCTTCAGCACGATGCGCGTCACCGAGTTGTGAATGCCGCCGCGCGCGCCGGTGATCTCCGAGCCCGGCGTGTTCACGATCTTCTCCTGCGCGTGGTACATCATGACCATGCCGGGATTGACGCGCTGGCTCACCACCGCGCGCGCCGCAATCGCGCCGTTGACGTTGAACAGCTCCACCCAGTCGTTGTCGACGATGCCGGCGCGCTTCGCGTCGTCCTCGGACAGCCAGACGCAGGGCCCGCCGCGGCTCAGCGTCAGCATCATCAGGTTGTCGGTGTATGTCGAGTGGATCCCCCACTTCTGGTGCGGCGTGATGAAGTTGAGCAGGATCTCGGGGTTCCCGTTGCTGCGGATGTTGTGGATGCCGGCGGTGGTCTTGAGGTCGACCGGCGGCCGGTAGCTCGAGAAGCCCTCGCCGAAGGCGATCATCCACGGATGGTCCATGTAGAACTGCTGGCGCCCGGTCAGCGTGCGCCAGGGAATGAGCTCGTGCACGTTGGTGTAGCCGGCGTTGTACGACACCGTCTCGCTCTCGATGCCGCTCCACGTGGGCGAGCTGATGATCTTGCGCGGCTGCGCCTGCACGTCGCGGAAGCGGATCTTTTCGTCCTCGCGGTAGCAGCGCCAGATGCGCGTGCTCGCGGCCGGTGACCTTGGAAAGCGCCTCCCACGCCTTGACCGCGACGTGGCCGTTGGTCTCGGGCGCGAGCTGGAGGATGACCTCGCAGGCGTCGATATCGGACTCGATCCGCGGCATGCCGCGGGTCGCCCCTTCGGCATCGACCACGCCGTTGAGCTCGCCCAGCTGCTTCACCTCGGTCTGCGTGTTCCAGGCGATGCCCTTGCCGCCGTTGCCGACCTTGCTCATCAGCGGCCCCAGCGCGGTGAAGCGCTTGTGGACGTTCGGGTAATCGCGCTCGACCACGGCGATCTGCGGCGCCGTCTTGCCCGGAATGAGGTCGATCTCGCCGCGCTTCCACTCCTTGACGTCGAGCGGCTGCGCGAGCTCGGCCGGGCTGTCGTGCATCAGCGGCGTCAGCACGATCTCGCGCTCGACGCCGAGGTGACCGACGCACACCTCGCTGAACTTCTTCGCGAAGCCCTTGTAGATCTCCCAGTCGCTGCGCGACTGCCACGCCGGGTCCACCGCGGTCGACAGCGGGTGGATGAACGGGTGCATGTCGCTGGTGTTGAGGTCGTTCTTCTCGTACCACGTCGCCGTCGGAAGCACGATGTCCGAGTACAGGCACGTCGTGCTCATCCGGAAGTCGAGCGTCACCAGCAGGTCGAGCTTGCCTTCGGGCGCCTTGTCGTGCCAGACCACTTCCTCCGGCTTCGCGTCCTGCGGACCCAGATCCTTGCCCTGGACGCCGTTGCTCGTGCCGAGCAGGTGCTTGAGGAAGTACTCGTGTCCCTTGCCGCTCGAGCCCAGCAGGTTCGACCGCCACACGAACAGGTTGCGTGGCCAGTTGCTCGGATGGTCGGGATCCTCGCAGCTCATCGCCAGCGTCCCGTCCTTCAGGCCCCTGACCGTGTACTCCTTCGGGTCGACGCCCGCCGCCTGGGCGTCGCGCACGACCTGCAGCGGGTTCGTCCTGAGCTGCGGCGCGGACGGCAGCCAGCCCATCCGCTCGGCGCGCACGTTGTAGTCGATCATGCTGCCGCCGTAGCGCTTGCGATCGGCAAGCGGCGAGATCACCTCGTCCATCTTGAGCTTCTCGTAGCGCCACTGGTCGGTGTGCGCGTAGAAGAAGCTCGTGCTGTTCTGCTGCCGCGGCGGGCGGATCCAGTCGAGCGCGAAGGCGAGCGCGGTCCAGCCGGTCTGCGGACGCAGCTTCTCCTGCCCGACGTAGTGCGCCCAGCCGCCTCCGCTCTTGCCAATGCAGCCGCACAGCATCAGCATGTTGATGATGCCGCGGTAGTTCATGTCGCAGTGGTACCAGTGGTTCATCGCGGCGCCGATGATCACCATCGACCGGCCCTGCGTCTTGTGCGCGTTGTCGGCGAACTGGCGCGCGACCGTGATCACCTGGGCGCGCGGCGTGCCGGTGATGCGCTCCTGCCACGCCGGCGTATACGGCGTGTCGTCGTCGAAGCTCTTCGCGGCGAGCTCGCCCGGCAACCCGCGCGCGATGCCGTAGTTCGCGACCTGCAGGTCGAACACCGTGGCGACCAGCGCCTCGCGCTTGTCGCCTTCCTTGCCGAGCGAAATGCGCTGCACGGGCACCGTGCGCACGAGAATATCGGCGCTGTCGCCTTGAGCGCGCGCTGTTCGGGAAATGCTCGCTCGCGATGCCGCCGAAGTACGGGAAGCCGACCTTCGCGGTTTCCTTGCTCGCGGCCGTCGCCTTCAAGCACCGAAAGCCTGAGCTTCACGTCCTGGCCGTGGCGGGCTTCCTTCGCCTCGAGGTTCCACTCTCCCTGATCGGCGCGGCCGTCCGGTCCCCAGCGAAAGCCGATGGCGCCGTTGGGCAGCACGACCTTGCCCGACTCGTCGAAGGCCACCGTCTTCCACTCGGGATTGTTGGCCTGGCCGAGCTTGCCGTTGAAGTCCGACGCGCGGACGTAACGGTCCGGAACCATGATCTTCTCGACCCGACCGCAGCGTGTGTTCCTTGAGCATGACCAGCATCGGCATGTCGGTGTAGCGGCGCACGTAATCGTCGAAGTACGCGCTGCGCTCCCCGCCTTCGTCCGGGAAGTAGAACTCCTTCAGGATCACATGGCCCATCGCCATCGCCACCGCGGCGTCCGTGCCCTGCTTCGGGTGCATCCAGATGTCGGCGAGCTTGGCGACCTCGGAGTAGTCCGGCGTCACCGCGACCGTCTTCGTTCCCTTGTAGCGGACCTCGGTAAAGAAGTGCGCGTCGGGCGTGCGCGTCTGGGGCACGTTGCTGCCCCACGCGATGATGTAGTTCGAGTTGTACCAGTCGGCCGATTCGGGCACGTCGGTCTGCTCGCCCCAGATCTGCGGACTGGACGGCGGCAGGTCGCAGTACCAGTCGTAGAAGCTCATGCACACGCCGCCGATGAGGCTCAGGTACCGGCTGCCGGCGGCGTAGCTCACCATCGACATCGCCGGGATCGGCGAAAAGCCGATGATGCGGTCCGGCCCATACTTCTTGATCGTGTAGACGTTGGCCGCTGCCACGATCTCGTTGACCTCGTCCCAGCTCGAGCGCACGAAGCCGCCGAGGCCCCGCACCTTCTGATAGTCGCGGCGCTTTTCCTCCGACTCGACGATCGACGCCCACGCGTCCACCGGGTCGTGCGCGAGTGCGCGCCGCGCGCCAGTGCTTGAGCAGGCGGCCGCGCACCATCGGGTATTTCACGCGGTTGGCGCTGTACAGGTACCAGCTGTACGACGCGCCGCGGGCGCAGCCGCGCGGCTCGTGGTTGGGCATGTCGAAGCGCGTGCGCGGGTAGTCGGTCTGCTGCGTCTCCCACGTGACGATGCCGCCCTTCACGTAGATCTTCCACGAGCAGGAACCCGTGCAGTTCACGCCGTGCGTGGAGCGCACGATCTTGTCGTGTGCCCAGCGGTTGCGGTAGGCGTCCTCCCAGGTGCGGTCCTCCCCGGTCGCAACCCCGTGGTCGCCGGCGAACGGCTCCTTCGGATTGGAGAAATAGTTGAGGCGATCGAGAAAATGGCTCATTGAGGGACTCCGCGGAGTTGGTGTCGCAGGCTGGCGGCGAGAGTCATGGGTTCTTCACGTACGCATTGCGGCGCAGGTAGAACCACCAGTTGAGGACAGGCACAGCGCGTAGAACACCGCGAAGCCGTACATCGCGACCTGCGGCGTGCCGGCGTTGATCTGGTTGCCGATCACGATCGGCGCGACGAACGCGCCGTACGCGGCCACCGCCGACGTCCAGCCGAGCACCGGGCCGGCCTGCTGGCGGTCGAAGATCACGCCGATGGTGCGGAACGTCGAGCCGTTGCCGATGCCGCTCGCCGCGAACAGCAGCACGAACAGCAGCATGAACGGTCAGGAAGTAATGTCTCCGGCGTCGGCGACTGGTACGCCTGCAGCATCACGTAGCCCACCGCCGTGGACGCGACTCACCATCACCACCGAGATCACCTGCGTGACGATCGAGCCGCCGACCTTGTCGGCGATCCAGCCGCCGACCGGGCGGATCAGCGCGCCGACGAACGGGCCGATCCACGCGTAGGCGAGGACCGCGCGGCGCGTTGGGGTTGTTCGCCGTGTGCTGCAGCACGCCTGCCGCATCGCGGACGTGGCTCACGCCGAAGATCACCTTCATCGACAGCGGCAGCGCCATCGAGAAACCGATGAACGAGCCGAAGGTCACGATGTAGAGCGCCGTCATCGACCACGTGTGCTTGTTGCGGAAGATCGCGAACTGCTTGGCGACCCCCTCCTTCATCGGGCCGAACGCGGCGAGCCGCATCACGATCAGCGCGGCGACCACGTCGAGCGGAATGGCGACCCACATGCTGATGACGCCGAGCCCGGTGGGCTTCGGCAGGTAGAGGTACAGGCCGAGGATCGACGGGATGAACGCCAGCGTGTAGAGCCAGGTGATCTTGGCGAATGCCACGATCGGATTGCCGGTGTCCGGCGAGACCGTCTTGAGGTTGTTCATGCCGATCCAGCACAGGATCGACAGCGGCACCAGCGACAGCACCCAGGCGAAGCCGGCGTTCTGGATCCAGGTCGGCGTGCCTGCCGGGATCTTGCCGAAGATCCAGCCGCTGTCCTTCAGCAGCGTCATCGGCTCGCCGCCCAGCGCGCCGAAGATGCCCACCGTCATCACCAGCGGAATGACGATCTGCATGCTGGTCACGCCGAAGTTGCCGATGCCGGCATTGATGCCGAGCGCCGTGCCCTGCAGCCGCTTGGGGAAGAACGTGCTGATGTTCGACATCGAGCTCGCGAAGTTGCCGCCGCCCACGCCCGACCACAGCGCCATCAGCTGGAATGCCCACAGCGGCCAGTCCTTGTGCTGCAGCACGATGCCGGTGCCGATCGCCGGCGCCAGCAGCATCGCGGTGGTCAGGAAGATCGTGTTGCGGCCGCCGGCCACGCGGATCAGGAACGACGCCGGGATGCGCATCGTCGCGCCGGCGATCCCGGCGATCGCCGTCAGCGTGAAGAGCTCCGCCTGGCGTGAACGGGTAGCCCAGGTTCAGCATCTGGACCGTGATGATTCCCCACATGCCCCAGACGGCGAAGCCGCACAGCAGCGCCGGCACCGAGAGCGCAAGGTTGCGGTAGGCGATCTGCTTGCCGGTGCGCTCCCAGAACTCGTCGTCCTCGGGGCGCCAGTCGGCGATGTCGCCGCGGCTTCCGGCCTGTCACCGCGACGGCGTCCGCGGTGGCATTGGAGATTGTGTTCATGCGTGTCCTTGTTTCGATGAGATCGGATCAACCGTTGAGGCGGAATTGCTTCGACTTGCTGCCCATGACCTCGGCGCCGCGCACCTCGGTCCAGTACATCCAGATCAGCGAGACCCAGACGACGCCGTACATCAGCATGAATGCCGACGAGCGGATGCCGGTGAGGTCCATCAGCGCGCCGAACATGATGGGCAGGATGAAGCCGCCCATGCCGCCGGCCAGCCCGACGACGCCGGAGATGACGCCGATGTTGGCCGGGTAGTCGTCGGAGATGTACTTGAACACCGACGCCTTGCCGAACGCCCAGGCGATGCCGAGGACGAACATCAGCGTCGGTGAACATCCACACGTTGAGGCCGACGTGGAACGTCCTCGGCCCGTCGACGGTCGTGATCGTCATGTCGGTCTGCGGATAGGAGAGCAGGAACAGGCAGATCCAGCTGACCCACAGCACCCACCAGGTGACGCTGTGGGCGCCGTACTTGTCGGAGATCCAGCCGCCGACCGCGCGCAGCACGCCGCCCGGAAGCGAGAAGCACGCCGCCAGCAGCGCGGCGGCGCGGATATCGAGGCCGAATTCGCCGACGTAGTACTGCACCATCCACAGGCTCATCGCGACGTAGCCGCCGAACACGATCGAGTAGTACTGGCAGAGCTTCCAGACCTTCGGGTCCTTCAGCGCGACGAGCTGCTCGCGCCAGGTGATCTTCGAATCGACGAGATGGGCCGGGTCGGAGTAGCTGAAGAACCAGAACAGCAGCGCAGTGCCGAGCATGATCGCCGCGTACACCTGCGGCACCATCGTCCAGCCGAACGCCACGACCAGCGCCGGCGCGACGAACTTGTTGACCGCCGCGCCGGAATTGCCCGCGCCGAAGACGCCCATCGCGAAGCCCTGCCGCTTCTTCGGAAACCAGCGCGCGACGTACGGCGTGCCGACCGAGAACGAGCCGCCGGCGAGCCCGACGAAGAGGCCGAGCACCAGGAACTGCCAGAACTGCGGTCGCGTAGCCGATCAGCCAGATCGGCACCACGCACAGCAGCATCAGGACGAAGAGCACGATGCGCCCGCCGAACTTGTCGGTCCACATGCCGAGCGGGACGCGGATCAGCGATCCGGTCAGCACCGGCGTGGCGGTCAGCAGGCCGAATTCGGTGGCGTTGAGATTGAGCGTCTTCCTGATCGGGATGCCGATGACGCCGAACATCATCCAGACCATGAAGCACACCGTGAACGCCAGCGTGCTGACGATCAGCACCGACAACGCCTGGCCCATCTTGCTCATGACCCCGCCCTTCTTTGTGAATCGCACAGCGAGTATGCGGAGCCGGGCCCGCCGGCGGCATCCGTCCGTCGGGGCGTCGCGGGCCTGCGGAAGAACGATGCGGCGCGGGCGCCCGCATCGTCCTGAAGAACTAGCGGCGGGGACGAATGCCGCGGGCTTGACCTAGGTCAATACAGCCCGTGCTCGGTTGCGATAACCGCCGCCTGAACGCGCGAGGCGACGTCGAGCTTGCGCAGCACATGCTGCACGTGGATCTTGACCGTGGTCTCGGCGATGCCGAGGCTCGCGGGCTATGGCCTTGTTGCTCTCGCCACGCGCGATGCCGCGGAGGATCTCCTGCTCGCGCGGCGAGAGCTGCGCGAGCGGCGACGCGGGCGGCGCGGCCGGCACCGGCGCAGGGGCCGCCGCGGCGTCGCGATACGCGGCGACGAGCTTGCCGGTCATTTCGTCCGCGACGACCGCCTCGCCGCGCATCGCGCGCAGGATCGCCAGCGCCAGCGCATCGCCCTCGATTGTCTTCAGCAGGTAGCCGACGGCCCCGTTGCGCAGCGCGGTCGCGAGATCGGACTCGTCCTCGCTGACCGTCAGCATCAGCACGCGCGCGCCGGGCGCGGCCTCGCAGCAGCGCGGGCAGCGCATCGACGCCGTTGACGCCGGGCAGGTGGTTATCGAGCAGGATCACGTCCGGCTTGATCTCCTGCGCGCGCCGCAGTGCCTCGCCGGCGTCGGCGGCGTCGCCGACCACCTCGAAGCGCGGGTCGCGCGCCAGAAGTGCGGTCAGCCCGCGCCGGAACAGCGTGTGGTCGTCGACCACGAGGATGCGGATGGGCGGCGGCGACTGGGCGTCGGCATCGTCGGGGCAAGCTCAGCTCGGCACTTCGGCTTCTGCGGCGACCGGTGCGTCCGGTGCGTCCGCGGCGCGCGGTCGGCAGCGTCAGCACGACCGACGTGCCGCGTCCAGGCGTCGACAGCACGTCGAGCGCGGCGCCGATGCGCTCCGCGCGCTCGGCCATGATGCGCAGCCCGACGTGCGTCTCGTCCGGCGCCGCCTTCCGCCGCGGCGAATCCCTGCGCCGTCGTCGCGCACCTCGAAGCGCCACTGCGGCTGCTGCTGCACGTCGAGCCACACCTGCGTTGCGCGCGCGTGCTTGCGCACGTTCGACAACGCTTCCTGCACGATATGCAGCACCTGGACCTGCAGCACCGGCGCGAGCGGCATGCCCTGGCCCTGCATCTGCATCGTCGTCCTGAGGCCGGTCTGGTGCTCGAACTTGCGCAGCGTCGTCTGCAGCGCGGGCTCGATGTCCTCGGCATTCGCCCGCGTGCGGAAATGCATCAGCAGCTCGCGCACGTCGCCGTAGCATTCGCGCACGCCGGTATCGATCTCGGCGAGCACCAGGTCCACCTGCCGCGTCGTCGCCCTCGGCGAGCGCGTCGCGCATGCAGGTGCACCTGGATCTTCAGGAAGGCGAGCGACTGCGCGATCGAATCGTGCAGCTCGCGCGCCAGGAACGTGCGCTCCTGCGACACGGCTGCCTCCTTCTCCAGCGCATTGAGACGGAGGTTCTCCATCGCGCCGGCCAGATGCGCGGTCAGCGCCTCCAGCAGCGACCGCTCCGCGGCCGAAAGGCTGAACTGATTGTGGAAGAAGAGATCGACCTCGCCCATCAGGCGCTCGTGCTGCCGGATCGGCAGCGAGACGATCGTCTCGAATCCGGCCGCGCTGCAATGGGCATGCCGCGGCTGCCTGGACTGGACGGATGACGCGCACGCCGGGCATCCGTCGGCGATCCGCAGAAGCATCCCCGGCCTTGATGCATTGCTCGCCCTCGGTCATCGTTGCGGGCAGCCCTTCGGAGGCCAGCAGGACGAAGCGCTCGGTTGGACTCGTCGGACCAGCGCAGCGCGACGCCGTCGGCACGCGCGACCCGGCGCATGTGCCGCGGTGAAGCCGGTGGCGAGCTCGTCGAGCGTCGTCGCCTTGGCCGCCAGCGTGGTCACGCTGTAGAGCGCCTCGAGGCGCTCGCGCTTTTCCTGCAGCTCGGACGTCTTCTCGGCCACCCGCTGCTCCAGATTCCGGTACATCGACTGCAGATGCTCGGCCATGCCGTTGAAGCCCTTCGCCAGCGTGCCGAATTCGTCGCTGGTGATCCGCTGCACGCGCGCTCCGAAGTCGCCGCGCTCGATGCGCTCGGTCGCCTCCTTCAGCTGGCCCACGGGCTCCAGCACGAACAGATAACCGACATAGAGGAGCACTGCCGTGCCGATGATGGCCAGCGTCATCATCGCAATCTGCAGCAGGTGCAGGAGCGCGGTCCAGCGCGACATGTGGCGTTCGATCGCGGCGACGAGCGCATCGATGTGCGTGCGTGAATGCAGCCGTGTCAGCGCGCAGCGCATCCATCGAATCGGATCGAGCCGGAAGCCACTGCCCGCGATACTGCGACCAGTCGCGCTCGACCACCGCGAAGTCCTCGCGAACGGCGTCGTCCCAGGGCACGAACAGCGGCCGTTCGGGGTCGCCGTTGCGCAGGAGCTCGATGCTCCGCTCGAATTGCGCCGACGTACGCCGGCAGCGCCTTCACGTCCGCCGTGGCAATCGACAGCGACAGGCGAACCGCCTGCATGCGCATGCGCCCCGCCTCATTGACGGCAGCGGCGCCGCCCTCGAGCTGCCACGACACCCACAGCGTGACCGCGATGATCAGCAGCGCCGGCGAGCAGGAACGGCATCCCCACGACAGCGAGCTTGCGCCGAGGCTCCAGTGTCTGGGTTGGCTCATGCACGGACTCTAGCAAGTACGGTCCTATCCGTTTTGAGTGCGATCAACATTTTGCTTGCTCAGGCAGGCGCGATCTCGGGGGGCGCGCCCCGGAGCAAACGCAACTACGTGCCCTTGCTTGGAGCGAATGGGGGTCACAAAAGCGCATATTTACAATGGCTTAGATTATCTCGACTCGATTGTCTTGGACGGCGCCGGAATGTTATCGTGGTGCGGCAGAGGATAAGTGACAAGCTGGGTCCCTGAAAGGAAATCGAATGAAGAGACGAAATCTTGCATTGGGGCTCGGTGCAGTAGCCTTCGAGTCGTTGCTAGTCAACGGAGGAATGGCTCATGCGCGCGCGTCTGCCAATGCTGCGCCGCACAAGGTCGCCGGCATTCCCATAGTCGATACAACGATCGCCAAGGCTGCGAACGAACTCGCACTGAGCGTGTCGCCGCCATACCTCTACAACCATGCGGTGCGAACCTATCTATTCGGTGCTTTGATCGGGCGAGCCGCAAAGTTGAAGTTTGACGAAGAGCTGCTTTATTTGGCATGCGTGCTGCACGATCTCGGTCTGACTAAGCGATTCCTGGGTAACCGACCATTTGAAATCGAAGGAGCCATTGCGGCCGAAACTTTCCTGCGGCAGCAAGGCCTGTCAGCCGCCAAAGCGGCTATTGTCTGGGATGGCATCGCAATGCATCCTATTGCGATTTCGCAATACAAGTAGGCCGAGATTGCGCTGGTCGGCGCTGGTGCAGGTGCAGATGTGGTTGGCGCCGGACTGGAAGACGTTACGGCTGCCGACCGAGATGCCGTACTTCACACGTATCCGCGGCTTGGGTTCAAATCAGAATTCGTGGCGACATGTGCCGATGTCGTGAGGCAACACCCGGCAGGCGCTGCCCGGACGTTCATGCGGGATATTGGCGAGCGCAACGTACCAGGCTTCAAGCCCGCCAATATCTGTGACGCCATCGAGCACGCCCCATTCAGTGACTAGGATGGCCGGGCACGCGGCCGCGCATCGCGACCGACGGCAAGAGTTGACCGATTCCTATGGCCTGCCTACATTGGCATAACCGCTGGCGAACCGGTCCTTACCATTACCGCGCGACGAACAAGGCCGACGTGCTCGCGCAGTGTATAAGCTTCACTGGCGAAACCGACCGGTGTGTGGATTTGTGCGACGGAACGCTCGATACGGTCCAGGTCGGCCAGCCATTTCTCCGTGGGCAGCGCACCGGTGCGCGTAGCGACATCGCGCTCCAGCAGAGCCAACTCACCGTACCAGCGATAGATACGCGAGCGGACCCGCCAGCGCAGGAACTGTGGCAGGTAGTTAAAGAACGGAAAGAGAACAGCCGCCAGCGGGAGCAAGATGATGATGGCCCGCTCGGCTATGGTCGCGACCCAGAATGGCAAGTATTGGTAGAGGAACCTCGACCCGAAGTGCTTGTGCTGGTCGGCTTCGCTCGAGACGCGGAGATCGATCTGGGTCGTTCCCGGGAACTCGCCAGCCTCCTCGAAGAAGCCTTGCTGTCCGTGAATCTCGCGCGCGGCGTCGACCAGCAGATCGATCAGCGCAGGATGTAAACCGTCGCGGGCCGCAAGCATTTCCTTGGTGCCGATCAGCGCGACTTCCTTTGCCGGAATGTTGTGTGCAATGTCAATTATCCCGGGCGGCAACGTCAGCCTGCTGATGTACGGGAATGTTCGATGATAGGCTTCGGCGTGGCCGTAACTCAGCAGCTTCAAATTCGGGTCGTGAAGCGCGCTCCAGACGGATTGATTCCTCGCCCCGTCAACAAAGATCGCCGCGCCGATTTCACCCGCCTGCAGCGCATGCAATGCGGCGCTATTGCTCATGGGCAGCATCGTCACGTTACCGCCCGTCAGGTCGTTGATGGCGAGAATCGGTTCGGCGAATGAGCGAGTGCCGCTGCCCATGACTCCGACCGCGATCCGGCGGTAACGCAACTCGCTGACATGCGAGAGCGTGTCGGCACCGGAGTAGAAGATCCACATTGGCACGTAGTAGAGGCTCGCGAGCATGACGACATCGTTGGCCTCAGGAAATTTTGCAATACCGCCCTGTGTAAAGCCGATGTCGACGCCGGAATGCGGATCTTGCAGCAGCCGCAAGTTGTCCCCCGGTCCGTTGGTCACGCGCTCCTCAATCGTGACTCCCGATCGAGCCAGGATTTCGATGTAACGTTGCGCATACTGATGGAGCAGACCATCCTTGAGTCCCGAGGCCAGCACGATGTGCCGCGGTGGAGCGGGTTCCAGGAAGTGCGCAGCGGCCCACACGGCGGCGACGAGTAGAGCAAAGATCACCGCGGCCACGCGGAACCGGCCACGTCGCGACAACAGTGCGAGATCTTCGAGGGTCATCAGAAACCGATGTTACGAAGAGCGTCCACAGTTTCCGCATCAAGCCGCGCGGAGCCTTGATCTACCAAACGCCAGCGCAGCGCGCGGCCGCAAATGCACCAACGTGGACTAACCTGGAATAAAAAATCTAGCACCAGACTTAGCGTATCAGCCTGGATTGCCTTGGACCGTGCTGGAATGTTATCGTGGTCAGAAGAGCATCCACAGTTTCCGCGCCAAGCCGCGCGTAGCCATACCCCCGGAAATACCCCTAAAGTTCATTCCTGGTGCGTGGCGTGATTTTATGATCCCCTGCGGCGCCCCGGTGACGCCGCTTCCACCGGCTGAGCGGTGCCAGCGCAAAACGTCCGCCTAGGCGACAACCGTCAGTCGGCACACAGTTGAAATTGAGGCCATAACCGGTTCCGTGGTTCATTGGCTACGAAGCTTTTCCTGCAGCCACACCTTGATGAGTGATTGGTAGGGAACATCACGCGCGTTGGCCGCGGCCTTGAGCGAATCCAGCAGATGCTGTGGCAGGCGCAAGGAGATTGTCTTAGTGGTCGGCTTTAGTGGGCAAGAAAACTTTCTGGGCCTTGCTCCAGTCCAGGTAATCCGTCGAATCGTGCGTTTCCCAGAACAGGCGTTCTTCAGCCTCACCGGCGAATTTCGGCACGGTCTTAGACCGCTTGCTCATAAGGCACTCGCTCCTTTCGGAGCATGTCTCGGGCGGAGATCACCCGAATGTGCTAAGGACGTACCGCCGGCTGATTCGTTTCGTATTCCCCGGCAATGCGGATGGGTCATTATATTCGCAGCTATGCGTCGATCCCCAGGAGACGCCACAACCCGCCACTTCCTTAACCCGGCCAATTCCGGAGGGCGCAGTATTAATGGCGCCCCTATCTCCGGGCGCTCGGCCAAACCGGGAAAGCTGGCATCAAATGGACGCCACCCAGGTTCGTGGCTGGCGAAAATTCCCTAAACCATTGTTTATATGATATTTTTAATGCTAACTGTCTCCCGAGTCCTCTACTGTTTTTTACCATCTCTTACAGCGAGTCCCTAAAAAGTCCCTAACATTGCTTCGGCGCGCCAGAACGCACGCTACCGGCGATTCTGTGCCTAAACTATCGCTTCGCCGGCATGCTGCCGCACAAGGCATGCGGCCGCAATACAAGGGGAAACTGATGCCACTGTCCTCGTGTGATGGTCTAGGGAGGCGTTCGTCTCGAAATGGCTAAGCGCATCGACCACGCCCGATCCTCGGCCGGTTCGAATCCGGTACGAGTGCGCTTCGACCGATTCGAGCTCGACGAGGCGAATGCACGCTTGTTGCGCGACGGAGCGGCTGTCGCGCTCGCTCCGACGCCATTCGCCGTCCTGTGCGCGCTCGTGCGGCAACCCGGGTCCCTGCTCACCACGAACGCTTTGCTCGATGACGTTTGGGGCCACCAGTTCGTCACGGACTCGGTGTTGAGAACCGCCATCAGCGAGCTCCGGACCGCGCTCGATGACGACGCCCGCAAACCGCGTTTCATCGAAACAGTGTCGCGGCGCGGGTATCGCTTCATTGCCGCCCCCAATGCGATCCCCGCTGCGCCAGGCGTCCAGCCAAATGCTTCGGGACTCGCCACCGTACGCGCGCCCTACTTCATCGGTCGCGCCGAACCGCTCTCGCGGCTGCGCCGCGCCTGGGACATCGCGTGCAACGGCAAGCGCGCGGTTGTTTGGATTGCCGGCGAGCCGGGTATCGGCAAGACGACGCTCATCGAGCAGTTCATTGCGAGCCTCGGCGACGTCGCGTGTGCGCGAGGCCAATGCGTCGAGCACTACGGCATGGGCGAGCCCTATCTTCCTGTTCTAGAAGCGCTGGAGGAGCTGTGCCGCAGCGACAGCGAGGTGCCGTCATTGCTGCGCGCCGTGGCGCCGACCTGGCTGCTGCAGCTGCCGTGGCTCAGCACGACGGAGGAGCGAGAAGCGCTACGACGAGAGCTCGCCGGCGTCAGCCCGGATCGCATGCTGCGCGAGATGTCCCAGTTCCTCGATCGCTACACCGAGCGTCGCCCGCTGTTGCTGGTGACCGAGGACCTGCATTGGAGCGACCGCGCGACGATCCAGCTCATCGACTACATCGCGCGGCGGCGTGGCAGCGCGCGGCTCATGTGGCTTGCAAGCTTTCGTCTCGCTGAGGTCGTGGCGCTCGACCATCCGCTCAACCCGTTACGGCACGAGCTGCGCCTGCATGACTTGTGCGAGGAGATCGTGCTCGATCCATTCTCCGAAAGCGAGGTCGCCGACTACGTGGCGGAACGATCGCCAGCGATCGCCACCGACGAAGCGTTCGTGCGCGCGTTGCACGAGCGCACCGACGGCGTACCGCTGTTCGTCGCCTCTGTGATGACAGATGTGATCACGCGCGCCGCGCAAGCCGGTGACGACGCTACAGCCGGGTCACAGCTCGCGAAAATGGCGGTTCCGGAGAATCTCGCGACCATCATCGATCATTACATCGCAAAGCTCACAAGCGATCAGCGCTTGGTGCTCTCGGCCGCCGCAGTTTGCGGCATCGAGTTCCCCATCAATACGATCTCGGGAGTACTCGAGCGGGACGCGGTATGGGTCGGCCAGACGTGCGACGATCTCGCGCGCGAGCAGTTATGGCTGGTCGCCCCAGGTGCCGAGCGAGGTACCAATGCCCTAGCGTTGCCGTATTCGTTCAGGCACGCGCTCTTTCGCCAGGTGCTCTACGAGCGCACGAACCCGTCGGCTCGGTCGCAGCTCCACCGCAAAGTAGGCACCACGCTCGAACGCGAACGTGCGCCAGGCGCACCGGTCGCCGCGGCGGAACTCGCCATGCACTTCGAGCTTGGTCGCGAGCCGATGGCCGCGTTGCGCTACTACGTTGAGGCTGCCGAGGCGGCGCTCGCGCGCCTGAGCCCGCGCGAGTGCATGAGCCTTACCGAGCATGCGTTGACCCTTCTCGCCCAGACGCCGGAAGGCTCCGAGCGTGACGCGCTGGAGATCGCGCTCGCGACGCTTCGTGGAATATCCGCCACCCACGTGCATGGCATCAGCAGTCCCGAAGCGAAGAGCGCGTTCCAGCGTGCGTACGCGCTTCTCGCCGACACCCCCGGACATCCGATGCGCACACGGCTGCTGCACGGGTTTGGGTTCGTTCTTACTCTGCGGGCGGACTATGCCGAGGCGCTGGCGGTGGCGGAACGCGCCGAGGCGCTCTCATCTGCAACGAACGATCCAGTGCTTGTGCTCGTCACGTGCACCGTGCACGGATACGTGGATCAGCTTCAGGGCCGATCGCGCGCGGCTGGCACATGGATCGAGCGCGGGCTCGCTGCCGCGGAGCCTCTCGAACTGGCGCCGGTCGAAATCTTCGTGGCCGATCCGCAGGTCACGCTGCTGGGGCTGCTCGGCATCTACCTTCTTCATTCCGGGTTCGTCGAGCAGGGGCGCGCGCAGTTGGAGCGGGCGCACACACGGGCTCGTCTGCGAGGATGGCCGAACACGCGGCTGGCGGCACTCTGGTACGATGCGCTGTTCGAGGTCCGACTCGGCAACGCGGAGCGTGTCGCGGCCCTGGCCGACGAAATGCGTGCACTTGTCGACGAATCCGCGGTTGCGCAAGGGCAAGCTGCGTGCCGGTGGTTTCACGGCTGGGCGGATGCCCGGATGGGCCGACCGCGCGACGGCTATCGCCGCATTCGAGAGGCCTACGAAGACAATGCCTGCGTCGGGATGCTGGCGGGAGGAAGTGAGGTCCTGGGGTATGCCACGGAGGCCCTGGTGCTTGCCGGCGACTGGGATGGCGCGCAACACGAACTCGAGGACGCGCTGCAAGTGGCAAACACGCTCGGGGAGCGCGTTTATCTGCCGCAATTGTTCTTGATGCAGGCTGCCATTGGTCGCGCGCGTGGCGACCGCGCGGCCGCCGACGCCGCGATTCGACACGCGGTCGCGGAGGCCAGAGCGCAGGAGGCGCCGTGGCTGGAATTGATGGCGCTGATTGAACTTTGCGACCACCATAGTGCAACGGCCAAAGACCGACGCGCACTTGCAACGCTCGTCGACCAGCTTCCCGAAGCGCGCAATACACCCGCTGCCGGAAAAGCGCGAGCACTGCTCGACAAGACGCAGTCCGCCTAGACCCATGCCTTCTCGTGCTGCGCGCTGCAGGCGTGTCAACGTGCGACGCCGCACAGCCGATTCGATGACCTGATTTTGCGGCTACCCCGGCAGCGAAGCTGCGCTATCTAAACTTGATGGAGGCGGTCGTTCCCGAACGGACGCGATCGCCGACGCCGCATCACGGACACTCACTGGCCCGCATTCGTGGCATACGGCGGCGTGCTGTCGTGCCTCCAACACAACGTCGACGAATCGGCGACGTTTCGCTGACAACCCGGCATCGCCTTGCGCCTAAGCTCAATCACGTCGACTTCAACAGGCCCGTCGCTACCGACAACTGAGATGGCTTTCAACACTAATTCCAAGTACCAACGACCGTAGAAATCCGCAAATACGCCGTCTAATGCGAGGCCCGCGTGTTTGCTCTCCTCGACCAAGAATGCGATACGCACCGGCTTGGGCCGCGCCCCGCCTTTGAACTCCAAATCCGCGCGGATAGCTCCCGAGACCTGGTATGCGCGTTAACGTATACACTTCTCCTCAGGACAAGGCGCTGACCGTGGCGCCGTTTTGTTTGGAGACACGTTCCGACCCGGGAGAGTCCAGCCTGGCAATGTAAGCGAGGATAAGATCGAGCGCGTTCGCAAAACGTGGCCCTTTGATGTGATCTCGGTCTTCGGCACGACCGACATGTTCAGCTGTTTCACGTCGAATCCGGATGTAAGCCCCGATCTGATTGCGCGCTCATCCGCTACGGCGCCAGGCCGGTGATGCACTGCGGCCACTCGTCGAGGTCGATCGGCCGTTTTGACGGATCCGCGCACCAAGGGGTTCTCCGCGGCAATAGGCCCTGATTTCGCGTAGCGCTTCGGCATTAAGGCGAGCCCACAATTCATATGCATTTCTATCGCAAGCGTCACCGCCGGATGGTCTGTGGCGCGCGTAAAGCGCTACAGTGAAACTCGTCAAACGTATCGTTAAGCCTGTTGCCACGGTGTTCCTGGGGCTGATCCTCCTTGGTATGGCGGGTTGGGGAGTGCTGGCCCTCTATTACTTCGACCACAAGAGCTTTGTGCTGCGCACCGGGCTCGCCGCCACGTTTTCCGTGGTCTCCCTGATCGCGCTCCTAGGATTCGCGCTGCCGCGGTGGCGTTGGCGCGCGCTCGCGGCTTACCTCGCGCTGTTCGCGGGGCTGCTGTCCTGGTGGAGCAGCCTCGTACCGTCCAACGACCGCGACTGGCTGCCGGAGGTCGCGGTCCTGCCGTACGCAGTCATCGACGGCGACCGGGTTACGGTGCACAACATCCGCAACTTCGACTACCGCACCGAAACCGACTTCACTCCCGCGTACTACGACAAGACCTTCGACTTGCGCAAACTCGATGGGGTGGACGTCATCGCGTCCTACTGGACGGGGCCCGCCATTGCCCACATTTTTGTGAGTTTCGAGTTTCAGAGTGGGGATCATCTCGCCATTTCAATCGAAACACGCAAGGCACGCGACCAGCGTTATTCAACCGTGGAAGGATTTTTCCGACAGTACGAACTCTATTATGTCGTCGCCGACGAGCGCGACGTGATCCGCTTACGTACCAACTATCGCCAAAACCCGCCCGAAGATGTCTACGTCTATCGGGTGAACGGCTCGGCCGAGGACGCACGCCGCGTGTTTCTCCAGTACATCAAGGAAATCAACACACTCAAGGACCAGCCGGAGTGGTACAACACGCTTACCACGAACTGCACCACGGAGATCTGGATGAATACCCTCATCAACCCGGGTCACCCACCCTTTTCCTGGAAAATTCTGGTGAGCGGCTACGTGCCAGAATATATGTACGAGATCGGGAGACTCGATCGCAGCCTGCCGTTCGCCGAACTCCAGCGCCGCGCCCACGTTAACGCGCGCGCCCGGGCAGCGGACAAGGCGGCGGATTTTTCCCGGCAGATCCGTGGGGTACCGCCGGAAACAGAGTTGTCGGCTTCCCCCAGGTAGTGCGTGCCGCCGAGTTCGGGAAATGCGACCACCCTACGCCGGTCTGGCGGATGCACCGTCCGCGCGTTCGGTGCATCCATTGCCAGAACGCGCGCTTCGATCCGATCGGTAACCTTGTAGCACTCGCGCCCGGCGTATCGGGCGAACGACCCTGCAAGGACTACGGGTTTTCGGGAAGGACAGGTGGTCCTCCACGCGAACGCGGTCGCCGACGACGCGTCACGGACGCTCATTGACCGCCCATTCGTGGCATACGGCGGCGTGCTGCCGTATCTCACGCAACGTCGACGAATCGGCGACGTTTCGCTGACAACCCGGCATCGTGTTGCGCCTAATCTTAATGCCGTTGACTTCAATGGGCCCATCGTTACCGAAAGCCGACATGACCTTCAACACTGACTCCAAGTACCCGAGCCGACGCGCATACGTGGTCAAGGTGCGCGGCGATGCAAAGCCCGATGCGCTCGCCGGTCGTCTCGAGAACCTCGTAACCGGTCGGCAATGTGAATTCGCGTCTGGTCGCGAGCTGCTCGAGTCCATTGCTAGCGACCTCGAGCCGCCCCCCCACGGGCGGCCGTCCGATGCGGAATGCAAGTGATCGATGCCCTTTATCGTCGGCAATCATGACGATTCACGCGAGGGAGCGAATCCATGACTGAGCGACCAGATGATCAGCAGATCGCCTGGTGGGCGACGAACATCGACGAACTCGACCGCGAGATTGGCAGGTTGTGCGCGATTTGTCAGGTACGAATCCTGGATCCCGGCATCATCGAGCGCGTGCTCAAGAAAGACGCGTCAGTGTGCGGGACACCGAACCCAATAGCTTTCGCAAAGCTGCACAACATGCTCATGTTCTATTTCGTAATCCGCGAAAAGGCGGTCGACTCTGTCGGGCAGCTGGAAACGCAGCGGATCGAGGCGCATGTCGTCGAGGCCCTGAGGAAGCGCTTCGCCGACTTGCTGGGAAAGTGGCCCCCGCCCGCGTGAATCAGGGAACGCATGGATAGTGCGATCGTCAGTGCAATGGCAGGCGTGCTCGGTTCGCTTGTGGGCGCCTCGGCCGCCGTTGCCACCGCCTGGGTCACTCAGAAGACCCAAAGCAAGCGCGAGCTGATTCAGGAGGAGATGCGCAGGCGGGAGACGCTCTACGGCGAATTCGTCGCGGAATGCGCGAAGCTCCTCGTCGATGCGTTCACGCATACGCTCGACAAGCCCGACACATTGTTGCCCCTCTACGCGCTGATCAACCGCATACGGCTCTGCGCCTCCCAGTCGGTTCTCGCGGAGGCCGAACACTTGCTGACGCGCATCGCGGAGCAATACTTCTCGCGCAACCTGACGCTTGAGGAAATGCGCGCACTCACCCGCTCGCAAGGCGCCGACCCGCTCAAATCGTTCGGCGAGGCTTGCCGGGTGGAGCTCAGATCGATGCGCACGCGGATATAGTCACGGCTTGCGAGTTCTCGTGGCGCTGATGACGACGCATGGTACTGCGCTTACGAGTCCGTCTAGCGTTCCTCGCCCCACTACGCTCGATCACCCCTATCTCCGCCAAACGCCCCGGAAGCTAGGCGAGTCGTCCGGCAAGCTCGCCAGCGTCGAGGGCTGCGGTCCGAGCCAGTGCATTTGGCGGCAAGCCGGCTCACGGGCTGAAGGTACTCGACCTCTAGTGACGTGCGGCTTCGCTGCACCAGCCAACGCTCACCAAATCCCCACGGAATGTCGATACTTCGCTCACGACTCTCTGCGCCTCCTCCACTACGCTGGCCCCTATCGAGTTCCGACAACGCCAGTACACCGATGCCGCTACGTGCACCCCTTACTCAGTGGTCTTGGCCAATGACGCTGCAGCGTTACCGTCGCAACTCGCGCGAGCCAGTTCAGCGCGAACTGGCCGAGTCGACGGAACGTCCCGGCGTTAGAGCGCGCAAGCTCATCTCTGGTGCTCGAAATTCCGCGCGCGACATTGCCGCCCGACTCGCTGCGTTGTTCGCGTTCGCTCTGGTCGGATGTGCCACACCCGTCATGCATCAATCGGTCGACGTTCCCGGCCGGTTCGCGGCCGCCCCGGCAAGCGACAGTGAACCCGAGGTCGCCTGGTGGGATGGCTACGGTGACCCGGCGCTGTCGGACCTCATCCGCCGCGCGGCGGGCGAAAACCGCGACGTGAAAATCGCAGCCGAGCGCGTGCGCGCAGCGCGAGCCGGCGAGACGATCAGCCGCTCGTGGCTGTTCCCAAGCATTGGCGTTTATGGCGCCGGCTTCGATAGCCAAACCGGCTACAACTCCAACGTCAAGCAAATCGTCTGGTCAGCGGCGGACACTAAGAGCTGGCAGGGTGGCGTCGACGTCTCCTGGGAAATCGACATCGCCGGTCGCCTGCGCGCGGGTGCCGCGGCCGCCGCCGCCGACACGCTGGCGGCCGAAGACACTGCGAATGGCGTTCGCCTGTTGGTGATGACCGACGTCGCAACCAATTACTTCACGCTTGTCGGCGCGCTGCGCCAGCTCGACAGCGTGCGGGCGATATCAGCCGCACAGGACGAAACGCTGCGCCTCGTCACCGCAAGACAACGCGCCGGCCTCGCCACGCCGTTCGACGTCGAACGCGCGCAGACCGACGCCTCGAGAGCGCGCGCCGCGATTCCGCCGCTCGAAACCCTCGCCGCCGTGTCACGGCATCGTATCGCCGTGCTGATCGGCGACCAGGCGTTCAATGCGTCAAGCATCGCGGTGTCACGCAACGACATCGCCGTTCCGCCCGCGCACGCCGGACAACCGGCCACGCTGCTGCAGCGCAGGCCCGACCTCCTCGCCGCGCAGGCGCAGCTCGACGCCGCGAATGCGCGGCGGCAGCAGGCGATGGCCGAATGGTTCCCGCGACTCATTCTCGGCGCCATGTTCGGCGGCAGGGCATCGAAGTGAATGGCATCGCCTTTGGCGCTGCGCGCTTCAGCAATGTCGCCGCGCTGATCGCGATGCCGATGTTCAACGCGGGACGCACGCAGGCCATCAACGACATCGCCGAAAGCGGCCAGAAGGAAGCGGTCCTGCATTACGAGGACGCCATCGTGCGCGCGCTCGAAGATGTCGAGAACGCGCTCGTCGCGCTCGACGGCGAGCGGCACCGGGCACAACTGATGCAGAGCGCGGCGGCCTCGGCCGACGCGGCGCTTAGCCACGCACAATCGCTCTACGACCGCGGGCAGACCGATTTCTTGCCGTTGCTCGACGCTCAGCGGGTCCGGCTGGTCGTGCGGGTCTCCGCAAATGAGGCGCAAACGCAACTGCTGCTCGACAGCGTGCAACTGTACAAGGCGCTCGGCGGCGGCTGGGAGGTGTTCGAGCCCGTCGCCGAACCATCATCCGGCGCGGCGCCCTCACCGAAATCTTGAATCCGTAGACCGATACGAGGAACCGTCGTGAAAAGCTCTCTCTCCGTGACGCTTGTCGCCATATCGATCGCCGTGATCCTGAGCGGCTGCTCGCACCAGCCGCCCCCCGAGCCGTTGCGGGCCGTTCGCACCGCGGAAATCCGCTACGACAAGACCCAAGAGACGGACCGCTACTTCGGCTCCGTGCAGGCACGCTACGAGGTCGACCAGGCCTTCCGCGTCGGCGGCAAGGTGGTGAGCCGCAAGGTCGATGTCGGACAGAAGGTGCGGCAAGGCGACGTCATCGCGGTGCTCGACGACACCGATTACAAGCTCGCGGTGGAGGCAACGCAACAACAGCTGGCGGCCGCGGAAGCGCAGGCGCGGCAGGCGCAATCGGATCGCCAACGGCTCGATGCGCTGAAGATCGACGGCTCGGTCAGTCCTTCCGACGACGAGAAAGCGCAGAGCAACGCACAGACGACGCGCGCCACGGCGGAAGCCGAGGCGCGAAAGCTCGAGCTCACGCGAAATCGCCTCGAGTATACGACGCTGCGCGCATCGCAGGACGGCGTTGTCACGAGCGTTAAGTTCGAGGTCGGCCAGGTCGTGGCCGAAGGGCAGCCGATCGTCTCGATCGCGAAGGACGGCGAGCCGGAAATCGTGGTCAACGTGCCGGAGGATCGGTTATCGGCATTTAAGGCGTCGCGGTACAAGGCCACGCTGACGAGCGCGCCCGACCAGCCATTCGACGTCGTCTTGCGGGAACTCTCGCCGCAAGCGGCTTCGACAACGCGGACCTTTCGCGCACGCCTGAAGCCCGCGACGCCCCGCCCGCTCCCGCTCGGCGCGAGCGCCACGCTCGTAGTCGAGCGACCGGTCGGCGAAACGCCGGCAGCGGTCATCCCTGCGTCGGCGATCACGCAGAACAAGGGCCAGCCCGCGGTCTGGGTCGTTCGTCGCGCGGGATCCGAACCGGCGGGAATCGTCGACCTGATCAACGTCGCGGTGCACGGATATCGCAACGACCAGGTGCTCGTGTCCGGACCGCGCGGCCGGCGAGCTCGTCGTCACCGCCGGCGTGCAAAAGATGGCGCCGGGACTTCATGTCGCCGTGCCCGGTTCGAAACCGAGCGCAGCCGTCGTCACGCCGGCCAAGTGATGAAATCGTTCAACCTCACCGAATGGGCGCTGAACCACCGCGCCATCGTGCTGTTCCTGATCCTCGCGATCGTCATCGGCGGCGCGCTCAGCTTCACCAGGCTCGGCCAGCTCGAAGACCCGAACTTCTCCGTGCCGTCGATGACGGCGCTCGTGATCTGGCCCGGCGCCACGGCGCAACAGATCCAGGACGAGGTGCTGAACCGCATGGAGAAGAAGTTCGAGCAGCTCGACCACTTCGAGAAGGTCGTGACCTATGCGCGCCAGGGCTACGGCGGCATGACGATCACGGTGAGGGGCGGCACCTCCCATGCGGACCAGCGCGAGGCGTGGTACCAGGCACGCAAGAAATTCAACGACATCAAGCTCGAGCTGCCGGAAGGCGTCATTGGTCCGATCTTCAACGACGAATACGGCGACGTTACCGGGTTGCTCTACGCCGTCAAGGGCGATGGGGTCAGCCAGTGGGAGCTGTCCGATGTGGCCGAAGACATCAAGCGGCGGCTGCTCAAGGTGCCGATGGTCAAGAAGGTCGACATCTATGGCAAGCAGGACAAGAAGGTCTACGTCGAGTTCTCGAACGAGCGCCTGGCCGCGCTGGGGATCACGCCGCTCGCGATCGCCGAGAGCCTCCGCAACCAGAACAGCTTGCTGGCAAGCGGTTCGGTCGACACGAACGGCGACCGGGTGCTGGTCCGCGTAAGCGGGCAGTTCAACAGCCTCGACGATATCCGCAACGTGCCGATTTCCGTCGGAGGCCGGGTGATCAAGCTCGGCGACTTCACGACGATCACGCGCGGGTACGAGGATCCGCCGCTGTACACGGTGCGGCACAACGGCCAGCAGGTTTTGATGCTCGGCATCGTGATGACCGACGACGGCAACATCGTCGAGCTCGGCAAGTCACTCGAGAAAGCCGTCGCCAACGTCCAGGCCGAGCTGCCTTACGGCGTCGAGCTCGAGCGCGTCGCCGATCAGCCGACTGTCGTCAGCGAATCCATCTGGGAATTCGAACGCTCGCTGCTGGAAGCGCTCGCCATCGTGCTCGTGGTCTGCCTGTTGAGCCTCGGCTGGCGCACGGGCATCGTCGTCGGGCTGTCGGTCCCGATCGTGCTCTGCGTCGTCGCGCTGGTGATGTTTGCGATGGGCTGGAACCTCGAGCGCGTCTCGTTGGGCTCACTGATCATCGCGCTCGGTCTGCTGGTGGACGACGGCATCATCGCGGTCGAGATGATGGTCGTGAAGATGGAAGAAGGCTGGGACCGCCTCAAAGCGGCCGCCTATTCCTACGCCGCGACCGCAATGCCGCGGCTCACCGGCGCGCTCATCACCACCGCCGCCTTTATGCCCATCGGCTTTTCGAAATCGACCACCGGCGAGTACGCGGGCGGCATCTTCTGGATCGTTGGCACCGCCGTGCTGTTCTCGTGGGTCGTGTCGGGGATCATCACGCCCTACCTCGCGGTCAACCTGCTGCCGAAGGATTTCGGCAAGGCGCACGACGGCGGCGACCCGTACGACACGCCGTTCTACCGCAAGCTGCGCGGTTGGATCGATCTCGCCCTCGAGCGGCGTTGGTGGGTCATCGGCGCGACCGTCGCCGCCCTCGGGGTCGCGATCATCGGAAGCAGGCTGGTGCCGCAGCAATTCTTCCCGAACAGCGACCGGCCCGAGCTGGTGGTCGAGTTGCGACTGAAGGAAGGCTCGTCGTTCGCCGCAACAGCCGAGCAGGTCAAGAAGATGGAGGCTGTGCTCGCGAAGGACGACGACGTCAGGTTTTACACGGCGTACACGGGCGCAGGCCAGCCGCGCTTCTATCTCTCGCTCAATCCGGAGCTGCCGAACCCGGGCTACGCCGTCTTCATCGTCATGACGAAGGGCCTGGAAGCGCGCGAACGGGTGCGCTCGCGCCTGATGGCGAGCGCCAACGAGGAATTCCCGCAGGTGTGGGTTCGCGTCACGCGCCTCGAGCTCGGTCCGCCGGTCGGCTTCCCGGTCCAGTTCCGTGTCGTCGGCCCGGACACGCAGAAGGTGCGCGAAATCGCCCGTGACGTCGAAGCGGTTGTGGCGTCGAGCCCGAAAGTGCGCGACGTCCAGCTCGACTGGAACGACCCTGTTCGTACCCTCAGAGTCGACCTCGACCAGGACAAGGCGCGTGCGCTCGGCCTGGCGCCGGTCGATGTGGCGTTCGTGACCCAGACGTTCTTGAATGGCGCGACGCTGTCGCAGCTGCGCGAGCACGAAGACCTGGTCGACATCGTCGCCCGGGCCGTACCTTCCGAGCGTCTCAACCTCGACACGCTGAAGGACATCAACCTCTACACACGCGAGGGAACGGTCGTGCCACTGTCGCAGGTCGCGCGCGTCCGCGACGAGCTCGAAGAGCCGGTGCTTTGGCGCCGCAACCGCGACATGGCGATTACCGTTCGCGCCGACGTCAAGGACGGCGAGCAGGGAGTATCGGTGACCCAGGAGATCCGCCCGCTGCTGAAGGACATCGAAGCGAAGCTGCCTTTCGGCTACCGCATCGACGTCGGCGGCGCAGTGGAGGAAAGCGACAAGGCCAACCGCGCGCTGATGGCGGTTTTCCCGGTGATGCTGGTCACGATCCTGACGATCCTGATGCTGCAGCTCCAGAACTTCTCGCGCATGACGATGGTGTTCCTGACGGCGCCGCTCGGACTCGTCGGCGTCGTGGCCGCACTGCTGATATTCCAGGCGCCGCTCGGCTTCGTCGCGATCCTCGGCATCACCGCCTTGTGCGGAATGATCATGCGCAACGCGGTGATCCTGGTGGACCAGATTCAAAGCGAGATGGCTCAGGGCGTCGATCCATGGAACGCCGTCGTCGACGCGGCAGTCCACCGGACCCGTCCGGTGGCGCTGACCGCGGCGGCCACCGTGCTCGCGATGATTCCGTTGGCGCGGAGCGTGTTCTGGGGCCCGATGGCGATCGCGATCATGGGTGGTCTCACCGTCGCGACCCTGCTCACGATCTTCTTCGTACCCGCCCTTTACACGGCATGGTTCAGGGTGAAACGCGCCGCTGCGGGAAGTGCACCGGCCGAGGCAGTACCGCCGCCTGCTCCGGCGCCCGCCGCAGCCGAATGAAACACGAACGAAATGAGGCGAAATGCTATTTGGAACGACGATGCGCCTGTTGTGCAACGTGTTGAGATCGGCGCTCGTCACAAGAGGAGAGAATCGATGGGCAACACTATGAAAGCGGCCGTCGTCCGCGAACTCGGAAAGCCGCTCGCACTCGAGGAGGTACCTGTTCCGCAGCCGAACGAGAACCAAATCCTCGTTCGCATCGCGGCGACCGGGATCTGCCACACGGACCTCCACGCCGCGAAGGGCGATTGGCCCGTCAAGCCAAAACCACCCTTCATCCCCGGCCACGAAGGCGTGGGAACGGTGGTCGCGATCGGCCGTGCCGTCCGCGGCGTCAAGGAGGGCGATCGGGTCGGAATTCCGTGGCTGCATACGGCCTGCGGGCACTGCTCATACTGCCGGACCGGGTGGGAGACGTTGTGCAACTCCCAGTTGAACACCGGCTACTCCGTGAACGGCAGCTTCGCGGAATATGCGCTAGCCGATCCAACCTATGTTGGTCGCCTGCCGAGCAATCTTGAATGGGGTCCGGCGGCTCCGATCCTGTGCGCCGGAGTGACCGTCTACAAGGGTCTCAGGGAGACGGAGGTGAGGCCAGGCGAATGGGTGGTGATCTCGGGGATCGGCGGCCTCGGCCACATGGCGGTCCAATACGCCAAGGCGATGGGCATGCACGTCGCCGCCGTCGATGTGCATCCCGAGAAGCTCGAGCTCGCCAAGTCACTCGGTGCCGAGATCGTTCTCAACGCGCAGGCCGCGGACGTCGCGGCCGAGATGCAAAAACTGACCGGTGGCGCCCACGGTGCGCTCGTCACGGCCGTGTCACCGAAGGCATTCGAACAGGCCTTCGACATGCTGCGGTCGCGCGGCACGATGGCGCTGGTCGGTCTGCCGCCCGGCAAGATGTCGCTGCCGATCTTCAACATGGTTCTTAAGCGCATCACCGTGCGCGGCTCCATCGTCGGAACACGTCAGGATCTGGAAGAGGCGCTGGACTTCGCCGGCAGCGGAGCCGTCTCCGCCCACTTCTCCTGGGACAATCTGGAGAACATCAACGACATCTTCGCGCGCATGGAGGATGGCAAGATCGACGGCCGCATCGTCGCGAACCTGCAATGACGGGTCGGATGATGAGCGGACTCGCGGTCGCGACCATGCTGACGAATCTCTTCCTGCCTGGCCTCTGCGCCGCGCGGTTCAAAGTCGGGCGGGCGGCGCCGAATCCGCCGGCGTCCATGGCCGCCGACGCGGCATGAAGTAACGACGCTTGAGAGAGCGAGATGAACAAGCCTGGTTCGCTGCTCGACGAGTTGCGCGTTCGATACGAGGCGCTGCCGGAATCGACCGACGACCACGGCGACGTCGAGAGCTTCCAGGCGATCGATGCACGGCTGCGCGAGGCGTTTCGCTGGCTGGAAAAGGCGATCACCTATCTCAACGGCCTGAAGCCCCCGATCGAACACCGGTTCGATCTCGGCTATGGCTACGTCTTCGATTCGCCGCGGTTCGCCCACGGTTCGGTCGGTCAGCACGAGCGCCGCATCGTCGGTTTCCCGGTGCTCGAAGCGATCGACGTCTACTACGAGGTTTCCGCAGCCAAGCCTCTGTCGATAGAGGTGGTCCCCGGGTGGGTCTCGTTTGCCGAGAAGACCCTCGATGCGTTCGGGCTGCAATACACCAGCCGCCGCATAGAAGATTCCGACGGGACGCTGCGCAAATGCATCTTTTCGGTCCCGCCCGTGATCCCGGCGCGGGTCTCGTTTCGTGTCGACTATCGGACGGGGATCGTGACCGTGGCCCTCGTCAACGTCGATCGCCTCGAGCGCGTCACGCTGGAGTTCCCGAGCACCGCGATCGAGGAGCCCGTTCTCGAGGATCTCGTGCGGCTGATCCTCGGCCGCGACTCGGCATTCCTGAAGCGCGGGCGACTTGCTGGGCTGCACGGTCGAAGCCTCGGGCTAGCGCGCAGTATGAGGCGGAGAGCCGAAGCTCGATCGATCTGGTTCGCGGCCATGTCTAAGCTTGCTCCGAGATGCATGGCAAGGACGTCCTCGCCCAGAGCGCGATCAGCCATCGTCATCGCCGCCATCGCATTCGTCCTGACGGGTTGCGCGACGACGCTGATGCCGACCCCGGTGCTCTACACAGGGGAGAATGCGAGGCCGCTTTTCACCGAGTCTGTCGATCGACAGTCGCCGGCCGCCTCTCGATCTGCTGTTCATCACCGATCGCGCACCGGCAGAGCAAGCCGATGACTTGCCGTATACCGCGAGCCCGATCGCGTTCGATGGCGTTCGGATCGACGATGATCGAGTTCGGCGAAGACGTCTCCTGGGACGTGCTGGTCAAGGAAAGCACCGCGGCGCAACGCGTCAATCCACTGCAGCTCAAGCTCGGGCCGACCACGGAGCTCGGTCGCTTTCCGGCCATACCGTATGAAGTCGCTGTCGCTCCGGATGGCATAAGACGTGTACCCGCCGTCGTCGAGGCGTACGAAAAGGCGAAGCAGCAGCTGCAAGCCGAGATTGCGAGGCGGCTCGCTATCGCGCGCCGCAAGGAAGTCGTGCTGTTCGTGCACGGCTACCACAGTCAGCTTCGAGAGTGCCGCGCTGACGATGGGCGAGACTGTGCCACTTCCTGGGACGGGACTTCGTATGCGGCATCTTCACATGGCCGGCCGGCGGATGGCGCGGCACACTGTTCGGCTACGACTTCGACCGGGAGTCGGCCGAATACGCGGTCGAGGACCTGTTGAAGGTGATCCGGATCGTCGGCCAAACGCCGGGCGTGGAGCGTATCCACCTCATCGCGCATAGCCGCGGCACGGACACTGCTCGCATCGGCGCTGTCCGAGCTCAGCGTCGAAGCCTATGCACTCCAGAGCTCACTAGATCGCGAGTTTCACATCGGCAATGTTGTCCTCATCGCCCCCGACCTTGATGGCGACGTCGCGCTGACCAAGATCTTCAAAGTCTTCTCCGACCCTGACTTGCCGTTCGGCGGGAAAGCGGACCCGGGCGCCGTCATTCCCCCTTCACCTGGCCTCAGGGTCACCTTCTACGTTTCGCCCGACGACAAGGCGCTCGCGACGGCGAGCTGGCTGTCCGGCAGCATTGCCCGGCTCGGTCGGATCGTCACGACGGCGTTCAGCGCTGACCAGATCGAAGCGATCGCCTTGTTGCGCGCGGTCGACATCATCCAGGTCCGCGGAACAACAGACTTCTTCGGCCACAGGTACTTCATTTCCAATCCGCAGGTGAGCGCCGACTTCATTGCGATGCTGCGATACGGTCTGCGGCCTAACGAGCCAGGCCGGCCCCTCGAACACATCGCCGGGCCTTTCTGGCAGGTGCCGACGCAGTGACTGGCACGCATGCAAACCTGCGGCGCGCGTGAATCGTTGCTTGTCGCTCAGCTCCGTCGGGAAGCAACCGATACAACTGCGGTCGCCCTAGCGAACGCACCGCTCGACAAGGAACGCCGCGCGGAACGTGTGCCGTGTTACGGGGCAAGTGTCGCTTCGCGCCACGCATCGGGGTTCACGCTCTCTGCTCAAGCGGCAGAAGCGCCGCGAAATGCATGTAGAGTGGCCAGCTCGCGATGGCAGTGACGCACACCGCCAGCAGAGCCTGAAGGAAGCTGTGCAGAATCCAACCTGCAAGGGCCTGACCCCTCGAGCCCAGCGGGAGCCGTCGTGCAAAGGGATCTAGGCAGAATTACCATCGAATGCAGACGTTTCGCTGACGACTCTGCAGGCGCGAGGCCCTAAGCTGTGTGCATGAGATCCCTGCAAACCGCAGCTTAGTTGGCAGCCGCTTACGTGAGTCTCAACGCTCAATGCAAGTATCCGCGCCGGCATCTGTACGTGCTCAAAGTGCGAGGCGATAGGAAGCCCGATGCGCTCGCCGGTCGCCTCGAGGACCTGGACATCGGCCAGCAACGCGCAGTGAATTGACGAATGACAGTCCATCCTGCTAGCGCAATTCGATGGGTAGCGATCAAGAGAGAAAGACACCATGACCAATTTGACTAGACAGCTTTCCGAGAGCCACGACGTGTCCGCAAAGGTCGCGCAGATGCTGGAGACCCGCACCAGGCTGGCGCTCAGGCGCTTCAACGAGCGGGCGCAACAGGCTCGTGAGCAGGTCGCCGAGTTGACGACGAATCCGACGTCGCTGTCGGAGCTCTGGGCTGGCGGCGCGCGATACGGCGTCGACTTCGCGCAGCGCTCCATCCTGTTCTGGGACACGCTGCGCCAGCGCGGCAACAACTTCCTCGAGCACGAGCGGCAAGGATTGCCGCCGGTGCTCCGCTTCGACTACGAGATCGTGATGGACGGGCGCTCGTTCAAGCGTCCGGTCAACTACGCGCTGCTGCGCATCGTTCCGCCCAAGGGCGTGACCGTGGACCCCAAACGCCGGCCCTTCGTGATCATCGACCCGCGCGGAGGTCACGGTCCGGGCATCGGCGGCTTCAAGGACGATTCCCAAGTCGGGGTCGCATTGCACGCAGGGCATCCCGTGTACTTCGTCATCTTCTTCCCGAATCCCGAACCGGGACAAACACTGCTGGACGTGTGCGACGCCGAGCGCGAGTTCGTGCACCGCGTGCGCGAGCTGCATCCGGATGCGCCGAAGCCGGGAATCGTAGGCAACTGTCAGGCCGGCTGGGCAGCGATGATGCTGGCCGCTGCCAATCCCGACGACACCGGTCCGATCGTGATCGTCGGTGCGCCGATGTCCTATTGGGGCGGCGCCTGGAGCGAGGGCGAAGGCGACAATCCGATGCGCTATGCAGGCGGGCTGCTTGGCGGCACCTGGCTCGCCTCGCTCTCCTCCGATCTTGGCGCGGGCAAGTTCGACGGCGCCTGGCTGGTGCAGAACTTCGAGAACCTGAATCCGGCCAACACCTTCTGGAACAAGTACTACCAGGTGTTCGCCAATATCGACACCGAGACGGAGCGCTTTCTCGAGTTCGAGCGCTGGTGGGGTGGCTACTACCTCCTCAATCGCGAAGAGATCGAGTGGATCACGCGCAATCTCTTCGTCGGCAACAAGCTGTGGTCGGGCACAGCGAAGGCCGGCACGCGCGGGGTGTTCGACCTGCGCGAGATCAAGGTCCCGATCGTCATGTTCGCCTCGATGGGCGACAACATCACGCCGCCGCAGCAGGCCTTCAACTGGGTCGCCGACGTGTATGGAAGCACCGAGGAGATCAAGGCCCGCGGGCAGGTGATCGTCGGCCTGATGCACGAGGACGTCGGCCACCTCGGCATCTTCGTCTCCGGCAAGGTCGCGAAGAAGGAGGGAACGCAGATCGCGTCGGTGCTGAAGTCGATCGAGGCGCTGCCGCCCGGCCTGTACGGGATGCAGATCGCGGAGCAGAAGGATCGCAGTGGCAAACCGGCATACGAGGTGAGCTTCGTCGAGCTGCGTCTGGAGGACATCAAAGCGCGCCTGAATCGCTTCAAACGCGCCGACGAGAGACCCTTCGAAGCCGTGAAAGCGGTCTCGGAGTTCAATCAGCGTGCCTACGAGCTCTTCGGGCGCCCGCTGGTGCAGGCACTGGCCAACGAGTACGGCGCCAAGCTCTCGCGCGAGTTTCATCCGCTGCGCTGGCAGCGCTGGGCGTTCTCCGACCTCAATCCCTGGCTGTGGTGGCTGGCGCCGGCGGCAGAGGCGGTGAAGGCCCAGCGGCAGGCCCTCGGGCCGGACGATCCGGCGCGCAAGGCGGAGTCGCAGGTGTCGGAGCTCACCAACGCCTCGCTCGATTGCTATCGGGCTCTGCGCGACGCCGTGGCCGAGGCCACTTTCTTCCAGATCTACGGCAACCTGTTCGCCTTCTACTTGAGCGACGAGCGCGACGTCGAAGCGGAGACCCCACGGGTGGACCCGCGCGAGCTTCCGTTCGTCAGGAAAGCGCTCGCATCGATCGACAAGGGCGGCTATGCGGAAGCGGTCGCGCGGGTCGCCTTCCTGCTGGCGCACAAGGACGAGCCGCTGCCACTGTCCCGGCTGCAGCTCGCGCACGAGCTGATCGAAGAGTACCGCGAGTTGTTGCCGGAGCTCGCGCCCGACGAGGCGCGCCGCATCGGAGGCGAGCAGGAAATCATCGCGCGCTACGAGCCGGACAAGGCGGTCGAGACGTTGCCCGCGCTGCTGGCCGAGCGGAAGGACCGGGAGCGGCTGCTCAGCCTGCTCGAGCGCGTGCTCGCCGACAAGCGCGTGCAACGCATCCAGCCTTCGGCCGAGCAGAAGGCGATGCTCGCGCGCATCCGCCGGGTGCTCGGCCCGGTGGAGCGCCGCCCGCGCCTGGTCGCGGCGCGGTGACGGGTCGGGAAGAAGTCGCAATGGCGGAAGGAGAGAAACCGATGAGAATCGTGATCGAAAACCTGCCGAAAGACGTCTCCGACGAAGAGATCCGCGAGGCGTTGAGCCGGTGGGCTCAGGTCGGGACGATCAAGCTGATCAAGGAAGGCTCCGCGCCGACCACGCTCATCGAGGTGGAGAGTCGCGAGCTGGCCGACGCGCTGGTCAGGCACATCAACGGGCATTTCTACAAAGGGCAGAGGCTCGCTGCCTGGGTGCCGCTGTGGAACGAGTAAGCATGCCAAAGGGAGAGCAATGGATACGACGATCGTAAGTGCCATATCAGGCGTGGCGGCGGTAGCGCGCGAACCCGGGAAGGCGCGTGCCCACGAGAAATATCAGAGCCTCATCGACGCTTGCAAGACGCTGCCGCCGACACCAACCGCGGTCGCGCACCCGTGTGACCAGAGCTCGTTGCAGGGCGCGGTCGACGCGGCTCGGATGGGCCTCATCGCCCCGATCCTGGTCGGCCCGCGCACGCGCATCGAGGAAGTGGCCAGGCAGAACAAGATCGACATCTCGGGGCTGCCAATCGTCGACGCGCCCTTCAGTCATGCCTCCGCCGAAAAGGCGGTCGATCTCGTCCGCGAGGGCAAGGCCGAGGCGCTGATGAAGGGGAGCCTGCACACCGACGAGCTGATGGGCGCCGTCGTTCGACGCGATTCAGGGCTGCGCACCGCGCGCCGCGTCAGCCACTGCTTCGTGATGGATGTGCCCAGCTATGCAGAACCGCTCATCGTGACCGATGCGGCGGTGAACATCGCACCTACGCTGGAAGAGAAGGTCGACATCATCCAGAACGCGATCGACCTCGCGCACGCGCTCCAGTTCCCGGAGGTGCGTGTGGCGATACTCTCCGCGATGGAGACCGTCAACCCGAAGGTGCCCTCGACCGTGGAAGCCGGGGCGCTGTGCAAGATGGCCGACCGCGGGCAGATCACCGGCGCGATTCTCGACGGGCCGCTCGCGCTCGACAATGCGATCAGCCTGGAGTCGGTCAAGATCAAGAAGATCGAATCCCCCGTTGCAGGCCGCGCCAACGTGTTAGTCGTGCCCGATCTCGAAGCCGGCAACATGCTGGCGAAAAGCCTGTCGTTCCTCGCGGGAGCCGACGCGGCGGGCATCGTGCTCGGAGCGCGCGTACCCATCATCCTCACGAGCCGGGCGGACTCGCTGCTGACGCGTCTCGCGTCCTGTGCGGTGGCCGTGCTGGTCGCGAAGGCTCGCCGCGAAGGGAGCACGAAAGCGGTGGCGTGACGTGACCGATGCGATCGCCGTTCTCAATGCAGGCTCCTCGAGCCTGAAGTTCTCGCTCTTCGCCGGGCGTGGCGACGCGCTCGAGCTGACTGCGCGCGGACAAACGGAAGGTCTCTATACCGCGCCGCGTTTCGTCGCCAAGGATCGGCACGGGAAGACCCTGGGCGAGAAGTCCTGGGGCGATGGCGTCAAGCTTGGGCACGATGGCGCGCTCGATCATCTGGTCGCCTTCCAGCGCGCGGAGTTCGGCAAGCAGCCCCTGACGGGAGTCGGACATCGCGTCGTCCACGGCGGGCTCGAGTACAGCCGACCGGTTCGCGTCGACGCGACGGTGCTCTCGGCGCTGGAGAAATACGTTCCGCTCGCACCTCTGCATCAGCCGCACAACCTGGCGCCGATCCGCGCCCTACTGGGACGCGCACCCGAGTTGCCTCAGGTCGCTTGCTTCGACACCGCATTCCACCGTGCCCAGCCCGAGGTGGCACAGGCATTTGCACTCCCGCGGTCGATCACCGACCGCGGCGTAAGACGCTACGGATTCCACGGGCTCTCCTACGAGTACATCGCGCAGGCTTTGCCCACCTACGACGAGAAAGCCGCCGCCGGCAGGGTTGTCGTGCTGCATCTTGGCAACGGTTCCAGCATGTGCGCGATAACGAACGGCCGCAGCGTCGCGAGCACGATGGGCTTCACCGCGGTCGACGGCCTGCCAATGGGAACAAGGTGCGGCAGCTTGGACCCGGGCGTGATCCTCTACCTTCTCGACGAGCTCAAGATGGACGCACGCGGAATCGAGAAGCTCATCTATCAGCAGTCGGGCCTGCTCGGCGTATCGGGCATTTCCAGCGACATGCGCGCCCTGCTCGAAAGCGACAAGCCCGGTGCGAAGGCCGCGATCGACCTCTACGTTTACCGAATCGGCCGCGAGCTGGGCTCGCTCGCGGCTGCGCTCGGCGGGCTGGACGCGGTCGTCTTCACGGCCGGGATCGGCGAGAACAGCGCGGCACTGCGCGAGCGGGTGTGCCGCGATGCTCGCTGGCTGGGGATAGAGCTCGACGCGGCGGCAAACGCGGCCGGCGGTCCGCGCGTCAGTACCGAAGCAAGCCGCGTCTCGGTCTGGGTAATCCCGACCAACGAAGAGCTGATGATCGCGCGGCACACGCAGGCGCTGCTCGCGCGCGCCGATGTCCCGGCGTCGGGCTGACGTCGCGGCCCAGGGTTCCAGCAAGAAACGACCGACGCTGAACTCGCGGTGCCGCCGCAGGTGCCGCAGATGCAAGATCTAGGAGACCAAGGATCATGACCGTCGAAATTCCGCCGCCCGTGCTCAAAGGCGCGAAAGCGCTCGTCGTCGGCGTGGCGAACCAGTATTCGATTGCCTATGGATGCGCGAAGGCGTTCCGTGAGCTGGGCGCCGAGCTCGCGATCACCTATGTCAACGAGAAGACGAAGACTTACGTCGAGCCGCTCGCCAAAGAGCTCGGCGCACCGATCTTCATGCCGCTCGATGTCGCCACGCCAGGCATGCTCGAGGCGGTGTTCGACAGGATCACGAAGGAGTGGGGCCAGCTCGACATCCTTGTCCACTCGATCGCATACGCGCCGAAGGACGACTTGCAGGGCCTGCTCGTCAATTGTTCGGCCGAGGGCTTCAAGCAGGCGATGGACATCTCCTGCCATTCGTTCGTGCGCATGGCGCGGCTGGCGGTTCCCTTGATGAAGAACGGTGGGTCGATGTTCGCGATGAGCTATCACGGAGCCAACAAAGTCGTGCCGAACTACAACGTGATGGGCCCTGTGAAAGCGGCGCTCGAGGCGTCGTGTCGTTATCTCGCCTTCGAGCTTGGCGGCAAGGGCATACGCGTGCACGCGATCTCGCCCGGGCCGCTCAAGACGCGCGCGGCGTCCTCGCTCAAGGGCTTCGATCTGCTCCTGAACGAGGCCGCACAGCGCGCGCCGATTGGCGAGCTCGTCGACATCATGGACGTCGGCTTCACCTGCGCATTCCTTGCCACGCCCTACGCACGCCGGCTGTCCGGTGCAACGCAGTACGTCGACGGCGGCGTGAACATCATGGCTTGAAGA
>CAWIOY010000007.1:0-914915 GCA_963837845.1 uncultured beta proteobacterium
CACCGCACGAAGTGTATGCCAATGTAACGCAAGGCGTTACATTGCGATGCGAGACGCGTGATCCGCGCAGCCGGTGCGCTTCAAACCCTTGCGCCATGACACAACGTGCGATCGACTGAGCGTTCCGCCGAGGCTCGCCCGTCGTGTGAACGTCGTACTCGATGACCGGGTAGCATGGCGGCGCCGGCGCGGAGTTTCCCGCGGTGCGGCAATGGGAATCGGGTTAGATCGAGCGGGTGAGGGGATCCGAACCGGTAGAAATCGTTGCGACAGCATTACGGTATCGGCGTGGGTGGGTTCGCGGTGTGCGACCCGGCGAATCTCGTGGTTCGCATGTGGAGCAGGAAAGAATGGCAATCGTGCGCAAGTACCCCGCGCAGGCCTCTGCAACGGGCTCGACGTATGAGGTTCTTGATGTGGCTGTCAACCGCGCGGTCGCTGACGTCGCGAAGATCGTCGTGCAGCGCGTCGAGCAGCTGTTCGCGCGAGAACACCCGCTCCGGATCTGAGGCAGCGGCGGTTCCTTCCCGCGAGTGCTACGAGGTGGCGAAGAATTCCTCTGTGTGCGCTCCCGCACAGACGTCCTCGCATCCGGATCTGTGGCGCGCGGTCGGAGCCACTCCCACTCGTTGACGCACTTGCGCAGGATCGCGCGCACCAGTTCCAACAGCCGATTGACCGTCGCATTGCTGCGCCCTTGCGCGAGCTTGGCGTCGGTGAGCCGGTCGATTGACGCCCGGGTGATCGCGTCCAGTGGCTTTCCGCCAAGGAACTGATCGACCCACCGCAGCTTGGTGACGTCTTCGCCAGCGGTGGCCTTGTGTGATTGTTCCTTCAGCCACCGGACAACGGCCTCGTTCCACTAAGAGCGATAATCCCGCTGTCTCCGATTGGCCTCCACCCCCAAGGGTGAGGAGGGGCGATCGAGGCCAGCACGGCCTTATGATGGCCCGCCAAATTGTGGCCGGCAACCCGAAAAGCCCCGCAAAACTGATGGCTTAACTGGGCAGGGGTCGACAGCGTTGGCACGCCCTTTGCCGGGAGGCCTGCCGGCTGTATGTGCTGCGCTATACTCGTTGCATGCCAGATCTTCTGGAGTCCGGCAAGCTGCAACTCTCGCGCGAGGACGCACGCGCCTATCGCGCCGCAGCCGACCGTGTGCACGAGACATGCGAGATGGCGCTTGATCTGACGCAACCCATTACGGTCGAGGATTGGATTCTTCTGGAAATCGCCCAAGCGGCTTTCGCCGGCGACCTTAGTCTCCTAGATTGCGTCGTTGCTAAGATCGAAGCCGAAATTGAATCGCGCATGCTGCGTAGTTAGACGCGAGAGGCGGCGGACAGAACGACTTTCTCTCAGGAGCAGGCCAAGGTCCCACGTTGCTGAAGAGGCGCTACTCCAGCCTACTGGATTCTACGCGAACGGCCGGACGCACAAGCGGTCGTCAATCGGGCAACGTTGCATCAAGCCCGAATAGCGCCGAAATTTCAGCGACACCCTCGAAACGAGTGGATGATGGTGCGTCTGCTGCGCTGGATCGGCATAGCCTTGGGAAGCTCCGCTGGGCTGGGGATCATCGCGTACGCCGTCTTGTACATTCTTTCCGAGCGCGTGCTGCGACGCACCTCGGATTGCCGAGATGGGCGAGGACGGCGCGCACGGTGGGGGGCGGTAACGAAGGCGATAATCCGCATCGCGCCCCCACGCTTCGTGCACAGGAGAGATGGCAACCCGCGAATGATAGGCTTGCGTCGCTAGAGTCCAACCGTGAACCGAGGCGGAAGGCAAATAATCGCGACGATCAGGTGGTTATAGATTTGCTGCAGTGTTCAGCGCGGTATGGGTCGATACCGCGTCGGCAGACCGGAAAAAAACTGAGCGGTCACCGATTTAGTGTGGCATGCGGCGCGTTGTCCGGTATTATGGTAACTACGCGCCGCAGCATCGCGTGCCGCGGCGCCACGGAAGACCACGTTTTCGACGGAGGGTATTCATGAACACGATGTTGCGTACATTCGGGTTGGTCGCTGTGATGGCGGTGGCGACCGCGGTGGGACTCCTGGCCAGTTGCTCCTCGATGGAGCCGATGTCACCGATGATGCATAGCCAGCAGGTTGTTCTTGCTGGGGGCAATGAAGTTCCGCCGGTCACGAGCTCGGCGTCGGGCAGCGGAACCGTCACCATCAACCCCGATCACACCGTCAGTGCGAGCATCACGGTGACTGGCATGACGGCGACTGCATCACACATTCACGAAGGTGCCGCGGGAACCAACGGGCCCGTGATCGTTCCCTTCACCAAGACCGGCGACAACACGTTCGCCGCACCCGCGGGGGCGAAGCTCACGGACAGTCAATATGCCAGCTACAAGGCGGGCAATCTGTACGTCAATGTACACAGCGCCCAGCATCCCGGGGGCGAGATCCGCGCCCAGCTGAAGGGAAATTGAGTCCAAGCATAGCTACGAAGCGGCGGTCAGAGACGGTTTCGTAAGAACGCGGCGGCAAGCTGCGCCGGGAGTCGTCCTGACCTTGCGTGAATGGGTTCTCGGCAAGTGGTGTAATGGAATACGTAACAGATGGTTTCCTTTCGAATCGCGACCTGAGTGGTATGCTACGCTGCAACAGTAGATGCCTTTGTGCGGCTGCGGTTGGCCGTGACCAAGTGTTGTTTCGATATTGTTGCTTTGCTCGTGCGCGGGTACGCCGGTGATTCAGTCTTCGTTCAATGGGAACTCCTATTCTCCGGGTCCGAGCAGTGCCGACGACCCGCGTATTCGCAGCCCGCAGTATTACCTGAATGACGACAAATCGCCCGTGCACAGCGGGAGCCGACAGCAGACAAATCAATTCGGGGCGGTGGATAATTTCTGCAATGCCAGTTGTCAGTCGCATGGCGGCTCTGCCCAATACTGCAATCAGGCTTGCGGTATTTAGGGCAGTCGCCTGGCATCAGCACGGGTTGCCTAGCCCAGCAAGCATGATGTCGCAGAGGACCACCCGATGCTGGCGAGGCGTAGGAGCGCAGCCGTTGTGGCTTAGGGCCAGCCACGTCCGTTCGAGGCGTCTATCCAGAGGCAGCCTATTCGTGCTCGCCCTAACGGCGATCGCGTTTACGCTGCTCGTGTCCATCGCCGCCACGCACCTGCACATCACGCCGGACGCCGACGAAGCGTGCGCTCTTTGCGCGGCGTTTGCCGGCAAGATCGATGGCCCAAGCGTATACGTCCCGACGGTGGCGGTTTCGACCGTCATTCACACTGTTTGCGTGACACCGGCCCCCCGGCTCGTACCGTCGGCACCGGCGCATATCTTGCCCCCCAACTGCGGGCCGCCGCAGCGCGTCTGACCACGCGATGCGCCCGATCCAGGGCGCTTCGTATTCCTTGCGTTAGAGGTCGCCGTTGTTCGCCGGTACCCGGCGGACAGCTGCTGGCTATTCGTTCAAAGGAAGACCGATGCGTACCGCTTTTTCATTGCGTCCGCTGGCGCTTTGCCTTGCACTTGCATTTGCTGCGCCGGTCGCCCGCGCCGCTACTATCACGGCTGCCGTCACCGATACGGCGGGCAAGCCTATCGCCAATACTGTGGTGACGCTCAAGGACAACCAAGGAAATGCCATCGCCACGGCGAAGACGAATGCTGCAGGCGCCGCCGTCTTTGCGGACCTACCCGCCGGTCGCTATACGCTGAGCGCCGCACCAAATGCTGCGCCACTCGCGCAAACGGTCAGCGTTGCCGCGGCTGATACGCGCACCGTGCAACTCGCCCCGACCAACGTCGTTTCGCTCAGTGCGGTTCAGGTGACGGCAACCCGGCTCAAGGCCGCGCAGTTGGAGCTCTCGCCGAAGGTGGGCACGACGGTCTACAACATCGACGAGCAGTTCATTGACAGTCTGTCCGTCGGTCCGAATACGCCAATGAATGACGTGGTGCTGCAGTTTCCTGGCGTCGCGCAGGACTCGAAGGCTTCCGGCTCGTTGCACGTTCGCGGTGAGCACGCGGATGTGCAATATCGCATCAATGGCGTGCAACTCCCGGAAGGCATATCGGGATTTGGGCAATCGGTCGATACACGCTTCGTCAACAAGATTGACTTCCTGACCGGAGCATTGCCGGCGCAATATGGCCAGCGCACCGCCGGCATCGTCGAAATTCAGACCAAGGATGGCAACGTCGACTCCGGCGGGTCCCTGGGCATCCTGGCCGGTGGATACGACACCGCGCAACCGAGTTTCGAACTGCTAGGATCCAAGGGACAGTTCAGCTATTACGTTACCGGCAACTATTTGACCAACAACCTTGGCATCGAGAATCCGACGCCGAGCAAAAATGCGATCCACGATCATACCGAGCAAACGAAGGGCTTTGCGTATTTCTCCGATATTCTCGACGACCACACACGCCTTGGTCTCATGCTCGGTACCTATCTGGGGAAGTTTGAGATTCCCAATAACCCTGGGCAGACCCCGAGCTTCTCGCTCACCGGTGTCAGCGATGTGGAAACCGGATTCAATGCGTTGCCGTCGTCTCAACTCAACGACAACCAACGGGAAGTCAACAACTACGCCGTGATTTCGCTGCAGCAGACGTTGGTCAAACTGAATTACCAGGCCTCGTTCTTTACCCAGTACTCTGAGCTGCATTACACGCCCGACGTGGCCGGCGATCTAATCTATACGGGGGTCGCCTCCAATACACTGCGTTCTAACTCCGCCAACGGGATCCAGATCGATGCATCCTACCCCGTTGCCGACAGTCACACGCTTCGCTTTGGCGGTACCTATACCAACCAGCACACCCGGAGCGACAACACGGTAGGCGTCTTCCAGACCGACGGCAGTGGCAATCAAAGCTCGACGAAGCCAATCGACATCGTCGACAACTCCAGCAAGAACGGCAACCTGGTAGGGCTCTATCTTCAGGACGAGTGGCGCTTGATTCCGCAGCTGACGGTCAATTACGGCATTCGCTTTGATCATGTGGCGGCGTTCACCGATGAGCACCAATGGAGCCCGCGTATCAATGCGTTATACGAAATTACTCCGCAAACGGCAGTACATGCCGGGTTCTCTCGTTACTTCAGTCCGCCGCCGCAAGAATTGGCCTCACAGAGCAGCATTGACCTCTACCAGGGAACCACGAATGCGCCCCAGGTACCGGTGTCCGACCCTGTGCGTGCCGAACGCGCGAGTTACTACGATCTCGGTCTAAGTCAGAAGTTTTCTACGAAGTTTAGCGTTGGACTCGACGGATATTACAAACAGGTGACGAACTTGCTCGATGAGGGGCAATTTGGACAGGCATTGATTTTGACCCCGTTCAATTATGCAAAGGGGTATCAGGAAGGTATCGAGCTATCCGCGACCTATGCCGATTCCAATTGGTCAGGCTATTTGAATTTCGCGGTGAGCAAGGCAAAGGGGAAGGACATCATTTCTGGACAGTCGACCTTCGGGCCCGACGAGTTGGCTTATATTGCCGATCACTACATCTACCTCGATCACGATCAGCGGTACTCGCTGTCGAGCGGCCTGTCGTATTCTTTTTACGGGAGCCGGGTCGGCGGCGATCTTTTCTACGGCAGCGGATTGCGCAGAACACCGGACGGGGCGCCGCCAAATTCTGGTACGGTTCCCAGCTACACGACGCTTAACCTTTCGCTTACGCACGACTGGACGGGCACGCCCCTCGGGACCGTACAGGGCCGACTCGCGCTGATAAACGCGTTCGACAAGACCTATCTGCTCCGCGATGGGACAGGCGTCGGCGTTGGCGCGCCTCAGTACGGTATGCGGCGTACTTTCTACGCAGGGGTGTCAACAGCATTTTGATTGTCCCGACGTGTTGATATTGAATTTATGCTCCGACCGGGGCCGCTCGGAAATAGCAACAATATATCCGAGGAATCGATCATAATTGACGCCGAAGTGGGTGTTTCGCCCGGGAGCCCGTAGCCTCATGGTGGTACGCCGCAATCTTTATCTCGCCTGGCTTGCACTGACGCTCAGTGTGGCAGCGCCTGTTTTCGCTTACGCGCATATCCATATCGGCGCCAACGGCGAGATCATCGAGCACTGTGCCGCCGACGACCTCGGCGACACCGACGCGCAGCACCACCCTTCGCAACCCGGGAAGGGAACCGTACCGCACTGCCCGTATTGCTCTGGATTCGCCGCTGGCGTTGCGCTGGCTCACGGCACCTTGGGACCAACCCTCCAAGGGGAGGTCTCGGCTGCGCGGGTTCGGCCGCTGTGTAGTGTCCCCTCCGGACGACCCTCCGTTCGCATCGCGCAACAGCGGGCACCTCCCTCCTTCTCCTGATCGACGACGAGCCTGCGTGGCAACGGTCCTCCGTTGCCACGGCGGTCGCTCATCTGCCGCTGTTGTCGAGGCATTCGATCTGCGGTTCTGTTGTGTAACGCCCGTCTTTTTTGGCGCCATCTTTGGGCCAGCAATGCGGGCATTACACAAGCAGGAGGAGCTGAAAATGAAACTGAATCGACGTGGCGTTACTAGCGCATTCGCGCTGATCACTTTTGCGGGACTTCCGGCCGTAGCACTTGCCTGCGCCACCTGCGGCTGTTCCCTGTCCACCGATGCAGCCATGGGCTATTCGGACGTAGCCGGCTGGCGTGCAAGCTTCGAGTTCGACTTCATCAACCAGGACCAGTTGCGCTCCGGCACGAGCAGCATTTCGAATTCGCAAGTGGCGGCGATCAACGACGCTGGCGGCAGCCAGGAAGTCGAGAAGCAGACGATCAACCGCTACTTCACCGCGGGGATAAGCTACAGACCCAACGGAGAGTGGAATTTCAACCTGCTGGTGCCCTATATCGACCGCAGCCACACTACCTATGGCGCTTCGATGAACCCGCTGACCCCGGACAAGGTGAGCCAAGCCAGCGTTGACAGCCTGGGGGACATGCGCTTCATCACCAGCTATCAGGGCTTCCTGCCCACGCACAACCTCGGCTTTCAACTCGGTGTGATCTTGCCGACGGGGGATTATGGCGGACCCAATGCGGCGGGCACCGGCACCGTCGGGCGGAATCCGGTCGCCTTCCGCTTTGGGCCCAACTCGCAAATCCCGTCGCCAGGGAACCTCCTCGATACCAGCCTGCAAGCGGGCGCAGGTGCCACCGACCTCATTGTCGGTGGCTATTACTATCAGGCGGTGAGCCAGAACTTCGACGCCTTTGTCAACGGCCAACTTCAAGCCGCGCTGTGGCACAAGCTCGACCAGCCCGGTGAGGACTACCGCCCCGGCAATCTCTACACCGTGAGCTTCGGCGTGCGCTACGAGGAAAACCCCACGATCGTGCCGCAGCTGCAATTCAACATCACCAACAAGCGCACTGATCAGGGAGTGCTTGCCGACACGATATCTACCGGCGGCACGGTGGTATACCTAAGCCCCGGCGTAAGCGCGAGCATCACGCACAACATGCAGGTCTTCGCCTTCGTGCAAATACCGGTATACAGCAACCTCACCGGCTACCAGCTTTTCCCGCACTGGACGGCCTCGATTGGGGCGAGCTATGCGTTCTGACCTGTTGCAGCCTGGGATGCCGGGTGCCACAACATCGGTCATCAAACCTTGCGTTGAGCCGCAGGTCGAAGGCAGCAAAGCTGTGTTGAAGCCTTAGATCGGAATGGAGCAAGTCATGGCACATTTCAACTCGAGACACCGATTGCACGGCGGCGCGGCATCAAGGGCGGCGCGTTGTTTACGAGGCTGGGAAACGGCGTTGCTCCTGCTGGGGTGGTGCAGCCTGGCATTCGCGGCTACCGAGGGCCAACCTGCACCGGCGATACAGGCCAAGCTGCTCGACGGAACGGCATTCAATCTTGCCGAGGATGCCGGCAAAGTCGTCATCGTAAACTTGTGGGCGACTTGGTGCGCACCCTGTCGCGAGGAAATGCCGGCGCTCGACGCGTATTACCGCGCGCATCGGGACCAGGGTCTTGTCCTGGTCGCGCTGAGCATGGATGATCCCAAGGACGAAGCCAGGGTGCGTGAGGTGACGCGAGCCTACTCGTTCCCGGTCGGGCTGCAGCACGACACTTACCTGCAAGGCTACGGACGCATCTGGCGCCTTCCCCTGACCTTCGTTGTGGACCGTAAGGGTATCCTGCGCAAGGACCAGTGGTATGGCGATCCGGGCCTCGACGCGCAGCTGCTCGAGCAGACCGTTACCCCATTGCTGCGCACGCCCTGAGCGCAGCGCATAAGCCGGACACCTAGTGTCCTGAGTCGTTAATTAATGAACATATCGTTTGTTTTCTTGTCTCACGGTAAGGTGAGCGTACTGGGAGCGAACGATGAACAAAGGGCCGCGACTGCGGGAATTGAAGTTGACTGCGCAAGAAGCCGATCAATTGCTTGAGTGGACGCGGCGGCATAAGACCTCGCAAGCCCTGGCGTTGCGCTCGCGCATTATCCTTGCGTGTGCCGAGGGGCAGAACAACACCGAGGTGGCCAAGAGCTGTCGCGTGATACGCCAGACGGTGGGCAAGTGGCGTGGCCGCTTTGTCGAGCACCGGCTCGATGGTTTGCTTGATGAACCGCGTCCCGGAGCGCCGCGCCAGCACGATGACGCGAAGATCGAGCAGTTGATTGCCACTACGCTCAATGAGCGCCCGCGTGAAGCGACCCATTGGAGCACGCGCTTGCTTGCGAAGAAGCTGCACGTATCGCAGAGCACGGTGAGTCGCGTCTGGCGGGCCTTTGGCTTGCAGCCGCACCGCGCAGAAACCTTCAAGCTGTCCACGGATCCGCTGTTTATCGACAAGGTTCGGGACATCGTGGGCTTGTATCTGAATCCGCCGACCAAAGCCATGGTGTTGTGCGTGGACGAGAAGAGCCAGATTCAAGCCTTGGATCGGACCCAGCCGATCCTGCCACTTGCCCCGGGTCTGCCGGAACGTCGCACGCATGACTACGAGCGGCATGGGACGACGACCTTGTTCGCGGCGCTTGACCTCGCTACGGGCCATGTCATCGGTGAAATGCATCGGCGTCACCGCTCTAAAGAGTTCCTTGCGTTTCTGCGCACCCTCGAAGCCAATGTCCCGGCCCAACTCGATGTGCACCTGATCCTGGACAATTACGGCACCCACAAGACGCCCTCGGTCAAAGCCTGGCTCACCCGCCATTCGCGCTTTCATGTGCATTTCACCCCGACCTCGGCCTCTTGGCTCAATCTGGTCGAGCGCTGGTTTGCACTGATCAGCGAACGCAAGATCAAGCGCGGGACTCATCGCAGTACCCTTGAACTCGAACGTGCCATCCGCCAATACATGAACATCTACAACGAAAACCCCAAACCATTCGTCTGGACCAAAACCGCCGATGAAATCCTCGCAAGCGTAGCCAGATTTTGTAAACGCATTTCGGACTCAGGACACCAGCCCGGGAGATTCACCTGCTGCGGCCGGCCATCCCGATCGTGCTGATGAGCGGCTATAGCGGTACGCAACTGCACGAGCGTGCACGCGCAGTCGCGATCCTGGAAGTCCTGCGTAAGCCGTTGCAGAGCAGGGACATCGCGGAGTGTCTTGGGCGCGTCTTGTGTTGATACCGTCGCCTAAACTTGGCTCACCCGCGGATTGTTGAATTGTACAAATACCTCTTGACGCTAGCATTTGTTTATATATACAATTAAATGGTGATTACTTGGGACGAGACGAAGCGTCAAGAGAACGTTGCCAAGCATGGAATCGATTTGGCGCACTGCGAAGTAATCTTCGATGCACCGATGCTAACGGTTGAGGATCCGAGCGAAAGCTACGGCGAAAAGCGATTGCAAAGTCTCGGCCTGTTCTACGGCATCGTGGTGTTTATGGTGTGGGTTGACCGTCCTGCAGCGCCGCACATTATCTCGGCTCGCAAAGGTGTCAAACATGAAGAGCGCAAATACTGGCAAGCCACCCAGGGCTGACCTTACCAAGCTGAGAAAGCGAAGTGACAGTGAGATCGATGTCACTGATACGCCATATGACGCCCACAGCGAGCAGGATGTAAATCGTTTCTGGGAGAATGCGAAGGTGATGCCGCCACGCCTACGGGGACAGCGCGGACCGCAACGGGCGCCAACAAAGCAGCTGGTGTCGATGCGACTCGATCGCTTGGTGATCGAACACTTCAAGGCGGATGGCCCTCATTGGCAGACGCGCGTGAACGATACGCTGCTTGAGATCGTCAAGAAGTCGGCATCCTCGAGGCGCGGCGTCAAGGCAAATGTTCAACGGCCCATTCCAGAGAGGCATCGGCTCAAAGTAGCAAGAGACGCGGATTCCGCGCTCGGTCGCCGGCGGAAGGTGAAGGGTAAGCCTGTTGCAAAGCGCGCATAGCTAGTATCCGCTTACTGACGCTCTGTGCCGAACAATTGGATGTGCGGGTCCCCATGCGGGGGAGGGCGGGTTTCGCTGGAGCAGTCGCAAAATGTGACGCACTCAGATTGGGTGTGCCACGACTGTGACGGGGACAGATTGGTTTCGAAGTTGGCAAGCGTTGCAAATTATTGATTTAGCATGTGCTTATATGGGCGTAATCTGCCTCATAACCCGAAGGTCACAGGTTCGACTCCTGTCGGGCGCACATCTCTTGCAGCGATGCAGGCCCTTTTGATTTATGGCGCGCTAGCAGCGGGCTAGCAGTGCGCCCGGGCCGGCCCCAGTAACCTGCGCGAGTTTCTTGAGGTACTGGGTCGAGGCTAGCGGTTCTGCGCGCGGCGAATGACTGTTCGGTCGCACCGATCCAAAACCGCTATGTTGAGTGATCTTATATCGGCTTTCCGGTCGTCACATTCACTGCGTGGAAGCGGTCCCGCCGGTGTTTGCGAGAAACCGGCAGCACGCCTTGGGACGATTCGTGTGCAACGCGAGTAGCCGGAGGAGGTCCGGTTTCGATCTGGCGCGCGACGCTAAGCATCTGGCATCAGAACAGCTGGCTCTTTACACGTTCGGCCGATTTCTCGGCGCTGTCTGGTTTGATCGACTCGCCGGATGTGGGCGTCGAAGGCACGTACTCTTGGTAGACGTAGTCGGACACACCGCCCTGGCCGTCTTGCCCGCCTTCAGGCGCCTGGCCACCGGCCGGATTGATTGGTACTCGAACAACGCCATCAGGGATCAACAACGGGGTCTCTGGTTTTCCTTTGAGTACCGCACCGATGTAGTTCATCCAGATCGGTAGCGCGGCCCGTGCGCCGACTTCGCCCTTTCCAAGCGACCGGGGTTGGTCAAAACCGATCCAAGCGACCGCTACCAATTGCTGGTTGAAGCCATCGAACCAAGCGTCGGTGAAATCGCTGGTTGTGCCGGTCTTGCCGGCAAGGTCGTGGCGACCCAGCTGCATCGCGCGCGCTGCGGTCCCGCGCCGGACGACGTCTTGCATGATGCTGGTCATGATGAATGCGTTGCGGACATCGATTACTCTTTCGGCATCTTCACCGGCGCGCGCCGGTTGGGTTTCCTGCACTACGCCGCCGTCTCGGTCAACAATGCGCTCGATGAAGTAAGGGGTGATGCGATAGCCTGAATTGGCAAAAATTGAATAGGCTTGGGCCATCTGCAGGGGCGTGACCGAACCCACCCCCAGCACCATCGTCAGGTAAGGCGGCACCTGATCGACGGAAAAGCCGAAGCGGGTCGCATAATCCCGCGCATACGGGATCCCGATAGACTGAAGAATGCGGGCCGACGCGACGTTTCTCGACTTGACCAGAGCGGTGCGCATGCTGATGGGGCCAAGGAAATCATGTTCGTAATTGCCTGGTGTCCACGGCTTCCAACCCGTTCCTTCCGACTCAAAGGTTATGGGCGTATCGGAAATGATCGTGCCGGGAGTAAACCCCTTTTCCAACGCGGCTGAATAGATGAAGGGCTTGAAGCTGGAACCCGGCTGACGAAGGGCCTGGGTCACATGATTGAACTTGTTGCGGTCAAAGTCGAAGCCGCCGACCAGTGCATGGATTGCTCCGTCGCGTGGATCGATCGAAACCAGCGCTGCTTCCACTTCCGGCAATTGCGAAATCTGCCAGAGCCCCTTGGCGTCCCGCTCAACCCGGATTAACGAGCCTCGCAGAAGGCGCTGCTTTGGAGCGGCTTTCGCGCTCAGTGCTCGTTGCGCGAATTTGAGACCCTCGCCACGAACGTCGATGCGTTCTCCGCCCTTGAGGTAGACCTTTACCGCCGTAGGGTTTGCTTCGAGCACCACGCCAGGCTTCAACCCGTTGACCTCGTGCCCGTCGTCCAATGCGTGTTGCAGAACGTCATCGAGCGCTGCCTGATCAAAGGGCAATTCGACGAAGCCCTCAGGACCGCGATAGCTATGGCGACGGTCATAGTCTAAGACGCCTTGGCGAACCGCCTGGTCAGCGGCGAGCTGTTCCTCGGCGCGAATCGTGGTGTGCACGTTCAATCCCTGGGAGTAACCCGCCTCCTGGTAACGCTCGAAGACCGCCTGGCGTGCCATTTCGGCCACATAGTCCGCATCCACGGCGAAGCTGCGGCGGGTGCTACGCACCTTCAGGGGCTCTTGTCGTGCCACCCGGTATTCGTCGTCCGAGATGTACTTGAGGTCATGCATTCGCCGCAGGACGTACCCCCGGCGCTCGGTCGCACGCTCCGGAGAGGCCACCGGGTTGTCATGAGAGGGCGACTTCGGGAGCGCCGCAAGAACCGCCATTTCCGCCAGGCTCAGCTTGTCGAGGGGCTTGCCGAAGTAGACTTCGGCGGCGGCGGCGAAGCCGTAGGCGCGCTCTCCGAGGTAGATCTGGTTAACATAGAGTTCCAGAATCTGGTCCTTGCTGAGGGTGCTCTCGATCTTCAGCGCCAGCAGCGCCTCGTAGAACTTGCGCTTGAGGGTTTTTTCGCGACCCAGGAAGAAATTCCGCGCCACCTGCATGGTGATCGTGCTCGCGCCCTGTACGTCGCCGCTGCCCGCGAGGTCTACCCAGGCAGCGCGTAGGACACCAAGGTAATCGATGCCCCCATGCTGATAGAAGCGTTCATCCTCTGCAGCCAAGATCGCTTGACGCAGCTTTTGCGGCACGGCGCTGATCTTTACGGGGGTGCGCCGCTCTTCGCCGAACTCGCCGATCAGCACGTCGTCGGCCGTGTATACGCGCAGCGGTATTCGCGGCTGGTAGTTGGTCAGGGGATCGAGGGAGGGCAGGTTCGGAAAGATCAGGATCGCAGCAAACAGTGCGGCCAGGCCCGCAACCACCACGAGGCCCACCAACACGGCCAAGCCATATCCCACGCGCGCAAGCATTGGGTTCATCGCCAGCTGATCGATCCGACCCGAAGCATCGGATCCGACCTATGGAGATTGCAGTGTGCGGTTACAAAATGCGTCCCCGCGATGGGCATTTTCAACGCCGCACGTTACAGAAGCCAGGCAGGCGGAGCTTATTGCGGCGTGGCACGTACTTCTACGACGCCGGCCGATCCATCGGACTCCGCTACCGATGGTGGAGAAATATTCTGCCGTAACCGTAGATCCACCTCCGACGTTGGCCGCGCTTTACCGCGCCGGCTCGCGCAATCCGATCGAATCTCCAAATCCAGGTGCGCGTGTCGAGCTGGTGCGCCACAAAAGGTTCGAGCATGAGAGTCCGGAATTGGCCTCTAGTCTGCGGCGTGTCGCAACCCGACGATCTCTCGCTTGTCGGCATCGATCGTGAAGCCGACGTGATCGCCCCGGTTGAACCCGGAGAGCAAATCCGCCGGCACGACCAGATAGCTCATCGTCATCGCCGCCATGAATCCGGGAATCTCCTTGTGTGCGATGATAATCCGTCCCGCGCGGCGATCGACGGCCTGGAGAGTGCCGGAGCCCTGGAAGAGGTGGGTCGTGGGCGGGCGCCCTCCGTCACCGACACCGCTCTGCCGCTGTTCCTCCACCGGCGAAGCGCCGGTGTCGGTGCCCGAAGCGCCGTTTTCGAGCGACGCGACCATAGCCTCGGTTCCGGGGCTGCCGTGGCCGACGACGATCAGCCCGTGCATGCCCATCTCCTCATGCGTAGACACGTGGCAATGAAACTCGAGTGTCACATCGTGATCGGGCGTGACGAAGCGCCCGACTTTCACTCCCGGCCCGCGGAAATCCAACATGAACATCGGATCGAGGCCAGGAATCATAAGGTCGTGACGGATCTCGTCGCTGTTCTCGACCTCAAGTTCGACGGTCTGGCATGGCTCGGCATGGATCACGCGCGGCTCGAAGCCGTAGACCTGGCCCGCACCGGCGGCGCCGGTTCCCTCTCTGATCCGCACCTTGAGCGTACTCCTCGGCGCCTTGCAGGAAGTCGCCACGACCTTGTGGCTCTCCATCGGATCGGGCTGTCGCTGCTCGTCGCCTGTCGTATCCCGAACCGGGAAACCAGGATCGCCAGGCTCGTCGCGCATCGCAGCCATCTGCTCGTGGTAGATCGAAGGATCGAAGACCGGCACCTTGCCCTGGTAGTACGCTGGATCGAAGAACCGCTTCAGGCTTGTCGCTACCTTGGGTAGTCCGTCCTCGTCCTTGAACCCGTTGTAGACGATCACGGTTGCGTCGCCGCCGGGACTGATGCCGTGATTGGTCGCCGCACGTTCCGTATGGTCATGCATGAGCCACACGCCGGGACCTGACGCGTAGGTGTGGTCGCTACCCGGGCGCAGTTCGAGGTCGACGCGCTGCGCGGGCCCGATCGTCACCACGTCTCGCACCACGCGGGCGGCTTCCGGCACCGCATAGCCGTCGAGGGCGGTAATGATGAAATGGTGGCCGTGCGTATGCAGGTTGATCGTGCTCTCGCCGGCATTGAGCACGCGCAGCAGCACGCGGTCGCCCGCAGCTACGTCGATCGGGGTATCGCGCAGGGTGAACGGAAAGGAACGTCCGTTGAGCAGAAAGATGTCTGGGCGGCGTTGCGTGATGTCGTAATCGCGATGCATCGCCCGCTCGATCTGCATCGGGTCCTTGTAGAGGGTGGGTATGCGATGCAGCCGGTCGTCGACGTCTTGGTAGACCAGCGAGTACTCACGCGTATAACCCTCCTCCCGCTCCGCCGCAGCGAGGTCCGGGATCCGTCCGGCGCCAACGATGAGATGGCGGAAATAGTTGTGAGGGCGCTTCGGTTCGACGATCAGCATGCCAGCGAGTCCCATGAGGATATGCACATCGGGTTGCACGTGGCAGTGATAGAAGAAGGTCCCAGGGTGCTGCGCCACGAATTCGTAGGTGAACGACTTGCCAGGCATGACGGCCGTCTGGGTGATATCCGGTACACCATCCATGGCGTTGGGATGGATGGTGCCGTGCAAGTGGATCGTGTGCGGAAAGTAGTGGGTGTTCTCCAGGATGATCTTGACGTGGTCACCCTCTTCCACCCGGATGGTGGGGCTCGGTGCACGCGCCAGGGAGACCATGCCGTCGCCAGGCGGCGAGAACACCCAGAAGGTAACGAATTTGCCCGGATAGACCTCCTCTTGAATCTGGTCGACTTCCAGTCGGATCGTGACCTCATCGGCATCGCCGTCACCGTCGAGATCACGTCCGAGCACCACTGCGTCGGGTGCGGCACCCGGAATGACCTCGCGACACATGGTCTGGCGATCGGCGCTGCAGGCCGGCAGGCTCCCTGCGCTATCCTCTTGGCCCACGCTCGGCTGGGCGCCGAAGGTGCTCGGCACCACCGAGCCCGAGAGCAGCGCAACGGCAAGTGCCGTGGCGGCCAGCAGCCCGCTCATGCCGTTGTGGCTCGGACGTCTCATTCGTAATCCGCCATGCCCAATGCGAACATCATTGTTTGCTTGGCATGCCGTTCATGTTCTGCATTTTGGCCGTTCCGCTCTTCGGCTTTGCGGTGGTGTCCCCCATCGGCATCTGCTTCATGCCACCGCCGCCGACCGCTTGCATGTAATGGAAGTGCAGGATGTCAGCAGCCGTGGCATAGCCGTCGGCGGCGTCGGCCCGGGCGATGCCTCGCGCCTGAGCATAAGGGCTGGCCGACTTGGCGCAGTCCCGCCGCGCCTCCTTTAGCAAGCTCTCGGCCTCGCTGACGAGCGCGTGGACCTGGCTCAGCTCCTCCTTCGCCATGCTCTTTTCCATGCCCTGAAGATCTCCTGTGATCTTGTCGATGGATCCTTGCGCCTTGGCAACGGGCGTCGAGCAATCAATCGGCTGCTCTGCCGCCGCGGCGCCGATCATGACAAAAACGGACATTACGATAACAAGCAAGGAACGCATTGCGCCTCCTCCAGTGGGATGATTGGAACTCTATTAGCCTTCGTCGGACAGCACATTGTGCGAAATCACTTGACCCTTCCGGGGACCGTAGCGATGTTGGGTGGCGGCCACATCTTTTGATGATGCGCACTGGCGTGCTGAGCGTGCCGGCAACACAAACTTGCCTACGGCGCGAGGGATTACGTGCTGTCGTTCACTCAACCCAGCCACCCCAGAAGAGTGATGGAGGCGACTTCTCCAGCCAACTCGACGGATAACGGACTGTGGCGGGGAGGACACGACTCCAAGCGGCGGCAGTCACGGCCAGGATCAGGACGCCCAACCCAACCGGGTCCAAGACAGCAGACAGACCCGCATGGGCGTGGACCATGATCAAAGGGTTGGCCCCGGCAGGGGGATGAACCGTCTTGGTCGCGAGCATGACAATAAGAGACAACACGACCGCGAGCAGGTAAACCCAAGTGGCGTCCCCAAAGGCTTGGAAACAGACAACACCCATGAGCGCGCCACTGAGGTGGCCGCCAAACAATGCGCGTGGCTGGGCCGCCGGTGCGCGAGTAAGCCCGAATAGGAAGACGGCGGTTCCTCCGAATGATGCGAGCCAGAGCGGGGATGAGGGTGGGTCGACAAGCCAGAACACCAAACCGAGAGCCGCCGCCGCACCGGCCGCACACCAGACGAGACGCGCAAGCGCTCTTGCCAGGAATCGAAGTCTCCAGGCGCGGGGGAGGCTGTCGGGCATATGCTCTCGATTCCAGTTCTGCTTATGGACGCATGACAGATCGTGCCTGCCGATTCGAGACTCTTTGACCGTCCAGTTGTCCCGTAATCCTTACCATGGACGCGCTTCAGGCACCGGGTTGACCGCCGATTCGACTGTGCAGGGAACGCGCCCTAGATCCGACCCTTGCGCTGCGCGCTCAGACGCTGGCAAGAAAGCGCTCGCTGCTCCGGTGCGCTCAGCACGGTTAAATCGTACACCGAGACCTCCTGTCGCCGACGCTCCAATTTGAGCTACACTGTTTTGGGGCAAAATAATTTCCGCGTCCGCTGGAATACCGTCAAACACCACTCAGCGCAAGCGCATGGGCCACTCAAATCCGAAGCAATCCCGACGGCATCCCCATGGTTCGCCGACGCCGAGAACGGCATCCGTAGCCCTGCGTCCCGTAAAGGGGGGGGGTAGCAACAGCCCGAAATCCGCTCGGGCCCTGGCAGTGCTGCAACACATCCGCGAACTCCTTCGCGTCTCTCAACAACACTTTCAGCGCGTCGAGGCTCGCTGTGGCGTGAGTGGCGCGCAACTCTGGGCCCTGGCGGAACTGCAGGCGCGGCCTGGATCAAAGATCTCCGAATTGGCGATCGCCTTGTCTGTGCATCTGTCAACCGGGAGCAATCTGGTCGACCGATTGGAAGCCAAATCGCTCGTACGCCGTCAACGCAGCAAGGAGGACCAGCGCGTCGTTCGCGTCTACCTTACGCCCACGGGCCAAGGCGTTCTCCGCAAAGCGCCGAAACCTGCTGAAGGGATCATCCCCGATGCCCTTCACCGCATGCCGGGCGACGCGCTCGGTCGACTTGACCGCGATCTAGAGCAACTGCTGCGGCTGGCCAGGATTCGCGACCAGCGCGCCGCGATGAAGCCGCTCGCCGAGCTCTGATCCATGGCCAGAACAGGCTCTTGCAAGAAATACTATTAGGGAATAGTATAATCTTCATCAAAGAGCAACGCTTCACGTATCGATATACTCCCACGCGGGCTGGTCAGGCATTGTCAGCCCGCGCATTTTTTTCAGCCCGTGCTGAATGCAAAGTGCGGGCAAGGATTGACTGCCATGCGTGACTGGCTCTTGGTCGTGGCTCTGGTGGTGGCTCTGGTCACGTGGGTCGTCGTGGAACTGCTCTCGCCGCAACTAGGGAGCGTACCGGCTGACCTGAGCGAGTCCGAGGAACTCATCACGGAGGCGCTGGGCGGCAGCACTGGCCACGAATCCTCTGATTCGCCCCTTTTTGCCTTCTTCCAGGGGCGCAGCGGTCCGAGCGGAACCGTTGCGGATAGCAGTTCGCTGAAGTCGGTAGCGGATTTTGCCGCTCATGCTCGAGGCTATGCGAGCCACAGCTTCGGACTGGCTTCCCAAATGCAGGTTCTGGAAACAAGCGGCTCGGGAGGCGGACAGCCGCCGGCTACCCTTGCGTCTAGTCACCGGGATAGACCAGGTCGGCGCGCCGATTCTGCGACCAGCATGATTCATCACTAACGGTGCATCGGGGTTTTTCCTTGCCGAAGCTGACCGTATCGATCTGACGGTCTTCGGCGCCGAGCACCGTCAGGTATCGCTTGACGGCGTCAGCCCGCCGCTGGCCGAGAGCAAGGTTGTATTCGCGGCTGCCGCGCTCGTCGGTATTGCCTTGCACGGTCACCTTCGTGCTCGGATGTTGCCGAAGGTAACTGGCATGGGCTTGGAGTAGCGGTCTGTCAGGATCCTTGATCAGCGACTGGTCGTAATCGAAAAAGACGCTGCGCTTGGAAAGAATATTGTTCGGATCTTTCAGAGGGTTAGCCACACCGGTCCCTGGAGCACGGTTGGGCGCCGTAGTCGCCTCGGTCGGACTTTGCGCGACTGGCACTGGCGCCGCAACTGGAGCCGCCTCCTTCGTCGGCGTATTGGAACAGGCCGCTGCCAGCAGCACCGAGGCCACCACGAGAATACGGTTGTGCATGAGCCCCTCCATCAAGAGTTCGTGAACGCAGCGAATTCGCCCCGTAACGGTGCAGCGTGACTGGAGCCTGCAGGCTACGCTGCGGCACAGCGATCGATTCAAGGTGGTCGATCGCCTATGCGGACCTTGCGGTGTAAGCCGTAAAGCCTAGTTTGCCAGAATTAGCTATTTGGTAATAGTATATTAGGCACAAGTATGATGCTGCAAGCTAAGGCCACAGTGCCGGCGGTTCCCGCTTTTTGGAGTACCGCAAAACGCTTTCGCTATCAAGCGCATGGCTGTACCCTGACGCTGCGTGAGGCTGCGGACGAAGACCTGCAAGGACACCCCGAAGCTGCATGCGGATAAGCTGAGTGCGGAGAGCGCTGCGATGTTTCTGCTCGCATGACATCTGCCATGTCATCTTCGGACTTGATACAACGATCCGCGATGAGGTGTTGGCTGACTTCTGGACAGTCTTTGGCACCGATGTCGGCCCGCGCCGATACCTTCGCTACCTCCGCGAGACGCCCGAGGCGAAGGAGCTTTTTCGTGCGATTGGCTATGGCAAGGCAGTGTCTGGACAACCCAGGCCGTCCGGCAGATCGGCAAGGTGTGGCTGCGAAGCCGGCGCATGTCCAAGAATGGCCGAGGCTCGTGCCAGACTCGTTCTGGATACGACCGCTGAACTCGTTGCGCCACGATTTCAATATCCGCGTTATTGAAAGGAACCTTGGACAATATCTTGCCGGACGTTTTGGCCGTAATGCTAATCGGCGCCCGACATTTCGTGCCGGCATCGCTTGGCCGGTGGTCAGTCCATGGGCCGCCAATGGGAGAGAGTGGTCGGCCTTCGTGCGACCGCTCGCAATTCGCCAGAGACGGCAGATGGCCGTGGTGGCGAACTAGTGCACGAGGGAGCCAGTCCGAGCCTTCCCTCATTTCGGAGATGTAATGGACGCCTCCCTCTCTAACGCGGGGTGAGGGAACAGAGAAGGAGCCCTCGCTATACCCGACGGCATCGAAGTGCCAAAGTGGTGGTTCTGCAACGACCACTGAGGGTAAGGAGGGCTCGCCATGAAGGTTACGACGTTTGGGCTGGATTTGGCAAAGCGGCTGTTTCAGGTGCACTGGGTTGAAATGGAGACGGGCGAGATCTGCAGGCGGCAATTGAAGCGCGACGAGGTGCTGGAGTTCTTTGCTCGGCGCGAGCCTTCGGTGGTGGCGATGGAGGCTTGTGGCAGTGCGCACTACTGGGCGAGGAGGCTCGCGGGGTATGGGCACGAAGTGAGGCTGATTGCTGCTCAGTTCGTGCGTCCGTTTGTGAAGAGCAACAAGACCGATGCGGCGGATGCGCAGGCGATCTGGGAAGCGGCACAACGGCCAGGGATGAAGTTTGTAGCGATGAAGAGCGAAGCGCAGCAGAGTGTACTGACGCTGCACCGGATGCGGGAGCAGTTGGTGAAGATGCGCACGATGCAAGTCAATCAGCTGCGTGGGCTGCTGTACGAGTTTGGGGCTGAGCTGCCGCAAGGGCGGCAAAGGGGCGTCGCGCGGATACCGGGCGAATTAGAGAGGCTCGAAGGCATAGTCTCGGCGCTGGTCATAGAAACGATCCGCGGGCAGCTGAAGCGCGTCGAGGCTTTGGACCAGGACATCGCCGAGATCGAGAAGAAGCTGGCGATCTGGAAGAAGGAAGACCGGGCGGTGCGGCGGCTCATGGCGATCCTGGGGGTGGGGTTGCTCAGCGCCACGGCAGCGGTGGCGACGATTGGAGATGCCAAGATGTTCGGCCTCGGGCCGGGAGTTTGCCGCTTTCCTGGGGCTGGTTCCCCGCCAGAGCGGCACCGGGGGGCGGGTGAAGCTGCTGGGGATCAGCAAGCGCGGTGATGTTTACCTGCGCACGCTGCTCATTCACGGAGCGCGCTCGGTAATCACGCACGCGAAGGAGCGTCCGGTGTGGCTGGAGAAGTTGCTCTACGCGCCGGCCGCTGAATGTGGCGGTGGTGGCGCTGGCCAACAAGATGGCGCGCACGATCTGGGCGCTGCTGGCGCATGATCGGACGTACCAGAAGGGTTACGTGGCTCGCGCCGCGTAGAAGATCAATCGACCACAAGGAGTGGATGGCTAAAAGGGTTGCGCAGGTTTGATGAGCGATTGATGGCGTGACAGGTCGGACCGCGGGGAAGTAAGCCTGAATGGTTGTTAGGTCCTTCGAGGACTCTTTGGAGATGAGGCCTTCCCCGGCGAATTCCATCAGGGCCAGCAGACTTCGGTCTGCACGAACAGGCCGGATATAAGACTGCAGCCAGATCTTCTCGCCTAGATCAAACATCACTTGCCAAACCGGGAGGCGTCCATATAAGACAACCATGAAATCACCGATTCTCTATCCTGCAGCACTTGGGGTCTGTTTGACCTTCCTGGCGCTATCTGCCAGTGGCCAGACGGCCACCGGCAATTCGTCACCGGCAGCCACCGGCAGCTCGACCATGGCACCTGCCGGCAGCACTCACCAGCACCACGCAATGGCTCATCACCAAACCCATGCGAAGCATATGCACATGGGGATGGGAGAATCCGGCAGCAATCAAGGAGGGGCATATCGCAGCGCACTGAAAAGTTGCGTTGCAGGGCCGCCGACACAACGGGACGGCTGCCTGGACGACGCAATTGCGCGATTTGGTCGTTCATAACGCGCCCCGCCAGTGTAGGAAAGACTGGTGCGAGCCGTTTTTCCTTGGAGTACGAAGACACCAAGTGACCGCGCTGCCAGGGAAGTCTGCTCGCAGTCTTGCCGCCCTGTTAACCTCGCGATCCCTGAACTGGTAGAAGGCAAATGACGCCTACCAAGCAGTTTGACGCTGGGCATCGTGACATGCTTGGTAGGCGCGCGAGGCGCGAAACACCGTTGACATTCTGGCGCAAGCCTGTCTGGTGGTTGGCGGCCCTCGCGCTCCTGGGCGGCATCGCTGCAGCGGTCTACTACTACGGACGAGAACGGTCTGGGGAGGCGATCGAGCCCCGGCCGGTGTCCGCTAGCGAGACAGTGCCGGCACCCAAGGCTGCCGAGGAGCCGACCGTACGTCACCCAATCCCGGAAACCCAACCTCAATTCAGACAGGGCGAACCGCTTCCGGCGCTCGATCAGAGCGACAAGGTGCTGTGGGATGTGTTGGTTGGTATTTTTGGGAGAACGTCCGTCGGCGAGCTTTTTTATTCGAACGATATCGTGCGGCGCTTTGTAGCCACCATTGACAACCTGCCGCGGAAGAAACTACCTCTGCAGCTGCGGCCAGTCAAAGCGACGACCGGACCATTTCTGACAGCCGCCGAGAACGGAAGCCTCGTCATCGCCCCTGAAAACAATCAGCGTTATTCAGTCTATGTTTTGGCGGCCGAGTCCGTGGATGCGAAGAAGCTTGTCGCCATCTACGTTCATTTCTACCCTTTATTTCAGCAGGAATACCGGAACCTGGGTTACCCTTCCGGCGCCTTCAACGACCGCTTGATCGAGGCCATTGACGATCTGCTGATCACGCCAGACATCAAGAGATCGATTCATCTCGTACAGCCCAAAGTCATGTACGAGTTCGCGGACCCCGATTTCGAGGCGCTCTCCGCGGGCGAGAAGATCATGCTCCGGATTGGCCGCGACAACGCGGCCAGGATCAAGACTAAGTTGCGGGAGATCCGGCGCGAGTTGACCCCTACTACCGCTCGTGACCAAGGGCGGTAAGCCCGACCGGATGCCCTGCATCGCACCGTATGCGGTCGCGTGACACGAGGCGCGAAGGTGCGACGCAGCAACCGAAAATCAGGGGTGTTAAGCGGAAGGCTTTTCGCCATGGTTTGCGCGACGCGTCACGTCCGACGTATAGCTCACCGGCGGGGTCAAGCGGCATGAACCGAGGTCGAAGTAAGCTAATTTGCGTCATGACCGCTCGCAAATCTCGACACGAAGGAGCAGCGATGTTCGAAATCATGCAGGGATTTCCGGACCATATTCTGGCGGTCGGTGGCAAGGGCCGAATCAGCGCCGAGGATTACCGCGACACGCTGATTCCTGAGGCTCTGCGCCGCATCAAGCAGCACGGGTCGCTACGCCTACTGTGCTATCTCGGCGCCAGAATTCGAGGGTATGGCGCCGGGTGCCATCTGGGCGGATACCAAGCTCGGCTTGAGGCACTGGGGCGACTTTGGGCGGATGGCCGTCGTCACCGACACCAAATGGATTGTCAACGCGGTCCGCCTATTTGCGCCGCTGTTCCATCACCCGGTCCGGGTCTTCCCCAACGAGCATCTCGAGGACGCAAAGCGCTGGATTGTGCAGACTGGCGCGTGACGCTCGCCAAGCACGTCGACCGTTCATAATAATAGGCATGCCCATCGCGTCAGCACCTCCCATAAGCATTTTTTTGGATTGGCGTCGCAACGGGCCTTTCCAGCGTTGCCGTCGTGCCCGCCGAGTGCTTGCGCACGCCGATTCCCAATAGATTAAATTTTGAAGGGCAGAATCATGTTGAAAGCCACTCTGCTGGCGGTAATGTTTGCCGTTGCGGGCATTGCGGTTGCTGTGGCGCAGGCTCCGACGATTGAAGTCATCAATGCCTGGGCGCGAGCTACGCCCGGCGGCGCCATAACCGCGGCGCTTTACATGACGCTAATAAATAAGGGTACTGCCAACGATCGGCTCGTCTCGGTTTCGACCCCGGTCGCCGGTGTAGCGCAGTTGCACACCACCACGACAGAGAACGGGGTCATGGGCATGCGGCCCCTCGCAGCGCTCGACGTGAAGCCAGGGGCGCCCACGGTGCTGAAGCCCGGCGGCTATCACGTCATGCTGATGGACCTGAAGGGGCCGCTGGTAGTGGGGCAGAGCTTCGCCGTCAGCGTCACCTTCGAGAAGGCCGGCAGGATTGACGTTACTGCGGTCGTGGAGAAGGCCGGTGCCATGAGTCCGGGCGTCATGCCCGGAATGAAAATGTGAGCAGCGAACGACGAGCGCGTCGGAGATCGATCTCAGCCGGTCACGATCGCCGCTCGGTGTTGATACTTCTGCGAACAATCCGCTTGCCTTGACATTCGTCTGGATTTGGACTCCAACCGCGCAGGCGGACCGCGAATTAGCACACGCGATAGTTCTGTCTCAGGGTGGGTGATATCAACTGACGAGGAATTGATGGTTGCCCGCCATACCTTCACACTGACCAATCAGGAGCAGATATGCTTTTATCGATTTTTATCGGACGCGAGCCATGACTACCTCCCATCATGTCACTCACCATCCTCGTCAGGAGCATAGCCTCCCGTGGTTCTGGCCCTTCGCCGCCGCGATCGAACTCGGTGAGGAAGGTATTAGCGGCGAAGAGTTCAAGCTGGTGTAGTTAAATCACGTACCTGGTAACAATACCTCGGGCAACTCGACGCGTTTCTTCCGCTTTGGCCGGACCCACATCACACCGGGGTAGCCTTTCAGCGGCGCCAGAGGCTCTCCCATATAAGCCCAATCCGCTTTCTCTTGGATGGATAAGTGGTAGCGCGGCTCGCGGCCGGTGCGTCCCGAAAACAGTGCGCGGGGAATGTTCACCCACTTTGGCGCGCTCGCGCGTTCGTAAAATAGCGGCGTTCCGCATCGGGCGCAGAAGCTTCTTTTTGCACGCGTCTTCGGGTCGTCGAACTGGGTGATGCGTTCGGATCCCTGCAAGACGCGAAATCGGCTGCGCCACGTACCCACGTACGTCGCGTAGGCGCAACCTTGGGCGCGGCGGCTGGCATCGGAATGGTCATGCCATGCCCAGAATGCGGGATAGTCGATCTCGAACTTCACGTCCCCGCAAACGCATCCGCCGGCCGCCTTGGGAGTGGAAAGTCTGCCGGTCTTAGCCCGGCACGCGGACCTTTGCATGTCGAACCTCGAAGCGAAAATGGCTTTGATCTCTTTGCCGCCAAGATCCCGTAGGTGACGGTCTGACGGATCACCGCTCATGGTTCGACGTTTCGGTAGCCTTAGCATAACCACGAACGGCAGATGCGGCAGTTTACGTGATCAGCGTCGCAATTTCCGCCAGCGCCTCCACCGCGCGCATTGGCAATGGCGTGGGACGGGAGATTGTCGTCGTAGCGGCCCTCGAGCGCGAGAGGCGCAAGAGCAGCCGGCGTCGCGAAGTCTAGTCTTGCCCTAACTTGCCGGACTGGCGAGAGAATAGCACCGCTGCATGTGAGCGACGGCTGACATGGAGCTTCTGAAAGGCGTTGCTCAGATAGTTCTTGACGGTCTTAGCGCTCAAACCGAGGATCGCTGCAATCTCCTTGTTAGTCTTGCCCTCGACCACGAGATCCAGGACGCGAGCTTCCTGCGGTGACAAGTCGTCTTTTGACGTTGCCTTTGTCGCACGCAATTGCCTGGTCAAAGTGGCCACTTGGCCGACGACCGTTTGCGTTACCTTGGGATCGAGAATGGAATGCCCCCTGGAAACGGTCTCAATCGCATGAATTAGCGCGTCCTGGCGAATCTCCTTGAGCACATAACCGGCTGCGCCTGCCAGAATGGTCGACAGGACGGCTTCCTCATCCGAGTAAGAGGTCAGGAACAAGACACGTACCGTCGGGTCCGCGGAGAGAATTTCGCGGCAGGCATCAAGTCCCGTTCCATCGGGAAGGCGAAGGTCCATCACCACGACATCGGGTTCTACACGCCCAGCCTCCAAAACCGCCTCCGCAACGGTACCTGCCTCGCCAACGATCTCGATATGCTTTGTCTGGCCGAAAAGGGCCCGCAATCCAAGGCGCACGACCTCATGGTCGTCGACCAGCATGACCCGGATGGTCGAGGACTGGGCTCGTTTTCCCATCATCGTTTCAGCGGGATTTCCACGACGACACGAGTGCCATGCCTTGGCGCGGAGACAACGACCGCTCGCCCACCAAGTCTTCGCGCGCGAGCGTCTATGTGATGCAAACCCAGACCCGACGCCACTGCCGACTCAGCGTGCGCAACCATATTCGGCGCGGGTTGCGCTGGCGCGACGAGAGTGCTCAGTGCCAGCGCGCAAAGGGCGGGCACGCAGAGTGAATAGATGCCGCGCAAGACGCGCAGCGAGGCGGGAGAGGACATGGCTTATCTCCTTGGATGGGCGGACGCGCCGGTCGGTGCCACTTCAGTGCGGCGGGCCAAAGGGGATAGTAGGCGTCTTCTAGTGTTGCGTTCCGCTAATAACTTTGCAGAGTCGTTCGAGCTTAGCAAGAATTGACTCGGCGGTGGCCGTCCACATAAAGGGCTTTGGATGTTGGTTGTAGTGGTCGACGAAGGCGGTGATCTGGCGCTTCAGGTCGGTCACCGATTGAAACGAGCCGCGGCGGATCGCCTGGTTGGTGATCAGAGCGAACCAGCGTTCGACCTGATTGAGCCAAGAGCTATAGGTGGGCGTGAAGTGCAGATGAAAGCGCGGCCGACGTGCCAGCCACGAGCGCACCCGAGGGTGCTTATGAGTGGCGTAGTTGTCACAAATCAGATGCACCTCGAGCGTGGGCGGCACGCTCGCCTCGATATGCCGCAGAAACGACAGGAACTCCTGATGCCGGTGGCGCGGCTTGCATTGGGTGAAGACGCTGCCATTGGCGATGTCGAGGGCGGCAAAGAGCGTGGTCGTACCGTGACGCACGTAGTCGTGGGTAACTCCCTCCACATAGCCCAAGCCCATGGGCAGCAGGGGCTGCGTCCGCTCGAGGGCCTGGACTTGGCTCTTCTCGTCCACGCACAGCACCATCGCGTGCTCGGGCGGGTTGAGGTAGAGCCCCACCACATCGCGTACCTTCTCGATGAAGAACGGATCGGTCGACAGCTTGAAGCTGCGGCTGCGGTGCGGCTGCACTCCAAACAGCGTCAAGTACCGATGCACCGTGGTCGTCGACAGTCCGGTGGCTTCTGCCAAGCTGCGCCGCGACCAATGGGTCTTGCTCTTGGGCCGCGACTTCAGCGCGGTGTTGATGAGCTTGGCGATCTGTTCTTCGCCAGTGCTGCGGGGTCGGCCAGGCTTGAGTTCGTTATGCAGCCCCGCAATTCCGCGCTCGCGATAGCGTGTGCGCCACCCCGTGACCGTGGGGCGACTGACTCGGAAACGTCGGGCCACCGCGCTATTGGATTCGCCATCGGCCATGCGCAAGATCATCTGCGCCCGGCGCACCAGACCGGCAGGCAGACTTTGCGAACGCGCAATCGATTCGAGTTGCGCCCGATCTTCTGCAGCCACAACCAGTTCCTTTGCCGGTCTTCCCATTGCCGAGCGCTCCAAGGTATAAGAATACAACTTGGACCACGCCCGATGTGTAAAGTTACATACGGAACACTACACTAGTGTACTGAGTCTTTAATAAGTGAACATTTCGCTCGATCCCATGTCTCACGGTAGTGCATGGGAAGGGGCCCAAACTGCCCCAAATTGCTGCGCCAGGGCGAAGAGTCAGCCTTACACAGCTTGATGGGCGATGCCGCGAAAAACCTCTGGGTGTTTGCCGCCCACGACGACCGGTGCAAGGTCTGTCCCCAGTCAGAATGTCGACGGCTTGCGTTCGCGCAAGCCGTTTTTCCTCACGCGGCAACGCGCCAGCACGGACCGCAACGGGCGGGTCCTAGCGACGATAGCGGCGACGCGCCTCGGAGCTACTTAGTCGATACCGACCCAGCACAGGGAGTAGGGCTGGTCTGGGCGATCCGGGTATCTTTTCTTGAGTTGCTCTCGTATTTCCCGGGCGCGAAGGATCTCTTCGGGCGAAGCGACAACCGGGACGACGTGGCCCAGGTCGCTGGTGAAAGCCTTAGCCCCGGATACCTGGCTCGGACCCACTTCGGGCCTTTGCCGTTGCGCGCTGGGCGCCGGCGCTGGCATCGACGATCCACCCTTCGCGTCGACGGTCGCCCCCGGCATCGGTGGATCAGCAGTAGCAGCCTCGCTCGCAATGAGCAGGCCACGGGCGCTACGCAGGGGCATGCCAGCCTGCATCCGCCCACAACTCGCCGCTCACCGCCGAGTTGGCGAGCATGAAGCAGATCGCATCTGCGATCTCCTCGGGTCGAATCAACCGACTCAGTTGCGTGAAAGGCAATATGTGCTTGCTGATGTAGTCATCACCCATCGCGCGCACCATCGGCGTGTCGGTGAACCCCGGGTGAATAAGTCCGCAGCGGACGCCGTAGTAAACGGCCTCCTTCATGATCGTGGCGGCCGCTCCCTCGAGGCCGGCCTTGGCACTGGCGTACGAGATTTGGCCGCGGTTGCCCTGCGAGGAAACGGAACCGATGAACACAATGGCTCCTTGCATTCCCTCCGACGGCTGCCATCGCCTAAGGCCGCAGGCGGCGCGATTTTCGGCGATGCGTCCGATCATCTCGAGCGCCCAGTAGACGGGCGCCACGAGGTTCACATCGAGGACCTGCTTGAACCGATCCACCGGGTAAATCCGTGCTTTACCCGTGTTCTTGTCGATCCGGACCGCAAGATCGTCGCGCGTGATGCCAGCGGCCGGCACGCACATGGTAACGGTGTCGAATTGGCTGCTGATGGAATCGAAAACCGAAGCGCGAAACGCCTCGTCGGTCGTATCGCCCTGATACGGGTAGGCAACCTGACGGCCGGCGTTCGCATTGAGCTCTGCGGCGACGCCAGCGATGCTCTCGCCAATGTCCACCAGCGCCATCGCGCGCAGGTTGCGGCGCGCCAACTCAAACGCCACTGCCCGCCCGATGCCGCTGGCCGCACCGGTAATGACTGCAACCTTTCCTGAAAACTCCATCGTAGCTCCCGAGGGTTTTGCTGCACTGCAATACGAAGATTATAGCCGAGCCGCGTCGGTGCCATTGATGTACCTCAAGGAAACAGAGAGCGGATAAGATTGGAGCGCGAAATATATCGCAAGTTATTGATGTAGCATGTGTTTATATGGTCTAAATTTTGGCTCATGACCCGAGGCGCCGAGCATACCCGCGGCCGTTAGGGGCCTTGCTGATATCGAGCGGCGAATTTTCCTTACGCGGCTGCGGAAACGCTGCGGCCGGCGTTCAAGCACTGGGGCTTACTGCGCTACGGCCTTCGAGGCTCCCGGCGCTGCTGGCGGTGGCTCTGCCGACCCATTGGTTGGCCGCATTTCGGATACTCGGGGCGCTGAGGTCTCACCGCACCACGAAGAATTTCACGCACACCGGCGTCGGCGCCTTCACGATACCGGTGGGTTGCAGCGTTCCGCTGCGCGGATCGATGCGAAACGTGACGAGCGAATCGCTGTCCTGGTTTGCCGCGACCAGGAAACGACCGGTCGGGTCGATGGCGAAGCTGCGCGGCGTCTTGCCCTGCGTCGGCTCGTGCGCAACGTAGTTGAGCCGCCCGGAAACCGGATCGATTCGGTGGATCACGATGCTGTCGTGGCCGCGATTTGACGTGTAAACAAAATTCCCTGCAGGATGCACGTGAATGTCTGCGCATGTGCTTTCGCCCGTGAACGCCTCGGGGAGGGTGCGCACGGTCTGCAGATGACCGAAGGTCCCTGCGCTGGCGTCGTAGGAGAGAACCGCCACCGTCGAGTCAAGTTCGTTGACCAGATACGCCAGGTTCCCGCTCGGATGGAATGCCAGATGGCGCGGACCGGCTCCCGGCTTCATCTCGATTGAGGGCACCGCGTTCGGGTCCAACTTGCCGCGCACTGGATCGAAGCGGTAGATCATCAGCTTGTCGACCCCAAGGTCGGGTACGAATGCAAAGCGGTCCGATGCATCGAGGGTAACCGAGTGCGCGTGAGGGCCGCTTTGCCGGCGCAGATCGATACTGGATCCCTCGTGCTGAACGACGTCACAAGCTTCTCCGAGCGTTCCGTTGTCATGAACCGGCAGCACGCACACGCTCCCGCTCATGAAATTGGCGACGAATACGTACTTTCGCTGCCGGTCGACGACAACGTGGCAGGGGTCGGTGCCATGAGTGACCTGCCTGTTCAGCAATTCGAGCGTTCCCGCGTTGCCGTCGACGGCGAACGCGCTTACCGTCCCGGTCGGATTGCCTTGGAATGTCTTCAATTCGTTGACGGCGTACAGGAACCTTTGCGAAGCGTCCAACGCGAGGTAAGACGGGTTCGCGATGCCCGGCGTCTGGCTGATTTGTTCGAGCGAGCCGGAAGATTCGTCCAGGCGATAGACGTAGATGCCTTCGCCCTTGCCATCAAGAATCCTTCCCGTGCCAAAGACGATCGGTTGCGTATACGTGCCGACGAAGACGAGCATGTTGCGTCAGGCCGTTTCTCAGTCTCTGCTGAGCCAGATTCGCCCCAGGACATCGCCGGACTCGAGTCGGGCGGCCGCGTCGCGGATGCGTCCGAGCGGATATGAGGCGCCAAGAATCGGTGTAATCTTTCCGGTGCGCACCAGTGCGACGACGTCGATCAAATCCTGCTTCGTACTGCCGCGGCAGCCAATGATCTGCCGCTCGGCCTTGAAAAGCGGCAGCGAAGGGATCTCGAACGTTTCGTCGACGTAGGCGACGACCAGGAGTTTCCCTCCCGGCCTCAGCATCGCTAGCCCTTGGCGTACGCTTTCGCGGGTGCCGATATTGTCGACGACGACGTCCATGCCATCGCCATCGGTCAGCGTGGCCACCACCGTGTCGAGAGACTCGCGTTCCGTGTCGACGGCGACGGCGCCATATCGCAGGGCAAGCGCCAGCCGCTGCGGGCGACGGCTCGTGGCTAGCACCTCGGCGCCTGCGCACTTTGCGATCTGTACGCCGTGGATGCCGAGTCCGCCAACGCCGAGGATCAGTACCCTTTGTCCGAGCCCGACGCCGCCCTGATGCATCAGGCTGTGGTACATGCACGCGACGGCATCCGGCAGGATCGCCGCCGCCTCGTAGGGAATGTTTGCTGGAAGCGCGACGAGATTCGCGGCCGGAACCGCGACGTAGTCGGCATGGCCGCCGTCGCGCTCGAAGCCGATGCGCGTCATCGTTCGGCAGCGTTGCGTGTTGCCCGACAGGCAGTGCCGACAACGCCCGCACGTGACGTCGATCGCCGCGGTTACGCGATCGCCGTTTCGCCAGTCCTTCACGCCGGCGCCGACTTCGACGACATCGCCGGCAAGCTCGTGGCCCACGATCCGCGGCAGGTCGCCGAGCGGTTGGCGACCCGAGAGCAGGTGCAGATCCGTGCTGCAGAGGCCGCTCGCACGGACACGCACGAGCACTTCGCCAGGCGCAGCTTGCGGAAGGGGACGCGACGTCGCCTCGAGCGATCCGCCATAGCGCGAAATGACCACGGCCCGCATCGTGTCGGGCATCAGGTTACTCCTTGAGCCCCGTCGCGGCGATGCCTTGGATGAACGCGCGCTGCAGGAAGAAGAACAGCAGGATCATCGGCAGCGTTCCGAGCACTGCGATCGCCATGAGCTGATCCCACGACGTGCCATAGCTGCTCATGAAGAGCGAGATTCCGAGCGGCAGCGTGCGCAACGAATCCTTGGTGATGATGATCAGCGGCCAGATGTACATGTCCCACGCTTCGCGGAACGTGAACACGGCCAAAGCCACGAGCGCAGGTTTGCAGAGCGGAAGAACGATCGTCCAGAAGATCCGCAGCTCAGACGCACCGTCGATGCGTGCCGAGTCGATAAGGTCGCTGGGAATGCTCATCATGTATTGGCGCATCAGGAAGACGCCGAACCCATCCACCAGGAACGGGACGACGAGCCCTTGATAGGTATTGGCCCACTCGAGCTGCTTGATGATCAGGAACAGGGGCACCATTGTCACTTCGAGTGGCAACATCATCGTACTCAGAATCGCGAAGAACATGACGCCGCGGCCTCGATAGTGAAATTTTGTCAAGCTGTAGCCGGCGAGCGAACACAGCAACAGGTTGGACAGCGTGATCGCGATCGCGACAAATCCACTATTCAGGAAATAACGGGTGAAGTCCTGAGCCCGCCACGCCAACACGTACGACTTCCAGTTCGGAGGCGAGGGAATCCACTGGATCGGTAGGCTGAACATGGTCTCCATCGTCCGCAGCGACGATGAAAGCATCCAGTAGAAGGGCAGTAACGTGACGCACGCGACCGCGACCAGTATGCACGACGCGAGAATCGTTCCGCGACGACGCATCGCCCAGCGCATCCATCCTTGCCGCAGTGCACCTCGGCGCATAGGCGGGATTGCCGTGTGCCCTGACGGCGGGATCATCGCGACTCCTCGCCGCGGGTGAACAACCGCACCTGGATGAAGGAAAACAGCATGACGCCGACGAACAGGAAAACACTCATCGCCGCCGCACGACCCATGTCGAAGAACTCGAATGCAGTCTGGTAGATGAACAGCGGCAGCACGCGGGTGGAATCGGCAGGGCCGCCACCGGTCATGATCATCGGAACGGCAAACACCTTCATCGCCACGATGACGTTCATGACGACGACAAGTAACATCGTTGGCTTGAGCAGCGGCAGGGTGATGTACCGGAATGTTCCCCAACTGCCCGCACCGTCGATTTCAGCCGCGTCGTAGTAATCCGCGGGAATCGCCTGCAAGCCGGCGAGGAAGATGACCATGTAGTACGGCGTGGCGCGCCAGATGCCGATCAGGATTACCGCCCACAATGCGGTCGCGCTGCTGCGCAGCCATGGGATGGGGTCGATGCCGAGCCAGCCGAGCAGGGTATTGATCACGCCGTCCTGCTGGTACATAAACGTCCATACGACCGCCATGACGACGGCCGGCATCACGACCGGCATGAAGATCGCCGAGCGCAGGAGGTTCTTGATGAAGACGCTGCGATTGAACAGCACGGCGAGACCCAGCGACAGCGGCAGAACGGGCAGGACGCTGAAGAGAACATAGGTGAGGGAGACGCGCGCCGACTTGAGGAACAACTGGTCTTGCAGCAGGCTCGCGAAGTTCGCGAGCCCGACGAATTTCGGAGGATGCACGAGATCGTATGCGGTCAGGCTAAGGTAGAGCGCCTGAAGCATCGGCAGGAAACGGAAGATCGCCAGGATTACCAGCGTCGGCAGGATGATCGTGACGCCAAAAGCGGCCTGCTTGGTCGCGAGGCTCCGCCGGGGTCGCCGGCGAACCGCCGCCTGCTCCGGGGAGGCGATCGGCGCGATCCAGGGTTGCTTCGCTGCGGGAACCTGCGAGGCCATGTGCCTGGCGAAGGGCGCAGTAGCGGCGAACCGCGCTGCGCCCTGCACCTTGCTCCGCTAGTACTTCAAGATCTTGTCGATTTCAGCTTGCGCCTGATCGAGCGACGTCTTGGGGTCGACGCCGTCGTATACCGTGCGTTCGATCGCGCGTCCGACGGCCTGGCCGATTTCATTGGTGAATTCAGAGCGGATATACCAGGATGCCGTGGAAACGTCCTTCATGTGAACGTTGAAGAACGGGAAGTTCTTGGCCACGGCCGTCTCGTTCACGCCCTTGACGGGCTGCACGAACGCAACCTTCGACAGCCACTCGTCGGGCTTCGACAGCACGAAACGGATGAAGTCCCACGCCACCACCTTTTGCGCCGCCGGCTTCGCTTTGTTGACGCCCCACATCCAGCCGTACACGATCGTGTGCGGCTTGGCCGGATTGACCTGGGGAAACGAGACGACGGTGAAGCCGTCCTTAATCGACGATTCCCGGATCTGGGAGGTCGCCCACGGCCCGGTGACCCACATCGCCGTGCGACCGTCGATGAAGTCCTGGTTCGGGTTGCTCGGGGTGTTAAGGGTCGTCTTCGGATCGCCGGTGACCTTGGTCACGTCGCGCCATAGCGTCAGCGCCTTCACGGCCTCAGGACTGTTGAGGTACACCACCTTGCCGTCGTCGCTCAAGAGCTTGCCACCGAACTGCTCTACGAGAGGCTGGAACAACTGCACTTCCCACCGCGGGCTGTGGTACGGAAAGTCGAACGCCTTCTGTACCGTGCGGTTGCCTTGCACTTTCTTCAGCTTTGGCCCCAGCGCCTTCATGTCATCCCAGGTCTTCGGCGCATCCTTCACGGGGTCCAGCCCGGCAGCGACGAACTCCTTGTTGTTGATGAACAGGCTCATGGAATTGCCCTGATACGGCAACGCATATACCTTTCCGCCGAACGTACCTGCAGCAATGCCGCCCGGCGTATAGCGAGCCACGATCTCGTCGTAACTCTTCGCCCCAAACACCTCGAGATTGAGCGGCTCGAGAACACCCTTGGCGTAGTACAGTTCGTAGAACGAGGCGTCCTGGTCCATGATGTCCGGGCCGGTACCTGTGGCCAGCGCGACGGTCAGCTTCTGATTGATGTCACCCGACGACGTGACGACGGGATTGACCGTCACGTTCGGCCGCACCTTCTTGTACGCCTCAATCAGTTCCTTCATGTACGCCGTAAACGGCCCGTATTCGTGCCACCAGATCTCGATCGTGACATTGTCCTTCGGGAAGCCGGTGGGAGTATCGGCGGCGACCGTCGTTCCTCCGGCCATGAGCGTCAGGATCGCTGCCGTCACGATTGAAGACAGCGCTCGTTTCGTGCTCCATCTTTTCATTTGATACCTCCAGGTGTTGAACGTGTGGATCTCCAACTCAGTGCAGAACCTTTCCGCTTGCCGAGTCGAAAACGTGGACGAGCTCTACCTTTGGCTGAAGCCAGATAGTCTCGCCCGGCTTGAATGCGAGCCGCTCGCCGAAAACGGCACAGACTTGCGAGCCGCACGCTTCGCAATAGAGGTGCGTGCCCGCGCCAGTCGGCTCGACGACCAGGATATTCGCCGCGATACCCTTGCCGGCTGTACCGAGCGTGAGATGCTCGGGGCGGAAGCTGTAGATGACTTCCTGACCGTCCTGTCCGCCGTGATCTCCGCCATTCGGCAATCCCGTACCATCGTTGGCTTCGATGCCGACCGCGCCGTCACGGCGGCGCAGACGCCCGCGAATGAAATTCATCGCCGGCGAGCCGATAAAGCCCGCGACGAAAAGATTCGACGGATAGTCGTAGAGCTCGAGGGGCGTGCCGACCTGCTCGACGCGACCCTCCTGCAGGACGACGATCCGGTCAGCCATCGTCATCGCCTCGATCTGGTCGTGCGTCACGTATAGCGACGTCGCATGAATGCGCTGGTGCAGCGACTTGATCTCGACCCGCATCTGGACACGCAACTTGGCGTCGAGGTTGGACAGCGGCTCGTCGAACAGGAATACGCGCGGATCGCGTACGATCGCGCGGCCCATCGCCACGCGTTGTCGCTGACCGCCCGAGAGCTGGCGCGGGTAGCGATCGAGAAAAGCAGCGAGATTGAGCGTTGCAGCCGCTTCGGCGACTTTCCTTGCCACTGTCGCCTTAGACTGCTTGCGCATTCGCAGGCTGAAGGCCATGTTCTCGCTCACTGTCATGTGCGGATAGAGCGCGTAGTTCTGAAACACCATCGCAATGTCGCGCTCCTTGGGCGGAAGGTCGTTGACCACGCGGCCCCCGATAATGATCTCGCCCGCGGATACCTCTTCGAGGCCCGCGATCAGGCGCAGCAAGGTGGACTTGCCGCATCCGGAAGGGCCGACCAGAACCAGAAACTCGCCATCGGCAACCTGGAGGTCGACGTTATGCAGCACCTGCGTTGCGCCAAACGCCTTGTCGACACCGCGGATCTCGATGGATGCCATAAGGAGGACCCGATCGGGCTAGTGGGCTACCTCCGCGCCGTTGGGCTCGACGACTACCTTGATCGCGCCATCGCGGCGATTGACGAAGGTGTCGAGTGCATCAGCGAACTGCTCGAGCGGAAATGTATGCGTGATCAGGTCCTTCACGACAATGTGGCCCGCAGCCAGCATCTGGATGATCTTGCGCGAGACGTTCGGGTTCGCGCGGGACCCGAAGATCGCAATCTCATTGTGGACGATGTACTTGAACGGCAACGGCTCGACTACCTGGTCGGGCGGCACGCCGAGCAGACCGACTTTGCCGCCTTTGCGCACCATGCGCACGGCCTGCGCGAAAGTGCCTTCCGCGCCGGAGCATTCGAATGCCTCATCGACGCCGAGCCCGCCGGCGAGATCGCGCACGGCCTTCACCGGATCCTGCTTCTCGAAGTCGACGACTGCATCGGCACCCTTCGCCGCCGCGGCCTCGAGACGTGCGCCGCGTCCAACGACGATGACGCGCGCGGCCCCCAAGGCTTTCGCGAAGCGCATGGCAATGAGGCCGATCGGCCCCGGTCCGATGACCACCGCCGTCCCGCCGGGCGTGATGCCGGTGAGCTCCATCGCGTGAAGCGCGACACCGGCGGTGTCCACCAGCGCTCCTTCGCGAAAGGAGATGCCGGGCGGTAGATGATTGATGCTGCGCACGGAGTAGGCATTGAATTGTGCGTAGGCGCCTTGCGAAACGAAACCGTAATGGCGATGCCCGGTCCGTGGATGCCCGTAGTTCTCGCAAAGGTTGTAGCGACCCTGCAGGCAGTTGCGACACTCGCCACATCCCTTGTGCGCTTCGCCTGCCACGGCATCGCCGGGCTTGAAATCGAGAACGCCATCGCCCACGTCAACGACCTCGCCGGACCACTCATGGCCCGGGATGAACGGGTACGAAGGCGGCCACGTTCCAGCCAGGCCACCGCGGATGATTTCGGGATCGCTGCCGCAAATCGCCACTCCGCGGATGCGGCACAGGACTTCGTGCGGAGCGGGCGTGGGCACCGGGACATCGCGGACCGCGAAAGCTCCCGGCGAGGTCAGGACAAGCGCCTTCATGTTCATCCTTCGACGCGACGTTGCTGGCGGCGGGCTCCGGCGTCGGTCAAAGTCAACGTCGCCTACCCGGAAGCGCAGGACCCTCCCAGCCGACGCGGCTGGAGAATGGCCAACACCAATACTGCCTTCCGACTCTGAGGAGGCTACGCTGTTGGCGCGCCGGTTAGTTTGCGCGAGATCAACAAACCCCCCGGCGGCGGTGTCCGGCGGCGGTCGCGGCGAGATCGACCTGGGGATGCCCGCCAATTATACGGCGTGCAGGTGCGGCTCCGTCGTCGAGGCTTGCGCTGCTGTGGCGATGGGACCTTCCCGACGCAGCTTCGCCTGCGCCGCGGCGAGCCGTGCGATCGGTACGCGCGGCGCCGAGCAGGATACATAATCGAGCCCTGCATCGTGGCAGAAGGCGATCGATTCCGGGTGCCCCCCGTGCTCGCCGCAGATGCCGATAACGAGGTCGGAGCGCGCGCTGCGCCCCTCTTCGACGGCGAGTTTCATGAGGCGTCCCACGCCCAATGCGTCGAGCGTTTCGAATGGATTGTCCGAAAGTATCCCGTCCGCGATGTACTGCGGCAGAAACTTGTTCTCCGCATCCTCTCGTGAAAACGAGAACGTTGCCTGCGTGAGATCGTTAGTTCCAAACGAGAAGAATTCGGCTACCTCGGCGAGACTCGGCGCGGCGAGGCAGGCGCGCACCACTTCGATCATACTGCCGAACTTGAAGCGGAGCTCGACGCCGTAGCGCGCTTCGACGTCCGCGCGGGCGGCATCGACGAGCGCCTTGACGCGCTTGAGTTCTTCGGCGTCGCAGACCTGCGGCACCATGATTTCCGGATGCGCTTCGATGCCTTCCCGCTTGCACTCGGCGGCGGCTTCCAGGATCGCGCGGATCTGCATCTCGTAGATCTCCGGATAAGTGATTCCCAGTCGCACGCCGCGATGCCCAAGCATCGGATTCACTTCCCCGAGCAGATGCACTTTCCTGAGCATCGACTCACGGCGCGCCAATGGCGCGTCATCCTTGTGCGCTGCCTGAATCTGGTCGAGGCTCGCCTGCAATTTGCCGAGGCTCTCGACATACTCGCGTGGCAATTCCTGATCGAGTAGGCGCAGCGTGTCCGGAAGCTCGGTCATGGAGCGCGTAATGCGCTTCAGGTGGTGCAGATGGTTGATTTCGAACTCGAGCTGCGAAATCGTTGGCAGGAACTCGTGCATCGGCGGGTCCAGCAACCGCACGGTCACCGGCAGACCCGTCATCGCCTTGAATAGCGCTTTGAAATCCTCCCGCTGAATCGGCAACAGCTTGTCGAGCGCCGCACGGCGCGCCTGAACGTTATCGGCAAGGATCATTTCCTGGACGATCGGCAAGCGCTGCGGATCGTTGAACATCCGCTCGGTGCGGCAGAGCCCTATGCCCTTCGCGCCATATTGGCGCGCACGAACTGCATCGCGCGATGTGTCGGCGTTGGCCAGTACGCGCAACGTTGCCACCTCGTCCGCCCAGGACAATAGCGTCGACAGCTCGACAAAGAATTCGGCCTCGACCGTAGGAATCAGACCTGGATAGACATCGCCGGTCGTGCCGTCGATGGTGATGAAATCGCCTTCGTGAAAAATGGTGCCGCCAACTTGCGCGCGGCGCTCGCGCACGTCGATCGTGATGGCGGCGCAGCCGGAAACGCACGGCTTGCCCATGCCGCGAGCGACGACGGCGGCGTGCGAAGTCTTGCCGCCGCGGGCGGTGAGAATTCCCTGCGCGGCGAAGAAACCGTGAATGTCCTCGGGTTTCGTCTCTTCGCGCACAAGAATCACTTTCTCGCCCGCGCGTCCGCGCTGCTCGGCCGTATCGGCATCGAAAACCACGCGGCCGGACGCGGCTCCCGGCGATGCGGCCAATCCCCGCGCTAATGACTCCACGCGGTGCGTCGGGTCAAGCGTCGGGACCAACAGCTGATCGAGCAGCGTAGGCGCGATTCGGGCAAGGGCCCGCGGCTTCGAGAGGAGGCCTTCGGCAACCATCTCTACGGAAGTAACCACCATGGCGCGCGCATTCATCTTGCCGTTTCGCGTCTGCAGGCAGTAGAGACGGCCCTTCTCGATGGTGAATTCGAAATCCTGCACTTCCTTGTAGTGCGCCTCGAGGCGGTCACGCAGGTCGCTGAGCTCGCGATACATGGCCGGCATTTCCTGAGCCATCTGAGAGATCGGTTTCGGCGTGCGAATGCCGGCGACGACATCCTCGCCCTGCGCATTGGTCAGGTATTCGCCATAGATCGCGTTTTCGCCCGTGGCCGGGTTGCGGGTAAAGCCAACCCCGGTGGCCGAATCCTCACCCCTGTTCCCGAACACCATAGTAACCACATTGACGGCGGTGCCATTGGCCATCGCCTTGGTGATTCGGAACTGTCTTCTGTAATCGACCGCCCGCTTTCCATTCCAGGAGCGGAACACGGCCCCGATCGCTCGCTCGAGTTGATCGTAGGGATCGTCGGGAAACGCCTCACCGGTCTGTTCGCGGCATATCACGAGGAACCGCTCGGCCAGTTCTTGCAACGCTTCCGTCTGCAGCTCGACATCATGGATTGCCGCATATTTGCGCTTGATCTCTGCCATCGCGTTATCGAACGGCTCGTCGGCAACGCCCATCGCAATTTTGCTGTACAACTGGATGAAACGGCGCCAGGCGTCGTAGGCAAAGCGCGGGCTGCCGGTGGCTTCAATCAGACCCTTAAGCGTCGAGGCGTTGAGCCCCAGGTTCAGGATCGTATCCATCATCCCCGGCATCGACATCGCCGAGCCTGAACGCACCGAGACGAGGAGCGGGTTCGTCTTGCGGCCGAAACCCTTGCCCGTTTTGCGCTCAAGCTCCCCGATGTGCGCCCGCACGTCAGCCATCAGCCCTTGGGGAAGTCGATCGCGTTCAAGATAGGCCAGACAAGACGCTGCGGTGATGACGAAGCCAGGCGGGACGTTGAGGCCGATCTGGGTCATCGCGCATAGGTTCGCCCCCTTGCCGCCCAGGTTCATCCGGTCATTCGGGTCACCCTCTTCGAACGTATAGACGAGTTTTGGCGGGTTCATTTTGCCACCGCTAATTCAGGCTGTGACGCCAGCGGTACAGTGCGCGTCCGCTGCTCGCGTTGCCTGGCGCGTGCCGCCAGCGCTGCCGCCTCAGAAAATTCGATGACAAGTCTCGGCAGTATGTCGTCGATGCTAATGATCCCGACCAGCACGCCCGCTGCACTGATGACCGGCATCCGGCGTACCGCTTTGTCGTGCATCAGGCGCAGCGTGTCGGCGTAACTCTCGCTCTCCTGCACCGTTACCAGTTCGCCCCATGACATCATGTCACCGAGCGTAACCGCGTTCGGATCGATCCCGAGTGCCACTACCCCGACGACGATATCGCGATCAGTGACGATGCCGATCGGCATGCGCTCAGCATCGGGTCGATCGATGACGATGACGTCGCCAACATGATGCTGGCGCATCAGTTTGGCGGCCGTAGCGGCGGTCGTCTCACGGGGGGCGCAAACGACATCGCGGTTGCAGACATCTCCGATCACCATATCGATACCCTGCCTTTCAGCGCGCATGCGTTTGATTGGGCATATGCGTCACAGTCTAGTGCATGCGCGGGTGGCACTGATTGATGCAGGTCAACGCGGTTCGCCGAGGGGGCGTACTTGCCTGAAACGGGCCCCGCACCCGCCGGCGGAGCGCGACCCTTCGAAGACCGGAAATGGGCCACGCTTGTATGTCAATCCGTCACAAGCGCTTCTAGGCTTCAGCGCCGGCGGTGCCGCGAAGTGGGAGGGCGGGTGTTAGGAGGGGCGTAGCGCTCTGGGTTTGCGCCTTGGCACGGTGTACCCGACCAACCGTTCGATCAGTGCCGCTCCTTCTTGGAGCAGAAACTCCTTGAACGCAACGGCGACCGGGGGCAAGCGTTTATTCTTGTGATGCACGATGTGCCACTCGCGCATGACCGGGAATCCTTCGACGTTAAGGACGCAGAGTCGCCCGAGCTCGAGCTCCATGCCTATGGTATGGGCCGAAAGAAGGCTGATTCCCATACCTGCGATTACTAGCTGTTTGATCGTTTCGGCGCTTCGGATCTCCATCGTGGACTTGAACTTGACGGCAGATTGCGTAAGCAATTCCTCCGTCACGAGGCGCGTGTCCGAACCTTGCTCACGAACGATCAGCACCTCGTCCGCCAACGCTTGCAGCGAAACAGGCCGCTTGCGCAGAAGCCGGTGCTTCGGCGCCGCAATGATCACGTGCGGCTGCGGCGCAAACGCCTCGGCGATCATGTCGGGATTTTCGGGAGGGCGCATCAGCACGGCCAGATCCGTCGTGTTCTCCTCCAACTGGTGCACGATTTCCTGACGGTTATTGACGGTAAGCCGCACCGTGACGCTTTCGTGGCGGCGGCAAAACTCGGCAAGGATGCCGGGAAAAAAATAATCTCCGGCGCTGATCACCGCGATGTTCAGTCGACCGCCGCGTAACCCTTTCAGCGCGGCGAGCGCATCGTCGGCTTCCTTGACCTGCTGGATGATGGTGCGACTGTAGCGCAGCATCTCGCTGACCGGCGGACGTCAAATGGACTTCGCTTCCCCAATTGCTCGAACAGCGGCAGCCCCGCATGGACTTCGAGCTGTTTGACATGGATGGACACACCCGGCTGACTCATGCCCAGCTCTTCCGCGGCGCGCGAATAATTCAAGTGCCGCGCGACCGCCTCGAAAACCTTGATCTGGCGAAACGTAGCGTTCTTCATTCCGCGATGCTGTTACCATACATAAGTGCCAGCTTATCACAATGATAGCTAACTATAGCTGCGATTGCTATATTGGTTGATTAAGATCAAGCCCCTCCGCGCTGCGCGGTCTTATAAAGAGAGTTGTGTAGGTGGGCCGCAGGCAATTCCCAGCGACAAAGGAGGTTCGAATGGCCAGCAAGGTGCATCAAATTACGGTTTGGGCTCGGGGCGTGGTGCAGGACAAGGAAGGGCGAGACATCGCCAATGGCATCGCCAATGCGGCAGGGAAGGACGGCAAGTTCACCCAAGCCTTCGATAACTATGTGGATCTTCCGGACCGGGTGAACGTTCCCCTCAGGAAATACGCACGCATCAGCGACGAGGAAATCGAAGAACGCTACGAGTACGAGAACGAGAAGCCCGAGATCGTGATCGTGGTGGACGCAACCATCGTGAAGGGGATCAATATCCTTCGCGGGATGGAGAAGGGCGGAACCCTGGTGGTTGCCACCGACCGCGCGCCGGACGAGATCCTGAAATTCATTCCCAATAAGGACCTGCTGAACACGATCGTCTGCGTCGATGCCAAGTCGATCTGCGGCGAGCAGACCGTGGACTTTTCCGGTAGCGAGGGCGGCGTGGATTCGCGCGGCATCGGGCAGGGGATTTCAGCGCCGATCCTGGGTGCGCTTGCTCGAAGCACGAACCTCGTGAAGCTGGACGATCTCGCCGGGATCGTGAAGAACAAGGACGCCCTCCGCAAAGGCCACGAGCAGGCGGTGGTGAAGACCCTCAACTGATGTCGAATCGAGGCAACGGAGATCACGCGATGTTCAATATTCCCAAAGAAAGAGCGGTGCCACTCGGATGCGTCACGCCGGCGCCAGTGACCGAACAACCGATGATGATGACCGGCAACTGGCGCGAATACCGGCCGGTGCTCGATCCCGAGAAGTGCGACCTGTGCATGAACTGCGTCGTGTTTTGCCCGGACGCCTGCTTTCAGCTGGATGAGGCCGAAGAGCGAGTGGTCCTGAACGAGACGTACTGCAAAGGTTGCAACATTTGCATCAACGAGTGCTCCACGGACGCCTTGAGCGCGGTTTACGAGCTGGATTTCGAAGACGGCGTGGTCCGGCTCGAAAAGCCGTTCTAAAGAGAGACAAACATGAGCAAAGAGATGATGTTGAGCGGATGCGCTGCCTCGGCACAAGCGGCCAAGCTGGCGCAAGTCGAGGTAATTTGCTCGTATCCCATTCGCCCCTACACGGCGATCATGATGGAGCTGGCCAAGATGGTGGCCAACGGTGAGCTAGACGCCGAGTTCGTCCACGGCGAAGGCGAGCACGCCCAGCTGTCGGTGGTACTCGGTGCCGCTTCGGCGGGGGCTCGTGCCCTGACGGGAAGCTCCGGCGTGGGCGTGACGTACGCGTTCGAGACCTATTCCCCGATCGCGGGCGGGCGCATCCCCTTGCAGATGATGATCGCCGACCGCGCATTGGACCCCCCGGGCGACTTCGGGTCGGAACACACCGATGCCATGTCCTGTCGGGATCAGGGCTGGCTCATGGGTTGGGCCGAGAATCCGCAGGAGGCCTTCGATAACTGCCTGATCAATTATCGCGTCGGCGAGGACCACCGCGTTCTCCTGCCCCAGTTCGTCTGCCAGGACGGGTACTTCGTGTCTCACATCCCGGGCAAGGTGATGCTTCCGGAGCAAAGCCAGGTCGACGAGTTCCTGCCGCCCTACGCGCTGCCTCATCCGCTGGATCCCAAACATCCCGTTTCCCACGGGCCGCAGATTCGCCCGGACCAAGGGACGATCATGGACTTGCAGCGGGCGCAGGCGATGCTCGATGCACCCGCAGTGATCAAGGAGGCCATCGACGATTACAACCGGATCTTCGGGCGGAAGATCTCTCCCTTCCTGGAAGAGTACATGACCGAAGATGCGGAGATTGCCTTCTTCATCATGGGCGCCCATACGATGACGGCTCGGCATGCGGTCAAACACCTGCGCGAGCAAGGGCGTGAAGATCGGGCTGGTGAAGCTGCGCTTCGTGCGGCCGTGGCCGACCCAGGAAGTTGCCGAGGCGCTGTCCAAGTTCAAGGCCGTGGGAGTGGTCGAAACCAGCACCTCCTACGGCGGCGCGATGCGCGGCGGAAACCTCTTGCACGAAGTCCGCGCGTCCCTGTACGAATTGCCACAGCGGCCGTTGACGACCTCGTTCATGGCCGGGCTGGGTGGCGAGATGGTGCCGCTGAAGGATTTCTATTACATGGCCGACATCCTGTCCAAGGCCGTCAAGGACGGCAAGACCAAGAAGACCGTGTACTGGGTCGGCTACGAGGCCGACGAGTAGAACGCGAACAATGGGACGCAGAGTCTTCGCTTTAGCTTTCAGATGCGTCATTCGCAAAGCGTGATGCGTGAATTGAAAAGGAGCCCGTGATGACGGTCGCCGTGAAAACCCAGAATCTTCCGCCCATCAAGCTGATCCGGAACGTTCCCAAGGAAGAATACTACGTGCCGGGACACCGGACCTGCGCCGGCTGCGGCCCGGCCCTGCAGTACAAGCTGGTGGCCAAGGCGGCCGGCCCGAACACCATTTTCCTCGGGCCCACCGGCTGCATGTACGTGGCCAATGCGAGCTACCTCTGCACCCCGTACGCGGTGCCCTGGATGCACACCCAGATCACCAACGCGGGCGCCGTGGCCTCGGGGGTCGAGGCCGCCTACAAGGTACTTCTGCGCAAGGGAAAGCGCGAGGGCGAGCTTCCCAACATCATCGTGATGGCGGGTGACGGCGGCTCGGTGGACATCGGCCTGCAGGCCATGTCGGCCATGATGTATCGCGGGCACGATGCGCTGTTCATCTGCTACGACAACGAGTCGTACGCCAACACCGGCATCCAGACCTCGCCCACCACCCCCTACGGAGCCAACACCACCTTCACGCCTCCGGGAGTAAAGATTCCCGAGGGCAAGACGCTCTTTCCCAAGGATCCGCCGAAGCTTGTCATCGGCGGCCACCCGGCCGTGAAGTACGTGGCCACGGCCTCCATTGCCTATCCGGTCGACCTGATGAACAAGGTGCGCAAAGCGCTGAACGTGCAGGGGCCGACCTTCCTCCACATCCACGCACCCTGCCCCAAGGGATGGAAGTTCGACTCTGACAAGACAGTTGAGATGGCGAGGCTCGCCATCGAGACCGGCATGTGGAGCATGTACGAATGGGAGAACGGCGAATACAGGTACCAGTTCAAGCCCAAGAAGTACAGGCCGGTAAGCGAGTACATGAGAATGCAGGGCAGATTCGCGCATCTCACCGAAGAGCACATCGCCAAGATGCAGGCGTTCGTGGATGCCAAAGTGAAGGGACTTGTGCCTCCGACGGAGGCTCCGGTTCCGCCGCCGCGGCGCACTAGAGCCGCTCGCGCCTACTTCAGTGGGGGCGACCGATGAGCCGGACAGTATCCCTGCCGCACGCCGATCGCCTCTTTGAAATCCGCTTCGAGTCGATCGGAGGACTGGGCGCCGACGCGGCAGCGCAGGCGCTGGCGACAGCTGCGGTACTGAGGATGGGGCTGAACGGCGCGCACTTCTCCGCGTGCGGATTGGAGAGGAAAGGCTCGCTGGTGCGCTCGTTCGTGCGGCTTGCGCCGGCGGACCGGCCGATCCGCACCAGCGCCCCGGTCGGAGCCCGATGCGCTCGTGGTCTTCCACGCGGCGCTTGCTGCGCAACCCCGCGACGCTTGCCGGGCTTGCCGGGGACGGCACCTTCATCTACAACGCTCCCCGGGGCCGGTTCCCGGCGGAATTGCGGCGTTGCCGCGCACGCGCGCGCGTGATCCGCGTCGACGCTCTCGGCAATCGCGGCGAAGGAGAAGTCCCGGCCCGCAACGCGTGCTGCTGGGAACGCTTTGTGCGGCGCGTTTCCCTTTCTCGAAGCCGGGCATGGTGCTCGAGGCGATTTCCGAGGAGTCTTGCGGGCAGCGCACCCGGAAGCGGTTGCCGCCAACGAACGCGCGTTCCGCCGCGGTGGCGCGGAGTTCGAAACGCTGCAGGGCGCGGGCCGTGCCGAGGGCGACCTTCCGGTTGCCGGCGTCGAGCCGGTGTGGGGCTACGAAACGCAGCCCATCGGCGGCATCATTCTCAAGCCGGGCAACAGCGTGTGGAACGATCTGTCGGCTGCGCGCACCGGATCGCTGCCGGTTTTCAACCGAGAGCGGTGCATTCACTGCGGCCTGTGCGACCTGGTGTGCCCCGATTATTGCCTGGTCTGGGACGACGGCGAGGAAGGCGGCAGGTTCGAGCGCGAACTGATGGGCGTCGATTATCGCTACTGCAAGGGCTGCCTGCGTTGCGTGGAGTCCTGTCCGGCAAGTGCAATGACCAAGAAGACCGAGGCGCCGGGTCTGGCCGACCGGCTGCGGGTGCCGCTCTTCCCGGATTTGATCGAATGAGGTGGACGGCGTGATGGACCAGGTCCTCGACGTAGTCTCCCCCGCGCGCGATGCCAATGCGGCGCCGGCTGGCCGTGCGGCAGAAGCTCGAATTCAGGAACGGCAACGAGGCCGCGGCGCTCGCAGCGCGCGATATCGGTTTTCACCTGATGGGCTATTTCCCGATCACGCCCTCTGCCGAGGTTGCCGAGAACCTTGCCAAGATGCAGGCCGATGGCGAGCACGAGATCGTGATGATCGGCGGGCGACGGCCCGCACAGCGCTGCCGGTATCTGCTACGGCGCCGCGCTTGGCGGCGGCCGCGTGCTCAACGCGACCAGCTCGCAGGGCGTGCTGTATTCGCTCGAGCAGCTCCCGGTGCAGGCGGGCACGCGCGTGCCGATGGTACTCAACATCGCCGCGCGCGCGGTTTCCGGGCCGCTCGACATCGCGCGGCGACCATTCGGACATCTATTACGCGCTCAATACCGGCTGGATCATGCTCTGCGCGCGCGATCCGCAGGCGGTATACGACCTGAACTTCGCCGCGGTGAAGATCGGCGAGCATCTCGATGTGCGGCTGCCGGTCATCGTCGCCTACGACGGCTTCTTCACCAGCCACCAGAAGCGGCGCATCCAGGTTTTCGACGACCCGAACGCGATCCGCAGATTCCTCGGCGAGCGGCCGGACTTCCCGTCGCCGCTCGACACCGAGCATCCGGCGACCTTCGGGCCGTACATGAACGATCCCGACCTCATCAACAACAAGGTCCAGCTTTCGCAGGCGATGGAGGCGGCGCGGCGCGTGATCCCCGAGGTCTTCGCCGAGCTGGAGAAGATGACCGGCCGCTCCTACCCGATGCTCGACGCCTACCGGATGGAAGACGCCGAGGCGGCGCTGGTGCTGCTCAACTCGGCCGCCGAGACCGCCAAGGAGGCCGCGGATGAATTGCGCGCCAAGGGCCAGCGGGTCGGCGTGCTTTCGCCCAACGTGCTGCGGCCGTTCCCGGCGGAGGAATTCCGCCGGGCGCTGCAGCGGCGTGAAAGCCGTGACCGATCGGCGATCGCGCGGATTCCTATGGCGCGGGCGGGGGCAACCTGTCGCTCGAGGTGCGCGCCGCGATCCAGACCGACCCGCACAACCACACCCTGGTCGTGTCGCGCATCTATGGTCTCGGGGGCAAGGATTTTCACGCCGACCGATGCCGAGCAGTTGTTTGAACATGCGTTGGAGGCGGCGAATCCGGCGGCGTTGCGCGAGCCCTTCGCCTACCACGGCGCAACGCCGGGCCGGCCCGGACGCCAGCGCGCCGCCCGGGCTACCGCCGATACCCGCCGCCGAGCTCTCGCGCGGCATGGCGCAGGTGCATCGCGACGAGGCGAGCAGACCAGCTCGAAGGTCGAGCTCGAGCCGCTGTGGAAAATGACGGCGGTGCCGAGCCGCATCGCGCCGGGCCACGGCGCGTGCCCGGGCTGCGGCGCCTTCCCGATGCTGCACCAGGTCTACAACGTGCTCGAGGGCGATGTCGTCGTGCTGTTCCAGACCGGCTGCGCCATGGTCGTGACGAGCGGCTACCCGGCAACCGCGCACCGCATCAACTACGTCCACAACCTTTTCCAGAACGGCGCGGCGACGCTCTCGGGGCTGGTCGAGATGTACCACGAGCGCGTCCGGCGCGGCGAGCTGCCCGCCTCGAAGGACATCACCTTCGTGATGATCACCGGCGACGGCGGCATGGACATCGGCATGGGCTCCGGCGATCGGCGCGGCGAACCGCAACCACCGCATGATGATCCTGGAGTACGACAACCAGGGCTATATGAACAGCGGCGCGCAGCTCTCATGCGCGACGCCGTTCGGTCACCGCACCTCGGCGAGCGAGGTCGGGAATGGCCTGCCGGGGAAACGCTACCACCACAAGGACACCGCGCAGATCTTCGCCGCGTGCCATCTGCCGTACGTGTTTACCGCGAGCGAGGGCTATCCCGAGGATCTGATGCGCAAGGTCGCAAAGGCCCAGTGGTACGCCAAGAACGAGGGGCTGGTCTATGGCAACATACTCTCCTTCTGCCCGCTCAACTGGCGCACGGCCGGACGACGCCGCGCAGCCGGTGCTGCAGGCGGCGATCGACAGCTGCTTCTTCCCGCTCTACGAGGTCGAGCACGGTCATACGACGCTCACCTACGACCCGGACGCCACCGATCGCCGGCGTCCGGTGTCGGACTGGCTGAAGCTCATGGGCAAGACCCGCCATCTCCTAACGCCGCGAAAACGCCGAGATCGCTCGCGGGAATTCAGGCCGAAACCGACCGCCGCTGGGCGCGGCTCAAGGCCATGCACGAGCATCCGCTGCTGTAAGTCAGGAGCCAGAGACATGTCGCGAATCATCGAGACCCGCCGGCTCACCCCGGTCACCAAGTACTTCCGCCTCGACGCTCCGCTCATCGCAGCGTCGGCGAAGCCCGGACAGTTCGTCATGCTCCGCGTGCGCGAGGGCGGGGAGCGCATCCCAATCACCATCGCCGACTACGACCGCGCTGCGGGCACCATCACCATCGTCGTGCAGGAAGTCGGCGCCACGACCAAGCGCGTTGTGCGCGCTCGAGGCGGGCGACGAGATTCTCGACGTGGCGGGCCCCCTCGGCATGCACATCGACATCCCGCCGGGCGGCCACGTCTGCGGCGTCGGCGGCGGCTTCGGCTCGGCCGCGCTGCTTGTGCCTGATGCGCGAGTTCACGGCGCGCGGCGACCGCACCACGGCCGATCCTCGGCGCGCGCAACAAGGACCTGCTCATCCTGGCCGACGAGTTGCGGCCGGCTGTGCACCAACGTCGAAATCTGCACCGACGACGGCTCGGCCGGGTTCAAGGGGTTCGTCACCCAGCGCCTCGCGCAGATGATCGACGGCGGACGGGCCGGGCAGGCCCGACTACGTGGTCGCGATTGGCCCGATGGCGATGATGCGCGCGGTCGCGGAGACGACGCGCGCACGCGAAGGTGAAGACCCTCGTCTCGATGGACCCGCTGATGGTCGACGGCACCGGCATGTGCGGCGGATGCCGCGTCAACGTCGGCGGGAAGGCGCAGTTCGCGTGCGTCGACGGTCCGTGCTTCGATGCCCACGAGGTGGACTTCGACGTGGCGATGCGGCGGAACAAGCAGTACGTGAGGGAAGAAAGGCAGGCCCTCGATCGGCTTGCCTGCATGGCGAGCGAGGGAGGCGCGCTAATGCCAGTCAAACGTGCGGACAAGACCCCGATGCCGATGCGCGAGCCGCAGGTGCGCGCGCGCGATTTCCTCGAGGTCAACCAGGGCTACACCAGGTTCCACGCCGCGTTCGAAGCCGAGCGCTGCCTGCGCTGCCAGGAACCGGTGTGCGTCGGACGGCTGCCCGGTGCAATGTCCCGATCCCCGATTTCATCCATGCGGTGGCGATCGGCGACATGGCCGCCGCGGCGAAGATTCTGCGCTCGGCAAACCCGCTGCCGGCGATCTGCGGGCGCGTCTGCCCGCAGGAGTCGCAGTGCGAGGCCGAATGCAGCATGGCCAAGCACTTCGACCCGGTGGCGATCGGCCACCTCGAGCGCTACGTGGCCGACTGGGAGCGCACGCAGCCGCCGCAGCGTCGAGGCGAAGATCACGCGCAGCGAGAAGATCGCGGTCATCGGCGCGGGCCCCTCGGGGCTCGTCTGCGCCGGCGAGCTCGCCCGGCTCGGCTATCCGGTCACCATCTACGAGGCGCTGCACGCGGCGGGCGGCGTGCTCCGCTACGGCATCCCGGAGTTCCGCCTGCCCAAGGCAGTGCTCGACTGGGAAATCGGCCTGCTCAAGGCGATGGGCGTCGAGATCATCTGCAACGTCATCATCGGCAGGACGCTCACGCTCGACGAGCTGTTCGGAAGCATGGGTACGCGGCCGTGTTCATCGGCACCGGCGCGGGGCTGCCGCAGTTCCTCGGCATCCCGGGCGAGAACCTCAACGGCGTGATGTCCGCGAACGAGTTCCTCACGCGCATCAACCTGATGCGCGGCTACGAATTTCCCGAGGCAGATACGCCGGTTCAGGTCGGCAAGCGCGTCGCGGTGATCGGCGCGGGAAACACCGCGATGGACGCCGTGCGCACCTCGCTGCGCATGGGCGCCGAGGAGGCGATGATCGTCTACCGCCGCAGCGAGAAGGAGATGGGCGCGCGCGTCGAGGAGTACCACCACGCGATCGAGGAGGGCGTGAAGTTCCACTGGCTCACCAACCCGCTCGAGATCCTCGGCGACTGGAAGGGCTGGGTCGGCGGGCCTCAAGTGCCAGCAGATGAAGCTCGGCGAGCGCGACGCCTCGGGCCGCGCGCGACCGATCCCGATCGAGGGCAGCGAGTTCGTGCTCCGGGTCGACAACGTCGTGCTGGCGATCGGGACGACGCCGAACCCGCTGCTGACGCGGACCACATCGGGCCTGCTGCACGAACCCGAAAGGCTGCCTGGTGGCTGACGAGCGGACCGGGCTGCACCTCGAAGACGCTCGCGTGTTCGCCGGCGGCGACGCGGTCACCGGCGCCGCAACGGTGATTCTCGCGGCGGGCGCCGGCAAGCGCGCCGCGCAGGCAATGCACGAAGCTCTTGCGGCGCGCGACAGCTGAAGAATGTGCCTCACGATTGCGCCATCGTCCGCAACTGCGTCAAGCCTCCGGTATATAGCGCTAGGCGAAGCGGGGGTACTTGACGCGAAGCCACCCGGGGGCCGCGGCAACCGTTGTGGCCCGGTTTTTCAGCACTGATTGATTTAGGTCATTCATGCTAACGGTTCCTTGCGAATAGAATTGGTCACGAAGTCGCACTTCGATTGCCCCGATCCGAGTCCCTGGCTCGGGACAGACTGTACGACAAGCGGAGGACAAATGGAGATGACGACGAACACGAGTAGCGTGCATCAGCGGGCACGGCACGGGCTGGTGTTGAAGGAAGCCTGCCGGATGGCGCAAAGCGGAGAATACGCCGACTCGCGACAGATCGAGATCGCGTTGCGGGAGGCTGACCTGGCTGAATCGCTGGATGTCGTCGCTGCGCCAAGTTATCGAACGGAGCTCGACCGGCTCTGCCATGATTCGTACCGGGTGGCGTCGTGATGGAGTCCTGTTCACCCCGAACTGGCTAGTTCGCTGCGAGTGACTGTGCAGTGACCGTGGCTTTGCTGCCCAGCCACGATAACCCGGTGCCCGGATCTGGGTATACGCAGTCCAACGCCTCTTGTCTCGAAGTTCCCGGCTACCGGGTACCAGAGCTCGGGCCACGTTGCACTGCCTAGGAGTTCGTCGCTGCCGTCGAATTCGTGCCGCTTGCAACCGATGCTTTGTTCACTACGGTAAACGAGGTCCAAGTGAACTCGAACTGTTGCTGGATCGGCTCATTAAGACGTAACGTATAGGTTGCATCGGAAGACAGCAAAGTCACGGTGCAATCGATCTGGAAATTGCATTCAGGCAGAAGCAAGGTCTTTATCGGCATGGTCGGCTGGCATACGCTTGGCGGCAGGTACAGTGCGGCAAAGCATCTGTGAGCCGAGTCCGCCAGCGCGTCGAAAGAGGAGCTGCCAGGGCAATCAGTCACTAACTTGACGAATTGCGGGCTGCGTCCAATGTGTTCCACGCCGATCTCAACGTGGTCGACCATGAGTCGTCTGAACCGACGCACGACCGATACGGTCCATGGGGAACGCTCGCTTTCGCGAAAGGCGATTAGCGTGCCCGGGATGATGCGATTCAGATCGTCGATTTGTCCACGCATTCGGGAACCGGAATCGCTGCGGTCCCTTAGCTGCCACACCTCGGGCACCACGTCCCGGTTGTCTGCGGCGGTGGACGCCAATCCGGCACCGCCCCCGACGGCAAGAGAGGGTGTATGCGATTCTGCGGCGACAGGTGGGTTCACGAACTCCCGGAATTGCAGTCCTGGCATCGGCATTTCCTTGGTACGCGCCAATGCCTCGTCGTGTAAGACCTGGATGATGTTGGAGGCGCTGAATACTGTCTGGACGGAAAGATCAACGGGTGTGCGCTCCTCATGCCGGGCGCCACGGACGGCGTCGGGGTCGAAAACGGCCTTGAGTTTGCCCAGCAACGCAATCTTTCCAGCATGCGCCGAGGGTGCCAATGCACCGCGGAGCCTATCGGAGTCGCGCATTGAACGAAGCTCTTCATCGATCATCGCCATCAGTGGGGAAGGATCCAAGAAGAGCAGATCGCCTGCCGTGGTGGCCACTCGCGTGAGACCGTCCGTGGCATCGAGATCGAGCATGAAAGCCCTCTGCGCGACGTCGAGTCCGCTCATGGCCTGGTGCGACTGCAGACGCAATCCACTGCACCAACGGCTAAACCAGCTGTCGGCCCACACCGCTTCCCGCGGCGAGAACTGCCCATTGTTGATTACCTCAAGTAGCAAAAGGCGGATGTACTGCTGCTCGGGAGTCGTTGGCGTCCCCAACCGGTCGTCGTTGAGTCCGTGCCGGTGCTACGCGTTGCTATGCCGCGCGTTCTCGCAAACCGGTAAGCCTCGTGCAGCTCCTTCCATTGTGCCGGGATCCGCTTCTTGAATCGAATGAATCGGAGCAGGAATTCACTTTGTCGATGATGAAACAACCGACCAACAACGGTGTGGGCATGCGCAAGCCAGTTGCCGTCGGCGGTGTTCTGCATGTGTTGCAGAAAACGTTCGTAGGCCTGAAAAAAAGACTGGCTCAGGCGCAAGGCGGAAATCCAGAAACCCCGCTCGAACGGGCGCCGCTGGTTGTCGCCTTCGACGTATAGATTCAGTAACTGGTTGCTTGTTTGCTGCGCATGCCGGTCTAGGGTGAGCAGCGCTTCAAGCTGTCGGTGCACTGGGCGGGTCGCTTTCCAGGAGCGTGTAAATCGATGCGCAGGTTAAGGTCTGTGCGTTGATCGGGTCGTTGCTAGGCAAGGAACGCCCAAGTCTATCCACCGCCGCCCCGTTCAAGAGGTGATCGGTCTTGTCGGTATCAAGGCTCAAGACGGAGTCAGCAATCCCCATGTACTGCAAACCTAGAATGGATTGTCGTTCGAAATGGCTCATGCACAACTCGTGCCAGAGGTGTCAGCCCGAGAGCCGAGCCAGATATTTAAGAACGGGCCTGTAATGCTCAAGATTGAACTGCACAAAACGGTGCGGGTTCGTGCAATCTCTGGAAGGCGATCCCTGGGTTCGCGGCTGCGGCGACGCTGCGGGCCGGCCCTGTTGCGCCAGCTACTCCAGCGCGTACACAGTGCCGCCGGTGCTACCGAAAAAACCACTCCACCGATATCGCCCATCGCGCAAGTGCAATCCGAGCCTCTTTGTCATATTCTCGGCACGCCCGCACGATGCGCCTTCTGGGCGGAATAACGTTCCGGCCAGCATAGATGGCTTTGTGCCGTTCTACGGCCTAACGATGCAACTGCAGCGGCCGGAACACATTGCCCGGGAACTGTAGTGGACGCCAAGAAGCTTGAAGCGCTGCGACAAATGGGGTCCATGATCCGGCGGCTCGCGCCGCTGGCGGCGTTTTATCTCGCATCAGCGACGCTCGCGGCGCAAGGCCTTCGTGCCGGCGGCTTGAGCGAATTCAACGTTGAGCTGCCCCGTGAACTTCGACAACTGGCCGGTCGCGGCCAACTATCGCCGGTAACGCATGCGCTGGTCACGGTCGCAGTGCCGGCTAAATTCAGCGCTGCGCACAACTGGCCGGTGATGATCATCAGCGCGACCTCCGATCCTCACTACAATTCGAGTCGCCGCCTGCTTGCGGCCTATTCCGAGACCGCCCTCGCCGACGGCTTTATATTGCTGGCCGCCGACCCGGCGGGCGACGTTTCCGTCGAGCAAGACGAAGTGGCCCTGCGTTACGCGCTTGACTCGGCTGCGCTCGCCGCACTGGAATTGCAGTGGCCAGGGGCGGCCAAGGCACCGCTTGCTTTCGGCGGGTTCTCCGGTGGCGCGAAATACTCCGGTTGGCTTGCCGCGGCATTTGCAAGTCAAAAGCGCGTGATCATGGGTATCTATCTCGCAGGTATCAATCAGGACACGATCGTATCTGCGGCCAGGGAGTTTAACGTCTTGGACGAGGCCTATAAGGGCATTCCCATTTTTCTGCAATCGGGGCTCAGCGATGAGATCGCGACGCCAGCCGACCATCGGCGAGTCCAGAGCGACCTGCTGCACGCCGGGTTCAGGCACGTCCGAGCTGGAGTATTTTCCCGGGCCGCATGCGGTCGACACGCGGCTGCTGCACACGGCACTCGACTGGTTTCTCGAACTCGCCGAGCTGCCCACCGAGTCCAAGTAAATTCCGTGCGTTTGTCGCCAAGACTACGAACCCGCGGGCTCGACTTAGCTCGGCACTTCCAAGAGGCGCCGCTGGAACGGCGCGCTGATCAATACCGCGCGCGGCCGGTCGCGTCGCGGGGCATCAAGCGAGCTCCCGCGCAAGCCGCGGTCTCGCCATGGCGCTTCCCTGGCACACGCTTTGCAGCTGCAGACTCAGGCGGCAATTTACTGCGGAGTGAATTGCCCCAGCTGGCGCGGCTCGTCACAAAACGACGCGAAGGCGCTCACAGGAAGATTGCCAACACCCGGGCGAGGCACCGGTTATCCGACGCAACCAGGCTTTGCAATGCGCCATTTCAACCGCGCAAGTCTATTCCTTTGCCAGCGCATCCTCCAACAGTCGGGACGCAGCCGTGACCGGTCCTGAACATCTGCTCGAGCAGGCCTGGCGGGTCTTCTACCTCGACCACGTGAAGGCCGAGGAGCTTGCTCGCGAGCTGCTACGGGTGACTGAGGGTACCCCGGACAATCCGCTGCGCGGCTATGCCTGGTTCCATGTGGCCTTCGCGCAGATTCGCATCGGTGACGCCAGTGTGGCTGCCGAGGCCAACGAGCAGGCTCGAGCCGCTTTCGCCCGGCACAACGACCTGCGAGGCCGCGCACTGTGCAGCGAAGTGAGGGCGATAGAGCTGCGGCGCGCGGGGCGGTTGGGCGACGCGCTGCGCGAGTTGCAGGACATCGCTTCGTGGCCCGGGCTGCAACGCGAACCCATCGATCTATTCCTGAGCTACAACTCGGCGGCCAGCACCCATAAGCTGCTAGGCCATGTGGAAGAGCCGCTGGTCTACGGCTACCGGGCACTCGAGGCCGCCGAACGCGTCAGCTGGCCCGGCCCCAAGACCGTTGCCGTGACCAACCTCGGCGCCTACCACTTTGTGCTCTGCAATTTCGAGCAGGCGCGCCTGCTTACCGAAGCGGCCTTCGAAAGCGCGCGCGAGGTGCAGGCGCGTGGATTGATCGGGGCCTGCGGCGCCAATTTGATCGAGATCTATCACGCGTCGGGTATGTCGCCCAAGGCCGCCGCGATGGCACGCTGGCTCCTCGACAACCCGCAACTCGTCGGATGGGTTGATGATGGCGGAATAATCAGCCCGTTGCCCGGCGAACTCGAACGGTTCTCGTCCTACCTCGCCCTTGGCCTGCTCTGCGGAGGCGACGTGGACGCGGCGCAGGGCTGGTTGGAACGCGGTGTCCCCGCTCCGATGGGCAGCGGCGACGGCGTGGCCCTGTGGGCAACGGTCCAGGCGCTGTGCTTCAAGGCGCGCGGGGCCCCGGCGAAGGTTCGCGAACTGGTTGAGCGCACGTTGAACGACCGATCCAGGCAGGGGCTCTCCGATGCGCCGTACGACTTGATGCGGCTGCATGAGCTCGCTGCGGAAGCTTGCGAAGCACTGGGCGACTTGGCGCCCGCACTGGCACACTTCAGGCAGGCCCGCGCGCTGTACGAAACGACGGCTGGGCAGAGCGCGCGCGCCAGCCAGATTGCTTCGCAGGTCGACTTCAGTACCGCACAGGCCAAGCGCGAACGCGATCTGGCCCAGGAGGCCAAGCGGGTGGCCGATCGCAATAGCCAGCGACTCGAAGTGCTCAACCATGCGCTCGAAGCAAAGGTTACTGAGGCGGAGCAGTTGCAGACCCGGCTGCGCGAGCTGGTGCTGCGCGATACGCTTACCGGCCTGTATAACCGACGCTATCTCTACGAGGCCGCGCCAGGGTACATCGAACTCGCCCACCGGCAGCGCAGTCCGCTATGCGTGGCGCTGATCGACATCGACCATTTCAAGCGGGTTAACGACACTTACGGCCACCATGTCGGCGACCTCGTCTTGCAAGCTCTCGCGCGACTGCTGACGCAACGCTTGCGCAAGAGCGACATTGTCTGCCGCTATGGCGGGGAGGAGTTCGCGGTGGTCATGCCGGAAGTGTCGAGCGCACAGGCTACTGCCTTGATCGAGAAGTTGATGATGGACTTTTCCAGGTTGGAGGTTCTTGCAGGCGGCGTTCCCCTGGCTGGACATACCTACTCTGCCGGTGTGGCAGAGTTTCCGAGCGAGGCTACATCGCTGGAGCCGTTGCTCCGCGTCGCCGACACCCACCTGTACCGTGCCAAGGAGACGGGCCGGGCACGCGTCGCCTGGGCATCCGACGCCCATCATGGATCCAGGCCGACACACAAGGCATAACAGGCGGCTTGCTCGGCGGCCCTGCGGGCTCAGAGTGTCGGTTCATGAAATGCGAACCTCCGCGATCCAGTTACGCTTTCTGCGCGCAAGACGGGATTCGACATCTTCGCCCTCGAGGTGGGCGATCGTTCGGCGTAGCCAGGACGGGTCGACGTTCTCCAGGACGTTGACGTTGACCACTGCGTAGAGTTGATTTGCGATTTCGCTGGTGACGAGCGGGACAGTGCCGCAGCGTGAGCAGACGTGAAAAACAGCAGTCCTGGATCCAAAGGCATACTTTGACACAAGCGAGGTGTCGCGAATGGCGACGACCAGCCTGGAATTTGGGTTGGACGTCCAGACGCCGCCGTGCTTGACGCAAAACGAACAGGTACATGCGCGCGCAGGAATCTCCGGGGGATCTCCTGGCCATTCGAGCTCGAACGCGATGTTGCCGCAGTGACACTTGCCGTTGATGAGCACGTCGACTCCGAAGTATCTGCCGGGGCCAGCTGACCGAGGTCACCCCGATCGCAGGCAGCGACGGCGAGCATGAATTCGCCGCGCCGCCAGCATGCTAGGGGTGGGGTGGAATACTGACCTTGAAGGTTGCGTCAACTTTGAATCCGGCAGGTGCAACCTCATCCGGATCCATCCACACCTTGCCCTCCAGCGACCTTCCATCGAACTTCAGCATCTGGTAATGGAAGAAGCCGGTAACGCCAAACCGCGCGGGCTGGATTCCATTGTGATACACGGCGCCATTCTCACCCATGTCCAAAGTCTTGCCTGGATCCGCGAAATGCAACTCGAAGGCATGGATCTTGTTGTTGCGGACTAACTCGGCCATTTTCTGATTGGCGCGATCGTCGCGGGGCAATGCGTTTTCAGCGACCGGTACGTCCGACAGCAGGACATAGAGGTTTAACAACCCCTCTTTGAACGGCGCCTGGTCTTTCCAGAACGCATAGACATAACGGAACGACGTAGACGCGCCTGTTACGACAAACGTTCCCGTTACGTCCTGCGCGAAACCCGCTGCTGGAAGTAGCATGGCCGTCAGGGACGCAATTGCGATCAGCGGCACCTTCATAGCTACTCCTGGTGGGAGGCAACGAGCTGGAAGCAGTGCACCAGAGGCCCTGGCCAGCGCGTCGGGCGTGAACGGCAGGCTCGGAGCCCTGATTCCAGCTGCTGGCACCTAGGACAGTGCCGCGTACGAAGCCTCCAGGCGATGGATCAGAATGTCGATCAGATCGGTTCCATCCGGAGACTTCAGGCGGTGCTCGCGCAGTGCCCGAAGGAGCGCGGATTCCCCAATCGTCTTGTAGTCGGACCGAATGAGCACGCCGGCAATGGCGCGCTGTACGTCGATCGACTTGGCGAGCGAAAACAGGTGCGCGAGGGCTGCCAAGGTTTCGCGATCGGAGAGCCGATAGAGCGCGAGCGTATCGAGTGCGCGGACCTGCGCAGCGGAGCCGTTCATACTCACGACCGCGGCCGCGACACGGTGCAACTCGGCCGCGTCGCTGATCGGATGATGGTGCAAGTAGACCTGCGAAATCTCGACGTCTTCATCGTTCCGACTCGCCAGCGCGCTCAATACCTGCGCTCGAGCCGCGCCGCTCCCGAGGCAGGCCAGAACCGCGGCCTGCGGCACCTTGCTGGCCTGAGTTGGCGACAGTTGCAGGCGGTGCAGCTCCGGGTCCAATTCGCCGCCCTGGTTCAGCCTGCAGACGAGATCCACCTCGCCAGGGCCGATCGCGTTTTTCGCCAGCTGGTCGCCAATCATCCGCATAAGCTCGACCCGCCTTTCCGCGGCTGAAAGCCAACCCAGACCGCCAGCCAGTTCTATCATGCGCGCGCGAACTGAAGGCTGGTCGGCGTCGCGGGCAAATGCCAGAAAGCGGGCGCGGGCGCCCTGGTCACGCTCGATCGCGCGAAGCGCTTCAACAACAGCGGGAAGCTGGCGGTCGGCCTCGGTCAGCGACGCGGTATATCGCTCGATGCGGTCGAGGAACATGCGCACTTCCGCCATCTCACGACCGAGGAGCGCGTGCACAAAACCAAGCTTCTCCGCCGCCGTCAAACGATCGTCGGCGAAGTGGCATGCATCCTGTCGGGAGCGAGCATCCGGATCGGAATTGCGCAACCCGGAGACGGCAGTCATGGAACTTGGCGCAAACAAACCGAGCAACCTCGGGCTTGCGCGTCCGCTACCGACCTCTGCGCCCGCTCCGGACTGAAAATAGCGGTTCAGCATCGACGCTGCCACCGGTCCGAGTGGCGCCTTCGACGAAAAGCCATAGATCACCGGCACTTCCTTGAATATATGCCGCATGCGATCGCGGTTGCTGTCACCGTGCAGCTCGCCCAGCGCGCGCGCACGCCGCTCGGCGTCCATCGGTGTATACCCGGCACGGACAAGGCTTCGTCCAATTTCACCTGAGGGCTGCCGGAGCGGTTGCGCTTCCAGCGTATTGCAGCCGAAAAGATAGACCTCCTTCAGCTGCGAGAACAACCCCGGACACGAGTCGCTGCAAGAGACACGCTCCAATTCATCGGTCGGCAGGGATTCGCGCACGCCCAGACGATCCGAATAGAACTCCGTCCCGTCATCGAAATGGCCGGAAACGAGAAGTACATCGCAACGAATGTTCTTCCGACAGGCGGCGGCCAACCAATCGGGCCGCCCGTGCTCGACCAGTTCGACGAACTCAAAGTCGCCCTGGGGCAGGTTCCGGCGAAACGCTTCCTTCTCGTCGGGTGAGTTGACCGTGATCGTGCACACCGTCTTCTTGTCGGCGCGTGCATCGTGCGCACCCACGGCGAGCAGCAGGATGGCCAGAAGGGCAAACTTCGTGACAGGCGGCATAGGACTGGCAACGCGTTAAGCCAAAAACGCGCGCTAGTATGCCACAGGGGCGGTTCACCGGCAGGCGCGACCGGGTTACCGCGGCGGATAACCTGGTTCCCGCACTGGGTCGCCCGACACGGAACCAGCAGCGTTTGCCGGGCCTGCCTCGGGCTTGCAGATTCCGGCCCGCCGGGAGTACCTGCCTGGCCGAGGCCTAGGGAGTCGAGGCGACGCTGCCCCTTCGAGGCGGCGCAGAAGAATGTCGATCGTGTCCGAGTGCCCTGGGGCCGTCAGTCGGCTTTCGCGCAGGGATTGCGCGAGCTCGGGCGTGGCGATCGTCTGATAATCGGAGTGGAGCAGAATACCGGCAATGGCGCCCTGAACTTGGGGCGACTGCGCGACGGAGAACAATTGCGCAAGCTCTTCGAGGCTTTCGGGATCGGCCAGGTTTTGGTCTGCAAGCGTGTCCAGGGCGCGCACCTGTGCCGGGGAGTCGTTCATGTGTGCAATACGCGACGTGACGTCACGAAGCTCGTCCACGTTGGTGATGGGTCGACGCCGCACGTACGCCTTGGCAATCTGAACCTCGTTGTCATCCCGGCTTGTCAACGCGAGCAAGACTCGCTCGCGCGCCGCAGTGCTGCCAAGGCAGGCGAGGATCGCCGCCTGGCCCACCGCGCCGGCACCCGGTTGCAATGCGTGTACGCGCGGAAGCTCCTGGTCCAATCCGTGTTGGTCATTCAGGACGCATACGAGGTCTACATCGGCCGGACTAACCGCGTTCCCCGCCAGCCGGTCGTTCACCATGCGCATGATCTCAGCACGTTCGTCCTCCGGTGAGAGCCAGCCCAGACGGCTCGCCAGCTTGATCATCCGCGCTCGAACCGTGGGTTGATCGGCGTCACGCGCAAACTCCAGATATCGGGCACGCGCGCCCTGATCGCCCTCGATCTCGCCAAACGCCTGCGCAACTTCGGGCATTTGCCGCTCAGTCGGGCTCACCGAAGCAACGTACTTCTCAATCCGGTCCAGGAACAGCCGCACTTCAGCCATGTCGCGACCCATAAGCCGATGGACGAAATCGAGCTTTTGCGCAGACGACAGTCGATCGTCGGAGAACTGACAAACGTCACGGCGAAAGCTTGCCAGCGCATCGGCATCGGTTAACCCGCTCGCGACTGCCATGCTGCTGCTGGCAAAGGTTGCGCGCAACCTGGGGTTGGCGCCGCCGGCGCCGATCTCGCTGCCACCGCCCGAGCGGAAATAGCTGCGCAGCATCGATGCCGCGGCCGGTCCAATGGGCGCCTTCGCTGCAAAGCCGTAGATCTCCGGCACACCCTTGAAAATGAGCCGCATGCGGTCACGGCTGCTTTCGCCGTGACGCAGGCTCATGGCGCGGAACAACCGTTCGGCGTCAGCTGGCGAGTGTCCGGAGCGGATCAGGCTTCGTTCGATTTCCGGGGAAGCCCGCTTCAGCGCTTCGGGATTCAAGGTATTGCAACCGAAGAGATAGACTTCCTTGAGCGCCGAGAACAATCCCGAACAGGAATGACTGCACGAGGCGCGCTCCATTTCCTCGACCGGGAGGAATTCTTCTGTGCCAGGCCGATCCGAATAGAATTCGTCGCGGCCGTCGTAGTGCCCTGAGATCACCAGGATATCGCAACGGACGCCTTGGCGACAGGCTGAGGCAAGCCAATCGGGTCGCCCTCGCTCGACGAGTTCGACAAACTCGTACTTGTCTGGCGACAGGTTTCGCCGAAACTCCTCCTTCTCGTCGGAGGAGTTGACCGTTATCGTGCATACAGTCTTCTTCGCGGCCGAGCGCGTCGTGGGCCCCGATCAAGGCAAGCAGCGCCAACGCCCATAGCGGTCGCAGTAGGTGTTGCCTGAAATCCAATCGCGTTCAAGACGCCGTCGACTCGGTGAGATATCCGGTGTCGACAATTCTATGGACTTCATCGCGTGCAGTCGGTCAGACAAATTCTCAATTTGCTGTCCGTGCATGGTCCAATCGACGTAGGACGTCGCCCTATACCGCGGGGACGTTCCCCTCGCAGCCACGCACGCAAAAGAAAACAGGGGAGCGCGATCGCTCCCCTGACGCGCTTCACCGACGCGGATCAGCCACCACCGTGATAGCTATTCACACAGTCCCAATAATTTGCTGCGGCTACCATCTGACACTTGGCCGCCGCGGCCGGATCCGGAACCGGATGCGCCGGCGGTGCCATGGTGAACACCTGGGTATCGCTGTAGGAGGGAGGTTCGGGTGCCACAACGGTTTGCGCAGCCGCCGCGCCCGCTACCGCGAGAAAGAGCAAAGCGCTCAAGGGGGTTATTTTCTTCCTTTGCATAGACACTCCTTTTCACATACGGGAATCGGCGCCCGCGACCTTGTATCCCGCTATCGTTCGGCGCATTGCACGATGGAAGGTTCCCGCTTCTGCAATGACCACTTCGTCGAGATAGATAAGGGGTCCGGGAATAACAGCTTTCGCCCCGGAGTAGGAGCGCATCCTACGTGCTGCACGCGTCTCGCCATGCGGCGGAAACAAACTGTTGCCGCACTAGCCTCGGATCGGGATACATCCACGGAATTCGCTGTCGAACCGTCATGATACGTGAGACCGCGTGAAGCGGTATGAGGAAGCAGGCATGCCTGCCCAACGAGCGTGGCGTGGCCTAATCGTCCTCGCGCTCAGTGCGAGTGCCGGGGCCGTCGCACAGGTACCAGCTGGTGTCCACCGTTAGACGCTGCATCCGTGCAGCACAGCAAGGCCGCGCGGGAGACCAGGGTCGTCGCAGACCGGCAGAGCAGCAAGGAACCGACTGCGGCGCAACTCAATCAGGCCGGCGCAATCGTCATTGCGCCGCCGATCCTGCGCAACGAGGGCAAGACGGTAGCTACCCCCGACCCGCCGCTCTTGGCGCGGCTTAATTTGCACCCGCAGCTGCTGGGATCGGTGATTGAGCCACCACCGGCCATGCAGCCGGCGCCGCCGATTCAGGCAGCCATAGACGGCACGGCGGCGCACAATTAAGCGTCGCGCGGACGCCTGATGCGGCCGATGACTTTACCTGGTCGCGGCCTTTCGGCGCTCGACGTCAATGTCGTAGTACATCCATGCGTGCGTATCGAAGGTGTTGTACTTGTAGCCCGACACCCAGGGATGCACGACGATGTTCTCGATCCGATAGGTATGGAGTTTCCACGGGGCGTATGCGACCACAAGCGCCGACATGCGACGGTACAGCTGCATCCGTTCCGCGCCGTTCGGAAGGCGCTTGGACTGGTCGTACAGCGCATTGAATTCGGGCAGATCGAAGCGCGACAAATTCGACATGCCCTTGTGCGGGCCATAGAGCAGGTCGAAGAAAGTGGTGCCGTTGTCGTTGGTGGCGGTATTGCCGAGTGCCCACATCTGGAGCTGCCCAGCCAGTGCTGCCTTGAGAGTATCCGGAAATTTCTGCTTGGTGAATTCGATGCGAATCCCGACCGCGTCCATGCTGCGCTTCCACAGTTCATCAAACTGGCGATAGATTGCCGAGGGGTCCGAGGCCAGAACCAGCTTCAGCGGCTTGCCATCCGGCAGATCACGCCAGCCATCGCCATCCCGGTCCACGTAGCCGAACTTGTCTAGCAGCGCCTTAGCCCCCGCCACGTCATACGGTGCTCCGCCACGGAAATTCGGGTCGTGGCCAATAACGTTGGGGGGAATCGGCTGGGTCGCGACCTGTGCCTGATCGAGCCGGATCACGTGGATCTCGTCTTCGTCGTTGTACGCCATGCTGATCGCGCGACGCAGAGCGATCTTGTCCGGCGTGTAACCGCCGACCACCGGATCCTCCATGTTGAAGTACGTATACGTGACCGCCGGTTGAACCCCGCGGTTGAGGACTATGCCCCTGGCCACGTACTCCGGCTTGAGGTTGTTCCCCGCGAGAACCTTGGGAACAAGGTCAGTAGGCAGGACGATATAGTCTAGCTCGCCCTTCTCGAAGGCGAGCAGCCGCGGGTTCGATTCTTCGATGATATTGATCTCGATCCGACCGATGATCGGGAGGCGCTTTCCCCGCATCTTCGCGAGCAGCTCGCGATCCTCCGGCTGCGCGCTGTCCGGGAAACGCTCCTCGCGGAAACCCGGATTGGCCTGGAGCACGATCTGCTGCGCGCGGCGCCACGACTTCAGATAGTAGGGCCCGGTCCCGACCGGATGCTCCATGACCCAGCCGCTGGGATCGCCATAGGCGGCGACCACCTCGCGCGCGACCGCGGAAACTGCCGCCGAAGTAAGATCTGCAAGCAGGTCGTAGGCTGGATAATTCAACTTCAAGCGAATCGTGTAGCGATCGACGGCCTGGGCTCCCTCCAGCGACGTATCGTAATCGAACCGGCCGGTCTTTCGGGCGGCCTCGATCGCGGCCTGGGCCCCGACCAGCCGGTCATCGAGAATCTGCGCGTTGTTGGAGCGGAGCTTCGGGTCCAGCAGCCGTTTCCACGAGTACACGTAGTCGGCCGCGGTGAGCTCGCGCTTCCGTCCTTTGAATGCCGGGTCATCGGTAAAGTAGATTCCCGGGCGCACCTTGATCGTCCACGTCATGCCGTCTGCCGAAATCTCGGGCAACGCCGCGGCAGTGTTGGGAATAACCTTAAAGGGGCGCGCCAGGTAATCGTATCGGTACAGCGGATCAAAGATCTCCCGGTTGACATAGTTCGAGTAAAGGTCGTTCGCCGCTTGCGGATCGAAACCGGTCTCGGGCGCGATGAATGCGACGTGCAAGACCTTCTGCAGGTCGGCGCCGCGCACGGCCCCGACCTGGACGGTCAGTACGAGCGCTGCAGCGGCGGCGAGCACTGCGCGCGAGGCCATCGCCGCGATCAACGGGGTCTTCCGGCCGGACGGTCGTGGCATCGCGGGGCGCGCTACGGGGAATCCGCAAGTGCGACGCCGATCATGCTATCGCGCGTCACCAGCGTTCTGAGTTCCGCTTCGCTCCAGTGTTCGGTTCCCTTCGGACGCATCGGCGCGACCAGGTAGCGCATATCCGCGGTGCTATCGTGAACGCGGATTGATGTGCCGTCGGGGATCACGGTGCCAAACTCGGCGAGGACTGCACGCGGCTCGCGCACCACGCGCGAACGATAGTTGCGGCTCTTGTACCAGTCCGGCGGAAGGCCGAGGAGCATGCGCGGGTAGCAGGAACAGAGGGTGCAGACGATCACATTGTGCACAGTCGCCGTATTCTCCACCACCACCAACCTGAGCGACCCCACGTCCAAGCCGATCTCCTCGGCCGCCTTCGTGCCGTCGGCGAGCATGCGCTGCCTGTACCCGGGGTCGAGCCAGCCGCGTACTACCATTTGTGCGCCGCGGCCGGCATTGCGACCGTCCATGTCCTCCACCTGGCGGCGTACCTCAGCGGCAGTGATGATGCCCTTGTCGATCAGCAATTCGCGCACTGCCATCTCCATCGTGCGGAAGTAGGTGAGCGAGTCATCCTGGTCGGGTCGCGGCGGGGAGCGGGCGTGCCCGTGATCGAGATCATGACTCATTGTGCATGCTCCTTCGCTTCCAGCCAGTGCTGATAGATCTCCACCTCGACGACGTCACTATTCGGGCCCGTCGTAATCGGGCCAAAGGTCGCGTTGCAAAAAGCGCACGCGGTACAACGGCTGCGCCGGCAGCCCCGGTCTTGCATAGGCTAGTTCCTCGGGGTTGGGGAAGGCGCCGCAAAGCCGCTCGATCACGCCGTGCTTGCCACGGACGTAGTGCGGCGTTCGCACGTGGCCGATCGGATAGGCGGCGCGCACGATGACTCGATCGCCGGTACGGAATCGGGGAGTCCGCCCCGTCAGTCACGGAGCGCCTCGCGGGACTGGACAGATTCCATCCGGCGACCGAGTTCATCCACCGTAATAACGCCGCGTTCGAGCAGCGTCTGCGTAATCGCGTAAATCCAGCGTTCGTAATAGGTCATCTTGTCGTAGGCTTCGGGGCCGAGGCTCTCGATATTGCGCCGGAGTTCGTCCACGGTGATAAGCCGCGGGTCCTTGCGGCTCAGCAGCACGAGCAGCGCGTCGACGCGCTTTTCCCAAAGCGCGTAGTCGTGTTCGGCCGCCTCGACGGCACCGGCGGGGAGCCCACCCATGTCGTGGTGACCGCGAGGGGGAGCAGAACTTGCCATCGTTCATTATCGCTCAGAATGGGTCCCGGCCCCCGCGACCGGCGGCTCGGACACATCGCCGGCCCGGCGCGCCTGCTCCCGGGGCCCCACGCGCATGCTAATCTTGGCACAAGGAAGGTACGAGGGCCTATGCTCCAGTCCTCCCCGCGCGGGAGTGCAGTTCTTGCCGAAGGAGACATGCCATGCGCTTTGTGTCCGATCACCTCGACATCCTCTGCGGATGGTCATATCGCCTGTCGATCGTCATCCTGCTCTCCGCATTCGCGCTGGCCGCGCAGGCGCAGAACCGGTGCTCGGCCTCAGGGAGGTTGGGAGGCGAGAAGTTTACGGCAAACAATTGCGCGGCCGCCATTTACCGCGCAAGCGTTGCGATCTGGTTCAACGAGAACCCCATCTCGGCCAAGGAGGCGGAGGAATTCCAGGCATCCGCCCAAGTCGATGACAAGCAAGACGGCAAGCAGCGAACGTTGGTGCTGATCAATTTTTGCCCGGGCGGCGGCACGACAAATGCGTCAGCGCGGGGCCGTCAAGTCCATCGACCTGCACACGAACCACGCCAAGTCCCCACTCCTTGGCATTCAGTGGACTGTCAAATCGCCACGGGATTTTAAGGTGAGCACGATGAACGGAGAGATCAAGCCGGCAGGCACGCTCGTCGGCAAGGTTGCCGGCAGTTGGGGCAAGACGAAATTCAATCTCGACTTCGATGTCAAGCTGCCCGCAAAAGAAGCAACCTCCGGGCTGGGCTGTGGCGGCTGACGCGCAACAGCGCCCAGCGGGGCAGCACTCGCAGCCCTGGGCAATGGGAGATCGCAAGGGGCCGTGAGCGTCCGGTCGCGCTGCCACTTGCGCCGGGCAAGACTTGCCTCGCATTGGCAACGGTGAATGTGTGGAGTTGCGAGGATGGACAAGAGGCTAGCCTTGATCACCGGCGGTGCGATGGGCATTGGCGCGGCAGTTGCCAGCAGGCTCGCTCACGATGGCTTCGCGGTCGTGATCGCCGACGCCAACAGCCAAGCAGCTGCCGAGACAGCGGTGCGACTCAACGCTCAGGGCCTCGACGCATGGGCAGTGACGATGGACGTTGGCAATTCCGAGTCGATCGCCAGCGGTTTTCAGGCGGTGGCCGAGCGCTATGGCCGTTGCGATGTACTGATCAACAACGCCGGCATCGCAAAGACATTTCCGTTCGTCGATTACCCGATCGACCATTGGAACCAAGTGCTGGCGGTTAACGTCACCGGCCCGCTGCTGTGTGGCCAGCATGCGACACGCCTGATGCGCTCGCGCAAGTGGGGCCGTATCGTTAACCTGGCATCCGTAAGCGGCATGCGCGCCAGCGCGGGCCGCACCGCGTACGGCACGTCGAAGGCGGCGGTCATCGGCCTGACAAGGCAAATGGCCATCGAGCTCGCCGAATACGGAATTACGGTCAACGCCGTCGCGCCAGGGCCCATCGACACGCCTTTGACCCGGGCGCTTCACTCCGAAGCGACGCGGAGGAACTATCTGCGCGCAGTGCCCGCCGCCCGCTACGGCACCCCGGAGGAAATCGCCGGCCCCGTAAGCTTCCTGGTTTCGGAAGATGCGTCCTACATTACCGGCCATATCATGTCGGTCGACGGCGGGTTCATTGCGGCCGGCGTGTTGGAGATATGAGCAGAGAAAGGCACCCGCCAAGCGCTGGGCAAGGAATCATGGGAACCAAAGAAGGAGGGAACAATGCAACGCAGACGTTTCATCAAGTACGGCGCGGCTGCAGTCGTCGCGCCGGCGGTCATGCTGCCAAATCGCGCGCGTGCAGCGGAGTTCAACTATAAATTCGCACAGAATCTTCCGGCTACGCACCCGCTCTACCTGCGCGCGGTGGAAGCAACCGAAAAGATCAGGGCCGAGACCAAGGGTCGCGTCGACATTCAGGTCTTTCCGAATTCTCAACTCGGCTCGGATACCGATTCGCTGAGCCAGTTGCGCGCCGGCGGTATTGAGCTGTTCACGCTATCGGGCCTCATCCTTTCCACTCTCGTTACCCCCGCATCGATCAGCGGAATCGGTTTCGCATTCCCTGATTACGGCAAGGTGTGGGCGGCAATGGATGGCGACCTCGGGGCCTATATAAGAGACCAGATCAAGAAGGCCGGGCTCATGGTCATGGACAGGATTTGGGACAACGGCTTTCGCCAGACCACGAGTTCGACCAAGCCGATCAATTCCCCGGAGGACCTCAAGGGTTTCAAGATTCGGGTACCCCCGAGCCCGTTGTGGACCTCGATGTACAAGGCGTTCGGTGCCGCCCCGCCAGCATCAATTTCAATGAGGTCTATTCGGCACTGCAGACCAAGATCGTGGAAGGACAGGAAAATCCGCTGGCGATCGTGTCTACGGCCAAGCTCTACGAGGTGCAGAAGTACTGTTCGCTGACCAATCACATGTGGGATGGGTACTGGGTACTGGCGAATCTGCGCGCCTGGGAGAAGCTGCCCGCCGATCTCCAGGCGATTGTTGCGAAGCATCTCAACGACGCGGCGCTGGCCGAGCGCGCGGATGTGGCGAACCTCAATGCCACTCTGCGGACCGACCTCGAGAAGAAGGGCCTGGTCTTCAACACGCCGCCGAACGAACCGTTCCGGGATGCGCTGCGCAAGGCGGGCTTCTACGTCGAGTGGAAGCAGAAATACGGCCCGGACGCCTGGGCCCTGCTTGAGAAATATTCGGGCAAGCTGGCCTAACCGTCGTGCAGGGCCCTGAACGCAGCGCCGCCGCGGCGGCCGGGATTTTGGCGCCTGTGAAACAGGCAGCGGCGCGGTTCGACTCGCTGCTGGGAAGAGCAACCGAATTCCTGGTCGCGCTGCTGGTGGTCACGGAAACGGTCATTCTCTTCGCGGGAGTGGTCGCGCGTTACGTTCTGCATTCGCCACTGGTCTGGTCCGACGAACTGGCTTCCATCCTGTTCCTCTGGCTCGCCATGCTGGGGGCGGTGGTCGCCTTCCGACGCGGTGAGCACATGCGCATGACGGCATTGGTGGGCATGTGTTCGTCCTCCTGGCGCGCTTTTTTTGATGCTCTGGCCGCGGTCGCTGCGTTCGTCTTTGTCATTCTGATCTGGTATCCATCGTTCGACTACGCAGCCGAAGAACGATTCATCACGACTCCGGCTTTGGAAATCTCCAACGTTTTTCGGGCGGCGGCACTGCCGGTCGGTTTCGGCCTGATGGCCCTGGGCACCGCATTGCGCCTCTTTCTGGCGGGCACCTGGAAGCACGTGCTTGTCGCCCTGGTCCTGATTACCGCGATCATCCTGTCGCTGGCGGCGTTGCAGCCCGCATTCAAGGACCTCGGCAACGTGAACCTGTTGATCTTCTTCGTCGGCCTCGTCGGAGCTGCGGTTCTGTCTGGCGTACCCATCGCATTCGCATTCGGGTTGGCCACGTTCGGCTATCTCGCCTTCGCCGCGCAGGTGCCGATCCTGGTGCTGGTCGGACGGATGGACGAAGGCATGAGCCACCTCATCCTGCTTTCGGTGCCGCTGTTCGTGTTTCTCGGGCTCTTGATTGAAATGACCGGCATGGCCCGGGTCATGGTCGCCTTCCTCGCGAATCTCATCGGGCACGTGCGCGGCGGACTCTCCTATGTTCTGGTAGGCGCGATGTACCTGGTGTCCGGCATCTCCGGCTCGAAAGCCGCCGACATGGCAGCCGTAACGCCGGTATTGTTCCCGGAGATGCAGAAGCGGGGGGCCAAGCCCGGCGACCTGGTCGCGCTACTGGCGTCGACGGGTGCACAGACTGAAACGGTGCCACCGAGCCTGGTGCTCATCACCATCGGGTCGGTGACCGGCGTGTCGATCGCGGCGCTGTTCACGGGCGGATTGCTGCCATCAATGGTGCTGGGGCTTACGCTGTGCTTGCTGGTCGGCTACCGTTATCGCAAGGAAGACTTGAGCCAGGTGCGGCGCGCGTCCATGCGCGAAATCGGGCGCAGCTTTCTGATCGGCATACCGGCGCTGGCGCTGCCGTTCGTAATCCGCGCCGCGGTCGTCGAGGGCGTGGCGACGGCGACCGAGGTCTCGACCATCGGCGTGGTCTATTCCATCATGGCGGGGCTGTTGATCTATCGGCAATTCGACTTCCGGCGCGTGATGCCGATGCTGGTGGAGACGGCAGCGCTTTCCGGCGCGATTCTGCTCATCATTGGCGCGGCGACGGGAATGGCCTGGGCACTGACCCAGTCCGGGTTTTCCCGCGACCTGGCCCACGCCATGACCAATCTTCCGGGCGGTTCCATCACATTTCTCGGGGCCTCCATAGCGGCCTTCATCGTGCTGGGGAGCGTACTCGAGGGCATTCCAGCCGTTGTCCTGTTCGGGCCGCTTCTTTTCCCGATTGCGAGACAGGTGGGCGTGCACGAGGTCCACTATGCGATGGTCGTCGTGCTGGCAATGGGGATAGGCCTGTTTGCCCCGCCTTTCGGCGTCGGCTATTACGCCGCATGCGCAATTGGCCGCGTCAAGCCGGACGAAGGTATGAACCCGATTGTCGGCTATCTGCTGGCGCTGGTGCTCGGGCTGATCGTCGTGGCTGCCGTGCCATGGATATCGATCGGTTTTCTCTAGCCGGTTCCTCCCGTTTGCAAGGCATGGACGTATAACCATTCCTTCGCGGCGTGCGTCATTTCCACCGTATCCCCGCATCGGGCAGGACGAATGTTCGGCGCGCGGTATCCGAGCGCAGAGTTTCCGGCGCGTAATAGCGCTCGAGGATCGAGGGCCGGTTCGTGAAAAGATCGCCATTCGCCGTGCAGAACGAAGCTCCAGTCAGGCTGCGCGCCCATGCGCTGCATGCGTTCGTGGATGAGCAACAGGTAGGCCCAGGTGATGGTCTCGTGGTACAGGGCCGGGATACCGTGATGGGCGGAAAAGCGCTGTAGCGACGTGGTAAAGCGCTGGATAGCCTCGATCAGCGGGTGCCCGCGCAGGTAGATCCATGCCAGGCGGACATGGTCGGCGTGATGGAAATCCGTTTTGGCGATGGCGCACGCCTCGAAGGCCGCCACGAATTCACTGTCGTTCATCGACGAGTTCCAGGGTGACGACGAGCGAGGCGAAAAGCAGCGCCGGCGCGAAATTTCCCGCGAGCGCATGATGCGTGAAGGCAATGCCGAGCACCGCGAGCAGCGCCACGCCTCCGATGGGCCATACCCGGGGCAGACAGAACGCCGTCGCCGCCACGATCTCGACTCCCGCGAGCAGGCGCACCAAGCCCTGGTAACGAAGCGCGTCGATTGAGAGAACGATCAGCGTCAAGCCGGTGACCAGGCGGACGATTTGCGGAATCCGACGCTTCATCGGTTCGACCGCTCAGCGCGCCTGGAGGGCCTTTTCGATTCCACGAACTTGTGCGCCTGAGAAGCATCCAGGTCGAGGCCATAGATGCTCTTGAACTCTGCCACCCGGCGCAGCGATTCCGACCCGAACGGCGCCTTTCCTTCGAAGGCATGGAGAACGATGCCCTCCAAGAGGTCGCCCAGCGACATGTCGTGGTACTCGGCGAGCGCCTTGAGAACCTTGACCAGCCGCTTTTCCATCCGGACGCCGGTCTGGATTCGTTCGATTGTTACCATGGTACCATGGTAACAGATCTCCGCGCGCTCGTCAAAGCTTGCGCTGACGGCAGATCAGTGACGTCGCGAGACGATCTCCGCCAGCGCACGCGCCTGCTCGACTTCGCGCTTGATCGCGGCGGCAAATTCTTCCGGGGTCTCGACGATCGCTTCGCAGCCCATGGCCGTGAGGCGCTGACGTACCTCGGGATCGGCCAAGCATGGACTGCAGCGTGGCGACGAGATCGGCAATGATGTCCGCCGGCGTTGCGGCCGGTGCCACAATCCCGTACCAAGCGTCGGTCACCACGCTCGGATAGCCGGCCTCGGCGAAACTCGGCACATCCGGTGCGAGCGGCAGGCGTTGCGGACTGCACACGGCCAACAGTCGGATCGCGCCCGGCGCAACAAACGGAAGCGCAAGCGCGAGGTCGACAAAGGTCGCATCGACGTGGCCGGCGATCACCGCCTGCAGGTCGAGACTGCCGCCGTTATACGGAATACTGAGAATCCGGATGTCGGCTGCTTCCTCCAGGAGGGTGACAGCCCGCGCGGAATTGCTACCGGTACCAGCCGTGGCGAGCGATACCGATTCGCTCCGCGCGCGGGCAAGCGCCACGAACTCGCGAACTGTTGTCGCGCCGAGCCCGCGCCGCACCGCAAGCACTACGTCTCCGCGCGCAATGCGTCCCACCGGGGCCCAGGCGCGCAGCGGATCAAAGCCCGCAGTTTCCGGATCCAGCGCCGCCGCCGCGATGGGGCTGTTCGACAAGACTAACAGCGTGTAACCATCGGCTGGGGCCTGCGCGACCATCCGACTCGCGAGCATGCCGGTTGCGCCGACATGGTTCTCGACAATGACAGCCTCATTCCACCGGTCGCCGAATTCCCGCGCGACCAGCCGTGCCATCCGGTCGCTGGGGCCGCCGGGGCCCTGGCCGACGATGATCCGGACCGTTCGGGACGGATAGCCCCTGGCGGCCACGAGACCCGACAGCGTGGTCACCATAGCGCCCGCGCACGCCCCAAGGACCCAGCGCCGCCGCGATAACGACGCCCGACCCGCGCGCGTCCCGGCACCAACCCCTGATGCGGCGTCTCGAGTTCACCGTGGGCTGCGTTCGAGCACGCGGTCGATCGCCGTTCGCGTGACAGTCGCCAATTGGTCGACGTAACGCGTCACCAACGTGACGTGGTCGCCGGGCAGGACATGACTTTCCGCGCTCGTCGCCAAGCGCGCCCACCCAAGTTCGGGCCGGCCATCGTCAAGATTATGCGAGCGGACGACCACGACGTGGCCGGCGTACGGGCCGCCCGAATAATGCTCGATCGCACGAATATAGCGGAGCTGCGCGTCGGAACGGCGGTCGCGAGGCGCGAGAACGCGGAAGCCGTCACTCTGATCGAACGTGACGTAAAAGCCGCCAGCCGACGCGTCGATCGGAGCGGCCGTCGGTTGGCGCGCGCGCCTCGATCACGACCACCATTGGAACACGTTCCCCCGCGTCGATCAGTTGCCGCGCCATCTCGAAAGCGACGAATGCACCGTTGCAATACCCGCCGACAAGATAAGGTCCGTTCGGCCAGCGTACGCGCAGCGCCTGGATCCGATCGGCCGCCATCGCCTCGATGGTTTCCGGTATCGGCAATCCGTCGAGGCCGTGCGGGTGCACGACCACGACTGGCTGGTCGGGGCCGAGCGCGTGCGCCAGGGAGCGGCTGTAGAAGCCGCCGCCGTTCAAGGCGCCGTGCACGAACACGAATGGCGGCATCGCCCCGCCATCGTTGATTGTCAGGAGCGGTGCGTCCGAGGCGCCAGGACCCTCCCGAAGCATGCGCGCGAGACCGGCGATCGTGTCGTCGGCGAACAGCGTCGCGAGGGGAATGGCGACGCCGGTTTCGTGCTCAATCTCGTCGACCAGTCGCGCCGCCAGCAGCGAGTGCCCGCCGATCTCGAAGAAGCGGTCAAAAACGCCGATCTCCCGGATGTTCAGCAATTCCTCCCAGATTCGGACCAGAACCTGCTCCGACATGTCGCGCGGCGCCACTCGTACATCCGCGCGCGGCGCGCCAGGCGCGGGGGCGGCTGGTAACGCGCTCCGATCGATCTTCCCGCTCGCATTGAGCGGCAGCGACTGCAGCCAGACGACGGACGCCGGTAACATGTACTCCGGAAGCGTCAAACGCAGGTCGCTCCAAAGATTGGCCGGCGGCGGTCCCGAAGCGTCGGCGCGAACGACGTAAGCGGCGAGTTGCCGCGTATCGCTGGTATCGCCGCGGACGGTGACGAGCCGCGGCGCTGCACCATGGGCAGGCGCGCGATCGCCGCCTCGATCTCTTCGAGCTCGATGCGGTAGCCGCGGATCTTGACCTGCCGGTCACGACGACCGAGGAACTCGATCGAGCCGTCTTCACGCCAGCGCGCACGGTCGCCGCTTCGATACAGGCGCCGAGCAGGCAGCTGCGCGATGCCGCGCTCGACAAAGCGCCCGGCCAGTTCTGCGGAGGCATTGATGTATCCGGTGGCGAGCCCGGGGCCACCGATCCAGATCTCGCCGGGTTCGCCGGGCGCCGCCAAGCTCGAAATCCGGGCGCAATACGAACACCTGCGTGTTCGCGAGCGGGCGACCGATGGGAACGGTCGCCGCGTTGGGCGCCACGTCGCGAACCTCGTGCCACGTCGCGAAGGTCGTCGTTTCGGTCGGCCCATAGACATGGAGCAGATGACGCGGCGGGCCGGCACGGACGATCTCGGCGACCCAGCGCGGCTCGACCGCCTCGCCTCCGAACAGCACGTATCTGCAGGTGCGGAATGCTCCGGGCGCTTCCCGCGCGACCGCATTGAACAGTGCCGTCGTCAGGAACAGCGCCGTCACGCGCTCGCTCACAATCGCTCTTGGCAAGCGCGTGTGGCGCGATCGCGGTCGACTTGGCGATCGGGAACGATTCGCGCGCCGTTCAACAGCGCGCCCCAGAACTCGAACGTCGACGCATCGAACGCCGGATTCGCAATCTGCGCTACCGTGTCGTCTGGGCCGAGTTGTGCGCAGTCGGTGCCGCACACGAGCCGGAGCACCGCGCGATGCGGAATCACCACGCCTTTCGGAACCCCGGTCGATCCCGACGTGTAGATGACATAGGCCGCATCGTCCGGGCGCGTGTCGACTTGCGGCGCATCGAGAGAATGCGCGGCGATACGCGCCGCATCGCGTTCGGGCTGGATCACGCGCACGCCGGTCCCGGCGAGCAGTCCGGCGAGGGAGTCGTCGGCGATGGCAAGGACCACCTGTGCGTCGGCGATCATGAACCTGATGCGTTCGAATGGCAGGTCCGCGTCGACCGACAAGTAGGCTGCTCCGACTTTCAGTACGGCGAGCCACGCGATCGCGATATCCATGCTCCGTCGCCGGGCGACCGCGACAATGGTTCGTGCCGCAACACCCTGCGCCCGCAATTCCTGCGCAAGCCGGTTGGCAGCAGCGTCAAGACCCGCGTAGTCGAGCGACTCAATCGCGCTCGCACTAGGAGTCGCTTGAACCTGTTCGGCGAAGCGCTCCGCAATGGTGATCGCTGCAGGGTATCCGCCTGAAGTCGGGCTTGCTGCATTGGCGAGTCGTTCGCGGGTCGCATCGTCCATAAGCGGGAGTGTTGCGACCGGCTGTGCCGGCTGCGCCGCCATCGCCTCGACGAGCATCGCGAACTGGCGACCCATCTGCGCGATCGTTTCGCGCTCGAAGAGGTCCGCACAGTACTCCCAGCGTGCATCGAACCGATCCGGCCATTCGATGAGCGTCAACGTCAGATCGAATTTTGCGCGCTCCATGCCGGCGTCGATCCGGCGCACATGTGCTCCTGCCAATCGAAGCTCGGCCGCATCGTGTTCCCGCATCGCGAACGCGACCTGGAACAGCGGATTGCGCGACGGATCGCGCGGCGTGTCGAGCGCGTCCACCAGCTCCTTGAACGGGTAATCCTGGTGCTGCAGCATGTCGCGCACGCCGTCCCGCGTTCGCGCCAACAGCTCGCGGACGGTAGGCGTGCCCGCAAGGTTGGCGCGAAACACCACCGTATTGGCGAAGCAACCGATGAGGGGCGTCAGCTCGGGCAGGGTCCTGGCTGCGACGGGAGTTCCGATCGCAAAATCGGCGTCGCCGGAAAGCCGCGACAGCAGCGCAGAGAACGCGGCCAGGAACGTGACAAAGGCAGGTGCACTCTGCTCGCGCCCGATTGCCTTGAGCGCCGCCGCGGCCGCGTAGGGAAGCGTCATCGTCACCGTTCCGCCGCGAAAGCTTTGCGCCGACGGCCGACGAAAATCGGTGGGCAAAGCGAGGACCGGAAGGTCGGCGAGGTGGCGCTGCCAGAATGCCCGTTTGCGGCTCAAGCATCGCGGCATGCTGTTCCTGCGTCTGCCATACCGCGTAATCGGCGTACTCAATCGACGGTTCCGGCAACGCAGGATCATTGCCGGCGCAGGCCGCGGCATAGGCGTCCGATACCTCCTTCTGCAGAAGCTGTGCCGAAAGGGCATCGCCAAGAATGTGGTGCCAGACGCGAAGCAAGGCGAAACGCCCGGGCCCCAGCCTGAACAGGGTCCAGCGCAGCGGCGTCGCCGAGGCAAGATCGAAAGGGCGCGTCGCGTGTTCTCGGACGGCGGCCGCGAGCCGATCGTCTGCAGCGTCGGTGGCGCCGCCGAGTTCGACGAGCTGCAGATCGACGCCCGGATCGGCGTCGATTACCTGTCGAGGCTCAGCGGCAATCGTTACAAAACGCGTCCGCAGCATCGATTGGCGTGCAGCCACCGCCGCGAGCGCCGCCCGCAGCGCACTGACATCGATCTCGCCGTCAATTCTCCACAGCCGCGCCTCGTGATAGGCAGAGCTGCCCGGGTCGAGGCGGTGCAGAAACCAGATACGCGCCTGCGTGCTCGTCAGCGGCACGGGCGCTTGGGGGGCGCGACGGGCGATCGCGGGAACGCTCGGGCGCGCCGCCGTCTGCCCCCGCGCAGCCTCGATGCGTGCCGGTCATCGTTGCGAGCGTTCCGGCATCATCGAACAGCGCACTAACCGGGATGGTGACGCCGAATACGGCCGCGATTTCATTGCAGCAACTGCGCTCCGCGCAGGGAATCCCCGCCGAGCATGAAAAAGTTGTCGTCGCGGCCCACCTGCGTCACGCCGAGCGCATTGGCCCAAAGACCTGCCAGTGCGATCTCCACGGGCGAGCGCGCCGATGCCGTCCCTAGCTCCGGGGCCGGACGGGGCGACGCGGATGTGTAGCCGACCCACTCGGGCAGCTCCCGGCGCAACAGCTTGCCGGCATCGTTGCGCGGGAGCGCGTCGACGAACCACAACTGCCGTGGCGTGCGCCTTGCGCCGAGCTGGGCGCGGATCTGCGCGAGTGCTTCCTGCGCGTCGAGCCGGCATTCAGGCTTGCGAACCACCGCCGCAACGAGTTCTTCGCCGAGTCGCGGATGCGGAACGCCGAAGGCAGCGGCATCGGCCACGCCCGGAAGCGCCTTCAGCACCGCGTCGATTTCGAGGGGCGAGATCTTTTCGCCGCCGCGATTGATGATTTCGTTGATCCGCCCGACCACATGCAACTCGCCGGCGGCATCGAAGCGCCCGATGTCTCCCATGCGGAACCAGCCGTCGACGAATGCCCGCGCGTTGAGCTCCGGATCGTCGAGATAGCCGTCGAAGATCTGGGGGCCACGGACCTGAATCTCGCCGCTCTCGCCCGGTGCGGCGATGCGCCCATCGGCGTCCACCAGCCGAATCTCGGTCGCGAGCGGCGAGCCCACGGAACCGCGGCTGCGCGCGGCAGGCGGGAGTCTTTGCTGCGCGGGCGTGCCCGTCTCGGTCGACGCGAGGCCAGTCACGACCGGCACGCCGAATGCGGCCGCCAGCCGGTCCATTTCATCGGGTTCGAGCCGCCCCGAGGCGACACGCAGGAAGCGCAATCGCCCCGGCTTGATCGGCAGGCCGGATTCGACGCGGCAAAGTAACTCGCGCATAACCGTAAACGATGTGCTGGTATAAGTGATCTCACCGCGCTCGGCGGCAGCAAGGAAGGCATCGACATCGGCCTCCGGCAGGCAATCGACGGCGCCACCGTTGAGCAGCGAGAGCAGGAATCCGGAGCGAATTGCTCCCGCTAGATGCATCGGCGCCAAATGTCCGGAAACATCTCCCGGTCCCATCCCGAGGCGCTCGCCTTTGGCCCGCGCCTGCACCATGATTTGTCGCTGGCCCAGCGGGACGAGCTTGGCGCGTCCGGTCGTACCGGAGGTCGCCAGAACATAGGCGATTTCCGGCGCAACGCCCGGTGCCGCGTCGAGAGCAGCCCGCGCACCGGAAAGTTCGAGGCTGAAGGAGCCGGCTCCGCCCTGCGAATCCGGGACCACCGCAATCTCCGCGATACCCAGGCGTCGCGCGGCCTGAGCGATCGGGTGGTCGGTGCCCTGTTCGGACGCTACTGCCTTCGGCCTCAGGCGCTCAAGCAGGGTTTGATAGGCGTTGGCGGTCAGGCCGGCGCTAAGCGGCGCAAGTGTCGCCGCAGCCGGGATGATCGCCAGCGCCGCCGCGCTCTCCGCCCGGCCGGCGATGGCCGAGGCTACGATGTCGCCCCGACCGATCCCCCACGCGGCGAGCTGCGTCCCGACCACCCCAATGCGATCGGCGAGCTCGCCGAAGCTCATCGGCGCACGTCCCGGCGCCAGCAACGCGGCGGCCAACGGACGCGCTGCGGCGAGCGCGAGCACACGGGTCGTCAGTTCGTTTGGGCCAGGTTTCACCATGGCATCGCGCGCAGATACCGCCCCCAGGTGCGCGCCATTTTTTTGGGAATCGCGTCCGCTCAAGCTGCGGCCGCGCAAGCTATGTGCAAAAACAAGCCGATTGTATCCCGGCCGGCAACGTGTTGGCACCCCGCTGGCGCCCTTGTCGTCAGCGGCCACACGGTTGCGCAATGGGCGATCGTTGCGTAGTCTGGGCGCCTACCGCCTCAGGGAGCTCCACCCGGTTGATTTCGTTGGGAGCATCGCATGTCGCCACGTACCGTGTTCCTCAGTCGGCTGCTCGGGCTCTACTGCATCCTCATTTCGCTCGCAATGCTCAGCCACAAGCAAGCGACCGTGGAGACGGTGACGGCGTTTGTTCACAGTTCTGCGCTGCTGCTGCTGGTGGGCGTGATCGCAATGGCTGCCGGGCTGGCGATTGTCCTGGGCCACAATGTCTGGTCAGGTGGCGCGCTGCCGGTCGTCGTCACTCTCGTCGGCTGGGTAGTGCTGCTCAAAGGCCTTCTTATGCTGTTTCTGACACCCGCGGCGGCCGCGGATTTCTTTCTCGATGGCTTGCACTATGAGCAGTTTTTCTATGGGTACTCCGGGGTTTCGCTTCTTCTCGGCCTGTACCTGACCTATGGTGGGTTATACGACGACGCGCCGGGTAATCGCCGCGCGAACTCCGCGCCCGATGCGTAATCGGCCAGCTAGCCGATAATCTCGCAAAATTTCTTCAGGTCGATGTTTCCCCCGGAGACGATTGCGACGATCGGCCCTCGGCCGGCTCTTTCCCGTCAGCGCGGCGGCCACCGACAGAGCCCCGGCACCCTCGGCAATGACGCGGACTTTCTCCGCCAGTAGGCGCATTGCTGCTTTCGTCTCGTCGAGGCTAACCACGATGCAGCCGTCGACCACTCGCTGCATCCGCTCCCACATCCGTGGAAAGAGGCTCTGACCGCCGGCGCCGTCGACAAACGAAGCCTGCCAATCCGTGAATACCTGCGGCGACCCTCTGGCGAACGAAAGCGCGGCGGGAGCGGCGGTTTCCGGTTCAGCACCCCAAATCTTGAGCGCGGGTTTAAGTGCCTTGAGCGCGCTGCCCACGCCGGTGATGAGCCCGCCACCGCCGATGCTGGCGATGACCGCCACTGTGTCGGGCGCATCTTCCAGAATCTCAAGGCCCATCGTCCCATGCCCGGCAATGAAGTTGTGATCGTCGAACGGATGCACGAATGTCCCTTCGACGCCGGGAAATGAACGTTCCTCGAGCGCCCGCCATGCCACTTCGTACGGCACCGGAACCAGCTTCGCACCCAGCGCCCGCATGCGATCGATCTTGGAGGCTGGCGCCGTCTCGATCACGACAACCGTGCATGGCACGCCCACTTGCCGCGCCGCATAAGCGACGCCTTGACCGGCATTGCCTGCGCTGATCGTCCAGACGCCGCGCTTGCGCTCGGACTCCGAAAGCAGGGCAACGGCGTTGGCTGCGCCGCGCAGCTTGTAGGCATTGATGGGTTGCAGATTCTCCAGCTTGAGGCGGACGTCGGGGTAATCAGGGCCCAGTTCCAGACGGATCAAGGGCGTACGAACGATAATTTTCGCGATCCGCTTACGCGCCGCCTCAATGTCGGCAAGAGCTATCGGGCGAACCGGTTCGAGGGTCGTTGGCATGGGTTGGCTTCTTGCTCCAGACTGCATTGGGATTGCGCCCGACCGCCTTTGCGCGCCGGGCGCCGCATCCTACCTCCAGGCTTACCGGGCTGCTCGGCTTGCGTTCTGCGCTCGACGCCGCTTTACGATAAGGCACGGGTCGCGGAGAGGATAACGCGGCTGGGGTCGATGCGGTTATGCGCGGCGGCTATCGTCGGAGGAGCAGATGCGGGCGTGGTGGCTTATCGGCTTGGCAATGGTGCCGGCGGCCGCCGCGCGCGTGGCCCAGGGCGAGGAGCTTGCCGCGACTGAACCGGCTGCCGCCGGCCTCTCCGCGCAGCGCCTGGCGCTGATGGAGCAATCGATTCGCGCCCAGGACTTCAAGCAGATCACCAGCGTGCTTCTAGCCCGCGACGGCAAACTGGCGTTCGAGCGCTATTTCGATGTCGATGGCGCGCAGGGACTGCGCAACACCCGCTCGGCCACCAAGACGGTGACCGGCATGCTGGTGGGTATCGCCATCGACCGCGGGCTGCTGCCAGGCGTCGATGCCAAGGTGCTCGACTTCTTCCCCGAACTGCAACCGCTGCAAAATCCCGATCCACGCAAGGCGCAGATCACGGTGGAGGATTTCCTCACCATGAGCTCGCTTCTCGAGTGCGACGACGAGAACCAATTCTCGCGCGGTAACGAGGAGCGCATGTACCTGGTCGAGGACTGGGCCCGGTTCACGCTGGATCTACCCATCCGCGGGTTTCCCGACTGGGTCACCAAGCCTGACGCTTCGCCCTACGGTCGCAGTTGGAGCTATTGCACGGCCGGCGCCACTACGCTTGGCCCCCTGCTGCAGCGGGCGACCAAGCAGAGCATCCCCGATTTCGCGCGCGAAAACCTATTTGCCCCTTTGGGGATTACTGGAGTGAAGTGGCAATTTCAGCCGCTGGGCGCGGCGATGACGGGCGGTGGCCTCAACCTGAGCAGTCGCGACCTGCTCAAGCTGGGTCAACTCTACCTCAACGGCGGCACCTGGAACGGGCGGCGCGTGGTCTCAGCCGCGTGGGTTGCGCGTTCGACCCGTCCTCATGCCAACGCGCGTGAGGACACCGATTACGGCTACCTGTGGTGGCTTCAGACCTTCCACTCCGGCGGCAGCGACTTCAAGTGCTTCGCCATGTACGGCACCGGCGGCAACAAGGTGTATGTGTTCCCGCGCGAGAGGCTGGTCGTCGTCGTGACGACCACCAATTACCGCGTACCGGGCGCGGGCGCCCTGACCGACAAGCTGCTAACCGAACAGATTCTTCCGTCCCTGCTCGACTTGCCGAACGCGAACTGACCACGTGCCATCGTGGGCACGCGCCGAGCGCGGTTCGCGCGCACGGCCCGTCGTGCTACGCCAAATAATCAGCCGCAGCCGTCTCATCAGTCGGCGTTTTCCGCGCACTCATCGTGTTGAATACCGGCGTCAGCACGACTGCCGCCAATAGATTGAGAATCACGGTATAGAGGGCGGTGTAACCCGGAAACGCGTAGCCGCCAACGGCGAGCGGGTACGTTGGGGTGAGGTGCGTCGCAATCGCCATCGCGGTTCCGGCAGCGGTGCCCACGACCCACCCGATAAGCAGTGCCCAGTCGTTGAACCAGCGGGTATACGCTCCGAGCAGTACTGCCGGCAGCGTCTGGATGATCCAGATACCGCCGAGGAGCTGCAGCTGAATGGCATATTGGGTCGGCACAAAGAGTATGAACACGAGCGCGCCGGCCTTGACAATCAGCGACACCCATTTTGCCATCTGCGCTTCCTCTTTGGCGGTCGGAGTCTTGTGGAAGAACTCGTGATGAATATTGCGCGTATACAGGTTCGATGCCGCAATCGACATGATCGCCGCTGGCACCAAGGCGCCGATGCCGATGGCGGCGAAGGCGAAGCCGACGAACCACGCGGGGAAGCTATGCAGGAAAAGCGCGGGCACGGCAAAGTTGTTCCCGAATTGTTTGAAACCCGCGGCGTATTCGGGCATCGCCGAGACTCCGGCGGCGATGGCAAAGAAACCGACAAGAGCGAGAAGGCCCAGCATCAGCGAATACCCGGGCAACATCGCGGCATTGCGGCGGATGGCGTGGCCACTGCTCGCACTGAGGATTCCGGTGAGCGAATGTGGATACAGGAACAGGGCCAAGGCGGAGCCGAGCGCCAGCGTTGCGTACGCGCCGTAGGCGCCGGTGGTATTGGGCCCGGGGACCGCAAGCAGCACCTTCTGGGGCGGCACAGCCGCGAATATCTTGCTGAAGCCGCCGAGTTCGATGGGGATGATGATTACGGCAGCGAAGGCCGTCACATAAATGAGAATGTCCTTGACGATCGCGATCGAGGCGGGCGCGCGCAGACCGCTCGAATAGGTAAACGCGGCGAGAACGACGAACGCGATGATCAGCGGCAGGTCGGCCGCGAACCCGGTACCCGAGATACCGAGCGCGCCAACCACAACCTGGATGCCCACGAGCTGGAGTGCGATGTACGGCATGGTTGCGACAATGCCGGTGACTGCCACCGCCAGCGCCAGCCAGCGATTGCCGAAGCGCCCGTGCACGAAATCGGCCGCGGTGATGTAGCCATGCTTCTTGCAGACGTACCAGAGTCGAGGGAAAACGAGGAAAAGAATCGGATAGATGACAATCGTGTACGGCACGGCGAAGAACGCGATGGCTCCGGCGCCGAACGCCAGCGCCGGCACGGCTATAAATGTATACGCCGTGTATAGGTCACCGCCGACCAGAAACCAGGTGACGATCGTGCCGAAGCGCCTGCCGCCGAGCCCCCATTCGTGCAACTGGTCGAGATCACCTGCGCGCCACCTGGCGGCAGCGAATCCAAGCCATGTGATGAATCCGAAGAGCACCAGAAAGACGGACAGCGAAATCCAATTCACCCCCTGCACGGCATCCTCCTCCGTAATCTCTTAAATGCTTGGACCGACCGAGTCGGTTGGCCCGGACTCATGCTCGGTCGCGAAGTAGACGACCGCGGTCAGCACGGCGCCGATGAGCACGCCCAGAAGTTGGAACCAGTAGAAGAACGGAATGCCGATCCAATCGGGCTCGGCGAAATTGTAGAAAGGCGGCCAAAGAAAAACGACGAACTGGATGACAAACAAGAGATACCACCAACTCCCTCGGCCCGGCTTGCTGCCCGCACTATTCATGATGGCAACTTCCCCCGATTGAATTTACCCGCGACCGTTGCGGCGACGGGTTGATTGGAACTGCCTCCAGTGTAACCATTGCGCGATAAGGGTGGCAAGTTATTGATTTACAGGCGCCAGAATGGCGGAACCCGGCACCTGACCCGGGGCGGTCACAGCAAGTTGGCAAACAGCCCGACCCCCCAGCCGATGAATACCACGCCGCTGAGTCGGTCGAACCAGCGAACGCTCGGCAAGATCCTTTCGAGCAACACGAAGGCCGCAAGCAGCGCAATCCAGAGCACGTTCATCACGCCGAGCACGAATAACAGCGACATCAGCAGCCAACAGCAGCCCACGCAATAGAGCCCGTGCTGCGCACCCATTGTGAACGCTCCGCGCGCGCCCTTGCGCCAATGGCCGGCGAAGAAGACAAGCGGATTCCGGCACTCGTTCAAACACCGCGCCTTGAGCCGCGTGAACTGGAATAAACCCGCGGCCACGAGCACACCGCCGCTGAGGATCGGGCTCGACGCCACCATCATTGGGGAGACCAGCCGCGCCTCGAGCAAGCCCCACTGCGCCAGGGTGGCGAGCAGGCTGAACGCCGCCCACACCGCAACGTAGCCTGCGACAAACGCCACGCTGTCGCTGGCCGGGTTGGCTGACTGGCATTGCCTGCTGATCGTCGCATAGGCCAGAATCATCGGCGCCGCCGAGGGCAGCATCATTGCAACCATCATGATCGCCCACATTGCAAACACGAGGGCGAGGTCCAGTGGCGTCCAGGAAACCATGCGCGGCATGACGGCCATGTTTACGCCGACATCCATGTGCGCCATGCCCCAGCCCATGTAGAGCAGATACGCCCAAGCCAGGGCACACAACAGCATCAGCGCGCAGGACACGACAAGCCTGTCGCCCCGCAGCCCGTTATACGACGGCTCGACCATGCTCAATGCGGCGGTGGAAACCGGGCGCGCGAACACCGCGGATTGCAAGCCCCAGCCGTCGGATGACGCTGTGTTGACAGGGCCGGGCGCGGGAGGATACAAGAACCGATTGCATGGCGGTGGGCGTCGCGCACAAACGCGCCCGGTACATATTTTCTGCGAATGAGGCGGGTATGGCAACCATCGACTGGAGCATCAAGGGTGAGGAGTTCTCCAACTGCAATTGTTCCTATGGTTGCCCCTGCCAGTTCAACGCGCTGCCGACGCATGGCTTTTGCTGCGCGGTGTGCGGGTATGAAATCGAGCAGGGCCACTTCGGAGACGTCAAGCTCGACGGCCTGCGCAGCGCCGGGATCTACAAATGGCCGGGCCCGGTGCACAAGGGCAACGGCACGATGCAACTCATCGTGGACGAGAAAGCCGATGCTCGCCAGCGTGACGCGCTGCTGAAGATACTGACCGGCCAGGAAACCAAGGAAATGGCCACGGTGTGGTGGGTATTCAGCGCGATGAGTCCGCACAAGCTCGAGCCGATCTTTGCGCCGATCGACTTCGAAGTCGACGTCGATGCGCGACGGGCAAGACTGGTCGTTCCCGGGATCATCGAATCGGTCGGTGAACCGATCCGGAACCCGGTCACGGGCCTTGAACATCGGGTGCGCATCGACCTGCCATCCGGCTTCGAATATCGGCTGGCAGAGATTGGAAGCGGGCGCAGCACCACCGGAGGACAGATCAAGCTCGAGCTCGTGGATACCTACGGCCAATTCGCCCGCATTCATCTGAGCAACGAGGGCATCGTCGACGGAGCTCGGCCGTAATTCGCCACGGGCAAAATCCTGGCGATCCAGCGCCACCTCTCATTGCGGCATCCGCTCCCGGTGCCGGCGCGGAGCATCGGTGCGACTTCGCCCGGCGCCACAGCGGGGGCGGATGCGGGTGATTTCGATCGTCGTTCGCGAGTGTGATCCACGATTCAAGCGCGTCACCCGGCACGCATACGGTGCACCACCTCGATCGCCGCTTGACCGACGAGAAGAACAACGAACGCTGCGAGCGTTATGCGAAGAATCTTGAAGTAGATGGCAGGACTCATTCGCCTTTGCAGTTGGATGCCGACAAACAATGCGAGCCATCGCCAGGGCGGCCAATGGCAGCGACGCGTATAACAAAGGCAGGCTCCCCGGACCCGCCAGGCTCAACGTCGCCGCCTGAATCACCTTGCCGACGATGAAGCACATGTTGAGTGTTTGCGTCATCGCGACCGGGGGCAGATCGAGCATCATGAAGTAGATCACAAGCGGAGGCGCGGACACATTCACCGCGCCGGAGAACAAACCCGCGACGATGCCAAACGCGGCGCCCGAGGCGGCAGGGCGACGCCTGACCCAAGTCCAGTCAAGTTGCCGGATTCGGTCCTGCGCCAGGAACACGACGATCATCGCAGCGAGGAGAACCTGTAACAGCTCGGGTGGCGCAACGAGCAGAAAGCGGGTGCCGACCACGGTCCCGAGCACGACCCAGACAGCAATCGGCCAGTGCCGGCCGATGCTTTCGCGCCAGTTGCCTCCACGCAGTATGCTGGCGACGTTCACGACGATATTCGGCACGACCGTAATCAAGACCGCCGTCTTGACGTCGATAAGCAATGCGACCAATGGCGTGGAGATGAGCGGAAATCCAAATCCGATCACACCGTGCGCGACGGCGCCCACGATGACGATCGCGACGAGCGCGGCGATCATCGCCGGAGCAAAAAGGGCGTCGAGGCCGAACATCGGGTCGGCGCGGCCGCGGGCGGCGGAGGCCTCAATCCACCCGAGCTGCCAGCGCATGCCGGGCCGGCAGCATCCAGCGGCTGATGAGCCCTTTCGCGCCCTCTCGGGTTGCGCTACGGCGTCCTTGGGTATGAGGCGAGAAGGTCCCGTGCGCGCGAGACCTCGGCGCGCATCTTTACCGCGGTTTCTTACCCCGGGCCTTTGCCCGGCGCGGATGCGGTTTCTCGTTCTCAGGCGCGGGCTTGTAATCGCCGATGACGCTCTTCACGGGACAGACTGCGAAGATCGGGCACTTCTTGCAACCGACGGCAATGGCGATGGGGCAGAGCGTCATGGCGAACCTCGGAGTCGAAAAAGGACCGGCGCGGCTATTTTGCGCCTATTCTGCCCGATCGGTACGGCAAAGCGCCCCGGTCGGCGATGGCTGCTACGGGCGCTCCGCACCCCCGCCGGTTTCGCTCTCCCGGAACGCCTCGCGCGAATCGGCCGCGGCCAGCGACAGCCGGCATTGCCAAGCGGCGCCCGCGCCGAAACAATCCGCCGCGCGAGCATGCATAATGTATTTCCATTCCGCTCCCGGCGCGACGCTTGCCGCGCGTGCCTGAGAGCCGACCATGATGCTCGGCATTCACGACTATGGTTGTTCGTCGCTTCCGGCGCGTTGTTGAACCTCGCGCCGGGCCAGGATACGTTCTACATCCTCGGATCGAGCATTGCCCAGGGGCGACGCGTCGGAGTGGCTTCCGCTTTAGGGATTGGTACGGGCTGCATCGTTCACACGCTGGCTGCAGCGATCGGCCTTTCCGCGATATTGGCAACCTCGACGAGCGCATTCATTGCCGTCAAGCTTGCGGGCGCGGCCTACCTCGTCTACCTCGGGATACGGTTTCTGATGGCGCCGCCGCAGGGGCTTGCAGGTTCGGGGCGCGCTGCGCCCGGGCATGCCGGAAAGGCATTTCGCCAGGGAGTCGTCACCAACGTTCTCAACCCGAAGGTGGCTCTTTTCTTCCTGGCGTTTCTCCCGCAATTCATCGACCCCAACAGTTCCGCCAAGATTGCGGCCTTTCTCGCGCTGGGCCTTACTTTTGTCGCCACCGGCACGGCATGGGGTCTGCTGTTGGCGACTGGGGCAGCGCGCGTCCGCGGCTTCTTCGCTGGACATCCCCGGGTGTTTACTCGCTTGTCACAGGGCACAGGCGTCGTGTTCGTTTTGCTGGGCCTTCGACTGGCCGTCAGCGAGCGATGACCCTGCCGCGGCCGGTCGCGCTCCCTCACATGGGGGCCATGCCCTTGTCCGAAAGTTCCTTTATAGCCGCCTTGTTCTTTGACAGATGTGTGAGCGCCATACCGCGCAATACGTTCGGCGCCTTGGTGAACTGGATATTTTCGTATGCGACGATCTCGATGCGGTTGCCCCAGGGGTCAAGAAAGTCGAGAAATGCTCCGGGCAGGGCTTCGATGCCGGCGGCGAGCAATGCTCTGCGAGCGGCCTCCTTGTCGTCGACTACGAGTCCGAAGTGGCGCCCGTCATCGGCGGCCTGTGCGCGACCCTTCTGCAGCGCAAGGAATTGATCTCCAAGGTCGATGAAAGCCATCGAATCGCTCTTGCTTCTAAGTTCAAAGTCGAACAGGCGGCGGTAGAAAGCCAGAGCGGCTTCGATGTCGCCGACCTCGAGAGCGACGTGGTTGAATCCGACGAGGCGCGGTTTCTTTGCTTTGGGCATGGAACGCTCCGATGGCCTGCTGTCAGGGCAGGAATGGCATTCTCAAAGATAGCATTCTTCGGGTGGGCCCGTCATAGCGTCCAGGCTCGGGCGCGTTGTGCGTGCCGCGCCGAGAGGTTTTCGCCCGCAATTGCCCCTTTCGCTCTGCCGCTGCAAGATTCGCCGCAATCCCCAGTGAGGGCACCCAAACCATGGCGACATCCCTGTTCTCCCCGTTCTCGCTGCGCAAGTTGACGCTTGCGAATCGCATCATCGTGTCACCGATGTGCCAATACTCGGCCGTCAACGGTCGCGCGACGGACTGGCACACGATTCACTGGGGTCAATTGCTGCAGTCGGGGGCTGGCATGTTCACTGTCGAGGCTACCGCAGTGTCGGCGATCGGCCGCATTACGCATGGCTGCCTGGGGCTCTACGACGCGGCGTGCGAACAGGAGCTGGGCGAACGGCTTGCGGTCGCACGCGCCAACGCACCTCGGATACCGGTGGCGATCCAGCTCGCACACTCGGGGCGCAAGGGGTCGTCGCGGGTGCCATGGGAAGGCGGTCAGCTGATCCCGGCCGATCACGGCGGCTGGATTCCCGTTGCCCCTTCGGCGATCGCGCAACTGGAGGGCGAGCCACCGCCGAAAGCGATCGACGCTGCAACGCTGACGCAAATCAAGCGTGAGTTCGTCGATGCCGCGGCGCGCGCGATGCGCATCGGTTTCGACGCCATCCAGTTGCACATGGCACACGGCTATCTTCTTCATGAGTTTCTCTCCCCGCTGTCGAATCGGCGCAATGATGCCTACGGCGGATCTCTGGAAAACCGGATTCGGTTCCCGATGGAAGTATTCGCGGCGGTGCGCAATCTATGGCCCGAGGGCAAGCCCCTCGGGGTTCGAATTTCGGCCACCGATTGGGTCGATGGCGGCTGGACCATCGATGATTCGCTTGCGCTGGCAGCGCGCTTGCTAGCCGCCGGCTGCGACTGGATCGACGTGTCGAGCGGCGGGATTTCGCCTGCGCAGAAGATTCCCCTGGGCCCAGGGTATCAGGTACCGCTTGCCCGGGCGATCCGCCGGGCGACGTCGATTCCCATAGTCGCTGTCGGCTTGATCACCGACGCCAAGCAGGCGGAAGCGATTGTCCAGGCGAACGATGCGGACCTGGTCTCCCTGGCGCGCGCGATGCTGTGGAATCCGCGCTGGCCGTGGCATGCCGCTGCGACTCTTGGCGCGCAGATTCATGCCCCGAAGCAATATTGGCGCTCTGCGCCGCGCAATGCCGCGAACGTAATCGCGCACGCCAAAGTAGGTGCGCGGTGAGTCGATCGGCTTTGATAAAGACGACCGGCGCCGAGCCTGCGTCGGCTGCCTTGCGGGTTTTGACGCTGCTTCGCGGTCCCCGCAGCGGACCATTCGGCGAGCGTTTATGGAGTAAACTCGCATCCCGCGTCGAGTCGCTGTATACGGCGCGCGAATGGAGCGGTGTGCGCGTCTGCCGCTGAGCTGATGCACACGGCATCAGCAGATCCACTGACGCTTGAGCCAGGGAAATAGGGCATGACCTATTGCATAGGCGTGATGCTTGAAAAGGGGATGATTTTTGCTTCTGACTCCCGGACGAATGCCGGGGTCGACAACATTGCCAAGTTCTGCAAGATGACGGTGTTCGAGCGGCGCGGCGACCGCGTTATCGTCTTGCTGAGCTCCGGAAATCTCGCCGGAACTCAGGCCGTGATCGGGGTGCTCAATCAGCGCTGTGCTGCCGGCGAGGCTACGCCGAACCTCTGGGGCGCGCGGACGATGTTCGATGTCGCGATGCTGGTCGCGGACGCAATGCGCGATATCGAGCGTCGCGACGGCGAATACCTTCAAGAGAACGAGAAGGGATTCAACGCCTCGTTCATCGTCGGTGGGCAGATCGGCGGCGAGCCGTTACGCCTGTTCCGGATCTACTCGGAGGGCAACTTCATCGAGGCCGGGCTCGATACGCCTTACTTTCAGACCGGCGAAACCAAATACGGCAAGCCAATCATCGATCGCGTGATCACGCCGCTGACGCCTCTTGTCGAGGCCACGAAATGCGTTCTGGTTTCATTCGATTCGACCATGCGCTGCAATCTTTCGGTCGGCATGCCGATCGATCTCATTTGTTATGAGCGGGACAGCCTTGAGGTGCAGATGCGACGTCGCTTCAATGATGGCGACGCATATTTCGCTGCGCTGAGCTATGAATGGAGCGAAGGCACGCGCAAGGTATTTCGCCAGTTGCCCGTGCTGCATTGGTGACGGATACGCCGCCGTGGTCGATTGCTTCGTCATAACTTGCGAACATGGCGGCAACCGGATTCCAGCGCCCTATCGAGCACTGTTTCGAGGGTGGCGGGCCCCGCTGGATTCGCATCGCGGCAGCGATCCGGGTGCGCTCGTCGTGGCGAGGGGACTGGCCACGGCGTTCAGGGCGCCGCTTGTAGCCTCCACCGTCAGCCGTCTGCTGATCGATCTCAATCGCTCCATCGGTCATCCACAGCTGTTCTCGTCGGCCACTCGCGCAGCTCCGGCGAGGGTTCGCGAGGAGATTGTCGCGCGCTACTACCGCCCCTATCGCCTGCAGGTCGAGCGTCTGGTCGCGCAGCGCGGTGGCGCGCGGGCGGCGCGTCGTTCATATCTCGTCGCACAGCTTCACCGCTGAACTGGATGGCAAGGTGCGTAGCGCCGACGTGGGATTGCTCTATCATCCCGCACGACGCGGAGAGGCCGAGCTGTGCGCTCGCTGGAAGGCATCGCTCGGAGCAATCGCTCCGGGGTTCCGGGTCCGCCGCAACTATCCCTATGCCGGCAAAGGTGACGGTTTGACCTCACACTTGCGCCTGCGTTTCCCGTCGGCCGCCTATGTCGGGATCGAATTGGAGGTCAACCAGGGCATCGTTCTTTCGGCGGGCCAACAGTGGCTCGCTCTGCGAAGCGCGCTCATCGAATCGCTAAGTGCGGCATGTGCTGTCTGAACGCGCCTGAATTAACGCCCTTGCGCCAGGTGAGGCAGTCATCAATCGTCACACTACCCCGCATCGGACCCAACCTGACGGAGATCCATTGTGCAGATCCGCGTCGGCTTCGAGATCATCTACGAATGCCCACAACCAACGCCCATGATACTGAACCTGAACGTCCACTTCACGCGCGTTTCGGATCTCGTGCATCGTGACACTCTGCGTGGTCGACCCAGCCAGTGCCAATGACAGGCTATCGCGATAGTTTTGGCAATTGGTGTACGCGCATCGTCGCGCCGAAGGGACGTACGCGGGTTTCGGCCGACGCGATCGTGAACGATAGCGGGGCGCCTGACGTCGTGGCTCCGCAAGCGCGCCAGCTACCCGTTCCCGAGCTCCCGGAAGAAACGCTGCTGTTTCTGCTGGGCAGCCGGTATTGCGAAACCGATCGGCTTTCGGAGACCGCCTGGAATCTCTTCGGGCAGACGCCGACCGGATGGGACCGCGTGCAGGCGATCTGCGACTATGTCCATCGCCATATCGTCTTCGGCTACGAACACGCGCGCATGACGCGGACGGCGCTCGAAGCTCTTTACGACAGGACGGGCGTCTGTCGCGATTATGCCCACCTCGCCGTTGCCTTCTGCCGGTGCATGAACATTCCGGCACGTTATTGCACGGGCTACTTGGGTGACATCGGCATCGCCCCGCCGTACGGCCCGATGGACTTCTCGGCCTGGTTCGAGGCGTTCCTTGACGGCCATTGGTACACATTCGACGCCCGCAACAACACGCCGCGCATCGGCAGAGTGCTCATCGCTCGAGGCCGCGACGCCTCCGACGTCGCGATCAGCAGTACGTTCGGCCCGCAACAAGCTGCTCAGCTTCAAGGTGTGGACTGACGAGGTACGCCCCGCTTGACGCAAGCAGCGGTGATGGTTGATGCGGCAGATCGGCCGGTCTGGTTGACTGCAGTCGAGCAATTTTAGGCTCCGAGACGACCGCGGCTTACTCCTCCGTGGCGCTGGCAATTCTTAGCGCGGATGTCCTTCTGAGGTCCCAGGCAAGACCGACCTTCGACATGCAGTAGATGCACCACTTCGACGGGTCCCAGTGATACCAGCGAACACCGTTGCGGTAATCCGAAGGAAAGCGGTGATGGAAATTGTGGAATCCCTCGCCGTTGGTAAGGATGGCGCCTATCCAGTTGTCGCGCGCCGACTGCGAATGAGCGTAGGTCTTGGTGCCGAAGGTATGCGCAAAGGAGTTAACAAAAAAAGCGGAATGAAGGACGATGACTAGGCGCAGGCAGACGGCCATGATGAATCCTCCCAGCGGATGCCCGATCCACCAGGCAATAAGCATGGGCAGGACAATCCCTCCACCGATCGACCACCACGCATAATGGTCATGCTGATGCGAGACCAGTCGCGATCTTCGCAAGTCATTCACGTTGTTGTAGTTGGTGCGATGACGCCAGAACAGGATCCAGCCGATGTGCGCGTGCCAGAATCCTTGATTGACGCCGTAGGGATCGTGCTCCGTATCGGTAAACAGGTGGTGCTGGCGATGCTGCGAAGACCACTTCAGGGCAGATTCCTGGAATGTGGCTGCACCGAACAGAAGCAGAAAGAATCGCACCACGGGTGAAGTTTCGAATGTGCAGTGTGCAAACAGACGGTGATAGCCGACCGTGGTTGCCATGCCTGTCACGGCAGCATAGGAGAAAAACAGCGCCAGTTCGGAGGCCGTGATGCCGCGGTAGTAAATGTAAAGAGGCGTTCCGACAATTCCGACGACGTGGATAACCAGAAAGAAGACCAGTCCTAGCCACCTGACCCGTCGCGTGGGTAGGGGATAGGCGTCGGTACTTGGAATGGCGCTCGTCGTCATAAGCTGGCCTGAAGGTGCGCGGTCTCAACCGCGCGGTGGCGCGAATGCGCCGCCGATAAATCGGCGTTTTTGAGCTCCTTTGCAACCAGCGTGACTGAGTTACGCGTCGCGCACGGATCAACCAGGTGGCTCTGCCCGCAGGTGGTACGGAAGCGTACCACGACCCAGATCGAACGGGTGAGCACGTTCGGCGGAAACGGTCGTTAATTTAGCCCGCGATTCGGCCCGAGGGGTGTGCGCGCGGAGAGCGTCTGGCGGCTGTTTACAGCGGGATCATGCGGCGGCATTTGCTGCTGGACATGTGCTTCACGATGCCGACCAATTGGCGTATCGTTTAATGGATGTTCTGATCAACGCGGTAACCCGTCGAAGGCAGGCGTCCCGGACACGTGGAGATCCAAATGAGGACGGCGGCGGCACTGTTGCGGACCGTTGCAACCAGCATGGTTGTGGTGAACACCGCGCTGCATGCGGGTGGCATCGATCACCGGATTACCTATGACAACAGTGGAATCTGGAACCACGGAGTCGAGCAGGCGGTGCTCGATACGATGATCGTAGGCGAGATTGGCTGCGGCGCCTGGGAAGGAGGGGAAACGCGCCTGGGAAAGACATGCTGGCAGGCGGTTGACGCCTCATCGGTCAGCGCGGTCTTCGCGTACGCGGGCAAATACATCTTCACGCGCTCCCGACCAAGCCAGACCGACGACCCCAACCGCTGGTTTCAGGGCAAGGGGAATTACAGTTTCCCGAGCGGAGAAGTTACCGCCGTCACTTCGATCGTCACTCCGTTCATCCTGCAGTACGGACGCGACTATCCGGCGACCTATGCGCTGGCATTGCTGCCTCTATACAGCGGCGTTGCCCGGCTCAAGGAATGGGGGCACTGGCAAACGGATGTCCTCGCATCCTGGGCGCTCGGGGGTGTGACAGGATACTGGGCCGCCACGCGGGACTCGCCGTTGATTCTGAGCGTGCTACCGCACGCCGTAATGGTCGGGCTGCACACACAGTTCTAGCGTCCCCGGTACGAACGGAGCGCGCGCTTGCGGTCGGAGAATCCTGGCTCGACTGACCGGTCTGGCAATCATGCTGGGGCCATGATGGCGCGTTGGCGCCAAGGAGAGAAGCTTGGCTGGTCGCATCACCAGCCATTTGATCGTCGCATCGCGCCGCGGAATCCACGCGTCGACCGGGAGACCTCAGGCCCTCTTGATCCGGGTCAACGCGTCGCCCTGAAGGTTGTCGCAATGAGGTTCTTTGGCGATCAGGGGAACTTGGCATGAGACTGGCACTGAAAATCGGCATTGGCCTCGTCGTCGTGCTGGCGGTTGCGGCGAGCGGCGTGTTTGGCGCGCTCTTTCTCGGTGCGGCGAAGCCGGATCAGCCAGTCGGTTTTGACGAAGTGAGCGTAAATGATCCACACGACAGGCCGCTTGCGGTCGGCATCTGGTATCCGACCGCCGCCAAGCCGGGTTTAAGGCTCGTCGGCTTCTCGGCACAGCGGGTTGCCGACGACGGAACGGTGGTCGGCAGCGAGTTGCCACTGATCATCATTTCCCACGGCAATGGCGGTTTGCTTTCAAGCCACGCGGATACGGCGCTCGCGCTTGCCGCGGCAGGCTTTGTTGTCGCCGCCGTCACGCACACGGGCGACAACGCGCAGGACCAACGGTATGTCGGAACAACACGCTGGCTCGTCGACCGGTCGCGGCATATTCGCCTGGTGCTCGACTACATGCTCAACGATTGGCGCGCGCATGAGCAACTCGACTCCGCACGAATCGGCATGTTTGGGTTTTCCGCGGGTGGATTTACGGCCCTTGTGGCCATTGGCGGAGATCCTGACCTGGCACGAATCGGCACGCAGTGCAGGGCGCGCCCGGAGTTCGCGTGTACCTTGTGGCCACAACTGCCCTCGTCACCGGCACCCGCTGCGGCATGGGTGCATGACCCGCGCATCAAGGCCGCAGTCATTGCCGCCCCCGGGTATGGCTTTGCGTTCGAGCCGAATGGGCTAGCGCGGGTTACCGCGGCGGTTCAGCTGTGGAACGGCGCCGACGACACCAATGTGCCCTACCAGAGCAACGCGGCCGTAGTGCGCGAACTGATGCCGGTGCCGCCGGAGTATCACGTCATTCCGGGTGCCGCGCATTTCGCGTTTCTGGCGCCGTGTCCAGCCTGGATATTTCCCTTAGTTTGCGCTGACGCCAAGGGGTTTGACCGGGCAGCCTTTCATCGCGATTTCAACCGCTCGGTGATCGCGTTTTATCAAAGGCAGTTGCCCGCCAAATGATTGCAAATTGAATGCCCACGTGTCGCCACGGCTGACATGCTGGGCGCCACGGGCACCCTGCAGAACGGCTGCGTCCGCCAGCTCATGGTAGGCTAGCGTTGGTCGGAAAAAATGGGTCTCCGCGGCTTGCAGCGCTACCGCGGGTGAGCAGAAACACGCGCTTCCGAATCGGGCGTGAAGCGGATATTCTTACTCGGAGGATTCAACATGTTGCGCATGTCCCAACTTGGTCGGTTCCTGCTGGCCGTGCTGGCGCTGGCCGGCGCCTCTTGCGGCACCTCCTCGCAGAGAGCGGCGTACGACGCGTTCCTCAACAAGATCGCTCAGGATTGCAAGCCACTGGTCATCGGATCCGAGAACTTCGGACAGGCACTGGTCGTTCAATGGCTTGGGTGTCGATCCCGATCACTACGCCACTTTTCTCAGCAAAACGTCGTCGCTGTATTACGGCGGCATGCCACCGGACGTCTACCGCACTTCGCTTACCGCCTTCCTCGGATCGGGCACCTACAACAAACCTTCGTTCGATTGCATCATCGCGCATCTGCCGAAGGAGTAACCAGCTGGCGTCGTGCGCCGGATCGCTCTCTGCGTTAGGGTCAGTGCAGTTCGTTCTTCACGACCGTGCCCCCTCGCACGATCGTCCGCAGGTGCTGCCCGCTGGCGGCCAGCAACGAGATATCCTTGGTCGGATCGCCGTCGACGACGAGCAGGTCCGCACGCGCCTCGGGTGCGATGCATCCGATCTCGCCCTTCATCAGCATCATCTCGGCGGCCACCGAAGTCGCCTGGCGCAGGATCTCCACCGGCGTGAACACCTCGCTGCGCAGCGTGAATTCGCGGCATTGCTGCGTGTACGTGCTACCCAGCAGATCGGTGCCGAAGCAGACCTTGACTCCAGCGCGCCGCATGGAGTCCATGCCCGAAACGGCCGCCTTGAACGCGAACTCGGCCTTTTCCTGGCTCTGTGGAGGAAAGCCCAGCTTCCGTCCGGATTCGACGAGGGCGAAGATGATGGCCATTGTCGGAACAATGTAGGCGCCGTGCTCGGCGACGAAGCGGGCAGTGTCGTCGTCGATCATCGTGCCGTGCTCGATGCTGCGCACTCCGAATTCCACGCTGCGCCGCACCGCACTCGCGGGATGGCAGTGCGAGGCGACGTAGGTGCGCCGCTCCACGCACTCGTTGACGATGGCCCGGATCTCGTCCTCGCGGTATTGATTCATCCAGATCGGATCGGTCGGTGACGCGACGCCACCGGAACCCATGATCTTGATGCAGTGCGCACCCTGGCGCAGCTCCTCTCGGGCGGCGCGGATGCATGCGTCCACGCCGTCCACGACTACCGCGAAGGAGTTGAACAGCGGCGTGTCGCCACACGCGCATCCCGCTTGGTGGCGCGGGGGCTCCTCGATCTGCCGCAGGTCGCCGTGGCCGCCGGTCATCGAGAGGATCCTGCCCGAGTAGAGCAGGCGCGGCCCCGTGATAAGGCCGTCTTCCAGCGCACGCCAAAGCGAGTAATTCCCGCCGCCGATGTCGCGCACCGTGGTAAAACCGCAGTGCAGCGCGTGCGTGAGCATGCGCACCGCATGCGCAGTGCGGTAGGCTTCGCCGAGCGCCTCAACCCTCTGTACGGCGACATCGCTTGCAAAGGCGTGCACGTGTGCATCGATCAGGCCGGGCATCAGCGTGCGACCGCCGACGTCTATGACCTGCAGGTCGCGTCCATCTGGAGCACGCGTCGACACCTCCCGGATGCGCCCGTCCGCCACGCGGACGAACATGCCCTCCGCACATTCCGCCTGCGTGCCGTCGAACAGGCGCGCGTTCTTGAACAGCAATTGGGTCATGCGGACTGATTCCGGGCTGAATGGCGATTATTTTCGGGCCAAGGGATTGGGGGTGGGTTCCGCAACCTTGGTCAGCGTGTTTCGATCGGTGTGGTGGAACGGTTCAGGATTGCCGCGGATCATGAGCACGGTATCCTCATCGTAGGTCCAGGTGCCGTCCGCATTGAAGGTTACCTTGATCCGAAATTCAACAGTCTTGAATGCGTAATCGAGAAACGGCGTCGAGCGGATTCCATAGCACGGGGAGTCAAGGACAGCGGTAACCGCGAATTCCTTTGCGTCAGCGCTTGCTTCGCCAGCAGCCATGACGACCATGGCACGCGGAATGGTAAGGGTGTGGATCACGGTGTTCGCCGAAGGCTCCCACAGCCAGTAACCCACCTGCTCGTGGTACGTCTTGACTTGATCGGGCTTGACGATATGGGTGTGGTAACGCAAGCCATAAAACAGTTGCGGCCCGTTGGTCTGTGGGTCGATCGGTTGCAGTTCCATATGCTCGACGTAAACCTGCTGCTTCGGGCCCTCCGCCTTTGGTTTGACGTCCAGACCGCGCTGTCCCTGCCAGATCCCTGCCATGCCGCGAAGTGGGCCGAGATTTTTCAGCGTATCAACATCGAGCGGCGAGGGCTCCGTGTAGATGTCGTCGGGAAAGCGACTCATGGACGTAGCGAGGGATGAATCCGGGAAAGGGGGCAGTCAGAGAGCGGAATGGAGGCACGGTCGAATGAGTGCCGGGGTGTCGATGAAACGGCTTCGAAACGTGGCGTTCGGATGCGCAAGGCCCCGCTGCATCGCGCATGGCGGTGACAAGCACCCGGTGCCGTCGTCTCCAGTCCGGAGCCGCCTTGCACGCCGCGGTTATGCCCAAGTGCTCGTTCCCGCGGCGCGCTTGCCGGTGGTTGTTAAGTCCTCTTGATCCAGTCGTCGCTGCAGCGATCCGCCAAAGATTCCGCGGGTGCGCGGCACAGTCAACGGCGCGTCAGGAGCAGGCTTTTCCGTGATCGGGATGATTGCCGGCGGCCTTGGCGGCGGCTTCGGTCATGTATTCGCCCTGCTTGGTCTTGCCGTACCACTTGTCCCCGGAACAGTGATAGACCTTGGACGCGGTATTGACCCAGACCTGTCCGGGTCCACCGCCGGCAGCCGGAGCGGACGCGGCGCTCTTGGCGGCCGGTGCTGCGGCCGGAGCCGGCGCGGCGCTCTTCGGCGCCGCGGCCGGTGCCGCAGGGGCTGCCGGCGCCATGGCGCTGGCCGGAGCCTTCGCCGGTCGCTGCCGGCGTGGCGCTCTTGTACCAGTCCTTGACCCCGCCGTGACCGGCGCAGGCACCGCGCTTGCTCGCCGCCGAGGTGTAGCTGCCGTCCTTGCATTCCCCGGTCGACCCGGCCGGTGCTTGCGCCGTGGCCGCGACGGCAAACAGCATGCCGGCGCTGATCCAGGCCGACGCCATAAGGATTCTCATTGTGTTCCTCCAGAAGTTGATTACCCGCTTCTCCCTTTGCCGGCATGCTTGCCGGCGGAGCAGGTACGCCGCGTAGGATGCCAGAAGATCGCCTGCGCTCCAATCGCGACGCTTCCCGGTGAGGTCGCACCGAAGACCGGCCATGCGCGCCAGGAGAGGTGCGTGTCGCTTGGAGCGCACCCTGTGGAACATCCATTTGCGCGAGACGATCGCGGGGATTTGGCCGTCTGCCATCAAACGGGGTGGTGGATCTCCGTACATGCTTCAGCTGCCCGACTCGCAATGCCGCCGGTCCATGAATTTCGCATGGGTTCGCTTGGGATTCGAGACAGCTCTGCATATTCAGCATATTCAATAAGTTGCCAGCTGGCAGCGAAATGCTGCATCGCAATATCGACGGGTCGCCATGTGAATATTCACGTTCCAAGCGTGAATATTCATGTTCCAATCGGGTTGTCCTTGATTAATACTTCGGCGTGGTGTTACCTGCCTCACCGTTCACAACCCGGAAAGAAAGGGAAAAGCTCAACATGACACGAAATAAGCAAACGATGCTCGTCGCGGTGGCAGTGTTGACGGTGGCTGGTTTGGCGATCTACACGGCCGACTTCAAGCCGGACGCACTCAAGAACGTGATGGGTACTCAAGCGATGACGTCGAATTCGTCGAATGCGTCCGCCGCCTCGGCTGCTTCGAATGCGTCCAACGCTTCGAACGCGTCGAACGCCTCGAATGCGTCCAACGCTTCGAACGCGTCGAACGCCTCGAATGCGTCCAACGCTTCGAACGCTTCGAACGCTTCGAACGCCTCGAACGCCTCGAACGCGTCTAACGCCTCGAATGCGTCCGCCGCCTCGAATGCTTCGAACGCGTCGAATGCGTCTAACGCCTCGAATGCCTCGAACGCGTCTAACGCGTCCAACGCGTCGAATGCGTCTAACGCCTCGAATGCCTCGAACGCGTCTAACGCGTCGAATGCGTCCGCCGCCTCGAATGCTTCGAACGCGTCGAATGCGTCCAACGCCTCGAACGCTTCGAACGCCTCGAACGCTTCGAACGCCTCGAATGCGTCCAACGCTTCGAACGCTTCGAACGCTTCGAACGCTTCGAACGCTTCGAACGCCTCGAACGCCTCGAACGCCTCGAATGCTTCGAACGCCTCGAATGCGTCCAACGCTTCGAACGCGTCGAATGCGTCGAACGCTGCAAACGCATCGAACTAGGACCGACGAACCACGGTTAGAATAGGTCGGTATACGACCGCTGACCGCAGAGTTCTAGGTCTCGTCAAGAGCGGTAGTCGATTCGACTACCGCTCTTATTTTGCGCATCCGGATTTCAGATACCCTGTGGCTACCAACCGCACAATGCCATGAGTTACTCGATCCTTGTTGCGAGCGTCATCCCGCTGTTCTTCCTGTACCTGGTCAAGCAGCTGAATTTCTTCGAGACGCATCGGATGCGGCTGGTACTGTTGGCGTTGGTGTGGGGCGCCTTCGCCGTCGAGCTCTCCTACCAGGTGAGCCACCCGATGCGACTCGTGCTGGGCGCCCAGTTCGTTTCTACCCATACCGCACCGATCGTCGAAGAAATCTTCAAGTCGCTCGTTCTTCTCTATCTCGTGCGTCGCGCGGACACCACGTTTTTCGTCGACGGTGCTGTCTATGGCTTCGCGTCGGGTATCGGCTTCGCGATCGCCGAGAATATGCTGTACCTGAGCCGCGTGGACGTGGACACGGGAGTGATCGTGAGCACGATACGCGCGTTCGTGTCTTCGGTGATGCACGGCAGCACTACGGCCATCGTCGGCATGGCGCTCGCGGGGTTCCCCATGGGCGGTCTGAACAGGCATCCACTCGTTGCATGGGCCATAGGACTGGTGGTGGCGATTGCAGCCCATATGGCCTACAACAATACTGCGTTCCACATTTTCGTTTTTGCGCAGACAGGTTACCTCGTCCTCGCCGCATTTGCCTTCATGGCCCTCCTGATCGTAGCCCTTGCCATCCTGTGGGGATTGCGCCGGGAGCGCGTTCGATTGCGCAAGTCAATCGGGATGGGGGTCGGAGTGTCAAAAGGCGAGGCAATGCTCGTGCAGCGCATCGACGATCTCGATGCGCTGTTGGCGCCGATCGAGGAACATTTTGGCGAAATCAAACGCGAGCAGGTGGCCAACGTTCTGCTTCTCGGCGCGCAACTGGCGATGAAGCAGGATCTGATACGCAGGACCAAGGATCACGAATTGCGCGTTCAGCTTGCTGCGCAGATTACCGAGACAAAGCGGGATTTGAAACATTTGCGGCACGAAGTGGGGATGTATGTCATGTCCTACGCGCGCTCGATCATGCCGAAGACGACATGGTCGCTGTGGGCGCGCCTCGACCAAATCCTGGCTTCACTTGGGACACCCAGGACGAATCTGTGGAGTACGCTGCAGGCGAAGCTCGTCGGGCATGATTCGTCGGGCGTGGCGGTGCATGCCCGAATTCAAACTGAGCTCGACGCGCGGGCGCGGGCCGCAGCGCTGGCAACGGAGCGCGAGGAATAGTTACTCAAAGCGATACGAAGTTTCGCGCTGACAGGTGGGAGAATAGACCGGCGAACGACACCTCAATCAGGGGAGGAACATACGGTGAAATGTTTTTTCGACGATAACGAGGCGCGGGGCGTCTGTCGTTTTTGCGGAAGGGCGGCGTGCAAGGACCATGCGGAGAAACGGTTGCCGTACATCGCGACGATCTACGTCGGGGCCGGCAATACACCCAAGGCCGTCGTCGTGGCCGACGCATTGTGGTGCGGCGCGTGCAAACCGGAGGCGCAGCCGGTGCCTATGCCCGAAATCTACTAGTCGCGCTCGCTTGCCGTCGCTCCGGCCCGGCGCATTTACAACGGCGAGCTCTCGATCTCGGAATATGCCTTGCGCGCGCTGTCGAGGTTGCGCTGCGCCTTGTTGATCTTCGCCGTGTCGCCGCTTGCTTCGGCATTCCGGAGATCCGCAGTTCGCTGGTCGATGCGCCGCTGCGCTTGCTCCAGCGCGACCTTGCGTTTCTGCTTGAGCCCATCGTCGCTGCAATGGACCAATTCGCCACGCGCTCGCTCCAGACGCGCAAGCTCGGTGGTGTTGCCCTTGGCCCTGGCCTGAGCCATCCCGGCATCGAGGCGGCAGACCTTGGCGGCGCAAGGGTCCGGCGTATCGCAGGATTCCCCCGCATGCGCAAGCGGCGCGGCGCTGCAAACAATCAAGGCGATGGTTGCGCGGAGCAGCCGGTAGCGAAATAGCATCGTTTCCCCTGAGAACGCTGTCAGATGAACGACAAATTCTAGAGGGCCGCTGGCATCTGTGGCAAATGGATCAGGCGTGCTCCCCGCTTCTCTACCGGGCTCACTGGCCCCGATTCAGTGCGCCGCCGTGGAGAAACGGCCCGCCAATTCGACCCCGGAAATCGCTTAGACACAAGAGGAGAGATTCATGACCAGAATCGCCGTGCTCGACGATTGGCAGCGCATGGCGCGGGCGAGTGCGGACTGGACGCCGCTTATGGCGCGCGCCGAAGTGGCTTTCTTCGAAGCGCCGTTTGCCGATGAGGACGATGTCGCCCGCGGGTTGGCAACGTTCGAGATCGTCCTGGCCACGCGTGAACGGACGCCCTTCCCGCTGTCGCTGGTTGCCAGGCTGCCACGCCTGACGATGTTCGGCATGACCGGGTCGCGCGCGGGGCTCATCGATATCGCCGGCATGATCTCCCGCGGCATCACTGTGTGCTACACCGGCGGTGGCCCTTCCGCGAGTTCGACCGCGGAACTGGCACTCGGCCTCATGCTCGCCGCCGCGAGGCGCATTCCAGCGGGTGACGCCGCAGTACGTGCCGGCCGGTTCCAACAGGGCACCGAGGCGGGGCCTGTTCTCGATGGGAAGACGATCGGGCTGATCGGATTGGGCCGGATCGGCGCGCGGATGGCAGCCTATTGTCGTGCCCTCGGCATGAAAGTACTCGCGTGGAGCCAGAACCTGACCGACGACGCGGCGAACGCAGCGGGCGCGCGGCGAGTTTCGAAGGAGGATTTGCTCTCCGCTGCCGACGTGGTGAGTCTGCATCTTGTCCTCTCCGAACGCACACGGGGTATCCTCGCCGCCGCCGACCTCGCGCGCATGAAAGAGGGCGCCATCCTGGTCAATACCGCGCGCGCGCCTCTGATCGACGAAGCGGCACTGGTCGGTGCCGTGCAAGCGGGGCGGATCATCGCTGCGCTCGACGTGTTCCACCGCGAGCCGCTCCCGGCGAATCACCCGCTGACGCGGGCGCGCAACGTGGTACTGACGCCGCACCTTGGCTACGGGGTCATCGAGGTCTATCGCGAGTACTATCAGCAGTGTGTGGAGAACGCCCTGGCGTTCCTGGACGGCAAGCCGATTCGGTTACTGCAGTCAGCCGGCGGCTGATCCGGACCGATTGCGCAAGCTGCGGGTAGCGCAGCCTGCAGTCGATTCGCTCCGGAAAGCGCGCAGCGTAGCATCGCGCCCGTCTTGCAGTCGGGCGGGCGCCAACGCGCAAGAATGGCAAGCACCGCTGCGCTCGCCTGCTTGGAGCGGGGGTACTGCGCTGCCGCTATCCCTCGCGGGCCGCATCCACCGAAGCGCGGAATCTTTTCACGTTGTCCTCCCCGGCGTACGCCGCGATCCGCTGGTACGCGGGCTCCATCTTGGAACGGCGCGAGCTCTGGGCCCGTTATCTGCATGCCCGCCGCCGCGCGCTTTCCAAAGCTCGTCGGCCTCGCCATCGGCGAGAAGCTTGCGCATGAGGTCGCCTGCGGCGGATTCCTCGCGAAAGAACGCCTGTTGCGCGGGGTGTCAGTTTTTTCCACGTATTAACGGGGCCGGCAGCATCATCGCCTCGTCGCCGGTACGCGCCTTCGCGATCGAGCCGAGTCAGGACGCGGAGGTCGGGGGCGCGGTGGCATTTCTGGCGTCTGACGCCGCAAGCTACGTCAGCGGCAGCACGGTGCTGATCGACGCAGGCGCGACGGCGACTGGCAGCCCACCAACGGGATTGGCCAAGGTAGGTTGATCTACCGCAAGGAATACTGCACCACAGCTTGTCCATCGCCGGGAGCGGGTATACCCTGTGCTCGAAAGTCGTGCCTGGCGTTGCAGCAACCCAGGCGACCCGGTTGCGCACGTTCGCTTAGGCGAGAGGAGTCCCAAGAAGGCCCCGCTCGTATCTCGGTTACCCCTGGAGGAGTCATGAACAAGCTCGCGTCCCTGCTGCTGTGGCCCCTGGTTGCGATCGTTGGGGCGTTCGCGTTCGCCGCGCTGGCGCTCGGTCGTGGCGAAACCGTTAGCGCAGTGTGGCTCGTCACTGCGGCGCTCGCCGTGTACTTCATTGCCTACCGCTTCTACAGCAAGTACATCGCGGAGCGGGTGCTGCAGCTTGACGATAGCCGTCCGACGCCGGCCGTGCGGCACAACGACGGCATGGATTACGTGCCGACGAACAAATGGGTGCTCTACGGCCATCATTTCGCGGCCATCGCGGGCGCGGGGCCGCTGGTCGGTCCGGTGCTCGCCGCGCAGATGGGCTATCTTCCCGGCACGCTGTGGATACTCGCCGGCGTCGTCGTCGCCGGTGCGGTGCAGGATTTCATGGTGCTCTTCGCGTCGGTGCGGCGCGATGGCAAGTCGCTCGGCGAAATGATCAAGATGGAACTCGGCCCGGTGCCGGGCTCGCTCGCGCTGGTTGGGGTGCTCGCCATCATGATCATCATCCTCGCGGTGCTGAGCCTGGTCGTGGTCAAAGCGCTGACGGCGAGCCCGTGGGGGCTGTTCACGATCGCGGCCACGATTCCGATCGCGCTGCTGATGGGCGTCTACATGCGCATCTTCCGGCCGGGGCGCGTGGGCGAAGCCTCGGCGATTGGCGTAGTTCTGCTGCTTGCCTCGCTGTATTTCGGCCGGGCGGTCGCCGCCGATCCGACGCTGGGACCGTTGTTCACTCTGACCGGCCCGCAGCTCGCGTGGGCGCTGATCCTCTACGGCGCGATTGCCGCAAGTCTCCCGGTGTGGCTGATGCTTGCACCGCGCGATTATCTGTCCACGTTCCTGAAGATCGGCACGGTCGTCGCGCTGGCGATCGGCATTTACGTCGTCGCACCGCCGCTCGCCATGCCCCAGGTTACGCGCTTCATCGACGGCAGCGGACCGGTATTCTCCGGCACGCTGTTCCCGTTCCTGTTCATCACCATCGCCTGTGGCGCGGTCTCCGGCTTCCACTCGCTGATCTCGTCGGGAACGACGCCGAAGATGATCGAGCGTGAGTCGCACATGCGCTTCATCGGTTTCGGCGGAATGCTCGCGGAATCCTTCGTCGCCATCATGGCGCTGACGGCGGCCTGCGTGCTCGATCCCGGCGTCTACTTCGCGATGAACGCGCCGGCCGCGATAATCGGCACGACGACAGCGAACGCGGCGCAGGTCATCTCGAGCTGGGGATTCACGATAACGCCGGAGATGATCGACCAGACCGCGAAGGACATCGGCGAGACCACCGTCCTGTCGCGCGCCGGCGGCGCGCCGACGTTGGCCGTTGGCATGGCCAAGATCCTCGCCCAGGCCCTCGGCGGCAAGGCGCTGGAGGCATTCTGGTACCACTTCGCGATCCTGTTCGAGGCACTGTTCATTCTCACCGCGGTCGATGCCGGGACCCGGGTCGGGCGCTTCATGATTCAGGACATGCTCGGGCACGTTTACAAGCCGCTGGGCGACACCGAGTTCCTGCCGGCGAACGTGCTGGGCACCGCGCTCTGCGTCGGGCTCTGGGGCTACTTCCTGTATCAGGGAGTCGTCGACCCGCTCGGCGGGATCAACACGCTGTGGCAGCTCTTCGGCGTGGGCAACCAGATGCTCGCCGGCATTGCGCTGCTGTTGTGCACGAGCGTCCTGGTGAAGATGAAGCGCGAGCGCTACGTCTGGGTGACGCTGGTGCCGACTGCGTGGCTGTTGGTCACGACGCTGACCGCGGGCATCCAGAAGATCTTTCACAGCGATCCAGCCATCGGCTTCCTCGCGCTGGCGAACAAATTCAGCGCGGCGGCCGCGCAAGGCACGCTGCTGGCGCCGGCGAAGTCGATCGAGCAGATGCAGCGGGTCGCGTTCAACAACTACCTGGACGCGGTGGTGTGCGGCGTGTTTGTGCTGTTGGTCCTGGCGATGTGCGTCTACACCGCGAAAATCTGCCTGCAGGCGCTCCGGCAGGCTCAGCCCACGGCGCATGAGATACCCCCGATGGCACCGGTCGCAGGGGCCACGGCGTGATCGCCCACGCCAAGAAGGCCGCCGTTGCGGTCGCACCTTCCGCCGCCGGTGCGGCGAATGCGGGGTTCGGCGAAAAGCTGCGCAACGTGCGGCAGGCATGTCGCCAGGTTTTCGGGATCCCCGACTACGAGAGCTACCTCGCGCACATGGCGGCGCATCACGCCGGCGAGCCGGTGCTGTCCCGGCGCGACTTTTTCGCCCGCGCGATCGACCGGAAATACGGCAAGAGCGGGCCGAGGTGCTGTTAGCGGCGGCGACGCTCCGGACATCCGGCAACGGGGTGCGCCGCTAACCGGAAAGCAAACGGCCCGGCGAAAGCCGGGCCTTTTTACTGGACCGAGCAGCCATCACTGGCTCACGGTCCTTTGCTCAGTCAGTCGTCGTCGTCCCAGTGACCGGCGCGGAAGTGCCAACGATCGCCGTGGTGCTCCAGTACATAGGGGTGCCATTCATGACCTTCGCGGTCAGGGATGAATTGACCCCCGATCCACACGTACTCGGCTCCGTTCCATTCATAGTGCCCGGGCTCATAGATGTAGCCCTCCCGAGGCGCGGGCACGACCTCCACGCGTTCGGGTGGTGGAGCGACCCCGACGTCTACGTCAACGTACCTCGCCGCCTGACCCACTGCGGCGAAGCCAAGCGAGCCGACCGCCAGCGCGATCGCTACTGCCAGATTGCGAAATTTCATAGCGTCTCCTTGTCATCAACGCTCCCCAATTCGGCACGTACTGCGCTGCCAGATCTCGGGGTGCAGCCAAGGTGACCGGGGCCGCGCCGGCCGAGTTTCAGGGCCAGGGGCCATTGCGGCAAATAGAGAAGTTCTCCTATGGACGCATCGGACACTCGCTGACAGCGCGCGGGCCGCGCACGCGGCTGCGTCTTTGCGCCGGCGCGGCCCGCGGTTCCGGTCAACGCCGGGCAGGCGTGCGCCTCAGGCTACGACCGTGATCGAGCCATTCATCGTCTCGTGACCCGCGCCGCAGAAGATGTCGCACAGGAACACGAAGGTGCCGACCTTGTCGGGAACCAGGCGTACCCGCGTGACCTTGCCGGGAAGAATATCCGCCCGAGTCTGGAAGTCCGGTACGCTGAAACCCATGACCACATCGGCGCTCGTCAATTCCAGAATGACGGGCACATCCTTTTTCAGCTTGAGCTGATTCGGCGAATAGGTGAACCTTCGCGCCAGGATCTTGATGACCTGTTCCTTGGGCTGCGTTGCCGCGTGCAGCCCCACGGTTGCGGCGCCCAGCGCCAGGCCGCCGAACGCCAGCATCAGTCTTCGTCTCGTCGGTTGCATCGCGTCACGCCTTCTGCACCGGCAGTTCGGTGAGCTTGAATTCCGCCGCTTTCGCCTCGGCCTCGATATCGCGGAAGCCGAGACCGCGATACGGTTGTGCCGGATCCCACGGCAGCGGATTGCGCTGCGGCTGCGAGCCTGCCACGGGTAGCGGAAACATCAGCCCCTTGGCAGCGTGATGGGCGATGTGCCCGGTCATCTTGTGGTGCTCCTGGTGAATGTGGCCGTAGAACACCGTCACGTTCGCATGCGGCATGAGCAGGTCGATCGCCTTCGCGCCGTCGCGGGTGGCCCAGTCCCACTGCGGGTACAGGTCGAACAGCGGGCGGTGCGCCAAAACGACGATGTTTGCGTCCGGCGGCTGCTGCTTGAGGTCGGCGGCGAGCCACTCCAGCTGCTCATCGCCGATCAGGGCGCGCGGATCCGACACGTTGTCCAGCGCGATGAAATGCACGCCCTTGTGGTCGAAGGTGTAGACGGTCTTGCCGAAGAACTCCTGGTAGGCCTCGCCGCGGTCGAGAGCCGCATCGTGCTCGCCAGGCATGAAGTGGATGGTCTGCACCTTGAGCTCGCTGATGATGTCCTTGAACTGGGCCAGGCGCTGGCGACGCAGCTTCGGGTCGTCGGTGGTGTGCGTCAGATCGCCGGTAAATACGATGAAATCGGGGGGCTCGGACAGGCTGTTGACGGCGGCGACGGCTTTCTTCAGGGTTCCCTTGGCGTCGGGATTGGGCGGGCCCTCGAATCCCCAGTGCGAATCCGACATCTGGACGAAGTAGAAGTCGTCGTAGGGGCCGCTCTTCGCCGCCGCCGTGGCGCTACCTCCGGGCCAGGCGGGCAGGCTCGAGGCGAACACGACTCCGCCCAGTCCCGCGAGTTTCAGAAATTCTCGTCGATCGATCGCGCGCGTCATCGTAGGCTCCTTGGACAAAGTTGGGGCTTGCGCCATGCAATACTTGTCCAGGCTGCGGAATATTCCCGCCGCCAGGCGCGCCCCGGTCCGGGCGCAGAATTCGAATCATCCCGGAGGCAGCGTGACTAATAACGGACCGGGTCGCCGCCCGAGAGCCGGGCGTCGATTACCCGGACATGATCGACCGTGAGCGTGCGCGCCTGATGTTGCGCCCGCCGATTGCCCCAAAAAAAAGCCCGGTTGCCCGGGCTTTCCTTAGCTGCGCTGCGGGCGCACTAGTCGAGCGTTCGGATGTTCGCGGCCTGATCCCCTTTCGGACCGGTCGTGACGTCGAAGCTGACCTTTTGATTCTCGCGGAGGCTCTTGTGGCCTTCACCCTGAATGGCTGAAAAATGGGCGAAGAGATCCTTGCCACCACCATCGGGGGTGATAAAGCCGAAGCCCTTGCCATCGTTGAACCACTTGACGGTACCTGTACTCATGTCTACTGCTCCAAATTAAATAGATAGATGACGGGCCCTGGGCCCGGCGCGGGAACTTCAAGGGAGAGAGACGAGGACCTGATGAGTACCGCCGAAGCGGCAACGCGGGGCTGGCAATTCACTTGAGGAACCTGCGCGCTCTGTATACACGTTTATCGCCTGCGCGTCAAATTAGTCTTGCGCTGCCTGAGACTTGCGTTCAATACCGGTATATAGTCTCGGTATATGAGTCAGGTCGCAATACTCGTTGCGTGACGCTGTGGGGTTTACCCGGGCAATGGCGCTCTACGCGTTCGCAGGAGTCGGACGATGACCGCAGTGGCCGCCTTCGGGGCTGGTGGCGCCTCGCCGGTCCTGCGCGATCGATTCCTGTGCGCGCTTGACGAGAGCAACGAGTTGCTGCTCCACGACCTAGCCGTGCATCTGCGCAGTTGCACGAACATTCTTCCCAGCACGACGTGCCAGTTGCTAGGACTTCCGCCCGGAAGCACCTACGCCGTGGGCGCGCGCGCAGTGATCGAGCGAAAATCATGATGAAAGATGCGGGTCTCGCCGTACGGCCGCCGGTGAACGAATACGGCGATCCAGGTCCGATAGCCACGACCGAAGAATTCACGGCGGCCTTGCTGGCCACGCGCGATTGGATCGGGATCTCGCCGACGCAGTTGCAGATTCTCCAGGCGCAGTGTCGGGCGCCTGACGCGACCATTACTGCCGCGCAGCTCGCGACCCAGCTCAGTTTCAAGAATTCGGCAGCGGCCCGGCTGCAGTACGGCACGCTTGCCCGCGCGATCGCGGAAAAGCTCGGCTATGCGCCGCCGCAGAAGGGCAAAGGGCCGGTGCGCTGGTGGTTCGCCCTGTCGGTCGGACAGGCGGGCCAGGACGACGCCGGCGACGGCCAGTTCAAGTGGGTCATGCGGCCCGAGCTCGTCTCGGCGCTGCGCACCATGAAGTGGGCCTGACAGCCGGGGTGCGGGCGGGAGTCGGGCGCATTGCCGGATCTGGGGGCCCGGGCTGGTTCTGCATCCGGCCGCGCTCGCATCGATTTACGAAAGGCCGCGCAGGCACTAAACTGCCCGCGAGCCTACCCGTCGAAGCTCCACTGAAGTGACCGAAATGATCAGCGACACCTTGCTGAAGGGCGTCTATCTTTTCGCCGACTTGAGCGCGGACGAACGCGGCCGGCTGGGGCTGATCGCGAACGCGATGAATCTGCCGGCGGGATTCCAGATCTTTCGCGCCGGCGAAGAAGCGACGGCGCTGTATCTCATCAAGGACGGCTCGGTACGCATCGCGACACTCTCGCCGAACGGAGCGCGCATCGATGTCGCGACCCTTGCCTCGGGCTCGCATTTCGGCGAAATGGCGTTGATCGACGGGGCGAAACGCTCCGCCAGCGCCGAGACGCTCGAGCCGACTTCGCTGTTTCGCTTCGATTACGAGAAGATCCATTCCTTGCTCGACGGGTCGCCGCCGATCGCGAGCCGGTTCTACCGCGCGCTGGCGCGCTTTCTTTCGAACCGGCTGCGACAGACGACCACCGACATGAGCTTTGCCCGGGAACGGAACCTGCGGCATTTCTAGCCCGCGGTCCGCCGGGACGGCTTGTGTTCAGGGCCCGAGTTTGTAGCCGAGCGCTGCCGCCTCGCGATAGACCGCTTCGATGAGCGGCTTGCCGATGCGGCCTTCCATGGCGTGGTGGACCGGCAGCAGCGCCCGGCGCCAGGCCGCCTGCTCGTCGCCCGTTAGCGCGTAGACGGTGCACTTGCCCGACGCCTTGATCTTGGCGATGCTGTCTTCGTTGTCCTGCAGCGAAAGGCGATTCTCGAATTCGGTTGCATCGCGCATCGCGCCCTCCAGCGTGGTGCGGATATCCGCGGGGAGCGCATCCCAGAATTTCTTGTTGACGATGACCGCGTAGCCGTCATAGCCGTGGTTCGACAGCGCGACGTATTTCTGCACCTCGTACATCTTCTGCGTGTACAGGTTGGGCGGTGTGTTTTCCGTCCCGTCGACGACGCCGGTCTGCAGCGCCTGATACACCTCTGAGAACGCCAGAACCTGCGGCAGGGCACCCAGCGCGCGCATCTGCGCATCGAGCACCTTGGAGGACTTGATGCGCATCTTCAGGCCCCTGAAATCGGCGACCGCATGCAGGGGCCGGTTTGCACTCATCACCTTGAAGCCGTTGTCCCAGAACGCGAGCCCGATGATCCCCTTCGTTTCGAGCCGCTGCAGCAGGTCGCGGCCGATTGGGCCGTTGACGACACGGTCGAGCACCGCGCGATCGGGGAAGATATAAGGCAGGTCGAACAACTCGAACTCCGGCAGGCCAAGCGGCCCGAACTTCGACACCGAGGGTGCAAGCATTTGCACCGAGCCCAGCTGCAGCGCCTCCATCTCTTCGCCGTCCTTGTAGAGCTGGCTGTTCGGATAGACCTCGACATGAACCTTGCCGCCGGTGCGTTGCTCCGCGAGCTGCTTGAAACAGGTCGGCCGCCTTCCCCTTCGGGGTATCCGGCGCGACGACATGGCTGAACTTGATCACGATAGGCGTCTGCGCCCAGGCCGCGGCGGAGAGCAACAGCGTGGCGCAGGCGAGCATCCATTTGAGCTGCATGTCGTGTCCTCCTTAGGCGATCGCGCCCTGCCGCTCGGGAACTGTCAGCCGGGCGAGGGCGCCGGCATCGGCGCTCTGCTCCAGCCGCCAGCACGCGGCCAGCACCGATTCGATCGCGTCGCCGCTGAGCACCGGCGCGCACAGCGCCCGGAATTTCCGCTCGAGATCGCCATCGGTCATCGGGCGCGCCAGGCTGCCGAGGGCGTGCGCGACGAAGCGTTCGACGACCCGGCCATCCTTGAGGCGCACACGGACCCGCGCGGCATCCTCGGCCAGCGCCGGATCGACCACGGCCACGACGCGCTCGCGCAGCGCAACGACGTCCGGGTCCGCGACGCGCGCGTCGGAATACTGCGCCTCACCCGCCGCACCGTCGAGCATCGCCACCGCCGCGCTATGAAAGACGCTGAACTTGCCCTCCAGGCCGAGCCGGGGAGTCTTCTTGCCGGTGAGTTCGAGCACCAGGGGATGCACCGTCAGCTCGATGGCCGCGATCGCCTCGCCGGCGAGGCGCTCCTCGCTGCGCAACTGCAGGCAGCCATCGATGATCGGGATGGACCACGACGCCGCAGGCGAACGGCTTGTAGCTGTTGTCGGCAAGCTCCCAGGTTTCGCCCAGACGCGCGGTGATCCGGCTGTAATCGCGCTCGGTCGCAAGCACGTTGGCGAAACCGCGCCGTCCCTCGATGCCTTGCGTAGCGCTGGTGAAATTCTGCTGCGCGAGCAGCGCCGCGACCATGCCATTGCGCGCCGCCAGTCCCGGATGCAGCGGCTTGGACATCGACCCGAACATTTCGCGCAGGCCGGCCGCCTGCGTCGCGGCGATGCCCAGCGCCCAGACGAACTGCGTCTCCGACAGGCCCAGCAGGCGCCCGGTCGCGGCCGCCGCGCCGAATACGCCGGCGGTGCCGGTGATGTGCCAGCCGATGTCGTAATGCGACGGGTACACCGCACCGCCGACGCGGCATTCGACCTCGACGCCGAGGACGAAAGCGTGGATCCATTGCGCACCCGTGACCGGCAGGTGTTCGGCAAGAGCGAGCAGCGCCGCGGCGACCGGCCCGGTCGGATGGATGATGGTCTTGAGATGGGTGTCGTCGAAATCGAACGTGTGTGACGCCAGCCCGTTGAGCAGCGCGGCGTGAAGGCAATCGAAGCGCTCGGCACGGCCGAGGATCGTCGCCTGCTCCCGTCCTGCGAACGGCACAAGCGCGGCGATGGCGCGGTTGACCGCGTCGTGCCGCGACGCGCCGATGGCGCACCCGAGCCAGTTGACGAGGGCGCGTTTCGCCTCGTGGCGAACGCCTGCGGGGACCCGGCCGGGGTCGGCCGTCGCGACGAAGCGGGCGAGGGCGAGTGTCGGCTCGGCCGTCATGGCAGCGTCGTTGCCGGTTCGCGCCGGGACTGCGGCGCTGCAGCGCTCCCTTGCAGGCATTCGAGGGCGGCTTCGATTCCGCCGGATCGGTGCGGCACCCCGCACTCACTTAGGCCCATCTCGATCGCCGCACAGCGTGCCGCAGAGCATGAGGTCGTTGAAGAAACCGAGGTGGCCGATGCGAAACACCCGGCCGGCGAGGCGTCCCAAGCCGGTGCCGAGCGACAGGTCGAAGCGCTCCAGCACCTTGCGCCGGAAGGCGTCCGCATTATGCCCTTCGGGCATCACGACCGCGGTCAACGAGTCGCTGAATTCGGCAGGGTCGCGGCACAGGATTTCGAGCTCCCCAGGCGCGCACGGCTCGCCGCGTTGCCTCGCCGTGGCGATGGTGGCGCGCAAATACCGCCGGCAATCCCTCCTCGAGCAGCATGTCGATGGCCTCGTGCAGTCCGTAGAGCAGGTTGGTCGCGGGCGTATACGGAAAGTAGCCGTCGCGGTTGGACGCGATGATCTCGTCCCAGCTCCAGTACGAGCGCGGCAGGCGCGCGGTCCGACTCGCCGCCAGCGCCTTGTCGCTGACCGCGTTGAACGACAGGCCCGGCGGCAGCATCAGCCCTTTCTGCGACCCGGCGACGGTCACGTCGACACCCCATTCCGCGTGCCGATAGTCGATCGAGGCGAGCGAGGAGATCGTGTCGACCATGAACAGCGCCGGGTGGCGCGCGCGATCGATCGCCCGCCGGACCTCGGCAATGGCGGTGGTGACGCCGGTGGAGGTTTCGTTATGCACGACCATGACCGCCTTGATCGCATGCGCACGGTCGGCGAGCAGCTTGGCCTCGACGACTGCCGGATCGACGCCGCTGCGCCAATCGCCGGCGACGAAGTCGACCTCGAGCGCCAGCTTGTCGGCCATCCTGCGCCAGAGCGTGGCGAAGTGCCCGGTCTCGAACATGAGCACGCGATCGCCCGGCGAGAGCGTGTTGACCAACGCGGCTTCCCACGCCCCGGTGCCCGAGGCGGGATAAATGATCACCGGTCCGGCCGTCTGAAAAATCTTCCGCAGTCCGTCGAGGATCGCGAGCGTCAGGCGCGCGAACTCGGGCCCGCGATGATCGATGGTGGGGTGATCGACCGCTCGCAATACGCGGTCGGGCACATTCGTCGGACCCGGTATTTGCAGAAAGTGCCGACCGCTGGAGTGATCGTCGAGGCGAAGCATGGGCTTCCCTTGCCTGGAGAACGGGCTATTTTATACGGAGCCCGCTCTTACTGCCGCGAACATCTGGAACGCGCGCGCCGCGGGCGGCGTCACGCCGCCCGGCCCGGCGAGGAGGCTTCGCCCCTGTTAAAGGTGCAGGCCGACGCCGGGTCCGTCTCGATGCGCAGGCCGTGCGCGTCGTAGGCCGCGAAGGCAACGCCGTCCTTGGTCGTCTGCTTCACGGTGTACATGACGCGATCGGCAATGGCGATCGCTGCGGCGGCGTCTTGCGGCGCTGTGCGGAACGTGACCACGCCGACACTAAAGCCGATGGGCCAGGCCTCGCGCTGCACCAACGCGCGCAGCATTGCGATGACCTGATCGAACACCCGGCGCGTCGCGGTGAGCTCCCCGGCGGGGAGCAAGACGGCGAATTCGTCACCACCCATCCGCGCCACGAGGTCGGTCTTGCGCACGCTGGTCTGCAGGATGGCCGCGATCCGCGCGAGCGCGCGGTCGCCTTCGGCATGACCGCGCGAATCGTTGAGCGCCTTGAAGTCGTCGATATCGATGAAGGCCACGCTGAACGGCTGACTCGCGCGGGCAAGCGCGTCGAGGCAGAGCCGCAGCCGGTCGTCCAGCGCGGCGCGGTTGTTGGTCTGCGTCAGCGGGTCGATGCGCGCGCGCGCCTCGAGCGCCTCGCGCTCGCGCAGCACGCGCAGCGAGCGCCGCGCCGTGTAGCCTACCGGCAAGGCAAGCGCGAGCAATGCCAGCCCAGCGAGCGCGGCGACCGCGCTGGTCAAGCGCATGTTGCTGGCCAGGACATCGCTTTCGGGCCGTGCGACGAATACGAGCAGATCGCTGCCGGGTAGCGGCCGAGTGGCGACCAGATAGGTCACGCCGTCGAGAACCGGCCAGAGGATCGCCGCGCGCTCCGGAATGCCTGCCAACGGCAATTCGGCGGCACCTGACGGGTTCCCGATAGCGGCGGCTGCACTGCGGGCCATGATGCGCCCACCGCGTTGCGCGACGCCGACGAATTCGCCTTCGCCCAAGCTGATGTCCCGATAGACTTCGATCAAGCGCGCCGGATCGAGCACGCTCATGACGATGCCCTGGAATTCGCCAGTCGGCGAGGTCAGCCGCTTGACTGCAGGGACCGTCGTGCTGCCGGAGAGGCGTCCGATCAGTGGCGAGGCGATGAGCATCGCGTCGGAGTTGCCATCGCGCGCCGCGCGGAAATAATCGCGATCCGCAACCGCCAGTTCGAGCCGCGCATCACTGTCGGTGCTGGTCACGAAGCGGCCGTCGCGGTCGAATATCGTGACCCGATCGTTCGCGTCATCGCCGAGCCGCAACGTCTGGAACAGGCTGCGTGGCGAGGCCCCGGCGAGGCGCCGCTCCTGCACGGCACGCACCAGGGTCAGCGTGCGGTCGATCGAGTCGAGCGTGCGCATCGCCTGGGCCTGCAGGAGGTGCGTCAGGTTGGCGGCATCCTTTTGCGCGGTATTCCGATCCCGATCGCGATCGGCGACCACGGCGTACACGGCGGCACCGCCGACCAGCGCGCAGCAGACGAGCCACAACGCCAGGTACGGCGCCAGGGCACGCAGGGAACCGGTGATCCGGGGGCGATTCATCGTGACCTTGAACGATTGCTGGACCGGACAGTCGCGGCGCGCAAATCAAGCATTGTGGACAGAGTGTGACGGCATGGCAACCGGGCAGCGGAGCCGCGGCTTCACTGCCCGCGGGCGATAAGCGGGGCGCGCCGCGCTGCGAACATCAGGCGCGGCCGAGCAACAACGCGAGCTCGCGCGCGGCCGAGCGTAGCGGCGGCAGGAACCGGGTCTCCATTTCGCTCACCGGCACGCGCGCGGACTGGGTGCCGACATTGATGGCGGCGACCGCGCGGCCGTTGCGGTCGACAACTGGCACCGCGATCGAACGCAGTCCGATCTCGAGCTCCTGATCGACCACGCAATACCCATCGCGGCGAACGGCGGCCAGCGCGGTCTTGAGCTCGTCGCGCGTCGCGATGGTCCGGCCGGTCAGCTTGACGAGCGGAACGCGTGCCAGGTAGGCATCAAGCTCGGCGGTGGAAAGCGCGGCCAGCAGCACGCGGCCCATCGACGTGCAATAGGCGGGCAGCCGGCTGCCGATGCCGAGTTCGATCGACAGCAGCCGCGTGGTCGTGCTCGAGCGCGCGATGTACAGGATCTCGTCGTCTTCCAGCACGGCCATCGAGCTCGACTCGTGCAGATCGGTCGTGATCTGGTCGAGCAGCGGCTGGACGGCGTAGACCAGCGGCATCGAGGACAGGTACGCGTGCCCGAGCGCGAGGATGCGCGGCCGCAGCGCGTAACTGCGACCGTCGTCGGTTGCGACGTAGCCCAGCGCGGCAAGCGTGTACAGGCAGCGGCGCACCGCTGCCCGGGGAATGGCGGTGCGCTGGCTCAGCTGGGCGATCGTCAGATGGCGCTGCTGCTGTGTGAACGCCCGGATCACCGCCAGCCCGCGCGCCAGCGAGGCCATGAAATTCGGATCACCGGCAAAGGCTTGAATCTCCGCGGCCGGCGTGACAGCCGGCGCATTCGGCGCGATGATGCTTGCCGGCGCCGCCTTGGCGAGGGCGCGGGCCGCACGGGTGGGACTGTCAGAGACGCGTTTGGCCATGGTGTTCCCCGGCAGGAGCGATGCGCCGCAGCGTAGCACGTCTGCGCGATAACCGCACGTTTAAACGATAATCGCCCTTGACGCTCGGGCTGAAGGCCGCGTACATTGTCCGCTGAACGAACATTTGTTCGATAATCGCCCACAGAGCTGGCCGCGGCAGCGGTACCCGCGAGATCGCTGACAGGACGCCGTGATCAACAAAGTCGTCGCATCAGCCACCGCCGCCGTCGCCGATATCCCCGATGGGGCGACGGTGATGATCGGCGGTTTCGGCACCGCAGGCATGCCCTCCGAGCTCATCGATGCGCTGATCGCGCAGGGCGCCAAGGGCCTGACCATCGTCAACAACAATGCCGGCAACGGCGACACCGGGCTCGCGGCCCTGCTCAAGGCGCGCCAGGTGCGCAAGATCATCTGCTCCTTTCCGCGGCAGGCGGACTCGTGGGTGTTCGACGCGCTCTACCAGGCCGGCGAAATCGAGCTCGAGCTCGTGCCGCAGGGCAACCTCGCGGAGCGCATTCGCGCCTGCGGCGCGGGCATCGGCGCCTTTTACTCGCCGACGGGGTATGGCACGCCGCTGGCCGAGGGCAAGGAAACGCGGCGCATCGACGGCCGCGACTACGTGCTCGAGTATCCGATCCGCGCCGACTTCGCGCTGATCAAGGCGCTGCGCGGCGACCGCTGGGGGAACCTTGTGTATCGCAAGACCGCGCGCAATTTCGGCCCGATCATGGCAACCGCCGCACGCTGCACGATCGCCCAAGTGCGCGAGCTCGTGAACCTGGGCGATCTCGACCCGGAAAACATCGTTACGCCGGGCATTTTCGTCCAGCGCGTGGTCGAGATCCCGGACGCGGCGAAGGTGACGGCTTCGCCGGGCGCGGCGGCTTGAGCGCCCGCGGCGAGTCGGTTGGGCCCTGGAGGAAACAGCGATGAACCGTTTTACACGCGAGCAGATGGCCACGCGCGTCGCCCGGGACATACCGAGCGGCGCCTACGTCAACCTCGGCATCGGGCTGCCGACGCTGGTGGCCAATCACCTGCCCGCGGACCGCGAAATCATCCTCCACACCGAGAACGGGCTGCTCGGCATGGGTCCGGCGCCTGCGCCGGGCGCGGAGGATCCCGATCTCATCAACGCCGGCAAGCAGCCCGTGACGGCACTGCCCGGCGCATCGTACTTCCACCACGCCGACTCGTTTGCGATGATGCGCGGTGGCCACCTCGATTTCTGCGTGCTGGGCGCCTTCCAGGTCTCGGCGAGCGGCGACCTCGCCAACTGGCATACCGGCGGGCCGGGCGCCATTCCCGCGGTCGGCGGCGCGATGGATCTCGCCATCGGCGCGAAGCGCGTCTATGTCATGATGGAACACCTCACCAAGAAGGGCGAGTCGAAAATCGTCGCGCATTGCACCTATCCATTGACCGGCGTGGGTTGCGTCAACCGCATCTTCACGGACCTGGCGGTGATCGACGTGACGCCGGACGGGCTGAAGGTGCTCGAGCGCGCGCCGGGTCTCGCGTTCGAGGAACTGCAACGACTGACCGGCGTGCCGCTGCGCGACGCCTCGGCGCCAGTGCCCGCTTAATCCAAAGCTCGCGGAGCGAACATGCACGAAGCCTTCATCTGCGATGCGGTGCGCACGCCCTTCGGCCGCTATGGCGGCAGCCTCGCGCTGGTGCGTACCGATGATCTCGCCGCGGTGCCGCTCAGGGCGCTCGTCGAGCGCAACCCCGGGGTCGACTGGGGCGCGGTCGACGACGTCGTCTACGGCTGCGCCAACCAGGCCGGCGAGGACAATCGCAACGTCGGGCGCATGGCGCTGCTGCTGGCCGGCTTGCCGCAGGAGGTGCCCGGGTCGACGGTGAACCGGCTGTGCGGATCGAGCATGGACGCCATCGGCATCGCCGCGCGCGCGATCAAGAGCGGCGAAGCCTCGCTCGTGGTCGCCGGCGGCGTGGAGAGCATGTCGCGCGCGCCGTTCGTCATGGGCAAGGCGGAATCCGCCTTTGCGCGCGCCGCGAAAATCGAGGACACGACCATCGGCTGGCGCTTCATCAATCCGCTGCTGAAGGCGAAGTACGGTGTCGACTCGATGCCGGAAACTGCGGAGAACGTCGCCGCCGAGTTCAAGGTCTCGCGCGCCGACCAGGACGCGTTCGCGCTGCGCAGCCAGCAACGCACCGCGGCGGCAGTCGCGGCCGGACGCCTCGCCGAGGAGATCGTCCCGGTGACGATCGCGCAGAAGAAGGGCGAGCCGCTGGTCGTGCGCAAGGACGAGCATCCGCGCCAGACGACCCTGGAGGCGCTCGCGGCGCTGAAGGGGGTCGTCCGTCCGGACGGAACGGTCACCGCCGGCAACGCCTCCGGCGTCAACGACGGCGCCTGCGCGGTCCTGCTCGCATCGGCGGAAGCGGTGCAGAAATACGGCCTGAAGCCGCGCGCCGAGGTGGTCGCCTCGGCGATGGCAGGGGTCGCGCCACGCATCATGGGCTTCGGCCCGGCGCCGGCGATGCGCAAGGTGCTCGCCAAGGCCGGCCTCAAGCTTGCCGACGTCGACGTGATCGAATTGAACGAGGCGTTCGCGGCGCAGGCGCTTGCGGTGTTGCGCGACCACGGCATCGCCGACGACGCGCCCTACGTCAATCCCAACGGCGGCGCGATCGCGCTCGGCCATCCGCTGGGCGCGTCCGGCGCGCGCCTGGTCACCACCGCGCTCTACGAGCTGCAGCGCACCGGCGGCCGGCATGCGCTGTGCACGATGTGCATCGGCGTCGGACAGGGCATCGCGATGCTGATCAAGCGCGTCTGACGAGCGCGGCAACGGAGATGAACAAGACCACGCAGGAGAGCACCATGAGCGAGCTCACCGGCTACCGCCGGTCCTACTTCCACACCCAGCCGGAGTACCGTTATCCGGGCTATCGCTCGACGCTCAAGCGCGCGCCGACGCAACCGCTGGTGTTCCTGCCGCACACGCTCTCCGAAGTCACCGGACCCGTGTTCGGCTATTCCGACGTGCAACCGACGGACAGCGACCTGACGCGACAGCACGACGGCGAACCGATCGGCGAGCGCATCATCGTCACCGGACGCGTGCTCGACGAGAACAGCCGGCCGGTGGCGCACGCGCTCGTCGAGCTGTGGCAGGCCAACGCCGCGGGGCGCTATCGCCACGCGGTCGACGATCACGACGCGCCGCTCGACCCGAACTTCACCGGCGTCGGCCGCGTTCTGACCGACGGCGAGGGCCGCTACCGCTTCGTGACGGTCAAACCCGGCGCCTACCCCTGGCGCAACCACTACAACGCGTGGCGGCCGGCGCATCTGCATTTTTCGCTGTTCGGCCTGGGCCTGGTGCAGCGCCTGGTGACGCAGATGTACTTTCCCGGGGATCCATTGCTGGATTACGATCCGATGTACACCAGCGTACCCGACGAGAAGGCGCGGCGACGCATGGTGTCGACGTTCGACTGGGAGGCGACCCTGCCCGACGTCGCGCTCGCGTTTCGCTACGACATCGTGCTGCGCGGGCGCGATGCGACGCCGATGGAAACGTCACGGAGCTGACTGTCATGAGCCTGCTAACGACTTCCTCGCAAACCGTCGGCCCCTACGTGACGATCGGCCTTGGCCCCGCCACCGTGGTTGATCTGTCGCCGGCGGGCGTCAGCGGCGAGCGGATCACGCTTTCCGGACGCGTCAGCGACGGTGATGGCAAACCGGTCACCGACGGCGTCATCGAGATCTGGCAGGCCAACGCGCACGGCAAGTACGCGCATCCGGAGGACGCGCAGGAGAAACCGATCGAAGCCGGGTTCAAGGGCTTCGGGCGCTGCTTTACCGACGCCGACGGTCGCTACCGCTTCACCACGATCAAGCCCGGGCGCGTCCCGGGGCCCGGCGGCGCCGCACAGGCACCGCACATCATGGTCACGCTATTCATGCGCGGCCTGCTCAAGCACCTCATCACGCGCGTTTATTTTCCCGACGATCCGGCCAACGCCGACGATGCAGTGCTGAACCGGGTGCCAGCGGCGCGGCGCGCGACCCTGATCGCCCGGCGCGCGGCAGGCGGCAAGGGTGCGCTGGAATGGAACATCAACCTGCAGGGCCAGGACGAGACGGTTTTTTTCGATTTTTGATGGCATACGCGAGCGCGGGGGTTGCCGCGGCAACCCGAACGCGCCAGTCAACACCTGCACCGAAGCAGCAGTAACATCCGGAGGAGGAGACGGTCGTGGATGCCCGGCGTTCGCAACGGCTGCTCGACCCGCTGTTCACGACCGCGGCAATGCGCGCCATCTTCTCCGATCACGGCCGCATCCAGGCGCTGCTCGACTTCGAGGCGGCGCTCGCCCGCGCCGAGGCTCGCTCGGGGTTGCTGTCCGACGCCGCCGCGGCAGCGATCGGTGCGCAGTGCCGCGCCGAGTTGTTCGACATCGACGCGCTCGCGGCTAAGGCGGCGCAGGCCGGAAACCCGGCGATCCCGTTGGTGGCCGCGCTGACAGCGCGCGTCGCGGCCGCAGACCCGCAAGCCGCGCGCTTCGTGCACTGGGGCGCGACCAGCCAGGACGCGATGGACACCGGCCTCGTCCTGCAGCTGCGCAACGCGCTCTCGGCCATCGCCGCCGAGCTGTCGCGGCTGTCGACGGCACTCGCCGGGCAGGCGACGCGCCACGCGCGGACCGTGCTCGCCGGCCGCACCTGGCTGCAGCAGGGCCCTCCGGTGACGCTGGGACTCAAGGCGGCCGGCGCGCTGTCCGCCATCGAACGCCACCGCGTCAGGGTTCGCGCCCTGCGCGAGCGCGTCGCGACGGTGCAGTTCGGCGGCGCGGTCGGAACGCTTGCCGCCCTCGGCGAGCAAGGCCTGGACATCGCCGCGGCGCTCGCCGCCGAGCTCAAGCTCGCGCTACCCGACCTGCCCTGGCACACGCAGCGCGATCGCCTCGCCGAAGTCGCGACCACGCTCGGCCTGCTGGTCGGCACGCTGGGCAAGCTCGCGCGCGACGTATCGCTGCTGATGCAGACCGAAGTCGGCGAGGCGTCCGAACCCACGGGGCCGGGTCGCGGCGGCTCGTCGACGATGCCGCACAAGCGCAACCCGGTCGGCTCCGCAGTCGTGCTCGCCACCGCCACGCGCGTCCCCGGGCTGGTGTCGATCATGCTCGCGGCCATGGTCCAGGAGCACGAGCGCGGTCTGGGCGGTTGGCACGCCGAGTGGGAAACTCTGCCGGAGATCTGCACGCTCTGTGCCGGAGCCCTGGCGCAAACGATCGCGATGGTCGAGGGCCTCGAGGTCGACCCGGCGCGCATGGCCGCCAACCTCAGCCTCACGGGCGGCCTCATTCTCGGGGAAGCGGTGGCGATGGCGCTCGGCGAGAAAATGGGCAAGATGAATGCGCATCAGCTGCTCGAGGAAGCCTCGGCGCAGGCCGGGCGCGAACACAAGGCCTTGTACGAGGTGCTCGCCGCCGATGCGCGCGTGAGCGCGCATCTTTCCACCGCGGATCTCGCGCGCCTGCTCGACCCGCGCGGCTACACCGGACAGGCCGAACGGCTCGTGGCGCGCGCGCTCGCCCTGCGGGTGCAGGAAGACGATGGCCCCGCCGACGCTTGAGCGAGCGCATGGCCGTCACAGTCGCGTCGAAGGACCGCCCGACGCGCCGCTGGTCGTCCTTTCCAATTCGCTCGGCACGAACCTCGCGTTGTGGGACGACCAGCTGCCGGCGCTGGCGGCACGCTTTCGCGTGCTCCGCTACGACACGCGCGGCCACGGCGAGTCTCCCGTGATCCGGGGAGCGTGCTCCGTCGAAATGCTCGGGCACGATGTGCTCGACCTGCTTGACGCGCTCAAGATCGAGCGCGCGCATTTCGTGGGGCTGTCGCTGGGCGGGATGACCGGCATGTGGCTCGGCATGCACGGCGCCGAGCGCATCGACCGGCTGGTGCTTGCCAACACGGCACCCAAGATCGGTGCGCCGGAAATCTGGAACGCGCGCATCGACAGCGTGCGCAACGGCGGCATGGAGGCCATCGCCGACACGGTACTCGAGCGCTGGTTCACCGCCGGATTTCGCGCCCGCGCCCCGCAGTCGGTCGCGCGCATCCGGGCCATGCTCGCCACCACGCCGCCCGACGGCTATGTCGCGTGCTGCGCCGCGGTGCGCGACGCGGACCTGTGGCCGAGCCTGGCGAACATCCGCTCCCCCACGCTCGTCATCGCCGGGACGCACGATGCGGCCACGCCGGCGGCGGAGGGCAGGAAGATGGCCGCACGGATTGCCGGTGCGCATTACGTCGAGCTCGACGCGGCGCATATCTCGAACGTCGAGGCGGCGTCGCGATTTACGGCCGAAGCGGTGGCTTTTCTCGCCGGAGGGAAGGCCTGATGCCGCGGGCAAACCCACGGCAGTGGCTGCCTGTCGCGCGCGCGGTCGCGCTCGCGCTGGCGCTGCTGGGCATCGCGACCACCTCCGCACAAGCGCCGTATCCCAGCCGGCCGATTCGTGTCATCGTTCCCTACACCCCCGGCACCGGCATTGACATCCTCGCCCGCGTCGTCGGGCAAAGGCTGGCCGACCGGTTCAAGGTTGCGGTCGTCGTCGACAACCGTCCCGGCGCGAGCGGCAACATCGGCACGGAGGCGGTGAGCAAGGCCGCTGCGGACGGCTACACCCTGCTCATGACCTCGAGCACGCATGTGCTCAACGCCGCGTTGCAGCCGGGCGTGCCCTACGACCCGATCAGGGACTTCACGCCGATCAGCCCGGCGGCAATCGCCAGCCTCGCGCTGGTCGTGAATCCGTCGCTGCCCGTGCGGTCGGTGCAAGCGCTCGTCGCGCTGGCACAGGCGCAGCCGGGAAAGCTCAACTACGCCTCGCCGGGTAACGGCACACCGCATCACCTGGCGATGGAGCTGTTCAAGCGGCACTTCCACGTCGATCTCACCCACGTGCCGTACAACGGCAGTGCGGGCGCGGTCACCGACCTGCTCGGCGGACAGGTGCAGGTCATGTTTCTGCCGGTGCACGTGGCGTTGCCGCTGGTGCAGAGCGGCAAGCTCGTCATGCTGGCCGCAGGCGGCGCGCATCGCTCGCCGGTGACCCCTGACGTGCCGTCGCTTGCCGACGAAGGTGTTACCGACATCGACGTCGACATCTGGTATGCGCTGCTAGGTCCCCGCGGCCTGGCGCAGGAGCAGGTCGCGCTCCTCAACGCCGACGTCAATGCGATCCTGCGCGACAGCGACGTCCGCAACATTCTCGGCAGGCAGGGGCTGACTCCGCTGCCGGGCACTCCCGACGACCTCGCGCGGATGATCGCAACCGACCTCGAACGCTGGACGCAACTGATCCGGGCGGCGAAGATCACCGCGGATTGACATACGCTGCGATGCCATGAAGCTCGACATCTTCAATCACATCTTTCCCCAGCGCTACTACGAGCGCATGCTGCAGGTCGCGCCCAATGGCAAGGACATGCACAAGCGCGTACGCGAGATTCCGTGCATCGTCGATCTCGCCGAGCGCTTTCGCATCATGGACATGTTCGGCGACTACGCGCAGGTGATCTGCCTGGGCTCGCCGCCGATCGAAGTGTTCGGGTCGCCGCCGCTGTCGACTGAGCTCGCGCGGCTTGCCAATGACGGCATGGCCGAGCTCGTCGCCAAGCACCCGCGGCGCTTTCCGGCCTTTGTCGCGTCGTTGCCGATGAACGACCCAGAGGGACTGCTCGCCGAAGCCGAACGCGCCGTGCGCGAGCTCGGCGCAGTCGGCGTCCAGGTCTTCAGCAACGTCCTGGGCAAACCGCTGACCGCGCCCGAGACGCTGCCCCTCTTCGAGCTCATGGTGGAGCTCGACCTGCCGCTGTGGCTGCATCCGGCGCGCGGCGCGAATTTTCCGGACTACGAGCAGGAGAAAAAAAGCCACTTCGAGATTTGGTGGACGTTCGGCTGGCCGTACGAGACCAGCGTCGCGATGGCGCACATCGTCTTCGAGGGCCTGTTCGACCGCTACCCGCAGCTCAAGATCATCACCCACCACATGGGCGGCATGATTCCCTATTTCGAGGGGCGCGTCGGACCGGGGTGGGACCAGCTCGGGGCGCGTACCTCGGACGTCGATTACAGCCTGTTGCTGCGCAAGCTTGCGCAGCGCCCGATCGACTATTTCCGCCTGTTCTACGCCGACACCGCGCTGTTCGGGGCGGCCGAGGCAACCCGATGCGGGCTCAAGTTCTTCGGGCCGGAACGGGTGCTGTTCGCTTCGGATGCGCCGTTCGATCCCGAGAAGGGCTCGATGTACACGCGCACCACGATCGAGATTATCGACGCGTTGGATGTCACGCCCGCACAGCGGCACGCGATCTACGAGGGCAACGCACGGCGCCTGTTGAAACTCGCTTGACGATACCCACCCGGGAGAAACTGCGATGGATGAGAAGGACCGGCATGACCAGGGAATGAGCGTACGGCGGGCGGTGCTGGGCGACGCGCACGTCGATCGCGCACTCGCGCGCAAGAACGCCTTGACCGCGGAGTTTCAGGACCTGATCACGCGCTATGCCTGGGGCGAGGTCTGGACGCGGCCGGGGCTACCGCGGCACACGCGGAGCCTCCTCACCATCGGACTGCTGGTGGCGCTCAATCGGGGCGAAGAGTTCAGGCTGCACGTGCGCGCCGCGTTCAACAATGGCGTCACACGTGACCAGATCAAGGAAGTGCTGCTGCACTGCGCGATATACTGCGGCGTGCCCGCGGCGAACTCGGCATTCCACGTGGCCGAGGAGGTCTTGGCGCAGATGGACGCGAAGAGTTGAGGCGGGAGAGCGAACGGGGCAGTGCTGCGGCCCCGAACCGGCGGTAAACGTCACGGAGGAGGAAGCAATGCGATTGGCGAAATTGGGTTGCAGGTTGTTGCTGGGAGCGGGGTGCTTCGCGCTGGCGAGTGGCGCCCTGGGGCAGGGGGTCGTGAAGCTGGGTATGGTCGCGGAGTTTTCGGGGCCGTTTGCGCAATACGGGCAGCAGATGCTGGGGGGGATGAAGGCATACCAGAAGCTGCACGGGGAGAGCGTGGCGGGGAAGCGGGTGGAGATCGTGCAGAGGGACACCGGGGGTCCGGCGCCGGACGTGGCGAAGCGGCTGGCGCAGGAGCTGGTGACGCGGGAGGACGTGGACATCCTGGTGGGGTTTGGGCTGACGCCGAACGCGCTGGCGGTGGCGCCGGTGGCGAGCGAGGCGAAGAAGGCGATGGTGATCATGAACGCGGCGACGTCGATCATCACGACCAAGTCGCCGTACATCGTGCGGGTGTCGATGACGCTGCCGCAGGTGACCGTGCCGATGGCGGTGTGGGCGGCGAGGAACGGGATCAAGAAGGTGTACACGGTGGTGGCGGACTACGGGCCTGGGCTGGACGCGGAGAAGGCGTTCAGCGAGGCGTTCAAGGCGGCGGGAGGGGAGGTGGTGGGGAGCGTGCACACGCCGCTGCAGAATCCGGACTTTGCGCCGTTCATACAGCGGGTGAAGGACGCGAAGCCGGAGGCGGTGTTCCTGTTTTTGCCGGCTGGGGAGCAGGGGATCGCGTTCATGAAGGGGTACGCGGAGCGGGGGCTGAAGGAGGCGGGGATCCGGCTGATGGCGACCGGGGACATCACCGACGACGGGGTGCTGCAGGCGATGGGGGAGCCCACGCTGGGGCTGATCACGAGCTTCCACTATTCGGCGGCGCATGAGTCGGCGGAGAACAAGGCGTTTCTGAAGGCGTACGCGGAGGCCAACGGGGACAAGCTGCGGCCGAACTTCATGGCGGTGGCGGGGTACGACGGGATGGCGGCGATCTACGCGGCGCTGCAGAAGACCGGCGGGTCGACCGACGGGGAGAAGCTGGTGGCGGCGATGAAGGGGCTGAAGCTGATGAGCCCGCGCGGCCCGATCAGCATCGATCCGGAGACCCGGGACATCGTGCAGACCGTCTACATCCGCAAGGTCGAGAAGACCCCCAACGGACTCTACAACATCGAGTTCGACAAGTTCCCGGACCAGAAGGACCCGGGCAAGCCCTGACCGCCGGGCTCCGCGCGCGGCAGCACCGCGATGGCGACGATCGTCAGCTTCATCGGCGTGGTTTTCGACGGCTTGGCGTACGGCAGCCTGCTGTTCCTGATCAGCATCGGGCTGTCGGTGACGATGGGGCTGATGAACTTCATCAATCTCGCCCACGGCGCGTTCGCGATGCTCGGCGGCTACGCCTCCGTGGTGGCGATGTCGCGGCTGGGCATCCCGTTCCTGCCGGCGCTGCCGATCGCGTTCGCCGTAGCGGCGCCGCCGGCGCCTTGCTCGAGCGCGCGCTCTACCGGCGCCTGTACCGCGCCGACGCATCTCGACCAGGTGCTGTTCACCATCGGCCTCACGTTCATGTCGATCGCGGCGGCGACCTACTTCTTCGGGCCGGCGCAGCAGCCGGTGCACCTGCCGCCGTTCCTCACCGGGCAGGTGCACGTGCTGGGCCTCGACCTCGGCGCATACCGGCTGTTCCTGATCGCGATGGTGGTGGTCGCCACGCTCGCGCTGACCTACCTGGTCGAGCGCACGCGCTTCGGCGCGCAGGTGCGCGCGTCGGTGGACAACCAGCAGGCGTCGGTGGGCCTGGGCATCAACGTCGACCGCGTATTCAGCATCACCTTCGCGCTGGGCTCGGCGCTGGCCGGTCTGGGCGGCGCGCTCGGCATCGACGTGCTCGGCCTCGATCCGACGTTTCCGCTGAAGTACATGGTGTACTTCCTGCTCGTCGTCGCGGTCGGCGGCGCCGGAACGATCGCGGGCCGCCTGGTCGCCGCGCTGATCCTCGGCGTCTTCGACGTCGCCGGCAAGTACTACGTGCCGCAGGTCGGCTCGTTCGTCATCTACGCCGTGATGGTCGCGATGCTGCTGCTCTTCCCGGCCGGGCTCGCGGGGCGACGCGCGTGACCGGCCTGCCCACGCTCAAGTGGCGCCCGCTCGAGATCGTCTTCTGGCTGCTCCCGGTGGCGGCGTTTTTCGTCTTTCCGCGCTATCTGACGCTGGGCAGCCAGATCCTGATCGCCGGGCTGTTCGCGCTGTCGCTCGACCTGATCCTCGGCTACGCCGGATCGTCTCGCTCGGCCAGCCGCGTTCTTCGGCCTCGGCGCGTACACGGCGGGGTTGCTCGCCAGGTACGGCTTGGGCGAGCCGCTGAGCGGACTCTTCGCGGCGGCGGCATCGCAGCGCTGGCCGGCTGGTCACGAGCTTCCTCGTCGTGCGCGGCCAGGACCTCGCGCGGCTGATGGTGACGCTCGGCATCGGGCTCATGCTCTACGAGGCGGCCAACCAGGCCTCCGTCGATCACCGGCGGCGTCGACGGGCTCTCCGGCGTCGAGATGAGGAAGCTCTTCGGGCTATTCGGCTTCGACCTGGCCGGCAAGACCGCCTACGTCTACAGCCTCGCGTGCTGTTTCTCGCTGTTCATCGTCGCGCGCGCCTCGTGCATTCGCCGTTCGGCTTGAGCCTCGGCATTCGCGAGGGCGAGCGCCGCATGCCGGCGATCGGCGCCCCGGTGCGGCGCAAGCTCGTCGCGATCTACACCGATCGGCGCCGGCATGGCCGGCGTGGCCGGCGCGCTGCTCGCGCAGACGACGCAGTTCGTCGGCATCGACGTCTTTGGCTTTCCGCGCTCGGCCGAGTTGATGATCATGCTGGTGCTCGGCGGCACGGGTTGCCTCTACGGCGGGCTCGTCGGCGCCGCGGTATTCATGGTCGCTGCAGGACTATCTCGCCGACATGAACCCGGTCTACTGGCAGTTCTGGCTCGGCCTGCTGCTGGTGCTGCTGGTGCTGTTCGCGCGCGGCGGCATCCTGGGCGGCATTGTCGGCCTTGCAGCAGCGGTGGCGGCGGCGATGAGCCGGCGCTGCGCACCGAACGCTGTCGAAGCATTCGGGCGTTCAAGGCCAATGCGACGTCAGCCTGGCGTTGCCGCCGGGCGCGCGCCACGCGCTGATCGGCCCGAACGGCGCGGGCAAGACCACGTTCATCAACCTGCTGACCGGCGTGCTCGCGCCGACCGCGGGCGAGGTCTACCTGGGCGAGCGAGCGGATCACCGGCCTGCCGCAGCACGCCGCGCGTCAAGCGCGGGATGACGCGCACGTTCCAGATCAACACGCTGTTCCCCGGCCTGACCGTGCTCGAGTCGGTGGTGCTCGCGTTCTGCGAGCGCGGCGGGCGCGGCAGCGTCTGGTGGCGCACGGTCGCCGCCGAGCGCGGCGCGATCGAGGAGGCGCGGGAGATTCTCGCGCGCTGCGCCTCGACCGCGATGCGGACACGCCGACCCGCAGCCTTGCCCTACGGCAAGCAGCGGCTGCTCGAGATCGCGCTGGCGCTGGCGACCCGGCCCACGGTGCTGCTGCTCGACGAACCGGCGGCCGGCATTCCCGCGGCGGAGAGCGCCGAGCTCTTCGGCGTGATCGCGCAGCTGCCGCGCGAGGTCACGATCCTGTTCATCGAGCACGACATGGACCTCGTGTTCCGTTTCGCCGAGCGCATCACGGTGCTCGTCGGCGGCACGGTGCTGGTCGAAGGCACGCCGGACGAGATCGCGCGCGACCGCGCGTGCGCGAGGTCTATCTCGGGCGAGGCGCAGCATGGCTGAGCTGCTCGCGGGCGGAGCGATTGACCGCCGGCTACGGCGATTCGATCGTGCTGGAGGACGTGTCGCTGACGCTCGACGAGGGCGACAGCCTGGCGCTGCTCGGCCGCAACGGCGTCGGCAAGTCGACGCTGCTGGTGACGCTGATGGGCTTCACGCGCCTGCAGCAGGGCCGGCTCGCGCTGCAGGGCAGCGACATCACGCGCCTGCCGGCGTGGCGCCGCGCGCATGCGGGACTGGGCTGGGTGCCGCAGGAGCGGTACATGTTCCCGTCGCTCACCGTCGAGGAACACCTGACCGTGGTCGAGCGCAGGCCCGGACCGTGGAATCTCGGGCGCGTGTACAAGGTCTTTCCGCGCCTCGAGGAGCGCCGCCGCAATCTGCGGCAACCAGCTTTCCGGCGGCGAGCAGCAGATGCTCGCGATCGGCCGCGCGCTGATGACCAATCCGGAGCTGCTGCTGCTCGACGAGCCGATGGAAGGGCTTGGCCCGATCATCGTGCAGGAACTCGTCAAGCGTGATCGGCGAGATCGTGCGCGCCGGGGAATGGCGGTCATCGTCGTCGAGCAGCATGCGCAGTTGGCGCTGGCGCTGACGCGCAGGCGATCGTGCTCGATCGCGGGCGCGTCGTGCATCGCGCGCCGAGCGCCGAACTGCTGCGCGACCGCGCCACACTGGATCGCTTGGTCGCGGTCGCCTGACCTATGACCGGGGCGCCTCCCGAGCAGAGCGCGACTGTGGCAGGAGGCCCCTCAGGGCCTCTCGATGAGGTGACGTCCGGCTATGCGGCGGTCGCCTCGTTCGGCCAGCAGCGGTTGTGGTTGCTGGACCGGTTGCAGGCGAACAAGGTGGTCTATAACGAAGCGTGGGTGGAGCGGCTGACGGGGCCGCTCAACGCCTGTGCCCTCGAACGGGCAGTGAACGAGATCGTCGCTCGCCACGATGTGCTGCGCACCCGCTTTGCACTCATCGATGGGCGCTTGAGCCAAGTGGTCGCCGTTGCGTCGCCGCAGCCGTTGCCGGTCGAGGATCTCTCCAGCCTGGCAACGACCCAACGCGAGGCACAGGCACGGCTTTGTGTGCAAGCCGAGATTGCGCTTCCATTCGACCTCGAACGCGGGCCGCTGTTTCGCGCACGACTCCTGCGGCTCGCACCGCAGAGAGCATTGGTTGTCGCTGACACTGCATCACATCGTTTTCGATCACTGGTCCGGTGCGGTATTGGCGCGCGAGCTTCGGCAGTCTCTACGGCGCATTCTCGCGCGGAGAGCCTTCGCCGCTGCGCGAATTACCACTGCAGTTCGCCGACTACGCCGAGTGGCAGCAGGAGTGGCTGACCGGCGAGACGCTGGAGCGGCTCTTCTCCTACTGGAACCCGGCGTTGGCGGGACTGCAGGCGCTCGACCTGCCGACGGACCGGTTGCGACCGCCGGTGGCAGCCTTCCGCGGCGGACAGGTCGAGTTTGAGATCGACGCGGCACTCACGCGCGCGATAAAGGAGCTCAGCCGACGCGAGAACGCGACGCTGTTCATGACATTGCTGGCGGCGTTCCAGGTCCTGCTTTACCGTTGGACCGGACAGGAGGACGTCGCGGTCGGCGTGCCGATCGCGGGACGCAATCAACCCGAGCTCGAAGACCTGATCGGCTTCTTCGTCAACATGCTGGTGATGCGGGCTGACCTCAGTGGCAGCCCCCGATTCACCACGTACCTCGGTCGCGTGCGCCAATTTGCGCTCGCTGCCTATGCCCACGCCGCTCTGCCATTCGAGAAGCTCGTCGAACGGCTGGTTCCAAGCCGCGATCTGTCACGAAACCCGCTCTTCCAGGTGTCGTTCCAACTGGGTAACACGCCGCCCATGGACCTGCACTTGCCTGGACTCTCCGCAGAGCGTGTTGCCGGGGTGCGGAGCGAGACGACGAAGTTCGACCTGTCGATCGCGGTGAACGAGGGTGGGGACCGGCTCAGGGTGCGCGCGGAATACGCGGCTGATCTGTTCGACGCGAAGACGATCGAGCGCATGGCGGGCCTCTATCGCACGCTGCTGGGTTCGGTGGTCGCGGCGCCCGAAGAAACGATCGACCGTTTGCCGCTGCAGAATGCGGCTGAGCGCGAGCGCCTGCTTGCGGCATGGAAGCCGACCGCGACGCCATTCCCCGACGCCACCTGCATCCAGCACCTTGTCGAGGCGGTCGCCGCGCGGGCGCCGACCGCGCCGGCGGTAGTCGATGGCGAGCGGGTGTTTTCCTACGCTGACGTCAACGCCCGCGCCAATCAGCTTGCACATCTGTTGCGCCAGCGGGTACCCGGGTCGGCGCCGCGAATCGGGCTCTGCCTCGAGCGTGGAGCGGACCTCATCGTTGCCATGCTGGCGGTTCTGAAGGCGGGCGGCGCATACGTCCCGCTCGATCCCGAACTGCCTGTCGAACGACTTGCGTTCATGGTGCAGGATGCCGGCATTGCGCTGGTCGTCACCACAGCCTCGCTCCTGCCACGCACCCGCCTGACCGAGGACAGAGTGCTCTGCGTCGATCGCGACACCTTGGTGATCGCTGCACAGTCGACGGGCAATCACGGGCCGGCCGGATCGTCGTCGCGGGTCGCCTGCGTCATGTACACGTCCGGTTCGTCGGGGACGCCGAAGGGCGTGTTGATTGTTCACCGGGCCATTGCGCGGCTGGTGTGCGAAACGGACTACATCCGGATCGGTGCGACCGATGCGATCGCCCAGGTCGCCAACCCGGCTTTTGACGCCGCAACATTCGAAATCTGGGGCGCGCTCGTCAATGGCGCCCGTGTCGTCATCGTTCCGCGTGTCGTCGCACTGGCGCCGCAATCGTTCGCTGCGATGCTGGACCACGCTGGAATTACAGTGCTGTTCCTTACGACGGCGCTGTTCAACCAGATGGCAAGGTACGCACCGGACGCGTTCCGCCGCTGCCGTACGGTGCTGTTCGGCGGCGAGGTGGTCGAGCCGCGCTGGGTCCGGGCAGTGCTGGATGCGGCACCACCCGCTCGCCTGCTGCACGTTTACGGACCCACCGAGGCAACGACGTTTGCAACTTGGCATGAAATACGCGAGGTGTCGGCCGAAGCGGTCACCATCCCGATCGGAAGACCGATCGCCAATACTCAGGTGTACATACTTGACGCAGAGCGCGAGCCGGTTCCGGCCGGGCTGCCGGGGGAGCTTTATATCGGGGGTCCCGGGCTTGCCGCCGGCTATCTCAATCAGCCTGAGCTGACGGCCGAACGCTTTGTACGGGACCCGTTTGCTGCGGATCCGGTCGCCCGTCTCTATCGCACCGGTGATCGCGTGCGCTGTCGTCGCGATGGAAACATCGAATTCCTGGGTCGACTCGATCGACAGGTCAAGATCCGCGGCTACCGGATCGAGATCGAGGACGTCGAGGCGGCGATCGCGCGCCTGCCGCAGGTGCGCGACGCCGTGGTCACGGTCCGCGGCAATACGACCGACACGCGCCAGCTCGTGGCGTACGTGGTGCCTAACGCGAATTCCGGACCGCCGCCAACGAATCTGTGGCACGACCTCAAGCCACTGCTGCCGGAATACATGCTGCCGGCTTCCATTGTCTGGTTGAAGTCGTTCCCGCTCAATGCGAGCGGCAAGATCGACCGCCAGGCCTTGCCGACCGCCACAGAACCGGGCGCGCAGCGCGCCGGGGTGCGCGTCGCACCCCGCGACATGTTCGAGCAGCTGCTCGTCGGCGTCTGGGAGCGCGTGCTCGCTATCGACGGAATCGGAGTCTTCGACCATTTCTTCGAGCTGGGCGGACATTCGCTGCTGGCGGCGCAGCTGCTCGATGAAATCGAGCGCGAGACCGGCGCCACCGCGCCGCTCGCCGCGTTCTTTGCCGACGACACGATCGCCGGACTGGCGCGACTGCTGCGGGACCCGTCGCTGGATCCCGCCACGCCGATCGTGGCCATCAACGACGGCGGGGAGCGACCACCGCTGGTGTTCCTGCATGGCGCCCTGAACGGCGGGGGGTTCTACAGCCGGTCACTGGCGCGTGCGCTCGGGTCTGACCAACCCATGCTCGTCGTGCAACCGCATACCCTTGGCGGTGCCGGTATTCCCGACACCATCGAGGCGATGGCCGCCGATCGCATTGCCGCCCTTCGCGCGCTACGGCCCCGCGGTCCGTATTTCCTCGGTGGGTTCTGCAACGGTGCGGTTGTCGCATTCGAGATGGCGCGACAACTGATCGCGCTCGGTGACGACGTCCCGCTGGTGTTCGTGATCCAGGCCCGAGCGCCGCTTGGTACCACGGGAGGAGCGGGCGACGAATACGTCCTGTTCGATGGCGGCGGCTATCGCATCCTCACGCAGAGCGACCGAGCGAGCGAGACGCAGCTCCACTATTTACGGGCGATGGACAAGTACACGAGCGGCCATTACAACGGGCGTCTGGTTCTCGTCCGTTCGCGCGGTGGCGACGATGCGGAGCGCGACTTCGGCTGGTCCCGCGTTGCGGCAAGGGTAGAGATTCACGAATTACCCGGCGACCATGCGACGCTCGTGACCCGCCATATCGACAAGTTGGCCCAGGTGATCCGCGTCGCGATGCGGAGTCTGCTCGAGCGTGCTGCTCCATGATCGTGCCGAAGCGGCAGGCCCCGGCGCAGTTGCTGCTGGCTGATTGGATTCTTCAGTTACCTACGAATGACCGGGTGATACGCGATCGCTTAGTCGCCCGCGCTTGGGCGCGGGACCCCGCGCGGCCCTGACCATAGCGCGACCGTGGCAAGAAAGCCGGCCGGCACGGCGATGCTTTCGAGCTGCCAACGTGAAGGCTCATAGGGTTCCGGGCCGTGCGCGAGATCGATCCCGGTGGCGAGGCGCACTTCGAGCAGGCGGAACGGTGCCGACAACCCGTCGCCGGTCGCCTTGCTCATCGCCTCCTTGCATGTCCAGTAACGCAGAAAGCGCGCGCGCCGTTCGGGTTCGGGCAGCGGCGCGAGCGTCGCCTGCTCGGCAGGGGTCAGGAATTTCTGCGCGAGGCCGTCGGCGCGAACGATGCGGTCGGCGCGTTCGACGTCGACGCCGATGCGTCGGGTTTGCGCGATGCCGATCAGGGCGATGCCTTCGGTATGCGATACGTTGAAATCGATGCCGGCGGCGCCGGCAAGCTGTGGCCTGCCGCGTTCGCCCCGCTCGATCGGTACGGCATGCGGAGCGAGGCCCAGCGCGCGCCCGAGCAGCCACCGCAACAGCGCGCGGCCTGCAACGTAGCGCTCCGCGAGCGCCGGGCGGCCGAAGCGTGCCGCGCGGGCCTGCTCCGCGGGCGCAAGCCACGCCGACACCCGGGCGATCTCGCGCGCGTCGGTGGCAAGCGGCGCCCACCACAGCGCGACGTCGGCGAACGGGGCTGCCAGAGCGACCGGGGCGCCGTCCGGATTGCCGGGGGCAGGGAAATCGTCTACGCTCACTCGCCGTTCTGCCTCATGGGTCTGTTGCGGCGTGGACATTCGCAGCGCTTCCGCCACCGCTAACTGCCGCAACCGATGGTCTTCCTCCTGCGCTCGCTTGGCCGCCTGCCGCTGTCCACGCTCTACGGCTTTGCCTGGATCGTCTATTTTGTCACGTTTCATCTGTTGCGCTGGCGGCGCGATCTCGCCGCGCGCAACATCGCGCGCTCGTTCCCCGAAAAATCGCCGGCCGAGCACGCTGCGATCCTGCAGCAATCGTATCGCAACATGAGCGAGGTGTTCGTCGAGCTGCTCTGGGGTTGGCGCGCGGGCGCGGACGACCTGATGGCGCGGCTGGCCATCGACAACCGGGAGCTGGTCGCGCGCTTTGTCGCCGAGCGCCGCTCGGTGATCCTGTTGACCGCGCATGTCTGCAACTGGGAGTGGCTGCTGCCGGGCGGCGGGGCGCACTTCGGCATTCCCATCGACGCCGTCTACAAGCCGATCCGCCTCCCTAGCCTCGACACCTACATGCGCGAGGCGCGCAGCCGCTTCGGCGGCCAGCCGATCCCGATCAAGAGCTTCGCGTTCGAGTTGTTGCGCCGGGCGGGGGAGCCACGCGCGTACGGTCTGGTCGCCGACCAGACCCCGCTCAAGAGCATGGACAAGCACTGGACGCGCTTCCTCAACCAGGACACGGCGTTCTTTGTCGGGGCCGAGAAAATCGCGCGCTTCCTGGAAGCGCCGGTCGTCTACGTCGCGATGCGCCGGCTCCGGCGCGGGAGTTACGCCGTGCATTTGCACGTTCTCGCCGAGCCACCCTATACGGCGACCGATGCCTCGGGCAACGACCCAGGGGACTGGATCACCGAGGCTTACGCGCGCAAGCTCGAGGAGGAAATTCGCTCAAGCCCCGCAGATTGGCTTTGGGTGCACAATAAGTGGAAATATCCGAAGCCGGAACTGCCTCCGCCTGAGCGATAATCGAACAGCAAAGAAGAATCGCCAGGGCTACCGTTTCAGGCTGGAATGGCTTGCCAGTGCCCGCTTGCTGCCGATTCGAACAGCGCTTCGATGATACGTAGCGTCAGCAACGAATCCTCGATCGGCCAGCTCGGCACCGGTTCGCCCTGCAGATACCGGGAGAACCGCTCGACCTGTAGCGTGTACTGATTCACCGGCTCGAAGCTGTAGGTCGTGGTTTCGACTGCCCCGTGGCTTGTGTGGTCGCCGACAAAGACGTGGCAGAGCGTGGGTTGTCCCTGTGCGTACGGAAAATCGCAGCGCAGCCAGCCATTGGTGCCGAGGACCGAGAACTGCTGGTGCGCGGCCCACGCCGACGGCCCGCTCTGCGACCCGACAGTGAAGCTCGCATGGCTGTCACCGTAGTCGAGCACCGCAGTCGAAAGTCGATCGATCCGGAAGACCGGGTCGCGGTCCATCGCGCCGACTACCCTCTTCGGGGGGCGCCCGAAGACGGCGCTGCACGCGCTAATGGCGTAGGAACCGAGATCATAGAGCGCTCCACCGCCCTGGTCCGGGTTGTTGCGGATGTCGCGCGGATCGAGGAATTGTTTGGCGAGCGTGCATTGCACGGCGCGCGACGCCCCGATGGCGCCGGAGGCCAGCAGTTCGCCGATCCGTGTCCACTGTGGATGGTTGCGGTAGGAAAATGCCTCTTCGATGTGTCGGCCGGAACGGTCGCGTGCCGCCTGCAGTGTGATGACATCGTCGGCGGACAGGCACAGCGGTTTCTCGCAAAGCACGTGCTTGCCGGCCGTGAGTGCGCGCACCGACCACTTGAGGTGCATGTGGTTGGGCAGCGGAACGTACAGCGCGTCAATCTCTGGATCGTCGATCAACGCCTCGTACGATCCGAAATGCCGGGGAATACCGAATTCTCCCGCGATGGCCTTCGCCGTGTCCGCGTTGCGCGACGCGATGGCGACGAGCCGAGCGGCAGCAGCGCCCTTCATCGCCGGAATGAACCGGGACCTCGCGATCGCCGCGGTGCCGAGCACCCCCCAACGGACTGGGTTCATGTCAATAGATCGTCCAGCGCGCCAGCATGCGTTCGGCGGCCGGGTATGTTTTGCGCATCGCACCGGCCAGATCCGGCTCCGCTAGGCTTTGGTGCACGACTTGCTTCGACGCCTCGAGCGCGAGCGGCGCGCAGGCGAGCAGGTCGCCTGGGAGCGCCCTGACGCCATTGCGATAGTTCATGCTGGCCGAGGCGATCCGCCCGGAGAGTTCGAGCAGGTTGACGAGCTTGAGCGGCTCGCCCTGGGCCAGCACAAGCGCGGGCGCCGTGGCCATCGCCGGCACGACGAGCATTGTCCTGAATCGTTGTTGGCTGGACCCGGATTGCTACTGGACATTCCGACAAATTCATCACTTCCCGCCCCGGGCGCGCCGGATGATGTCGTACACGGCGCTTAAGTCGGCAATGGGAATCTGCCCTGGCGCGGAGGCGGCTTCGCCGACGGCGAAGCTCAGCGACGAGCCGAACAGGCCCCCGATCATCCGGGTCACCGAGCCCAGCGGCCCCATCGCCATGCTGATCAACGGAATGCGCCCCTTGGCATCGGCTTCGGCTGTTGCCGTAAGCAAGGTGAGCACGTCCATGCGGTCGCGCGGCATCACGGCAACCTTGGCGACATCGGCACCCAGGCCCTCCGCCTCGAGGAAGCGCTGGACCAGGAAATCGCGGCCCGGCGTGTAGTCGAAATTGTGATACGACAGGATGAGCCGGGTTCCATGCGCGCGCGTGCTCTCGCGAACGCGCTGCACGTCCCTGGGGTCGTTGCCCATCTCGAAGTCGATGAAGTCGACGAGGCCGCTCGCAGCGACGGCGTCATAAAGCCGGACGACGTCATCGTCATCCATCGCGATCGGCTCGCCACCCTCCTTGATCGAGCGCCGGGTGAAAATGATCGGCAACTCGCCCACCGCCGAACGCAAGGCCCGGGCGACCTCGAGCACTGCTTCGGTTTCGCCTATCGTGGCGAAGAAATCGACGCGCCACTCTATGATGTCGGGTTTTTTCGGGATCACGCTGGTCGCTTCGGCGAGTACGCGCTCGCGGCTGCGCCCGACCAGGGGCGTGCAGATCAGCGGCGTTTCGCCGCCAAGTTTCCTGCCTCTTGCATTCACGATCTTGTCGGGCATGGTGACAGTCTTCGGTTGAGTCTAATGAGTTGCCGGTTTTCCGCCACGGCTCAGTACGCGAGCTTCGCCACCGACCGCAGCTCGTCGGGTGTCGTCGTGCCGAAGCCGAAGAACTCGAGGTACGCGGGAATCATCTCGAACAGCATGTCCGTGCCGACCGCGAAGCGGCACCCCTTCTCCTGCGCCACCCTAAGCAGCGGCGTCATCTCCTGCTTCATCACAACCTCGCCAACGAATGTCGCCCGTGCCAGGCGCGTGACGTCTACCGGCAGTGGATCGGAAGCTTTCATGCCAAGGGGGGTGCAGTTCACGACCAGATCGTAACCCGCCGGGTCATTGGTGCGGATGTCGACGCCGAGGTGCGGATAGTGGTGACGCAAGCGCGCGGCGAGTCGTTCGGCGGACGCCGCGTTGATATCGAAGAGCGCGATCGATGTCACGCCATCCGCCGCAAGCGAGGCAGCGATCGCCGATCCAACTCCGCCGGTCCCGACCACGAGGCACTTGGCGCCGGTGAAGACGAAACCCTTGCGCCGCAGGCCGCGCGTGAATCCCGTCCCGTCGAACATGTCGCCGAGCAGCGTCCCGTCCGGCCGCAGGAGCACCGCATTGCAGGACCCTGCGACCTTCACCGTTATTGAGCATTCGTCGACCAGCGCGACCGTCGTCACCTTGTGCGGCATCGTGATCAGCGCCCCGCGCGCGTTGGTAAGGCGAAAGAAAGCCTTCAGGAAGGACGGGTAGTTGTCCGCCTTGCATCCCATCGGCATCACGACCGCGTCGATGCCGTTAGCCTCGAACCACGGGTTGTAGATCAGCGGCGCCTTGAAGGCTTCCGTCGGATAGCCTATGTGCGCGATCAATGTCGTCTTGCCGCTGATCATGTTAGCCCTCGTATCCGAGTGCCCTCGGCAGCCGGAGAACGGTCCCCGGCACGAAAGGAGTGAACGCGGGGACCAGGGTTGCCACGAAAAACCTACTTCTTGGCTTCGACCTCCTTAGCGGCGGCCAGCGCCCCATCAATCCACTTCTGGTCGACCTTGGTCTTGAGCCAATCCGTGACCGGCTTCTGGGTGGCTGCCCTGAACTCGGCGAGCTCGGCCACTGTCGGCGTGTAGACGCTGACGCCCTTCTCCTTCAGGGTCTTGACACCGTCGGCCGTGAAGACTCGGTTGACGCGGCGCTCCTCGGCGCAGGCGAGCTTGCCCGCGTCTTGGACGACCTTCTGCAGGTCAGGCGGCAGGCTCTTGAAGAAGTTTTCGTTCATGACGAACCAGTCGACGCCGTAGTTGTGTCCATCCAGGGTCACGTTCTTCTGCACCTCGTAGAGCTTCGCGAAGATGATCGTGGGGATGGGATTCTCCTGCCCATCGACGACGCCGGACTGCAGGGCCGTGTAGAGCTCCGTAAAGGCGATGGGTGTAGGTTGTGCGCCCAGGGCCTTCATCTCCGTAATGTAGAGGGGCGTCTCCTGGACACGTATTTTCATGCCCACCAGGTCCTTCGGAGAATGGATGGGGGTCTTACCGCTCGTGAAGTCCCGGAAGCCGACCTCGCCGAAGCACAGGTTACGCATACCCGTGCTGGCAAGGAAATCCTCGGAGAGCTTCTGGCCGTAAGGGCCGTCCATGACGCGATCGGCGATTGTCTCGGACGCGAACAGGTAGGGAATGTCGGTCACCATGGAGTTCGGGTAGAAGTTCGCCATGACGCCGGAGGCGAACCCGGCCTGGATGAAGCCGTTCTTCACGCCCTCGACGAAGTCCCGTTCCCCACCCAGGGTGCCAGCACCGAAGACCTGCACTTCAATGCGTCCATTGCTCTTCGCCTTGACCTCCTTGGCGAACACATCGGCCATCACGGCCTTGCGGGAAGTGGTCATGTCGACCGAGTCCCCGTGAGCGAGCTTGAGAACGATCTTCTTCTCCGCGGTCTGCGCCAAGGCGCCGGCTGAGAACAGAAATACGGACAGGACCATCGTGGATACCAACTTCAGCGAATGCTTCATATCGTAGCCTCCTAGGTTCGACTGACTGTTGTGGAAACCAAACTTCATCGACTGCTTTCTACCATAAGCCTCGTGGGCGCGAGTTGATCTTGGACATAAAACGGCGGACGCCTACTTGAGATTGAACGCGTGCGGAAGCGCCAGACTGATTGCCGGGAAGATGGCGATGAGAATGAGGCCGATGACCAGCACAGCGAGGTAGGGTACGAACCGGGGTGCCACCTTCTCCACGGACGTATCCATCACCGAGCAGGTCACGAAGTAGCAGATGCCGAAGGGTGGAACGAATGTCCCGATGCCCATGGCGATGATCATGACAATGCCGAAATGCATCGGGTCGATGCCGTACTTCGGCGTCATCTGGAGCAGCATCGGGCCGAAGATAAGCAGGGAGGGCAGACCCTCGAGGATCGAGCCCATGATGACCATGAGCACGATGGCGAAGGCCATGAATGTGCCCGTGGACCCGCCGAGCGTGTCGAGGAAGCCGGAGACCACGCTCTGCAGGCCGCTCACCGCCAGCGTCCAGGAGAACGCGCTCCCGGCACTCACCATGAAAAGGACCATGCCCGACATAGTCCCGGAATCAGCCAAGGTGGTGAGGAAGCGCCGGAAGTTCATTCCGCGGTAGAAGAAGAACGCGACCAGGATGGCGTACATCACCGCAAAGGAGGAGACCTCGGTGGTCGTGGCGATGCCGCCGACGATCCCGACGATGAGGATGACGGGGACGAGCAGCGCCGGGAATGCCAGGGCGGTGATCTTCGCCCGCTGCGGCCAAGTAGTCTTCGCGCACTGCGGCCACTTCAGCTTCCGAGCACGGTGGAAGATGATGACCATGATGCAGAAGCCAAGCAACGCGGCGGGCACCACCCCCGCAACGAAGAATGTAGCCACCGAGAGCGTCGTGATCGAGGCGAGCACCATCATGACAAGGCTGGGCGGGATGGTCTCGCCCATGATCCCGGCCGCTGAGAGAACCGCCGCGCTCTCGGCGGGCTCATAGCCTTGGTCCTTGAGCATGCCCTTGAGCGTCGTGCCGACAGCGGCAACGTCGGCGATCTTCGACCCCGAGATGCCGGAGAAAATGTACATGGCGACGACCACGGCCTGCAGCAGGCCGCCCTGAAGCCGACCCACTACGGATGTCACCCAGTCGGCGAGGGGCTTGGTGAGCCCGCCGTCGGTCATCATCTTCCCGGCCAGGATGAAGAACGGGACTGCCAGCAGGATGAAACTGCTGATCCCGTTCGTCAGCGCGAACGAGACGGCCATGGGGTCCGCCTCCCGCGAGCCGTAGATGTGGACGTAGGCCGTGACCGCAAGCACGAAGGCGATGGGCACGCCGGCGAATACCAGGAGCAGGAGGACCAGGAGGGCGAATCCGATGCCGGCCGGCCCGTCCCAAGGGCCAGTGAAGTACTGACCGAAGAACCATGCCACGCCCAGCGCCAGGACCACAGTGCCCGCGACGCGGTTGATCCGACGAGTGTGTCGCGAAAGTTCCGCCAGGGCGAAGAGCGCCGCGAGCACCATGCCGATGATGAAGGGGAGCAAGGTCCACGACTTCGAGATCTGAAGCACGGTGGTCAGGTTGTTCCGGGAGTGTGTCCACATCGGAACGGCATAGCCGACGCCGATCCCGGCCACGACGAGCACGAAGTAGTGCCGCGCGCACTCGGCGTACTCCCAGAGATGGCGCGGCAGTCGGTCGATGGCGAAACGGACCACCATGTGCAAGCCACGGTGGTAGGCGATGGCGCCGCCGATGAACGCCAGGGCCGTCAGCGCGTACTCCGCAACCTCGTTGGCCCAGACCAGCGAATTGTTGGTGAGCCACCGCATCGCCGTGTTCCCGAAGAGGAGCACGAGTTCGATCAACAGGACGGCGGCGAGCACCACGTCAAAGGTGTGCTCCAGCCACGGCGCGAAGGCCTGGTAGTCGCTGCCGTGTGCGCCCGGGTCCGAAGCGCCGGTCGGGGAAGCGTGCGAAGCTGCATGCCCAGGCACGCCGTCGGAACGCTCGCGCGGATCGCCGCTCGCGGTTTCATGGTTGCGCCCGTCCGAACTAGGCGTCTGCACCGGTCCCTTTAACACGCTCTGCTCCCCCATCTCCAGTTCCCGTCTGTTTCCGACGAACCCGTCGCGTTCGGAGTCGAGCGATCTCAGGGCCTGCCTTCGCCGACGGCACTGATGCGCTCAACCTCGGCGCCGAGTTCCTTCCCCGGGGAACGCAGCTTGGCGTAGATCTCGGCCAGCGTGATCGTTCCATATTGCCGCGGACCGGGCTTGGCGAACAGGTTGTGGTTGGTGCCGTGGAGCATCAGGACCTTCATCATGTCTACTCCTTATCACGCGCGTGATTCGACGCCGGCGGATATTCTTCGGGAAACCCTCGGCCCGCGCGCCGCGGGCGACGGCCGCTCCCCTGACGCTCCGTCGAGATAGCTCCGCGCGACGCGTAGCGCCAGCAGGGCAACCTCTTCCGGACCGACTGCTTTAGTCAACGCCACGCGAGGGATTTCCAGCGCATAGGGAATGTCTTGCGGCAGGCATTCCAGGATGCCACGGACGTCGATCCCGCCCTCGCCTGGAAACTGGCGCTCATCGCGCGCCGTGCGGATGATGCCAGCCATCGTCGGCGGCACCTCCTTGGCGGCGTCGCAAACATGGGCGAAGCGGAACCACTCGCGTGGCAGCTTTGCGAGCTGCGTCCAGACGCGAATCGGAGCGGCCGAAGTGGAGCATGTCGACCAGGATGCCGGCGTTGCTCCGTTTGACGCCCGCACTACTTTTGCCGCAGCCGCAAGATTGCCAGTCTCGGTCCAATGCGGAAACTCGAGGCTGACGAAGATTCCCAGCGGCTTCGCGAGATCGCAAAGGTTGGCAAACCGCTCGGTCGCACGATTGCGGTCCGGATCGGGTAACTGGGCGATGATGTGTCTTCGCACCGAGCTCGGCGGTCGCTTCGAGGACCGGGATGAAACTCTCCGGCATCCAGAGACGGGTCCATGCGAAACAGCTCAACGTCGTGCACCTCGATGCCGGTGTCGGCAAGCCGCGCTTTCGTCTCCTTCATCAGCGCCCGGTCGTGCGCCAGGTCGTAGAAAGTTCGTCGGGCGTGACCCGCGTCATGCGCAGGCCCACGTACCGGTACCCGGTGCGCGCGGCCACCTCCACGACCTGCGGCGGCGTCAGCGACAGCACGGTGAGGTGAGCCAGCGAATAGTCGTGTCGTCATGGTTCGCGCTCCTCCTGTCGAGGGAGGCATCAGTCCGCTCGCGACCAGTCGCCGGTGCTCGCGTGATGCACCTTCTTGCCGGGCGAGTAGATGTCCATGATGTTCCAGTGCCCAGCGGTCGGCACCGGCTCGTTCTTCATGTAGACGTCGATGACGCAGGGCCGCTTGGCCTTGATCGCCTTCTCCAGCGCCGGCTTGAACTCGTGCGGCGGATTCGACCTTAACGCCATCGATGCCGTAGGCCCTGGCGATCGCCGCGTAATCGGGCGACCATGTCTTGCCGTCCTTCTCGAACACCGTGCCGAACGTCGTCCCGTAGTGCGCCTTCTCGAGGCCGGCGATCGTGCCGAACGCGTGGTTGTTCATGATCACCCAGACCACCGCGATGTCTTCCTCGAACGCGGTGGCCAGCAGCGCCGGGTTCTGGCCGAAGCCGCCGTCGCCGATCAGCGCCACCACCACCTTGTCCGGGCAGCGCCATCTTGGCGCCCAGCGCCGCCGGCGCGCCGAAGCCCATCGTCGCGTACCCGCCCGGCGTGAAGATCGGTGCCCGGGCGTGTAGATCGGGTACTGCTGGGCCATGCCGTTCTTGTTCCAGCCCACGTCGGTGCACAGGATCGCGTCGCGCGGCAGCGCCGGCGCGCAGGTCGGCGAGGATCCGCTCGGGCCGCATCGGCCAGGCGTTGCTCTCCATCGCCTTCTTGTTGCCGGCGACGAACTGCTTGCGGTTGGCCGCCATCTCGGCCACCAGCTTCGGCCGCTGCACGCCCTTGGGCGCCAGCTTGCGCGCGACGCGATTGAGCACCTTCAGCGCTTCCTTGAGGTCGGCCACCGCGCCGATCGCCACCGGGTAGTTGCGGCCGATCTCGGCCGGGTCGATGTCGATGTGGATCAGCTTCGTCGGCGGGAAGTTGAACGTGTACTCGTCCTCCCAGGAGCTGCAGTCGGCTTCGGAGAAGCGCGTGCCGAGCCCGAGAATCCAGTCGGCGCCCTTGCACTTGTCGTTGATGAACTTCGTGCCCCAGAAGCCGGTCATGCCGAGGATCAGCGGATGGTCGTCGGGCAGCGCGCCCTTGCCCATCAGCGTGTGCGCGACCGGCAGCGACAGGTGCTCGGCGAGCTCGCGCATCTCCTCGGCCGCGTCGGCCAGCAGGATGCCACCGCCCACGTACAGCAGCGGCGTCTTCGCCGTCGAGCAGCGTGCGGACGATCTCCTCCGCCGTCTCGTCGTCGAGCGAGGGCTTGCGCAGCGACTTCGCGTTCGCCGAGCACGCGCTTCCACAGCGCGACGTCGATCTCCTTCGAGAAGATGTCCATCGGCACGTCGACCAGCACCGGGCCGGGCCGTCCACTCTCGGCCAGCGTGAACGCCTTCTCGATGATCTCGGGAAAGAGGTGCGCCGAGTCCACGCGCCACGCGCGCTTGACGAACGGCCGGTAGATCTCGTACTGCGACGCGTCGGCGTGCAGGTTCACTTCCTGGTGCGGGTGCTTGCCGTAATAGTGCGTCGGCACGTCGCCGGCGATCACGACCATCGGGATCGAGTCGAGCGCCGCGTTGGCCACGCCGGTCGCCGCGTTGGTGAGTCCCGGCGACAGGTGCGACAGCACGACCGAGGCCTTCTTCGGTCGCCCGCGCGTAGCCGTCGGCCGCATGCGCGGCGATCTGCTCGTGCCGCGTGTTGACGAACTTGATCTTCTTGCTCTTCGACAGCGCCGCGAGCACCGCGATGTTGGTGTGGCCGCAGAGCCCGAAGATGTGCTCGACGCCGCGCGCCTCGAGGTACTTCACCAGTTGGTTCGCAATCAGGTCCTTCATGGAATGCTCCTCCGATCCTTCGGCCCGCGGCCCGGCCGCGGCGCGATGTCGTTCAGTCGTTGCCATGCGACTTGAGGCGTCGGCGTTGGCGGCACGGCGCGCCGCGCCGGTCCGCTGTAGCGATAAGGAATCTCCCTCGGCATCGGCCCCATGATGCGGCGGCCGCGCTGCTTCTGCTCCCAGGCATGGGCGAGGATGCCGACCGAGCGGGACAGGATGAACAGGCCCCGGCCGAGCTCCGGCTCGAAGCCAAGCTCGCAGAAGATGACGGCGGTGATGCCGTCGATGTTCATCGGGATGTGGCGCTTCGTGATCGTCCTTGAGCGCCGCCTCGACCGCGCGCCCGATTGCCGCCCAGCGGCCGGTAACCACGCCGGCCGCCTGCGGCCTTGGCGACGAGCGCGAACAGCGGCGCGGTGCGCGGATCGATCGGATGAAAGCGGTGGCCGAAGCCGGGCACGATCTTCTCGCCTGCGTTCCGGTGGCCGCTGGATCGACGGTGGTCGGCCGCGGCGACGAGATCGCCAGTCTGCACCGGCTTCCGCGTCGATCTCGCGATAGAGCTCCATGCACTGCTGGCCGGCACCGCCGTGGATGTCGTCGAGCACGTTGATCGCGGAGGCCATCGCGCCGTTGACCGGCAGCCCGCAGGTCACCGCCATCCGCGCGATCGCGATCGACGGCGCGTGCGGGCCGTGGTCGACGCCCGGCACCAGCGCCGCCTCGAGCAAATCGGACTGCGCCGCGCGATCGGCAGGTCGCCGCGCAGCATCAGCCAGATCATGTCGGGGAACCGCACGCGGCCGATCAGTTCCTCGATCGGGTAGCCGCGGATCGCGATCTTGCCCGGGTGGATGTCGATGATGGCGGTGTCCCACCAGGCACTGCAATCGGCAAGCAGTTCTTCGGGTGTCTTCGTCGTCATGGGAGTCTCGTCGGAGGCGGGGCGCGGCCTGGCGCTCCCGGACGCTCAGGTCGTGATGATTTCGACTTCGGCTTCGAGCGCCGGGTCGTAGAACGCGCCGAACAGCTCCTCGTCGGAGGGCTTGTCTTCCTTGATCGGCACCGACACCCACGTCGTGTTCATGTAGTGCTTGAGGTGCACGTTCTCGGAGACGATGTTGCCGCCCCAGGTGCCGCAGCCGAGGCTCGAGGTCATCGGCATGCCGTTGTTGAACGCGCCGGCGTTGGCCTTCGATTGCGGCTGCCGCACCATGATCCGGGACACCGGCGCCGCCAGCGCCAGCCGGTGGATGTGGTCCTGGTCGAACGAGTAGATCCCGCACGAGTGACCCTTGCCGCCGACCTCGTAGATGGCGCGCATCATGTCGAGCGCCTGGTCGAAGCCCTTGTACTTGTAGACGGCGAGCAGCGTGGTCAGCTTCTCGCCGGAGAACGGGTGCTCCTTGCCGATGCCGTCGCCGTGGACGATGATGAACTTGCGGTCGGCGGGAATCGTGAAGCCGGCGGCCTTCGCGAGCTGCTGCGGCGCGATGGCCACGGTGTCCGACGTGCGGTGGCGCTCGTCGTCCCACATCGACCGGCGCAGCGCTGCCTTCTCCTGCGTCGGTGGCGAGGTAGCCGCCTTCCGCCTGCAGCTGCGCCAGCAGCTTGTCGAAGATCGACGCCTCGATGATCAGGTTGCCGTCGGCCGAGCAGCCCGAGCCGAAGTCCGAGGTCTTGGACAGGCGCGTGTTGCGCGCCGCTTCCTCGATGTTCGCGGTCTCGTCGATGATCATCGTCGAGTTGCCGGCGCCCACGCCGTAGGCCGGCGTGCCGGAGCTGTACGCGGCGCGCACCATCGGCTGGCCGCCGGTCGCGACGATCAGGTCGGCGCGCGCCATCAGCGCCTGCGACATCGGGATGTTGACCTTGGTCAGGCACTGCAGGATGTCGGCCGGCGCGCCTTCGCGCTCGAGCGCCTCGCGCATCAGCCGCACGGTCTCGAACGACGTCTTCTTCGAGCGCGGATGCGGCGAGAAGATGACGACGTCGCGCGCCTTGATCCCGTAGATCGCGTTGCCGGCAGGCGTGAGGTCGGGGTTGGTCGTCGGGACGATGCAGGCGATGATGCCCGCCGGCTTGCCGTACTTGACGATGCCCTTTTCCGGCAGCTCCTCGATGATGCCGACGCTCTTCTGGCGCAGCGCGTCGCGCAGCACGCCGCGGATCTTCATCCGCTTGCCCATGCGGCTCACCGCGTCGCCCAGGCCGCTCTCCGCGATGCCCATGTCGACCAGCCGCGTGAACGTCTGCTTGTTGGCGACCGCCCAGGCGACTGCCTGGCAAAGGCGGTCGACGCGTGCCTGGTCGTAGGTCTCGATGATCGCGAGCGCCTTGCGCGCGCGCTCGAATACGTCGTCGAGCTCCTGTTGCTGCTCCTCGGTGATGCCCTTCTTGGTCTCGGTGAGCGGCCATCTGCGGTGCTCCTCGTCGTGTCTGCGCTTTCGGCGACGTCGCAGTGTCCGTGCGGGCGACTGCGCTTCAAGATGCGACAACGATAGCCTTGCGCTAAAGCGGACCGTCAAGGGCGTATAACGACGAAATGTGCGCCTAGACGCCCACTTTACGGTCTAATGCGTCGAGTCATCCGCTGATACGTTCAGCCTCATTGGGGCGTTTATGGCATCATATGGGCGTAGGGCGCCCAACGTGCTCGTTAATCGTGGTGTCGCCGGATTACCCCATTTCGAGATGCCCTATTGCAGAGGTCTGGCATGGTAGCTGTGCGCGCAAGCGGATGCACTGCACGGCATCGGGCAAGCCGACAAACCGCGATGAGCCTTCGCCCCGGCCGATCGCCAGCCACTTCCGACGCCTTACTGTGGACGCGATCGGACGCCATGCCAACGACCCGGACTTCGTGACGGCACTCGCGCGCGGGCTCGCGGTGCTGCTCGCGCTGTCGGACAAGAGGCGGCGCATGTCGATCGCGCAGGTCAGCCACCGCACCGGGATTCCGCGGGCCGCCGCGCGGCGGAGCCTGCACACGCTGTCGAAGCTCGGCTTTGTCGCGGCCGACGACGCTCGCCGGTTCTACTTGCGGCCGCGCGTGCTGTCGTTCAGCCACGCCTATCTTTCGGCGTCGCCGCTCGCCGTGCTCGCCCAGCCCATCCTCGATCGTCTCGGGGAGTCGCTGCGCGAAGCGTGCTCGCTGGCAATGCTGGACGGCGACGAGATCGTGTATCTCGCGCGCTCGTCGTCGTCGCGCATCATGTCGCCGACGCTCAATGTCGGCCGCCGCCTTCCCGCCTACTGCACATCGATCGGGCACGTCATGCTCGCTCATCTGCCGCAAGGCGAGTTGAACGAGTACCTGGCGCGGGCGAAGTTCCATCCGCTACACCGAGCACACGCGTTAACTGCGCCGAGAAGCTGCTCCCGTTGCTGGCGGCAGTTCGTGAATCGGGATTCGCGTTCGCAAGCCAGATGATGGAGCCGCGCCTATGCACGTTCGCGGTGCCCGTCCGCGACGCGGGCGGAATTACGTCGCCGGGATCAACGTCATCCTGCAGGGACGACTGGTCGACCGCAGCGAAATGGCGGAGCGCTTCTACCAGCCGCTGCACGGGGCCGCCCTGGAGCTCGGTTCGCTGTTGCTGCCCTGATGGATCGGGTTGCCGGCGATAGCCGCGGCGCGGCGGGGTAGGCTATGATCCGAATGTTGCCGCGGCGAATCGGTGTCGATGTTTCGCGCGATGGGTCGCTGGCGGCGGCCGAGGGGAATACACCCGGGACGAAAGCGGGCGCAGCCACCGGCGACAGACGACGAGGAACTGCGATGAATGACGCGTTGGGACGCGAAGCGGTCCCTGAACCCCTCAACCCTCTCGGCATCGATGGCATCGAATTCGTCGAGTTCGCCACATCGAAACCGCAGGCGCTCGCTGCTGTGCTTGAAAAGATGGGGTTCCATCCGATCGCGAGGCACCGGTCCCGGGAAGTCGAGCTCTACCGGCAGGGGTCGATGAACATCATCGTCAACTCGCAACCCGCCGATGTTCCCCGGACGGTCCAGCCGGTGGAAACGCCGATCATCAGCGCATTCGCGGTTCGCGTACGCGATGCGGAGACCGCCTTCCGCAGGGCGCTGGATCTGGGGGCGTGGGAGATCCCGGTGCGCGCGCGGGCGATGGAACTCAACATTCCGGCGATTCACGGCGTCGGCGAGAGCCTCATTTACTTTGTCGATCGTTACGACGAGTTCTCGATTTATGACATCGACTTCCGTGCCATCCCCGCAGTCGAACCGAACCCTCAAGCGATCGGCGGCCTGCATTTTTTCGGCATCGTTCAGTACGTTGGCGCCGACCGGACCGCCGACTGGATGGAGTTCTATTCGCAGATCTTCGGTTTCACGCCGCTTCCGGATCACGTGCGTTTCGGCATCATGCCCAAGGGACTGCTGCTCCAGAGTCCATGTCGCGGCTTCTTTCTGCAGTTGATCGAGCCCGAAGACACTGCGCGCTACGCTTTCTCGGAAGAACACTTGCAACGCATCGGCTTCGGAACGCCGGATGTAATGACAATGGTGGCGACGCTCGAGAAGCGTGGCGTCGAGTTTCTGACTTCGGAACAGGTTCACACGAGCGACCGTGGCGCGCTGACCAAGCCCTGCCTCGGCAGCGTGATGTTCGAATTTGTGCATGACGAGCTCGGCACCCGCGCGGCGCAACGATGATTTTTGGCGACTTCGGGATGGACACCGCCTCGCTGGCGGGTCCACTGGACGGCAAGCTCGCCGCGGTGCGGCGGGCCGGCTTCTCGCAGATAATGATTTCGGCCAGCGATATCGTGGGGCATCCCGCCGGCGCCGCAGCCGGGGTTCGTGCGGTGCGCGACAGCGGACTCGCTGTGACCGGGCTGGAAGCGCTGCGCGATTTCGAAGGGTGCGACAGCCGGCTGCGTGCGTACAAGGTGGATGTCGCCAAGTCGATGCTCGAGATCTGCAGCGAACTCGGTGGGCGCGTCCTCGTCGTCGAGGCTTCGACGTCGGGTCACGCCGACGCAAATGCCGATGCGATGATCCGTGACCTGCGCATGCTGGCGGTCCTGGCGATCCCCATGGGCATACGCATCGCCTTCAAGGGCGTTTCCTGGAGCCGGACCGTCAAGGATTTCGCTGCGGCGGGCGAACTCGTCTTCCGCGCCGATTGCCCGAACCTGGGACTTGCCATCGACGCCTTCGACATCCTTGCCGCAAGGATACCGCTCATCGATCTCGATGCGCTCGATCCGGAACATATCTTTGTGGTCCAGCTCTCCGACTACATGTGGCCGACGATTCAATCGGTGAGGGAGCAGGCGGCGACCGCAACGCATTTTCGGGTTTTCCCTGGCGAAGGCGCCCACAGCGAGGACCTCGCGGCGTTCGTCAGGAAGCTCGACTCGATCGGCTATGACGGCAATTACAGTTTCGATGTCTACAATGACGACTATCAGCAGATGCCCCCGGAGACCGTCGTCAATCGGGCGCGGTGTGCCGCCGAGTGGCTCGTCGAGACAGTGCTGCGGCGCGCGCTGCCCGTGCCCGACATGGAGCATTTGCGGCGTACCGGCGGGGATCGAGATGCGCTGACTGCGGTCAAGCTGCTCGCGGAGAACAGCCGGAAAGCGTAGCGCCGGCGCCGATGACCGATCGTTACGCCGTGATCGGCAACCCGATTGCGCAGTCAAAGTCGCCGCAAATCCACGCCGCGTTCGCGCGCCAGCTCGAACAGGACCTCCGTTACGACGCAATCCTCGCGCCGCGTGATGGTTTCGTCGCCGCCATCGGGGCATTTCGCGCAGCCGGCGGCAAGGGCTTGAACGTGACGGTTCCCTTCAAGCTCGAGGCGTTCGCGCTCTCGACCGAACGCACCGAGCGTGCCGAGCACGCGGGCGCCGTTAATACGCTCAAGTTCGAAGGCGCGACCATCCTCGGCGACAACACCGACGGTGCCGGGCTGGTCTGGGATATCCAGGATCGGCTCGGCTTCGCGGTCCGCGGCAAGCGCGTGTTGATTTTGGGTGCGGGCGGCGCAGCGCGCGGCATCGTGCTGCCGCTTCTGCGCGAACAGCCCGCGTCGATCACCATCGCCAACCGCACCGTTGAGAAAGCGCGCTTGCTCGAACGCTGGTTCGCCGGCGCCGGGCCGGTGGACGGCGGCGGCTACGCCCGTCTCGCCGGGCGACAGTTCGACTTGGTCATCAACGCGACCTCGACGAGCCTCACCGGCGAGCTGCCGCCGCTTCCGCCTTGCGTATTCACGCCCGGGTCGCTGGCTTATGACATGGTATACGCCAAGGAGCCGACGCGATTTCTCGTTCACGCGCGCGACCACGGCGCGGCGCAGCTCGCAGACGGCTTGGGCATGCTAGTCACGCAGGCGGCGGAATCGTTCTTCTTATGGCGCGGCTTGCGCCCAGACACCGGGCCGGTGATCGAGATGTTGCGCGCCGGATAGCTTGACCGCACACTGCGGGTGCGCCCCCTGGACGCGTCCTTATCTCGATTTTCGGAAGCAAACGCCCAACGTATATGAACCGCTCAGCCCAAGGGATGCGCGTACTCGTGACCGCCGGCGCTGCCGGCATCGGCAAGGCGTTTGCGGAAGCCTTCGCCGGCGCCGGCGCCAAGGTATTCATCTGCGACGTCGACCGGGCCGCACTCGACGCCTTTCGCGCCGCGCAGCCGGGGCTCGGCGGCTGCCTCGCGGATGTCGCGGATCCACGGCAGGTCGACGCGCTGTTCGACGCGGCGACGGCGTTCCTGGGCGGGCTCGACGTGCTGATCAACAACGCCGGTATCTCCGGCCCGACCGCGCCGGTCGAGGCCATCGACATTGCCGACTGGGATCGCACCATCGCCGTCGATCTGAATGGAATGTTCTATTGCACCCGCCGTGCGGTGCCGCTACTCAAGGCCGCGGGCGGCGGGAGCATCGTCAATCTGTCGTCGGTGGCCGGCCGACTCGGCTATCCCCTGCGTACGCCGTATGCGGCCGCCAAATGGGCGGTCGTGGGCTTCACCAAGAGCCTGGCGATGGAGCTCGGTCCGGATAACATCCGCGTCAACGCGATCCAGCCGGGCATCGTCGAAGGCGAGCGCATCGAGCGCGTGATCACCGCCAAGGCCAAGGCGCTCGGCGTGGGCTTCGAAGAGTACAAGCGGCAATTGCTGTCCAAGGTTTCGCTGCGCCGGACGGTGAACCCCGCCGACATCGCGAACATGGCTCTGTTCCTGGCCACCGATGCGGGCCGCAACATCTCGGGGCAGGCATTGTCGGTGTGCGGCAACGTCGAGTCGCTGGTCTGATGCAGCGCGTCGCCTGCCGGTGTGCGATCACGCGACGAAGATTGAGGAGCAGACCATGGCGGCCCCACGCGACAAAGTCATCATCACCTGCGCCGTCACCGGCGCGATCCACACGCCGACCATGACGCCTTACCTGCCGATCACGCCCGCCGAGATCGCGGCCGGGGCGATCGGCGCGTGGCGTGCCGGCGCAGCGATCATCCACCTGCACGCGCGCGACCCCAAGGACGGCCGGCCGACGCCCGATCCGAAGGTGTTCATGCAGTTCCTGCCGGCGATCAAGGCCGAGACGGACGCGGTGATCAACATCACCACCGGCGGCGGCCACAACATGACCGTGCAGCAGCGGCTCGAAGCGCCCTTGGCGGCCAAGCCGGAGATGTGCTCGCTCAACATGGGCTCGATGAACTTCGGCCTGTTCCAGCTGGTCTCGAAATATCCGCAGTGGAAGTTCGACTGGGAGCCGCAATACCTCGAGGCCACGCGCGACTTCATCTTCCGCAACACGTACAAGGACATCGAGTTTTCGCTCAAGCACCTGGGCGAGGAGTGCGGCACCAAGTTCGAGTTCGAGTGCTACGACGTCGGGCACTTGTACAACCTCGCGCACTTCGTCGACCGCGGGCTGGTCAAGCCGCCCATGCTGATCCAGACCATTTACGGGATCTTCGGCGGCATCGGGCCGGAGGCTGAGAATCTGCTGCACATGCGGCGCATCGCCGATCATCTGTTCGGCGAGCAATACCATTGGTCGATTCTGGGCGCCGGCCGCCATCAGATGGGCTTGATCACGATGGGCGCGATCATGGGCGGGCATTGCCGCGTCGGGCTGGAGGACAGCGTCCACCTCCAAAAAGGCCAGCTCGCCAAGAGCAACGCGGAACAGGTGACCAAGATCCGCACCATACTGAATGAGCTCTCGCTCGAGATCGCCACGCCGAGCGAGGCGCGGCGGATGCTCGAGCTCAAGGGCAAGGACAACGTCGCCTTCTAAGACTCGGTCGTCCCGTCATGATGCACATCTCCGAGGGCGACTGCAGCGACCCGCGGGTAGTCGATCTCCTCCAGACCCATCGGACCAGCGCCGCGGCGCAAACCGTGCCCGGCAGCGCGCATGCCCTGGACCTGGCGGGGCTGCAGGCGCCCAACGTCAGCTTCTGGACGATCTGGGACGATGCCACGCTCGTGGGGATGGGCGCGCTTAAGCGGCTCTCGGCCGACCACGGCGAGGTCAAGTCGATGCACACCACCCAGGCCATGCGCCGCAGGGGAGCGGCAAGCGCCATGCTGCGACACATCATTGCCGCCGCTCGCGCCGGCGGCATGGCGCGACTGAGCCTCGAGACGGGCTCCTGGGAATACTTCCGACCGGCGCACGCGCTCTACCGGCGCCACGGCTTCGTGGAGTGCCCGCCATTCGCCGGCTATCGGCCCGACCCTAACAGCCTCTTCATGTCCCTCGATTTGAAGGCAAGCTGACCTGACCTCCGAGGTGGGGGCCGGAGCCGAAACGCGGATGGATACGGCGCTTGGGAATCGGCCTGGGGAAGGCGCCGCCGCCAAGCCACGATGGCAGGGCGGCCGGAGGCACACGGGCGGCCGGCCAAGGTCCTTGGAGACCCCGACTTGCCGCCCCGTGGCGGCCGGGGTCCCCGGGGAGTCCCGCGAGGGCAATTCGCCCCTTCAAGTAGCCCCCGATTTCTGGTAAGATAGCAGGCGATAAGTAAGAGAAATGGGCTCGACAGCCCATTTTTTTTTGCTCTTTTCGATTTTCAAGACAATGCCGGTGCCGGTGAAGCTGAACGAATTGTTGGAGCGTACGCTGCCTCCTATGGGTTACGAACTGGTCGACTGCGAGGTTTCGGCCGGGGGGCGGCTCGTGCGCATTTTCATCGACAAGCCGGGCGGGATCGATGTCGAGGATTGCGCCCAGGTGAGCAGTCACCTGACGCATCTGTTCGCCGTCGAGAATGTCGCCTACGACCGGCTCGAGGTCTCGTCGCCGGGCCTCGACCGGCGCCTGAAGCGGGAAGCGGATTTCGCCCGCTTCGACGGGCAGGAGGCGCAGCTCCGGTTGCACGAGCCGATCGGCAACGCGCGCCGCATCAAGGGCGTCCTGCGCGGCGCTGCGGCCGGCGTGGTGCGCATCGAGACCGCCGAGGGGACGCATGCGATTCCGCTCGCCAACATTGACAAGGCGCGCCTGGTACCCAAGATTGAGTGGAGAAACTCACGATGAACCGCGAACTGCTGCTGCTCGTCGACGCGCTGGCGCGCGAGAAGAACGTGCCCAAGGAGATCGTCTTCTCGGCGCTCGAGGCCGCGCTGGCGTCGGCGACCAAGAAGAAATACGCCGACAACATCGACGCGCGCGTGTCGATCGACCGCGAGACCGGCGACTACGAGTCGTTCCGCCGCTGGACGGTCGTGCCCGACGAGGAGCACGAGGAGCCGGCGCATCAGATTGCGATCACCGACGCCGCCGAGCGCGATCCCGAGCTCGAAGCTCGGAGACGTCGTCGAGGAGCCGCTCGAGCCGGTCGAATTCGGCCGCATCGGCGCGCAGGCGGCGAAGCAGGTGATCCTGCAGAAGATCCGCGACGCCGAGCGCGAGCAGATCCTCAACGACTTTCTCGAGCGCCAGGACAACCTGCTCACCGGCACCGTCAAGCGAATCGAGCGCGGCAGCGCCATCGTCGAGTCGGGCCGCATCGAGGGAATGATTCCCCGCGACCAGCTGATTCCTAAGGAGAACCTGCGCGTCGGCGATCGCGTTCGCGCCTACGTGACCAAGATCGAGCCGCAGGCCCGCGGGCCGCAGCTGGTGCTGTCGCGCATCGTCCCGGAGTTCCTGGTGCGGCTGTTCGAGCTCGAGGTCCCGGAGATCGAGGAAGGCCTGATCGAGATCAAGGCCGCGGCCCGCGATCCAGGCGTGCGCGCCAAGATCGCGGTCAAGTCGAACGATCCGCGCCTCGACCCGCAGGGCACCTGCATCGGCATGCGCGGCTCGCGCGTCACCGCGGTCACCAACGAGCTCGCCGGCGAGCGCGTCGACATCGTCCTGTACTCCGAGGACCCGGCCAAGTTCGTCATCAACGCCCTGTCGCCGGCGGAGATCTCGAGCATCGTCGTCGACGAGGAGAAGCACGCGATGGACGTCGTGGTCGACGAGGAGAATCTGGCGATGGCGATCGGCCGCAGCGGCCAGAACGTGCGCCTTGCCTCGGAGCTGACCGGCTGGGAGATCAACCTCATGGGCGTCGAGGAGTCGCAGCAGAAGCATCAGGCCGAGAGCGACAAGATCCGCGCGCTGTTCATCGAAAAGCTCGACGTCGACCAGGAAGTCGCGGACATCCTGATCCAGGAGGGCTTTTCCACGCTCGAGGAAATCGCCTACGTTCCGCTCAACGAAATGCTGGAGATCGAATCGTTCGACGAGGAAACGGTCAACGAGCTCCGCAGCCGCGCGCGCAATGCGCTGCTGACCGAGGCGATCGTGCGCGAAGAGAGTGTCGAGCACGTGTCGGAGGACCTGCTGAACCTCGAAGGCATGGACACGGAAACGGCGGGATTGCTGGCCGAGAAGGGCATCACCAATCGCGATGCGCTGGCCGATCTCGCGGTCGACGAACTGACCGAGCTGACCGGGATCGCTGCGGAGCGGGCGCAGGACCTGATCATGAAGGCGCGCGCGCACTGGTTCGAGAACGCCGAGCCGAGCCACGCGGAACAGAGCCCGTAAGGGCGGCAGCCGGAGTCCGCGCAGGCTGGCACTGGACGAAGGCTGGAGAAAGATCATGGCGCACACGACCATCGAACAATTCGCGACCGAACTGAAGATGCCCTCGGGGGTGCTGCTCGAGCAGCTCGGCCAAGGCGGGCGTCGCCGGCAAGAAGGAAGGCGACAAGCTCTCCGAGCAGGACAAGACGCGTCTGCTCGACTACCTGCGCAAGCAGCATGGCGGCCAGGAGCAGAAGAAGAAGATCACGCTCACCCGCAAGCAGACCTCCGAGATCAAGGCGGCCGACAGCACCGGCCGCGCGCGGACGATCCAGGTCGAGGTGCGCAAGAAGCGCGTCTTCGTCAAGCGCGACGGCGCCGAAGCCGCGCCCGCGCCGGAAGAGACGGTGGCGGCGCAGCCGGTGGTGTCAGCCGCGGAAGTCGCGGCGCGCGAAGAAGAGGCCCGCAAGGCGCAGGCGCTTATCGCCAAGCAGCAGGAGGAAGTGCAGAAGAAGCAGGAGCAGGCGGCTAAGCGCAAGACCAAGAAGGAGAAGGAAGCCGAGGAAGCCGCGGCCAAGGTCGCGGAAGCGGCGGCTGCCAAGGCGAACGGGCCGCCCCCGCGGCGCCGGTCGCCGAAGCGAAGCCCGCCGCCAAGACCGAGGGCACGCTGCACAAGCCGGCGGCCAAGCCCGGCGCCAAGAAGGACAAGCCGTCGCGCAAGCCGTCCGCGACCGCGTTCCAGGAAGAGGCGGCGCGGCGCCGCGCGCTCAAGCTGCGCGGCGACGTCTCCGGCGGCGCCGCCGCGACGTCGTGGAAGCAGCCCAAGACGGGCAAGCACCGTCACGAGGAGGGCGAGGAGCAGGCGACGCGGCGCAGCTTGCCGCGCCGGAACCGGTCATCCGCGAAATCTCGGTCCCGGAGACGATCACCGTCGCCGATCTCGCGCACAAGATGTCGGTCAAGGCCGCCGAAGTCATCAAGACGATGATGAAGATGGGCACGATGGTCACGATCAACCAGGTGCTCGATCAGGAAACGGCGATGATCGTCGTCGAGGAGATGGGGCACAAGGCGATCGCGGCGAAGCTCGACGATCCGGATGCGATGCTCGCCGAATCGGCGCAGGCCTCGACTGCCGAAGCTGCTGCCGCGCGCCGCCGGTGGTCACCGTGATGGGCCACGTCGACCACGGCAAGACCTCGCTGCTCGACTTACATCCGCCGCACGCGCGTCGCCAGCGGCGAGGCCGGCGGCATCACGCAGCATATCGGCGCGTATCACGTCGAGACGGCCAAGGGCGTCATCACTTTCCTCGATACGCCCGGCCACGAGGCGTTCACGGCGATGCGCGCGCGCGGCGCGAAGGTTACCGACATCGTGGTTCTGGTCGTGGCGGCCGACGACGGCGTGATGCCGCAGACCAAGGAGGCGATCGCGCACGCCAAGGCCGGCGAACGTGCCGCATCGTCGTCGCGATCAACAAGATCGACAAGCCGGAAGCCAATCCCGAGCGCGTCAAGCAGGAACTGGTCGCCGAGGGCGTGCTGCCGGAGGAATACGGCGGCGAGGCGCAGTTCGTCCAGGTTTCCGCCAAGACCGGCGAGGGCATCGACAACCTGCTCGACGCGATGCTGCTGCAGGCCGAAGTGCTCGAGCTGAAGGCGCCCGAGGATGCGCCGGCGAAGGGCATCGTGATCGAGTCGCGTCTGGACAAGGGCAAAGGCCCGGTCGCGACCGTGCTGGTGCAGTCGGGCACGCTGAAGCGTGGCGACATCGTCCTCGCCGGCGCGGTGTTCGGGCGGGTGCGCGCGATGACCGACGAGACCGGCAAGGCGGTGCACGACGCCGGGCCGGCGATTCCGGTCGAGATCCAGGGCCTGTCCGACGTGCCCGCTCGCCGGGGAGGAGGTCATGGTGCTGGGCGACGAGCGCAAGGCGCGCGAAATCGCGCTGTTCCGCCAGGGCAAGTTCCGCGACGTGAAGCTCGCCAAGCAGCAGGCGGCGAAGCTCGAGAACATGTTCGACCGAATGGCGCGAGGACGAGGTCAAGACGCTGCCGCTGATCGTCAAGGCCGACGTGCAGGGCAGCTACGAGGCGCTGGCGCAGGCGCTCTCCAAGCTCTCGACCGACGAGGTCAAGGTCAACATCGTGCACGCCGCCGTAGGCGGCATCACCGAGTCCGACATCAATCTGGCGCTGGCCTCGAAGGCGGTCATCATCGGCTTCAACGTCCGCGCCGACGTGGCGGCGCGCAAGCTGGCCGAGCACACGGCGTCGATATCCGCTACTACAACATCATCTACGAGGCGGTCGACGAGGTGAAGGCGGCGCTGTCCGGCATGCTCGCGCCGGAGAAGAAGGAGAGCCAGCTGGGGCTGGTCGAGGTGCGCGAGGTCTACAGGATCTCCAAGGTCGGCACGGTCGCCGGTTGCTACGTGCTCGAGGGCTTGATCCGTCGCGGCGCGCAAAGTGCGCCTGCTGCGCGACAACGTGGTGATCCACGACGGCGAGCTCGATTCGCTCAAGCGCTTCAAGGACGACGTGCGGGAGGTGAAGGCGGGTTTCGAGTGCGGTCTTGTCGGTGAAGAACTACAACGACATCGAGAAGGGCGATCAGCTCGAGGTCTACGAAATCGTCGAGGTCTCGCGGACGCTGTAGGGACGAACGCATCCGGCCCGCGACCTTAAGGTCGCGGCGGTCGGTGCGGAGCGGTTCGCAACGACCGCCACGGCAACGCGGCGCGGCCCTCGCGGTGCACGGCAAGGCAGAGCCATGAAACGACATTCGCAACGCGCCCAACGCGTCGGCGACCAGATCCAGCGCGAACTCGCGGACATCCTGCGCCTGCAGGTCAAGGATCCGCGCATCGGCATGGTGACCGTGACCGCGGTCGAAGTCTCGCCGGACTTGTCGCACGCGAAGATGTTCGTCACCCACCTCGGCGGTGCCGAGCAGGCGGCCGCGGTGGTGGTCGCGCTGCAGCACAGCGCGGGTTTTCTGCGCAGCGAGCTGTCGCACCGGCTTGACCTGTACACCGTACCGCAGCTGCATTTCGCCTATGACGATTCGATCGAGTCGGGCATGCGCCTGTCGAAGCTGATCGACGACGCGATCGCCGATGATCGCAAGCATTCCTCGTGAAATGACCGCGCTGCGGCGCGCGCGCCCGCCGACACGCCGCATTGACGGCGTGCTGCTGCTCGACAAGCCCGGGGGCTGTCGTCCAACGCCGCGCTGCAGCACGCGAAGCGCATCTATCAGGCCGACAAGGCGGGCCATACCGGCACGCTGGATCCGCTGGCGACCGGGCTGTTGCCGATTTGCTTCGGCGATGCGACCAAGTTCGCGCAGTGCTGCTCGATGCGGACAAGACCTACGACGCGGTGCTGCGCCTCGGCGTGTCGACGACCACCGGCGACGCCGAGGGCGAGATCGTCGCCACGCACCCGGTGGGCGCGTCCCGGGATGACATCGAGGCGGTGCTGCCGCGCTTTGTGGGCCGCATCGCGCAGGTGCCGCCGCGCCATGCCGCGCTCAAGCGCGACGGGCGCAAATACTACGAGTACGCGCGCCAGGGCGTGGAGATCGCCCGTCATCCGCGCGCGGTCGAGATCCATGGACTTGCCCTGCTGGATTGGCGCGCGCCCGATATGCGGCTGCGCGTGCACTGCGGCAAGGGCACCTACATCCGCGCGCTCGCTGAAGACATCGGCGCGGCGCTCGGCTGCGGCGCGCATCTGGCCGCGTTGGCGCGCACCGCGACCGGCAGGTTCACGCTTGCCGACGCGCATACGCTCGATGAGCTGCAGCAGCGACCGGCGGTGGAGCGCGACGCGATCCTGCTGCCGGTGGATGCGCTGCGTGTCGGCATTGGCCCGCCTCGATCTCGATGCTCGCGACGCGACCCGGCTCGCGCACGGCCAGCCGGTGGCGCGGGCGGAGTTGGGCGACGGCATCGTGCGCGTCTACGCGGGCGGAATCTTTGCCGGGGTCGCCACCGTTGCCGGCGGCGTGCTGCGCGCGCGCCGCTTGGTCGCGCAGGCCCCTGCGGGATCGCGCGGCCGCGCATGAGACTGGCGCAGCTGCCGACAGCTGGCGCCGCGCTGGCAGCCATCCGAGAGTGCCGACAACGGCATTCGCCTGCGACGGCGCGTAGCCGCGACTGTAACTCGCTTGAATCCTAAGCATTTTTCGAGGTACAATCGCGCTCTTTCGCGAAGGTTTGGAGCAAGCTAATGGCAGTTACGCTTCAGGAAAAGGCCAAGGTCATCGCCGAACACCAGCGCGTCAAGGGTGACACCGGCTCGCCGGAGGTGCAGATCGCGCTGCTGACCGCGCGCATCAACGGCCTCAACGACCATTTCAAGGTCAACGTCAAGGATCATCATTCGCGGCGCGGCTTGCTGCGCATGGTCTCGCGCCGGCGCAAGCTGCTCGACTACCTCAAGACGCGCAACAGCGACAGCTACCGCGCGCTCATCGAGAAACTGGGCCTGCGCAAGTAACGCTCGTGTTGGCAGCGCGCCCGCCGCGGCGTTCGCGATTACCCATGACCGGAGTCTGCGCCGAATCCCATTTGATCAACCGGCAATGGCCGCGTTTCTGAACGCGGCCATTGCCGCATTCGCATCCCGAGGATCACCGTGCAAAACACCATCAAGAAATCGCTGCCGTACGGCAAGCACACGCTGACGCTGGAGACCGGCGAAATCGCCCGCCAGGCGGGCGGCGCGGTACTGGCGCAGCCTCGACGACACCGTCGTGCTGGTCACCGTCGTCGCCGCCAAGCAGGCGAAACCCGGCCAGGATTTCTTTCCGCTGACCGTCGACTATCAGGAAAAAACCTACGCCGCCGGCACGCATTCCCGGCGGCTTTTTCAAGCGCGAAGGCCGGCCCTCGGAAAAGGAGACGCTCACCTCGCGCCTGATCGACCGCCCGATCCGGCCGCTGTTCCCGGACGGTTTCTACAACGAAGTGCAGGTCATCGCGACGGTGATGTCGGTCGATCCCGAGATCGATCCCGATATTCCGGCGATGATCGGCGCCTCGGCGGCGCTCGCGCTGTCCGGCATTCCGTTCAACGGCCCGATCGGCGCGGCGCGCGTCGGCTACATCGACGGCCAATACGTGCTCAATCCGACCAAGACCGAGCTCACGACCTCGAAGCTCGACCTCGTCGTCGCCGGCACCGAGGCGGCCGTGCTGATGGTCGAATCGGAAGCGAAGGAGCTGCCCGAGGAAGTGATGCTCGGCGCGGTCGTCTACGGCCACCAGCAGCAGCAGGCGGTCGATCGAGCTGATCCACCAGCTGGTCGAGGAAGCCGGCAAGCCGCTGTGGGACTGGCAGCCGCCGGCGAAGGACGAAGCGCTGATCGCCAAGGTCGACCGCCGCCGCCGAAGCCGATCTGCGCGCGGCGTACGCGCTGCGCCAGAAGCAGGCGCGCCAGCAGCGCCTGAACGAGATCGCCGCCAAGGTCGAGGCCGAATGCCTCGCCGCCGGACGCCGACGCCGACGCGAAGAACCACGTCAACAATCTGCTGTTCGACATCGAAGTCGAAGATCGTCCGCAACCAGATCCTCTCCGGCGAGCCGCGCATCGACGGCCGCGACACGCGCACCGTGCGCCCGATCATCGATCCGCACCGGCGTGCTGCCGCGCACGCACGGCTCGGCGCTGTTCACCCGCGGCGAGACGCAGGCGCATGGTCGTGGCGACGCTGGGCACCGCGCGCGACGAGCAGATCATCGACGCGCTGATGGGCGAGTACCGCGAGCGCTTCATGTTCCACTACAACATGCCGCCGTACGCGACCGGCGAAACCGGCCGCGTCGGCTCGCCGAAGCGCCGCGAAATCGGCCACGGCCGGCTCGCCAAGCGCGCGCTGATCGCGGTGCTGCCGACCGGCGAGGAATTCGCCTACTCGATGCGCGTCGTGTCGGAAATCACCGAGTCCAACGGCTCGTCGTCGATGGCGTCGGTCTGCGGCGCGAGCCTCGCGCTGATGGACGCCGGCGTGCCGACCAAGGCGCACGTCGCGGGCATCGCGATGGGCCTGATCAAGGAAGGCAACCGCTTCGCCGTGCTCACCGACATCCTCGGCGACGAGGATCACCTCGGCGACATGGACTTCAAGGTCGCGGGCACCGACCGCGGCGTCACGGCGCTGCAGATGGATATCAAGATCCAGGGCATCACCAAGGAGATCATGGCGGTCGCGCTGTCGCAGGCGCGCGAGGGCCGCATGCACATCCTGCAGCTGATGCAGCAGGCGCTGCCGCACGCGCGCGAGGAAATCTCGCAGCATCGCGCCGCGGATGATGACCTTCAAGATCAATCCGGAGAAGATCCGCGACGTCATCGGCAAGGGCGGCGCGGTGATCCGCGCGCTGACCGAGGAGACCGGCACGACCATCGACATCCAGGACGACGGCTCGGTCACCATCGCCTCGGTGAACGCCGACGCGTGCAACGCGGCGCGCAAGCGCATCGAGGAAATCACGGCCGACGTCGAAGTCGGCAGGATCTACGAAGGCCAGGTGATCCGGCTGCTCGATTTCGGCGCGATCGTGCAGATCCTGCCCGGCAAGCGACGGGCTGCTGCACATCTCGCAGATCGCCAAGGAGCGCGTCAACCAGGTGTCCGATTACCTGAAGGAAGGCCAGCACGTGCGCGTCAAGGTGCTCGAAGCGGACGAGAAGGGCCGCGTGCGGCTGTCGATGAAGGCCGCCGCGGAAGACGAAGCGCAGAAGGCGGCTGCTCCGGCAGCCGCGCCGGCGGAAGCGCCGGCGACCCCGACCGCCTGAGCGCTGCCGCAATCGCGGAACGAAACCTGGAGGGGGCCACGTGCCCCCTCCTTGCATTCGGAGGCCACGATGACTGCATCGCCAACGCGCATCGAGCGCGACACTTTCGGCCCGATCGCCGTTCCCGCCGACCGGCTGTGGGGCGCGCAGACGCAGCGCTCGCTCGAGCATTTCCGCATCTCGAGCGAGAAGATGCCCGCGGCGCTGATCCGCGCGCTGTTGATCGTCAAGCGCAGTGCCGCGCGGGTCAACGTCGCGCTCGGCACGCTCGACGCGAAGAAAGGCCGACGCGATCATCGCCGCCGCCGACGAGGCGCTCGCGGGCGGGCACGACGGAGAATTTCCGCTCGCGGTCTGGCAGACCGGCTCGGGCACGCAGACCAACATGAACGTCAACGAGGTGCTGGCCAATCGCGCGTCGGAACTGCTGGGTGGCGCGCGCGGCGAGGGCCGGCTGGTGCATCCCAACGACGACGTCAATCGCGGCCAGTCGTCGAACGACGTCTTTCCGACGGCGATGAACGTGGCGGCTGCGGAAACCGTGTCGCGTGCCCTGCTGCCGTCGCTCGACGCGCTCGCAGGCGACGCTGGCGGCAAAGGCCGCCGCGTTCGCCGACATCGTCAAGATCGGGCGCACGCACCTGCAGGATGCGACGCCGCTGACGCTGGGGCAGGAATTCTCCGGCTACGCGGCGCAGCTCGGCCACGCGCGCGCGCACATCGCGGCGGCGCTGCCGCACGTGTTCGAGCTGGCGCTGGGCGGCACCGCCGTGGGCACCGGGCTCAACACGCATCCCGAGTTCGGCGCGCGCGTCGCCGCGGAAATCGCCGCCTACACCGCACTTGCCGTTCGTCAGCGCGCCCAACAAGTTCGAGGCGATGGCCGCAGCCGACGCGCTGGTCAGCCTGCACGGCGCGCTGAAGACGCTCGCCGCGGCGCTCGTCAAGATCGCCAACGACGTGCGCTGGCTCGCGAGCGGCCCGCGCTCGGGCCTGGGCGAGATCACGATTCCGGAGAACGAGCCGGGCAGCTCGATCATGCCGGGCAAGGTGAATCCGACGCAGTGCGAGGCGCTGACCATGCTCTGCGGCGCAGGTCATGGGCAACGACGTCGCGGTCAATTTCGGCGGCGCGTCGGGCAACTTCGAGCTCAATGTCTACCGGCCGCTGATCATCCACAACGTGCTGCAGAGCATCCGGCTGCTCGCCGACGGGATGGCGAGCTTCGACGAGCATTGCGCGCGCGGCATCGAGCCCAACCGCGAGCGGATCGCCGAGCTGGTGGCGCGCTCGCTGATGCTGGTCACCGCGCTCAATCCGCACATCGGCTACGACAAGGCGGCGGAGATCGCGAAGAAGGCGCATCGCGAGGCGACCACGCTCAAGGACGCCGCGCTGGCGCTGGGCTACGTCACCGAAGAGCAGTTCGACGAGTGGGTGCGGCCGGAGCGGATGATCGGGCCGACGGACTGAAGGCTCGGCTTCACTGCAATACCGCGTCGCCGCTTACGGTGACGGTCACATCGGTCGTCCCGGCCTCCATCGCGACCGGGGCGCCGCCCGGCGAGCCCGCGCCGCCAGTGCGCGCGCCATCGGGTAGACGCGGCCGCCGTCGCGCGGTCTGCACCGTCACGTGCCCGGGTTTCCAGGCTGAGAATCCCAGTCCCTGCGCCGCCTGCTGCGCGCGCGCCTGCCAGGTCTTGATCGCCTGCTGCGTTACGCTGTCTTCGGCCTTGCGCCGCGTGCTTTCGGCCAGCGAAAAGCCCATGCCGGACAGCAGCAGGCCGTTGTCGTCCTGCAGCCGCGAGATCAGCGCGGCCGCGGCGGTGAAATCGCCGGCGTCGAGCGCGAGCGACTGCGTGACGTGCCAGCGCGTCGCCTTGGCCTTGTCGCTGACCTGTTGCGTCGAATAGCCGGTCGTCGCGACCTTGATCGACGGGAAGTCCTTGGCGGTCGCGAGCGCCTTGGCGATGGTCGCGTTGACCTGGCTCGCGGCGGCGCGTCGCGCTCGCGTTCTCGGCCTCGGCGCGCAGCCACGCCTGCAGTCGATCGTTGTTGACCGTCGCCGTCGCCGACGCGGTCACGGTGACGGTGGGCGGTGACGGCGCCGGTACCTGCGCGGTGGCGCTCGCAGCGGCGCAGAGCGGCCGTCGCGACGAGCCGGCGCGCACGGCGCGCCGGCGCCCGGGTGAGGCGAATGGAAATCATGCTGGGCTCCTTGTGGACGCGACCCGCCGCGGCAGCTCCTCGATCGCCTGCCGGTTCGACCAGGAAAAGCATTTTGGCGCGGCTTCGGCCCACGGCAGCCAGAGGTACGACAGGTGTTCCTCGCGGGGCGAGGCGCACCGCGATCGGCTCCGGGAACCTGCAGCGAGAAAACATGCTCGGTGTTGTGCGTCGTGCCGGCCGGATAGCGGTGCCGCCAGCGCGGAAAGATCGCGTACTCGTTGCTGATCTGCCAGTCGACAACACCGCCGTACGCGGCCGCGTCGATGCCCGGTTTCCTCGGCGAGTTCGCGCGTCGCCGTTTGCAGCAGCGTCTCGCCGGCTTCCTGGCTGCCTGTCACCGATTGCCAGTAGCCCGGATAGTCGGCCCGCTCGAGCAGCAGCACGCGCAGATCCGGGGTATGCACGAGCACCAGCGTCGAGATCGGAATCTTGTACGCCAACCCACCCGCCGCTCAAGCGACAAAGACCCAGAACGGCTTGTGCCGTTCCTGCCAGTATTCCGCCGCTTCGGAGAGCGTGTCCTCGCAGCGTCTCCCAGTCGACCGGGTAGGCCTTGTGATAGCCGGCGGCGTGGCGCAACACGACGACCATGCCGTGATCGCCCAGCCAGTCGCTGTCCTCGAGGCAGTCGGCGAGCGCGTCCCAGTTGTTGCCGAAATGCGGCGGCAGCTGGAGTCCTTTGCCGAGCGCCGCCATCAGCTCGCTTTTGCCGCCGACGCCGTGCAGATCGATGACCCGATATTTGAGCTTGGCCGCCGCCGCCGCGGGCTTGAGCGCGTCGTGCGCACCCGACCATTCGTGCACACCGGCGTCGGCCGCGACCGCGAGATCGGGAGGCTTCATGGCTGGATCTTCCGGAACGACTGATAGTGGTCATCGGAATAGTAGCACTCGGAAAGGGCCGCAGCATGACCGCCGCAGACGATGCGCCGCGCGCCGCGACCGCGCACGCCCGGGCGTCGGGCACGGTGTATTCGCGGTAGTAGCCGCGCGGGCTTCGGCGGCAGGATGCGCTCGCGGTTGCCGAACACGACGCCGTCGCGCTCGTAGGGAAACGGCCCGCCAGCGCGAATGCGCGCGAGGGTTGCGCGCGCCTCCGCCGGCAGCGCCGACATGGCGAGCGCGGTCTGCGACGTGTCCCTGGCGGCGACGTCGAGCGCGCCGACCAGGAGCAGCACACCCACGAACGCGCTGACGGCGCTGCGGAAGCAGGCAGGCGAGACGTTGTAACGCACAGGCGAATTCTAACCACAGTCGGGTTGACGCTGGCGAACAAAGCTCCCTACAATGCGCCGGCCCGCAGCGCTCCTTAGCGGGTTGATCTTTCCGCAAACACACCACTGCCAACCGACAACCGACTGCTGATTGAGTAACCCAGCGCGCTCGACGACGTTGCTGCCGCACTGGCGGCTGCGGCCGCTCGCCGCAGCGCTCTTCGCCGCCGGGGCGCTCGGCTCGGGCGATGATCGCGCGGCCGCGTTGACGGTCGCGACGCTGGCCGAACAAAGCGCTGCGGCGTGCACGCTGCGCGATGCGCTCGACTCGGTCGACGCCGCAGGCCGATCAGGGGCAGTGCGTCGGCCAGCGGAGCGTACGGCGCGAACGATCGCGTGGACTTCGCGCCGGCGCTTACCGGGACCATCACGTTCTTCAGCGCCGATCCGCTCTCCGCGAATCCGCTCGACCCTTCGGCGCTCGTCATTCAACGCCCGTCGCTGTTCAAGGGCCCCGGCCCGGCGCTGCTGACGCTCGTCTGCGGCAACGTCGCTGCGCGTCTGCTCGAAGTCGACGCCGGCGCTGGTCCGGTGAGCTTGAGCGGCGTCACGATCGCCAACTGCCAGGCGTCCGGGGCCGGACAGGGCGGCGGCGTGTTCGTCGCCGCCAAGCTCGGCCAGCGGCGGACAACGCTGGCGCTGACCGATGTGTTCCTGAGCGGAAACCGGGCCGCTTCGGGCGGCGGTCTCGCCATTTCCGGGCCCAACGTCGCGGCGACGGTGACGCTGACCGCGTGCAGCGTCTTCGGCAACCGCGCTATTGCGAACGGCGGCGGCCTCGCGGTCAACGCCAATCACCTCAATGTCGTCGACAGCATGGTGGAAGCAAACTCCGCCCAGTCGGGGGGCGGCGCGTCGGCCGTCGGCGTACTGGCCGGCATCACCTTTACGCGGGCGACCGTCGCCGGCAATCGGGCGAACAACGGCGGCGGAATCTACATGCAACAGGCATCCGGCGCGGTGCTCGACTCGACCATCCGCGACAACCAGGCTCTCGACGGCGCCGGCGTGTTCGTCGATCGTGGCCGTTTCGGCGCAACGAATTCCACGCTGAGCGCCAACATTGCAACCAACAAGGCCGGTGCGGTCTTCATGAACAGCGGCGGCCCGGGCGCGTTGTCGCTCGCGAACAGCACGATCGCAGCCAACACGTCCGGACTCGCAGGGGCCGTCGCGGTCGAGAATACGCTTCCGTTCGGGTTGATGACGCCCGCCGTGGCCGTCATCAGCGATACCATCATCGCCGGCAATCAACCGGCGCCGGATATCGAAGCCAACGATCCCATGGTGCCCGGCGGCGTGCCCTGGGACGTCGCCTACAGCGTGATCGGTGAGCCGGGTACGGTGACCCTGGTCGGAGCCGGCAACAAGACCGGGGGCGCGGTTCCGCCGCCTTTCGGCGCGAACGGCTGGCTCGGAGCGCTGCAGAACAACGGCGGCCCGACGCAGACGCACGCCCTGTTGTTGCCCGGGCCCGATCCTGCGGTCGTCAACCCTGCGCTGGACGCGGGCGATCCGGCGTTCTCGGGGCTGCAATACGACCAACGCGGCCCGCCGTTTCTGCGCGTGCAGAACGGTCGGGTCGACATCGGCGCCTACGAGGCGCAAGTCCAGCAGCAACCCGTGCCGGGCTTGCGCGACCGCGCGCTGCTCGCCCTTTCGGCGCTGCTTGGCTGGCTCGGCTGGCGGCGGCTGCGGCGACGCCGGCCGGCGCGTTAGCCGTCGTTACAGCGCCACCATCCCGTTGTGGCGCGTGACGATGGTCGGATCGACGTGGATGAGAAAGCCCAGCTGGCGCAATACGTGGCAGATCCAGAAATCCTCGGAAAGATAGTCGCCGGCGACGACGCCGACCCGAAACACGTCGTACTGGACGCTGCCGTTGCCCGCATCGGCCGCGATGGCGCTGCGCTCGTAGACGCGCTGCTCGCGCTTGGCCTGCGCGATCAGCGCGTCGGCCGCCGCGCGCGAGAGCAGCAGCGCGGCCGTGCCGACGCGCTCCACGCTAAGCAGCGGGCCGTCCTCGCCGAGCGCCTTGCCCACATTGAACAGCCGCCCACCGTCGGGGCCGAGGCCCTTGAGCGCGACCGGCGCCGCGATGACATCCTTGCCGCGAGCCGAGCATGCGCAGCAGGCCCTCGTAGGGCAGGTGCACGTCGCCGTCCAGAAACAGCAGGTGCGTGAATTCGCGACGCTCGTGGAACGCGGAAATGATCGTGTTGCGGGCGCGGGTGATCAGGCTCTCGTTGCCGATGGTCATCAGCGTGAACGGAATCGCCTGCCGCTGAAATACCAGCAGCGCACTCACGTAATCGACGTGCACCTGCCCGGCATACGCCGGCGTGCCGATGAGCAGATTGACGTTCGCTACCGACGCTAGGGCCTGAGCGGCGATGACCATCGGCGTCAAGTATATCGCCTACGGCAACAGCAGCGGCTACGGGCTGGCGGCGATCGCGTACGCGCGCGCGCTGCACAACGCCGGCATGCCGGTATGGTGGCAGCCGTGGTTCCTGGGTCCGCGTCCGGAAATGTGGCGGACGCAGGACGGACTCTCCCGCCTGCCGCTCGGGCGCGCGGCGGAGGGCGACGCGGCGCTTGCGGATCTGCCGGCGCTCGTCGCCGCGCTCACGCGCCCGATCGCCTACGACACCGTGCTGGTTCATACCGTGCCGGAGCATTGGCCGCGTTTTGTCGAGGCCGGAAAGCGGGCCCTCGGCTACACGGCGTGGGAAACCGATGCCGTGCCATCGCACTGGCCGGAGCTGCTCAATGCGATGGATGCGGTCGCGGTCCCGTCACGGCTCAATGCCGAGGTCTTCGTGCGCGGCGGCGTCACGGTGCCGGTGCACGTCGTGCCCCACATCCGCCGCCACGCCTGGAGCGAGACGGCGCGCGACGATGCGATCGCGCTCCGGCTGCGGCTGCGCATTCCCGACGATCATTTCGTCTTTTACAGCATCGCCGCCTGGGATCCGCGCAAGGCGCTGGGGGATCTCGTGGCAACGTTCGTGCGCACGTTCGACGCGCGGGATCGGGTGACGCTGCTCGTCAAGACTTCGGCCGCGGTCAGCAATGCGGCGGCGGCGCGGCGGCATGCCGGTGGAAGGTGCACTGCGCGAGATCGGCCGCGCGGCGCAGCCGGATGCCGGCCGCGGACCTCCCAGCTTCGCGCTGATCGCCGCCGACGACATCAGCGGCCGCACGATCGACGCCATCCACGCGCTCGGCGACTGCTTCGTGTCGCTCTCCCACGGCGAGGGCTGGGGCATGGGGGCATTCGACGCCGCCGCGGCGGGCAAGCCCGTGCTCATGACCGGCTGGGGCGGTCAGCTCGACTATCTCGGCGCGGGCTATCCGGGGCTTATCGACTATCACCCGGTCGGCGTAACCGGCTGGCTGCCGCACGCCTCCTATCAACCGACGCAGTCCTGGGCCGCGGCCGATCCGGGCCACGCCGCGGCATTGATGCGCGCCGCCGTGGCCCGCGAGCCGCGGCTTTTCGAAGCGGCGGCCACGACGCGCGAGACGATCGCCAATCGCTACGCCGAGCCGGTCGTCGTGCGCGAACTCCTGGCCGCCCTCGATGGCTGAGCATGCGCCGGTCTTTCATTTCGTCTTCGGCCTCAAGCCGCAGCACGAGCCGATGCACATCGTGCACTACCTTTGTCTCGAGTCCTGCCGGCGCGTCAACCGGCCGCGCGCGATCTGCCTGCACTATCGCCACGAGCCTCACGGGCCCTGGTGGGAGCGCATCAGGCCGCGCCTGTGCCTGCGCCAGGTCGGCCCGGCAGAGTCTCATTCCCGAGCCGGCGCGCTACGACGCGACCCCCGAGGGCCGGCTCATCCGCGACGCCGGCTGGACCTACGCGCACGAGGCGGATTTCCTGCGTCTCGCGCTGCTGCTCGAGGAAGGCGGCGTTTACGCGGACATGGACACGCTTTTCATCGCCCCCCTGCCCGCGCATCTTTTCGGGCAGCCGTTCGTGCTCGGCGAGGAAGCGCCGGTTCCCGGCGCCGACGGCGTGCTGCGGCCGTCGCTGTGCAACGCGCTGATGCTGGCCCAGCCCGGCGCGGCCTTCGCGCGGCGCTGGCAGGTCACGATGGCGCAGGCCTTCGACGGCACCTGGAGCCGGCACTCGTGCCAGGAGGCGGTCCGCCTCTGGGGTGAAATGCCCGAAGCGTGCACGTCGTGCCGCAGTCGTACTTTTACAGGCACGCGGCGACACGGCGCGGCGTAGCAACCTTGCTCGAGGGCTGCGATCCGGACGTTACCGCGGTGTACAGCCTGCACCTGTGGGCGCATCTGTGGTGGGACGCGTGGCGCACGGATTTCACCACGGTGCACGCCGCCGCGCTCGACGAAGATTACGTGCGCACGAGGCGGACGACCTACGCCATCCTGGCACGCCGCTTTCTTGACTGACCGCCTGCCGGCGCGTCAGTCGCCGCCGCCGAAAACGAGCTTGCCCCCGGTGTAGGGCATCGAGAATGCCCCCAGTGGCGGGTTGAATTCGGCGATGCGCGCGCGCAGCACGGCCTCCAGCCGCAGCAGCCGGGCCCCGCGAAAGCCGCGCACGAGGCTGATCGCCGCGTGATGCGCCTGGTCGAAACTGTTGCGGCCGTCGAACACGTAAACGTGCAGATAGCCGTGCTCGCGCAGGCGCGCGAAGCGCCGCCCCTGGCGCAGCATGGCCACGACCTGGCCGTGTCTTCACCGCGCCGCCGGTCCGGATAGCGCGCGAGGGCGGCGCGGCGGGCGAACAAGGTCCCGGGCGCGAAGTTGAGCGGATACGGCTCCTCGTACCAATCGTCCCAGTACATCTCGCGCGCTTCGGCGAAAAGGTGCAGCTGATCGCCCAGGAAGCTGCAGTCGCCATTCGCGGCGCGAAGCGCCGTCGAGCTGGATCTCCAGCCGCCGCGGATGGTAGCGGTCGTCGTCGTCCCACTGGCAGACGTAGTCGCCGCGCGCCGCGCCGAGCGCCGCATTGCGCAATGCGCCGAGCGTCTGCCCGCCTGCGACCTGCACGACGTTGATCGGCGCGGCGTCGCACTCATGCGCCAGGCGCAGCACGGTCTCGTGCAGTTCGCGCCCACCGTCGTGAACGATGACCAGCTCGCGGTCACGTACGGTCTGGCCGCAGAAGTCCGCGACGCGCGGCGAAGTAGCGCGAGCCGGCCCTCCTGGGTCACCGTGAAACAGCTTATCATCCGCGCTCGCTATGCAAGGCGCTCAGCTATCTCATCACGTATCGCGAATCGGGCAGCGCCGATCGGCGCGAGAATTTGCTGGCGGTGCTGCGCTGGCTCGGGCAATGGCCGGAAATCGAACGTCGTCGTCGTCGAGCAGGACGCGGTGCCGCGCCTCGACGCGCCGCTCGAATGCGGCGGCGGCGTCGCGCGATTCGCCTACAATCCGGGGCCATTCAACAAGGCCTGGGGACTCAATCTGGCCGTTGCGCTTCGCGCGCTAGCCGCTGCTGGCCATCGGCGACGCCGACGTGATCGCGCCGCATACGCTGGCCGCGGCGGCGGAGCGCTGCCGACAGCGTCGCGGCGGTGAAACCGTACCGGACGATCGTCGATCTCACACCCGAGCAAAGCGCGCGGGTGCGCGCCGGAGAGTGGGACTTGCTGCCGGCGCGTCCCGCCGGTGCGCTGCCCAACCGCGAGGGCCAAGGCGAGTACGTGGTATTCGCCGGCGGCCTGTTCCTCATCCAGCGCGAGTGGCTCCTTGCGCCTGGGCGGATTCGACGAGCGTTTCCGCGGCTGGGGCGGCGAGGACGATGCGCATGACACAGAAGCTCCAGCGCGCCGGCGTGCCGGTGGCGGAGATCGACGGGCCGCCGGCGTTGCATCTGTGGCATCCGCGCTCGCCCGAGACGACCTTCGGCCATCCGCACTACGCCGACAATCTCGCCGCTGCTCGATGATTACCGCGCCTACAGCGATGCCGAGTTCACGCGCCTGTGCGAGGTTCAGCGCCAGCTGATGGGCAATCTGCACAAGTATCGCCCAGCGGATTGAGCGGCGCGCGAGCGCGCTGCGGCTAAGCCGGGCTTGATCTGATCCGACGGCCGGATGCGGATGTGCAGCTCGCGCAACTGCTGCTCGGTGACCGGCGAGGGCGCCTCGACCAGCAGATCCTGTCCGCGCTGCGTCTTCGGGAACGCGATCACGTCGCGGATCTGCTCGACGCCCGCCATCAACGCGACCAGGCGGTCGAGGCCGAAGGCGATGCCGCCGTGCGGCGGCGCGCCGTACTGCAGCGCCTTGAGCAGGAAGCCGAACTTGCGTTGCTGGTCCTCGGCGCTGATGTTGAGCGCGCGGAACACCTTGGCCTGCACCTCCTGGCGGTGGATGCGCACCGAGCCGCCGCCGATCTCCCAGCCGTTGAGCACGACGTCGTAGGCCTTGGCGAGCGCGTGCCCCGGATCGGTCTCGAACAGCTCTTCGTGGCCGTCCTTCGGTGCGGTGAACGGATGGTGGCGCGCGGCCCAGGTCCGGGTTTCTGTCGTTGAACTCGAACATCGGGAAATCGACGACCCAGAGCGGTCGCCAGCCGGCGACCGCGAGGCCGCGGTCGTGGCCGACCTTTGCGCGCAGCGCGCCGAGCGCGTCGGCGACGATCTTTTCCTGGTCGGCGCAGAAGAAGATCAGGTCACCGGTCGCGGCCGCCGTGCGCGTCGACGATCGCGCGCAGCACCTCCGGCGGCAGGAACTTGACGATCGGCGATTGCAGGCCTTCGTCATTGGCCTTCGCGGCGTCGTTGACCTTGATGTAGGCGAGCCCCTTGGCGCCGTAGATGGCGACGAACGCCGTGTAGTCGTCGATCTCCTTGCGCGTCAGCGTGCCGCCGCCGGGCACGCAGAGAGCCGCCACGCGGCCGTTGGGCAGCTCCGCCGCGGTGCGGAACAACTTGAACTCGACCGTCCTGCATGAGATCGGTCAGTTCGGTCAGCTTGAGCGGCACGCGCAGGTCCGGCTTGTCCGAGCCGTAGTCGCGCATCGCCTCGGCGTAGGTCAGCACCGGAAACGGGTTGCGGCAGGGCGACGCCGAGCGCATCCTGGAACAGCGCGACGACGAGCCCTTCCATGAGCGCGCACAGCTCGGTCTCGTCGAGAAAGGACGTCTCGACGTCGATCTGGGTGAACTCGGGCTGCCGGTCGGCGCGCAGGTCCTCGTCGCGGAAGCACTTGACGATCTGGTAGTAGCGGTCGAAGCCGGCCATCATCAGCATCTGTTTGAACAGCTGCGGCGACTGCGGCAGCGCGTAGAACTGGCCGTGATGGATGCGCGACGGGACCAGAAATTCGCGCGCGCCTTCCGGCGTCGACTTGTAGAGCACCGGCGTCTCGATGTCGATGAATCCGTGCGCGTCGAGATACCGGCGCGCGGCCATCGCGACTCGGTGGCGCAGCAGCAGGTTCTTCTGCATCGCCGGCCGGCGCAGATCGAGCTCGCGATGCTCCAGGCGCACCGTTTCCGACAGGTTTTCGTCGTCGATCTGGAACGGCGGGGTCAGCGACACATTGAGGATCTCGATCTCGTGGGCGAGGATTTCGATCTCGCCCGACTGGCAAGCTCCGGGTTGACGGTGCCGTCGGGTCGCGGGCGCACCAGCCCCGTCGCGGCGATGACGAATTCGTTGCGCAGTTTTTCCGCGATCGGCGAACGTCGCGGCGCGGTCGGGATCGCAGACGATCTGCACCAGGCCCTCGCGGTCGCGCAGATCGATGAAGATGACGCCGCCATGGTCGCGGCGGCGATGGACCCAGCCGCAGACGGTGACGGTCTGGCCAAGGCGCCGGCGGTCGATGCGGCCACAGTAGTCGGTGCGTTTCAAGCTCTTCTCCGGCTGAGGGTGCTTACGGCTATTCGCGCAAGGGATAAGGTTGCGGTCAGGCGATCGCCGGCGCGGTCGCCGCGCCGACGCGACGACCGGCCTCGTCCTGACCGCTCAATTTCGGAGGGACGGCGCGGCGGGTGCGCCGAGCGTTGGCGCTGCGTCCGGCGACCGTGCGGCCGCGGCGCGACCACGCCCATCGAGATGATGTACTTGAGCGCTTCGTCGACCGTGATATCGAGCTCGTGAACGCGCGCGCGCGGCAGCATCACGAAGTAGCCCGAGGTCGGGTTCGGCGTGGTCGGAACGTACACGCTCACGTGCTCACCGTTCATATGGGCGGCGACCGCGGCGCCGGGCGTGCCGGTGAGAAACGCGATCGTCCAGCTGCCGGGGTAGGGGAATTCGACCAGCAGCGCCTTGCGGAAGGCGTTGCCCGAGTCCGAAAGCAGCGTGTCGCTCACCTGCTTGACGCTGGAATAGATCGACTTGACGAACGGGATGCGCCCGAGCAGGGCTTCCCAGAGCAGGATCAGGCGCGCGCCAAAAAAGTTCGCCGCGATCACGCCGGTCAGGAGCAGGATGCCGAGGCTCAATACGACGCCGAGGCCGGGAATGCGAAAGCCGAGCACGGCTTCGGGCCGCGCGCTCTCGGGAAGCAGCAGCAGCGTCTGGTCGAGCGTCGTGACCAGAAAGACCAGGACCCAGATCGTGATGCCGAGAGGCACCCAGACCAGCAATCCGGCGATCAGATAGCGCCTCATGGGTCATTCCGGAACGACGCCCGGTGCGTCAGGGGGTTAGCGCCGTAACGCGGCGCATCAGTGGCACGAGCAGCTGCCGCCGCAGCCGCCACTCGCCGAAGAGCTTTCCGCCTTCGATTCGCCGCCGCTCGCCTTGGAGCTTTCTGCTTTCGACTCGCCGCCGCTCGCCGGAGTGGTCGCGGCATCCGCGGAAGCAGACGCGGCAGGCTCGGTCTTGGGCTTGGCGCCGTTGCTTTTTTCCGCAGGCTTGGCGCGGTTCTTGAAGTCGGTCGCGTACCAGCCGCTGCCCTTGAGCCGGAACCCTGCCGCCGAGACGAGCTTGCTCAACCGGCTCTGCCCGCAGGCCGGGCATTCCTTGAGCGGTGAATCGGCAAGTTTTTGCAGCGCTTCCAGCTCGTGGCCGCAGGCGCTGCAGCGATATTCGTAGATTGGCATGGCTCGACCCCGTAACGTCGCGAAGGGTATGATCCAGAACAACAATTATACCCTAATCTGGGGGCTCTCCGGCGCGATGCAACCCCTCGGCCGCGTGATCCGGATGTTTGTCCCAAGCCCGCGCGACTGCACGCGATTTCCTTTATGCTTGGCCTTGGCGGCACCGTGCGGGAAGGGCAATGATGAGCGCTCACTGGATGTGGTGGATCGCCGCCGCGGCGCTGATCGCCGCGGAGCTGCTGACCGGAACCTTCTATCTGTTCGCTGTTGGCATTGCGGTTGCCTGCGGTGGCGTCGCCGCTTGGCTGGGCTCGGGCGCCGCCCTACCAGTGGCTGACGGCGGGCATCCTGGGCGTGGTCGGCGTCGTGCTGCTGGGGCAGTGGAAGGCCGGCCGCGGCGCCACGCCGACCCAGCCGGGGCTCGACGTCGGGCAGATGGTCCGGGTCCAGAGCTGGGGACCGGACCGCACGGCGCGCGTGGCCTACCGCGGCTCGACCTGGGACGCTGAGCTCGCGACCCCCGATACGCCGCAGGGCGAGACGATGTACATCGCGGCGACCCGCGGTTCGGTGCTGATCCTGTCCGATCGCCGGCCTGCGACCGTCTAAAAGTGCAAGCAATGGAAATAGCTCATGGGCTCGCTCGATCGTCGCGCTGGCGGTCTTCGTTGTCGTGATCATCGTCATCATCAAGGCGATTCGCGTCGTGCCGCAGCAGCACGCGCTGGTCATCGAGCGCTGGGGCAAGTTCCACGCAGTGCTGCGAGCCCGGCCTCAGATTCGTCGTTCCGTTCGTCGATCGCGTCGCCTATCGGCACGACCTGCGCGAAATCCCGCTCGACGTTCCGTCGCAGATCTGCATCACCAAGGACAACACCCAGCTGCAGGTCGACGGCATCCTGTATTTCCAGGTCACCGATCCGAGGCTCGCGTCGTACGGCTCGTCGAACTACGTGGTCGCGATCACGCAGCTCGCGCAGACGACCCTGCGCAGCGTGATCGGCCGGATGGAGCTCGACCGCACCTTCGAGGAGCGCGACCATATCAACGCCCAGGTCGTCGAGGCGCTCGACCAGGCGGCGGCGAACTGGGGCGTCAAGGTGCTGCGCTACGAGATCAAGGATCTGACCCCGCCGAAGGAAATCCTGCACGCCATGCAGGCGCAGATCACCGCCGAGCGCGAGAAGCGCGCGGTGATCGCGACCTCGGAAGGCCGCCAGCAGGAGCAGATCAACCTTGCCGCCGGGGCGCGCGCGGCGGCGATCGCCCAGTCGGAAGGTGTGAAGCAGGCCGAGATCAACACCGCGCAGGGCCAGGCGGCGGCGATCCTCGCTATCGCGGAGGCGAACGCCAAGGCGATCCGCCAGGTCGCCGAGGCGATCAGCTCGCCGGGCGGCATGAATGCGGTCAACCTCAAGGTGGCCGAGCAGTACGTCGCCGCCTTCGGCAACCTCGCCAAGACCAACAACACGCTGATCGTGCCGTCGAATCTCGCCGACCTGGCGACCCTGGTGACGACGGCAACGACGATGTTCAAGGCGCAGGAGCGATAGCGACAAGCGGCGTGCGCGGACGGGATGCGGGTCACGGAAACGTGCACCGCGCCGCGCTGTCGCTCGGCCGGTGGCGCGACGCGCGGCAGGCGAGGATGGGACATGGGACGGATAACGCTCTACAGCAGCTCGAGGCGAGCGCAAGCCGGGTGACAAGCGGACGCAGGCCAGGCCTGCGGAGCGCATCGCCAGCGGCAGCCACGAGGAAGGCCCGCGGGCGACCGGCCCCGAGTGGCCGCGCCCGGCGGCCGGAAGAGCGTCCTGCGGCGCGCGCGTGGGCCGCTTCTCGTCGCCGCCGGTGCGGCGGTCGCAGCCGCGCTTCTTCCTCGTCCACTCGGCAGCTTAAGCCGGTTGCGCCCAAGCTCACGCAGACGGACATCGACGCGGCGGTGCTGCATACGCTCGAAACCAAGACGCTGCCCTCGGCCGCCGCACACGCGTACGACGGTCATTCGTCCGTCCGTGGTGCGGGTGCGCCAGCTCGCGCCGGCTGCGGACGGCGAGCAAGACATCGAGCGCAGCGTCGGTACGGGCGTGGTCATCGTCGACAAGGGCATCATCCTGACCAACCTGCATGTGGTGGCCGGCGGCAACCGGCTGGGGGTCGTTTTTGCCGACGGCACCGAGTCGGAGGCCACGGTCATCGGCGTGCAGCCGGAAAACGATCTCGCGGTCATTCAAGCCAAGACGCTGCCCGACGACCTCATGCCGGCGACGCTGCGCTCCACGGCCGACCTTGCGCCGGGCGACCCGGTCGTCGCCGTCGGCTTTCCGTTCGGCATCGGTCCGAGCGCAACGGCGGGCGTGGTGTCCGGGCTTGCAGCGCGTGCAGCGGTCGCGCGATGGCACGCATGACCTGGTCAACCTCATCCAGTTCGACGCGGCGGTCAATCCCGGCAATTCCGGCGGGCCGCTGGTCACCGCGGACGGCGAGGTGGTCGGCATCGTGACGGCGATCCTCAACCCGACCGGCGCAGCGCGTGTTCGTCGGCATCGGCTTTGCCGTGCCGATCGAGAACGCGGCCGCGGCGGTCGGGATCTCGCCGTTCTAACCGTGCCACAAGACAAGGGAATCATGGACGCCAGAGAATCCGGCCGCGCCGGTACCAGCCGCGCAGATGGACGCATCCTCTACGAGGTGAAGAAGGTCGTCGTCGGCCAGGACCATTTTCTCGAGCGCGTGCTGGTCGCGATTCTGGCCCAGGGGCACCTGCTGGTCGAGGGCGTGCCGGGGCTCGCCAAGACGCTGACCGTCAAGACGCTGGCGCGCACGATTCGCGGCAGCTTCCGGCGCATCCAGTTCACGCCCGATCTCGTGCCCGGCGGATCTGGTCGGCACGCGCATCTACAACCAGAAGACCGGGGAATTCGCCACCTCGCTGGGGCCGGTGTTCACCAACCTGCTGCTCGCCGACGAGATCAATCGCGCGCCGGCGAAAGTGCAGAGCGCGCTGCTCGAGGTGATGCAGGAATGCCAGGTGACGATCGCCGGCGTAACGCATCGCGTCCCGGAGCCGTTCCTGGTGATGGCGACGCAGAATCCGATCGAGACCGAGGGCACCTATCCGCTGCCCGAGGCGCAGGTCGACCGTTTCATGATGAAGGTGCTGGTCGGCTATCCGAAGGAGGAAGAGGAGTTCGTCATCGTCGAGCGCGTGACCGGCAGCCCGAGCGATGTCGCGGCCGTCTGCACGACCGAGGAGCTCGCCGCGCTGCAGCAGCGAGTGCCGCACCGGCTACATCGATCCGGCGCTGATCCAGTACGCCGTGCGGCTCGCGTCGCGCGACGCGGCACCCGGAGCGCTACGGCGCGGAGCGGGCTTTCGCGCTACATCGCCTTCGGCGCGAGCCCGCGCGCGTCGATCCACCTGATCGAAGGCGCGCGGGCGCTCGCCTACCTGCGCGGCCGCGACTACGTGCTGCCCGAGGATGTCGCCGACCTCGCGCCCGACGTGCTGCGGCACCGCCTCGTGCTGACCTACGAAGCGCTCGCCGAAGGCAAGACCGCGCGATGACCTGATCCTCGAAGTCATGCGCCACGTGCGCGCGCCGGACAAGCCGCTGGAGACCCATGTCCGAGTCGCCGCGCAACCCTGAGCAGGTCCTGCGCCGGCTGGAATGGACGGTGATCCGCCGTCTGGACGGCCTGCTGCATGGCGATTACCGGACGCTGTTTCGCGGTTCCGGGCTCGATCTGGCCGATCTGCGCGAGTACCAGTATCACGACGATGTCCGGCACATCGACTGGAACGTGACCGCGCGCCTGGCGACGCCCTACGTGCGCGAGTATCACGAGGATCGCGACCTCACGGCCTGGTTCCTGCTCGACTTGAGCCCGTCGCTCGATTTCGGCTCCGGCGAGCGTGAGCAAGCGCGGCGTGGCGAGCGAATTCGTCGCCGTGCTGGCGCGGCTGCTGAGCCGGCCATGGCAACCGCGTCGGCGCGCATCTTCTACGGCGACCGGGTCGATACGGTGATCCCGGCCAAGAGCGGCCGCCGCCACGTGCTGCATATCCTGCATGCCATGGCTCGCGCGCCCGGAGCGCTCGCGCTCGGGCGCGACCGATCTCAAGGTCCTGTTGCAGGCGGCCTTGGCGCTGATGCGCCGCCGCTCGCTGGTGTTCGTCGTTTCCGATTTCATCAGCGCGCCCGGCTGGCCGAAAGCGCTCGCGCGCATCGCGCTGCGCCACGAAGTGATCGCGGTGCGGCTCTACGATCCGCTGGAGACGCGAGCTGCCCGATCTCGGCTGGGTGCCGATCCAGGATGCGGAGACCGGCGAGCAGCTCTACGTCGACACCCACGATCGCCGGCTTCCGCAGGCGCTTTGCGCGGCTCGCCGAACAGCGCGAGAAGGCGCTGCGCTCGGCATTCTGGCAGGCCGGCGTCGATGCGCTCGAGCTGTCGACGGACGACGACCTGGTCGACGCGATCCTGCGCTTCGCCGACCTGCGCAAGCGGCGCAGCCAGCTCGGCGGAGGCGGAATGCTGCCCCGTGCATCTCGAACCCACGCATGACATTTCTGTGGCCTGACCTGCTCTGGCTGCTGCTCGCCGTGCCGGCCCTGGTTGGCGTCTACGTCCTCGCTCTGCGGCAGCAAGAAGCAACGCCTGCTGCGCTATGCGGGATTGGCCATGGCACGGGACGCGACCGGCCCTGGACAGAAGCTCCGCCGGCACATTCCGCCGCTGCTGTTCCTGCTCTCGCTCGTTGCGCTCGTCATCGCCATCGCGCGGCCCACGGCGACCGTTACGCTGCCGTCGCAGCACGAGACGATCATCCTGGCGATGGACGTCTCCGGCAGCATGCGCGCGACCGATGTCGCGCCGAGCCGGATCGTCGCCGCACAGCAGCGCGGCGCGCGACTTCATCGCCGACCAGCCGGCCAGCGCGCGCATCGGCGTGGTGTCCTTTGCCGCAACGGCGTCGGTCGTGCAGCCGCCGACGCGCAACCGCGAGGAGATCCTCGCCGCGATCGATCGCTTTCAGCTGCAGCGCGGGACCGCGATCGGCAGCGGCATCCTCGTGTCGCTGAAGACGATCTTTCCCGACGTCGATTTCGATCTGCGCTCGGCGAACCCGCGCGCCGCGGCGCTGCGCGGCGGGCCGCCGGACAAGGCCGGGCCGCGCCGGGCAATGCCGCACCCACGGCGGTCCCGCCGGGCTCGTACATCAACGCGGCGATCATCCTGGTCACCGATGGCCAGACGACGGCCGGCCCGAGCCCGATCGAGGCCGCGCGCATGGCCGCCGAGCGCGGGGTGCGCATCTACACGGTGGGCATCGGCACCGTCGCCGGCGAGATACTGACCAGCGAGGGCTGGTCGATGCGCGTGCGCCTCGATGAGGAGTCGCTCAAGCAGATCGCCGACATAACCCGCGGCGCGTACTTCCATGCGGGCAACGCCTTGGATCTCAAGGAGGTCTACGAGAGCCTCAACACCCGGCTTACCGCGGAGACGCGGCCGACCGAGATCACGGCACTGCTTGCCGGCGCTGCCGCGATCGCGGCGCTGCTGGCGGCGTTTCTGTCCGTGCTGTGGTTCAATCGCATCCTTTGACCGACTCGGAGGCGACCGCGATGCAGATCGACGGGAGCGTATTTCTGATCACCGGCGGCGCCTCGGGCCTGGGTGCGGCCACGGCGCGGATGGTCGTGGGCAACGGCGGCAAGGCCTGCTCGCCGATCTCAAGGAAGCCGAGGGCAACGCGCTGGCGGCCGAACTCGGCGCCGCCGCCCGATTCGTCAAGACCGACGTGACCGACGAGGCAAGCGCGACCGCCGCGATCGCGGCGGCGCTCGCGGCGTTCGGCGCCGTGCACGGCCTGGTCAACTGCGCCGGCATCGTCCACGGCGAAAGGGTGCTCGGCAAGGAGGCCCCGCACACGCTGGCGAGCTTTACCCGCGTCATCCAGATCAACCTGGTCGGCTCGTTCAACATGACGCGGCTGGCTGCCGAGGCGATGAGCCGCAACGCGCCCAATGCCGGCGGCGAGCGTGGCGTCATCGTCTTCACGGCGTCGGTCGCCGCGTTCGACGGGCAGATCGGCCAGCCCGCCTACAGTGCGTCGAAGGCAGGCCTGGTCGGCATGACACTGCCGATCGCGCGCGAACTGGCCCGCTTCGGGATTCGCGTCATGACCATCGCGCCGGGCATTTTCGAGACGCCGATGGTGGGCCAGATTCCTCCGGACATCGCCGAGTCGCTGGGCAAGATGGTGCCGTTTCCGCCGCGGCTCGGCCGGCCGGCCGAATTCGCCTCGCTCGTCGGCGAGATCATCCGCAACGAGATGCTCAACGGGGAGGTGATTCGACTCGACGGCGCGATCCGGATGGCGCCGAAGTAACGCCGGCGGGCGACCAGCAGCCGGAACGCCGTGGCGGCCACGATCAGTCGCGCCGGATCAGCGCAAAGCTGGCCACGATCATGGCGACGAAGAACACCAGCGTCCAGCCGGCGATCGAAAGGTGCAGGAACTCCCAGCCTTTTTCCGCGCACTCGCCGCTGCCTTCGAATACCTTGCGCAGCGTCTCGGTCAGCGGCAGCGTTTCGAGCATGTAGCTCAGGCCCATGCCGCAGGCAGGCACCTGGTCCTTGGGCAGCGACTGCAGCCACACCTGCCGCGCGGCGAGTGCGGCGCCCGAGCCGCCGATCACGAACTGAATCAGCGCATACACGGTGGCACCGCCGCGCCCGGGGTTGTGGAAGATGGCGACCAGGAAGACGAGCCCCATGCCGATCACGCACAGGCGCTGCAACACGCACAGCGGGCATGGCTCAATGTTCAGTACATACTGCAGGTACAGCGCGTAGCCCATGAGGCCGACGCAGACGAAGAAGCCGAGCACGTAGCCGATGCGCCGCGGCGGCAACGCAATGAGCGCCAGCGAGGTGACACCGACCGTCATGAGCGTGATGCGATACGCGGTGAGCGGCGCGTTCGGGCCGGTGGCCAGCTGCAGGTATTCCTGTCCCAGCAGCGCCAGGCAGAGCAGCAGGCCCACCCACGGCCAGGTGAGCGCCGGATAGCGCGGACTGTTCATGCGCAGGCGATATCGAGGGCCTGCCCGATGTCCCAAAGAATATCATCGAGCGTCTCGAGGCCGACCGAGAGCCGGATCATCTCCGGCAGCACGCCGGCGGCGCGTTGCTCGGCCTCGTCGAGTTGCCGGTGCGTCGTCGATGCCGGATGGATCACCAGCGTCTTCGCGTCGCCGACGTTGGCGAGGTGCGAAAGGAACTGCACCGCCTCGATGAACCGCACCCCGGCCGCGGCACCCGCCTTCAGGCCGAAGGTCAGGATGCCGCCCGCGCCGCGCGGCAGGTAGCGCCGCGCCAGCGCTTGGTAGCGGTTGCCCGGCCAGGTCGGGTATTGGACCCACGCGATGCGCGGATCGGCGGCGAGATGGCGCGCGATGGCGAGCGCCGAATCGCAGTGCCGCGGCATGCGCAGGTGCAGCGTCTCGATGCCCTGCAGCAGCAGAAACGCATTGAACGGCGACAGCGCGGGCCCGAGCGTGCGCATCGCCTCCATGCGCGCCTTCATCGTGAATCCGAAATCGCCGAAGGTCTCATGGAAGATCACGCCGTGATAGCCGCGCGAAGGGGTGGTCATCTGCGGGAACTTGCCGTTGCCCCAGTCGAACTTGCCCGACTCGACGATGACGCCGCCCATCGTCGTGCCGTGGCCGCCGAGGTACTTGGTGGCGGAATGAATGACGATGTCGGCGCCATGCTCGATCGGGCGACACAGGTACGGCGAGGCGAGCGTGTTGTCGATGACCAGCGGCACGCCCGCGTCGTGCGCGATCTTGGCGAGCGCGGCCAGATCGACGACGTTCAATTGCGGGTTGCCGATCGTCTCGGCGTAGAGCGCCTTGGTGTTGGGCTTGAGCGCACGGCGAAAGCTGTCGGGATCGTCCGGATCGGCAAAGCTCGTGTCGATGCCAAAATCGGCGAAGGTCACCGCGAACTGGGTGTACGTGCCGCCGTAGAGCGTCCGCGAGGCGACGATATGGTCGCCCTGCTTGGCGAGCGTCAGCAATGCGGTGGTCTGCGCGGCCATGCCCGTCGCGGCAGCGAGCGCGGCGCGGCCGCCCTCCAGCGCGGCGACGCGCTCTTCCAGCGCGCACACGGTGGGGTTGGAAATGCGCGAGTAGACGTTGCCGAAGGTCTGCAGATTGAACAGGCTCGCCGCGTGGTCGGCGCTGTCGAACACGAACGAGGTCGTCTGGTAGATCGGCAACGCGCGCGCTCCGGTCGCGGCGTCGGGGATCTGCCCCGCATGCAGGCACAGGGTGTCGAAGCCGTAGACGCGGTCAGCCATCGGGGTTAGACCGGTCGCCGCGCCGAGACGATGCCGGTGTTGACGCCGGCCCAGTTGAGCCCGCCAAGAATGCGCGCGTGCTCGATCTTGACGCAGCGGTCCATGACGACGTCGAGGCCGGCGGCGCTGGCGAGGCCGGCGGCCTCCTCGTTGCGTATGCCGAGCTGCATCCACAGCACCTTGGCGCCGATCGCAACCGCGTCGCGCGCGAACGGCACAATCTCGCCGGGCTTGCGAAAGCAGTCCACGATGTCGATTGCCGTGCCGGCGCCCTGGCGCGCGGAGGGCAGGTCCGGAAAACAGCGTTCGCCCATGATCTCGTGGTACGTCGGGTTGACCGGGATGATGCGGTAGCCGTGGTCACGCATGTACTTGGCAGCGAAGTAGCTGGGACGATACCAGTTCGCCGACAGTCCGACGACCGCGATGGTTCGCGACTGCGTCAGGATGCGGCGCAATGCCGCGATATCGTCGACGATGGGCACGTCAGTCGCCCGCTGGGTGGCAGTGGCTGTGTGGCGGCAGCGCCGGCGCGAAGCAGTGATTACGTGGTGGCATGCCTTGGCCGCCATAGTGTAATCGAAACGTGCCGGACCCGGCGGGTAGAATAGGCGCCATGCTCGTCTTCATCATCCGCCGCAGCCTGCAGGCGGTGTTCGTGCTGCTGCTGATGTCGGTGCTGGTGTTCGTCGGCGTGTACGCGATCGGCAATCCGGTCGACATCCTGATCAATCCGCAGGCGGACCAGCCCGAGCGCGAGCGCGCGATCGCCGCGCTCGGGCCTCGACAAGCCGCTGTGGGGGCAGTACTGCGTCTTCCTGGCCGGCGCGCTGCACGGCGATCTCGGCAAGTCGTTCGTGCACAGCACGCCGGCGCTGGCGCTGATCCTCGAGCGCATGCCGGCGACGCTGGAGCTCGCCGTCGCGGCGATGCTGATCGCGGTCGTGCTCGGCATTCCGCTCGGGCTGTGGGCCGGACTGAAGCCCGACACGGCGGCCGGCGCGCACGATCATGGCCGGCTCGATCCTCGGCTTCTCGCTGCCGACGTTCTGGGTCGGCCTGATGCTGATCATGGTGTTCGCGGTCATGCTGGGCTGGCTGCCGTCGACCGGCCGCGGCGCCGACGACGCTGCCTGTTCGGCATACCGGTGAGCTTCCTCACGCTGGACGGGCTGCGCCACCTGATCCTGCCGGCGATCAACCTGGCGCTGTTCAAGCTCGCGCTGCTGATCCGCCTCACGCGCGCCGGCACGCGCGAGGCGCTGCTGCAGGACTACGTCAAGTTCGCCCGCGCCAAGGGGCTGACGCAACGCGCGCGTCATCGGCGTGCACGTGCTGCGGAACATCCTGATCCCGATCGTGACCGTGATCGGGCTGGAGTTCGGCTCGGTCATCGCCTTCGCCATCGTCACCGAGACCGTGTTCGCCTGGCCCGGCATGGGCAAGCTGCTCATCGACTCGATCAACGTGCTCGACCGGCCGGTGATCGTCGCCTACCTGCTGGTGATCGTGCTCATGTTCATCGTCATCAATCTGGTGGTGGACATTCTCTACTCGGTGCTCGATCCGCGCGTTGCGGCTGCGAGCGCAGGCATGACGGCTCGCGATAGAGCGTCGCTGGCGCGCGACCGAAACGCCGTTGCGGCGCTTCGCTCGCCGACTTCGTCGCCAATCCGACCGCGCGTCTTCGGCCTTGGCGCTCCTCGGCTGATCCTGGTCGCGTGCGCATCGCGGCGCCGCTCATCGCGCCGCAGAATCCCTACGACCTCGCGCAGCTCGACATCATGCGACGGCCGGCTGCCGCCGGGCTCGACGGCAAGCGGCGGCGGCACCTTCTGGCTCGGCACCGACGACCAGGGCCGCGACATGCTCTCGGCGATCTTCTACGGCCTGCGCATCAGCCTGACGGTGGGCGTGCATCAGCACGAGCGCTCGCGCTCGCCATCGGGCTCGGCGCTGGGGCTCGCCGCGGCATACTCGGCGGCCGGACCGAGACGCTGATCATGCGCCTCGTCGACATCCAGCTCTCGTTTCCGGCCATCCTGATCGCGCTGATGCTGCTCGCGGTGCTGGGCCAGGGCTGGGAAGGTCGTCGCCGCGCTGGTGACGGTGCAGTGGGCGTATTACGCGCGCACGGTCCGCGGCGTCGGCGCTGGTCGAGAAGCGCAAGGAATACATCGAGGCGGCGCGCTGCCTGGCGCTGTCGCCGTCGCGCATCGTCGTTCCGCCACCTGCTGCCGAACTGCCTGCCGCCGCTGATCGTCGTCGCCACGGTGCAGGTCGCCGCGGCGATCGCGCTGGAGGCCACGCTGTCGTTCCTCGGCCTCGGCCTGCCGATCACCGAGCCGTCGCTCGGCCTGCTGATCGCCAACGGCTACCAGTACATGCTGTCCGGCAAGTACTGGATCAGCTTCTTTCCGGGCATCGCGCTGCTGCTCACCATCGTCGGCATCAACCTGGTCGGCGACCAGTTGCGCGACGTGCTGAACCCGCGGCTGCAACGATGACCGAGCCCGCTGCTCGCAGGTCGACGACCTGCGCACGCATTTCTTCACCCGGGCGGGCGTGGTCAAGGCGGTCGACGACGTGAGCTTCACGGTCGGCCGCGGCGAGGTGCTGGGGCTGGTCGGCGAATCGGGCTCGGGCAAGTCGGTCACCGGCTACTCGATCATGGGCCTGGTCGATCCGCCCGGGCGCATCGTCGGCGGGCGCATCGCGCTTCGCACGGCCGCGATCTGGCCGCGCTGTCCGCGGAGCGAGATGCGCCGGCTGCGCGGCAACCGCATCGCGATGATCTTCCAGGACCCGATGATGACGCTCAACCCGGTGCTGCGCATCGACACGCAGATGGTCGAGACGATCCTCGCGCACGCGCAGGTCCCTCGCGCGGCGGCGCGCGCGCGTGCGCGCGACGCGCTGGCCAAGGTCGGCATCCCGGCCCGGACGAGCGGCTTGCGGCCTATCCGCACCAGTTCTCCGGCGGCATGCGCCAGCGCGTGGCGATCGCGATCGCGCTGCTCAACCGGCCCGGATCTGATCATCGCCGACGAGCCGACCACCGCGCTCGACGTCACCATCCAGGGGCAGATCCTCTCCGAGATGCAGAAGCTCGCGCCGCGAGACCGGCACCGCGCTGATCTGGATCACGCACGACCTGTCGGTGATCGCCGGCCTCGCCGACGCGTGTGCGTGATGTACGCCGGCCGCATCGTCGAGCAGGGCGCCGACGGCGGACGTGCTCGAGCGCGCCGCGGCACCCTACACGCGTGGGCTGCTCGACTCGGTGCCCGAGCCGCACGCGCCGCGGCGAGAAGCTGCGGCAGATTCCCGGCATGCCGCCTTCGCTGCCGAGCCTGCCGCCGGGCTGCGCATTCCGCGCCGCGCTGCCCGTACGCGACCGCCGCATGCGCGCAGATCGCCGGAGATGCGCCCGTTCGGAGCGATCGGCCAGACGATCCGCTGCTTCCATCCGCTGCAGCGGCCCGGATAACGCGCATGCGCGCAGACGCCGCGCCGAACAACGCCGTGCCGCTTGCTCGAGCTCAAGGCGGTCTCGAAGCGCTTCGTCGCGGCCGCTCGACCTCGCGGCGCGGATCGCCAATCTGGCTCGGCGCCGGCGTGCACGGAGAAGGTCGTGCACGCCGTCGAACGGGTGGATCTGGCGGTCGGCGACGGCGAGGTCGTGGGCCTGGTCGGCGAATCCGGCTGCGGCAAGTCGACGCTCGGCCGGCATCGCGGTCGGGCTCCTGCCGCCGTCCGCGGGCGAGCGCTGTTGGCGCGGCGTAGCGCTGCGCGCGGACTCGACGCGGGACGCCGCGCGCGACGCAGCAGCTCAAGATGCAGATGATCTTCCAGGATCCCTACGCCTCGCTCAATCCGCGCATGCGCGTGGTGCGACATCGTCGGCGAGGCGCCGCGTCGTGCACGGCATCGATCGGCGCCGCGGCAGCAGATCGAATATGTCGGCTTGCAGCTCAACCGCGTCGGCCTCGATCCCGACGCTCATGCGCCGCTTTCCGCACCAGTTCTCCGGCGGCCAGCGCGCGCGCATCGGCATCGCCCGCGCGCTCGCGGTCAAGCCCGAGTTCCTGGTCTGCGACGAGCCGGTCGCGGCGCTCGACGTCTCGATCCAGGCGCAGGTGCTCAACCTGTTCATGGACCTGCGCGCGGCGCTCGACCTCACCTACCTGTTCATCAGCCACGATCTGCGGCGTGGTCGCGCACCTCAGCGACCGGGTGGCTGATCATGTATCTCGGCCGCATCGTCGAGTCCGCGCCGGCCGAGGAGATCTTCGCCACGCCGAACCATCCCTACACCCAGGCGCTGCTCGCCGAGGTGCCGCGGCATCGAGCCGAAAAAGCGCGCTTTCGTGCCGATCAAGGGCGAAATCCCCTCGCCGCTGGCGCCGCCGCCGGGCTGCCACTTCCATCCGCGCTGCCCGCACGCGATGCCGCGCTGCCGCAGAGGTGCCCCCGGCGTTGGCGGAGATCGCGCCGGGACGGTGGTCCGCGTGCTACCTCAACGAGCCGGGGCAATAACGTGCCAAGCGCGGCGTTGCTGCGCTGCAGCGCGTTGACCCCTGCCGAGCGGGCGGGGTAAAATCCCACGGTTTGCACGGGTGCCCGGCCGCTGGGGTTGCGGGCCAGGGTGCGCTCAGGTGCGCAATGCGCGGCAAGCTCGTCGTCGGCAACTGGAAAATGAACGGCGGCCTGCGGCAAAACGACGGGCTGCTGGCCGATCTGCGTGCCGGGTGGGCGGCTCCCGAAGGCAAGGAGTTGGCGGTTTGCGTTCCCTATCCGTATTTGTGGCAGGCGCAGGCGGCGCTGTCGGGATCGGCGATCGCCTGGGGGGCGCAGGACGTCAGCGAGCACGCCGGCGGGGCGTACACCGGCGAGGTTTCCGCGGCTATGGTGGCGGAATTCGGCTGCCGCTACGCGATCGTCGGCCATTCCGAGCGACGCGCGCACTGCGGCGAGAACGACGCGATCGTTGCGGCCAAGGCAGCGGCGGCGCTGGCGGCAGGCCTGACGCCGGTGGTTTGTGTCGGCGAGACGCTCGCGGAGCGGGAGGCGGGAACGACCGAGGCGGTTGTGCTTGCGCCAGTTCGACGCGGTTGCGGCCCGGCTCGGCGGTCGGGTGCGCCGCGATCGTGGTCGCGTACGAGCCGGTATGGGCGATCGGCACCGGCCGCACGGCGAGCCCGGAGCAGGCGCAGGCGGTGCACCGACTGCTGCGCGGGCGCCTCGAGAGCATCGCGGCGGCGAAGGTGCGCCTGCTCTACGGCGGCAGCGTCAAGGCGGACAACGCGAAGGCGTTGTTCGCGTGTCCGGACATCGACGGCGCTTTGGTCGGCGGTGCGTCGCTCAAGGCAGATGAATTTTTGGCGATCGCCCATGCCTAACTGGGCTGGGCGCCGCGGAAGGGATTGACACATGATTTGGGAATCGGTTCTGGTGGGAGTGCACTTGCTGGTCGCGGCGAGCCTGGTCGGCTTCGTGCTCCTGCAGCACGGCAAGGGCGCGGACATGGGCGCGGCATTCGGCAGCGGCTCCTCGGGGAGCCTCTTCGGCGCGGCCGGCTCCGCGAATTTCCTGTCCCGCACCACCGCCATTCTGGCCACCGCGTTCTTTCTGTCGAGCCTTGGCCTGACCTATTTCGGAGCCACCCGCAACGGACCGGCGGACGTCATGAAGCAGGGCGCGACGCCAACCGCGCCGCAGCGCCGGTGAAGGCAAATCAGGCGACCGACGTGCCGCAAGGCGCCGCGCCGGCTGCCCCCATCGCGCCCGCGCGTGACGCCGATTCGAAGCCGGTGGACGTACCGAAGTGACTGAAGCCCGCGCCGACGTGGTGAAATTGGTAGACACGCTGTCTTGAGGGGGCAGTGGCGTAAGCCGTGTGAGTTCGAGTCTCCCCGTCGGCACCAGAACAAGAAGGGCGCGCGGCTCTCGGCTCGCGCGATGGCTGGAAACAGCCGGCTGCGAAGCGAAGGCAGCCGGCGAATTGAGGGGTAGGATTGAGTCCGATCATGCTGGAACAGTACTTCCCGATCCTGCTCTTCATCATCGTCGGCGTTGGCGTCGGGCATGGTGCTGCTGACCCTCGGCCGCTGTCGTCGCGCCGAATCGACCCGATCCGGAAAAGCTTTCCCCCTACGAATGCGGGTTCGAGGCCTTCGAGGACGCGCGGATGAAATTCGACGTGCGCTACTACCTGATCGCGATCCTGTTCATCCTGTTCGACCTCGAGATCGCGTTTCTCTTTCCCTGGGCGGTCGTGCTGCCCGAAATCGGCGATCTTCGGGTTCTGGTCGATGATGATCTTCCTGGCGATCCTCATCGTCGGCTTCGTCTACGAATGGAAGAAGGGCGCGCTGGAATGGGAATAGCGGCATGCGCGGCAGGCAGGAGGCCAAGTTGCGGAACCCATGCGGCGCCGTGGCGAACTGGCCGGGACGCGGAGACGACCCATGCCCATTGAAGGCATCCTCGAAAAAGGCTTCGTCACCACCTCGCTCGACGCGCTGATCAACTGGGCGCGCAACGGCTCGATGTGGCCGATGACCTTCGGCCTTGCGTGCTGCGCGGTGGAGATGATGCACGCGGGCGCGGCGCGCTACGACCTCGACCGCTTCGGCGTGGTGTTTCGCCCGAGCCCGCGCCAGTCCGACGTGATGATCGTCGCCGGCACGCTGTGCAACAAGATGGCGCCGGCGCTGCGCAAGGTCTACGACCAGATGGCCGAGCCGCGCTGGGTGATCTCGATGGGCTCCTGCGCCAACGGCGGCGGCTACTACCACTATTCGTACTCGGTCGTGCGCGGCTGCGACCGCATCGTCCCGGTCGACATCTACGTCCCCGGCTGTCCGCCGACCGCCGAGGCGCTGCTCTACGGCATACTCCAGCTGCAGAACAAGATCTGGCGGACCAACACGATCGCACGTTGATGGCGACCAAGATTGAGACGCTCGCCGCCGCGCTGCCCGCGGCGCTCGGCGAGGCGCTGCAGAAGCGTCACGATCGCACTCGGTGAGGTCACCGCGGTCGTTGCCGCGGCAGGGCTGCTGGACGCGATGCGCGCGCTGCGTGACCGGCCCGAGCTGCGATTCGCAACGCTGCTCGACGTCTGCGGCGTCGATTATTCGGCGTTCGCCGGCGAGGCTCCGATCTGGCCGACTTCGGGTCCGACGCGACGGCCCCGGAGCAGCCGGCCCGGCGCCGCGCGGCTGCCGCTTCGCCGCCGTCTACCATCTGCTGTCGCTCGCCAACAACTGGCGGCTGCGCGTGCGCGCGTTCGCCCCGGACGACGATTTTCCGGTGCTGCCGTCGATGATCGACATCTGGCCCGTCCGCCAACTGGTACGAGCGCGAAGCCTTCGACTTCTTCGGCATCATGTTCGCAGGCCACCCGGACCTGCGCCGGATCCTCACCGACTACGGTTTCGTCGGCCATCCGTTCCGCAAGGACTTCCCGCTCTCCGGGCATGTCGAGATGCGCTACGACCCCGAGCAGGGGCGGGTGATCTATCAGCCGGTGACCATCGAGCCGCGCGAGGTCACCCCGCGCATCATCCGCGAGGCGAACTACGCGGAGACCGAGGGATTCCGCAAGGGCTGACGACATGGCGGAGATTCGCAACTACACCATGAATTTCGGGCCGCAGCACCCGGCGGCGCACGGCGTGCTGCGGCTGGTGCTCGAGCTCGACGGCGAGGTGATCCAGCGCGCCGATCCGCACATCGGGCTGCTGCATCGCGCGACCGAAAAGCTGGCCGAGTACAAGACCTACGTGCAGTCGCTGCCGTACATGGACCGGCTCGACTACGTCTCGATGATGTGCAACGAGCACGCATACTGCCTGGCCATCGAGAAGCTGCTCGGCATCGAGGTGCCGATCCGCGCGCAGTACATCCGGGTCATGTTCGACGAGATCACCCGCATCCTCAATCACCTGCTGTGGCTGGGCGCGCACGCGCTCGATGTCGGCGCCATGACGCCGTTTCTGTACTGCTTCCGCGAGCGCGAGGACCTGATGGACTGCTACGAGGCGGTCTCCGGGGCGCGGCTGCACGCGGCCTATTACCGGCCGGGCGGCGTCTACCGCGACCTGCCCGAGCGGATGCCGCAGTACCAGGTTTCGCCGATCCACAACGCCAAGGCGGTCGCGCGGATGAACGAGGGCCGCCAGGGCTCGCTGCTCGACTTCATCGAGGATTTCAGCGAACGCTTTCCCGGCAACGTCGACGAGTACGAGACACTGCTTACCGACAACCGGATCTGGAAGCAGCGCACGGTCGGCATCGGCGTCGTGGCGCCGGAGCGGGCGCTCGCGCTCGGCTTCACCGGGCCGATGCTGCGCGGTTCGGGCGTGCCGTGGGACTTGCGCAAGAAGCAGCCGTACGCAGCCTACGACCGGATGCAGTTCGACATCCCGGTCGGGACCAACGGCGACTGCTACGACCGCTATCTGGTGCGGGTCCAGGAGATGCGCGAGGCGAACAAGATCATCCGGCAGTGCATCGACGTGGCTGCGCCAGAACCCGGGCCCGGTGATCGTCGACAACCACAAGATCGCGCCGCCGTCGCGCGAAGAGATGAAGGCGAACATGGAGGAGCTGATCCACCACTTCAAGCTCTTCACCGAGGGCATGCACGTGCCGCCCGGCGAGGCCTATGCGGCGGTCGAGCATCCGAAGGGCGAATTCGGCATCTACATCATTTCCGACGGTGCGAACAAGCCCTACCGGCTCAAGATCCGCGCGGCCGGGTTTCCGCATCTCGCGGCGCTCGACGAGATGTCGCGCGGCCACATGATCGCCGACGTCGTGGCCATCATCGGCACGCAGGATATCGTCTTCGGGGAGATCGACCGGTGAACGCGCGCGAGGCTTCTGGCCCTGACCCTGGCCGTGCTCGCGCTGGCCGGACCGCTTCGGCGGGTGCGCAGCCCGCCGCCTCCTTCAAGGGCGACGCAGGCGAGCCAGCCGGGGGAACAGCCAACGCTGGCGACGATCAGGCCGCGATCGACGCCGGCAAGAAATGGCTCGAGCTCATCGACGCCGGCAAGGCGGCGAGGCCTGGGACGAAGCCAGCGCAGTCCCTGAAATCGGCCGTGACGCGCAGCGAATGGGTCGAGCGGCGTGGGCGAGATCCGCAAGCCGTTTGGCAAGCTTGTTTCGCGAACGCCGGCCAAGTTCGCGCGCGCGCATCGAGCTGCCCGGCGCGCCGGAAGGCGACTACGCGATCGTCGAGTACGACGCGATATTCGCCGGCGGCAAGAGGGTGCACCGAGCAGCTCACCTGGATGCTCGAGGCCGACGGCAACTTTCGCGTCGCCGGTTACTTTATCCGCTGACAGCATGCCGCTGCGCCGATACCCTGCTGAAGATCGACGGCGACCCGGCGCTGCCCGGCACCGTGGCAGCTCGTCAACACCGGGAGCGGCGAGCTGCGCTACATCGCGGTGAGCACCATGATCGATACCGACGTCTTCCAGTATCCGGATTCGGGCAAGTTCGGCGCCGTGGGCGGCCGGCAGCCCGGTCGCCCGCAGGTCGCGGCGACCTTCGCCGCCAAGTTCGTTCCCGAAGACGCCGGGGTCGATACTGGCACGGAGAGTAGAGCGTGTTGACCGACGCGGCGCTGCGCAAGATCGATCGCGAAATCGCGAAGTATCCGGACGACCAGAAGCAGTCGGCGGTGATGGCGGCGCTCGCCATCGCGCAGGACGAGAAGGGCTGGCTCGCGACCGAGACGATGGATTTCGTCGCGGAGTACCTCGGCATGCCGCCGATCGCGGTCTACGAGGTCGCGACCTTCTACGAGATGTACAACACGGCGCCCACCGGCAAGTACAAGCTGACCCTTTGCACCAATCTTCCCTGCGCGCTGCAGAATGCGGCGAAGGCGGCGGCGCATCTGAAGCAGAAGCTCGGCGTCGACTTCGGGGAAACCACGCCCGACGGCATGTTCACGCTCAAGGAAGGCGAATGCCTCGGCGCGTGCGGCGACGCGCCGGTGCTGCTGGTCAACAACAAGCGCATGTGCAGCTGGATGCATCCCGAGGCGATCGACCGCCTGCTCGCCGAGCTCGCCGCGGAAGGCGGACGATGAACGCGCCGGCCGGATTCTCGATTACGGTCCCGACACCATCATCATGGCGGGCCTCAACGGCCGGAACTGGCGGCTCGCCGACTACGTCGCGCGCGGCGGCTACAGCGCGCTGCGGAAGATCCTCGCCGAAAAGATCGCGCCGGTAAGCGGTCATCGCGGAGGTGAAGAAATCCGCGCTGCGCGGCCGCGGCGGCGCGGGCTTTCCGACCGGGCTCAAGTGGAGCTTCATGCCGCAGCAGTACACCGGCGAGAAGTATCTGGTCTGCAATTCGGACGAGGGCGAGCCGGGGACGTTCAAGGACCGCGACATCCTGCGCTACAACCCGCACATCCTGTTCGAGGGCATGGCGATCGCCGCGTACGCGATGGGCTGCCGGCGCGGCTACAACTACGTCCACGGCGAGATCTGGGACGTCTACGAGCGCTGCGAGGAGGCGCTGGAGGAGGCATACGAGGCGGGCTACCTCGGCGAGAACATCCTCGGCAGCGGCTTCGATTTCCACCTGCACAATCACCACGGCTACGGCGCGTACATCTGCGGCGAGGAGACCGCGCTCCTGGAGTCGCTCGAGGGCAAGAAGGGCCTGCCGCGCTTCAAGCCGCCGTTCCCGGCGAGCTTCGGCCTCTACGGCAAGCCGACCACGATCAACAACACGGAGACCTTCGCCGCCGTCCCGTGGATCATCAACAACGGCGGCGAGGCGTTCCTCAATCTCGGCCGGCCGAACAACGGCGGGACCAAGATCTTCTCGGTTTCCGGCGATGTCGAGCGCCCGGGCAACTACGAAGTGCCGGCTCGGCACGCCGTTCGCGAAGCTGCTCGAGATGGCCGGCGGGATGCGCGGCGGACGCAAGCTGAAGGCGTGCATTCCGGGCGGCTCGTCGATGCCGGTGCTGCCCGGCGAAATCATGATGGCCACCGACATGGATTACGACTCGATCGCCAAGGCGGGATCGATGCTCGGCTCCGGCGCGGTGATCGTCATGGACGACACGCCGGTGCATGGTGCGGTCGCTGCTGCGCCTGTCGTATTTCTATTTCGAGGAATCCTGCGGCCAATGCACGCCGTGCCGCGAAGGCACCGGCTGGCTGTGGCGCATCGTCAACCGGATCGAGCACGGCGAGGGTAAGAACGAGGATCTGGACGTGCTGCTGTCGGTCTCCGACAACATCGCCGGGCGCACCATCTGCGCGCTCGGCGATGCGGCGGCGCTGCCGGTGAAGAGCTTCATCAAGCACTTCCGCGACGAGTTCCAGCACCACATCGATCACAAACGCTGCCTGGTTCCGGACTACGTCTGACGGCCATGACGACACTCAACCTCGAAGTCGACGGCAAGCCGGTGCAGGTCAGCGGCGGCAGCACGGTGATGGATGCCGCGCACCAGCTCGGCATCTACGTACCGCATTTCTGCTGGCACAAGAAACTCTCGATCGCCGCCAACTGCCGGATGTGCCTGGTGCAGGTTGAAAAGGCGCCCAAGCCGCTGCCGGCGTGCGCGACCCCGGCCACCGAAGGCATGAAGGTATGGACGCACTCCGATGCGGCCGTTGCGGCGCAGAAGGGCGTGATGGAGTTCCTGCTGATCAACCATCCGCTCGACTGCCCGATCTGCGACCAGGGCGGCGAATGCCAGCTGCAGGACCTCGCGGTGGGCTATGGCGCGTCGCAATTCGCGCTATCAGGAACCCAAGCGCGTCGTGCTGAACAAGAATCTGGGCCCGCTGATCGCGACCGACATGACGCGCTGCATCCACTGCACGCGCTGCGTGCGTTTCGGGCAGGAGATCGCCGGCATCATGGAGCTCGGCATGATCGGACCGCGGCGAGCATGCCGAGATCATCACCTTCGTCGGCAAGACCGTCGATTCCGAGCTTTCCGGCAACATGATCGATCTGTGCCCGGTCGGCGCGCTGACGTCCAAGCCGTTCCGCTATACGGCGCGGACCTGGGAGCTGGCGCGCCGCGCGCTCGGTAAGCCCGCACGACAGCCTCGGCAGCAATCTGGTGGTGCAGGCGAAGAACGACCGCGTTATGCGCGTCGTGCCGCTGGAGAACGATGCGATCAACGAATGCTGGCTGTCCGACAAGGATCGCTTCTCCTACGAGGGCGTCAACTCGGAGGACCGACTGACCCGGCCGATGCTGAAGCGCGACGGCAAGTGGGTCGAGACCGATTGGCAGATGGCGCTCGAGCACGTCGTGCAGGAGCTCAAGCGCATCCGCGCGCGCTATGGAGCGCCTGCCATCGGCGCGCTCGTGTCGCCGCACTCGACGCTCGAGGAGATGTATCTGGCGCAGAAGCTCGTCCGCGGCTGCGGCAGCGAGAACATCGACTTTCGCCTGCGCCAGTCCGACTTCAGCGCCGACGGCAAGCGCGACGGCGCGACCTGGCTCGGGCATGTCGATCGCGGAGTTCGCCGCGCTCGACCGCGTGCTCGTCATCGGCAGCTTCCTGCGCAAGGACCATCCGCTGCTCGCCCAGCGGCTGCGCCAGATGGCCAAGAAGGGCGCGCAGCTCGCGCTCGTTCACGCCGCCGACGACGAACTGTTGCTCAAGCTCGCGCACAAGGCGATCGTCGCGCCGTCCGCGCTGCCGCGCATGCTCGCGCGAAATCGCGGTGGCGGCGGCGGGGGCTGCGGGCGCGGCGGTGCCGTCCGCGCTCGCCGGCATCGAGCCTTCGCCGGACGCCAGGGCAATCGCCGCCATGTTGGCGGGCGGCACGCTTCGCGGCGTCTTTCTCGGCAGCTTCGCGGAGCTGGCATCCGCGGGCGGCGCAGCTGCACGCGCTGGCCAGCACGCATCGCCGAACTCACCGGCGCCAGACTGGGCTTTCTCACCGAGGCGGCCAATTCGCGTCGGCGGCACGGTCGCCGGCGCCTATCCGCCGCAACGCCGGGCTCCATGCCGCCGCGATGCTTGCCGAGCCGCGCAAGGCGTACCTGTTGCTGCACGCCGATCCGGAGCTCGACACCGCCGATCCGGCGCGCACCCGCGGCGCGCTCTCCAGCGCCGAACTCGTCGTCGCGCTGTCGCCGTTCAAGTCCGGCGCACTCGCGCACGCCGAACGTGCTGCTGCCGGTGGCGCCGTTCACCGAGACCGCCGGCACGTTCATCAACTGCGAGGGCCGCGTGCAGGCATTCAGCGGCGTGGTGCCGCCGTTCGGCCAGACGCGCCCGGCGTGGAAGGTTCTGCGCGTGCTGGGCTCGCTGCTCGGCGCTGCCCGGGTTCGATTACGACAGCATCGAGGCGGTCCGAGACGACCTGCCGCGCGCCGACGAGGTCGAGAACTGGCTGTCCAACGCGACCCAGACAGCGCTCGAAAACCCGGGCCCGGCGGTGGCACCGAACGGCCTCGAGCGCATCGCCGACGTGCCGATCTACGCCGCCGATCCGCTGGTGCGGCGCGCGCCGTCACTGCAGAAAACCCGCGATGCGCGAGCGCCGACCGCGCGCATGAACGCAGCGACGCTCTCCGCCCTGAAGCTCGCCGATGGGGCGGCCGTTTCCGTCCGCCAGGGCTCGGGCGAGGCGATGCTCAGCGCCGCGCTCGATCCCGGCGTTCCGGATGGCTGCGTGCGCATCGCCGCGGCGCACCCGGCAACGCGCACGCTCGGGCCGATGTTCGGTCCGATCGCGGTCGAAGGCGTGTGATGGAAGGGCCTGCAGACCTTCTTCGGTTGGACCTGGCCGGGCGTGTGGACGCTGGCCAAGATCGTCGCCATCGCGCTGCCGCTGATCCTCGGCGTCGCCTATCTCACGCTGGCCGAACGCAAGATCATCGGCTGGATGCAGGTGCGCATCGGCCCGAACCGCGTCGGCCCGCTCGGCCTGCTGCAGCCGTTCGCCGACGTCTTCAAGCTGGTGTTCAAGGAAATCATCGTCCCGACCGGGGCGAGCCGGTACCTGTTCTTCATCGCGCCGCTGCTCGCCATCGGTCCTGCGCTGGCGGCGTGGGCGGTGATCCCCTTCGCCGACAGCCTGGTGCTGGCGAATGTCAACGCCGGCCTGCTGTACGTGCTCGCGCTGACCTCGATGGGCGTCTACGGCGTCATCCTCGCCGGCTGGGCATCGAACTCGAAATACGCGTTCCTGGGCGCGCTGCGCTCGGCGGCGCAGATCGTCTCCTACGAGATCGCGATGGGCTTTGCGCTGGTCGGCGTGCTGATGGTCGCATCGAGCCTCAACCTGAGCGACATCGTCCGCGGCCAGACGGGCGGCATCTTGCACTGGTATCTGTGGCCGCTGCTGCCGCTGTTCGTGGTCTACCTGGTCTCCGGCATCGCCGAGACCAACCGCCATCCGTTCGACGTCGCCGAGGGCGAATCGGAGATCGTCGCCGGCTTCCACGTCGAGTACTCGGGCGTTACGTTCGCGGTGTTCTTCCTGGCCGAGTACATGAACATGATCCTCATCGCGACGCTCTGCGCGATCATGTTCCTGGGCGGCTGGCTGTCGCCGGTGCCGCTGCTCAACGACATCGACGTGTTCGGTTTCCATCCGCTCGGTGACAGCATCGGCTGGCTGTTCGTCAAGACCTGCGCGGTCCTGTTCCTTTTCCTGTGGGTCCGGGCCACGTTCCCGCGCTATCGCTACGACCAGATCATGCGCCTGGGCTGGAAGGTGTTCATTCCGGTGACGCTGGTGTGGATCGTCTTGGTCGGCGCGCTGATGCAGACGCGCTGGGCGTACTGGATCCACTGAAGCGAGGCGGCCATGCTCCGGCGCATCAAGGACTTCTTCAACGCCTTCCTTCTTCTGGAACTGCCAGGGGGCTCATGGTCACGGCGCGGCGGATGTTCGCGCGCAAGGTCACCGTCCAGTATCCGGAGGAGAAGACGCCGCAGAGCCCGCGCTTCCGCGGCCTGCACGCGCTGCGCCGCTACCCCAACGGCGAGGAACGCTGCATCGCCTGCAAGCTGTGCGAGGCGGTGTGCCCGGCGCTCGCCATCACGATCGAGTCCGAGGAGCGCGACGACGGCACGCGGCGCACGACGCGCTACGACATCGATCTGACCAAGTGCATCTTCTGCGGCTTCTGCGAGGAAAGCTGCCCGGTCGACTCGATCGTCGAGACGCGCATCCTCGAGTACCACGGCGAGAAGCGCGGCGACCTGATCTACACCAAGGAAATGCTGCTCGCCGTGGGCGACCGCTACGAGGCGCAGATCGCCGCCGACCGCGCCGAGGACGCGAGGTATCCGATGACCTTCGAGACGCTGACCTTCTACGTCTTTGCCGCGCTGTTGATCGTCGCCGCGGCGCTGCGTGGTCACGACCCGCAACCCGGTGCACGCCGCGCTGTGGCTCGTGCTCTCCTTCTTCAGCGCGGCCGGGGTGTGGCTGCTGCTGCAGGCCGAATTCCTGGCGATCGTGCTGGTGCTGGTCTACGTCGGCGCGGTGATGGTGCTGTTCCTGTTCGTGGTGATGATGCTCGACGTCAACTTCGACAGGCTGCGCGAACGGTTCAGGAGCTACATGCCGGTCGCGCGCAACGGTCGGCGTGCTGGTCCTGGTCGAGATGGTGCTGGTGCTCGTCGGCGGATACTTCGGCCAGGGCGCGGCACCGCCGCCGGCAGCCGGCGCCAGGCTACAGCAACACCAAGGCGCTCGGGGCGCAGATCTACACCGACTACGTCTATCCGTTCGAGATCGCGGCCGTGATCCTGCTGGTGGCGATCATCGCGGCGATCGCGCTGACCCATCGCCGGCGACGGGCAACGAAGTATCAGAATCCGGCCGCGCAGGTGCGGTGCGGGCCAGCGACCGGCTGCGCATCCTCGATATTCCGGTCGAAAAGCGCGAAGAATCTTGACAGGTGACCGGCGCGATCGGAAGCGCCGGGCAACAGGGAGGCAACGTGTCGTACTTGCAGCCGACGCTGTCGCATTACCTGGTGCTCGGGCGCGATCCTGTTCGCCATCAGCGTGGTCGGCATATTCCTCAACCGCAGGAACGTGCTCATCATGCTGATGGCGATCGAGCTGATGCTGCTCGCGGTCAACCTCAACTTCATCGCGTTCTCGCGCTTCCTCGGCGACTGCGCCGGGCAGGTGTTCGTGTTCTTCATCCTGACCGTCGCCGCCGCCGAATCGGCGATCGGGCTCGCGATCCTGGTGCTGCTGTTCCGCAACATCGGCTCGATCGACGTCGAGGAACTCGACCAGCTCAAGGGATGACGGCGCGCGATGACCATGCAGCAACCTCTATCTGCTCGTCCCGCTGGCGCCGCTGGTCGGGGCGATCGTCGTCGGCCTGTGGGGGCCGCAGCTCGGCCGCGCGGCGTCGCACTGGATCTGCATCCTCGGCGTCGCGGTGTCCGACCGTCGCGTCGGCGCTGATCCTGCGCGACGTGCTGGCCGGCAACACGTTCAACGGCGACGTCTACACGTGGCTGACGTCGGGCGACATCAAGTTCGCCGATCGGCTTCCTGATCGATCCGCTGACCGCGCTGATGATGCATGGTGGTGACCTTCGTGTCGCTGATGGTGCACGTCTACACCATCGGCTACATGGCCGACGATCCCGGCTACACGCGCTTCTTCACCTACATCTCGCTGTTCACGTTCTCCATGCTGATGCTGGTGATGGCGAACAACTTCCTGCAGCTGTTCTTCGGCTGGGAGGCGTGTCGGCCTGGTGTCGTACCTGCTGATCGGCTTCTGGTACACCCGGCCGACGGCGATCTACGCCAACCTCAAGGCGTTCCTCGCCAACCGCGTCGGCGACTTCGGCTTCGTGCTCGGCATCGGGCTGATCGTCGCGTATTTCGGCACGCTCGACTACGCGACGGTGTTCAAGGGCGCACCGGCGCTCGCCGGCGACGACGATCACCGTCGGCGGCGAGCGCAGTGGTCGCTGCTGACGGCGATCTGCATCGGGCTGTTCGTCGGCGCGATGGGCAAGAGCGGCGCAGGTGCCGCTGCACGTCTGGCTGCCCGACTCGATGGAAGGCCCGACGCCGATCTCCGCGCTGATCCACGCGGCGACGATGGTGACCGCCGGCATCTTCATGGTCGCGCGCATGAGCCCGCTGTTCGAGCTGTCCGACACGGCGCTGTCGTTCGTCATGGTCGATCGGCGCGACGACGGCGCTGTTCATGGCGCTCCTCGGCATGGTGCAGAACGACATCAAGCGCGTGGTCGCCTACTCGACGCTGTCGCAGCTGGGCTACATGACGGTCGCGCTCGGCGTCTCGGCCTACTCGGTGGCGATCTTCCACCTGATGACGCACGCGTTCTTCAAGGCGCTGCTGTTCCTGGCGCCGGCTCGGTGATCATCGCGCTGCACCACGAGCAGGACATGCGCAAGATGGGCGGCCTCAGGAAGTACATGCCGATCACCTACTGGACGATGCTGATCGGCGCGCTGGCGCTCGCCGGCATCCCGCCGTTCGCGGGCTTCTTCTCCAAGGACGCGATCATCGAGGCGGTCGCACCTGTCGCACGTCGGCGGCCACGGCTACGCCTAGTTCGCCGTGGTCGCGGGCGTGTTCGTCACCGCGTTCTATACCTTCCGCATGCTGTTCATGGCGTTCCACGGCGAGGAGCGCTTCCGCGCACGCCGACACGCGGCGCACGGCACGGTGCACGGACCACGACTGGCGCACGGCGGCGATCCGCACGAGAGCCCCTGGGTGGTGACCGTGCCGCTGGTGCTGCTCGCCATTCCGTCGATGTTACTCGGGCTGGGCGTACATCGACCCGATGCTGTTCGGCGACTACTTCGGCGGCTCGATCGTCGATCGCACCGCAGCACGCCGGCGCTCGCCGACCATGCGCGAGGAGTGGCACGGCGCTGGCGCGTTCGTCCAGCACGGCCTGACGACGCTGCCGTTCTGGCTCGCCCTCGCCGGCATCGCGACGGCGTGGTTCCTCTACCTCAGGCGCCGCGACCTGCCGGCGAAGATCCGCGACCGGTCCGGCGCGCTCTACGCGCTGCTGACTGAACAAGTACTACTTCGACCGCGTTCAACGACTGGTTCTTCGCCGGCGGCGTTCGCGCGCCTCGGCGCGTTCTTCTGCGACGTCGGCGACCGCTCGATCATCGACGGCTTCTTCGTCAACGGCAGGGCGCGGGTCGTCGGCGCGACGTCGGCGCTGATGCGCCAGATCCAGTCCGGCTACATCTACCACTACGCTTTCACCATGATCATCGGCGTCGTGCGTGTTGCCTGTTCTGGTGGCGTCACGCTGCGGGCCAACTGATGACTGCCCTATCTCAGTCTCGCCATCTGGGTGCCGATCGTCGCCGGGCTTGCTGGTGCTGGCCGTCAATCGCGACCGCGACGCCGCGGCGCGCGCTGGCTCGCGCTGGTCGGCGCGGTGGCGGGCTTCGCGGTGACGCTGCCGCTGTATACCGGCTTCGCGCTCGGCACAGCGGAGATGCAGTTCGTCGAGACGCGTCGAGTGGATTCCGCGCTTCAACATCAACTACCTCCTCGGCGTCGACGGCATCTCGTGCTGTTCATCCTGCTCAACAGCTTCATCACGCTGCTCGTCGTCTGGCCGGCTGGGAGGTGATCGAGAAGCGGGTCGCGCAGTACATGGCGGCGTTCCTGATCATGTCCGGGCTCATCAACGGCGTGTTCGCCGCGCTCGACGGCGATGCTGTTCTACGTGTTCTTCGAGGCGATGCTGATCCCGATGTACCTGATCATCGGCGTCTGGGGCGGCCCGAACCGCGTCTACGCGGCGGTCAAGTTCTTCCTCTACACGCTGCTGGGCTCGCTGCTGATGCTGGTCGCGCTGATCTACCTGTACAACGGTCGGCGGCAGCTTCTCGATCCTCGAGTGGCACCAGCTGCCGCTTGTCGCTGCAGGACGCAGGTACTGCTGTTCGTCGCCTTCTTCTGTCGCCTTCGCGGTCAAGGTGCCGATGTGGCCGGTGCACACCTGGCTGCCCGACGCGCACGTCGAGGCGCCGACCGGCGGCTCGGTGGTCCTGGCGGCGATCACGCTGAAGGTCGGCGCCTACGGTTTCGTGCGCTTCATCCTGCCGATCGCTGCCCGACGCCAGCCACTATCTGGCCGGCTTCGTGATCACGCTGTCGCTGATCGCGGTCGTCTACATCGGCTTCGTGGCGCTGGTGCAGACCGACATGAAGAAGCTGATCGCGTATTCGTCGATCTCGCACATGGGCTTCGTCACGCTGGGCTTCTTCATGTTCAGCGCAACTACGGCATCGAGGGCGGGCTGGTGCAGATGATCTCGCACGGCTTCGTCTCGGCCGCGCTGTTCCTCTGCGTCGGCGTGATGTACGACCGCATGCACAGCCGGCTCATCGCCGATTACGGCGGCGTGGTCAACACGATGCCGAAGTTCGCCGCGTTCGTCGATGCTGTTCGCCATGGCCAACGCCGGCGCTGCCCGGCACCAGCGGCTTCGTCGGCGAATTCATGGTGATCCTGGCGGCGGTCAAGGCGAATTTCTGGCTCGGCTTCCTTGCCGCGACGATCATGATTCTCGGCGCGGCCTACACGCTGTGGATGTACAAGCGGGTCATGTTCGGCGCGGTGGCCAATGCCCACGTCGCCGAGCTGACCGACCTGTCGCGGCGCGAGTTCTGGCTGCTGGCGACGGTCGCCGCCGCGGTGCTGGCCCTGGGCGTCTACCCGAAGCCGTTCACCGACGTCATGCACGCGTCGGTGGCCGAACTGCTCGTCCACGTCGGCAAGAGCAAGCAGTGACGCCCGTCCGCGACGATGGCCCTTGGCTTCAACTTCGGCGCCGCCCTGCCGGAAATCGTGCTCGCCGGCGCGGCCTGCTCGATCCTGGTGGTCGACCTGTTCCTCTCCGAGCGCGCAGCGCGGGATCAGCTACTGGCTGACGCAGCTCGCGCTGCTGGCCGCTGCTGCGCTGACGTTGGCACTCTTCCCGGACGACGCGCCGCTGCGCGCCCTGGGCGGCATGTTCGTCGCCGACCTGCTGGCCGACGTGCTGAAGATCTTCGCCTATATCGCCGTGTCGCTGACGCTCGTCTATTCGCGCAGCTACCTCGCGGCGCGCGGCCTGTTCCGCGGCGAGACCTTCGTGCTGGCCCTGCTCGGCGCTGCTCGGCATGATGGTGATGATCTCGGCCAACAACTTCGTGCACCCTGTACCTGGGCCTCGAGCTGATGTCGCTGTCGCTGTACGCGATGGTCGCGCTGCAGCGCGATTCCGGGCGCGCCATCGAGGCGGCGATGAAGTATTTCGTGCTCGGCGCGCTGGCGTCGGGCCTGCTGCTCTACGGCATGTCGATGGTCTACGGCGCCACCGGGTCGCTGGACATGACCGCCGCGGCCGATGCAATGCTGCGCGGCCACGTCAACCGCACGATGCTGGTCTTCGGGCTGGTGTTCGTCGTGTCGGCGATCGCGTTCAAGCTCGGCGCCGTGCCGTACCACATGTGGGTGCCGGACGTGTACGACGGCGCGCCGACCGCGGTGACGCTGCTCATCGGCACCGCGCCAAAGCTCGCCGCGTTCGCCTTCGCCATGCGCCTGCTCGTCGGCGCGCTCTCCGCGCTGGCGATCGACTGGCAGGGCATGCTGCTGGTGCTGTCGCTCTGTCGATGATCCTCGGCAACGTCGTCGCCATCGCGCAGACCAACATCAAGCGCATGCTGGCCTATTCGACCATCGCCAACATGGGCTTCATGCTGATGGGCCTGCTGGCCGCGAACAGCGAGGGATACAGCGCCGCCATGTTCTATGTCGTGACCTACGTGCTGACGACGCTGGTCGGTTTCGGCATCGTGCTGCTGCTGTCGCGCGAAGGGTTCGAGGCCGACCAGCTCGACGACTTCAAGGGCCTCAACCAGCGCAGCCCGTGGTACGCATTCATGATGCTGCTCGCGATGTTCTCGCTGGCCGGCGTACCGCCCACCGTGGGCTTCTATGCCAAGTTCTCGGTGATCTGGGCCGTGGTCGACATCGGGTTCGTCTGGCTCGCGGTGGTCGCCGTGCTCGCATCGCTGATCGGCGCGTTCTACTATCTGCGCATCGTCAAGCTGATGTACTTCGACGACCCGGTCGACAAGCTGCCGATCGAAGCCCGCGGCGACACCCGGCTGCTGCTGTCGTTGAACGGGCTCGCGCTGCTGCTGCTCGGTATCTTTCCGCAGCAGCTCATGGGCCTTTGCGCGCTGGCGCTGACGCACTCGTACTAGTCGGGTCAAATCGCATGCGCGTCGGTCTTTTCGTCACCTGCCTGGTCGATCTGATGCGGCCTTCGATCGGCTTCGCCGCCCTGCGACTGCTCGAGGCGGGCGGCGCGCAGGTGTACGTTCCCCCGACCCAGACCTGCTGCGGACAGCCCGGTTACAACGCCGGCGACCGGGTCGGCGCGAAGGCGCTGGCGGCCAAGGTCATCGCCGAATTCGAGGGCTGCGAGCATCTGGTCGCGCCGTCGGGGTCGTGCAGCGGCATGATCAGGACGCACTACGCCGATCTGTTCCGCGACGAGCCGGCGATGCTCGAGCGCGCCGCGGCGCTGGGTGCAAAGACGTACGAGCTCACCGACTTCCTGGTCAACGTGCTCAAGCTCGGCGCCGTGCCCGGGAAGCTGGCGGCGACGGTTACCTATCACGACAGCTGCTCGGGCCTGCGCGAGATGGGCGTCAAGGGCCAGCCGCGGGCCCTGCTCGCGAAGGTTCCTGGGCTCAAGCTCGTCGAGATGGCGGAGTGCGAAAACTGTTGCGGCTTCGGCGGCACGTTTGCGCTCAAGTTCGGCGAGATCTCGACGCGGCTCGCGGACAACAAGTGCCAGCAGGTTGCCGCCAGCGCTGCCGACGCCGTGGTCCTCGGCGATCTCGGCTGCATGCTCAACATCGAGGGCCGGCTGCGCCGCCGCGGCGACATGAAGACGCGCGTGCTGCACGTCGCCGAGGTCCTGGCCGGCGCGGGCGACGAGAACTGACGGGAGCGCCATGCAGATCGCCTCGATGCATTTCAAGGAGCGCGCGCACGCCAACATGGCGAACGCGCAGCTGCAAGGCAACCTGCAGAAGATCAAGGGCAAGTTCGTCGCCAAGCGCCGCGCGTCGCTCTCGGAACTCGACGATTTCGAAGGTACGCGCGAGGCGGGCCGGGCGATTCGGCAGCGCGCGCTCGACAACCTCGATGTCTGGCTGGAAATCTTCGAGCGCAACGCGATCGCGCGTGGCGCGACCGTGCTCTGGGCGGAGACTCCGGCCGACATCAATGCGCACGTGCTCGATATCGCGCGGCAGCACGGCGTCCGCAAGATCATCAAGTCGAAATCCATGGTGAGCGAGGAGTCGGCGCTGGATCGGGCGATCGAGGCTGCCGGCCTCACCGTCGTCGAGACTGATCTCGGCGAATACATCCTGCAGATCAACGACTACGAGCCGCCGTCGCACATCATCGGCCCGGCATTGCACAAGAGCAAGGAGGAGGTCGCGGACCTGTTTGCCAAGAGGCACGCCACGCCGCGCAAGACCGAGATCAACGAGCTGTGCCTCGAGGCGCGGGGGGTGTTGCGGGAACATTACCTGACCGCCGACATGGGCATCTCCGGAGGCAACTTCTTCGTCGCGGAGACCGGGTCGGTGGTCGTGGTCACCAACGAAGGCAACGCGACGCTGACCACGACCCTGCCCAAGGTGCACGTCGCGATCTCGGGTCTCGAAAAGATCGTGCCGACGCTGGAGGACGTGGCGACGCTGATGCGACTGCTTCCCCGTTCGGCGACCGGGCAGTCGATCTCGAATTACGTCGACATCCTGACCGGGGCGAAGGGGCAGGGCGAGTTTCATGGCGCCGAGCACATGTATTTCATCATCGTCGACGCCGGGCGCTCAGCGGTGCTCGGCGGCGAGTTGCGCGAAGCGCTGCGCTGTATCCGCTGCGGCGCGTGCATGAATCACTGCCCGGTGTATCAGAGCGTCGGCGGGCATTCCTACGGCTGGGTCTACCCCGGGCCGATCGGCTCGATCCTGACCCCGTCGTACGTGGGCCTCGAGAACGCGCTCGACCTGCCCCAGGCGGCGACGCTGTGCAACCAGTGTGGCGTGGTCTGCCCGGTCAAGATCCCGCTGCCCGACCTGCTGCGAAAGCTCCGCGAACAGCAGTTCGAGCGTCGTCTGCGGCCATGGACCGAGCGCGCGGGCCTGCGCGGCTGGTCGTGGCTGGCGACGCATCCGCGCCTGTATGCCTTGGCCACGCGCATCGGCGTGCGCCTGCTGCGCGCGATGGGTGGCCGCGACCGGCTCGTGCACCGCTTGCCGCTGGGCGCCGGGTGGACCGACGGGCGCGACCTGCCCGCCCCGGAAGGGCGTACCTTTCGCGACCGCTATCGAGCAAGGAGCAAAGCGTGAATGCGCCGCACATCGTCCCGCGCATCAGCCGCCGCGGCGAGGCGCTGGGCACGGAAAACGCCTTCGTCGTCCTCGCCGAGGTCAACGAGCTCTTGCGCCAGGGACGCGACATCGTCTCCTTCTGCATCGGCCAGCCCGACTTCCCGACTCCGCTCAACATCCAGGATGCGGCGATCGCCGCCATCCGCGCCGGCAGACATGGCTACACGCCTTCCGCCGGCATCGATGAGCTGCGCCGGGCGGCGGCGCGCGACATGGGAGCCCGGCGCGGGCTCGACATCGCGCCCGAGGAGGTCGTCGTCGCCGCCGGCGCCAAGCCATTCATCGCCTATACGATCGCGTCGGTTACCGATTATGGTGCCGGAGACGAGGTGATCTATCCGGTGCCGGGCTTTCCCATCTACGAGTCGCAGATCGTGGCCAACGGCGCGGTGCCGGTTCCCATCCACCTCCGCGAGGCGCGCGATTTCGCCTTTGACCCGCACGAGCTGGAAACCCAGATCACCGCGAAGACGCGGCTGCTGATCCTCAATTCGCCGCAGAACCCGACCGGCGGCAGCCTCACGCGCGCCGACCTCGAAGCGATCGCCGCCGTCCTGCGCCTGCACCCGCAGGTGTGGGTGTTTGCCGACGAAATCTATTCGCGCCTGCTCTACGATGGCGAATTCGTGTCGCTGGCGGCGCTTCCGGGCATGCGCGACCGCACGATCATCTCCGATGGCGCGTCGAAGACCTGGGCGATGACCGGCTGGCGTATCGGCTTCATCGCCAACCCGACGCTCGCGCCGGTGTTCACGCGCTGGATCACCAACACCGAGTCGTGCGCCTCGCAGATAAGCCAGTGGGCGGCGGTCGAGGCGATCACCGGCCCGCAGGACGCGGCCGAAGCGATGCGCCGTTCGTTTGCCGAGCGGCGCGACCTGATCGTCGGCTTGCTCAACCGCGTGCCGGGCGTCGTGTGCAAGACGCCCGGCGGTGCGTTCTACGCCTGGCCGAACGTGACCGAGGCCTGCAAGCGCACCGGCTGCGCCGACTCCGAGGAATTCCGCAAGCGTCTGCTCTACGAGGCCGGCGTTGCGGTGCTGGCGGACATCCATTTCGGGCGTCGCGTTCCGGGAGATGGGCAGCACATCCGCTTTTCCTACGCTGCGTCGCCGCAGGCGATCGAGGACGGGCGTGGCGCGCATCGACGCTTTCGTGCGTCGCGGCGGGAAGTAGCGGCGGTGGGATCGGCACGCGACAACGTTCTCGGGCGGGTGCGCCAGGCGCTGGGCAAACGCACGCGTGACGCGGCCGGGCTCGCGCTTGCCGAGGCCACCATCGCCGCGCACGCCCAGGGCCCGCGCCCGGCGCTCGCGGGCGATACCGTGCTGCGCTTCATGCAGCGCGCGCGCGACATGGAAAGCAGCGTCGAGCGCATCGCCGAGCGCGCGGCGATACCCGCCGCCGTCAGGCGCTATCTCGACGGATTGCCACCGGCGGCGCAGCACGCGCACGCCGGCGTGTGCTGGCCCGAATTCGGCGCCCTCGACTGGGCGGGCGCCGGCCTCGACATCGCGGTGCGGCCCACGCAGGGCAGCGACCGGCTGGGCATTACCGGCGTATTCTGCGCGATCGCCGAGACCGGGACGATGGTCCTGCTCACCGGCGCTGACACCCCGACCGCGACCGCGCTGCTTCCGGACACGCACGTCGCGGTCGTGCCCGCAGGCCGCATCGTTGCCGGGATGGAGGACGCTTTCGCCCTGATTCGCCGCGAGCGGGGGCTACTGCCGCGGGCGGTGAACATGATCTCGGGGCCCTCCCGTACCGGCGACATCGAGCAGACGATCGTCCTCGGCGCGCACGGGCCGTTTCGCGTCCACGTCGTCGTGGTCGATCGCTGATCGGTCCACCTGCCCGGGGCCGGGCAAGGCGGGTCCGCATCGCCGGTCAACGCGACGGCCCGGCTGATCGTTCAAGCGCAAATCCGTCGCCGCGCCGAGGCGGCAACCAACCGGAGGGTTATCGACGATGCTCCTGCGCAGGATGGTGCTGTGGACCACGCTTGCGGTGGTTGCGGCCCTGGCGCCCATCGCCAGTCACGCGGCCGTTGCCGTTGACATCCAGGTGGCGCCGCCGCCGCCACGCGTGGTGGTGGTTCCCCCGCCGCGCGCGGGCTACGTGTGGGCCCCGGGCTACTGGCGCTGGAACGGCCATCGTCACGTCTGGGTGGACGGCCGCTGGGTGCACGAGCGGCACGGTTGGCGCTGGGTGCCCGACCAGTGGGTCGCGGTCGGCCCGCGCTGGCACTACGCCCCGGGACACTGGGAGCGGTAGGCGGCACCGGCCCGGGTAATCCCAGGGCTGGCCCCGGTGACGCCCCCGCCGCCGGTGCGAACGCGGCGGGCCGCAAAGGGGCAGAACCGGCCCGGCATTCCGCTCCCTCCGCGCAGGCGCCCAGGAACCACGACCCCGACCGTGTGCCGCCGGGCGTATCTTTGTGCCGCCGAACTGTAGCCTGCATCCTCGAGAAGAGTCCAGGCGGCTCCCCGACGCCCTTGCCGACGGGCGGCGGCGCCGTCCGCTCCATGGCAAGCTCCTTGCTTGTCAGTACCCGGTTGGACCCTTAGACTGCCAAGTCCCCCTCACCCGTTAGGGAGGACGGGCCGGGCAGACGATCGGACCTGGCCCGTGGCGATGGCGTTAACAAAATCACTGAGCCGCCTCGATCACCCGACGCTGCAAACACAGGGCGAAGGAATCGAGCGGGAGGCACTGCTTGCGCTCTCCCAGCGCAAGCTGAACGCGCTTGGCATGCCGGTCTGCTATATCGACGCCGACCAGCGTTACCGCTTCGTCAATCGCGCTTTCCTCGACTGGACCGGCAAGACCGCGGCCGAGATCATCGGCCGCGAGATCGTCGAGGTCGATGGCCGCGAAATCTACCAGCTCTACAACGCCTACGTCGAGGCTGCGCTCGCCGGCGAGCGGGTGAGCTTCGAGCGTCAGCTCGCGACTGCCAAGCGCACCGCGTTCTGGATCCGCGTCGACTATTACCCGGATCGCGGTCCGCGGGGAGAGATCCGCGGCCTGCTCGCCACCTACACCGACGTCGATACCGTCAAGCGCCTCGAGCTCGAGGCGGGCGAGCGCGAGCACCGCCTGCGCATCGTTACCGACAGCGTCGGCCTGCCGATTTTCTACTTCGACCGCGCGCTGCGCCTGCGCTTCGCCAACAAGCCCTATGGGACCTACATCGGCGCCCCGGTCGACGACCTGGTCGGCCAGCCGCTGAAGAATTTCGTCGCGCCGGACGCGCTCGCCGAGATGCAGGGTTACATCGAGCGGGCGTTCGCCGGCGCGACCGTAAGCTACGACCGCCGCGAACGCCCGGCGTCCGGGGAGCTGCGCTGGGTACGCATCACGCTCTTCCCCGACCGCGAGCCGGGCGGACGCATCGGCGGCGCATTCGTGGTCCTCAACGACATCGAGGACGACGTCCGCATCCGCGAGGCGCTGAAGGCGCAGGAAGCGCAGTTGCGGCTTTTCGCCGACAACATCCCGGGCCCGATCGCCTACCTCGACAAGTCGCTGCGCTACACGTTCGTCAACCAGGCGTTCGCCAACTGGCTGTGTCGGCCGCAGGACCAGATCTACGGCAAGACACCCTACGAAGTGATGCCGTCGGACGTAACCGCGTTCCTGCGTCCGATCATCCGCCGCGCGCAGGAGGGCGAAAACGTCGAGTACGAGCGCGTCGGCAAGTCGGTCGACGGCCAGCGGCGATGGATGCACGGCCGCATCGCGCCGGACTTGGACGGCACCGGCAAGGTCCGCGGGCTGTATTGCACCGAATACGACATCCACGACCTCAAGCTCACCGAGCAGGCGCTGGCGACCCGCGAGGAGCAGCTGCGGCTGTTCACCGACAACATTCCCGAGCCGGTCGTCTACGTCGACCAGGACCGCAGCTACACCTTCGTCAACGACGCCTTCCTGCGCCTGGTCGGGCTGGAGCGCGACGACGTCCTGGGCAAGACCGCGGCGGATGTCCTCGGCGCGGACGTGGTCGAGTTTCAAACGCCGTACCTCGAGCGCGCCGCACGCGGCGAGAGCGTCACCTACGAGCGCGAGAGCGTCGATGCCAACGGCCGCCAGCGGTGGCTGCGCAATCGCATCGTTCCCGATTTCCGCTTCGACGGCACGATCAAGGGCTATTACATCGTCGGCCACGACATCACCGACCTGAAACAGGCCCAGGACGCCTTGGCGGCGCGCGAATCGCAGTTGCGCGCGATCATGGACGGTGTGCCCGCGCCGGTGGCCTACATCGACCGCGATGAGCGCTGCCAGTACGTCAACCGCACGTTCCTGCACTACTTCGGACTGACCGCCGAGCAGGTCACCGAGCTTCGCCTGCGCGACGTGGTCGGGCACGGCATCTACCAGAGCGCGCAGGTGATGCTGGCGCGCGCGCTGCGCGGCGAATCGACCTCGTTCGACCGGCTGGTCCCGGGCGCCAACGGGGTACGGCGGTGGATGACCATCCGGGTCGTTCCGGACATGAGCGCGGAACGGCGAGATTGCCGGCGCGTTCGTGCTGATGAACGACATCCATGGCCTGAAGCAGGCGCAGGAGGCGTTGCGCGCGAGCGAGGCCGAGCTCCGGCTCATCATGGACAACGTCCCGGCGCGCGTCGCCTACATCGATCGCGACTATCGCTTCCGGTTCCTCAACCGCCACAACGAGGAGTGGCTTTCCGAGAGCCGCAAGGAGCTCACCGGCCGCCGCATCGGCGAGGTGGTCGGCGAGGCGCGCGGACGTCAGCTGCAGCCGCTGCTCACCCGCGTGCTTGGCGGGCGAGACGATCTCGACCGAGCAGCTCCTCGTGCAGCCCAACGGCGAGCAACGCTGGGAGTCGATCCACTTCGCGCCCAACCGCGACGGCGAGGGCAACGTGATCGGCATCTACGCGGTGCACACGGACATCCACGACCAGAAGCGCAACGAGGAGGCGCTGCGCCGCGCCAACTGGATGCTCTCCTCGCATATCAACAACACGCCACTCGCGGTGCTCGAATGGGATCGCGACTTCCGCCTGGTGCGCTGGTCGCCGCAGGCGGAGCACATCTTCGGCTGGCGCGCCGAGGAGGTGCTCGGCATGCCGCTTACCGGCAGCCAGCTCACCCACGAATCGGATCGCGAGACGGTGGTCGAGCTGATCAACAAGCTGATGGCCGGCGAGGAGCCGCGCGCCACGGGGCTCAACCGCAACTACCGCAAGGACGGGGAGACGATCTGGTGCGAGTGGTACCACTCCTGCCTGCTCGACGAGCAGGGCCGGATCGTGTCGATCCTGTCGTTCGTGCAGGACGTCTCGTCGCGTATCCAGGCGGAGGAGCGGCTGCAGTACCTGGCAACTCGCGACGCGCTGACCGGGCTGCCGAACCGGATACTGCTGCAGGAGCGGCTGACACAGGCCATCGCGCAGGCGCGGCGCAGTCACCAGTGCGTCGGCGTGCTGTTCATCGACCTCGACCGCTTCAAGAATGTGAACGACACGCTGGGACACCGCATCGGCGACGAGCTGCTCAAGCGCGTGACGGCGACCCTGTCGAACGCGCTGCGCGAATCCGATCTGCTGGCGCGGCTGGGCGGCGACGAGTTCATGGTCATTGTCGAGGATTTCGACGACCCTGAGGTCCTGAATCGAATCGCGCAGAAGCTCCAGGACGCGGTGGCGCAGCCCTTCGAGGTCGAGGAGCACGACATCTACGTCACCTCCTCGATCGGCATTTCCGTCTACCCGGACGATGGCGACGCGCCCGAAGAGCTGCTCAAGCACGCGGACGTCGCGATGTACCGCTCGAAGGAGCTGGGCCGCAACACCTATCAGTTCTTCGACGCCGATCTCGCCGCCCGCCGTCTGGAGCAGCACACCCTGGAAACCGCGCTACGCACCGCCGTGAAGGCGGAAGCGCTGATGCTGCACTACCAGCCCGTCGTGCGCATCCATGACCAGGCCATCGTCGGCGCCGAAGCGCTGCTGCGCTGGCATGATGCGGAGCACGGCGACGTGCCGCCGCAGGTGTTCATTCCGCTGGCCGAGGAATCCGGCTTGATCCACGCGCTGGGCGATTGGGTCATGCGCACCGCCGCGAGGCAGTGCGCGGCGTGGCACCGGGAGGGCCTGCCGCTGACGGTGTCGGTGAACCTTTCCGGCCGCCAGTTCTACCGCGAAGACCTGGCGCAGCGCATCTCGCAGATCGTCCGCGAGGCCGAGTGCAAGCCGGAATGGTTTGAGCTCGAGGTCACCGAGTCGAGCCTGCTGCACGACCTGGACTCGATCAAGAAGGTGCTGCAGCAGCTGCGCGAAGAGGGTTTCGCGGTGGCGATCGACGACTTCGGCACCGGCTATTCGAGCCTGTCGCACCTCAAGCATTTTCCGATCGACACGCTCAAGATCGACATCTCGTTCATCGCCGATATCGAGACCGATCCGGGCGATGCAGCGATCACCGAGGCGATCATCGCCCTGGCGCGCGGCCTGGGGCTGCGCGTGGTTGCCGAGGGCGTGGCCACGCGCGAGCAGTTCGATTTCCTCGGCGCGCGCGGCTGCCACGCCTTCCAGGGGTTCTGGGTCTCCGGGGCGCTGCCGCCGGACGCCTTCGCCGCCTTCAGCCGCGCGCGGCACTAGCCTGCGCTCGGCCGCCGCGCGGGGGGCCGCGCTCCAGCCACTGCAGCAGCGATTGCGCGACGGCTTGCCAGCCGCGCTCCAGCATCATCATGTGGGCCAGACCGGGGACGATGGTCGGCGTCGTGTCGTAGAACAGCGCCGTTGCCATGACGTCGGCCGGCGTCGTGATCCGATCGCCCGCGACGCCGAGCACGAACGGACGGGCCTCCGCCGTGGCACGGACGCGCCCCTGGGGCAGCGCGAGGTCGAGAATCGCGCGCGGCGATTCGGGGCAGAGGTGCATGACCGCCTGGGCCAGGATCTCCGGCGCGACGTCCCCGCTGAAGTACATGGGCCGCAACGCAGCGAGAACGTCGCCGGCAAGATGCGGCGCGTCGAGTCGCTGCAGGTTGACGAAGTATTCGGGCTGCCAGGCAAGCAGCCGCGCCGGCCACGGGTCCGAGCCCGCTCGGCGGCACCGGCGCGAGCAGCGCGGCGGCGCGCAGCGCCGCGCGTTGCGAGCAGCCGTTCGACGATCGCTGCACCCATCGAGTGGCCGATCAGCACCAGCGGCGAAGGCAGTTTCGCGCGCACGGACTCGACGTCGGTGACATAGTCGTCGAGACTGGTGACGAACAGCGATTCGCGGCCGCCGCTCGCGCCATGGCCGCGCAAACTCAGCGCGTGCGCCGGGTAGCCGCGCGCGGCGAACCAGGGCAGGAAATGCGGCTCCCAGCACCAGGCGTCGCAATAGCCCCCGTGCACGAAAAGCAGCGTCGGCTTGCCGTTGCCGCGCGCGGGAAGCCGGGAGCGGACCTCGAGATTGGGCTCGGGTGGAAGCATCGCAGGGTCAGGCGGCCGGTGCGGCACGACGCCATGCTAAGATTGCAGAGGTCACGCTTACCGCGCCGCTCGAGCGCGGTTGCGCGCTCGAAAGCGCGCCATTCTACATGATGACTCGAAGTTCCCGGCCGGCTATCGGTCCCGTCCCCGCCACGCTTCCGGCCGCCGCCTTCGATGCCGACTGTCGCCGCTGCCCGCGGCTGGCCGCGTTCCTGGACACGGTGCACGCCGAGTATCCGCATTACTATTGCCGGCCGGTGCCGCCGTTCGGCGCCGCCGATGCGCGGCTCGTCATCGTCGGCCTGGCGCCGGGTATGCACGGCGCCAATGCCACCGGGCGCCCATTCACCGGCGACTATGCCGGCATCCTGCTCTATGCCACGCTGTTCAAGTTCGGTTTTGCGACGACGCCCGAGTCGCGCAGCGCCGGCGACGGGCTGCGGCTCATCGACGCGCGCATCACCAACGCGGTCAAGTGTCTGCCTCCGGCCAACGCGCCGCTGCCCGCCGAGACCCGGGAATGCAACGCCTACCTGGCCGCGGAGCTGGCGGCGCTTCCGGCGGGTGCGGCCGTTCTCGCGCTCGGGCGCGTCGCCCATGACGCGGCGCTGCGCGCGCTCGGGCTCCCGCCACGGGGGCGGGCGTTCGCGCACGGCGCCGAGCACGCGCTGCCGCGCGGGGCGCGGCTGTTCGACAGCTATCACTGCAGCCGTTACAACACCAACACCCGGCGCCTCACGACCGCCATGTTCGAGCAGGTGTTCACGGCGATCGCGCGCCATCGCGCGCGGGAACGAACCTGCGCGCCGGTTGCCTGATAACGGCATGGCCGAGCCAAGCGCCAACCCCGAATCCCCGGCGCAGGGGTTCGATGCCCGCGAGCTGATCGCGTCGCTGCCGAATCGCTCGGGCGTCTACCGCATGCTCAATGCCGCTGGCGAGACGCTCTACGTGGGCAAGGCGCGCGATTTGAAAAAACGCGTCGCGAGCTATTTCCAGAAAACCGGCCACGCCCCGCGCACCGCGCTCATGGTGGGGCAGGTCGCGCGCGTCGATACCACGGTAACCCGCTCCGAAGGCGAGGCGCTGCTGCTGGAGAACAACCTCATCAAGGCGCACCAGCCGCGCTACAACGTCGTCTTCCGCGATGACAAGAGCTATCCCTACCTGTGCCTTACCGGCGAAACCTTTCCGCAGCTGCGCTTCCACCGCGGCAAGCTGGAGAAGCCGCACACGTACTTCGGGCCTTTTCCCAGCGCGGGCGCGGTGCGCGAAGGCATTGCGGTGCTGCAGAAGGTGTTCCAGTTGCGCACCTGCGAGCCGAGCGTGTTTGCCAACCGCTCCCGCCCGTGCATGCTCTACCAGATCCAGCGCTGCACCGGCCCGTGCGTCGGCCTGGTCACCGCGGCGGACTATCAGGAGGACGTGAAGAACGCCACGCTGTTCCTGCAGGGCAAGACCACCGAAGTGCTCGGGCACCTGCAGCGGCAGATGGACGCAGCCGCCGCGGCGCTCGCTTTCGAGCGCGCGGCGAGGGTTCGCGACAAGCTCACCCGCTTGCAGCAGCTGCAATCGCGCCAGTTCGTCGAAAGCGCGACGGCCGGCGACATCGACGTGGTCGCCGCGACGGCCGAACAGGGCCTGACGGCGGTCAACGTGGTGATGATCCGTGGTGGGCGGCACGTCGGCGACCGGACGCTGTTTCCGGAACACGCCGAGGCCGCGCCGATCTCCGAGATCGTCGGCGCGTTCCTGATGCAGCATTACCTCGACCGCACCGGCCCCGCCGACGATCGTCGCCGAGGGCGCCACCGACGCGCTCCTGGCCGAAGTCTTGTCCGCGCAGTCAGGCCGGAAGGTGCACCTCGTTGCCAACCCCGGCGGCGAGCGGCGCGTCTGGGTGACGATGGCCACCGAGAATGCGCGCCTGGCCATCCGCCAGAAGCTGGCGCAGAAAGCGACCCAGGATGAGCGCCTCGCCGCGCTGCAGGAAGCGCTGGGCCTGCCGTCGTCGACGCAGCGCATCGAATGCTTCGACGTCAGCCATACCATGGGCGAGGCCGCGGTCGCGAGCTGCGTGATCTTCGATCGCCGCGCCCTGCAGACCAGCGAATACCGGCGCTTCAATGTCACGCCGCCGACCGGAGGCGACGACTACGCGGCGCTGCGCGAGGCGCTGACGCGGCGCGTGGCGCGCATCGTTGCCGGCGAGTACCCGGCCCCGGATCTGCTGGTGATCGACGGCGGCAAGGGCCAGGTTGGCGTCGCTGCCGAAGTGCTCGCCGAGCAGGGCCTTCATGCGACGGCGCTTATCGGCATTGCCAAGGGCCCGGAGCGCAAGCCCGGCTTGGAGGAAATCGTGTTTCCGGAGCGCGTGCAGCCGCTCTCGCTGCCTGCCGACAATCCCGGGCTGCACCTGTTGCAGCAGATCCGCGATGAAGCGCACCGTTTCGCCATCCAGGGCCACCGCGCCCGGCGCGGCAAGGCACGCCTGAACTCCTCGCTGCAGGAAATCGGCGGCATCGGCTCGAAGCGCCGCCATGCGCTGCTGGCGCATTTCGGGGGCTTGAAGGGCGTGCAGGCGGCAAGCGTCGACGATCTGGCGCGCGTGCCCGGCATCAGTCGCGCGCTCGCCGAGCGCATCTACGCGTCTTTGCACTAGCCGTGCGCTGACTGCAACGCGCCGCGGTGTTTTACAAAGTAGAATAGGCAACCCATGGTGCACTTCAACCTGCCGATCGCGCTCACCTGGCTGCGGATCGTGCTGATACCGCTGTTTGTCGGTGTGTACTATCTGCCCGACTCGCTGCTTTCGATGCCGGCAAAGAACTGGCTGGCGATGAGCATCTTCGCGCTGGCCGCGTTCACCGACTGGGCCGACGGCTATCTGGCGCGACGGTGGGGACAGACATCCGCCTTCGGCGCCTTCCTCGATCCGGTTGCGGACAAGCTCATGGTCGCCGCGGCACTGATCGTGCTGGTCTGGCTCGACCGCGCCGACATGTGGCTTGCCATCATCATCATCGGCCGCGAGATCGCGATCTCGGCGCTGCGCGAATGGATGGCGCAAATGGGCAAGGCGAAGAGCGTCGCGGTGGCGTTCATCGGCAAGGTCAAGACCGGCGCGCAGATCACCGCGATCATCGCGCTATTGCTCGATCAACCGGTTATTCCCGGTATCAACACGTTCTGGCTGGGTACCGCCGCGCTTTGGGTCGCCGCGATCCTGACGCTGTGGTCGATGGTCCATTACCTGCGCCTGGCCGCGCCGCATCTCACGCCGGCGGCAGTCACACCACCCAGCCACAGCATGAGCCGCGGCGAATCGCGCGAGACGGAACTCAAGTAAGCGCCGCGCCGGCCAACGCAGCCTAGCCGAGGTGATGGGCGAGGATTTTGAGGCAGAGACGCTCGAAGCGCTTGCGTTCTGCGGCAGCGAGCGACTCGAGCAGCCGCGCCTGCACCGTGCGCACGGCGGGCAACGCCCGGCGCAGCGCCTTCCTGCCCGCGGCGGTGATGCGCACGAGCTTGACGCGCCGGTCGGCGCGCGACGCGGACCGCGCGAGCCAACCCTTGGACTCCAGCCGGTCGATCACGCCCCCGATCGTCGCGCGGTCGTATCCGATCAGCGCGCTCAGCGCTGCCTGGTCGATCCGCGGCCGCTGCGCGACGGTCGCGAGCGCGGCAAACTGGACCGGCGTCATCGCGAGCCCGACCTCGACGAAAAAGAGCTTCACGGCGACCTGTTGCAGCCGGCGGATGAAATGGCCGGGCATGTGATGGATGATGAGCCCGCTCCCACGCGGGTCGGCGTAGCTGACGTTGCGGCGCGGGCATGGCGGTACCCGCGGGCGAATTCAGGCCAGGCATTTCTCAACCGACCAGCCATAGAGCCATTCGAGCGCATCGTAGAATCGCTCCGGCGTGCGGCCAACCCACAACGAGTTGCGCACCAGTCGCTCGACTCCCTTGGCGTGATAAATCCGCCCCATCTCGCGCGCGGAGATAATGAGGCGGGCGCCACGAACCACGCGCTTGGATTCATAGAGCCGGAACCCTGGCTCGAGCTCACCGGCGCAGGCCCGCAACGCCTCGCGCAGCGTCACCGCATCCTCGAGTGCGATGCATGCACCCTGCGCCAGGTACTGCAGCATCGGGTGCGCCGCGTCGCCCAGCAGCGTCGCACGGCCTTCTCCCCAGCGCTCGACCGGATCGCGGTCGGCGGTCGCCCAGCGCTTCCACGAGGTCGGCTTGTCGAGGAGCTGGCGCGGCCGGTCGCAGATCGCGGTGAAGTACGACATCACCTCGTCACGCGCGCCCTCGCGCACGCCCCATTCCTCCTGCTGCCGACTGTGGAATGTCACCACGATGTTGTACTGCTCGCCGCCACGCAGCGGGTAGTGGACGAGGTGGCAGTTCGGGCCGACCCAGATTGCGGCTGCGTTCCAGCGCAGGTCGGAGGGCATCTCGGTCCGCGCGACGACCGCGCGATAGACGACGTGTCCGGATACGCGGTGTCCGTCGCCGATCAGCCGTTGTCGTACCGCCGAATGCACGCCATCGCAGCCGACGACCGCCGCCCCCGCATGAACGCTGCCGCTCGCATCGACCAGCCGCGCGCCGCGTTCGCCGACGTCGACATCCACGATGCGGGCCGACGTGTGGACACGAATTCCCGGGACGAGCGCCACTTCCTCGTACAGCGACTGGTGGATGTCGGCACGATGGATGACCGCGTAGGGATTGTGGAAGCGGCTGCGGAACGCTGCGCCAACCGGCACGCGCGCGACTTCGCCGCCGTCGATCGCATCCATCATCACCAGTTCGTCGGTAAAGACCGCGCGCCGCCGCGCCCGGTCACCGACCCCGAGCGCGTCCATGGCGGCGAATCCATTCGGCCCGAGCTGCAGGCCGGCGCCGATCTCGCCGATCTCGGCGGATTGCTCGAACAGGTCGACCTCGAAGCCGCTCTGACTGAGTGCGAGCGCGGCGGCCATCCCACCGATGCCGCCGCCGACAACGAGCACCGGCGCTCGGGAGGGCGTGCTCATCGCCGCACCGGCCTCACCGCTGCTCGAACACGCCGAGCTTGCGCTGCAGCGGCGATTCGTCGGCGACGACGAGATACGCGCTCGCACGGCTCGACCGATTCGCCAGCCGCACCGTGGCCAGCCCGGGGGCGCAGAAGGTGTCGGCGTGTTCGAACGCGATTGCCGTATCGTTCACCTGTGCCTCGCCGCCACCCTCGACCGCATGCAGGACGCGGGCGGCCGAGACCCGCGGCAGGGTGATTTCTTCGCCCGGGCGCAACAGCAGCGCGGCGAACGCCAGCGTATTCAGGCAATCGCCACCGGTTTCCGGATTGACGTACGCGAGCTGCACGGCCACGCCGGGCTCGCTGCAGCCCGCGAGAGCCTGCAGAGCGTCGCGCATCCGCTGCCACTCGTAGCGCAGCAGGGGGTATGCGCCCGGCGTGCGCCGGCCGAGCGTGAGCGGCGCCAGCCCGCCGGCGGCATAGGCGTAATGCGGCCGGTGCGCGGCCTGCGCAGGGCCCTCGATGGCGTAGGACACGTCGAGGTAGACCATCAGCGGCAGGTCGAGCACGTCGAGCCAGATCACCGGACCGCTACCCTGGTGGTGGTGCTCGTGCCATTGCCCGGTCGGTGTCAGGATCAGGTCACCGGGCTCCATCGTGCACGCCTCGCCGTCAACCAAGGTCACCGCGCCGCTGCCTTCGACCACGATGCGCGCCGCGTTGGGCGTGTGACGGTGGCTCGGTGCGATCTCGCCCGGGAGAACGAGCTGCATCCCGAGGTAGATCGCCGCCGAGGCCTGCAGGTTTTCAAGGCCGCGTCCCGGGTTGGCGAGCACGAGCACCCGTCGCTCCGCCTTTTCCATCGGCGTGAGTTCTCCTGCGCGCAACAGCAGCGGCCTGATCGTGGTCCACCGCCAATGCGAAGGCAGGGTGTTCGTCCGCGGTGCCTGCGGGGGCAGCAGCGCACGCAGGCTCGGCCACAGCGGCACGAGGTTGGCACTGGCGAGCGCCGCGACGTAATCGCCGGGCAGTTCGTCGAGCGTTCCGAGGGGCTTCATAAAAAGGGCGTCGCCGTGGCGGCGGTTCGAGCACCGGTTGCACTCGGGGACGCGGCGAATGTACTATTTCGTATGCAAACATTCAATATGCATGCACACTGAATGCGTGTGGAGCCCCGCGGCACGGCAACCGCGGATCCCGAGGAGGAAGCTGTCATGATTCGAGTGAGATGTTACGCGACGGCGATGCTCGCCGGCACCATCGCGCTGGCGGTCGGCGGTCCTGCGCGAGCCGAGGACACGGTACGCATCGGGGTGGTCGCCGAATTCTCCGGTCCATTCGCCGATTACGGCGCGCAGATCGTCGGCGGCATGAAGACCTATCTCCGCCAGAACGGCGACGTCTACGGCGGCAAGAAGATCGAGATCATCGTTCGCGACACGACCGGCGCCGCGCCGGAAATCGCCAAGCGCCTCGCGCAGGAGCTGGTGACCCGCGATAACGTCGACATCCTTGCCGGCTTTGGCCTGACCCCCAACGCGCTGGCGGTGGCGCCCATCGCGACCGAGGCGAAGAAGCCGATGGTCATAATGAACGCGGCAACCTCGGTGATCACGACCCGGTCGCCTTACATTGTGCGCGTGTCGCACACCCTGCCGCAGGACACGCAGCCCATCGCGCAGTGGGCGGCGCGCAACGGCATCAAGCGCGTGTTCACGATGGTATCCGATTACGGCCCTGGCATTGACGCCGAGGGCGCATTCGTGAAGGCGTTCAAGGCGGCTGGCGGGGAAATCATCGACAGCGTGCGCACGCCGTTGCAGAACGCCGACTTTGCGCCATTCCTGCAGCGAATCAAGGACAGCAGGCCTGAAGCCGTGTTTGTCTTTCTGCCCCCCGGGAGCCAGACGATCGCGTTTATCAAGGGCTACGAGGAGCGCGGCTTGAAGCAGGCCGGCATCAAGCTGATCGCGACGGGCGATCTAACCGACGACGGCGTGCTGCAGGCGATGGGCGAGCCCACGCTTGGCCTCATCACCAGCTTCCATTACTCGGCAGCGCACGACTCGCCGGAAAACAAAGCGTTTCTCAAGGCCTACGTGGAGACCAACGGCACGAAGCTGCGTCCGAACTTCATGGCCTGCGCGGGTTACGACGGCATGGCGGCGATCGCCGAAGCGCTGAAGAAGACCGGAGGCTCGGTCGACCCGGAGAAGTTCCTCGGGGCGCTCAAAGGGATGCGGCTCATGAGCCCGCGCGGCCCGATCATGATCGATCCCGAGACGCGCGATATCGTGCAGACGGTGTATATTCGCCGCGTCGAGCGCATCGATGGCCTGCTCTACAACATCGAGTTCGACAAGTATCCGGACGTGAAAGACCCCGGAAAGTAGGCTTCCGCCGCCTGGACGGTACCGATTTCGGAAACTGTATGCTCGCTGCAGCCGCTCGCGCCCTCGTCGACAAGGTCGTCCTCGCCAACCGCATCCTGTACCGACAGGGCGTCGTCGACGGCTTTGGGCATGTCAGCGCACGGCACGACCAGTCCGCCAGCCCACTTCCTGCTCGCGCGCAACATGGCGCCAGGCCTCGTCCGGCACGAGGACATCGTCACCTTTGATCTCGACGGGACCGCGCTCGGTGCGCGCGGGCAACGCGTGTATCTGGAGCGCTTCATCCACGCCGAGATCTATCGCGCGCGTCCCGATGTGCAGGCGGTCGTGCACAGCCATTCGCCCAGCGTTATCCCGTTCGGTGTAACACAGCAACCGCTGCGGCCAATCTTTCACATGTGTGGTTTTCTCGGCGCAGGGGCCGCGCTGTTCGAGATACGCGACGTGGCGGGCGATACGGACCTTCTCGTCAGCAACGGACCGCTCGGTGTCGCGCTCGCGGCCGCGCTCGGGGCGCGGACAGCGATCCTGATGCGCGGGCATGGCTCGACGGTCGTCGGCTCTTCAGTCGAGCAAGCCGTATACAGGGCAATCTACACCGAAATCAATGCCCGGCTGCAGCTGCAGGCCACCCAGCTCGGCGAGGTCACCTATCTCAACGCGCAGGAAGCCGTGAAAGCAGCGGTAATCAACGATTCCCAGCTCCCGCGCGCCTGGGAGCTGTGGACCCGCGAGATCGGAACCATCGATTAGCCGGCCGCCGCGGTCAAGCGCGCGCGGACCGACGGCTACTGCCGCCCCGCGCGTGGCCATTGCCCCCGGGGAAGGCTTGAATCTCCAGGGCATACCGATATGACCGGGCGTGCGAGCGGAGCAGGGGAGCATCGCGTAAAATACGGTGCTGAACTGAAATTTTCCGCGGACCGGGGTGGCAGCGGGTCCCTCCAGACGTCTCCACAGGAACGATTGCATGCGTGTTTTCAATTTCAGCGCCGGCCCGGCCGTGCTTCCCGAATCCGTGCTCAGGCAGGCCGCGGCGGAAATGCTCGATTGGCGCGGCAGCGGCATGTCGGTGATGGAGATGAGCCACCGCGGCAAGGAATTCGTCGCCATTGCCGCCAAGGCGGAGGCCGATCTGCGCGCCCTGCTCGGTGTCCCCACCAACTACAAGGTCCTGTTCCTGCAGGGAGGCGCGATCGCGGAAAACGCCGCCGTACCGATGAACCTGCTCGGCGGAAGATCGGTCGCCGATTACGTCAACACCGGCGAATGGTCGAAGAAATCGATCAAGGAGGCCAGGAAGTATTGCGCGGTGAATATCGCGGCGTCCGCAGAGGAAGAGCATTTCACCTGCGTTCCGGCGCAGGAGACATGGAAGCTCACCCGCGACGCGGCATACGTTCACATCTGCACCAACGAGACTATCGGGGGTGTCGAGTACCAGTGGGCGCCGGCGACGGGCGACGTGCCGCTCGTCGCGGACATGTCCTCGCACATCCTGTCGCGCGTTATCGACGTTGCGAAGTTCGGTGTCATCTACGCGGGCGCACAGAAGAACATGGGTTCTGCCGGCCTGACGGTCGTGATCGTTCGCGATGACCTGCTCGACCGTGCGCTGCCGATCACGCCCTCGGTCTTGAACTGGAAGGAACAGGCGGCGGCCGAGTCGATGCTCAATACGCCGGCGACGTACGCGATCTACATCGCCGGTCTGGTATTCGAGTGGTTGCAGGCGCAGGGTGGCTTGGCGGGTATCGAGGCGAAGAACATCGCCAAGGCACAACTTCTCTACGATTACCTCGACCAATCGGCATTCTTCACCAACCCGGTGCGCAAGAACGATCGCTCGCGCATGAACGTTCCATTCCGGCTTCGCGACGAGAAGCTCGATGAGGTCTTCCTCAAGGGGGCCACGGAGCGGGGCATGATCCAGCTCAAGGGGCACCGCGCGGTCGGCGGCATGCGGGCATCAATCTACAACGCGATGCCGGTCGAGGGCGTGCAGGCCCTGGTCGATTACATGCGGGATTTCGAGCGACGGCATGGCTAAGTACCAGATTCTCACCCTCAACGCTATTTCAAGTCAGGGACTGCATCGACTTCCGACCGCCCGCTACCTGGTCGGGAAATCGGTGGAGCATCCCGATGCGATCCTCGTGCGTTCACATGACATGCACGCGATGACCATACCCGGTAGTGTCAAGGCGATCGGTCGGGCAGGGGCGGGAACCAACAACATTCCCGTCGCGGAGATGTCGCGACGCGGGGTGCCGGTGTTCAACGCGCCGGGCGCCAACGCCAATGCGGTCAAGGAGCTGGTATTTGCCGCGCTGCTGCTGGCCGCGCGCAATCTCGTGCCGGCGCTGGGTTATGTCGCAGAACTGAAGGAGCACACGAGCGACATCGCGAAGCGCGTCGAGGACGGCAAGAAGCAATTCGCGGGCGTGGAGCTGCCGAACCGCACGCTCGGCATCGTCGGGCTTGGTGCGATCGGCAGCCTGGTAGCCGATACAGCGATCAAGTTGGGCATGAAGGTCATCGGCTTTGATCCGGAGATCACCGTCGATGCGGCGTGGCGCCTGCCGTCGAGCGTGCGCAAGGCCAACAGTATCGAGGAGCTGCTCAAGCAATCCGATTTCGTGACGCTGCACGTGCCTCTCCTCGCCGTGACGCGGCACCTGGTCAACCGCGACCGGCTAGCCGGGATGAAGCCGGGCGCTGTTCTGCTCAATTTCGCCCGCGATGCCATCGTCGACGAGGACGCCGTTATCGATGCGCTGCGTGCGCATCGCCTGAAATACTATCTTTGCGATTTTCCCAGCGTGAAGCTGCTCGCGGAACCAGGCGTCGTCGCGTTGCCGCACCTGGGTGCCTCTACCGCGGAAGCGGAGGAGAACTGTGCGCTGATGGTAGTCGATCAGGTGCGTGAGTTCCTCGAGAACGGGACGATGACCAATGCCGTCAACTTTCCCAACGTGGAGATGCCGCGCGAGTCGCGGTTCCGCGTGGCCATTGCCAACGCCAATGTTCCCAACATGCTGGGACAGATCTCGACGACGGTGGCGCGCGCGGGACTCAACATCCACAACATGGTCAACAAGTCGCGCGATGAGATGGCCTACACACTGGTCGACGTCGACAGCCCAATCGAGGCCGGGGTCATCCGCGAACTCGCCGCTATCGAGGGAGTGTTGTCGGTGCGGTCGATTCCAGTGAGCGATGACTCGGTATAGGCGTCAGTTTGTTTGACCCGAGAAGGGTCGTCTCGCTATAATTACAGGTTGTTCCCCGATAGCTCAGCTGGTAGAGCGACGGACTGTTAATCCGCAGGTCCCAGGTTCGAGCCCTGGTCGGGGAGCCATCATGCATAAGGCTTTCAGCGATAGCGTCCACTAACATCAAGCGAAAACTGTAGCAAAAACGTAGCACATAAGCGGTAACACGGCGTCCTAGTGGCGCCGTTTTTGTTTTCCATGCAATGAGTTATCGACGACGACCTGCGGATTATTAGTCCGTCGCTCGACTGGATCGTAGGAAGGTGCGACACGACCATTGCGATCCCCGTCAGAACGTCTGAAACCTGGTAGAATTCTTACTCGGTATTACTCAGGAGCGGGCGATGGCGGTTTCGGTCACAAGCAAGGGTCAAGTCACCATCCCGAAGCGGGTCCGGGAAGCCTTGGGCATTACGCCAGGCAGCAAGGTCGAGTTCGACGTCGCCGGCGGTGGCGCGCGACTCAAGCTGGTCAAGAGACATGCCTCTTCACGCGTTGAAGAAGGTGCCGCCATTCTCGATTACCGGGGTCCGAGGATTCCTGTAGACAAGATGCACGGGGGACTGGCGATGAAAAAGGCGGCGAAACGTGCGCGCCGTTGACACCAACATCCTTGCGCGCTTTTACCTGCGCGATGATACGACTCAGGGACGGATTGCCGCCGGCGTGCTTACGGCCGGCGACGTCTTTATTCCGAAGACCGTGGTCCTCGAGCTCGAGTGGGTGCTGCGGTATGTCGCCGATCAGCCGGGAGACAAGGTGACGGAATGCCTGGCGCATCTGATCGCGTTGCCTGGGGTTACCGTCGAGGATCGCGACGAGATCGAGGCAGCGTTGGGCCATTGTCGTAATGGGATCGACTTTGCCGATGCGCTGCACCTCGCGGCCAGCAAAGCATGCACCGAGTTGTTGACTTTCGACGACCGGGGTTATGCGCGCAGGGCAAGAAAGCTTCGCCTCAAACCGCCGGTCCGGGTGCCACACGGGTAGCTCTATTGCGTCTTCGCTGGAAGCGAGCCGCGGATTCCTAAGACGCGGGTCCGTTCTGGCTTTCCGATCAACTACCGTGTTAGCGGATTGACCGACCGCTAACTCGGCCATCGCTGACTGGGCCAGGAGCAGCCGCTCAGATGGAAATGTGCGGCCTTTCCGCAAGCTTAGTTCGCGGTCTCCACAGCGCCATCGTGCGTTGCGCGCCTGCGTTGCGATCGCACGTCCGGCGGGCGTACGATGCGAATCCGCTCCATTGGTGGGCGCCCATTTTGAGGAAAGGAAAAAATCATGGCTGATAGCGCTACGCCAACAGTCGTCCTGGTTCACGGCGGTTTCGTGGACGGCTCGGGTTGGGAGGGCGTCTATAAGATCCTGCGGAAGGACGGTTTCAACGTGAGTATCGTCCAGAACCCAACGTTATCTTTGGCCGACGATGTGGCGGTAACGAAGCGGACCATCGCTCGGGAGAAGGGCCCCGTCATTCTTGTTGGCCATTCCTACGGCGGGGTGGTGATCACGGAGGCCGGCAATGATCCCAAGGTCGCCGGGCTCGTCTACATTGCGGCCTTTGCTCCCGACAAAGGGGAATCCGTGGCCGCGCTCATCAAGGATCCGCCGCCCGGCGCGCCGGTTCCGCCGATACTGCCCCCGCAGGAGGGGCTTTCTATTTCTCGACAGAGCAAAATTCGCCGCCTCCTTTGCCGCCGACGTGGCGAAGGAAAAGGCTGAGTTCATGGCCGACTCACAGGTCCCCTGGGGCGTTGAAGCGCTCGGCGGCTCAATCAGCGTACCGGCGTGGAAGAGCAAACCGAGTTGGTATTTGATCGCCACCGACGACAGGATGATTCCCCCGCCGGCTCAGCAGTTCATGTCCAAACGGGCGGGCTCGAAAGTTGTCGAGATCAAGGGCAGTCACTCGGTCTACGTGTCGAAGCCAGAAGAAGTTGCCGCGCTCATCGAGACGGCGGCCAAAGGCGTGAAGCTCGTGTGACCGTGCCCGCGGAGAAATACAAACAAGTCCGCCCGAGGATGCCATTGGCGAAGGCGTCTCCAAATTAGGCGGGCGACACGTGCCTGAGGCTCTTCAACGGCTGCTTCTCTCGCGAGTGCGCCTTGATCTGTTTCGTCTTCTGCTCCAACGCCTGACATTCCTTGCCCGCGAACTTGGTAACCAGCGCGTCGACGAGCGCGCGGGCGTGCGCCGGCATCGGTCGCCGGCCCGGAAAGACGGCTGAAGCGGCGACCGGTGGCGCGCTCTAGTCGGGCAGAACCTGGACCAGCTCGCCGCGCTCCAGGTAAGGCGCGGCGAATGGATCGTGGATCATCGCGATGCCGGCGCCACCGAGCGCCATGCCGCCGCTCCCCGGCGTCTGAACCGGCTATCGATGCTGAGCGGGTCGGCGCCGTTGGCCACCAGCAACAGAAAGCCTCCGGCGATCGAGACGTTCTTCAGGAACATGATCATTTGCATCTGGTCGCCGGAGTTGTTGTCAGCGCGCTCAGCAGGGAGAAGCCGCCAAGCACGAAGGCGACGATGCGTGTCTTCCATCCGAGGACTATGGCAAGAGCGCCGAGCAGTTCGACGGCGACGACCAGGGGCAGCAGCGCACTCGGCACGCCGAATGAAGACATGTAGCCGACGGTCTTGCTGTATGCGCCTAGCTTTCCCAGCCCGGAGAGCAGGAAGAGCGATGCAAGGAGGACCCGACCGGTGGCTTCCGCGATCGTCTCGACCACAGAGTAGCGTTTCTGGTCGCTAGCTGAGACATTGGCGCTAGCGCCTATGGCTCGTGTAGTTGTGTTCATTGCAAGCTACTTCCGGGATGGTTAGATGATTGGCAACCTGTTGCATCAGTACCCGATGGCAAAGCGCTCCTGCGATGCGTCGGTGCCATGGTTGGTCCCGCCACGATTTGATCGGTACTCAGAGGAAGCCCAGTGCGGAAGCTTGATAGACAGCTTGGGCGCGAGTCTGGACCGTCAGCTTCCAGAAGATGCGTTTCGCATGCGACTTGACTGTCTCTGGAGCGATACCCAATTGACGGGCGATCATCTTGTTGGTCAACCCGTGGCCCATCAGGAGCACGATCGCACGTTCGCGCGCCGACAGCCGCGGGCCTGAATGCGGCATTTCTGCCGAGTCTTTCGCAGTGTTCACTGGCGCGAACCCGGATTGGTACGACATTGCCGAAGGCGATGCGGGCAATGACCGTGCTGAAAGTGGCGACGCAAACGAGGTATGCATACCCACCGCTCCTTTCGACCATTAAGAAGCACCGGCGCCCAACCCGCATTTGGCAGTTGCTGCATGTGCGAAATTCGGAGACCGGCTTGTGGGAATTGTCAGGACACGCGCTCGGGAAGTCCTTTTCGATTTCTAATATTTCCTAATAAGGCCGTGACGCTGAAATGGGGACGCAGGAGTCTCGCTCGCTCGACGAACAGGCGCACGCCTTCGTAGGCAAGCAAGGCGTCCGACGCCAAGTTGTCTCCCGGACTGGGCACCGTGAGCGACGGGACTCGGTAGTGAGCTCGCCTGCGATGCCGTCGATCATCACGGCCATGTCCGTGATGAGGCGCAGCCTCAGTACCGCATACTTGTCACCCGCCCTCGCCAGGCTTTGCCAGCGCGAGGTCGATCGCTTGGTCGAGCGTCAAGCTACGCCCTTCCTGCCAAGCGCTGTCGAAGGCCGCGTCATCTCCCGACGCGACGCGGGCCGCGGCTACGCGCCGTTCATAGCCCGACCGTTCAGACGGCTTTAAAGGCAGACCGATCTCCGCTCGCGATCGCTCTGCAGCACCCCAGATGCGGGCGGCCCTCAGCGGCTCGCGCAGTGAAGCGACCACCGCGGCCAGACCCTGCAGCGAAGAAAGAATGCCGAACTGATCCCCCAGTCCCCGACGAATCGCCAGGCTCTCCTCGTGCAGCGCCCTGGCGGCCGGATAGTCGCTCTGGGCGAGAGCCACGAACCCCAGCATCTTCAGCGACGTGGCGATGCCGAACCGATCTCCCAGTTCCCGACGGATGACCAGGCCCTCCTCGAGCAATGGACTGGCGGCCGCAGGGTCGCCCTGGTCGATGGCCAGGTCCCCCAGGTTGCTCAGCGACACGGCGATGCCGTACCGATCCCCCAGTTCCCGATGGATTGCCAGGCTTTCTTCGAACCGTGCCCTTGCGGCCGGACAGTCGTCCTGGTTTTTGGCTATGTTTCCCAGGTTGTTCGATGAACTCGCGATGCCAAACCGATCCCCCAGTTCCCGATAGATCGCCAGGCTCTCCTCGAGCAGTGCCCTGGCGGCCGGATGGTCGCCCTGACTGGCGGTCACGCTCCCCAGGTTGCCCAGTGAGCCGGCGATACCGGACCGATCCCCCAGTTCCCGACGGATCGCCAGGCTCTCCTCGTAGAACGCCTTGGCGGCCGGATAGTCGCCCTGATGATAAGACAGCACGCCCGCCGCATTGAGTACATACGCGCGCTCCCGCGTTCGCTCCTCTGCTCCGGCCTTGCCTAGTGCGCGCGTACACCACTGTCGCCCCTCGGTAAAATGTCCATGCGTCCACCAAAATCGTTGCAACGCCCCGCAAAGCCGAAGGCCTCCTTTCGGCCCTGCCTCCGCGAGGCTCCACTCCAGACCTGCCCGCAGGTTGTCGTGTTCCTTTTCGAGGCGCCGCAGCCACTCTGCCTGCTCCGCACCCCTCAATTTCGAGTCCGCCTCCTCCGCGAGCGCCAAGTAGTAGTCCCGATGCCGTACCCGTGCCGCCGCGCTTCCACCGCTATCCTCCAACCGGTCGCGGGCATACTGCCGGACTGTTTCCAGTAGTCGCCAATGCGTCTGTGCAGTCTCTTGCTCTTCTGGCACCACCAGGCTCTTGTCGGCGAGCGAGGTCAGGAGGTCGATGACATCCCCGTGCTCAATGCCCTCGCCGGCGCACACTTCTTCCGCCGCTGTCAACGTCCACCCGCCCGCGAATACCGAAAGCTGTTGCAAGACCAACTTCTCCGGCTCGCGCAGCAGGTCGTAGCTCCAGTCGATCGTCGAGCGCAGCGTACGGTGTCGCGGCAGCGCGGTGCGCGGACCACCAATGAGCAATGCGAAGCGCTGATCCAGGCGTTGGTGCAATTCCTCCACCGACATGGAGCGCAGGCGCGCTGCCGCAAGCTCGATGGCCAAAGGTATGCCGTCGAGCCGGTAGCAGATGGAAGCCAACGGCGCGGCATTCTCGGTCGTGACGCTGAAATGGGGACGCAGCAGTCGCACGCGGTCGACGAATAGGCGCAGGCCTTCATAGGCAAGCAAGGCATCCGGCGCGACGTTGGCGTCCGGACCAGGCACCGTCAGCGAAGGGACTCGGTAGGTCAACTCGCCCGCGATGCCGAGGCGCTCGCGACCCGTCACCAGCATCGCGACACCCGCACTGCGATGAAGAATGAGATCCGCGAATTGCACGCATCCCTCGACCAGGTGCTCGGCATTGTCGAGCACCAAGAGCAGCTTCTTCGAAGCTAGATGGTCCCTGAGCGTCTCGATCAAGGGACGCGTCGGCTGCTCCTTGACTTCAAGTACTTGTGCCACGGCTTGCGGCACGAGACGCGGATCCGAGAGCGCGGCGAGCTCCACCCACCGAACCCCGTCGGGAAACGCTTCGACCAACTGATTCGCCACCTCGATCGCCAGGCGGGTCTTGCCCACACCGCCAGAACCGGTCAGCGTCACCAGCCGATTCGTCGTCACCAGCTCCTCGAGCTGCGCGATCTCCTGCTCGCGGCCGACGAAGCTCGTCAGCTGGAAGGGTAAGTTGTGCTTGGGTTTCGATGCCCGTTCGGTTTGGGCGTCGCCCTTCGTCACCGGGAGAGTGAACTGGTAGCCTCGTCCCGACACCGTGGTGATCGCGTCGGCGCCGAGGACTTTGCGCAGCGCGGACACTTGCACATGCAACGCCGCTTCCTCGACCACTATTTTCGGCCACACCTGGTTGAGTAGCTCGTCCTTGGTGACGAGATGACCGGCGCGTTCGGCGAGCGCGGCCAGCAAATCGAAGGCGCGCGGGCGCAGAGAAATCGTCGCGCCGTCCTTGAGCAGCCGTCGTCCGTCGAGCTGCAGCTCGAAGGGTCCGAAGCGGTAGCGCTCGACTGATGCGAGGGATGTCATATCTCGTTGCTACAGAGTCACCCGTCCTCGACAGGCTTTGCCAACGCGAGGTCTATCGTCTGTTCGAGCGTCAAGCCACGACCTTCCTGCCAGGCGCTGTCGAAGGCAGCGCCGTCTTCCAACGCGCTACGGGCCGCGGCTACGCGCCGCTCATGGCCGGACCGTTCGTTTGACGGTAACGGCGTACCGATCTCCGTCCGCAATCGTTCTGCGCCGCCCCAGATGCGGGCGGCCCTCAGCGAGTCGCGCTGTGAAGCGACCACCGCAGCCAGTCCCTCCAGCGAAGAGGGAATGCCGGACCGACCCCCCAGTTCCCGGCGGATCGCCAGACTCTCTTCGAGCAGCGCCCTGGCGGCTGGATAGTCGCTCTGGTTGAGTGCCACGAACCCCAAGTTGCTCAGCAGTAGGCCGATCTCGGACCGATTCCCCAGTTCCCGATTGATCGCTAGACCCTCTTCGAGCAGTGCCCTTGCGGCCGGATAGTCGCCTTCGTGGAGGGCCGCGTACCCCAGGTTGCTCAGCGCCACGGCGACGCCGAACCGATTCCCCAATTCTCGCTCGATCGCCAGGCTCTCTTCGAACAATGCCTTGGCGGCCGGATAGTCGCTCTGGTTGAGTGCCACGAGCCCCAGGTTGTTCAGTGAACTGGCGATGCCGCGCTGAAACCCCATTTCCCGAACGATCGCCAAGGACTCCTCGAACAGCACCTTGGCGGCCGGATAGTCGCACTGATAGCAGGAGAGGACACCCGCCGCAGTGAGCGCATATTGGTGCTCCCACGTTCGCTCCTCTGCTGCTCCTGCCTTGCTTAGGACGCGGGTACACCACTGTCGTCCCTCGGCGATATGTCCCCGCGTCCACCAGAATCGTCCCAAGAGCCCGCAAAGCCGAAGCGCTCCTTTCGGTCCTGCCTCTGCCAGGCTCCACTCCAGACCAGCCCGCAGGTTGTCGTGCTCCTCGTCGAGACGCCGCAGCGACTCCGCCTGCTCCGCACCCTTCAATTTCGAGTCCGCCTCGTCCGCCAGCGCCATATAGTAATCCCGATGCCGTGCCCGTACCGCGGCGCTCCCACCGGTGTCCTCCAACCGGTCGCGGGCGTACTGCCGCAGTGTTTCCAGCAGTCGGTAGCGCGTCTGTGCGTCTTCTTGCTCCGACACTACCAGGCTCTTGTCGGCGAGCGAAGCTAGGAGGTCGAGGATGTCCCTTTTCTCAATATCCTCGCCGGCGCACACCCCTTCGGCCGCTGCCAACGTCCAACCGCCGGCGAATACCGAAAGCCGTTGTAGGAGCAGCTTCTCCGGCTCACGCAGCAGGTCGTAGCTCCAGTCGATCATCGACCGTAACGTGCGATGCCGTGGCAACGCTATGCGTGAACCATCAGTGAGCAAGGCGAAGCGATGATCCAGCCGTTGGCTCAATTCCTTCACAGACATTGAGCGCAGGCGGGGTGCCGCAAGCTCGATCGCCAAAGGAATGCCATCGAGGCTATAGCAGATGGAAGCCAGCGATGCGGCGTTCTCGGACGTGACGCTGAAATGGGGGCGCAGCAGTCTCGCACGCTCGACGAACAGGCGCACGCCTTCATAGGCAAGCAAGGCATCCGGAGCGACGTTGGCGCCCGGACCGGGCACGGTGAGTGACGGGACTCGATAGGTGAGTTCGCCCGCCATGCCGAGCCGCTCACGGCCGGTAGCCAAGACAGCGACATCATGACAACGGCGAAGAATCTGATCGACCAGCCGCACACACGCATCGAGCAGGTGCTCTACGTTGTCGAGCACGAGCAGCAGCTTCTTAGGAGCAAGATGGTCGGTGAGCGTTTCGATCACGGGGCGCGTCGGCTGCTCCGTGAGCGCAAGCGCCCGGGCCGAAACTTGAGGCACGAGACGCGAATCCGAGAGCGCGGCGAACTCCACCAACCAGACACCGTCGGGGAACGTGTCGACCAACCGGCTCGCGACTTCGATCGCCAGGCGCGTCTTGCCCGCCCCACCAGCGCCGGTCAGCGTCACGAGTCGGTGCGCGGTGACCAACTCCTTAATCTGCGCGATCTCCTGGTCGCGACCGACGAAGCTCGTCAGCTGGAAGGGTAAGTTGTGCTTGGGTTTCGACGCCCGTTCGGCTTGGGCATCGCCCTTCGTCACCGGGAGAGTGAACTGGTAGCCTCGTCCCGACACCGTGGTGATCGCGTCGGCGCCGAGGACTTTGCGCAGCGCGGACACTTGCACATGCAACGCCGCTTCCTCGACCACTATCTTCGGCCACACCTGGTCGAGCAATTCATCCTTGGTGACGAGATGTCCGGCGCGATCGGCGAGCGCAGCCAGCAAATCGAACGCGCGCGGGCGCAGAGAAACCGTTGCGCCGTCCTTCAGCAGCCGTCGTTTGTCCGGCTGCAGCTCGAAGGGTCCGAAGCGGCAGCGCTCAGGCGGTCCGGGAGAGGCCATTGCCGAGAAGGCGTCGTCAGCAATGGGTGAAGTCTACGCTGCTAGGGCGGCGATGGCCTGCAGTCTGCGGCCGTGACGCATTCAGCTATCGCGCTCGGACCGCTCGTCTAATGCGTAACGCACGGCATCGTCCAGGGTCATCGCTCGACCTTCTTCCCAGGCTTGATCGAACGCTTCAGCCGTCAATGTTGCGCGGACCGGCTTCACCTGCCGCTCGTAGGCGATGCTCTCGTCGACCGACCGTGCGCTACCGATCTGCTGTCGCAACGCATCGGCTGCGCCCCACAGCCGGGCAGCGCGCAGTGACTCCACCGTCGCCGCAGCGACGCCGGCAAACCCTTCCAGCGAATCGACGACACCTGGTGGATTGCCCAGGCCGTGCAGGATGGTGATGCCTTCGGCGAAATGTTTCCGGGCGAGGTCATGATGCCCTTCATCGCATTCCACCCGCCCGAGTTCGTGCAGAGCGTTTCCTAGCTCCCACGGCGTTCCGAGCTCGCGAGCTACCGCGAGCGCCTGCTCGAGCAACTCGCGCGCCGCGGCCCACTGGCCTTGCCGGTGGAGCGCAATCGCGAGATTACCGAGGCTGGCTAGAAGCAGTCTGCGGTCACCTGTGGCTCGCGCATAGTCGGCCGACTCGCGCGCAGGCGCTTCGGCGTCTGGATATTGGCCCTGCTGGATCGAGAGCCATGCCATGGCGCTAAGCACGCGCGCGGCAGTGGCCGGATCTTCTATCTCGCGATGGAGCGCCAGGCTCTCCTGTAATAGTCCCTTCGCTGCGGCATAGTCGCCCTGAAAAATCGCCAACATAGCAGCTGCGTACATGCCGCTTGCACGCTCGCGCTTCGACCCGTCGCTCGAGGCGGCATGAAGCAGCCGGGCAAGCCATGCCCGGCCTTCGGCCAGGTGTCCGCGAACGCGCCAGAACACGTCCAGATTTGCTGCTATTCGCAATCCCTCGATGGGGTTCGATTCAGCCGACCATGCGAGCGCGCCCCGCAGGTTGTCGAGCTCACTCGTGATCCGGGCAAGCGATGACCGCTGCTTCGGTCCCTCCTTTGCATCGCGGAACTCCTTGGCTAACGTGTCGAAGCAGGACAGATGACGCGCTCGCCATTGCGATTCCTCGTCACGCTCGCGCAAGCGATCCAGCGCGTACTGGCGTACCGTCTCCAGCATCTGGTACCGTGTCGTGCCTGCGTGCTCGTCGGTCACGACCAGGCTCTTGTCGACGAGCGATGTGAGTTGCTCGATGACATCCGAAGCATCGATCTTGTCGCCGGCGCAGACCTGCTCCGCGCATGCGAGCGTCCAGCCACCGGCGAAGACCGACACCCGACGTAGCATGGCCTGCTCGTGTTCGGTCAACAGGTCGTAGCTCCAATCGAGCATCGACTCGAAGCGTGCGGTGCCGCGGCAGCGCTGAGCGTGAACCGTCGGTGAGCAATGCGGAACCGCTGATCGAGCCGCTGATTCAGTTCATCGACCGACATGGAGCGAAGCCGCGGCGCTGCCAATTCGATCGCGAGCGGCATGCCGTCCAGCCGAGCGCAGATCGCTGCGACGGAAGAAGCGTTCTCCGTCGGTGAGGTCGAAGTGCGGGGCGCAGCGAGCTTCGCGCGCTCTACGAAGAGGCGCACCGCCTTCGTACCGTAGAGACGGTCTGCGGCGTCAACGTTTCGTTCGTTCCCGGAACCGTCAGCGACGGCACGCGATACGTGAGCTCTCCGGTCATCCGCCAGACGCTCGCGGCTGGTGACCAGGACGGCAACGTTGCGCGGACTACGACGAAGGATCTTCGTCGACTAGCCATACGCATGCCTCGATCAGGTGATCGGCGTTGTCGAGGACCAGCAGCATGCGCGCTTCGATTGCCAGACGCACGGTCAGCGTCTCTGAGACGGCACTTGGCGGGCTGCTCCTTGACTTCAAGTGCCTGTGGCCACGGTTTGCGGCACCAGACCAGGATCGGATAACGCGGCGAGCTCCACCAGCCATACACCGTCGGGAAACGAGTCGGTCATCCGGCTCGCGACTTCGATCGCCAGGCGTGTCTTGCCCGCGCCACCGGAACCGGTCAAGCGTCACCAACCGATTCGTCATTGACCAGCTCCTGGAGCTGCGCGATCTCCTGCTCGCGACCGATGAAGCTCGTCAGCTGGAAGGGTAAGTTGTGCTTGGGTTTCGATGCCCGTTCGGCTTGGGCGTCGCCCTTCGTCACCGGGAGTGTGAACTGGTAGCCTCGTCCCGACACCGTGGTGATCGCGTCGCTGCCCACGATCTTGCGCAGGGCGGACACCTGCACGTGCAACGCGGCTTCCTCGACCACTATCTTCGGCCATGCCTGGTCGAGCAATTCGTCCTTGGTGGCGAGATGCCCAGCGCGTTCGACCAGCGCGGCCAGCACATCGAATGCGCGGGGGCGCAGCGAGATCGCATCGCCGTCCTTCAGCAACCGTCGTCCGTCGAGCTGCAGCTCGAAGGGTCCGAAGCGGTAGCGCGCAGGCGCTGCTGGAAAGTCCATTGCCGCAAAGGGGTTGTCAGCAACGGGTAAAGTCTACTCCCGCTACGGCGGCGATCGCTGCCTTTCTCACGATGCCGTCGATCATCACAGCGATATCCGTCATGAGGCGCACCGCCTCGGGCGTGGCTCCATAGCGCTTCGCAAGCCAACGAAAATCGGTGTACGACAGCCATGTTTCGCCAGTCGTGTCCTGCCAGATCAGCACCTTGAATGGCAGTTCGAGTGCGATGAGCCCGAAAGACTTCACCAGCGCGGCCTGACGTGCGCGATTCCCGAACATCAGCAGCGTCGTTTCGTCAAGCGACACGCTGACCTCCAGCGCGCCGTCTGCATGATCGACGCATGCAACAACGGACATTCCGTTCGCCCGGATGGCCGCCTCGAACCTGGCCAGCGTCTGGCCGTGTCCGAAGCTGCTGCGAACCGTAATCAACCCGTCGATCGTCACTTGGAGTTCTCCCGCGCACATTGTGAGATGTCGACAGTCGGCGCGTTATCCCCCACGGAGGGGATAAAAGGCGACCCGCAAAGGATGTACGTGGCAGGTTCGGGATGACGAGGACTGAACTGCACCCGTCCCCCACAGAGGGGATATGACTCAAGCCGCCGGAAAGGCAGACTTTGGGCGACATTGCGCGAAGGGCTGAGCCCGATCACTTACGTCAGAGTGCCAATATGAAAGCGACACTGGACCCAAGACGACCGAATCGATCTCCCGAGCACTCGTGTCGAGTTGAGCGATTCCACACATCGCCGGAGCGGCAGGAGCGCGTTAATGCGGCTGTTACGGACAGGGGTGCGCACGGATCTCGCGCCATCCGCGCTGCGCGAAGTACGCGAGGCTCGTCGAGCAGCATCTCAACGAGAAGACGCGCTCCGGAATGAGGAGGCATATCCCATGATTTCTGCCTGGTGGACCCTGTGCGCATTCATCGGCGGAGGCTGCGCCGGCGTGCTGGTGATCGCCCTGATGCGAATCGCAGCCGACCCTGAGCGATCCGTCGAGTGTTGTCCGATCCGCAGCGATGACGCGTGATCCGGTCTCCGTCGTTGCCCTGAATCTCGCGGTTAGATGAACCCGTAGCCGAAACTCTGACCGGATGCCAAAGACGCACAAACGTCGACTGAGACTGCGGGACTTTCCTCGCTTCTGGCTGGGGGTTCTGATCGGTTTCATGGTCGTTGCGGCAGCCTTCGCCGTGGTCTAGGGGCAGGTCACCGCACCGTTTTCCTCAATGCCCATGAAGCTTTCTAATGACGTTGAGCCCAGCTTCAACCACTGCAACCCGCACGGGGAAAACTCAAAATGACGGGAGGGTCGCTCTCGAATTGACGCAGAACGGTTGGACCGTGTGGTTCTGCATGATGGGCTTGCGGACCGTAATGCAGATCCTCTTCAACGTCGCGCGAAGTGTTCGCAACGATCAGTGAGGATTCCTTGTGCCTGGGTGCTCAGTTCGTAGCGCACGGTAGCCTCAAGGCAAAACGGCACAGATACCGCGAACCTACGCAGCGATTCGACCCAAGCCGCGCGTTCCCTGACATCGGTTGCGGACGGCCGCCAATCGCTTCGGCATGATTCGGCTGCGCCGATCTGTTGAGCGCTTGCCGAAGAACTATTCATCAGTCGGCCCTATCCCCCACAGAGGGGATATGGCGTTGACCGGCTGAAGGACAGACTCGACCCATCGATCACAGAAGGAGCGAGGCGAGGACGGTCACATGAAAGGGTTGCGATGGATTCTTGCCTTCCTGCGTGATCCGATCAGCGTGCTCGGGTCGAGCATCGCCACGATTCGAGAGCGCCTCGCCCCTCTCGGGAGCGAGATCAAGGGAGGCGTGCGGAAACTCTGAGGAACGCTGCTCGAAAGCTTGCTCTCGCCGTCGGCGCTGCTGTGTTGGCCCTTGTAGGCGCCGGATACGTGCTGATTGGTCTGTGGCTGGGCTTCAACAGGTTTCTGGGTCCGATCGGTGCGTCGTTCCTTCTCGGCGCGTTCTTCTTGCTTCTCAGCTTAGTGCCTTTAGCGGTCCTGTATCGGTCATCCCGAAAGCCACAAGTCGCGAGCGATGAGCCGAGATATGACGTCTCGGCCAGCCCCCTTAAGTGATGCCATGGACCGTACCAACACGGTCGTTAGCGCTCCGACCTGCGTAAGCGGCAGGCTACGCAGCCGTGTGTCGACTGCGGCCGCGCTCACGCTCCTGAGCGGATGCAGTTCCGCGCCATCGCGCAACATCCTCGGGTCGTATTTTCCGTCGTGGATGATCTGCGCACTGATCGGCATGGGCGCGACGGTTGCGATCCGCGCCCTGTCTGGCCAAGACCGGCATCGAGCAGTGAATTGCCGATGCCGATCGTGGTTTACCTCGCGTTCGCGACGGCTTTTTCATTGGCGATCTGGCTGCTATGGCTCGCCTAGGCGGACGGTTGCGATGAGGGGTCGCAGCGCCTGGCTGGGCCGACTGATCGCGGCGGTCGCGGTGGCGGCCGCACTCGGCCTCGCTGTCTGGACGCTTTATGTGCTCGACCGGCGTCCGCGCACGCACGACGCGCATCTCTTCGCGTACAGCGCCGGCATGGCGCCCGAAGTCAGTGGACGCATCGTCGCGCTGCACGTGACGAACAACCAGCGAGTGAAACGGGGCGAGCCGCTAGTCGACATCGATCCCGAACCCTTCGAGCTGCGGGTGCGCCAGGCTCGCGCCCAGGTCGCGGCACTGAAAGCGCAAATCAATATGACGGGGCGGCAGGTGGCGTCGCAACGGTCGGGTGCCGACGCCGCTGCGACGCAGATCAATCATGCGCGTGCGCAGCTGGAGCTGGCGCAGGACACGCTACAGCGCCTTGACCCGCTGTTGGCGAAGGGCTACGTGACCAAGCAGCAGATCGACGAGGCCCGCACCAACGAGCGCAACGCCGCTATCGCCCTGACCGCCACAACCCAGCAGGCCCATCAGGCGCGACAGGCCGTCGGCGACACCGAAAGCCTGATCGCCCAGCTCGCGGGCGCGGAGGCCACCGAGGCGCTGGCGGAGCGCGACCTGCGTCTGGCGACATTGCGCGCGCCGTACGATGGATTGGTGGTTGGATTGCAAATCGCGGAAGGCGCCTACGCCGTCACCGGGCAGCAGCTGTTCACGCTCATCAAGTCCGACGAGTGGTATGCCATCGCCGATTTCCGTGAGACGGAGGTGCCGCAGATCGCCGCGGGCGATAGCGCAACAGTGTGGGTGATGGGATCGGACGATCACCCGATCCGGGGCCACGTCGAAAGCCTGGGCGCGGGCGTCCAACCCGAGGACGGCGGGGGGCCCGGCTTGCCGGTCGTCGGCCGCACGATCAACTGGGTTGTCGTCGCGCAACGCTTTCCCGTGTGGGTACGGCTGGACGATCCGCCTCCGCAGCTGACGCGGATCGGCGCGACCGTTTCGGTTCGGGTGCAGCATGACCACAACTGACACAACGTCGCGATGGGCTGATCGGATTGCGTGGCTTGGCGACGAGCTCGCGCCGAGGCCGGGCAGAGGTGCAGCTGTCGCGCGCATCGCCGTGAGCTGCGCATTCACGGTGGTCGTCGCAATGGTCTTCGAGATCCCGCTGCCAGCCTACATGGCCTACATCGTGTTGCTCCTCAGCCGCGACGAATACATCGGCACGCTCATCAGCGCCGCAGGCGGTGCCATCGCTGCGACGGTGGGCGTCGTGCTTTCGCTGCTGTTCTTCACGGTCGACGCGTCGGAGCCGGCGCTTCGAATCCCACTGATGGCGGTCAGCACTTTCGTGGGCATGTTCCTGGTCCGCACCTCGGTACTCGGACCGATTGCGTTTCTTGCCGGGTTCGTCCTCGTGTTGAGTCAGACGCTCATCGATGGGATCCCTTCGACCGAGGCGTTGACGCGGCTGGTGCTATGGCTCTGGGTGGTGGCGGTGTTTCCCGCGACGCTTACGGCGCTGGTCGATCTGGCCTTCGGCCGCAGTCCGACCAGGGTTGCGCTGCAAACGACATTGCGATTGCTCGATTCCGTCGCGGCGACGTTGCTGGGACGTCAATCCACCGAAGTTGGCGACCGGCAAGCCGAGGCGCTTGAGTTGCTCGAGCTGCGAGCGCACGCGCAGATTGGCGATCGGCGTCTGCGCGCGCTCGCGGAGATCGATCGTCGATTGATCGAGACGCTGGTCGAATTGCTGACCATGCTCCGCGCGCTTCCGAACGATGCGCCTCGAGAGGTGCGCGAGTGGCTCGCCGACGCAAGCAGGGAATGCCGACTTGCTTTGGTATCCAAGGACGCACCGCTTCCTGCGCCGCGTGCCTTGCCCACCTCACTTCTGAACGGACTCAACGGAGAGAGCGTATCGGTCGTCACGGCCATCGCCGATGCGCTCGGCCGTCTTGGCGCCGACATCGCTCGCCGGCGCACCGGAGCCGATGCGCCGGGCGCGTCGGCCAAATCGACTCTGCTGGTGGCCGACGCCTGGAGCAATCCGGAGCACGCGCGGTTCGCGCTCAAGACAACGATCGCGGTGATGGCGTCCTATTTCATCTACACCATGCTCGACTGGCCCGGCATCCGCACAGCGGTGACGACCTGCTTCTTCGTCGCGTTGGGCAGCCTCGGCGAAACCATGCACAAGCTGACGCTGCGGATCGGCGGCGCACTGATCGGCGGCGCGGCAGCCATTTTCAGCATCGTCTACGCGCTGCCGCAAATGACCGACATCGGCCAGCTCGCTCTGCTGATCGCTGCGATGTCGGCGGTCAGCGCCTGGGTCTCCACCGGCAGCGAGCGGCTGTCCTACCTGGGCATGCAGATGGCGTTCGCTTTCTTCCTGGGCGTACTGCACGACTACGGTCCGACGATGGAGCTGACGACGGCGCGCGACCGCATCGTCGGCATTCTTCTCGGCAATGTGCTGGTCACGATCGTGTTCAGCGTGATGTGGCCGGTCAGCGCGCTCGACCGGGCGCGACAGGTCGTGTCGCAGGCGTTCGACGCGCTGGGCGAACTCGTGCGCAACGCGACGCAGCCGCTGGTCGACATCCGTTTGAAGGCAGTGCAAAAGGTTGCCGAGGCCCGCCGGCTAAATTCGATCGCGGCGTTCGAGACGCACTTGTTGCAGCGGGTGCGTCAGCGCGAAACATTCGACGAGTCGGCTGTCCGGACGCTCGATCGACTCGCCGCAGCGGCGTTCGTCGTCGCGGCACAGCCGAGTCGGAGCAATGTCGGCAACGCGGCTCGACTATGGGATGAAAGGGCTGCGGCATGGTTCTTCGACGCCGCACGACGCTTCGCCGCCGGAGAGCCACCGCCCGCGCCCGAATCCGAGTTTGCCGACGCGCACCCGGGCGCTGTGGACGCGGCGCCACCGCTCGTGCGCCCGGCTCTCGCTGCCAGGGCGTTCCTGCAACGGGAAATGCAACATGTGGCGACGGCGACGAGATGATCAGCGTCTACTTTCCGTCAGGCTCGCGTGCACAACCCGCATCACGACTTAGCCTCGGGCTGCAGTCGTGCGCTTGCGTGGCGCTTCTGGCGCTGCTTTCGCCGACTGCGTGGGCGTTCGACGCGTCCGAGCTTGCGCCTGCGACGCCCGAAAAGCCGTGGGTCATCCCATCGCCTGCCGAAGCCGTAAGACGATTTGCGGCGGAGGGCAGGTTGATGGGCTCGCCCAGCACGGCCGATTCAGAAGCACGGACCCCGGCTTCGATCGAGCCTAACCATCGGTACGATCTTGCAGAGCTCATCGATCTTGCACAGCGTCTGAACCCAGAGACGCACGAGGCCTGGGAGCAGGCGCGCCAGGCGGCGCTCGCCGTGGGCCTCGTCGAAAGCACTTACGCGCCGCAAATTTCGATTGAGGCGATTGCCGGCTTTCAGCGGACGCCGCTTCCAATTCCGACGACGGTGAATCCCAAAGGCTACTTCATCTCGAACACCGTCGAGGCGATTCCGGCAGTCACGCTGAAGTGGCTGCTGTTCGACTTCGGCCGACGCGACGGCCAGGAGCAGGCGGCACGCGCCAATTCGTTCGTCGCGAACGTCGGATTCACCGGCGCTCATCAGAAGCTCATTTTCGCCGTCAGTCGCGCGTACTTTTCGCTGGGCGCTGCCCGCGGTCGCGTGACCGCCGCCCAGCAAGCGCTGAAGACCGCCGAAACCGTGCAGGACGCGGCGCAATCGCGGCGCGAGCGCGGCTTGACGACCGTCGTGGTCGTGGCGCAGGCACAGCGCCAAACGGCACAGGCTCGCTTGAATCTGACCAAGGCGAGTGGCGACGAGCGTATGGCTTATGCCAACCTCGTTGCGGCCATCGGACTGGCCGCTGACACGCACATCGACATCGCCGACACCTCGGAGCAGGCGTTGCCCGCGGAGCCGCCGCAGAATCTTTCGGCATTGATACAGGAAGCATTGAGAAGTCGGCCGGATGTCATCGCCGCGCTCGGCAAGATCGAAGCCGCCGAGGGCGAGGTCAAGGCCAAGCGCGCGGATCACTACCCGACGATTTCTCTTGTCGGACAGGTCTACCAGAACATGGGCTCGCTGAGCAGCGACGGGAGTCCGTACTCCAGCGTGAACAAGCCCGGCGGAAACGTCCTGCTGACATTGAGCGTTCCGCTGTTCGACGGCGGCGCGCGCAGCGCACGCGATTCGGTCGCGCAATCACAGCTCTCTGCCGCGCGCGACAAGCTCGCCGAGGTGCGTGACGCCGCGGTTCAGCAGGTCGTCAGCGCGTATAGCGATCTTCGCACGAGCCTCGCGTCATACGCGGCAGCCGTGACGGTGCGCGAGGCGGCGCAAACCTCGTACGACGCGGCGTTCGACGCCTACCTGCATGGCGTCGGCACGTACACCGACGTGGCGAGCGAACAGACAGCGCTGGCGAGCGCCGATGCGGACAGGGAGGACGCACACGCCAACGTCTTTACCGCCGCGGCCGCGTTGGCCTTCGCCACCGGGACGATTCGAGCCAACTGAGCTTTCCCGGCGCATCCCATGGAATTCGGCTCCCTCCTCAGTCTCGTCTCGGCCAGCACCGCGTTGGTCGCCTCCATGGTGGGACCTGTCATCACGCTGACGGCGCGCGGCGCCAATTCAATGCGACGGTGATCTCCGCCAGTCGGCAGAGGTGGATGGAAACGCTGCGGGACACGCTTGCCGAGCTCATCGCGCTCGTACGTGCTGCGTTGGTCGTGAAATCCAATTGGAAAGACAAATGGGATCACGGCCGCGGGCCGCTCAACGCGGATCCTGCGATGCTCGAAAAGTTCGAGCGGATCGTCCTCGCCCAATCGAAGATCGAGCTGCTCATGAATCCGATCGATGCAGATCATCAACGTCTCTACGACACGATTGAAACCGCAATCTCACGGTTGCGCGCCGAGGAATCGCTGGGGGCAGAGACGCAGCATGACATCCGGACGATCACCGGGTTGGGACGGGCGATCCTCAAACGCGAGTGGCAGCGCGTGAAGATAGGGGTTTAGCCCGGCGTTCCATTCTGATGCAATGGTGCGATCGAGACGTGCGCTTCCCATTCCCGCCTGTTCTGCCCCATTCGGGGGATGTTGCTCCGGGCAGCGAAAACTCATAGTCCGCATCAGGCACTCATTGTTTTACCCGAGTGAGATTGCCATCGAAGCCTGATCGAAAGGAAAACGACAAACATGGCGCAAGATAGACCCATCCGGCGCATTGCGGTCGTCGGCGCCGGCGTGATCGGTGCTAGCTGGTCCGCCTATTACCTCTCGCGCGGGTTCGACGTTGTGGCAACCGATCCCGCGCCGAATGCCGAATCCGGCCTGCGCAAATACGTCGACAATGCCTGGACGTTGTTGACAAAGTTCGGACTCGCGGACGGTGCGTCCAGGGATCGGCTTACGTTCACGCCGAACTTGGGCGTCGCACTTGCCGAGGCGGATCTCGTGCAGGAGAACGGACCGGAACGCCCTGACTTCAAGGCAAAGCTCTTCGCCGAGATGGATGAGATCGCGCCCATCGACGCGATACTCGCGTCGAGCTCGTCCAGCATCCCGATGGACGTCACGCAGGCAAATTGCAAGCACCCGGAGCGCTGCGTGATCGGGCATCCGTTCAATCCGCCGCACATCGTTCCGCTGGTGGAAGTCGTCGGCGGCGCGAAGACGTCCGAAGCGACGATCGAACGCGCAATGGCGTTCTACGCCTCCATTGGCAGCAAACCGATCCGGCTCAACAAGGCGCTGCCGGGCCACGCAGGCAATCGCCTTCAGGCGGCGCTGTACAAGGAGGTGCTCTATCTCGTCCAGGAGGGCGTGCTGAGCGTGGCCGATGCCGACATCGCCGTCTCGTACGGACCCGGGATTCGATGGGGCGTCATGGGCCCGAGCCTGCAGTGGCATCTGGGCGGAGGCACCGGAGGCATCAATCACTTCATGGACCATCTGATGGATACCCTGACCGGGTTGATGAAGGGTCTACAGATGCCCGATGTCACGCCTGCCCTCAAACAGACCATCGTCAACGGCGTGCTCAAGGAAGCAAACGGGCGCCCGGTCGACGAGCTTGCGGAGAAGGAGAACGAGGTGATGCTCGCGCTTCTCGCGCTTCGCGCAAAGGCGAGCAAGACGCTTCCGTAGCGATACACCTCGCGAGACGACGCATGAGCAAAAAACCGACGCTTTCGGTAAAGACACCAAGGACCAATAACGGCGCTACCGGCCGCATCTTCGTCCTCGATCTCGCCGGGGGCCGCGTGCTGTCCGCCAACCCCGACGGCTCCGATCTGAAGACGATCGTCGAGGAGGGCAGAAAGCTGCCGGACGGCATCGCCGTCGACATCGCCGCGGGACATCTGTACTGGACCAACATGGGAAATCCCAAGGCGAACGACGGCTCGATCCTGCGTTCCGACCTCGACGGAGGAAATCTGACCACGATCGTTCCTCCGGGCGGCACGTTTACGCCAAAGCAGCTCCAGATCGAAAAGAAGTCCGGCAAGCTCTATTGGTGCGACCGCGAGGGCATGCGCGTGATGCGAGCGAACCTCGACGGCTCGAGCATCGAGACTCTCGTGGACACTAGCGACGGCGATCCGCGACCGGGACCGGATCCGGCGAAGTGGTGCGTGGGAATAGCGGTCGATGCGGAGCACGGAAAGTTCTATTGGACGCAGAAGGGTGGTGACAACGCGGAGCAGGGGCGCATTCTGCGCGCGAGCATCGACATGTCGTATTTGGAGACACCGGCGGATCGCCCGGACATCGAATTACTGTACGAAGCATTGCCCGAGCCGATCGACCTCGATATCGATCCGCACGCCCGCATGCTGTATTGGACCGACCGCGGGGACCCGCCGCGCGGCAACACAGTGAACCGCGTGCCACTCGACGCGGCGCCCGGCAGGCGCCCGCTCCCCGAAATCGTGTTCGATCACCTGATGGAAGGCATCGGTTTGGCGCTGGATCCCAAAGGTGGTCGCATGTTCATCACCGATTTCGGAGGATCGCTGTATAGCGCCAACCTCGACGGTTCGAACCGGCAAACATTGCAGTTCGCGCTGGGCAATCTCACCGGCGTCGCGTACGCCGAACTGCCCGGACGTCCGTTTCCCAAGAGTGAAGCTCGCATCAAGCCCAGCGAGATCGAATAGGACCCCACCAATGACCTCTGAGAATGCTCGACTCAACGACACGACCGCCGTGACCGCACTACCTGCGGCGGCGGCAGCGGCACCAGCCGCAGCAAAGCTGTCAGCAGCGAAGGCGCCGAAGCCGCTTCCGGCACCGAACAGCGATTTCTATCAGCACATCGATGTCCTGACTGCCGACGAGACTGCGATCGTCAGAAAGGTTCGGACGTACATGGAGACGAAGGTCCAGCCGATCATCAACAAGTATTGGTCCGATGACGCGTTTCCGTTCGAGCTGCTGCCCTCATTCAAAGAATTGGGACTCGGCGGTCTGGGTTATCAGGGCTATGGCTGCGCCGGCGGGAGCCAGAAGCTATTTGGGCTGGTCGCGATGGAGCTGGCGCGCGTCGACGCTTCGTTCTGCACGTTCTTTGGCGTGCACAGCGGACTGGCGATGGGCTCGATCTACCTGGACGGGTCGGAGGAGCAGAAGCAGAAGTGGCTGCCCCCGATGGCCCGCTTCGAAAAGATCGGCTGCTTCGGATTGACCGAGCCGCTGGTCGGTTCGGGAACGAGCGGCGGCATGACCACGACCGCAAAACGCGAGGGGGACACCTGGATTCTCAACGGTCAGAAACGGTGGATCGGCAACGCGCCGTGGTGCGATATCTCGATCATCTGGGCACGCGACCTTGCTGATAACCAGGTTAAGGGCTTCATCGTCGAGAACAAGACCACGCCCGGCTTCAGCGTTGAGAAGATCGAGCACAAGATCGCGCTCAAAGTCGTCCAGAACGGCGAGATCACCCTCAAGGATGTGCGGGTGCCGGAAGCGAATCGCCTTCAGGGCGGCAACTCGTTCCGCGATACCGCGCGCGTGCTGCGGATGACGCGGTACATGGTGGGTTGGGCTTCGACCGGCATCCAGATGGGCGCGTTCGAGGCGACGCTCAAGTACGCGCAGGAGCGCCTGCAGTTCGGCAAGCCGATCGCGTCGTTCCAGATGGTGCAGGACCTGCTCGCCAAGATGCTCGCGAACGTGACTGCGTCCCAGTGCATGATGATGCGGCTGGCGCAGCTGACCGACGAGGGGAAGCTCAGCGACCATCAAGCGGCGCTCGCGAAGGCGTTCTGCACGTCCAAGTCGCGCGAGACGGTCGCGTGGGGGCGCGAGCTTCTGGGCGGCAACGGCATCGTCGCCGACTATAACGTCGCCCGGTTCTTCGCCGACGCCGAAGCGCTCTACTCCTACGAAGGCACATATCAGATGCAGAACCTGATCGTCGGCAAGGCGATCACGGGCATCGGCGCGTTCGTGTAACGCGCGTTCTGACCGAAACAGGGTCCCCTGCGATGAATTCAGCAACAACTGTGTCCATAGTCGAAACGCCGCGAGCGCCCTCACTGACGCTCGAAAACGTGCTGTGCGAGAAGCGGGACGGCATCGCGTATGTGACGATCAATCGCCCCAAAGTGCTGAACGCACTCAATACGCCGACCTGGAAGGATATGCGGGCCGCGTTCGAGGACGCGCGAGACGACCCTTCGGTACGCGGTGTCATTCTGACGGGCGCGGGTAACAAGGCGTTCGTTGCCGGCGCCGATATCAGCGAGCTTGCGCATTACACAGCATTCGAAGCAGAACAGTCCAGCCGTTTTGGGCAGGAGGTGCTCGATGTCATCGAGAATCTTGGCAAGCCGGTCGTCGCGGCGATCAATGGGTTCGCGCTTGGCGGTGGCTGCGAGACGGCGATGGCATGCACGATCAGGATCGCGACGGATGGTGCGAAGTTCGGTCAGCCCGAAGTCGCGCTCGGACTCATTCCGGGCGGCGGCGGGACGCAACGCCTGCCACGTCTTGTCGGCAAGGGTCGCGCGCTGCAGCTCATCCTGTCCGGAGAGACGATCAGCGCGCAGGAGGCCTATCGCATCGGACTCGTCAACGAAGTCGTTCCGGCAGCCGAACTGATCCCGCGCGCTGAAGCGATTCTGAAGAGGATCGCGTCCAATGCTCCCATCGCGATCAAGCTCGCACTCGAGGCGACGAACAAAGGGCTCGAAACGAGCCAAAGCGAAGGCGTGCTGCTCGAGGCTGCCTACTTCGGTCTGTGTGCTGCGACCGACGACAAGAAGGAGGGCACGACCGCCTTCTTGGAAAAGCGCGTGCCGCAATTCCAAGGGCGATGAAGCAGGCGTCCCGCACAAGAATGATTCAGCAGAGATAGACCCATGCCGAGTGACAACATTTTTTCCGGATTGAAGGTAGTCGACTTCGCAAGCTTCATCGCGGGCCCAAGCGCTGCGGTGATCCTGTCCGATTTCGGCGCCGATGTCATCAAAGTCGAGCCTCCGACCGGCGAGCTCTGGAGACGGGCGAATCAGATTCCGCCGCAGCCTTTGGCGAAGGATCCCTATCAATGGCACCTCGCCAACCGCAACAAACGCGGCATGGCACTCGATCTCAAATCGCCGGACGCCAGCCGGGTTGTGGAAAGGCTCGTCAAATGGGCCGACGTGCTTATCGTCAACACGCCGCATTCGGCTCGCAAGCGATTGAACCTCGAATACGACGACGTTGCGGCTTGGAACCCGCGCCTGGTCTACGCGGACCTCACGGGATTCGGCGAAAAAGGGCCGGATGCCGACCTTCCGGGATTCGATATCACGTCGTACTGGGCACGCAGCGGACTTTTGTCAATGACGCGCGACGCGGGCCTGCCGCCCACGTGGCCCGTGGCCGGTAGTGGCGACAATGCGACGGCCGTCGGACTCTACTCGGCGATCGTCACCGCGCTTTATCGCCGCGAGCGCACCGGCAAGGGATCGTACGTCACGACCTCGCTCCTCGCCGAGGGCGTCTGGGCCGCGAGCGTTTCGATCCAAGCCGCGCTGTCCGATGCCAAGTTCTTCGCGCTGCACGACCGCAAGCACCCTGCCAATGCGGCGATGAACGTGTACCAGGCGGCCGACGGCACGTGGTTCGTGCTCATCGTCACCTCGGACAAACTGACCGCGGTAGCGAAAGCGATTGGCCGCCCTGATTTGCTGACGGATCCGCGATTCTCCGATCCGACGAAGCTGATGGCAAACATGCCGCAGCTCACGACTATTCTCGATGAAGTCTTCGGCGCGCAGCCGATCACGCATTGGTACGAAGTGTTCAGCGGCGCGCATGTCACGTTCGGCGCCGTGCGCGGGCCGGAGGAGGTCATCAACGATCCACAGCTGCGAGCCAACGACATCGTTGTCCCGATTGAGGGTGTCGGCGGCAAGGTTACCTCGACGATCAGCAGTCCGATTCAGGTGCACGGCGTCGTCAAAGTGTCCGCGAGGCGTGCGCCGGATATCGGTGAGCACAACGAGGAAGTTCTGCGGGAATTGGGATTCAACACAGCCGAAATCGACGGCTTGCGTGCAGCTGGCACCATTCCTAAGGCAACGAAACGCGCGGCGTGATCGCATGACCACGACGCTCGAATCGAGCTCGCTGAGGCGCGTCGCCTCCACGCGCATGCCGACCAAGTGGGGACTGTTCAAGGCGAGCGGCTATGTTCAGGTCGGGGCGACCGGCAACGCCGCGCTTGCGATTACGCTTGGCGATCCGACAACGGTAGCCGCCCCGTTGGTGCGCATACATGCGCAGTGCTTCACGGGCGAAATTCTCGGATCGCTGCGCTGCGATTGCGGTGAACAGCTGGCTGTCGCCATGCAGGCTATCGCGGCCGAGGGCTGCGGAATCGTGATCTACGAATACCAGGAAGGCCGCGGCATTGGACTGATGGCAAAACTGCAGGCGTACGCGTTGCAGGACTCCGGCCTCGATACGATCGAAGCGAATCAGGCGCTGGGTTTCGACAATGACTACAGGAGCTACCAGCTGCCGATTGCGATTCTGCGTGATCTCGGCATCGACCGGGTGCGCCTGCTTTCGAACAGTCCGGACAAGATCCAGGCGCTGGCGGAGGCAGGCATCGAGATCGTCGCGCAACTGCCCTGCGAGGGTGCGCCGAATCCGTATTCGCTCAGCTACTTGAGAACCAAGAAGGACAGACTGGGACACACGCTGACGCTTGGGCGCGGCGACAGCGTGCGGACTCCCGGCGTTCGAGCGGCGAGAGGATCGAGTCGACGATCCGCGAACGAGAAGCCGGCACCAGGTCCACAGTTTGTGGCTATCGGCGAGGCGGTTCGAGCGCTCCGGGCCGGTCGCATGGTCATCGTCGTGGACGACGAAGATCGCGAGAACGAAGGCGACCTGACGATGGCAGCCGAAGTGATCACGCCTGAGGCGATCAATTTCATGGCGACGCATGGCAAGGGCCTGGTTTGCCTCGCGATGACCGGCGACAAGCTCGATCAATTGCAGGTAGGTCCGATGATCCCCGATAACGGCGCATTGGGCGGGACGGCCTTCACGGTCTCGATCGACGCGCGAGGCGACGGCATGACCACGGGAATTTCGGCCCGAGAGCGAGCTCGTACCATCAGGACCGCCGTTCACGCGAAATGCAGGCCGGAACACCTGGCGCGGCCAGGTCACGTGTTTCCCCTTCGCGCCCGCACCGGTGGTGTGCTCGAGCGGCGAGGTCACACCGAAGCAGCCGTCGATCTTGCCAGGCTCGCAGGTTTCGCCCCGGCCGGCGTTATCTGCGAGGTCGTTAACGACGACGGCACGATGGCCCGCGTTCCGGACCTCCGCCGTTTCTGCAGGGAGCACGGCTTGTTGATGATCACCATTGCCGACCTTGTCCGCTACCGATTAAACGGCGAATGCAAGAGAGGCGTTAAAGGCAGCGATCAGCGCATTCGTGCCCAGCAGCCGGAGGCGGCGTAATGCGCCCGCAGCCAGAGGTCATCCTGAAGCGCGAGCCGCTGGCTCACCCCAGTGCGGAGCGCGGCGCGGAGTCGAGTCTCTCTGCCACAGCCGTACAACGCGCGCACCGCATCGTGGTCGTCGGCGGCGGCGCCGGGGGGCTCGAGCTCGTCACGCGGCTCGGCGACCGGCTCGGTCGCAAGGAACGCGCGCACGTCACTCTGATCGACTCTTCGCGCACGCACGTGTGGAAGCCGCTGCTGCATGAGTTCGCTGCGGGAACGCTGGGCATCGGCGAGGAGACACTCGACTATATCGCGCAGGCGCGCTGGCATCATTTCAACTTTCGGCTGGGCGCGATGGAAGGGCTCGATCGCGAGCGTCGCGAGGTGATCGTCGCGCCGTCATACAGCGACGAAGGCGCGGAGGTCACGCCGCGACGTCGGTTCGGATACGACACGCTGGTGATCGCCGTCGGAAGCACGAACAACGATTTCGGCACGCCCGGCGTGCGCGAGCACACGATCCGGATCGAAACGAAGGACGACGCCGGCCGTTTCCACCGGCGGCTGATCGACGCGTGCCTGCACACTGCCAGTCAGCCGAGATCAGCTGGCCGCGGTGCGATCTCGATCGCCGTGGTCGGGGGCGGCGCGACCGGCGTGGAACTCTGCGCCGAGTTGCACAACGCGCTGCGCGTGCTCGCGTCATATGGGGCGGACGGTCTAGACCCTGATCGCAATGTTCGCATCGTGCTAATCGAGGCCGGACCGCGGATCCTCGGCGCATTGCCCGAGCGGCTCTCGACCGAGGCGCACAAGTTGCTCGACGACCTCGGCGTCGAAGTAATGACGGGCCGCCGTGTGACCGGAGTCGACGGCCACGGCGTCATGCTCGACGGCGGCGAACGCATCGACGCTGACCTCAAGGTGTGGGCAGCGGGCATCAAGGCACCCGATTTCCTGAAGGAGATCGGCGGTCTCGAGACGAATCGGCTCAACCAGCTCGTCGTTCGCGACACGCTGCAGACGACGCGCGACGACGCGATCTTCGCGTTCGGCGACTGCGCAGCCGCGCCGATGGCGGAGGGTAAGACGGTGCCGCCGCGCGCGCAAGCCGCGCATCAACAAGCGAGCCTGCTCGCGCGCTCGATTGTTGCGCGGGTCGACGGCCGCCCGCCCAAGGCATTCCGCTACCGCGACTTCGGCTCTCTCGTGTCGTTCGGCGAATACACAGCGATTGGCAACGTCATCGGTCAGCTCACCGGTCGCAACCTCTGGGTCGGCGGCCTTTTCGCGCGCCTGATGTACTGGAGCCTCTACCGCATGCACCTGCTCGCGCTGCACGGCGTTGTGCGCGTGACGCTCGACACGCTCGCCGACTGGATCACGCGGCGCAACGAGCCGCGCGTGAAGCTGCACTGACAGAGCAGACGGTCGCGCCCAAGGGAAGTCCACACGAAAACGCGGCAGCGATCGTGCCTTTATCCGTTCCGCATCGGTTTCGTGAGTCCGTAGGTTCAATCTTTCCCGCCTGTGCTTTGTGTATTAGAAGTGCCATTCGAGCTGGAATTGCGGCGCGTTGACCTGCGTCCCGACCCCCGGCGGATTGCCGTATTTGTTGTGCCAGTACTCGTATCCGACGCCGACGTAGACCACATTCTTGTGGCTAGCGAACACTTGACCCACGTCGACCATCAGCGACGTGCGCACGAGCGTCTCCTTCGCCGTATCGTGATTCGTGTAGTCCTTGCCCTTGGGTCCGACGAAGTTCGCGAACCCCTGGAATTTGAGCGGTACCGAACCGACGTCGAAGGGAATGGCCCAACTTGCATTGAGCATGTAAGTGGGGCCGAACGTGATTTGAGAATGCGCACCGGGCTCGAGACAAGGCGGCGCTCCGCAGTGATTGCGCTCCTGGTAGTACCAAAGACCCAGGTCCAGGAAGCCCGGGACGTCGAATTTGAGCGTCGGACCCGCGACGATTACTTGCTTGCGCGGCGCCACGACGTTGTCCTTGGTATTCAGGTCGAACCCCGCCGTCAGTGCGACGTCGCGAATCACCCCAAACGCGAGCGCCGTGCCGGTGACCTTCCCATACTGGAGCTGGGTACGAAAATTGATGTATACCTCCGCCGCCCCGCCGGAATCGGCGCCGTTGGCGGGATCCTTGCTGTCGGACTTGAAGTAGTCGATGTTCAGGAAGTTGGCGCCGTACGCGTAGGTGTCCGCGTGCGTGAACTGCACGATGTTCTTCGCGATTGCGAACGGATTGTTCGGCTCCCGATATTTGCTGCCGTATCGATACCCGATGAAGGTATCGCTGAATTCTTCGGAGGCTGCCGAGACCGACCAGCTGGCGACCAGCGCGAGCGCCAGCGTCGTTCCAAGACGCACGGCAACTCTTTCCGGTTTCATTTCGCCGCGGTCCAGACAGCGGTCGATGACGACAACCGGTGGCCGGCGATTGCATTGATTGAGAGAAGCGCAACTGCGACTGCGAGCGCGGCGCTCACGCTGACATGGAGAGTCAGAATGGCGCCGAGCAATGCGCCAAGGAGCATCGCGGCGATCGCGAGAAGACGGCGGCCGATGTTCGGATTCGCGCCGCCCGCGAAATGCGAATCGGCGGCAAGGCCGGTGATGGTCTGCGTAAGCACCGTCGTTGTCAGGTCGGGCACGCCCAAGCGGCGCGCGGCGGCGTTCTGAAGGCCCATTGCGAACGCGAGAAATGCGACGAGGGCGTAGGTCAGGATTCCACTGCTGGCGGCGGATGACGCGAGCGACACAGCGAACGCGGCGCCAACGACGGAAACTTGAGCGTAAGTTGCGAGCGCGAGAAAGCGGCCGCGATGCTCGCCGGTGCTCGATCCGAGGCGGCCCGCCGCAAGGGCCCCAAGCAGAAACGAACCAATCGCGGCCAGCGACACGGCCACTGAGAACTGCGCGGCATCAGCGGCCGCGAACCCAAGGAAGAGAACGTTCCCCGTCATGTTGGCGACGAACACGTGACCGAGCTTGAGATAGCTCACCGCGTCAACCAGTCCCGTGACGACAGTGAGCACGACGAGGAGCAGCGGCAGCGGGCCATGACGCGCGTCTTGTGTCAGCGGTCCAGCATCGACCGTGGAATTGACGCTCTGCATGCGAGTCTCAGGACCAGGCGCCATCGCTTCTGGACAGATCGAGCCACGCGACGAGAAGAAAGCCGCCGATGAGTCCGACGTGCTCGAAAAACGAGTTCTCGACCATGAAGCGTTGCGGCGGCAGCAATTCCCAGAATCGATTGGCGGTAAACGTGGCGAACAGTGTGAATGTTGCAAGCCAAAGGGCGCCGCACCAGCGGTAGATTCCGCTCAGGATAAGCGCCGAACCGAAGAGCTCAGTGATGATCGTCACGCCGGTAATGGAATCCGCAAAAGGAAGGCCGAAGCTTTGCGTCTCGGCTACCGCGGCGTTGAAGTCGAGGAGTTTCGTAAGGCCGCCCTGAATGTATGCGGCGCAGAGGCCCAGCAATGCAATGAAGAGAACCGGGCGCGTCGCGACAAGGGATCCAATTGGCCCGGCCAGACGATCGAACAGGTTCATCTGCGCCGAAGGTTTCGGCTCGTCGTGTGTGGAGGGCAGTGTTGGCATCGCTTTTCTCTAGGCTCCCGCGGCGTGCACCGCCTTGAGCTCGCAACGTGTCGGGATCGTTGAAGGTCTCGTGCACACCGGACTTGGTTGAGCCAATGTTGCGGGCTGACTCGACAAACGTTTATCCCCCGGCTGGGGGACCGTTGCGCTGACCTTCGAGGATTTGCGACGTGGCGGCGTGGATGTCGTCGTTGTAGCGAGAGACGAGTCCCCCATCGGGGGGATGTTCGAGCAATCCCTTCAAACGGAGACTTCAGTGCGACGGGTACCTCAGAGCGAGGCACCAATTTCAGGAGACCAAGCATGACCAATCCGAAGCTCGAGGTCCTCACGCCGCAGAACTCGCAGATCATCTTTATTGATCATCAGCCGCAGATGGCGTTCGGCGTGCAGTCCATCGACCGTCAGACGCTGAAAAACAATGTCGTCGCGCTGGCCAAGGCGGCGAAGGCGTTCAAGATCCCGACAACCATTACCACGGTCGAGACGCAGGGTTTCTCTGGCTACACCTACCCGGAGCTGCTCGACGTGTTCCCCGACAAGCCGCTGCTCGAGCGCACGTCGATGAACTCGTGGGACGACAAGAAGGTGCGCGATGCGCTCAAGGCCAATGGGCGCAACAAGGTTGTGGTTTCGGGCCTGTGGACCGAGGTGTGCAACAACACGTTCGCGCTGTCGGCAATGCTCGAAGGCAGCTACGAGATCTACATGGTCGCCGACGCCTCAGGAGGCACGTCGAAGGAGGCACACGACTATTCGATGCAGCGGATGATCCAGGCCGGCGTCGTGCCGGTGACCTGGCAGCAGGTGCTGCTCGAATGGCAGCGGGACTGGGCTCGCAAGGGGACCTACGACGCGGTGATGGCGATCGTGCGCGAGCACTCCGGCGCCTACGGCATGGGCGTCGACTATGCCTACACCATGGTGCACAAGGCGCCGCAGCGCACCTCGAAGGTCCATGAGGCGCTGGCGGCGGTGCCCGCGTAACAGAACCCACGCGGCATGGCGGATATGCGCACCTATCTTCTATCGCTCGGCGCCGGTCTTCTGGTCGGCATCGTCTACAGCCTGCTCAACGTGAGATCGCCGGCGCCGCCCGTGGTGGCGCTGGTTGGGCTGCTTGGAATACTCGTAGGCGAGCAGATCATCCCCGTGGCCCGGCACATGCTGGAGGGCTCGCATTTCGCCGCCGCCTGGCGTCAGTCGCAATGCACACCGCACATCTTCGGTACCCTGCCCGGACGTCCCGAACAGGCAACGCAATCCGAGATTGATTCCAAGCGGGAGAAGCGCGCATGACCCAACCAACACCGACCGCAGACCTGATCCTGCATCGCGGCCTTCTTACGACGCTCGCGAAGTCGCAGCCCACCGCCACGGCCGTCGCGATTGGGGACGGCCGCTTCCTCGCGGTCGGAACCGACAAGGAGGTGATGGCGCTGGCAGGGCCGAAGACCAAGATCATCGATCTCAAAGGCCGGCGCGTGCTGCCTGGCCTCATCGACAATCATCTCCACATCATTCGCGGCGGTCTCAACTTCAACATGGAACTGCGCTGGGACGGCGTGCGCAGCCTCGCCGACGCCATGAGCATGCTGGAGCGCCAGGTCGCCGTTACGCCGCCACCGCAATGGGTGCGCGTGGTTGGCGGCTTCAGCGAGCACCAGTTCGCTGAAAAGCGCCTCCCGACCATCGACGAACTCAACGCCGTCGCCCCCGAGACGCCGGTTTTCCTGCTGCACCTCTACGACCGCGCGATCCTGAACGCCGCGGCGTTGCGCGCCGTCGGCTACACCAAGGACACGCCAAACCCGCCCGGCGGCGAAATCGTGCACGGCCCGGATGGCACGCCAACCGGGCTGCTGCTCGCCAAACCGAACGCGGGTATTCTCTACGCGACCCTCGCCAAGGGTCCGAAGCTTCCGTTCGACTATCAGTTGAACTCGACCCGCCACTTCATGCGCGAGCTCAACCGCCTCGGCGTCACCGGCGCGATCGACGCCGGCGGCGGATTCCAAAGCTATCCCGACGATTACGCGGTGATAGAGAAGCTGGCTACGGATGGCCAGCTCACCATCCGGCTCGCTTACAACCTTTTCACTCAGAAGCCGAAGGGGGAAAAGGAGGATTTTCTGCGCTGGGCCGGATCATCGAAGTATCAGCAGGGCGATGACTATTTCCGTCACAACGGGGCGGGCGAGATGCTGGTGTTCTCGGCTGCCGACTTCGAGGATTTCCGCCAGCCGCGCCCCGACATGCCGCCCGAGATGGAGCCCGAGCTCGAAGCGGTGGTGCGCATCCTTGCCCAGAACCACTGGCCGTGGCGGATGCACGCTACCTATGACGAGACGATCAGCCGCGCCCTCGACGTTTTCGAGCGCGTGAACCAGGACATCTCGCTCGACGGCCTGCATTGGTTCTTCGACCACGCCGAGACAATCTCGGAGCAGTCGATCGACCGAATCGCCGCGCTCGGCGGAGGCATCGCGGTGCAGCACCGCATGGCCTATCAGGGCGAATACTTCGTTGAACGCTACGGTTCAGGTGCGGCAGAAGCCACACCGCCGGTCGCGCGCATGCTGGAGAAGGGCGTGAAGGTCTCCGCCGGCACCGATGCGACGCGCGTCGCCTCCTACAATCCGTGGGTATCGCTCGCCTGGCTCGTCACAGGGCGCACGGTCGGTGGATTACGCATCTATCCGCAACGCAACTGCCTCGACCGCGAAACGGCGCTGCGGCTATGGACCGAGAACGTCACCTGGTTTTCCAACGAAGAAGGCAAGAAGGGCCGGATCGAGGTCGGCCAGCTCGCGGACCTGATTGTTCCAGACCGCGACTATTTCGCGTGCGCCGAGAGCGAAATTGCCGACACGGTTTCGGAATTGACGATCGTCGGCGGCAGAATCGTTTACGCGGCCGGCATCTTCGCGAGCCTCGACGCGCCGCCGCCGCCGGCGATGCCCGCGTGGTCGCCGGTGCGCCGCTTCGGAGGTTACGCCGCCTGGGGCGACCAAGACCGCAGGGAGACACAACACCAGCAACTCCCTAAAGGATGCGGCTGCGCCAACACCTGCGGCGTCCACGGTCACGACCACGGCCGCGCCTGGGCCGGCACGGCGCCCGTCGACGACTTCAAGAGCTTCTGGGGCGCGCTTGGCTGCTCGTGCTTCGCATTCTGAAACGCAGCGCCTCGCGACGTCATCGAGCTGATGGTCAACGGTATCTGAACGGAGCCTCTACTTATGCAACCGATCAGAAACAGTGTCACATCCAACGACGGATTACAGGCGAAGGCATCGCGACGCCGATTCCTGAAGGCAGGCGCCGGCGTCGCGGCCGCGTTCGCACTATCTGGAATTGACGCACGAGCGCAGAGCGACGCCAGACGTTTCGAAGGGTCAGTAACACAAGGTATCTATCGTAAAGGAGAACACAGCATGAGCACGATCATCACTAGACAGCGCAGCTCGCCCAGCTGACGACTTTCAACGCACTTTCCCCTATCCGGGGGATGTGTCGAGCAGCGCTTTCAACGCAAGCTTCGGCGACACAACGGAGGTTCCGATAGTGCACACCTTGCGCGGCAAGTTACTTCTGCGTATTCGACATTCTCATCCGCTGACTTGGAGATCCGAATGCGAAGCGATGATTTCACACTGATTCTCGCAGCAGCGAGTCCGGCGCTCGCACAGCCACACGACTCCGCCCGCGGCGCCACCATCGGACCGACGAAGTTGCCGCTCTGGCCAAAACAAATCTCTGGCGCTGAAGCGTTCCTCCGCTCGCACTGGAGGTAACTCATGCGCATCGCTCATTTCGAAACACGTGGAGTCCCCGGAATTGCCGCGGATGAAGGATCGGGCTGGCATGGCCTCACGCAGCGCGACGACGGATTCCCAGGCACTTTGCCCGAGCTGATCGCACAAGGTGCAGACCTGTTGCGCATCGGCAGAAGCCTCGGAAAATCTGCGGCAATGGACCTAAATGCTGTCCGGCTGATGCCGCCGGTGCCCGTACCGCCGAAAATTTTGGCCGTCGGTCTCAACTATGATGATCACCTTGAGGAAAGCGGGCTCAAGAAGCCAGCCTATCCGGAAATCTTCGCCCGCTTCGCGACGAGTCTGATCGCCCATCAAGAGCCGATCCGGCGACCACGCGAATCGGCTTCGCTCGACTATGAAGCGGAGCTAGCCGTGGTGATCGGCAAGCCGGGGCGCCGCATCCCGCAGGAGCGCGCCCTCGATCACGTGGCGGGCTACTCCCTGTTCAACGATGCGACCGTGCGTGACTTTCAGCTGCGCACACCGCAATGGACGATGGGCAAGAATTTCGATGGCACTGGATCGTTCGGCCCATGGCTGGTTACCCCGGACGCTGTGCCCCCGGGCGCGCGCGGATTGCGTATCCAGGGCCGCTTGAATGGCCGCGTGATGCAGGATGCGCGCACCGACAAGCTCATCTTCAGCGTCCCGACGCTGATTGCAATGATCAGCGTCGCGATGAGTCTCGAGCGAGGTGATGTGATCATCACCGGCACGCCGGGTGGCGTCGGCGCTGCGCGCAAGCCGCCTGTTTTCATGCAGCCCGGCGATGTCTTCGAAGTTGACATCGAGGAGCTCGGAATTCTGACCAACCCCGTGCAGGACGACTGAGAAAGCGAGCGGGGCAACCAACCGAAGCTAATCCCATGCCATATTCCGACTATAAGTGTTTCCGGTTCCGGTTCGATGCCGGAATCGCATTCGTCAGCATCAATCACCCGCCGATCAATCTTCTCGATGAAGTTCTGTCGCAGGAATTCGACAGACTCGGCAGGGAACTCGAGGCCGATCAGAGTGTCCGGGTCGTGGTATTGGACAGCGCACTTCCTGACTTCTTCATCGCGCATTCTGGGTTGGGTCGGGTTGGAAGCGCCTCCAAAACAGTGTCACATACGCGCAGCTTTCGTCTCACGCAGACGATCGGCGAGCGATTCAGGAACATGCCTAAGGCAGTCATTGCCAAAATCGAGGGGCGCGCCCGGGGTGGAGGGAGTGAGATCGCGCTGGCCGCGGACATGTGTTTTGCTGCCATTGGCAAAGCGATCTTCGGCCATCCGGAGGTGGCGGTTGGGCTTGTTCCGGGCGGCGGCTCTACGCAACGATTGCCACGGCTTATCGGGCGGGGACGCGCCTTGGAGGTGATCCTCGGTTGCAACGATTTCTCGGCGGATCTGGCAGAACGTTACGGCTATATCAATCGAGCGTTGCCAGCGAACGAGCTGACGTCTTTTGTCGAGAACCTCGCTCGTCGCATCGCCTCCTTTCCTGCGCATGCCATCGCTCACGCCAAGGCGGCCGTGGACAATGGAGCCTTCAGTTCCATATCGGAGGGGCTTCTGGTGGAGGCCCATGAATCCGACTTGAGCGTTGCCAGCGAGGTGACGCAAGCGCGCGTGACGGAAGCACTGAAAGTCGGCGCCGAAACCTATGAAGGCGAGCTTGAGATGGGGTATATGTCGAGGCTCTCCCCGATCAGATAACCCCGCATCTGCGGATCGCCATTTGGCATTGCCACGCCGGCGGCTAGCCAGAGCTGCTCCTTTGTGCATGCTCCGGCTTTGCGAACGATGGTCACTTCGACGCCCGCCGCAGCGCAGGCGGCCGCAGCGACGCCGCCGTCCTGGCGTCAACCTGGCTCGCGTCGTTGCCCCAGTTGTTCCGGACGAACGTAACGACGTCGGCGACCTGCTCGTCCGAGAGGCGCCACGCGAACGAGGGCATCGCGAACTGCGCGGGTGTCGATGCCGTGCGCGGCGTCATGGCGCCCTTCAGCACGACCGAAACCACCGAGTCGGGATTTGCTGCGAGCACGACAGGATTGCCTGCGAGCGGCGGGAAGACCCGATCATAGCCCTTGCCGTCGGGACGGTGGCATGCGGCGCAGTTGTCCAAGTAGACGCGAGCGCCGCGCGCCTGGTCGGCGCCGCTGCGCAGGCCGGCGGCCGTCGCCGTGTCGTAGACGAAGCGTGCCTGCGTTCCACCGGGATCGACGATCGATTTCAGGTATTTCGCCGCGTCGACCGCATCGTCAGGCGTCATGTACTGGGTGCTATGCACGACGACGTCGGTCATCGATCCGAACACCGTACCGCGCGCGTTCGCACCGGTTCGCAGGAATTCAGCGAGGTCGTCCGCGGTCCATTCTGCCAGCGTCTCCTTTCCGCCGGAGCGCAGGCTGGGTGCGAAATAGCCTTCGATCACCGTGCCAGAGAGGTAGTCGGTGCCGTCTGCCGAGTTCGTTGCCTTCATTTGCATCGTGAACGCGCGTGGGGTGTGGCACTCCCCGCAATGCCCCAGGCCATCGACGAAATACGCGCCGCGCGCGAGAGCAGGATCGGCGTTTGCCGGAGCGGCGAACGGACGGGGAGCCGGCGCGAACATCCAGCGCCAATAGGTCAACGGCCAACGCATGGACAAGGGAAACACGATGTCGTTGGCCTGATTGGGCACGGCCGCCGGCGCGACGCCGTACTTGAAATAAGCGTAGAGCGCGTCGACGTCCTCTGGTCGTGTATTGGCGTACGAGGTGAACGGCATCGCCGGATAGAGCGTATGCCCGTCGGCGACTCCGAAGCGCAGCGCACGATCGAAGTCGGCAAGAGTGAACTTGCCGATGCCATAGACCGGGTCGGGTGTGATGTTGGTCGTGTAGATCGCTCCGATCGGTATGCCCATTCGCAGTCCGCCGGAGAACGAAGGCTTGCCTGGCACGCTGTGGCAGGCTGCGCAGTCGCCCAACGACGCGAGATAGGCACCGCGCGCGATCAACTCGGCACTCGGATGTGGCTCGGCCATGGAGGAATTGCCCGTCCTTACGTCGCCCCACGAGGCAACGCCCATCGCGCCAGCCAACGCGAGCAAAATCGCCGTAACCGCGGTGACGATCCAGCGCGACGTTGTCATGCTTGCACTAGCGGCCGAGGCGACTTGAGGTAACTCTTCCGAAGCTCCGCCGCCGAGAAATAGGCCAGTCCGGCCAGGAGACCCGTCGGGTTGTAGCCAATGTTCTGCGGAAAGGCGGATGCGCCGTGTATGAACAGGTTCGGAACCTCCCAGCACTGGGAGTACCGATTGACGACGCTGTTTGACGGATTCGATCCGATGATCGCCCCGCCGGTGGTATGTGTGGACTGGTAGATCCGGGTGTCGTAGTGGTCGCCCGGGCGCATTACGAGCATCGAGTGGCTTTCGGGCTTCATTGCCGCCGCGATCTCGTCCAACTTCTTCGCAGAGAACGCAGCCATCCGATATTCGTTGTCGTGCCAGTCGAACGTGATGCGCAATAACGGCAAGCCGTGTGCATCGCGGTAGGTCGGGTCGAGCGACAGATAGCTGTCGCGGTATGCCATCACCGACCCCTGAGTGGCGTAGGGCGCCGAATGCCGGTAGTGCCGGCGCGCGGCGTCCTTCCATCCCTTGCCCCAATGCGGCGTGCCCGCAGGCAGCAGCATCTGGGCGATCGGGCGCCCCCCTGTCGCAGAGGCAAAGATCAGCGAGCCGCCTATGAACCCGTGCTCGGCATGATCAAAGTGATCCGAGTTGAACTCGTCAATGACACGTTGGCCAGCTGCGCCGGCGCCGATGAACGGATTGATCTCCACGTCCTCGGCGAAGTGAACGCTCGAGAGCGCACACATCTGGTAGGCGTAGTTCTTCCCGACCAGGCCTTCGCCCGTAGACGGCTCGTAAGGCTTGCCGATCCCGGAGAGCAGGAGCAGGCGCACATTGTGCAGCTGGAAGGCACAGAGCATGACCAGGTCGGCCGGCTGTTCGACCTCGCGGCCGTTGGAGTCGATGTAGAGCACGCCTGTCGCGCGCGTGCGCGAGGATTCGAGCAGGATCCGGGTGACGTACGAGTTGGTACGCACCTCGAGGTTCGACCGATCCCGCAGGATAGGCAGGATGGTCGTCTGCGGCGAGGCCTTCGAGTACAGGAAGCAACCGAAGCGCTCGCAGTAGCCGCACAGGTTGCACGGTCCCATGCGAACGCCGTAGGGGTTCGTGTAGGCGACCGAGCTGTTGGCAGCGGGCACCGGGAATGGCTTGTAACCCAACTCCGCAGCGGCCTTCTCGAAACGCCGGGCGCTCTCGATCGCCGGCATCGCGGGCGTTGGAAACTCGTCGCTGCGGGGTCCTTCGAAGGGGTTCCCTCCGGCGCGCAGCGTGCCGCGCAGGTTGCCAGCGACGCCAGAGGTACCACAAACCTTCTCGAAGTGATCAAAGTGCGCCTCGAGCTCGTCGAAGGTGACCGGGTAGTCCTGGATCGTCATCCCGGGCGGGATGAACTTCTTGCCGTAGCGCTGCTCGATATGGCTTCGCAGGCGCAAGTCCTCGGGCGACGCCCGCCACAGCTGCCCATTCCAGTGGACGCCCGCGCCCCCGACACCGTTGCCAAAAACGAAGGAACCATAGCGGCGATATGGAGCCGCGACATCGGTCGGACCGTGGCGGATCGTGACCGTTTCCTTGGCGAGTGGCTGCCACAGTTCGCCGCGCACTCCGTGCTTGAGCTCGTCCGCGATGCGAGGGAACTCGAAGTCCGGTGAGGTATCGCGCGCCGGCCCACGTTCGAGCGCAACGACCGACAGGCCAGCGTCGGTAAGCGTCTTGGCCATGATGGCGCCTGTCCAGCCATAACCGATGATGACGGCGTCCACCGCCTTCTTGCGTTCCGCCATCACGCCCTCTCGCCATCGATGGAGACCGGACCGTATGGGTAGGGACGCCCGGCTTGGTCGATCCAATCGGTGAAGTCGGCGCGCGCTCCAGGAAAGCCGATCAGCTTCCACGCGCCCATGCCGTGATTGCCGCCGTACATCGGATCGGCGAAGAAGCCCTCGCGGGTGTTCTCCAGCAACTGAGCGAAGAAGGCGGCGAGCGGCGGGTCGTTTCCCTCAACGCGTCCCCCCTCCAGCAAGCTGAGGAATGCATCCTGCTTCGCATTCGACAGATTCTCGAAAGCCACCCCATGCAGCGCGCGGCACGCCTTGTTGGCGCCGGCGATGCCACGCCGGTACAGATCTCGCGGCGTATAGGGCAACTGGTATCCAAGCGTTGGAGGCAAATCCGATTGGAACGGCCCCATCATGTATGCGTATGCGCCATGGCCATAGGGCATCTCCAGCTGACGATCGATGAACTCGGGGATACCGGCACTGGCGCCGCCAGGCGCCGCGTCGTCCGCAGGAATCAGCCGATCGACGGCGGCGGTCACGAACGCCCATTCCTCGGCGTTGAAATAGCTCGGCTTGTAAGCGCGACGGGGCTCCGCCGCCGATGCAACTCGATGCCCAGCCGCGCCGAGGACCGTCGCGCTCGCTATCGGCGCGGCTGCCCTCAGCAGGAAGGTGCGGCGGCTGATCAATTCCTTCGACTTCATGTGAGACATCTCTTGTATGCATGCATGTGACACGCCGACCTGCATCGCGATCCGACCAAATATCTGATGCGAGTAGTCCGCAGCTGAATCCTTCAAGCGGGATACGCCGAACCAGTAAGAGGCCCTACCGCATCAAATTCACCTTTGCCAGATCGATGAGCTCCCTCGCTCGTCCGTCGAGGACGGCTTTGAGCATGAAGACGCCGAACTTGTGCGCCTCGTCGAAGGTTTTCGCAGGCGGCATCACCAGCTCCTGGCGAGCGGTGACGACATCCAGAAGCGCGGGCCCATCGTGCAGAAGCACTTCCTGGACCGCGGCGTGCAGCGCCTGCGGCGCCTCGACGCGAACACCTTTGATGCCCATTGCCTGCGCCATCTCGGCGAAGTTCGGATTTTTCAGTTCGACGTTGGTATCAACAAAGCCGGTTGCCTTCATCTCCATTTCCACGAAGCCCAGCGTGCCATTGTTCAGCACGACGATCTTTACCGGCAACTTGGTCTGGAGCAGCGTCACGAATTCGCCCATCATCATGGTGAAGCCGCCGTCGCCGGAGAGAGAGATGACCTGACGCTTTGGGAAGGCAGCCTGCGCGCCAATGGCCTGGAGCATGGCGTTCGCCATCGACCCATGGCTGAACGAACCGACGAGCCGCCGTTGCCCGTTCATCTTCAGGTAGCGGGCCGCCCAGGCGACCGGCGTGCCGACGTCGCACGAGAAGATCGCGTCATCGTTCGCCAGCTCGCTGATGACTCGATTCACATATTGCGGATGGATGATCTTGCTGTGGGGTCCGCTTTCCGCCAGCGCATCGAGGTCGGCACGGGCTTTGCGATAGTCCGCGAGGGCATCGGCGAGATGGTCGGAATCGATCTTCTTGTCGACCAGCGGGAGAAGTGCCTTGACGGTGTCGCTCACCGTGCCGACGACGCCGAGGTCGAGAGCGCAACGGTTGCCGAGCGCAGCGGGTCGGATGTCCACCTGCGCGATGCGCGCGTCCTCCGGGAAGAACTGGCGATACGGAAAATCAGTTCCGAGCAGCAGCAGCGTGTCGCAATCCTTCATCGCCCGGTAGCCGGACGCGAACCCAAGCAGCCCGGTCATGCCGACATCGAACGGATTGTCGTATTCGATGTGCTCCTTGCCGCGCAGCGCGTGGACGATCGGCGCCTTCAGCTTGCTCGCAAGCTCGACCACCTCGTCGTGCGCGCCGGCGCAGCCGGCTCCGCAAAACAGCGTCACGCGGCTGCCGCCATTCAGCAGCTCCGCGAGGCGGCGGAGCTCGTCATCGTTGGGCCGCACTGTCGGCGCCGCGGGCAGCAGCCATGTTGGTACCGGCTTTGGCAAAGGTCCCAACGCCACGTCGCCTGGAATCACGACCACAGCGACGCCTCTCTGCCCGACGGCCACGCGCATCGCGCGGAGCAGGACCTGCGGCAGCTGGTCGGGGTGGCTCACAAGCTCGGCGTAATGACTGCACTCCTTGAACAGGTTTTCCGGGTGTGTTGCCTGAAAGTAATCGATCCCCACCTCACTGCTCGGGATGTGGGCCGCAATCGCAAGGACTGGCACGTGGTTGCGGTGTGCGTCAAACAGGCCATTGACCAGATGAAGGTTGCCGGGACCGCAGCTGCCCGCGCAAACCGCGAGCTTTCCCGTCAGATGAGCTTCGGCACCTGCCGCGAACGCGGCGCCCTCTTCATGGCGAACGTGAATCCACTCGATGGTTTCCAGTCGCCGCAAGGAATCGGTAAAGCCGTTCAGCGAGTCGCCTACAACGCCATAGATGCGCTTTACGCCCGCCTGGGCCAGGGCCTGCGCCATGTAGTCCGCTGCGGTCCTGCTCATGCTGGAATTCCTGTGGATGCGTCTGTCGGGATTGTCGCCAACGGCGCCGAATTTCCATATCCCCCGAATCGGGGGTAGTGGCGCTCCCGCGCGGAGTGCGTGGAACCGAAAATCCGTTCGACCCCTTTCCCCTATCCGGGGGATGTGCCGAACGGCGCTTACAACCCAAGCTTCGGCGAGACAACGGAGGTTCCGATCGCGCACAGCTCGCGAGGCAAGAATTTCTGCGAATTCGACGATCCCACCCCGTGACATGGAGATCCGAATGCGAAGGAACGCTTGTCGAAGCCGCTGGCGTGCCGCAGTGACGAAATGAGGTGTGTCGTGGTGGAGTCCGGTGACTCGGGGTACGTGCAGAGGATCGCCGTGGGCCCACACCGGCTCACGGCCGACGAGTCGGCCGCTGCTGGCGGCGCGGATGAAGGTCCCAATCCTCCCGAGCTGCTGCTCTCCGCTTTGGGGGTGTGCAAGGGGATGACCGTGCGCATGTACGCCGAACGGAAGCAATGGGCGCTTCGTGCCGTACGGATCACTCTCGTGCGTTCGCAGGCTGAACGCGCCGAGCAGATCGACGTGACGATCTCGTTCGTCGGCGAGCTCTCCGAAGAGCAGCGCCGTCGTCTCCTGGAGATCGCCGAAGCGTTTGGAGGTTGGCACCCTGCTGCGCAGTCGCTCGCCCGCAATGCTCGACAATACCCGGCGACTGTCGGCCGCGCGGCGGCGCGGCAAAGTTCGTGGGCTTGAAGCTGCGGACCAAGACGGCGAGGTTCGGCGCAAGTGCGCGAATCTCGACTTTCGCGTCGGCAGGACGGTTGCGTCGCAGCAGGTCGAAGATCAGCGCAATGCCAACGTCGTCGGCATACTCGAGGCGCGAAGCATCGACGATAACCGGCCGGCTCGGATTGCGATCGAGCGTGTCGAGCACAGATTTCCAGGTCGGCGCGGCGGTGTAGGCAGTGATTCGGCCCGACAGCACGACGGTCGCGCTGCCGTTCGTGATCGACTCGCCCGCTGTCGTCGTCGATACCACCGCCATGCCCCTCGTCAGTGATGGGGCATCGGTATGTTCATCGACTCGGCGGACGGCATCATGCTGCCGTTCAAATCCGCCATGATCCATAGCGATCCGGCGACGACGAGGAATACGATCAGCACGCCAAACGCCAGCGCAAGCACGTTATTCGCGTTGTCCGGCGCCGTCGTGATATGCAGGAAGAACACCAGGTGGACACCCATCTGTGCGATGGCAAGGACGGCCAGACCGAGAGTGATCCCGGGTGCCCAGAGGAGCGAGGTGTTGGCGACCCAGAACGACGTAGCCGTGAGGACCACCGCGAGAAGCAATCCGATCGTGTATACGAGCACTCCGGACGACTTTCCCTCCTCGGCAACCGTTGGCTGGTCGCCGGGTGCGCGACCGCGCTGTGCTTCAATCAGGGGCGAGGGAGCGTTTTGCACTTCCGTCATGGGTGGACTCCCATCAGATAGACAAACGTGAACAGACAAATCCAGATGATGTCGAGCGCGTGCCAGAAAAGCGCAAAGCAGAGCAGTCGGCGTTCTACGGCGGGGCGGATTCCCTTGATGGCGACCTGAGCCATCATCACGACCAACCAGCCCAGGCCGACGGTGACGTGCAGCCCGTGGCATCCAACGAGGGTGAAGAAGGCGGAAAGAAAGGCGCTGCTCTGCGGTGTCGCGCCGCGGGCGATCATGGCGGCGAACTCGCGGATCTCCAGGCCCAGGAAAGCGGCTCCGAGCGAGAACGTGAGCGCGGCGGCGAGATAGATGCCGGCACGGCGTCGTGAGGCTACCGCCAACGACATCAAGCCGCACGTATAGCTCGACGCGAGCAGACAAGCAGTTTCGATCGCCGCGCTGCGCTGACTGAATAGCTCCGCTCCGCTCGGCCCGCCAGCGGTGGCGCCGACGAGCACCGCGTAGGCCGCAAACAGTGCAGCGAACATGACGATGTCGCTCAGGATGAAGATCCAGAAGCCGTAGGCAACGACAATCCGCTTCGGGGCCGCGCCAGCCGTGCGTACGGCCGGCAGCAGTTCGGGATGAAGACGATCAATCTCAACTGCGATGTTCATACCGCAACCTCCACCGGATGAGCCCGATCGAACTGGGCGATCTGCTCGGCCGGTATCTCGATTTCCTCTCGATCACGGAATGCGAAGGCGAGTACCGTCGTCAATGCGCCGAGCATTCCCAGACCCGCCATCCACCAGATGTGCCAGATCAGGGCGAAGCCGATGACGACAGCAAAGAATGCGTTGATGAAGCCGGTCGCGCTGTTATTCGGCATTTCGATCGGACTGTACTTGCCCGATTTCGCCGGCTGAGTCTGATTTGTGCGCATGCGCTGCTTCGCGCTCCAGAACGCGTCCTTATCGGTCACATAAGGCACGCTTGCAAAATTCCAGGCAGGCGGCGGCGAGGCGGTGGACCATTCCAGGGTGCGGCCGTTCCATGGGTCTCCCGTCATGTCGCGGTTCTGCTCACGGTCACGGATCGACACGACGAGCTGGACGACCTGGCAGACAATCCCGGCCAGAATGACGACGGCACCGATCGCCGCCACCACCAGCCACGGCTGCCAGGCCAGGTTATCGTAGTGCTGCATGCGCCGCGTCATGCCCAACAGTCCGAGCACATAGAGCGGCATGAACGCGAGATAGAAGCCGATGAACCAGCACCAGAACGACGCCTTGCCCCAGCGCTCATCGAGCTTGAAGCCGAACACCTTCGGGAACCAGTAGTTGTAGCCCGCCATCACGCCGAACACGACGCCGCCGATGATCACGTTGTGGAAGTGCGCTACGAGGAACAGGCTGTTGTGGAGCTGGAAATCGGCGGGAGGCACGGCCATGAGCACGCCCGTCATGCCGCCGAGGACGAACGTCACCATGAACCCGATGCTCCAGAGGATGGGCACCGTGAAGCGAACGCGGCCGCCGTACATCGTGAAGAGCCAATTGAAGACTTTCACCCCCGTCGGCACGGCGATGATCATGGTCATGACCCCGAAGAAGCCGTTGACGTTTGCGCTGGCGCCCATGGTGAAGAAGTGATGCAGCCAGACGATGAAGGAAAGCACGCATATCGCCATCGTCGCGGCCACCATCGAGCGATAGCCGAACAACGGCTTGCCGGAGAACGTCGAGACGACCTCGGAGAAAATGCCGAATGCGGGCAGGATCAGGATGTACACCTCCGGATGGCCCCAGACCCAGAAGAGGTTCACGTACATCATCGGGTTGCCCCCGGCATCGATCGAAAAGAAGTGAAACCCGAGGTAACGGTCCAGCAACAGCATCGCGAACGTCGCGGTGAGGACGGGGAAGGCCGCGACGATGAGCAGGTTCGAGGCGAGCGAGGTCCAGCAGAACACCGGCATGCGCATCAAGCTCATTCCGGGCGCCCGCGATTTCAGAATGGTCGTCACGAAATTGATGCCCGTCATCAAGGTTCCGACGCCGGAAATCTGCAGTGCCCAAAGGTAGTAGTCGACTCCGACGCCGGGCGAGAACTGCAGCTCGCTGAGCGGCGGATAGGCCACCCAGCCCGTTTGCGCGAATTCGCCGACGGCAAGCGAGATGTTCGTCAGCAAGATGCCCGAAGCGGTCAGCCACAACGCGACGGAATTCAGCGTGGGAAACGCCATGTCGCGCACGCCGAGCTGCAGCGGCACCACATAGTTCATCACACCGATCACGAACGGCATCGCCATGAAGAAGATCATGATCGTGCCGTGCGCGGAGAAGACCTGATCGAAGTGTTCCGGCGGCAGATATCCCTGTGCGGCACCGGCCGCGACCGCCTGCTGCGCGCGCATCATGATCGCGTCGGAGAAGCCGCGGAGCAGCATGAGCATCGCCAGCACGATGTACATGACGCCGATGCGCTTGTGGTCGACGGAGGTGAGCCACTCGCGCCAGAGATAACTCCAATATCCCTTCAGCGTGACCCACCCGAGAATGCCGGCGACGAGGAGCACCATGAACGCCGTCGCGCCCATGACGATCGGCTGATCGAGGGGGATCGCGCTCCAGCTGAGCTTGCCGAGAAGATTCATTTTTCCACTCCCTGTGACGCCAAACACATGAGACCGGACGGGTCGTGGGGCTGCATGATTGCGCTGACGATGCCGCCGAACAATTCGGAAGCGACGGCGCGATAGGTGAATGGCACAACCGCCTGGCTCGGCTTGACCAGCTCGGCGTACGCTTGCCGGTCGAGCACCGGACCGGCGCTGCGAGTTGCGTCCACCCACCGCGCAAAATCGTCGGCTGACACTGCATCGACGCTAAAGCGCATATCGGCAAAGCCGTTGCCGCTGTACTGGGCCGATAGTCCACGGTAGGTTCCAGGATGGTCGGCCTGCAGATCCAGGCGCGTGACCATTCCGGCCATTGTGTAGATCTGGCTGCCGAGCTGCGGCACGAAGAAGCTGTTCATCACTCCCGAGGAGGTCAGCTCGAAGTTGACCGGCGTTCCGACGGGAATCGTCAGTTGATTGACGGTCGCAATGCCTTGCTCCGGGTAGATGAAGAGCCATTTCCAGTCGAGCGAGACGACCTGAACGTGGACCGGTTCGGCCGCAGAGGTAATGGGCTTGCGCGGATCGAGGTCGTGCGAGCCTACCCACGCGACGCCACCAACCAGGAGCACAGTCATGGCGGGGATCGCCCAGACCAGCAGTTCAAGGCGTCCGGAATATTCGAAATCGGGCAGATAGCGGGCGCGCTTGTTGGATGCACGAAACCAGGCGGCAATACCGAGCGTGGCCAGGATCGTCGGGATCACGATTGCCAGCATGATGCCGAGCGCGTTGAACAGAATTTGCCGCTCGGCGACGGCAATCGGTCCTTTCGGATTGAGGACTCCTTCGGTGGTACACCCGCCAAGTAGTGCAATTGCGATCAGGACCACTAGCACGCCGAACCGGTCTGCAAACCTCTTCATCTGCCCCTCCGTCAGAGACTCAGAGTCGAACCAGGAAGTAGTGATCGAAGAGCAGCGCCGCGAACAGCAGCGCGAGGTACACAATCGAGAAGCGGAACGTGGCGTGCGCCAGCCGGTCGCTGTACCTTGAGTAGAGTCTGACGGCGTAAGACACGAAGATGCCGCCGAGGGCGATCGCGCTCGCCAGATACATCATCCCGCTCATGCGCGTCCAGAACGGCAGCAGACTGACCGCGAACAGGGTCAGCGTATACAGCAAGATGTGGCGGCGCGTGTAGCGCTCGCCATGCGTCACGGGCAGCATCGGCACGCCTGCCTTTGCGTATTCCTTTCTGCGATAGAGCGCGAGAGACCAGAAGTGCGGCGGGGTCCACGTGAAGATGATGAGAAAGAGCAGGAGGGCGTCGGCCGAGACATCTCCGGTCACCGCCGCCCAGCCGAGCACCGGTGGCATTGCACCCGCCGCACCGCCAATCACGATGTTCTGCGGTGTGCGGGGCTTGAGGACCAACGTGTACACGAAGGCATAGCCGACGAAGGTTGCCAGCGTGAGCCACATGGTCAGCGGATTGACGAACGAGTAGAGCAGCGCGACGCCGGCGGCTCCGAGCGTAACCGCAAATGCGAGCGCTTCGGCCGAGTCGATCCGGCCCATCGGCAGCGGGCGTGCGCGCGTGCGCGCCATCAGCGCATCGATCTTCTGCTCGAGCAGGCAATTGCTCGCCGCCGCGGCACCCGCCACCAGCGCGATGCCGATCACACCAAACACGAGCGGCTTGAGCGGTACTGCCCCGGGCGTGGCTAGGAACATCCCGATCACGGCAGTGAAGACGATCAGCGACACTACGCGCGGCTTGGTGAGCGCGAAGAACTGGTGAAGCCGGCGTGTGACCGGCCAGGAGTGCGCGGTAGTAGTCATGGTTTGTGAGGGATTTTGCGCAGGGGTCTTCAGATATCACTATCCCCTGACTGGGGGACGCAGCCCTTCCAGAGCCGCAGCTCTGTCTTGCATGAAGACAGGAAGTTCCACGGGCTCGAATGCAACGACATGCACGCGATCGCTCGCTCCAAAAAAACGGGCTGGTTGCCCAGCCCGGGAAGGGACCCGACCACATCCTGGAGGAGGGAGGGGGAGTGTCGGTTGGGGCCTATCTCTTACGCTCGTTCGCAGTCGACTCGAACACGACGCGAGCAAATGTACTTTCAATGCGTTCGTCGATGATGACGCTTTCGGCGCAGCGCGTTGCCATTGGAGAGCCCTGCTGTCGATGCTCGTTCAGAGAGGTGGCACCGCCGATTCCACGACCTCGAAAAGCGATGCGCGCGCGAAATCGCCTGGAATGAGGTGGGTGGCGTCGGCGGTTGCCGTCAGGCCGTGCCCTGCCTTATCGGGCATGACCGAATGTCCGACCAACGCAAATGCCTGCGCCAAAAGGCTGCAGCAGATGAAGCGCTTGGCACTGCGCGCGATGGTTTCGGGCGCCGAGCGAAAATGAATCGGTGTCAGAAGCCGCGATACGTTTCGCAGAAGGCGCCAGGCATGCGCGATGTCGTACTCGCTGCCGATTTGGCCGACGACCCATTGGCCAAGCCGAATCCGATCCGTGTCCGTGAGGCCGATCGGTCGCAACACCCGGACCTGCAGCGCATTGAGCTCCGAGAGTCGTATCGGTCTGACGCCGGCTGCAATGTCGGCTTCCACGATGCATAGAGGATCCGGCCCATCGTCGAGCGGCCCCACGTACATCGATACGTGCGACCACGGTGACCGTGTGAGGTATTTGATCACAGCGGCGAACCGCGAATTCCCCTGCGTGAGCAGAACATCACCGCGATGAAGCACGGCGGCAATGGACTGCGGAACGGAGTCCTGGTTCACGGAGTGCTTGATGGGCTGCGTGAGATAGAGCGCTACGGCGGCAAGTAGCCGACCGCGGATACGGACGAGCATTGCCAGCCCGCAGGCTATCGACGGTAATTCTCTGACGATACCTTCGAGATGAAATTGAACGCAGCGATCGCCCATCATCGCGAAGAGATGAAGCAAAATGCGACCAACGCTGAGTCGAGCGAGCGTCGTCATGTTCGTTTACTGAGCGGGCGTCTGTCGTAAGTGAACCTGATGGGAATGTTGCTCACAGGCCTGAGACATCGCCATCCCCCTGTTGGGGGCGGCGCGGTGTTTTGAGAGGAACTGCCTGACGTCGTAGGAACCGCGACCACACGTGACGACATCAGCGCGCCGCGTTACCGGTTCTTACAAGCAGACCCGGAAATCCCCCATCGGGGGGATGTGTCGAGCAGTGCTTTCAATGGACACTTCAACGAGAGCTGCCCGTCAGGTGACGGACATCCTCAAACAACGCGCGAGGTTCCGCTATGACCAAGCGAGTGGCTCTCCTATTGGTCGAAACGCTGCAAGTAGGCGGCGTGAAGAATTGCTACGGAATCGTCGGCGACACGCTGAACCGCATTGCCCACGCTATCGGTCGCAGTGAGAGCGACTGGGTGCACGTGCGGCGCGAGGAGGCGGGCGCCTTCGCGGCGGGCGCAGAAGCGCTGCTCACCGGACAGCTCACGGCCTGTGCCGGAACCTGCGGGCCGGGCAGTCTCCACTTCATCAACGGCCTCAGCCCATGCGTGGCATCCAATCGAAAACGCCAAGCTATCGACGCTTCTACAGGTTGACGAGGTTCCTGTCGAAAATCCTCGGACTTGTTACACTATGTGCTACAAAGGCCGTAACAGTTGGTGTTTCTCCCTGCGACAGCGCCCTTGAGGGGTTCGTGGGGGTGGTTTCTCGGTCATCGCAGACGCCTATTCCCGGTGAGGCATCAACCGATGCCTGATGAGGTACAGGTTGGCCAAGGCAAACATGGCGAATGCCCGCACCCTGTTCTTGGCGATCCCGCGGTAGCGGACCTTGGTAAAGCCCCACAGGCGCTTGACCACATGGAAGGCGTGCTCGCCGCGGGCACGAATGCGCGAGCGCGACCGGTTGAGCTGCTTGAGCGAGTCACTGAGCGCTCGACCCGGCTTCGCCCGCCGATTGACCCGACAGTGAATCCCCGCGTGCCGGCAATGCTGTCGATGGTCCTCCGACCAGTAGGCGCGGTCACCGAACAGTTCCCCCTCCTGCACATGGAGCAGTCCGTCCAGGCGGGTAATGTCGGCCTTGCCGGCATGGCCCGTGGCCAGGCTATGCACCAGGCCTTGCCGGTCGGTACCGACATGGACCTTCATCCCGAAGTACCACTGGTTGCCCTTGCGCGTCTGCTTCATCTCCGGGTCACGCTCGCCGGCCCGCGTTCTTGGTCGACGGTGGCGCGGCGATGATCGTGGACAGCCGCATCTCACCGAATCGTGTCGCCCAACGTGCGTATCGCGATGCCAGAGTCGAGGATCGGGTTGTTTCCGGATGTGGGCGCCACTTGGTTCCTCGGTCGCGCTCCCGCAAATGCAGGGCCGTTGGTTGCGCTCACCGGTATCGTTCTCGATGCAACGGATGCAGTTTTCCTTCGAATTGGCGGACTGGTTGGTTCCGTAAATCAGTCCGGCTCAGTGGCGCTCAGTAAGTTCCTCTTCGACCCACAATTCCAAGCTACGAACCAGGTTCGTGGAGTTGCGTCTAGCGTGCGGTCAAAGCGGGGTATATTAAGTCGGCATAACTGGACGTCTAGGGGCGGTAACTCCGATTAAGTGCCAGAAAAGGGACCCCACCAAGAAGTACATAAATTATTGATTGCAGTCCTTATTTCCACCTTTGGATCGACGGACTGTTAATCCGCAGGTCCCAGGTTCGAGCCCTGGTCGGGGAGCCAAGCTACATGCGGGTTTCGGCAGTTCTTGCGGTTTAGGTTTGTTCCGCAATTCTGTGGATAAGTTCGGTCGAATTTGGGGTCGATAGACTTGGCACGTGGCAGGGTCCCAGGTTTTCGACGTCATAACCCGTTTCGATCCGATCACTGTCGCCATGAACTCCTCTCGTGGTCACGCTACTCGGCGTTGCCGAGCTCGCTCTCAATCAGCGCAACGAGGGCATCCAGCGCTTCGGTTTCGTCCGGGCCATCGGTCTGCAGTACAACACGGCTACCTTTGCCCGCCGCCAGCATCATCACGCCCATTAGGCTCTTGGCGTTGACCTGGCGACCGCCGCGCGCAAGTGACACTTCGCACTGGTACTTTGTCGCCAATTGGGTAAGTTTGGTAGACGCGGACGCGTTCAGTCCGAGTTTGTTGACGATCTCAACCTCGCGTTGTTGCATAGGCAGTATCCATTCAAGCAGTGCGTATCCAAATCGGAGAGCACTGTGAACCGGCGTTACCTTGCATGCGACATACCGATTCCTCGGGCTGCGTTAGCAGTAAGGCGCAACAATCCCCGCTAACACTGCCCGCCTGCTTTAAATCGCGCAAGTCCGCCGCTTCAGTGCGTTTAGGAGTTGCACTCCGCAAATAGAAGTCATAACATTAACTTGTGATGTTTGAAACGTCAATATAGATAGATTGACCATGATAACAGCCGCACAACTTAGGGCTGCTCGAGCAATAGTGGGGATGGACCAGCGTGACTTAGCCGCAGCCTCAGGGCTATCGCTGCCCACGATTCAAAGGATGGAGGCAAGCGAGGGGGTGATTCGCGGAAATGTGGATTCATTAATGAAGCTCATTTCGGCTCTTGAAGCGGCCGGCGTCGAGCTCATCAACGAGGGCGCGGTCAGCGAGAAGGGTGGACGAGGCATTCGACTGAAGACGCGCTGATGTCCTGGCGCGTGTGTGCGCTCCCTGTTCGACGTTAAGGCTAAGCGAGGCGAGGCTTGATGGCGGTAGAGGTATTGCTGTGGTGCGTAGCGGTACTGCTGGCAACTTCCCCTGTGGCGGTCGCGTGCGCGCGACGCACCATGACGACGAATCTGGTCTACGCGATCGCGCTCATTGTGTCGACCAGCGCATTGGGTACAGCCGCGTGGGCTCTTATGGCGGACACGGGCTTGGCGGAGACCATGCTCTTGCCGATCGGATTGCCTTGGCTTGGCGCGCATTTCCGGCTCGATCCACTCGCAGCGGCATTTCTCGTCGTCGTCAACTTCGGCGGCGCGATGGCAAGCCTGTACGGCCTCGGCTACGCTCGGCACGAACCTGCACCGGGTCGGGTGCTGCCCTTCTTTCCCGCCTTCCTCGCCGGCATGAATCTGGTTGTGCTCGCCGACGATGCATTCACGTTCCTGTTGACGTGGGAGTTCATGTCGCTCACGTCGTGGGCACTGGTCATGGCTCACCATCGTCAGACCGGCAACGCGCGGGCCGGCTATATCTACCTGTTGATGGCGAGTTTTGGCACGCTTTCGTTGCTCTTGGGCTTCGGCCTGCTGGCCGGCCCGGCGGGAAGTTACGCATTTGAAGCCATACGCAACACCCATCTTTCCACAAAAGTCGCCTCGGCGGTTCTCGCACTCGCACTGCTCGGCGCCGGCTCGAAGGCCGGGCTCGTGCCGCTGCACGTCTGGTTGCCACTCGCTCATCCTGCTGCGCCGAGCCACGTGTCCGCGCTCATGAGCGGCGTGATGACCAAAGTTGCAGTGTACGGCTTCGTTCGCATCGTGTTCGACCTCATGGGCCCGCCTGTGTGGTGGTCAGGTGGCGTGGTACTCATCTTCGGGGCTGCGAGCGCCGTTCTGGGCGTGCTGCACGCACTCATGGAGCACGATCTCAAGCGCCTGCTCGCGTATCACACGGTCGAGAACATCGGAATCATTTTTATCGGTCTCGGTCTCGGACTGGCTTTCGCTGCTAACGACATGCGCGGACCCGCAGCGTTGGCGACTACCGCTGCGCTGTTTCATGTTTTCAACCATTCGGTGTTCAAGAGTCTGCTCTTTTTCGGGTCCGGAGCAGTACTTACGGCGACGGGCGAACGCGACATGGAGCGGTTGGGTGGACTGATCCATGGCATGCCCTTCACCGCCTTTGCCTTCCTCATCGGCTCGGTGGCGATCTCCGCACTGCCGCCCTTCAACGGTTTCGTCTCGGAGTGGCTCACGTTTCAGGCCATCCTGGTTAGCCCGCAACTGCCGCAGTGGCTACTGAAGTTTCTAGTGCCTGCAGTCGGTGGCCTGCTTGCACTATCTGCCGCTCTGGCGGCGGCCTGCTTCGTCAAAGCATTCGGGATCACGTTTCTCGGCCGGCCGCGAACGAGCGTCGCGCACGATGCTCATGAAACCGACAGGTTTTCGCTGACCGCGATGTTTGTGTTGGTTCTGACGTGCTTTATTGCGGGCGTTCTACCAGGCTATTTCATCGACGCGCTTGCTCCAGTCGTCCAGGGGCTCGTCAATGCGCAGATGCCGCGGCAAACCGCATTCGCATGGTTCACGATCGTTCCTATCGCCGAAAGCCGGAGCTCTTACAACGGACTGCTGCTGTTCATCCTCATTGCCGTCGCGGCAAGCCTTGCGTCCTACGTTATTCATCGCTGGGCCTCGAACGCCACCCGGCGTTCGGCTCCCTGGGATTGCGGATTCCCGGACGCCAGTCCAACCACGCAATACACGGCAGGCAGCTTCGCGCAACCGATTCGGCGGGTATTCGGAACGACGTTGTTCCATGCCCGCGAGGAAATCTACATGCCGCCGCCAGGCGATCCGCGCCCCGCGCGGCTGCAAGTTCATCTCCACGACCTCTTGTGGGATGCCCTGTACGCGCCCATCGCCAAGGCTGTCGGTGTAACCGCCGACGTTCTAAACCGCGTCCAATTCCTGACTATCCGTGGCTACCTGACTTTGGTATCGGGGGCGTTGGTGGCACTCTTGGTGATATTGGCCGTATGGCAATAATCGTCGACGTGCTCGTTCAACTTGGCCAGTTGCTACTGGTCCTGTTACTCGCACCGCTTCTCACCGGATACGTGCGCAAGGTCAAGGCGCGCCTGCTGCGTCGCCAGGGTCCCGATGTCATCCAGCCCTACCGCGATCTGGTCAAGCTTCTGCGCAAAGAGGTCGTGCTGGCGGACAACGCCTCGTGGCTCTTTCGAGCTGCGCCCTACGTGATCTTTGCCACGACCTGGGTTGCCGCCGCGCTGGTGCCGACATTCGCCACCGGCCTCGCCTTCAGCCCCGCCGCAGACTTGATTGCGATCGTTGCTCTGCTCGGCAGCGCGCGCTTCATGCTGGCGCTGGCGGGGCTCGACGTGGGCACGAGCTTCGGAGGGATCGGATCGAGCCGAGAAATGATGATCGCGTCGCTGGCCGAGCCGGCGCTGCTGATGATTGCCTTTACTCTTTCGCTTCTAGCCGGTTCGACGCAGCTTTCGTCCGTGGCGACCTATATGCAGGGCCCTGCCGTTGGCCTGCGTGTGTCGCTGGCCATGGCGCTCGTCGGCCTGGTGATGGTGGCCATAGCCGAGAACGCGCGCATTCCGGTCGACAATCCAGCGACGCATCTCGAGCTCACAATGGTGCACGAGGCGATGATTCTAGAGTACTCCGGACGGCATCTTGCGGTGATCGAATTGGCGGCGTCGCTCAAGCTGCTGGTCTACCTATCCATCATCGGTTGTGTCTTCACTCCATGGGGCGTGGCCGTCGCCGGCCAGGATCTCGCCGCCTTCGCAGTCAGTCTACCGATCTACGTGCTCAAGCTGGCGGTCGGCGGCTTTCTGCTGGCCGTCTTCGAGACGGCGGTCGCCAAGATGCGGGTCTTTCGAGTACCTGATTTTCTCGGTGCCGCACTCATGCTGGCTCTGCTGGCAGCATTGCTTCTCTTTGTTTCGCGAGGCGTGTGATGGACCGCTTCGCTTTGGATATCGCACATCTGTTTGCCGGCGGCTTGGTGCTGGTGAGCTTCATGCTGCTTTATCAGGATCGCATGTTTAGCCTGATCAATACGTTCGCGCTGCACGCGTTCGTGGTCTCGATATCAGTGGCGTGGCAGGCACATATCCAGAACGCACCCCATTTGTACATCACCGCAGCGATTGCACTACTCGTCAAGGCGATCGTAATCCCGGTAGTCCTTCACCGCATCATCGTGCGGCTTGGCATCCACCGCAACATCGAGACCGTGGTGAGCATCGGGCAGACCATGCTGGGCGGTATTGGCTTGGTGGCACTGTCGATCATGGTGATGCTGCCAATCACCGCTGCCGAAGGCACGCTCGTACGCGAGGATCTTGCTTTCGCATTGTCCGTCATTCTCCTCGGCCTGCTGATGATGGTCTCCCGGCGCAATGCGGTGGGCCAGGTAATTGGCTTCATGTCGATCGAGAACGGGCTCATCTTGGCCGCGACCGGCGCGAAAGGGATGCCGCTTGTCGTCGAGATCAGCGTCGCCTTTTCGATTCTCATCGCGTTGATCGTGATCGGCATCTTTCTGTTCCGTATCACGGAGCGTTTCGATTCTGTCGATATGCACGCGCTCGACCGCTTTCGCGGGGAACGACCATGAGCGACCTCGGTACGTCGGTCGTAAGGGCCATCCTCGTGATACCGGCGGTGAGCGCGGTGTTGTTGGCGTTCCTGCCCGACGACCGAACCACTGCGCGTCTCAATGTGTTGGGTACCCTGCTGACACTGCTCTGCGCGCTGGCGCTTCTGTTTGTGCGGCCGGAGGTGGGGCTGTTCTTGATCGTCGACGACGTTAACGTCGTGTTCATCGTGCTCAGTACCTTCGTAGGATTTACTACGAGCGTATTCAGCGGAAGTTACATCGCCCACGAGCTCGAGACAGGCCGCCTGACGCATGCTTACCTGCGCTTTTATCATGCGATGTACCAGACGCTCATGTTTGCCATGAACCTGGCATTGCTTGCGAACAACGTGGGATTGATGTGGGTCGCCGTCGAGTTGGCGACGCTGACGACGGTTTTGATGGTCGGCATCTATCGCACGCACGAGGCCCTCGAGGCAGCCTGGAAGTACTTCATTCTGGGCAGTGTCGGGATTGCGCTGGCGCTCTTCGGGACCATCCTCGTGTATCTTGCATCAAGCTCGGTGCTTGGAGAGGGCTTGGAGGCGATGGCCTGGAGCGTGCTCGTGCAGAGGGCCTCGGCTTTCGACCCGGCACTGCTCAATCTGGCGTTTGTATTCCTACTTTTGGGGTACGGCACCAAGGTCGGCCTGGCGCCTCTGCACGCCTGGCTTCCTGACGCGCACGCTGAGGGCCCGACTCCCATCTCTGCAGTCCTTTCAGGCTTGCTGCTCAACGTCGCGCTCTTTGCGATCCTGCGCTTCAAGATGGTCATGTCCGCCAATTCAGGTGCGCTTGCGCCGGGACCGCTTATGGTCACGTTGGGGCTCGCCTCGGTCGTGTTCGCAGCCTTCATGTTGTACCGCCGCGACGACATCAAACGGATGTTCGCTTACTCGTCTATCGAGCATATGGGCATCATCAGCTTCGCATTCGGCATGGGTGGTCCTCTCGCCAACTTCGCGGGACTGCTCCATATGACCATGCACAGCCTGACCAAGTCTGCGATATTCTTTTCCGTCGGCCATATTGCGCAGGTCAAGGGTACACAGAAGATGGCCGACATTCGCGGTCTCACTGTATCGCAACCCATTCTTGGATGGGGCCTGGTTCTCGGTGTGATCACGATAGTGGGCTTGCCGCCGACCGGCATCTTCATGAGCGAGTTCCTAATACTCACTTCCACCTTCGCGCGCGCACCGGCGCTTGCCGTGGTGTTGGGTCTAGGACTGCTGATCGCGTTGGGCGCGCTGCTCTATCGCATGAACGGCTTGGCGTTCGGAGATGCCCATGGAAGCGATGCGCCTTGCCAGGCGTCCTACCTCCCCATGTTCACGCATCTGGCCCTGGTACTGGCCGCCGGCATATTCCTGCCGCCGCTATTGGTTTCCTGGTTCCAACATGTCGCGGAGTTACTCGGGTAAATGATCGAAGCCACACAGTCAGCGACGAAGCTATGGGACGTTATTCAGTCGGGGCGGCCCGTCGACAACCATGCTCCGTGGCCACGCGCGATCGTGAACCGCGAAATGTGGCGACAGGCAACCGGTCTGTTATCGGGAGGGCAATGGACCTTACTCGGTCTCTGGGCTGAGCGCGAGCAAGTCCATATGGCGGTCGCTGACAACGGTGGCCTCGGAGTGCTCAGCTTCGTCTGCGAAGACAAGGGCTTCCCGTCGGTCGGGCAGCTGCACCCGCCAGCCATTCGCTTGGAACGAGCGATTCGTGACCTGTGGGGGCTGGAACCAGAAGGCCTCGCCGACACGCGTCCATGGCTCGACCACGGGCGGTGGCGGTTCCCCCCATCCGGCGGCGACCGGCTCGAAACGCACCACGTCTCCGGGAGTTACACGTTCCTGCCCGCCGAGGGCGAAAGCCTGCACCAGATCCCCGTGGGTCCCGTGCACGCAGGCATCATCGAACCCGGACATTTCAGGTTCACTGCGAACGGCGAGGCAGTTGTACGGCTCGAAGCCCGGCTTGGCTACGTACACAAGGGGATCGAAGGTCTGATGGAAGGCGCGCCACTCGATCGCGCGGTGGTCCTCGCCGGGCGTGTCTCCGGCGACAGCACCGTGGCCTACGCCCTGGTTTTCTCCCGGGCGATCGAGGCGGCGCACGGCATCGAGGTGCCGAAGCGCGCGGTTTGGCTGCGGGCGCTCATGGCCGAGCTCGAAAGACTCGCCAATCACTTCGGCGACATCGGCGCCATCTGCAACGATGCGGCCTTCGCCATGATGCATGCGCAGTGCGGACACCTGCGTGAGCAGGTGCTACGCGTGGCGGACAAGTGTTTTGGTCACCGCTTGATGATGGATCAAATCGTACCGGGCGGGGTGAAACACGATCTGCAAAGCGAAGACGAAAAGCATGTGCGTTCATTGTTGGCCGACATTCGCAAGCGCTTCCCGGAGCTGGTGGAACTCTATGACAACACGGCTTCGTTGCAGGATCGCACTGTCGGCACAGGGGTCCTGTCAGCAGCGTTGGTGCGGCAATTCGGCTGCGGCGGCTACGTTGGGCGCGCCTCCGGGCGAAGCTTCGACGCGAGACGCCACGTAGGCTATCCGCCATACGATGCACTGCGGTTCGATGTCCCGGTGCGCGATGAGGGCGATGTGGATGCGCGGATCTGGATTCGCGTTCGCGAAGTCGAGCAAAGCGTTGTGTTGATCGATCAGATTCTGCGCGAGCTCCCACTTGGGTCGATTCACGAGCCCGTGGGGAATCTGGTCGCGACCGCTGCGCGCGAGGGGATGGCGCTGGTGGAGGGTTTTCGCGGCGACGTATTGGTGTGGGTTAGGACCAGTGCCGACGGCAAGATCGAGCGCTGCCATCTGCGCGACCCGTCATGGTTCCAATGGCCGCTGCTCGAGGTGGCGATCGAAGGCAACATCGTGGCTGACTTTCCGCTATGCAACAAATCGTTCAATTGTTCCTACTCTGGCCATGATCTGTAGGGCGGTGCATGCGTAGGATGCTCTTCAAGAGCCTGGTGCATGGTTCGCTGACCGAAGCGGCCCCGGCCGCGGACGCCGCCGCGCTGGCGGAACTTGCCGTGCGGGTTGATGCGGCTGCCCGCTCGCGCCTTGGCCGAACGCTCTCGATCCGCGAAGTAGACGCAGGATCATGCAACGGCTGCGAGCTCGAGATCCATGCGCTCAACAACATCGTCTACGATCTCGAGCGTTTCGGCATGCGCTTCGTCGCCTCGCCGCGGCACGCCGATGTCCTGCTCGTGACCGGACCGGTCACCACGAACATGCGCGAAGCGCTTGAGCGCACCTACCAGGCGACACCACGCCCGAAATGGGTTGTCGCCGTGGGTGATTGTGCGCGAGATGGAGGTATTTTTTCTGGCGGCTATGCCTGCGTAGGCGGCGTGTCCGCCGTTTTGCCAGTCGATCTGCACATCCCAGGTTGCCCACCGTCGCCAACCGCGCTCTTGAAGGGGCTGCTAGCGCTACTTGAAACGGTACAGAGCAATATGAAAATGGGTCAGCGCAGCAGTCGATGAACGATCTGCCCCTGCACACGGGGGCCCAGCGTCAAAGGTCACGGCTCCCCGCCGCGCAGAACTTCTTCCAGCAGCTAGCCGGGTTCGACGACTTCGTCCACTGCTACATCCATAAGCGCTCACCCCAGGCGCTGGCTGAACAGACAAGCGGCGCCGGCCAGGGTAGGCACGCCGATGATCGCGAGCGCGCCACAAAATCGGAGATCAATTGGACGAAGCCGGCATCCTCGAGATATACGCGCTTGGTCATATCAAGGGTATAACGCAACGGATTGATGATCATCAGGCTTTGCAGGACATTCGGCATGCTGACGGCTGCTCTTACGGAACGCTCGGGTGCTCGTCGCAAGACCAGAAACTAGCATTCGGCGATTGCCCCGAAACCTGTTCCGCAAATCCGATGACTACTGGGCCTTAATTCCCAATTCGGAGCCCTAAATCGGGTTATTTGCGGAACGGATTTGAGGTTAAGTAATTGTTCCAATTGTTCTCTGCGGCGGTCTGTTAATCCGCAGGTCCCAGGTTCGAGCCCTGGTCGGGGAGCCAAGCTACATGCTGGTTTCGGCGGTTTTTGCGGTTTCGCTCGCAATTGCTTCAGCTTTCCCCACCGAGCGCGTCCAGGGGCAGGTACCCGGCACTCTTGTGCTGATCGCCATCGAGTAATGGCCATGCAACAACACCCCCATGACGCTGGCGATTTTCAGCCCGAGGGCACATCCCCAGTGGTTGTGATACCCGTGGTTGACGCAAAGACCGGACTCGCCAGCGAACGCACCAGGCTGGCGAGGTTTCGTACCGCGCTGGCAATCGACCGAACCACTCTAGCTTGGATTCGAACTGCGTTGACTTCCGCTGCTTTCGGCTTTGGACTGATCGGTGTCTTTCGCACCATCGCCCCATTGGCACAAACCCAGGAGGCAAAGCATCTGCATGAGGCGGTCATCTTCCTGGCCGTAGCGATGGTCGCCATCGGGATGCTCGGGGCCACGCTCTCTGCCGTCTCGCACTGGGCGTCACTGCGCAAGCTGCATCGCGGAGAGGAGCTCTCGGCGCACCGATGGCCGTTTGCGATTACGGCTGCGGCGGCCGTTGCGATACTCGGGCTGTATGCGCTTTGGGCAGTCGTCACCGCGTGAAGTCCCTTTTATATACGAGCATGCCCAACCAAATGCCGGAATAGCCGTGAGAGGGAGCGCTCAGACGCGCATCGTCGAGCTGGAAGGCAGCCTAGAGGGATCCACCGCGGAAATTTTCAGTATCAGGTGGCGCCGCGCGGTTCTTTCCTGTCAAGAAAATCCTGGTGGCCCTCGGCGACGCGAGTTCGAATCCCCGGTCTATTGAGGCTCAGTAACGGACCGCACGGGGCGATAGCGTCGTCACGACGAGAAAGGCAAAAAAACCACTTTCTATTGGGCTTGTGCGAGCACCCTCCACACGCCGTCGCGCACTAAACTGCCGCGAGCCGCTGGACTGTATCCGGAAAGAGCTTCACCAAGTTGATCAGTAGCGCCGCTTGAGCATTCGGTTTGGCGCGTCCTTGCTCCCAGTTCTCCAGAGTACGAACATTGGTACGAAGGTAAACCGCAAATAGCGCTCTCGACATGTTCAGGCTTTCGCGTACGCGGATCAGTTCCTTCGGGGTGACCGTCGGCGCTGGCTTGAATTCTACCGCATGGGTTCGAAGAGTCCGCTTTCCTTCACGGCTCTCGGCGAGCGCTGCCATACCTTCCTTCAGTTCACCGAACACATCGCGCTTAGCGTTCCGTTTTTCATGATGCTTCACGATTGTTCTCATGCTTTTCTCCTTGCTTCTAGCTCTGCCTTGAGCATTGCCTTCAACGTCTTGCGCTGTTGTGGGGACAAATCGTCCCGTTCACCTTTGTCGTAAAGGGTGTAGAGCCAAAACTGTAATCCGGCTTCCCACCAGAAGTAGATCACCCGCAGACCACCTCGTTTGCCTTTGCCTCGTCGCACATCAGCAAAACGAAGTTTGCGCAGACCACCGGTGCCTTCGATCGCAGCGCCAGCATTTGGGCTCTGCATCAAGGCGGTCTGAAGCATTCTGAAAGCCTCGTCGCTGAGATACTCCGCTCGATGGCGATCAAAGGCAGGCAACTCAACGAAGACAGCCTTCACAGCTTCGCATTATACGCAATTTGCGTAGATACGCAAGTTGCGTACAAATGTGGGCACATTGTGGCTAGGGCGGTCACGAGGGCGAGGCGATCTGCACGTCCCCGACCGCGACGGCTCTTGAGCTCGCTCGATCAATTGAGGCAACCGGAGTCGTCGACCTTGAGGGCCGCCGCGTCCTGCCTGGCGTCATCTACAAGATCCGGTGCGTCACGGTGAGGCTTCCTCAGCGGGAGAGATTGCTTGATTCGTGTGCATCGAGCTGAGCTACCAAACGATAGTCAACAAAATTTCCGCAAATTTGTCGCGTACCGCGCGGTAATCGGCGCTACTGAGCTTTAAATCAGCCTAATTGCGGAACGAATTGCGACCTAAGGTATTGTTTCAAATACCTTCTGCGGCGGTCTGTTAATCCGCAGGTCCCAGGTTCGAGCCCTGGTCGGGGAGCCAATCTACAATTGCTTTGCAGCGAAGCGCAGATTAACGCTGCTCTTCGCTCGGTAGCTTTCCTTGAGCGGGTCCGTCGCTTTCCTTGAGCGCTCACTCTGCCATGCCGGCCTACGCGGTCTTTGCAAAAAAGCCAGATGAATTTTGTACGGCGATGTCGCAGAAGGCCTCTGGGGCACTTACTCCTCTAACGCCAACCGGCAAGCTTCATCCTCGCTCAACGTAGCACCGTCGGTTAATAGCTGCTTGAGCTCGCCGGGAGGTAGGTCTTGGCACAGCAGCGCCTGCAATCGATTTCGGGCACGCGCCTCGTTGGTCTGACGTGAGACCTCCTTTGCGGCATACGTTCGGTCTGCGTATCCGGCGATACGGGCGGCGGCTGCAGCGTTGCCGGCCAACGCAGCCCGTAAAGCAAGATGGTCCATTGCGCCAACAAAATCCGTTTCTCTGCGCAGTGGCAGGCCTTCCCGCGCCGCCGTAAGCGCCTCAGCGAGTTCCCCGCGCTCGACGTGTACGCCCGCCAGGTTCGTGAGGCCGAATCCGAGCATATCCTTGGGGAGGGCTGGCGCCTTTCGAATCAGCGCGATGGCCTCGCGAAAACGGGCTACCGCGGCATCGAGATCGCCGAGCGCCCAGGTCATTTCGGCGAGATTGAGGAGCACCGCTACCGCCATCGATTCGGCTCCGGCGTCACGATAAAGGGACAACGCTCTTTCGAAGTGCGTCCGGGCGCTTACAAGATCTCCGGTCAACATCGTGAGGAATGCATAACCTTCGAAATAGCGCGCCAGCGGTCGCCGTAAACCCGCGCGCTGAAGAAATGGGAATGCTTCCGCAAAAAAGGCTGTCGCCTGCACGAACCGACCCATAAACGTGCAGACGAGGCCCAGCCCAAGGAGCGCGTTGCCAATTCCTACTTGGTCGCCCAAGCGACGATACAGCTCGACAGCACGCTCAAGGGCAACGACCGCCTGCGTGGGTGCCGATCTAATCCACAGCATTCCCAGGGCATATCTCAGTCGCGCCTCGTCTAGCTGCGGCGTCTCGGATCCGACTTGGCCGCTGGCAGCCGCCAGACGCTGGCGGCCCTCACTCCATAGGGATGAGCGCGCCCACAGCGCGTGCGATAGGCCGGCGAGCGCAATTGCGAGTGTCGCGTCGCCGCGCGCACCGAGTGCCCAATCAAGTGCGGCGCGAACATTATCGAGCTCTGGCAAGTACATCGCATACCAGTCCGCGTCCGGCATCCGCAGCCAATCGTCAGGTGCATTCTCAAACAGGTTGCGGAAGTACTGCGCGTGCCGACGTTTGATCGCGTCGACCTCGTCAGCTTGGGTTAGCTTCTCGAGCGCGTAGGCACGGGTGGTTTCGAGCAGTCGGTAGCGCCCGCCAGCGCGGCTCGTATCGGCCGCGACCAGCGAGCGCTCGACGAGCTGGGATATCAGATCGATAACCGCGTATTGATCGATCCTCTCGTCGGAGACGACCGAGGTGGCGGCTTCGAGGCCGAAGCTGCCGGCGAACGGCGCCAGTCGTCGCAGGACAACGCGCTCCGACGCCGCGAGAAGATGGAAGCTCCAGTCGAGCGTCGCCCGCAGCGTCTGCTGACGGGGTAATGCCGTCCGGGATCCGCTGGTGAGTAGCCGGAAACGGTCGCCCAGTCGCGCGTTAATTTGCTCGATCGACAACGAGCGCGTACGTGCGGCGGCCAATTCAAGCGCGAGAGGGATGCCATCGAGGTGAACGCACAGCTCGGCAACCGCAGCGGAGCGGTCTAGCGTCATGCGAAAGCCAGGCTGCTGTTGCCGGACCCGTTCGACGAACAACTGAACTGCTTCAGAACTCGCAGCCATTTCCATACTCGCCGTCAGGTCGGGCAGCGACAGCGTGGGAACGCTATAGGTCTGCTCACCGGCGACGCGCAGTGGCTCGCGACTGGTGGCGATGATTGTAGGTTGCGAGGCACACCGAAGTATTGCGTCCGCGAGCGTCGCACAAGCGTGCAGCAAATGCTCGCAGTTATCCAGAATCAGCAATAGATTGCGTGATTTTAGATGCGAACACAGCGTGTGTGTAAGTGGTGTTCCCGTTCTCTCATGCACCCCGAGTACTTGTGCTGCCGACGTAGGCACCAGCGAGGGGTCGTTGATCGAGGCCAATTCAACCAGCCAAACGCCGTCGCGGTAGGCATCCATAATCTCGCCCGCCACCTGTAGCGCGAGCCTGGTCTTACCGATCCCACCTATGCCGACTAGAGTTATTAACCGCCGACCAGGCAGCAGTTGCTTGATCTCTACCAGTTCGCGTTCGCGACCGACGAAGGAGTTCAGGACTTGCGGCAGATTGGTCGGCGCCCCGTCGGTGGTCGCGAGAGATTCGGCCGGACCGATAATTTCGATTACCGGGCCCACGAAGCGATAGCCGCGCCGCGAAAGGGTTTCGACCCATCCTTCTCCACCGGGTACGCGTGCCAAGGCCCGGCGGATTGCCGAGATCTGCACCGCGAGGTTGGCGTCCTCCACCACAAGGCCCGGCCACGCTACCTCCATAATTGTCGATTTCTGCACGTACTCTTGGGCATGGCGGACCAATGTGGTAAGGACGGCGACACCGCGTGCGCCAAGCGCGACAGGGGCGCCAGCATGGGTCAGTACCAGAGCTTCTGGGTCGAGATCCAGCGGGCCCATTTTGTAGCGTTTTTTCAGCTCAAGCGACATCTAGAATGCACGCCGCGCCGGCGTCGATACAGCCCTTGACCGACGCTCAAAGCGGGCCCTCGACATGCGGGCAGGTGCTCCGTATCTCGCCTCCATTTTTTAGAATTTTTTTAGAATTTCGTCGAAGTATTCCGCCTAAGATTTCTACCGTGCAATCAGCATAGCAAGGCGAGAGCGAACGGCGTTAGATGACTCACATGGTGCCCGGATCCAGGCCAAGGACCGCACCAATGACGGGAGAAACCCATGCCATTTCTTGCGAGGATCTCAAAGCGTTGGTTGCTCGACACCGTTAGGCATTCCACCGCAGCTGCGGCTCTTTCGTATATCGCCGGCGCTGTTGCTCCTATTGCGGTTGCGCAAGACAGCGTACATGACCCTGCCAATCACGCGTGGCAGGCAGGTGCTATCAGCCACGCACAAGAGATGCGAGCATTTGTTGATCCCGTTAGCGGCCAGCAGCCGACCCCGCCCATTATCCCGAAATTCGAAATCAATATCGACCTCTCGGGGTTCATCACAACGTCTCAGCCTGGCGGTCCTACCCAGACGTCGCAGAACGCCTTTTTTGCCAATCTCGGCACCAACAACCGCACCTGCTTCAGCTGCCATCAGCCGCAAGACGGCTGGGGCGTCAGCGCCACCAGCGTAAAGGGGCGTTTTTTTGCCAGCTTGGGGAACGATCCGATATTTCGCCTGGTCGATGGCGCCACATGCCCCAGCGCCGATGTGTCGAGCCTCGACGCGAAGCGACAGGCCTATAGCCTGTTGCTGAGCAAGGGCCTGATTCGGATCGGGCTGCCGGTTCCGGCTGCCGCGGAGTATCAAATCGTCGCCGTCACCGACCCTTACGGATGCAACACCAATCCGGTCACTGGCCTGACCAACTTCGGTACCAACGGTCCGACGACGGGCATTGTGTCGGTTTACCGCCGGCCACTGCCTTCGACCAACTTGGGGTTTCTCACCGCCATCATGTGGGATGGGCGCGAACCTAGCCTTGCGCAACAGGCGATCGACGCAACGCTCATTCATGCGCAAGCCAACAGCGCTCCCAGCGCCGCGCAACAGCAGCAGATCGTCAGTTTTGAATCCGGCATCTTCACCGCGCAGGCCCTCGATATTGACGCGGGATACCTGAGCGCGGATGGGGCGATGGGCGGTCCCGATACGCTTGCGAATTCACTATCCGGATTCTTCGTCGGCATCAACGATCCTCTGGGAAGCAATCCGGAGGGTCTGCCGTTCACGTCGCAAATCTTCGATCTGTACAAGGCTTGGAATGGACTTAGCGGGTTCGGGGAAGTCACTGCGGCCCGCCAGGCGGTGGCGCGCGGCGAGGCGCTGTTCAACAACACACCGATCACGATCACCGGCGTGGCGGGGATCAATGACCTGCCCGGGCTGACGACCGTATCCGGATCTTGCGGAACCTGTCATGACACGCCCAATGTGGGCGACCATTCGGTCAAGTTGCCTATAAACATCGGCATTGCGAACGGCGGCCCGGATAACAACAATCCGGGACTGGACATTGGCGGTCTACCGGTGTTCAGCCTGTTGTGCGTGTCCGGACAGAATGCCGGAAAGACCTACACCGTCACCGATCCCGGCCGAGCCCTGATCTCGGGTAAGTGTGCCGATATCGGTAAGCTGAAGGGGCCGATTCTGCGCGGGCTGGCGGGGCGGGCGCCGTATTTCCACAACGGCTCGGCCGCGACCCTACTCGACGCAGTGAATTTCTACAATCTGCGCTTCAATATCGGCCTCACCCCTGCGCAAATGAGCGACTTAGCCGCTTTTCTGCAAACCCTTTAGCGCGAAAGCTCAAGAAGGGGCCCCTGTTGGCCTCCCTTTTACACGGCGGTAGTCGATCTCTCGTTACATCGGGCTGCTAAGAGAGGCTGGTGCCAAGTTGCCAGTACAACCTCAGAAGTGGCTCCGCATAATCGGACAGGCGGATGAGTGGTAGCTCTGCTCTAATAGGCGACCTTGTTGCCGAGGAGCAGAGAGCATGAAACGACCACGCAGGAACCATTCAGCGAAGTTCAAGGCCACGGTGGCACTGGCTGCGATTCGGGGGGAAAAGACCCTGGTCGAGCTGTCCGAGCAGTACAGGGTCCACCCGAACCAGATCGGGCAATGGCGTGCGGAGCTGTTGGAGCGCGCGGCGGAGGTATTTGCCACCGCGGCGGAGAAGCGCGATTCCGGACCGGACGTCAAGACGCTGCATGCCAAGATCGGGCAGTTGGCGTTGGAGAATGATTTTTTGGCCGGCGCGCTCGGTCGCATCGGCGATGCGAGCGCAAAGCGATGATCGACGCGACACACTCGCTGTCGATCGTGCGCCAGGCGCAGCTGCTGGAGCTCTCGCGCTCGTCGCTGTACTACGCACCGCTGCCGACCTCGGACGCCGACTTGACGCTGATGCGCCGTATCGACGAGCTGCATCTTGAGCATCCGTTCGCCGGCAGCCGAATGCTTCGAGATCTCCTCAATCGGGAGGGGTTCGGGGTTGGCCGCAAGCATGTCGCGACGCTCATGCGCAAGATGGGCATCGAAGCGCTCTACCAGCGGCCGAGGACCAGCGGTCGGGATCGTGAGCATCCGGTGTTTCCGTATCTGCTGCGCGGGATGACCATTGATCGGCCGAACCAGGTCTGGGCGATGGACACGACCTACATTCCGATGCGGCGCGGCTTCGTCTACCTGACCGCGGTGGTCGATTGGGCTGCCCGCCGGGTCCTGGCTTGGCGGGTATCGATCAGCTTGGCCGCGGACGCGGCGGTCGAAGTGCTGGAGGAGGCGATCGCGCGCTATGGCGTGCCGGAGGTCATGAACACCGATCAAGGCAGTCAATTCACTGCCAGCGATTTCATCGACGTCTTGCGGGAGCACGCGATCCGGATCAGCATGGACGGCAAGGGCTGCTGGCGCGACAACGTGTTCGTCGAGCGGCTGTGGAAGACGATCAAGTACGAGCATGTCTATCTTCATGCCTACGAGACCGTTTCCGAAGCGCGCTCGAGGCTGGCGACGTACCTCGACTTCTATAATCGGCGTCGGCCGCACAGCGCACTTGACCGGTGCACCCCGGATGACGTGTACTTCGCTTTGTTCCCGCAGCAACTCGCGGCCTGACAGGAGTGACTGAGAGATGGTGTTGCGAGTCAATTTCGGATGTACCCGAACCCCTCGACCCGAAAAAGAATCGCTTGCAGCGCATTCTACGAGGCCGTTCGGCATCACCACACGCCGTCTTCATCGAATTTCAAGGAATTTAACCCGCAGGGCTACCACTTAAGAATCCCGAAAACCTGTCCGACTGCGCGGGGCCACCTCTCCTCCGGCGACCGACGGTCCGGCGAAAGCGCATTAGCCCGGCACTCCGTCTCGGCCGTGACTTGTTCCGCAATATTGACGACTACTAGGCCCTATTTGGCGGTCCGGAGCCTTAAATCGGCTTAATGGAGGAACAGATGCCTCTGTCTAGCTTGGTCTATTAACTGGCGAAGCGCGGACCGTAAGGGCTGTATGTCGTCCTAAGTGCCGCAAAATAGACCAAGTCGAAAATGCGGAGATCGGCTCTGCGCCTAGCGTTGCGGGGAGTTCGACTTCTGGACTGTTAATCCGCAGGTCCCAGGTTCGAGCCCTGGTCGGGGAGCCAATCCACATTGGCTTGCAGCGATAGCACATACTAACATTGGTCTATTCGGTCCGTCGCTCTCCTTGATCCATTACTCGCCAAGGCATCGTTGTCAGCGATTGCAGTTGTCACAGGGCGACTGTCCGTAGTCGCATGCGATGAGGAGGGTAAATGAGCAAGGCGATAACAAAATTTGCGGGCTGCGCAACAACGAGCCATGGCAGGTCAACCGAAGATAGATCGGTTTCCGCCGAGACCCTCCGGCGCGCAGAGGTGACGCGCTATTTGGGGTTCCTGCTTGCATGCGAAAAGTCTGTACTTGACGGAGCATGGCATGCGCTCGTGGTGGCCATTCTGCTCCGGATGGCCGGGTTTGATGCGCTCGATGGCGATACCCAAGCGCAGGCACTACCGTAAAGTTTGCTCAAGCCGAAGAGGGCATGGGAGTTGGCGAAGGGCGCGCCGTTGTCGGTGCCGATGGCCGAGCAGTGGTCGAGCGTACAATCAATTCGGTAGCTAGCTGCGTGTTATATGGACGCTCTAGTGTCGACAGGTTGGCGTTCTGTCGGCGCAGGAGGATGTCGACGGCGGTACGTCCTGCCGACTCCATCGGCATCGACACGGTTGTCAGCGGCGGTGCACACATAGCCGCGTAAAGGACGTCATCGAAGCCGACGACGCTGATGTCCTCGGGTACCCGAATATTCCGGGCGTGCAGCCGGCTGAGGACGCCGAGCGCCATAAGGTCGTTATAGGCAACGATTGCCGTGACGCCTGCCTCTATTGCGAGATCGGTACCGTTAATACCGTCCTCGAATTTCGGTTCGAAGGGGCCGAACTCAACGAGTTGAATCGCCTGCGATTTGGCAGCGACTCGCAGCCCGCGTTGGCGCTCACGGTTGGACCAAGCATTTCGGGGGCCGCCCAGGTACGCGCAGTGGCGATGCCCCAGGGCTACGAGATGGCTCACGACCTGCCGCATGCCGTTCGCCACGTTCATGAGCACTGCCGGTACGCCCCGCAGTCGTCGGTTGACCAGAACGAGCGATGTTATTTTGGCGAGCCGTAAAAGCTGAGCATCAGAACCGAAAGGTGCACATATGATCACTCCGTCGACCTGCTTGACCATCGTGTGGACTAACTTTTCCTCGGCGGCCGGGTTCTCCTCACTATCCGCGAGGAGAATGGAGTAGCCGGCTTGGTGTGCTCCTGCCTGAACGCCTCGCAGCACGCTCGGATAGAACGGGTTCGCAATGTCGGGGACGATGATCCCGATATTTCCCGTTTTCCCAGTGATCAGACTGCGTGCAGCAGGGTTCGGATGGTAGGAGAGCTGCCTAGCGATCGCGAGAACGCGCTCGAGAGTAGCGTGCCGCAGTAGGTGAGGCTCCGCCAGCGCCCGCGACACGGTCGCTACCGAGACTCTCGCCTGCCGCGCGACATCGTGAATGGTTATCGCCAAGATTCCTTCCAAGCCGATCAGATGAACATGCGACCATCATAACAGTGACCTTGAAAAGCGGGGCGCATCAGCAGATGCGCGTGGGCTTCCCCGAAACCGCGCTCGCCGGAACAATGAGACACGCCGGCCAGGTGCGTTCGTGCAGGATTTGCAGCCGGCCTCACGCCGGAATCAAGAGCGAGACCGGCGCACATTTTTTTTGCACCGGAAAGTAGCCAGCTCCAAGTTGTTGATCCGGCTTTTGAACGTCGAGAGATTTTCCGCCCCTCCACAGTCAGGCACAGACCCGCGCGAACCTTGAGGCCGTCACTGAAGTCCTAGTTTTGCGCATTGCGCCCGCAAGGCAGGCCTGGCGGGGTCGTCAGCGACCCCAAGGGGGGCGTGTTCGTGATGGCCGGCATCGTGCCCGCGGTGGTCACGGTCACGTTCTCCTGCACCACAAACGGGGGATCCTCATTGGGCAGGGTGCTGGTCACGCTGGTGAGCGTACCAGTCATGTTCCGCAGTCGGAGACCCGCGTTGCGCCCCGTGATGCTCACGTTGCTGAGACTCACGTTCCGGATGCAGGATTCCGGCAGGCCGACAATGAGGCTTTCTGCCGTCGCACCGGTCGCGCTCAGGCCCGAGATGGTGATGTCGTGGATATTCGGCGTGAGCGCCGTAATCGCCTGCGGTGGATCATTGGGGGGGTCGACCAGACCCCCAACCGCCGGATCGTAGCCGCTTATCGCCAGTGGCTGCCGGACGCTGGTCAAGGTCAGGTTCTGCGCCATGATGTTGTAGTCACCTGTAGCATGGCTGCCGCGGCCCCGGCTCGACTTGATCAGCAGGCCATAACCGGTGTTGTTTTCGACGATGTTGCGCGCGACCACGTTATATACGCCGTTCACCGCTTCGCTGCCGATCACGACCCCGTTGCCGTTTGTGAAGGTGGAATTGACGATTTGCACGTCATGGGTAGGCAGTTGCGGCAGACCGGCTTCGTTCGGATCGTCGGCGATCGGAACGTTGAGCGGCAGGCCGGACTTGAGCGCGACCGCATCACCCCCGGTAGCGATATTCAGGAACAGCAGCGTCGCATAGCTCGAGCCGACAAGGTCGATGCCGTCGGTATGCGCGATCGAAGGATCGGGCGTGACCGTGGCCGTGTACTCGGACACGGTGATGTGGTTGCTGTAGCGAAACACCAGGTTCCACATCGGTGCGTTGGTCAGCGTGATGTGGTTCACCGTGACGTTGTCGCACTCATAGAACTCCACCAGCCACGGTCGCGGCACGCCGTTGGAGGTCGGAATGTCGGCATAGGGTGCGGCGTACCACGTGGTCCCGTCGATGGTCGCGCCCGACGGTTGCGTCAGCTTCCACCAGCTCGGCCCGCCACCAGACGCTGGCGCGCCGCCTTGGCCGTCGATGGTCCCGGGCCCCACGACGCCGGTGTAGACGGCCTGATAGGCCGAGACCAGCGCCTCGTTTGCGTGGTACGGATAGTTGAGGAATGCAGCATGATATTTCGTGTGGTCGGTGGTGCCCAGCAGGGTGACCCCCTTGTCGATCTGCAGCGTGACATGGCTCGCGAGGGTAATCGGGCCCGTCAGGTAGATGCCCTTCCCGCCCTCCAGGGGCAGCCGTACGGGACCACCGCCCACCTTGGCACAAGCACTGATCGCCGATTGGATCGCAGTGGTGTTATCGGTGACGCCGTCCCCCACTGCACCATAGGTCAGCGGACTGCAAAGATCGCCGCGGCGGACCTGGGCGGCGGCCATGCTCGCTGCCAGCGTCAGCGCCAGCGCCAGCGGCGCCAGGCCGGTGGCGCCGGCCAGAGGTGACCTGTGCAGGGATAGTCCTTGTTGCATCCGAGTTGCTGTTGATCCGACCTGGCGGGCCACCCGCGCGGTCTCAGAGGCCGTGCCTTGCACATCGTCCGACGCTGCCGCCTTCAGACGCGAAAAACCCGAGGCGAACCCCGGGTTCTTCGTTTCCAGGCGTTGGTCTTACGGCGTGGTGCCTATCTGATAGTCGTTCCCCGGCGGAAGTGTGGCGCACGTCGCTCCGGCCGGGGTCGTCATCAGTGGCCCCGTGCCCGTGCCCAGCCCCGTGTACGGGAAGGGCAGGGGCGGCGTGGTGCCCGCGGTCGTTACCTGTACGTTCTCCTGCTCCGCCCATGGAGCTATCGCAGGCGAGTGCGTGGAGGTCAGCGTTACGTTGGTGAAGGTCCCGGTCACGTTCCGAAGTTGAAACATGCCCGCGGGGAGAGGGCTTGGTACGGCCGTCGTGACTCCCGACGTGCTCGTCGTAATGCTCACATTGTCGAGGATCACGTTCAGGATGCAGGCCTCCGGCACGCCGGAAATCACGGCTGGCGACGTCGCGCCGGTCGCCGTCAATCCCGAGATGAAGATATTGTAGACATTCGGCGTGTTCGGCTGGATCGCCTGCGGAACGTCCCAGGTTGAGGAACTGGTCGTTTCGGTGGGAGGATTGCTTGCCGGGTAGTAGTCATACACCAGGATTGGCTGTGAGGCGCCTGTCGCAACCACGTTCTGCACGGTGATATCGTGGATACCCGTGGCGTAGTTTCCCCGGGTCCGGCCCGTCTTGATCCGCAAGACCTCCGACAACCCGGAACCGCTCGCGTTGATGTTCTGGATGAGCACATTGTAAACGCCGTTCGATCCTTCGCTGCCAATCGAGATGCCGTGGCCGCCGGTTATGGTGGCATTGGTGACGGTGATGTCATGCGACGGCAATGTCGGCAGGCCCATCACGTTTGGATCGTCCATGGGTACGCCGCTCACAACGTTCAACGGCAATCCTGACTTGATCGCCACGTCGTCATCGCCGACCTGCTCATTGATGTTGGAGATGGTCACGTAGCTCGAGCCGACCGGGTCTATACCGTCGGTATTTGTTCCGATCGAGGGAGCGGGTATGGTGGCGGCGGGGTCGCTGTAGTTTTGCACGTGATAGTTGGTTACCGTGACATGGCTGTCGTTACGCAACACCAGATTCCACATCGGCGAGTTGACCAGCGTGATACCGTTCACCATCACATAGGCGCACTGATAGAATTCCACCAGCCACGGCCGCGCCGGGCCGTTGGACGTCGGAATGTCGGCTTGCGGCGCGAGGTACCACTGGGTCCCGTTGACGGTGACGCCGTTCCCCGGGGTCGGGAAACCCGTGCACGGAACTGGCCCCCCCGGTGGGTTCCACCAGCAATATTTTGCGCTTGGCCCCGCCGGTAGACTATCCACGTAGGATGGGTTGCTACCGGTTATAGGGCCGGCGGCAAAACCGTTGACTCCGGTGCCGGCGGGGCGGTTCGTCGTCGACGACGTGACGTTGCCTTGGCCGTTGATGGTGCCGCTCCCGATGATGCCAGTATCAACCGCCTGAAAGGCGAACACCAACGCTTCGTAGGGCGCGGTCGGCGTGTTTGGGAACACATTGGTCCCGGGCATCGGGTAGTTGAGAAAGGCGATGCTGTATTGGCCCTCGTCGGTGGTGGCCAGCAGGGTCACGCCCGCGTTGATCTCCAGGTAGACATGGCTCAGCAACCGGATCGGGCCGGTCAGGTAGACATTTTTGCCGCTCGGCACGGGGCTGAGCGCGACGACGCCGCCGCCGCGCGCCGCACAGGCGTTGATCGCGGTCTGGATTGCAACGGTGTTGAGGGTTCCCTTGTCGGTGCCGACGGTCCCGTCGCCGACTGCGCCGTAGGTCAACGGACTGCACGGATTGCCGGCGGCGATGGCCGCTCCGGCGTTCATGATCAGGCCCAGCAACGCAAAGCCGATGATGCCGTCCAGATGTGAGCGGCGCATAGGATATTCCTTTGGACTGGTTTTGCTTTCGAACGTCGATTGCGACCGGCCACGCCGGCCGGCCGGACTCAGGCGCGGCGGCGTCGGGCCAGCAAGCCCAGCCCGAGCAACCCGGTTGCCAGCAGTACCCAGGAAGCCGGCTCGGGAACGAACGCTAAGGTGGCCTCCGTTCCCGCGAAGTTGGCAATCGGGGCACTGGAAGCAGGGAAGCCGGCGCCTTGGAACGTATATTGGTCGAGGCCGAAGTCACCGGCTGCCAGGTCTAGGACATAGCTGAGCGACGTCATCAAGTCTGGATACGGCACACAAACGCCGACGCAATTGAGGGTCTGCGTGACGTTGACGGAGTCCCCAGCACTGGACGTGCCTTGGTTCGCGGTAAAGACGTCGAACATGTCCTCAAACAGGTTTGACCCCAAGGAATTCGTCACCGGGGTTACGAGGGCTTGTCCGTTGACGATTGCGGTCACGTTGCCGGTCGTGCCCGGGATCTCGAAGTCCCCCGCGGAGGATCCAGGGACAGCAGTGTAATTTGGCCCCAGACCGTCGAACTCGACCACCAAGGTGTAGCTGTCGCCCACCAGGCTCGTGGTACCGCTGGGCAAGCCGAACAGGCCGCCGGTTTCGCTTCCCGAGGTGATCGTGCCGGTTGTCGTGATCACCAGATTTGCGTCTGCCGGTGGGGTCGCCAGGCCGCCGCTTAGCAGGGTACCCACCAGCAGCAACGCCTTGAAGAAGGTCCGACCCGCACGCTCGCCCGGCTGTGCTGGCTTGGTTGCCGACACCAATGCGTCGACTGATAGTGGCCTCATGCTTCCTGGCTCCTCCTGAATCGGGTTTCAACCCTTGGTCCCACCCAGGCCGCGTTCGCCCCCGCAGCCCAACTCATTGCCAAAGTCTTATTAGAAAACTGCTACCTGCCATGGCCGGTCAACCTGTAAATTGTGTCAAGCTGTTAGAGCTAGCGAGACCAACCCGACTTGAACAACCCAGGTAAAACTCTAATGACGCTAATTCCTACTTACTTCGCCCTAGTCTGAAAACCTTTTCACGTAGCCTGCACAATTTGTACCATACCTAATTAAAGCATATCTTTCAGCCCGTTACGAATTCTCCTTTGCCAGGGCAGGCCCCGGATTGTAAAGAAACACGACATCCGCCACGCGATCCTTTACGCTGGCTGCAACAAATTTTCCCTCTAGCGGACGGTGATTTTTGAGGAGATACAAGCGGTCAGCGCCTGTAAAGAATATCGACGGCGGCGATCGGGGTGATCCGACACTGCAGCTCGGATGTTCTCCGCAAATATTCGACGAGGCCAATTAAGGCGCGAGCGAATGTTCATTGTGCAAGCCTCCCAAGATCGAATTGACGCCTGGCACCAAGCGCGTGGCCGGAAGGCTGAGTCGACGATCGCACCGCCGCCTAGTGGATCAGGAACACCCCGGCCGAGCGCGCGAGTTCCCGGCGGAGAAATATCGCAAGACGACCTTCCCCATCCCCGATTCTCGGCCGACAGAGCTCGAGGCATTGCACTTGCCAATGACCCCGGGCTTGAGTATTGTATTACCGTATTTTATGAATACGGAGACAAGAAATGACGCTCACCGTCAGGTTGGATGTAGCGCTCGAGACGAAGGTGGACCAGGAAGCCAAGCGTCTGGGTATCACCAAATCAGAGTTCGTCAAGGACGCGCTTGAGAGGGTATTAGGGCTCAAGGATCCAGCGGCACTGCTTAAGGCGGTCAGAAGCCGAAGACCGATGGGCAATCCCGAGGCTTCGGAGAATGTGTCCGCAAGAATGAAAGCGAAGCTCCGTGAAAAGCGTCCTGATTGATTCGGGGCCGCTTATCGCGTTGTTCGCCGTCGACGATAAGCATCATCAACGCTTTGATGCGCTCATTAGCTCGCTGTCCAAACGTGGATTACGCCTGCTGACCACGTGGCCGTGTATCGTCGAGGCTTCGTACTTGCTCGCCGCACCGCAACGGTATGAACTGCTTCATTGGGTCGAGCTGGGCGGGTCACTCGTGTATCCATTCGAACCCTATCACTTGGGTGACATGATCAAGTGGATGCGACAATATTCGAAGAAGACGCAGCGGGAGATGGATCTAGCGGATGCTTCGCTTTACTGGCTGGCGATCGAGACTGGTGTTGCGGCAATTCTGACCACGGACGTAGCGGACTTTTCACGATATCGTCTGCCGGATGGACAGGCATTCACGCTCTTGGAATAACGGCCGTCCTGCCAATGATCCGGTCACCGCGGATGCGTGAGAATCGGCGGCGAGTTGCCGGTAGTGGGGCAGGGGAGCACCGCACTCACGTTCCTAATACTAGGCGAACACTGGTGCTCACCCTGTTCCGCAAATTTGGTGACTACTAGGCCTTAATTGCCAATTCGGAGCCTTAACTCGGGGTTTTTGCGGAACGGATTTGAAGTTAAGTCATTGTTCCAATTGTTCTCTGCGTCGGTCTGTTAATCCGCAGGTCCCAGGAGCCCTGGTCGGGGAGCCATCTACACACGGCTCAGCGCGACCTGAAGCGCCAGATCACCGCCTTCGTCGACCACTACAACCAACATCCCAAGCCCTTCATGTGGACCGCAACTGCCGAGTCAATTCTTGCCAAGCTCGAACGACTCTGCAAAGTTATTAACGGAACGCAACACTAGGTCTATCGATATACATAGATTTAGGGCTATTTCGCGACCTCCGCCAACGACGATACGAGGCTCTCCGCGTGACGATGCATTGTGGCTACGGGTGGCAACATCGCGGTGATCTCTAAATCACGTTAGGCCTCGCGCAGGCCCACACACTTCAAGAGAACTCATGTTTGACCACGTCAAATTCGGAGTCAGCGACTATGCAGCGAGCAAAGCGTTCTTCCTCAAGGCACTCGAACCGCTCGGCGTAGCTGTTGTCTCGGAGGGGCCGCCGACGTATGGCGTCGAACTTAGCCCAAAGGGTAAGCCTTCATTGTGCCTGTACCAAACCGAGGAGAAGCCGGCGCATCTTCACTTGGCGTTTACGGCCGAGAATCGCCAGCAAGTTGAAGCTTTCTATCGCGCGGCTCTGGAGGCGGGTGGCAAAGACAATGGCGCGCCTGGTCTGCGCCCGCGCTACCACGCGAACTACTATGCATCTTTTGTCATTGGTCCGGACGGGCACAACATCGAAGTGGTTTGCCACCAACCCGAGGCCTTGTATAGTGAAACCAAGTGATTTGTGCGGATCGCCATGAACGGCGGAAACTATGGTTTCTAACCCGTCCATCGAGCGGACTCGCGAGGCTGGATCGCGCTGCGCTGGTTAAAGTCACCCGGCCAAAGAGGAGGATATTGGCCTGGGCGATATTCTCGGCCGGGTGACGTTGCAATTCTTCGTCCGCGAACCCAGAGCGGGCGTCAAATTTGGCTGTAATAAGCTGTTCCCGCAAATTTCTCGACTACCACGTCATAATTGGCGTTACCAATTCGCTACCTAGGCTGAGGTAGGCGAATGCGTTGCTTACTGCCTATCGTTCATCTTGCTGGGACGCGCGTGCGCGACCGCGTACCGCAGCCAAAGCTTCGTGAAGCGTTGGGAAGATTTGTGCTTCCCCGATCGCTGCTGTGAGGCCATGCCGATCCATATCGGCATGCAGATACCTATTGACGCGCGCAAACACCAGAGCAACCCCTCGGCGCCTCAGTTCCTCGATTAGGCCGCGAACCGACCGCGCGGCGGTGTAATCGAGGTCCGTAATCGCGCCGGCATCGACGACGAACCATAGCACCGGTGTCGGCGCGTGCTCCACGAGCGCCCACACTTGATCGGCGAAACGGCTCTCGTTTGCATAAAACAGATCTGCGCCGAACCGATAGACGATCAGTCCCGGCTCAGTTTCACGGCCCGGCGCAGCCGGCACCGGTATCCACCTGCCAGTCGCGTCCGGGACCAATACCATCGTATGCGGCTCATAGCTGTGGCGTACGTGCCTGAGCAACGACAACACAATCGCCACCAGGATCCCTTGTTCAACGCCGACGAGCGCGACAACTGCAGCCGTGAGGATCGCCAACATGAACTCACCCGGGCTCTCGCGGCGGATGTCGCGCAGGCTCTGCCGGTCGATGAGCGCGAGGGCTATTGTGAACACGAGGCCACCGAGGACGCACCGTGGCAGGTATTGAAGCGGACCGGTGAGAAACAGCAACACGAGCAATGCCGCGCCTGCAGACACGAGTTGCGCGACCTGAGTGCGCGCCCCAGTGAGCTCGGCCATCGCGGTCTGGGTGGGACTGCCATTCACCACGAACGTCCCGCTCACCGCAGCCGCCGCGTTCGCCACGGACAATCCCAACAGGTCGTCGTCTTGATCGACCTGTTCGTGATAGCGCGCGGCGAATATGCGAGAAGTGGCGGCACTCTGTGCGATGATGATGACGAAGCACGAAGCTGCGACTGGCAATAGTTTCAGTAGCTCAGTCCAGGTCACGCTGGGGAGGCCGAACGAGGGAAGGCCGCCCGGAACGGGTCCGACGATGGCAATACCGTGTCCGGAGAAATCCCACGCAAAACTCGCGGCGATGGAAGCAATCACGGCGAAGAAAGGCACCGGCACGCGCGGCAGGTAGTGGCGAAAGACCAGGATGCAGCCCACCACAATCGCCGAGATTGCCGCTGTCGGAATGTGAACCTCTCCTACTCTCTGGATGACCTGCCACAACTGCTCGACCGTGCGCTGCGCGTTCACCGTGACTCCGAGCATATCGCCCAGCATGGCGATGCCGACCTGGAGCCCTACACCGGTGAGAAATCCCACGAGTACGGTCCGGGAAAGAAAGTCGGCTAAAAAGCCCAGCTTGAAGATTCGTGCCAGCAACAGCATCCCGGCGGTGAGGAGCGCCACCATCCCGACCAGCGCCATGTACCTCGCGCTGGCGGGCGCCGCCATTCCCGACAATCCGCTGGCGAAGATAGCAGCCGTCGCTGAGTCGGCAGCGACGACCAAATGGCGCGAAGAGCCAAACGTCGCGAATGCGACCAGCGGCAGGAGCGCGGTGTAGAGCCCGGTGACGACCGGGGTTTGAGCGACGCGGGTGTACCCGAGCACCTGGGGGATATTCATTGACGCGAGCGTTAGGCCAGCCAATGAATCGCGCACCGCGCGAACGAGGGTTAGAGGCCGAAGGCCCCCAAAAAGGGTCAGCCGCATCGGCGCCCCGCACGGGCTTCCGCTTCGCGCCGAACTGTTACAAGCGCCCCTGCCTCAGCTTCGCCGGGATGCTCGTACGCACATGGTCCAATTACCGCCTTCAAGTCGCCCCCTTGCTGAGCCAATCGACACCAACGGAATGACGCGGCGATGGTACGCGAATAACACAAAGCTGCCACTGACCTCGATGACGGTTAGAACTACCCGGTCCTCGACGAGTTTCCGAAACCTAAGTTCCCAAGGAGCTGGTGAAAGGAAGCGAGTGGGCCACCCCCTGGGTTATCGCTGCGCGGCAACGAGTTTGTTGTAACTGATTTGACGTTGGGTCGTGTTGAAAGACCACTAAAGTGTAGAGGGCGGCACGCAGGTAGCTGTCGCCGACTTTACCGATGCGCCACGGCCGATGGACCAAGGTGCGGGACTCGCAGGGGCGCTGGTCGGCGTTCGTCGTATTGACGGATCGTCGTTGGGTCGATACCGTGTGCGCTGCGAGTGCGGGCGGACGCGCTCGATGCCGATTCCAGCGCGCTCACGCATGCCGATTTCAGCCCCCGTACCACCGATCCACGGTGTATGCCCGGTGCTCGCCACGCCGTTCCGTGGTGACGGCGCGCCCGATGTGGCCGCGCTCGGACGCGTCGTCGACTTCGCGATCGCCGCGGGTGCGGATGCGGTCGTCTATCCGGGAGTGGCCAGCGAAGTCGACCAGCTCACCGATGCCGAGCGCGATCGCTTGCTCAGCGTTGTTATGGCGGCGGTGCGCGGTCGGGTCCCAGTTGTCGTAGGAGCGAGCGCGACCGATGCGGAGATCACAGTACGCCACCTAAAGAAGGCGAAGCCACCTGACGCGGCGGCAGCGATGGTGATGGCACCAGCGCGGCTTGCCGGCGATGTCAGCAGATTGGTCGAATACTACCGACGGCTCGGCGACGCCGCCGCGGTGCCGATCATGCTGCAGAATGCGCCGCCACCGGCTGGCGGAGGATTCGATGCGGCCGCGGTCGCGCAGGTAGTCGCCCGGGTGCCGGCCGTGTGCTACGTGAAGGAGGAAGCGATGCCCTGTGGCCAGCGCATCACGGCGCTGCTCGCACGTGAGGAGATCGCTGCCGCGCCGCACTTCGCCGGGGTACTGGGTGGAGCCGGTGCGCGGTACCTGCTCGACGAACTCGCGCGCGGCGCGGTCGGCACCATGCCCGCGTGCGAGCTCACGGACGTGCACGTTCGGATGGTAAGGGCGTGGCGAGCTGGCGATTCCGCGCTGGCCCGGGAGCTCTACAACCGCACGCTGCCGTTGCTCAACTTCCAGGCTGTGTTCCGCTGGGCCGCGACCAAGGAAGTACTCAAGCGTCGCGGCGTGATGGACGATGCAGCAGTCCGGGCGCAAGGGCCCAGGCTCGATGCCCAGGATCAGCTCGAACTCGATACCATGCTTGCCGACATCGACGACTTGCTGGCGGCGTTTCCGAGAGCGCGCGAGCTCGTACGGTAGGTGTTTTCGAAAGAGAGATACTCCAGACATAGCAAAAGCCAGGATCTGTCTCGATCCCGTCGAAGTGCTCACCCTGGCTGGCTTTCGCGTTTTCGTGGATGCGTGTGAATTGAAAGGATGGCCATGAAGCGATTGTTCCTCGCCGCGTCAGTGCTGCTCGCTGCGGTAGTTGCTTCCTTGCCTGCTTCGGCACAGAACGTCACACTCGATTTTCCGAGTTGGCAGGCGGAGGACCCGGGCTTCGCCGAATGGTGGAAAGCCCTGATCCAGGAGTACGAAGCGCTGCATCCGGGCGTGAAAATCAAGTTCTACCCGATCCCGTTCGTCAATTACGTGAATCAGCTTACGGTGCGCTTCGCGGGTCGCAACCCACCGGATATCGTGCACCTCCCGACCCGCAACTTCGCGAGCTTCGCGAACCAGAAGTGGCTGGAGCCGATCGACGATCTGATCAAGGGTACGGACATTCCGGCCAAGTGGTCGCCACTGCAGAGCGAGATGGTGTGGGAAGGCAAGACCTACGGCCTGCTCCTGCTGCCCTACGGCAATCTGCTCTATTACAATGAAAAAATCCTGCAGGACGCGGGCGTGAAGGCTCCGACCACGCCCACCGAGTGGCTCGACGCCATGGCCAAAACGACCAATCGCGACAAGGGTATCTTCGGGCTCGTGACGACGACCGCCGAACACCCGAACATGTTCATCGATGCCGCAACCTGGGTGCTTGGCGAGAAGCAGGACTGGCTCAAGGGCAACAAGTATAGTTTCACCGATCCGGGCGTCATTGCCGCGATGGAGCAGTTTCGCAAATCGCTCTCGTACGCGCCGCCGGGAACGAACTCGACCGTGGCGCGCCAGCTTTTCATCGACGGTAAGGCCGCGTTCCTGCGCGACGGGCCGTGGGTGTGGGCTACTCTGCAGAAAGCCAAACCGGAGATCCGGCCCTCGCTCAAGATGGCGCAGCTTCCGTTCCCCGTGATCACCGGCGGAGCCAGCAACAGCCTGCACATGCCTGCGAGGATCGATCCGCGGAAGCGCAAACTCGTCTGGGAATTCTTCCTCCTCGCGGCGAGCCCGCCATGGCAGGAAAGATACGTGCAGTTGACCGGTTCTCCGGCGGGGCGCAGCGGCATGATCAACGTCGAACAAGCCAAGCGCGACCCGCATCTTGCGGCGATTGTCCAGGCTGCGGACAGGGCGGTTAACCTGTTCCCAACCCAAGGTGAGCTTCGCGAAAACTACAACGAGTTCGCTACGCTGTTCAGCCGCGCCGTCGTGCGCATGCAGTCGTCCCCGCAACCGACCGAGTTGATCCTCGCTAACCTGCAGAAGGAACTGAACGCGGCTGTGCCGTTGCCATGATCTGGCGATCGCGCTGGGTCGGTTATGCGCTGCTCTCTCCCGCACTGGTCGCGGTGGGCTTCCTCATCGCCTATCCGCTGTACCTTGTCGTCGCCACCAGCTTCCGCCTGGGCAAGACGCTCGATGTCCTTGGCCTCTCGGGATTGCCTGTCGGCCTCGGAAATTACGGCACTGTACTTGCCAGCGAGGCGACTTGGCACAGCGTCTGGGTGACGTTTGTCTACCTGGTCATGACTATCGGGCCCGCGTTCGCCATCGGCCTGGCGAGCGCATTGCTGCTTAACCACACGTTTCCAGGCCGGCGCTGGCTGCGCAGTTTCATCCTGCTGCCGTGGGCGGTTCCGGGCGTTATCGTGAGCATTGTGTTTCTGTGGCTGCTGGATGGCTCGTTCGGTGTCGTTAACGCGCTCCTCCGGCGCGCGGGATGGCTCGCGTCCGACCTCGCCTGGTTCGCCAACGATGACACCGCGCTCGGCGCGGTCATCGTCGCGACGATTTGGAAGGCATACCCGTTCTTTACGATGACCCTGCTCGCAGCGCTGCAGGCGATCCCTGCGACGTTGTACGAGGCGGCTCGGGTCGATGGCGCGACCGCCTGGCAGCGCTTCTGCTACGTCACCTGGCCTGGCCTGCGCGGGGCTGCCGCGCTTGGCGTGATTCTCAACACCCTCTGGGCGCTGCGCGAATTCGACATTATCTACGTGACTACCGGCGGTGGTCCTGACCGCGCCACCGAGACGCTGGCCATACGGATCTACCAGGAGGCGTTCGGCTTCTTTCGCATGGGGACCGCATCCGCGCTGGGAGTACTGACCCTGGTCCTTGCCGCGCTGCTCGCGCTGGCGTCGATTCGCGTGTTGCGGCGGGAGTATTTCTGATGCCAGCCCGGCTTTGTGCCGTCACTCTTGCGCAGGCGGGAATCCAGGTTGTCTCATGAGCCGAGCGCGCCGCTGGCTGCTCACTCTTGCCGCCCTGGCTATCGCTGGGATCGTGCTATTTCCAATCTACTGGATGCTGCTCACCGCCGTTCTTCCCAGTGAGCTCACCCGTTCGCGCACCCCGGTTCTGCTGCCCAAGCTGTCGGCGGTGAGCCTCGATGCTTTCGCGGCCGTCCTCGCGCGCGAGCCGGTCTTGACCTGGCTCGGCAATAGCGTCGCTGTTACCGCGGGGGCGACGGTGATCAGCCTTACGATCGCCACCCTAGGGGGCTACAGCCTGTCGCGCTTCAGGGGCCGCTCCCAGCAGGGGGCAGGCTTCGCGCTGCTCGTCTCCAAGATGTTGCCGGCGAGCCTGATCGTGATTCCCTTCTTCATCGCCTTCTCGACCTTCGGTTTGATCAACAGTCGGTTCGGGCTCATGCTCGCCAATGCCGCGGTCGGGGTGCCGTTCGCGACGTGGCTGATGAGGGGTTTTTTCGACGGCGTACCGCGCGAGCTCGAGTTGGCGGCGATGCTCGATGGCTGCAACGGCGCGCAGGCGCTATGGCATGTCGTGCTGCCGCTGGTTCGTCCTGGCTTGGCGGCTTCTGCGACATATGTGGCGATCGTGGCCTGGTCGGACTTCGTCTTCGCGCGCACGCTGGTGACCGATCCCGACCTCTGGATGTTAACGGTCGGCATGCAGTCGTTTCTCGGGGAGTATCTGGTCGACTGGCCGAGTCTGATGGCGGTGGGCACGCTCTCGCTGCTGCCGGTGTTCGTGCTCTTCCTGCTGCTCGAGCCATTCCTGGTCAGCGGTGCGACGCAGGGCGCGCTCGCGAATTGACCGGCGATGACCGCAACGATCGACTCGGTCCAACCCATCGTCGTCATGTTGCCGCGCGACGTGCCCTACCTGGGTCCGCTCGGCCCGGGCGAGCGCGTCAACGGGCGCGGCTACTTCGTTCGCATGGGCAACCGGACGATCTATCCCGTGTTCGATCGCTCGGTGCTGGTGAAGGTCACAACCAACGACGGGACGGTCGGCTGGGGCGAGACCTACGGAATCGTCGCGCCCCAGGCCGTCGTGGCGATCATCAACGATGTGCTCGCACCGCAACTCTTTGGACGTGAACCCGACGACGTCGCCGCGCTGTGGGAGGAACTCTACGCGCTTATGCGCGTCCGCGGACATTGGAGCGGGTATTTCACCGACGCGCTCGCCGGTGTCGACATCGCTCTATGGGATCTCAAGGGCAAGCTCGCCGGCCGACCAGTCTATGAACTCCTTGGCGGTAAGCGACGCGACCGCATCACCGCGTACGCGTCGGGATTGCCGCGGGCGACGCTGCAGGAACGGATCGCGTTGGCGCATGCGCTCGCCGCACAGGGTTTTCGTGGCGTTAAGTTCGCAGCTGCCGTCTCAGGTGACGCCGTCATCGACGAAATGCGCGCGCTGCGCGAGGCGCTTGGGCTCGGCGTCGATATCATGGTCGATCTGCACTGGCGCTACGGGCCCGCCGAGGCCATCGCGCTGATCGAGGCGCTTGAGCCGTGGCATCCATATTTTGCGGAGGCCCCTTGCGCTCCCGAGGATATCGATGGGCAGGCAGAGGTCGCGGCACGCGTCGGCGTCCCCATCGCCGGTGGCGAGGAGTGGAGCACGACGTATCAGGTATTACCTCGGCTCGCGCGTCGCTGCGTCAGCATCGTCCAGCCGGAAGTCGCACACACGGGACTATCGCAGTTCGTTGCGATCGCACGCCTCGCCGCCGAGCACGGCGTGCGCGTCGTGCCGCACGCGACGATCGGCATAGGTATCTTCCATGCCGCCAGCCTGCACGGTGCGGCGAGCCTCGATGAGCTACCCTATCACGAGCATCAGCATTCGGTGTTCGACGCTAACCTTTCCTTTGTGGAGACGCGCATGCGGTGCGTGGACGGCTCTTTCGAGCTGCCCGACGGACCCGGCCTCGGCGTCGAGCCGAGAGCCGAGCTCTGGAGTCATGTGGTGCATCCGTGATCCTAGAGACGCCCGAACCGTCGCCACGAACGAATCTGCACGCGCTCAGGAATGCGGAGGCGGATGGTTTGTTTCTTCGTGACGGACGCGACGATAGACGGCCGGAGACTTGTAGTTGATGGAGGACTGGCCGGCTACGGTGTGAGCGTCTACGCCGCGGGTCAGCCGACGGCTAAATATGTCTGACAAGTACTGCTTGGAGTTCGCCCGGCAGACTTGCCGGTTGAACGCTCGAATCGGCTTGAGCTTGTACTCAACGCGCGAACGACTCGGGAGATCGGTCTCGTGATGCCGCGGTCGCTGCTGCCGCGCGCGGACGAGGTGATTTCAGTAATCGGGAGGCCGCGCCGATTGGTGAGGGCGGACTGCCTGTGAATCCGATCAGGTAGGATGTGACCACGAATGCAGCCTTGTAGAATTTCTCTGAGGATTCGTCATGACTGACCTATCTCAAATGATCCGCGGCGTCGGACCATGGCTTGTCGTTGCCTTGTCCGGTCTTTGGCTTGGATTGAGCGGCGTAGCCTGGGCTGTGTCCTACCCTCCCGACGGGCCGGACTTCCCGGTCGTGACACTCAACGAAGGCCCGGAGGGGGCGGCCGGGTTACCGCCGCTGGCGGTTCCGGCACCCAACGCAGCGGACCAGGAATCGATCTGGAACATGAGAGTGGTGGGATTCGACGACAACCAGGGTCGCGCGAGCTCGGATGACGGTTGGATCGAAAACCAGAACGGCCGCTATATCGTGTACGTGTCTGATAACGGCAGCGGCGGCCCGCATCTGAATCTGTTGACGGGCCAGGTGGAGAAGGACGGCACGTCACTGATCGACGCCACGGATCCAACGCACCCGGTTCTCGTATCCCACATTCCGTCAACGGCTGGTTCGTCGGCGCATCTGGCGGTGTGCGGTGGCAACGGCTTGCCGGACGCGGCGGAAAACGGCTTGGCGAACCATTTCTTTCTGCTTCGGCACGACGGCGACGTCGCTTGGGAGATCTGGGATACCACCGACCCAGCGCACCCTGTCCGGGTCGGACGGCCCTTCCTCGCCGACGGAATCGCCACGCACCATGCCTGGTGGGAATGCGACACCGGGATCGCCTATATGGTCTTTCAGCAGCGTGGCGACGGATGGCACTCGAACCAGCACGTCTACATCTACGATCTGAGCAATCCGGCAAAACCGAGGTTCATCCGCCAGTGGGGGTTGCCGGGACAACAGCCCGCGGCGGTCGTCGCCACGCAGAAAAGCTGTTCCAACGCTCCCAGCGACACCTGCTATGAGGGCGTGACCAATCCGCCGACGGGCGTTCACGCCATGTACTCGGCGGGTTTGACCAAGAATCGAGTCTATTTCGGCTATGGCAGCAGCAGCAGCGGCGTCGACCAGATCGTCGATCGGAAAAGGCTTCTCGGCGGATGCGTCAGCGGCGCAGAGCACGTAGCATCGCGCGATTGCGCGAATGCGCCCACCCAGGCCGACCTGCTCTATCCGCAGATCAGCTATATCACCCTCAATCCCCTCGACGGCGGGCACACCTTCATCCCGATCTTCGGGGTACCCATTCCCCAGGAGCAGGCGAACTTTCTCACCGGGGCGCCACTAAGGATGGATCTTGCGATCAACCTTTCCGAACAGACCGCCAACGACTGCGCTCCGGAAAAGTGGAAGAATCCTTCCATCATCGACATCAGCAACGAGCTTGCGCCCTGGCCGATTGCAACCGCGACCGTCGGCCAGTTCCCTGGCGATTTCTGTGCCAGAGGAGCACGCTTCGGCACTCACGAGATGCCGCGCAGGATCTATGCCCCCTACTATGGCAAGCTCCTCGTCGTCTCCTACTTCAACGCCGGACTGCAGGTTTTTGACATTCGCGACCCCTACAACCCGCGACGGGTCGCCTATTTCATTCAGGCACCGAACAGGAACACCCAGCAGACTTGCGGACCGTTCCGAGGTGATCCGAGACACTGCCGCAATGCGACCTTCTCCGACCTCGGCGAGTTGGATGATCGCGGTTATATCTACAACATGGATCGCGCTGGCTCGGGCCTGACCATCTTGCAGCTGACTGGAGATGCGTTGAAAGTGACGGCGGGACAGGGCATCCAAGGAGGGCCCTGACCGTCTGGTCGGCGAGCCACGAATTACAGGGGATTAGCGCTTTCCGCCGACCCTCTGTTTCTGCAACCCAGCCAAACCGTAGCTAGATCCATGGCCATTGTTTACTTAATCCCGCCGGTCGTTGGGTTCGTGTTGCTAGCGGCCCATTTCTTCAGAGGTGAAAACCAGTTGGCGGCTTTGGTTTCCATACTCATGCTCATCTTGTTCTTCGTTAGACATCCGTGGGCTGCTCGTACAATTCAAGCTTGTCTTGTGCTGGGGTCCGTTGAATGGTTACGGTCAACTATTTCTCTTGTTCACCATAGAATCGAGATGGGACAGCCGTTTCTCAGGCTGGCGATTATTCTGGGCGGCGTTGTGCTGTTCACTGCACTTGCTTCATTGGTGTTTCAAACAAGCAAACTCAAAGATCACTTCAGGTTCGGATCTGTCACGAGTTCGAACGGCGCTAGCGCGGGCTAACATTGGTCTATTGGGTCCGTCACGCTCCTCGACCGCGAGCATGGCAACGCCCCTTTGCCCTTAGCGTTGCCGAGAGTGCGATTTCTGGATTGTTCAAGCCCTGGTCGGGGAGTCCTTGCAGTGACACCGGAGGTAGCACCCACTTACTGCGCTCGTTCGGACGCACGATCGCGGCGCCAATTCCTTCGAGTAAATTGAACGTACGCCCTTGCGTCCGAGCAGATGTTACGGCTCGCGGATGGGGCCTACCGGCGCCTTCCCTTGCGGCGATTTGATAGCGTCAGGGCGAATCGCGCACAGGCGCCCCTTATCAGTCTACGTTAAGCAGATCAGGCAGGTAATAGTTGTAAATCATCCGTGTGCGCCAGATGTACCGACGCAGCGAGTCGATTCCCTGATCCGCATACGCCTGCAGGCGACTTTGTTCCCCCTTGGATAGCATGATGCGCGGGCGGATAACCAGCGCTTGCGTGCGACCACCCGCGTACATCCCGGGCGAGGCCATAGGTTGCGCGGTTGCCACCTGAGCCAGGGAGATCGTGGCGCCGGTCGCCAGCGCAAGGATCAGCGGGGATACGATTATTCCACTCTTCATGAGTTCCTCCTGTGTCCAGTTAGAGAAGGAAGGTCCTTCCCGTGACTGACGCCATAAAATGTAGGCCCACGAGATTAGCTCCGGAATCAGCGTCGCGCTGATTTGCCGGTAGGAGAGAATTCTACAGAGTGCCGTAATTTTGCGCGAGAGGCGGTGTAGGGAGCTCTTTGCCCCTGGATTTCAACCCCCGGCTGATTGGAAGCGATGACCTGGACGCGAAGTTTTGGCTCCGGCTCGCTTGTGTGAGAGCCACTCGAGGTCCGCGGCGAAGACCGCACCGATCTTTGCCCGCGCAGGCGCCACGACCTAGGTTACCCGTGCGGACCGATCGCGCCGAAGAGCGTCTGGGGATCGCGATGGGCCGCGCACCGGCTTAGGGTCTCATCTATTGTGTGTGTGCGGCCAGCACCTTCTTGCGAGGGCCATGAATTCCACCAGATTGCGGTGCAGGTTTGGTTCGCCGCCAAGAAGCAAGAACGTCCGCGGCTCGAGGCGTCTGTTCCAGGCACTCAGGCAATTTTGCGCCTCTTCGAGTGGCAACATCCCTTGTGGCCATAGTTGGAGTAGTGCGAGCAGCGCTCGCAAGTAAAGGTTGCAACCGTGGGTGAGGTGAATCTCGAGATTGTCGAGGCGACGCACGCGGAAATCCCGGCAGACTTGCCCTGGTTGGCGAGCCGACTCTATGCGGATTTTGGCGGGTGTTGCGATTTGGTTTCGGTCCGCAATCCCGCCCTTGTTGTGCAATTCCTGCGCTTAGGGACCGCGTCCCGCTTATGCGGAAGCCTTGCGGGCGATTGCGTTCGTCGCCATCCAGTTGGCGTCACCACAACCACCGCCTCGGAGCCGTATTGACTGGGTAGCGCGTCAACCGGCTTTGAGTTCTTCCTTGCCTTTACTGCCTCAAGGCAACCCAGGCGAGAATAAGCCAGGCCGCGATGAATGCGACCCCGCCGACCGGCGTCAGAGCGCCTATCCAGGGCGTGCTGGTTAGCGCCAACGCGTAAAGGCTGCCGCAGAAAAGCAACAGGCCGGCGATAAGCAGCCACGCGGTCCATGCGAGTCCCTGCGCGGCTGGCCGCTGCGCCATGAGGATGCTCACGCAGAGCAGCCCCAGCGCATGCCAGAAGTGATATTGAACGGCGGTCTGGTAGATGGCGACCGCATCCGGCGCGAGGCGGGCTCTGACGGCGTGCGCGCCGATCGCGCCGAAGGCAACTGCTGCCGCGAGCGCCACCGCGGCAGCAAGCAGACACTGACGGGCCGTCATCAGCTGCAATGCAGCTTGTGCGCAATCGAAATCAAGCGCCTAGGATAGCATGGGTACCCTTGGATCGGACTCGGCTGCGGCCGCGTGCTTTGTCGCGGCCCGTACTGCATCAACCCTGGGCCGGCGAATGGTAAGAGGTTCTTTTCCCCTGGGCGAATGCCTTTGACCCGATGCACGATGTTGCCGGCTTGGGTGCTCCCTGCGGCGGAGCGCAATCGGGATCGCAAGCCGATGCGACCGAAGGTTTGCTAGTATCGACTCATGGCACGGAAAGTGGTGTACCCGGCGCTGCAACGGGCACGATTCGGTGGCGCGTTGCTGGCGCGCCTGATACGGGCGCGCTACGGCGAGCAGCCTTCGTGGCGCGTCGACACCGACCGCAATCGCGCCTTTGTCGAACGTATGCAGGCGCTCTATCGCGTCCCCAATCATCCGTTGGCGGTATTACTCCGGCTTGGCGGCTGGACCGTCGAGAAGCTGCGCGCAAGCCTGGCGGAAGAAGGACTGGAACGAACCTTGGGCAATCTCGCACGGGACGGGGTCTGGCTCGACGCGGACGAAGTGAAATGTCGCAAGCCGCTGGTGCGGCACGGTCGAGAGATTCCCTTCTTGCCAACCGACCTGGACAATGTCTGCGGACCCTCCGTACCTCTCGGGACGAGCGGCACCAGTGGGCCGCGAACGAAAAACCCTCTGGATATCAGCGGTTTCGAGTTGCAGGCAAGCTACAAGAGAGCGATGCTCGCTGCATTGGGGGCTCTCGACCTGCCTTTGGTACTTTACTATCCGGCGCCTTCCGCGGCAGGGATCGCACAACTAATCGCCTTTGCGCTTGCGGGCAAAGCTCCGGATGCATGGTTTTGCCATCTTCCGGAAGCGCAGAGTTCCGCGATGCGCTGGAGTGTCTGGCTTAGAGTACTCGCGGCGGTGGCGACGGTCGCGGGGGTGAGGCTTCCCCTTCCCAGGCTTGCCGAAGTCGAGCAACCGGAAACATTGCTTGACTGGCTTTGCCGCAATGCGCCTCAGGGCGCAGTGGTGACAACCTTTGCCGGCTCAGCGCTCAGGCTGCAAGCCTACGCCGAAAGGAGGCGGCGCCCGTTACCGGCGTTGGTCTTCATCCTCGGTGGAGAGCCGATCACCGCACGCAAGAGAGCGCTGCTGGAGAGCCGGGGCCATCGCGTCTATCCCTGGTACGGAGCGGTTGACGCGGGCCGCATTGCGATTGGCTGCCTCAACCCGCAGGTTGCCGACGACATGCACCTTCTCAGTGACCGCTTTGCCTGCATCGAGTGGCAGGGAAGGTTGCTGTTGACCTCACTCCTGCCGTCGGTTCACAAGCGCTATCTGAATACCGATTGTGGAGACCTGGGTACCCTGGAACGGCGTCGCTGCGGTTGCCCGCTGGACGAGCTTGGTTTGGAGTTTCATTTGAGCGATGTTCGCAGCGTCCAGAAGTTGTGCCTCGAGGGGGTTACCTTTCCTGCGGATCTGGTTCACCGATTGGCTGACGAGCTGCTGCCAGAGAGTTGCGGCGGTGCACCCAGTGACTATCAATTGCTGGAGGAGGAAGGCGAAGATGGATGGACCCGTCTGGTCGTTCGCGTTGCGCCAGAGGTCGTGGTCCCGGCGGACAAGGTAATAGAGACAGTTCATCATGTTCTTCTCGAGGCGTCAGGGGGTGCACCTGCGCTGGCGTTGCGTATCAAGCGGTCGGGCGTTGTCACCGTGCGCCGTCAGCGCCCGTGCTTTTCTCGAGGGGGAAAACTCCTGGCCCGGGAGAGGATTTCTCATGGAGCTGGCGATCCGCCAGGCAACTGACTCCGATCGGGACGCCGTTCGGAAACTCTGCGAACTGCTTGACCCTCGGGACTATCTGCCCGGCGCGTGGGACGCTTGGCTCTCCGACTCCGGCAATCAAATGCTGGTGGCGCATAGTGGAAAAACTCTGGCCGGTTGTGTCTTCGCCGCACTGGTGGCGCCGGGACAGGTTTTTTCACAGGGGCTAAGGGTCCATCCCGATTATCGTCGCCTGGGCGTGGGGACATTGTTGATGAAGGAGCAGGGCGGTCTTCTCCGGGAGCGAAACATCCATGTGGCACGGGGCGTCACCGGCAGAGACAATCGGCGGGCCCGAGCGTTTTTCCAGAGTGTCGGATGGAAGGAGATCGCGACTGTCAGCCGCCGGCGAATGCCGCAATGGAAGTCGAGCAGCCGGCAAACCGCTTTGCAGGCGCCGGGCTTGAACGGCTTGCTGGTGAGCCGGGAAGGGGTTGCGCATTTTCGGCGCATCTTCTTTGTTGCCGACAGCGCATGGCTCGACGAAAGGGCACGGCAGGGGCGTTTGCTGGTGCGGGATGGCGCACACCTATTGCTGGATCCGTATTCGCGTGAGTTCGGGACCTGGGTCGTGGCACTAGGAGGTCCGCCGGCAGCACTTGGCGCATTGTTGCGAGATCTGTCGCCACCTTGGAGTGAGCATGGAGGCCTTACCGTCGATGCCACCGATCACCTCGGGTTGCAGTCCGTGCTCGACGAGCTTGGTTTGCGACCGCCCGAGGCGCGCGAGGCGTATGTTGTGGTCGAATCGATGGTCTGAACGTGCACACCGGTCCTGAGCGGGCAGTTCCGCCTTAGCGTGCATCGCCCTCGTGGTCGCCGAGGTCAAATCGCGCGGAACAGCCGCGAGCCGTCTTCTCGAAGCCCTCTCTGGCGCTGGCTACCCATGCGCGATAACGCGGTCGATCCAACCTGCCAGCGCGTCCAGCAGCTCAACCATCACTTCCGAGTCCTTGCGTCCGGTCCGCGCGGGGACGTGAAAGGAGTGATCGGCATCGCTGAACAACCGGAGTGTCGCACGCGCACCGAGCCGTCCGGCAAGGCCCTGCAAAAGACTCAAATCCGCAAGCGGGTCGCGGGTTCCTTGAAGAAACAGCATCGGAATGTGCACCGCGCCGAGGTGCGCTGCGCGTTCGTCGGACGGTTTGCCAGCCGGATGCAAGGGGAATCCGAGAAACACCAGACCGCGGACTCCGGGCAGCGGCGATGCGGCCTGCGCTTGCGAGGTCATCCGCCCGCCAAAGGATTTACCGCCGGCGAACAGGGGCAGCTTGGGCAGGCGATGCGAAGCTTCGGCGACGGCTGCGCGCACCGCGGCTTGGGCGGCCCTGGGCGTATCCGGCCGCTTCGAACCCTGCTCCATGTACGGAAACTGAAAGCGAAGTGAGGCGATGCCGCGCTCGGCGAGTCCGCTCGCGACCGTGGCCATGAACGGATGCGCCATTCCCGCGCCCGCGCCGTGTGCGATGACGTAACAGGCGTGCGCATCCGGCGAGGTTTGCAGCAGCCCCGACACGGGCTGCGCGTCGTCGATGGCGATTGTCACTGACCGTGGAGTCATTAATGGCGGCACCTAGCCCGGCATTGGCCCGTGCCTCGCGGGGATTCCGCCGTACGGCGCAGGCGAAAGTGTCTTGACGGCGCCCCCTCATCGATTGTGTGGCCGCGGCTGCCACGCGTCAAACGGGTTGATCATCGCTGAAGCGGCGACCGCGAGGAAGGGAGCCAACCGCAATCCGGCTTCGGTACCCGGATCGCCGTCCCGGAAGCCGCTGCCGATGCCGCACAGGGCAGCGCGGCAAATGAGAATGAGTTGCAGCAGGGGGGTAAATGGCGCTGATTTGCTGCAGATCAATATGCCTTGGCGATCGTTGTTGTTTGATTGCAAACAGTGCCGCGCTCGCCGCGACGTTTTTCCATTGAAGTGCCCTATGCAGCAGGGGCGCCGGCCGCGCTGGGCGTGAATGCCCCCGTTTCCTGCAGACGGGGGACCGAACTGTAGGCTGCGCTGTCTGCGACTACGGAGCGTACTTGCTTGCTCCGCGGTGACGGCGGGCCCGGCTAGAGAAGGCTCTGCAGGAGAGGGGTCGCGCGCATGTTCAGTGAACCGATTCGCAACGTCATGGAGCAGAAGAAAGTGCTGACTGCTCCATCAGATACCAGCGTCTGGGACGCGGCCAGGCTCATGGCAAAGAAGAAGGTCAGTGCCGTCATGGTCGTCGAAGACAAACGCCTGGTCGGCATATTCACCGAGCGCGATGCCGTGTTTCGCGTTATCGCGAAGGGCCGGGATGCGAAGATTACCCGCATCGCCGACGTCATGACGACGGCGCCGAAGACCGTCGCGCCAGACGAGTCTTTCGGATATGCGCTTATGCTGATGCAGGAAAATGGCTTTCGCCACGTGCCGGTAGTCGAAAACGGCGAGCCGGTCGGGATCGTATCTGCGCGCAACGCCCTGGATCCGGAATTGGAGGAGTTCGAATCGGAGGCCCGAAGGCGCAAGCAGATCCGCCGGCAGTCGAAGGTCGCTTAAGCGGGCGTCGGCGCTCGTGCCATGCAGGGTGAGTGGTCAGCACGCCACGGCTGCTGATGCAACGCATACGTAGTGCTCGATGGAGACTAGTGATGGAGTATTTGAACCAGCAATGCCTGGACGAGATTTCGTATGACATGTTTCAGAAGCAGCGCCCCTACCCCTGGTGGAACCTTCAGGGCTCATTGACGCCGGAGGGATTCCAGCGGCTTCGAGATACCTTGCCGGACAATGCACTGTTCGAGAGGAACGTTGGCGTCAAGCGCGCCCATGGACAGGCCAGTCATGACCGGAACATCCTGCACTATCAGCCACACCTGAAACTGGCTGAACCGTGGAAGGAATTCATCGCGTCGCTGCAGGGAGAATCGTACCAGGAGTTCCTGCACCGGATATTCGGCCCCGAGGTCGGTGACGAGTTCATTCTTACGTTTGAATGGTACTACGCCTGGCAGGGGTGTTCGGTCTCGCCGCACTGCGACGCTCGGCGCAAGCTGGCCACGCACATCTTCTATTTCAACACGGAGGACGATTGGGACACGAATTGGGGAGGCCAGATCCTGATGCTGGACGACGAGGGCAGATTCAAGCCTCATTCGGCGCCCAAATTTGACGACTTCAAGGTCGCGGCAACGCTCGTCCCGCGGGGAAACGCAAGCCTGATCTTCGAGCGGACCGATCATTCCTGGCATGGCGTGCGTCCACTGCAGTGTCCTCCAAACACGCTTCGCAAGCTGTTTATCGTTACCGTCAACGTGCCCACGATGCAGGTCTGGTGGAGGCGAGCCAGGGGCAAGGATCCGGATGGTTATCGGATCAGGGCCGACTGATGCCAAACACCGCGGCTCCGGGCGTGAGCGCCGTCGCTTAGACGGCGGTTCTGAAAAACGTGCACCGTTGCGCGGTGTCCGATGTTCGTGGTGAGACCGGGGATGTCGCTGGTGTGGCGGCGGTGAGCGCCAGCGCTATGCCGCAGCGCCGCTCAACACCAGGTGAAAGCGCGACGAATCGATGCGCACGAGTTGCAGCAGGCGCGCGTTGAGGATTATGGAGATGCGGTCGCCATGGCGGGTGAGCCTGGCGAGGAGGTGATTGAGGCCCGCCACGTCGCGTGAGAGCAGCCGTTCGATGCTCAGGGTTAACGTGGTGCCGCGAAAATCGAGCAACCCGTCCAGATGGCCTGCCAGTCGGTTGAAAAACCGACGCCCCGCAATAGCGTCAAGGGATAACGAGAGCTCGATCTCGACGGCTCGCGACGTCAGCGCCACGCGTCCGGCGCGTAAATGCTCGCCGATGGCCTCGCGCAAGGCGGTAAGCCTGCGATTAATGGCCGGTTGCACACGCGACGGGCTGCGCTCGAAGTGACGGTGAACGTAATCCTGCATCGCCAGTCCCGCGATCCAGTCGACAAAGGTCAGCGGCACCTTGCGCGGTGACCGCCAGGGGATGGTGCGCAGGAAGTGCCAGATGCGTGATGGTCCGCCTTTGATGATGCCCTTGCGCAGCAGACGCCAGACGATAGCCATGCGCTGCGGCAGCGGGTATTCACCCGCGTAGACTGGCCTGTCGAGGTAGCGCATCTTGTGTCGTATGCGCTCGGCGATGGCGCGATCGGTGACCAGGCGGCGATATAACCGCTGATACGCCGCAATCATCTGCTCGATAATCCATGTGTCTTGGCGTGATGTTGGTCGCGAGCTTCGTGTTGTCCGCCGCGTCGTTTGCCTCGCGCAGGCGGCCTTCCCGCTGCAGCCGCTCGTAGAGAGGCGTTCTGGGCAGTGCGGTGAGCAGGCCGACCATCGCTGCCTGGATGCCGGACTTCATGATGAAGCGGTACTGGCCGTCGAAGCTCTCCAGCGTGTCGTTGTCGAAGCCGACGATAAAGCCGCCCAGCACGTCGATGCCGTAGGAGTAGATGGTGCGTACCGAAGCGAGCACGTCCTCGTGCGTGTTCTGTGTCTTGCGGGTTTCCTTGAGCGTCTTCGGGTCGGGAGATTCGATGCCGATGAAGACCCAGCCGAAGTTGGCGTCGCGCATCAGCTCCAGCAGCTCCGCGTCCTGCGCGAGGTTGATCGAAACCTCGGTGCCGAACCTGAATGCGTGATCGTGGCGCCTCTGGTATTCGATGAGCCCGCGGAGCAGCGTCTTCGGCCGCGGCAGGCCGGCCGATCAGGTTGTCGTCGACGAAGAACACGTTGCTCGCGCCCAGTGAGCGCAAGCGCGTCGAGTTCGCGCTCGACCTGCTCCAGGATCTTGCTGCGCGGCTTGCGGCCGAACATGACGATGATGTCGCAGAATTCGCAGAGGAACGGGCAGCCGCGCGAAAACTGCAGCGTGGCGGTCGAGTACCGGTCGAGCTTCAACAGGTCGAAACGCGGCACCGGCGAGTCGGCCAGTGCCACGACGCCGGTTTCGCGATAGAGGCCTGCGCACGGCGGTTCTCAAAATCGGCGCAGAACCGCGGCCAGATGTATTCGCTTCGCCGGCCACGACCGTGTCGGCGAGCAGGCGAATAGTGCTCGGGGCACAGCGACGCGTAGCTGCCGCCCGCGACCACGTAGTAGCCGCGGCCGTGGTAATAGCGAAGCAGCTCGCTCTGGCGCGCGAACTGCACCCCCATCCCGCAGACGCCGATCAAGTCGGCCTGCAGGAGCGAGGGGAATCGATTCGATGTTTTCGTCGACGATCTGGACTTCCCACGACGGCGGGCATACCGCGGCCAGCGTGGCAAGCCCCAGGGGTGGATTGATCGCGCGCTTGGCCGGCAGGACGTGGTCGACCGCCCACTTGAAGCTCCAGAAGCTCTCCGGGTACTTCGGATTGATCAGCAGAAGTCGCATGTGACCCGCGAAAAGGACGCTACGGTGCTCGAGACCGCGCTTGGCGTCGCAACCTAACACGGGGGTCGGCAGCCACCGTTGATCTGCGTCAAGTGCGCCGCAGATCGGCACGAGTGCAGAGCCTTTGGACGGCGTTCCCGCCGCCACGCGCCTCTCCCACGACACGGCGTGTGCCGCCGGCTGCCCGGCGTAAGCGGTGGATGAGCTATTGAGTCACTTGCTCTTCGCCTTTACCGCCAGGTCGACGTCCATGTACATCCATCCCTGTTCACGGATCGGATGCGGCACGAAATACCGCACCCACGGGTGGGCGAACGTGTCCTCGATGTGTTGATCGTCAGGCGCCATGGCGCGTAGGCGATGACCAATTCAGTCATGCGATCGAACAGTTTGGTCCGCTCCGGCGAGTCGGGAAGCTCTCGCGCCTGGTCGAAAAGCTTGTTGAATGCGGGCAGGTTGAACCGCGCCTGATTCGCTTCGCCCGCATTCGGGCCGTAGAGCAACTGCATGAAATTCTCGGCGTCGGGATAGTCAGCGTTCCATCCGTCGCCGGCCATCGGGACCTTGCCCTGGCGCGACATCTTGCGCAGCTCGGGCAGCTTATCCTTCTTGAACACGATTTTCAGGCCGATCGCGTCCATGTTCTTCTTCCACAGCTCGTCTCCCTCGCGCGCGGCCGAGGTCGGGGACGACCAGCGTTCGAGGACCAAGGTCTTGCCATCGGGGGTCCGCGATAGCCCTCGCCATCGCGGAGCTTGTAGCCGAATTTGTCGAGCAGCGCGCGCGCCGCCGCGGGGTCGTAGACCTGTGCGCCGGTCTTGAGGTCGGGGTCGTATCCGGCGATATCCGGCGGAATCGGGCCGTTGGCTGGAAGCGCGCGCCCATGGGCGAGCACGCGGATCGCCTCGTCGATGTTGTAAGCCATGCAGATAGCGCGGCGCAGCGCGACCTTCTCCGGCGCATAACCGCCGACCACGGAGTCCTCCATGTTGAAGTACGTGAAGGCGACATTCGGGCGCACCAGCACCTGGTGGAGGATGCCTCTGGCCGCGAGATCCGGTTTCAGCTTGCCGTTGACGAGCGCCTGGTCGACGAATTCAGGCGGCAGCAGGAACAGAAAATCGAGCTCTCCCTTAAGGAAGGCAAGCCATTGCCCCTGTGCTTCTTCGATGATGCTGATTTCCACGCGCGACACGAGCGGCAGCCGTTTGCCTTTCAATCCCCTGGCGACTGCCTCGGATGCCGCGGGAATCGGTCCCGACGGCACGTAGGTGACCTCTCGGTAGCCTGGATTGGCCAGCAGTTCGACGCGCGAGCTTCGTTCGTACTGTCCGAGCATGAACGGTCCGGTGCCGACCGGGTGCGCGCCGATGTCGTTGCCGTATGCCTCGACGACCTCGCGGGCCACCGCTCCCGTGTTGGGCACCGCCAGGACGTAGGGGAAACGAAGATCGGGGGAGTTCAAGTGGATCTTCAAGGTGTAGCGGTCGACGACCTCGAGGCCGGGGATCGGCGCGTCATAATCGAACTTGCCGGTCTTCGCCGCCTTGTCGCGCGCTTCGTCGCCACCGGCGATCTTGCCTTCGAGCATCCACAGCCAGGGTGATTTCACCGCCGGGTCGAGGATGCGCTTCAGGGCGTAGGCATAATCGGCCGCCGTCAGTTCGCGTGGCTTGCCCCTGAATGCCGGGTCGGGCGTGAAGAAAATGCCCTTCCTGATCTTCATGGTGTAGGTCTTGCCGCTTTCCTCGACCCTGGGCATCGCCTCGAGCGTGCGCGGCACGAGCTTGACCGGGCGCACGAGGTAGTCGTAGTCGAGCATCGCTTCGACGATGTTGGCGGTGATGCTGTCGGATGCTGCATCGGACGCGAACGCCGGATCGAAGCTGGTCTCGGCGATCGGGAAGGCAACATGCAGCGTCTTGACCTCGGCGGCTTGGACCGATCCCAACGACAGCGAGCCTGCAAGAAGGCAAAGCTGCAAAGCGCGAACGCTTCGGAAACCGGCTATGGATGCCATGACGCTTTCTCTGTGTCCGGGTGGCGCGCGGTGACAGGGCGGAGCCTGGCGGCACTCGGTACATGCGCAACGTATCATGCCGCCGTGCTCTGGGCGAGGCAACCGTTGCCGGCGCGACGCGAGTGGGCCGTCGGCGTGCGACGCGTGGGCGGATACGTTCCCACGCCAGGCAACGACGACGTTCTGTTGCCGAGGCGCGCCCTGCGCGATTCTTGGCGTCTTTGCGGGGACGCGAGCGAGCGACCTGTGTTAATGTGATACGGGCGCTGCGTCGGCAGCGGCGGCTCGTTGCTCGAATGACCTGTGACGGGCCCGGCTGCGAAGCCGCCACGGTAGCTGCCGCGCGCGAGTTCGATCGGCCGGCGAGCGTCTTGCGGGTCGTCTCGGGGCCGGATTGCAGCGACGCAACGGCCGGGCCACGCCCGGCGGACGTCGACGAGTCAAATTGCTTGGCGAGCGACCCGCTCAAGATCTGATTTGTATCCGGAGAAACGCATGCCCATGTATTCGCTGCGCGCGCTTTGCCTCGCTTCGGCGCTGCTGCTGTTGGCGGTCGGTTGTGCGGCACCCCCCGGCCCGGTCCAGACCACGACCTGGCGCGATCCGGGCTACAGCGGCCCTCCCTTCAAAAAGATCTTCGTCGTCGGCTTGAGCGCGAAGAGTCTGCAGGACCAACGCGGGTTTGAGAACCTGATGGTATCGACGCTGCAGGGGGCTGGGGTGTCGGCCGTGCCCGGCTGGCAGTATGTGGCAACCGATCGGACGCCGGACCAGGCCACGATGCGCGCGGCGGTCGTGCAGTCGGGCGCGGATGCGGCTCTGCTGGTGCGCCTCTCCGGGTTCGCCTCCGAGACCGGGGTCGAGTTCACGCCCGGTGGCGCCAACATGTACTCGGGTTGGTACGAGCCGGGCATCGTAACCGACAGCTACCAGGCCGCGACGATCTACACGACCTTGTTCGAAGTCAAGACCGCGCGCCCGGTTTGGACCTTTAACCCTGCGACGTACAACCCTGCGACGCTGCCGCAGGATGCTCCGCAGTATGCAAACGACGTCGCGCGGCTGCTTCGCGCCAGCGGGCTTATCGCCGGCCCTTCTTGCGCCGCGGGAAGTTGCTGATCCGAGCAACACCGCGCACCACTGGCAGGTGTATTTCGCCACCAACGCGACGATTTGGGGCGACGTTTGGCACGGCGGGGTATCCAGCGGCCGAGGCGCACGTGCAGATGCGCCAGCTGGCGGCATGGCGTCGCATGGTCGTGGAGGCGGTGTCCGTCCTGGACGACGCCACCGCGCTTGCTTGGCGACAGCGGGCGACCGGCGCCGTGAACTATACTGTCATCCTTCGGCGGAGGCGGCAATCCAATGAGCCACTATCACTGCGTTGTATGGATCGATCACCACCTGGCCCATGTCATCGAGTTCAACCCGGATGATGCGCAGGCGAGTATCGTCCATCCGAAGTCGAAGCATGAGCACCTGCATCACAAACGCGGGGTGGTCGGCTCGGGAAAGGCGCCGGAGAGCCACGCGTACTATGAGTCCGTTGCCAACGCGATCAGGGATGCCGGCGAAATCCTGATCGTGGGCCCATCGACCGCCAAGCTCGAGTTCTTCAAGCACCTGCACACGCACGAACCGGCGATCGCCGCGCGCGTGGTAAGTGTCGAGACCGTCGATCACCCCACTGACGGTCAGCTTTTGAAGTTCGCGCGCCGGCATTTCGTTGCCGACGACCGGATGCGCTCGCAAACCTGATTGGGTAGCCGCTCCGATCGACGCGGCGCTGCCGATCCCCGGAGTGCGGCTACGCGGACCGAGGAGCAATGAACGCCGCCACGGCAGGATTGGCGCGCAGGCGCTCGAGGTCCTTCGCAGTGGGCAGCTGTGGCCGATCGCGCGCGGCGTTTACCATGCACAGGAAACCGAGATATTCGCTCCGGTCTGCCTGAAACTGATGCCATGTCAGCGGCGGGACGTGAACCAGATCGTGTTCCGCGACGTCGTAGACGCGCTCGCCCACCAGGCAACGGCCGTGGCCGCGCTCGATGATGACCGCGTGCGCATGCTCATGCCTTTCGAGGCTCGTGTGTCCGCCCGGTGCCACCTCGAAGTAGCGAAGCTGGCAGGCCAGTAGCGGGTCGTCGAACAGCAGCTGTCGCGTGACATCGCGGAACGGAGCATCGTGTTCACGCTTGTAATCGCCCACGGCGACGTCCTGCCAGCGCATCGCGCCGGTTCGAGCGCGGTAGATGGGTGTATCCATGTTCGTCACTCCCGGCAATTGGTCAGCCTGGCGCGCCTTGGGTTGCGCCATGTTCGACATGCGCCATCTTGACTGCGGAGATGAAGTTGCGAGTCCGCTCGCCCAGACCCGCGGCGGGGGCGAGCAGCGCGCCGCCGATGAGCAGCATTACGTCCGGCCCGTAGAAGCCGATGAGTTCAGTCACCCGATCCAGCGTCAATCCCCCTGCCGGAACCGGCAGCGTCGGCAGGTAACGGTCCCAGGGGCCGCGGCCGTTTGCGGCGATGCCGGCACAATCCTCGCGCGAATAGGCAAAGCGGCCGCCGAAGTTCGGAAAGATCACCGCATCCGCGCCCAGCCAGCGGAAAAGCTTCCCCAGGAGCAGCGGCGGCGCGACCCGCGCCGCACCGCCGTACGCGGGGTGGGCGATGACCGGGGTGTCGATCTGCGTGGCAACGAGCTCGTGGAACACCGGCATGCCGATGAGCGCCGGCGCAAGGAGCACGGCGCCTACCCCTTCGTCGCGCGCGATGCGCGCCTGCGCAACGAGCGCACGCGGTGAGCCGACCAGGCTCGGCGCGTAGATCGACGCATGCCCCGTCTCCCTTCGGGCGCGGGCAATCGCGCGTTGGCACGCAGCGACGCGTTGCGCAAACGGCGAATAGGACTGGTCGGCAAGACCGTGATCGTCCTTGATGACGTCGACGCCGTTGCTTGAGAGCGTGTAGGCCAGGCTTGCAAGTGCCTCGCAGGACAGGCCTTGCGGCTTGAGGGCGGCGCAGGTCAATGGCCGACTTCCGGCTTGCAAGTGGCGGCGGATGCCGTCGATGCCAAAACGCGGCCCGGAAAAGCGAGCCAGGAACTCGGGCGGGAATTCGACGTCCGCGAGCTCGACGTGCGCGTGCAGCGAGCTGTTGCCGAACAGCATGTTCAGGGTCTGAGCCACGTCGCAGCCAGTCGTCGCCGTTGCCAGCCGGATCACGACCTCGTGCGGGCCTGCCGCGGCGGCGCGGACTGCGGCAACGCGACCCATGATGTGGTCGGCGACGAAGCGATCGGTCACCACCTCGGCCGAGACCTCGACGCTCTGCTCGAGGGCCAGGGCCTGCGCCACGCCTTCGAGCTGGTCGGGCGCAGCGCGAATGCGGTAAGTTGCGTTAATCCAGGACATGCGAGTCACCCGCCGTACGGAAATGATACCTCGTGCGGCTCGCGCCCACCGGCTTCGGTCGCGCAAACCTCGTCACGCATGCAAGGTGCGCAGCAGGGCGCTGGCGCCATTCCAGACAATCTGCACGCCGATACAGAGCAGGATGAACGCGCTCAGGCGGAGGAATACGCTCATCCCGGTCTCGCCGAGCATGCGACTGATTCGATCCGCGTAGCGATACGAGACGAACACGGTCGCGGCGACGAGCGTCACGCCGATCAGAATCGATGGCCCGTTGATGAGCAACGAGCGCACGCTATGGGGGTGATTGGCGCCGATGGTTATCGCCACGGAGATTGATCCGGGACCGACGGTGAGTGGCATCGTCAGGGGATAGAAGGCGAGGTTGCGCCGGGAAGGGGCGTTTGCGAGCGATGGACGCTCAAGAGCATCGGGGTCCTGCAAGAGCTGCCAGCCCAGGAAGCTGACCACCAGCCCGCCGCCAACCTGCACTACCGGTACCGACAGTCCGAAGAACTCCAGCACGTAGGTCCCGGTAGCCACCGAGAGCAGCAGCAGGACGAACGCATTGACGGCTACCGACCAGGCGAGCAGCGCCCGCTCCGCAGGGGTGTATGCGGAGGTCATTGCAAGGAAGATCGGTGCGCCGCCCAGGGGGTTTACGATCGGGAAGAGCGCGGCGAAGACAAGCAAGATCCCTTCGATGATCTGGCGCAGGTCTGCGGTCATTGCGGTGGCTTGGGGCGCGGAACCCGGTGGCTGGGGCCCCCAAGGTTACACGCTGCGGGGCGAAGCGAGCGGCCGGAGAATCGGGCCGCAGCCAGCGTGACGGGCGCCGGCTTCGGGCAACGCTGCCGGGCGCTAGCGCGCCCGGGCAGCGCGCGGTCGACCGCGGCGAGCTACTGGCCGATCAGACGCCACGACATGCGGTGCGCCGCGGGCGGGAAGTTCAGGCTTACCTTGATGAAGGTCACGTCGCCGGTGGTGCCCGCGGTGATGCCGATGCGGATGTCGAGGGCGCCGCCGGCCGTGGCAACGCCGCTAGCCGAGCCCGGGAAGGAGAAGATTCCCATGCCCACCGCGCCGGACGCCTCGGAAATGCCCGACAACAGGGTGCCGCCGCTGTCCTCGAGCAGCGACTGGCCATAGGAGAAGTTGCGAACGTAGAGCGTCGCCGGCTGGCCGGTGAGGCAGGGGTCGGTCTGGGCCGAAGTCCCGGCATAGGCGACGATCGAGATCGCCGCCTGCGGCGGGGTGACGATCCGTTGCCCGGCCGGCAGGTCGTCGTACCAGCCGACCGCCGGCTTGGCGGCCAGGCCGTTGATCTTGTCGACCAGCGGCACCATGGAGACGCGCGGCTGGATCGTGGCGCTGATCACCGACGGCGTGAGCTCGGTGCCGTCGCGGATCGCATACATGGTCTGGGTCTGGTTGGCGATCGACGGCGTGGTCAGGTCGGTCGGATCGAGCAGCCGCCCGGTGCCGACGAACACCCAGCGGTCGATACCGGTGATGGCGTCGACCTCGATGTTCGGGGTCGTGGTCACCGGCTGCGGGTTGCCCGCCGGGTCGGTCAGGTAGGCCATCTGCACCACGCTCCAGTTGGCCGGATTCGGATCCGAGACGTCGAAGCGCCAGAAGTTGCCGTACAGGTCGCCGCCGTAGATCTGCTCGACGAGCTGGTTATGGTAGTCCTCGGTGTAGCCGGCGACCTGGGCCAGCCCGGATGGATTGGCGGCGTTGCCGAAGCCCGTGCTCATGGTGTAGAGCAAGGTCCCGTCGGCGGCGTTGATGAAGAAGAGCTTGCCCACCCCGCTCGGGTTGTTGTACCCGGCCGAGACGATGACCAGCCACGCGCCGTTGAACGCCCGCGTCTTCGCCACGATCGGCTGCATGTAGCTGTAGCCCATGTCCGCATCGGTGAACGTCCACAGGTACTGGGCGGCCGCCGTGGTCTCGCTGGTGACCGACGCCGGGTTGGTGACGTCGAGCGCGTAGTACGACCTGCCGCCCTTGCCCAGGCCGCCGACGAGCAGGCTGTGCCAGTTCTGGTTGCCAAAGTCGACGTCGATCACCCGCGGCGTCGAGTCGACGTAGTAGTGGTGCCGGAACGGCGGCAGCGCGCCGTCCTGGTAGGACAGGGCGCCCACCCCGGTGGGATTCGCGCGGTACAGGTCGTGCGGCATGAAGGCCCAGGCTTCGTTGCCGGTGGTGTCGTCGATGGCGTGGATCATGCCGTCGTTGGCGCCGACGTAGACCATCGCGGTTGCGTCCGCCATAAGTTGGAGACGAAGCTCGAGTAGCCGGGGTCGTTGCCGTCGAGGTAGGAGCCGTTCGGCGGCCCGACATAGACCGCGGAGGAATCGACGATGTCACCCAAGAAGTCCTCGCCCGAGGCGACCGTGGCGCGCACCCGGAATTGACCGAGCGAGATGCCTTCGTTGCTCGGGTCCCCGCGCAGGAAGGCCAGGACCGCCTGCCCGGTCGCCGGCAGTCCGGGCGCGAGCGAGTCCTGCTCCGCGGCCGACAGGTTCGCCCACAGGAACGGCACCGACTGGTTGGCATCGTTGACGGTGAAGACCTTGCGGTTGGTGAACCACGGCGTGTCGCCGGCGATTGACGATGAGCAGCTGCTGTCCGAGTTGCGCGGCCGCATCCCACACTGGCGCGCCGCGCGCACCGCTGACGGGGTCGATCTGGGCCTTGATCACGTCGCCGCCCCAGCCGGGCTGGAAGCTCACCTCGTAGACGCTGTTGTTGGTCGCCGAGATGGAGTTGGTCGAGAACCCGGCCGCAGAGCGCGCGCCCGCCTGGTTGGTGATGTCCTGCAGGATCTGTCCCATGCCGAGCTGCAGCTGCGCTGCGGAATTGCGCGTTCACGAACCGTCCGCGGCCGTTGACCGCGGCGTGCCACAGGTCGTCGACGCCGGAGTTGTTGGGGTGGTTGACCGTCGGGTACGGCTGCGGCCATTGCAGGGTACCCGCGGCGAGCCGGTTCTCGGTGAGCGACGGGTTGGAGGCCGGCAGCTGGCCCTGGGTGCCGAGCGAGAGCGCGGCGAAGTTCAGGTGCTGCCAGTCCGCCGGATCGGTGCTCGAGACCGGCACGTTGTTGGGCGCGGTCGGGCTCGCGCCGGTGCGCATATCGGTCACCCAGTAGTACATCGCGTAGTCGGATTGGGAGTCCGACGCGCCTGCGTTGGGATCCTCCTGGTACGGGTGCGGCCACGGCTGGCCGGGCACGAGAGCCGGCAATCGGATTGGTGGCGAAGTCCGGATAGGTCGGGACGGTGAGATCCTGGTCGCCCACCGTGGTCGTCGGCAGGCTGGGCTGGTTGACGAAGCCGTCGGTGAACAGCATGTGCCAGTTCTTCTGGCACGACAGGACGATCGGATCGGTCGCGCCGGAAAGATCGGAGCTCGTGCCGTTGAGGAAGTAGTCGCCGATGCGCGCCATCGCGTTGAGGGTCGGCGTCTCCAGCCGCAGCGGGATGGTGATGGCGAACAGCTGCTGGAACCACGCCGCCTTCTGCGCCGCATCGAACGGGGCCGGGTTGACGAAGGTCGCCGGATCGGATTGCGCGGTCGACGTCGTCAGCCCGTTCGACAGCGTTTCGAAGCCGACGCTGTAGGTGTTGTCGAGCTGGTTGAACACGAGCGAGGTGACCGATTTCACCGCCTGCACGCGGGTGCGGTAGTAGGCGAACCAGTTGGCGTAATTGGTCATCTCCTGGTCGAAGGTGCGGGTGATCGTCTGCGTCTGCCCGGAGGAATCGAGCCAGGTGGTGATGTAGCTCGCGGTGGCGCGCTGGGTGATGTCGAGATCGACGCGCTGGAACGCGGCATTGGTGTAGTTGTCGACATAGCCGGAGGTGCCGAACTGGTAGAAGCGCGGGTAGAGGTGGGTCGAGTCGTAGCCGGCCTGGCACGAGCCGTTGACGTCGGTGCCGTAGCCCAGCCACTTGTCGCCGGCGGTCCCGATCTGCGTATCGCACCACTCGACCGAGGTGTTCCAGTAGTGGCGCGGAACGCTCACGAAGTGCGGCGTCGCGGTGCAGGCATCCGCGCCGCTGCCGCCGGTGACCGGCGTGGTGTAGTTCCCGGACGGATAGTTGTACGGGCCGGCGGCGATGGGGTTGGCGCCGCCGTAGGCCTGGTTGTTGCGCCGGCATACCACGCCGTTGTTCTCCGCATCCTGGCGCAGGGTCGCCGTCGCCACCCCGCCCACACCGCCGGTGCTGCAGGTCACCGCGCTCGCCGGCAGGGCGAACAACGGACAGTCGTTGTTGCTCTGGCACACCATGTTGTTATGGATGCTGCAGGTGCCGGTCAGCGGGCAGCTGGCGTTGCTCGTGCAGGATGCGCCGCCGACCTGGCAGGTGCCGGCTATCGCCGGGCAGCCGAAGTTGGACGTGCAGACGGTACCGGTCTGGACGCTGCAGTAACCTGCCTGCAGGCAATTGCCGGCGTCGTTGCAGGAGTTGCCGGTGATGTTGCACACGCCCGGGATGGTCGGACAGTTGCCGTTGGAGGTACAACTGGTGGAAGTCTGGACGCTGCAGGTCCCCGGGTGAGTTGGGCAGTTGCCGTTGGACGTGCACGTTGTCGTGGTATCGAGGCTGCAGAAGCCGGCCTGGGCGCAGTCGGTATCGACCTGGCAGGCCGTGCCGGTCTCGATGCTGCAGTGGCCCGAGACGTTGGGGCAGTTGGCGTTCGAGGTGCAGCTGACGCTGGTCTGCACGGTGCAATTGCCTGCCACGATCGGGCAATTGCTGTCCTGCGTGCATGAGGTGCTGGTCTGCACGCTGCACTGGCCGGGCACCGTGGCACAGTTGGCATTCGAGGTACAAGGCGTAGCGGTCTGCACGCTGCACTGGCCCGGGATGGTCGAGCAGTTGGCATCGACCGTACACGTCGTGGCCGTCTGGATGCTGCAATTGCCGGGCACGGTCGAGCAGTTGGCGTTGCTCGTGCACCCGGTACCCGTCTGGACGCTGCAATGGCCGCCGAAGGCCGGACAGTCGCCGTTTCCCGTGCACGAAGTCGTGCCGTTGTTGCACAGGCCGGCAACCGTCGGACAGTTGGCGTTGGTCGTGCAGGCGTTGCCCTGGACGCTGCAGGTGCCCGGGACGATCGGGCAGTTGCCCGCCGACGTGCACGAGGTGCCGGTCTGGATACTGCAATTGCCGGCGACGATCGGGCAGTCGGTGTTGACCTGGCAGGAGGTGCCGGTCTGGATGTTGCAGTTGCCCGGGACGATCGGGCAGTTGGCCGCCGACGTGCACGAGGTGCCGGTCTGGATGTTGCAATTGCCGGCGACGATCGGGCAGTTGGCGTTGGAGACGCAGATGGTCCCGGACTGGATGCTGCAATGGCCGGCCTGGACGCAGTCGCTGTTCTGCAGGCAGGCGGTGCCAGTCTGGATGCTGCAGTTGCCGGAGATATTCGGGCAGTTTGCGTTGGAGACGCAGACGGTGCCGGTCTGGATGCTGCAGTAGCCCGCCTGGACGCAGTCGCTGTTCTGCTGGCAGGCGGTGCCGGTCTGGATGCTGCAATGCCCGCCGGAGAGCAGGCAGTCGGAATTGGATTGGCAGCTTGACTGGGTGATGCTGCATTTGCCGATCGACTGGCAGTCGCTGTTGGACATGCAACTCGCCGAATTCAGGTTGCAGGTGCCCGGCAGCGTCGGACAGTTGGCATTGGACGTACAGCTCACGCTGCTCTGGATGCTGCAGGTGCCCGGGTTGGGTGTGCATACCGGCGGGGCGCAGCTGGTGCTACCGGTGCACGGATTCTCCGGATCGGGCGGCAGGAGGTTGCAGCCCGGCGGGCTGTAGGTCGTCGTGCACACCGGCGGCTGGCAGGTCTGCGTGCCCGGCAGATTGCACACCTGCGGGAACGGCCCGTTGCAGGTCTGCGAGGTCAGGTTGCACACCTGCGAGCTGCCCACGCAGGTCTGGGCCTGCAGGCTGCAGGTCTGGGTCTGCACGTTGTTGCAGGTCTGCGCCTGCAGGTTGCAGACTTGGGATTGCGCGCTGCAGGTCTGGGATTGGGCGCCGTTGCAGGTCTGGATCTGGGCGTTGCAGGTCTGGGATTGGGCACCATTGCAGGTCTGGGGCTGGGCGCCGTTACATGCCCCGGCGACGACCCCCAGGCAGGTCTGGTTCTGGGCCCCGACGCAAGTCTGGGGCTGGGCGCCGTTGCAGACCTGGGGCTGGGCGCCATTGCAAACCTGGGATTGGGCGCCGTTGCAGGTCTGGGTCTGCACGCCCTGGCAGGTCTGCGCCCCCAGGTTGCACACCTGGGTCTGGGCGCCGTTGCACACCTGGGTCTGGTCGCTGCAGGTCTGCGCCTGCAGGTTGCAGACCTGGGGCTGGAACCCGACGCACGATGTGGGGTTGGTGATGTTCTGGCAGGTCTCGCGCGTGTTCTGTGCCGGCCAGGCCGCGCTCGTCGGGTCGCACCAGAGGATGTTCTCGTTCTCGTAGAAATACTTCTGGTCCTGGGCGGTGGAGGTCCAGTTGGTGGTGTTGATCGAGGTCGCGTCGAGGGTCGCCGGATCGAGATTGACCTTCTGCGCCGCATAGGAGAGCGTGGTCGATGGCACGCGCGTGTACGGACTGTTGCCGTTGGGCACGAACGTATCGCCGGTGGAGGCGCTGGGGACGAACCCCGCGGGCGCCCATGGATAGGTGTAATCCTGCCCATCGGAGGCGTTGCCGGTGCCCGCCGCCGCGGCGGCGGTGCCGTTGCGCCGGCACTGCGTGGTGTCGATCGTGAGCTGGCCGTTGACCACCTGCACCGCACCCATCGACCAGTCGGAGTTGCACCACAGGCCGACGGTGATCAGCGCGGTCAGGTCGACGTAGACCTGCGTCGCCGCCCACGGGTCGGTAGGCACCTGCGTCCACGTCGCCGTGTTGGCGGCGTTCATCTGCGGGTAGCTTGCGCCGGTGGAGTCGACCGGCGGCGCGTAGGTCAGCTCCGGGTTGTAATAGAGGGTATTGACCGCGGCGTTGTGCACCACCGCCGGCCACAGCTGCCAGTACGGATACGGCTGCCCGGCCAGCGCCCAGCCAACCGGCGGGCTGGTCGGATCGTTGGGATCGGCGATCGGAAAGTTGCCGATGCCGTTGGGCTGCGTTCCCCCGCCCGGCAGGTTGACCGGGTCGACGCCGTGATAACAGGTCGGCGGGCTGCCGGCATAGCAGCCCGCACCCGGACCGCTGGCGTCGTAGGTGCCGGTAAATTGCGGGAATGGATAGCCGAATTGCTGCCCGGTCCATCCCGGCGAGAAGTACTTGTTGGTCGCCCCGGCAAAGCTGCTGAAGTCGTTGGCGCCGCCAATGCTGCCGCAGGTCGATCCCATTGCGCCAACCCCGTTCCGGCAATGCGGGTTGGGCGTGTAGTCGTCGGCGGCCACCGCCTCGGGCAGCCAGTCGGACAGCATCGACGTCGAGTCGTCGACCGTCAGCACGATCGCCGGCTGGGCGGAGTTCTGGATGCCGATCGGCTCGTTGGCGAGCGGGGTCAAGCCCGCGGCATACGCCGGCGTGAGCAACGGGCCGCAGGCCATCAGCACCGAGAGCAGCGCCGCCAGCCAACGCCGGTATGATCGAGGAAACAGAGGGTAGGCCATGGCGAGGGTCGCGTGCCCGCGCATCAACGCCATATTGGATGGAGGAGCGGGCTCGACTCGCTTACCCCGCGTTCGAGCATTGCCGATGCCGTCGTGCGAACGAAGGCATCAAACGCGATCCGGGTTGCACCGCCCGGCAGGTTCATGAGTTCCCCTTACAGACGGTCGCATGGTATGTCGGGCAGATGCGACAAGCAAAGCCGCCTGATATGAGGTATCGCTGGCGGAACAAACGGTTAGCGATGCATGAAGGGTTTTTGCGCGGTTGCCAAAATTGTGTACGACACTAGCCAAACGCCAAAAAATCGCTGCTCGGATGCCCCGATTGCGGCGGTATCTCGGTTGGCGGCATTTTTCGATGCCGATGCAGAGTGAGAACTGCGCGGCGCAGCCGATCGCGCATTGTTGAGAGGCAGGGCGAGGCGAGCTATTTGCGGCCGCCTGTGGCTATTCGAAGGCCATTTTTGTATAGTACATTAGACCTCAAACAGGGAAGCCAGGTGGCCGGCGGACTCGTCTTCGGTTCCGACGGCCAAGGCCCGGCGCATCGCCACCCGGGTCTCGGCTCACCGCCAGGGCGGCCGGCAGGAAGGCGCGCAGGGCCCATGGCGCAGTTTCGGGCCTAGGCTTGATCGGGGCCACCCCAGCGGCCCAGTGTGTGGCATGGTCTGTCGCCCATGGTGTCGGCGACATGCCGGTGCCCATCGGGCCGGGGCAGCGCGCGGTCGAACACGCCGGGGACCGTGCGGGCAAGGCCGGCGCGCGTATCGGGATCGGACGCGGCCCGCGCCAGCGCCTCCGGGTCCGCCCAGATCGGGCTTCCCGGACACGACGCGCAGATAGATGCGGCCGCTCGCCTGATCGGCAAAGTTGACCCCCTGGAAGCCTTCCACGCATTGCCGCAGGAACGCCGTGTTCTTCTCCGGAGCCCGCAGCGCACTATCGCTATAGAGGCTGTTCCGGTCCGGTGGCGTCGATATCGACGCGCCGATAGCGTTCGACGTCGAGCATGCCACCGACGTCGAGCACGTTCATCTCTCCGTTCCAGCCGAAGGCGACCGTCCGCGGCCGCTCGCCCAACTGCACGCTGTTGTCGAGAAATTCGAAGTGCACGCGCTTGTCCGTGCGCTGCGCCCAGGTGAAAAACAGTTCCGGCATGCCCGAATAGGCCTCCACGGCGTGGCCGAGCGTATCGTCCACCGCCTTGTAGCGGCCCACCTCCAGGCCGCGGTTCCAGGCGCGCTCGACGAGCGATCCGGGGGGCGTGAGCATGAAGAACAGGTACACGATATGCCCGAATCGGGTGAGCAGGTTGCTGCCCGCCTCGTCGCGAATCGGCGGCGAAGCTGTCAAACCGAAAACGATCGATCAACAGGTGCGAGATGTTGCCACGCTCGGCCCTGCGCGCCATGTAACGGTCGAGTTTGCGGTCGACGATCTGCACCTCGTCGCCGGTGAACGGGCCGCCATACTTGTAGTCCGGTCCCGAGCGTGGCGTAATCGAGCAGTTGCTTGCGCCAGATGTCCGGACTGATGACGGCGAAGTCGCTCCAGTTCACGCCCAGCGTGCCGGCGAGCTTCCTTTGCAGCGGCCGCAACGTGCTCTTGCCCGAGGCGGATGGGCCCTTGGTGTTCATGACCATCGGCTGCTGCTGCGAGGGCAGCAGCCGGTAGCCTTCCGCGGCGACCGCCTTGGCGACGCAGGGCTCGATCAGCCGCCCGACCTCGTCGCTGCCAGAATCGTTCCACGCCAGGTCGGTGGCGATCGAGGCGATAAGCTCGCGGCTTCCCCAGGTGTGTCCGTGCTGCACCAACAGTGCCGTCACGACGCGCGCGAGCGCGTGGTAGGCGCTGCGGTGCAAGGCATCCTCGGCCGCATGTGCCTTCGCTTCCCATGCCGCCGCCCATTCCCGCTCCCCGGCCGGCGGCGCCTCGGCGGCTGAAGCATCGGCGCTTGCGCCGGAGAATCGCGACAGCAGGGGCGCGAGCCAGTTTCTCGCTGGCGGTCCGGATGCGGGCACCCTTGCGGCCACGCGATCGGCAAGCTCGGCCCCGATGATCGCTGCCAGGCGCCGCCTGGTCGCCTCGCAGGAAGCGGCGATGGCGGCCATTTCCGGCTCGATGTGTTGCTCGAAAACGCGGCTGACGATGCGCCGAAAGTTGATGCCGAGATCCTCGATGCGCGGCCCGTCGGGTACCGAAAAATCGGCCGTGACGCGGATCAGCAGCTCGTGCAGCGCGAGCCGCTGCGGCCGCAATGCGGCGAGCTCGCACGCGTCGATCCCGGTGAGGTCGGACAGCTCGCGCGCCCGGGTCCAGTCGGTGGTGCTGTTCTCGGGCCGAAAAATCGTGCACAGATGGCGCAGCCGCTCCGGCACCGGCGATTCGATCCCCGGATTCCAGGGACCGAATTCGCGCCTCTGCGCTCCGGGCATCGCGCTCATCGCCCGCCTCCAGGGCCGTCCGGCCGGCCGTTACCGCGCTGCAATTCACACATTCTTACAATTTCGTTGTCATCGCCGGCGCGAACTGTCCCGTTTTGCCATCCATGCGCCCGGTCCCGTGGGTCTACGCGTTTCGAGCGTGTCGCAGCGGTTTCGTTGTCGAGCATGCAGCCTGATGCCGCCGCCTGATTAGCCGGCGGCACCCATGGAGGATGAGGTATGAATGCTACATCGGCAGGTGCTGCAACGCGTCGCCCACCGGGTCGGCCTGCCGGGCGCAAGGCGCATCCGGCGCGGCCCACGGGACAATTTGCAGGATGGCTGCGGGCGGTCGCGGTCGGCGGCCTGGCGCTGTCGACGATGGCCCCCGCCGGCGCCGCACCGCTCATGGATCAGGCGGACGCGACGCGCCTGCTGGAGCAGACGACCTTCGGGCCGACCGATGCCCTGGTCGCGCACGTGCAGGCGGAAGGCGTGACGGCGTGGCTCAACGAGCAGTTCGCCGCCCCCGAATCTCGATATCCCGCCTTTCCGTATGCGCCGCCGGGCGCCACCACCTTCTGCGCGACCAGCAGCAACCCGAACTGCCTGCGCGACAACTACTCGCTGTTCCTGCTGCAGAACGCATTCTTCGTCAACGCCCTGACCAAGCCCGACCAGCTGCGCCAACGCGTGGCATTCGCCCTGTCGCAGATTTTCGTGACCTCCGGCGTGGACATCAACGCGGTCTACGGCATGGCCGCATACCAGCAGCTTCTGCTGGATAACGCATTCGGCAACTTCGAGGACTTGCTGACCAAGGTCACGCTCTCGCCGGTGATGGGCGACTACCTGAACATGGTCAACAACAACAAGGCCGCGGGCTCGGTGCAGCCCAACGAGAATTACGCGCGCGAGGTCATGCAGCTGTTTTCGGTCGGCGTATGGGAATTAAACGAGGATGGCTCGCTGCTGCTCGATGCCCAAGGGGCTCCGATCGCGACCTACACCCAGGACACGGTCGCAGGCTTCGCGACGCTCTTCACCGGCTGGACCTACCCCCTCATGCCGGGGGCGGTGCAGGGCAGCCACAATCCGAAGTACTTCCTCGGCAGCATGGTCGGCGTGCCGGCCAATCACGACTCTGGCGCCAAGACCCTGCTCGAGGGCACGGTGGACGCCGCGGGCAAGCCAATGGCGAGCGACCTCGCGTTCGCCATGCACAACATCGCGCAGCATCCCAACGTCGGCCCGTTCATCGGCAAGCAGTTGATCCAGAAACTGGTGACCGGCAATCCGTCGCCGCAGTACGTGGCCCGCGTGAGCGCGGTGTTCGCCAACGACGGCAGCGGGGTCCGGGGCAACCTGAAGGCGGTCATCACCGCGATCCTGACCGACCCGGAAGCGCGCGGCGACGCGAAGACCGATGCAGGCTACGGCAAGCTGCGCGAGCCCGTGCTCTTCCTGACCGGGGCCGCCCGCGCGCTGGGGACGGAGTCGGACGGGGTCTACTTCATGCAGCAGGCGAGAAACCTGGGCCAGGACCTGTTCAATTCCCCGTCGGTATTCAACTACTACCCGCCCGATTACGTGGTGCCCGGGACGACGCTGCTCGGTCCGGAATTTGCCCTCCAGGACGCCAGCACCATGATCAACCGCTATAACTTTGCCAATGGCTTCGCCTTCGGCACCATCGCGCCGCTGGCGACGCTTCCGGGTGCCACCGGCACGCAGCCAAACTGGTCGACGCTGCAGAGTCTGGCGGCCAATCCGGCAAGCCTGGTGGCGGAGCTCAACGGCCTCCTGATGCACGGCACCATGCCGACGGCGATGCAGGCGACGCTGTCGACGGCCGTCGGCCAGATCCCCGCATCGGATCCGCTGACCCGGGCCAAGACCGCCTTTTACCTCGCGATCACCTCACCCCAATATCAAGTGGAGCGCTGAAATGGACCAACCATGGCAACCGTCGCGCCGCTCGTTCCTGCGCAGCGCAGTGGCGCTCTCGTCGATCGGTCTCGCCTCGCGCCTCGACTTGGTCAACCTGGTTGCGTCGGCCAAGGCCCAGAGCGCAGCCGCCTCGAGCTACAAGGCCCTGGTGTGCGTATTCATGTTCGGCGGCAACGATGGCAACAACACCATCATTCCGCTCGATTCCGCCGGCTACGCTGCCTACGCCAAAGTGCGGACGGCGGCGTCCGGCGTGCAGCTCGCTCAGTCTGCGCTGCTGCCCATCGAACCGGTGAACGTCGGCATGCCTTACGGGCTCCACCCCGCGCTCCCGGAGCTGCAGACGCTCTTCGCTCAGCGCAAGCTCGCCATCCTCGCCAACGTCGGCACGCTCACCGAGCCGACCACGCAGGCCCAGTACAAGGCGGGAATCCAGCCAGTTTCCCTGTATTCGCACGCCGATCAGCAGGCGCAATGGCAGAGCTCCATATCGACCGCTCCGTCGCAGACCGGCTGGGGCGGGCGCATGGCCGATCAACTCGCCGCGCTCAACGGCTCCGGCTTCCCCGTGCTCACCTCGCTGGATGGTACGGTGCTGTTTACCAACGGCGCGTCGACCATGCCCTTGTCCATTCCCGTCGCCGGCAGCTTCGCCTTGCAGGGATATTACGGCTCCACGCTTGCCAACGAGCGGCTCTCGGCCGTCGAGCAGCTTCTCGGCCAGGCGTCGAGCAACGACTTCGTGACGGCGTTGAACGCTATTGGCAACCAGGCGCTCGCCCTTTCGACGACGGTGAATCCCATCCTCTCGGCGAGCTCGCCCCTGGTCGATCCGATCTTCGCCGGGCTCAGCAGCAACATAGCCAGCCAGTTGCACCAGGTGGCGAAGATGATCGCGGCGCGTCAGGCCACCGGGGCCATGCGCCAGGTGTTCTTCGTGCAGCTCGGCAGTTTTGATACCCACAACGACCAGCTCAACCGCCAGCAGGCGCTGCTCGCAGACCTGTCTCCGGCCCTCAAGGCGTTCTACGAGGCGACCGTCGCGGTCGGCGCCGGCAACCAGGTCACCACGTTCACGCTGTCCGATTTCAATCGCACCTTTCAGCCCTCGTCCGGAGGCGGTACCGATCATGCGTGGGGCAACCACCACTTCATCATCGGCGACGCGGTCAATGGCGGCAATATGGTGGGGCCGTATCCGCAGCTCGTCCTGGGCGGTCCGAGCGACGCCGAAGACAGAGGGCGGTGGTTGCCGACCTACGCGGTCGACCAGTACGGGGCGACGCTGGCCAAGTGGTTCGGCGTGGCACCGACGGCGCTTGCCAAGGTGTTCCCCAACGTCGCGGCATTTCCGAGCAGCGACCTGGGCTTCATGACCTGATCGCCGGTGCTTCGGTCTCGACCTCCCGGCGACAGGTAAGCGGCACCGGACCTAGCCGCCCAGATACGCCTCCTTGACCAGGTCGCTGTGCAGCAAGTCCTGACCGGACCCTTCGAGCACGATGCGACCGGTCTGGATTACATACGCCTTGTGCGCGATGGCCAGCGCGCGGTGCAGGTTCTGCTCGACCAGTAGAATGCTCACTCCCGCGGCATTGATCGCGACGATGGTGTCGAGAATCCTGGTGACGAGCTTGGGCGCGATTCCCCAGGAGGGCTCATCGAGCAGCAGCAGCTGCGGGCGCGCCATCAATCCGCGGCCGATGGCGAGCATCTGCTGCTCGCCGCCGCTCATCGTTCCGGCCAGCTGTCCTCGCCGCTCCTTGAGGATCGGAAACAGCGTGAACACCTGCTCCATGGTCGCAGCGACCCCCGAGGCATCCGCCTGCGTGTAGGCGCCGAGCTCGAGGTTGCGCTCGGCGGTGAGGCGCGCGAACAGGCGCCGGCCCTCCGGCACCAGGGAAATGCCTTGCCGCACGCGCTCGTGCGCCGGCAGCGTGCCGATGTCGCGCCCGGAGAGGACGATGCGCCCGGCATCGAGGCGGTTGAGCCCGGCAATGGCGCGCAGCGTCGTGGACTTGCCGTTGCCATTGCCGCCGACGAGGGCGACGATCTGGCCGCGCTTGACCGACAGGCTGACCTCATGCAGCGCCGGCACGCGAGCGTAGCTGACCCGGATGCGTTCGACGCAGAGCATTTTCAGGCACCCAGATACGCCGCGAGCACCGCGGGGTCGCGCGCGATCGCATCCGGCGGACCGTCGGCGATCTTGCGCCCGGCGTCGAGCACGACGATGCGATCGGCGATCGGCATGATCGCCTCCATGACGTGTTCGACGATGACGCAGGCGATGCCGCCGCTGCGGATGCGCAAGACCAGATCGACTGCCTCGTGCACCTCGGCCGGATTGAGTCCGGCCATGACTTCGTCGAGCAACAGCAGCTTCGGCCCGGTCGCGAGTGCGCGGGCGATTTCGAGCCGTCGTTGCTCGGCCACGGTCATCGTTCCGGCGATGGCGGCGGCGCGCCGGTCCAGGCCGACGAACGCGAGCGCGTCAAGCGCGCGCACACGCGCCTGGGCGACGACCTTGGTATGCAGCATCGCCCCGACCATGGCGTTGTCGCACGCGGTCATCGACGCGAATGTGCGCACGATCTGAAAGGTCCGCGCGATGCCCCGCCGCGCGGCCCCTTCGGGCGTAAGCTGCACCAAGGCCTCGCCCTCGAACTCGATGCTCCCGGCGCTGGGCGCGTGGAAGCCGGCGAGGCAGTTGAAAAGCGTCGTCTTTCCCGCCCCGTTGGGGCCGATCAGGCCGACGATTTCGCCCCGGTCCACGGCGAAGCTGATGTCCTCGTTGGCGCTCAGGCCGCCGAAGCGCTTGCCCAGGCCGCGCACCTCGAGCAGGGGCGCGGTCACGGGCCGGCCCTTGCGTTGCGCTCCGCCATGGAGCCGAAAGAGCGGCGTTCCAATTCACGCCACCAGCCGGTGACCCCGCCGGGATAGTAGACGGCGACGCCGATGATCAGCAGAGCGTAGATGATAAGGTCGGTGCCGCGACCGGTGCCGCCAAACAGGGCCCGCGTCGATTCCTCGATGGCGGTCAGTATCACCGCGCCGACCACCGGTCCGCCCAGGCTGCCGACCCCGCCCAGGATCGCCACCAGCGCGATCTTGATCGAAAGCGAGGTCGCCATGGTCGAACCCGGGTCGATGAACAGCTCCTTCTGGGCGTAGAACGTGCCGCCGATCGCCGTCAGGAAGCTGCTGCTGGCGATGGCGATCAGCTTGTATTGGGTGAGGTCGATGCCGACGCTGCGCGCCGCATCCGGCTCGTCCTTGATGGCGCGAAAGTAGTAGCCGAGGAAGCTGCGCTCGATGAGCAGGCTCACGCCCAGGGTGAGGAGCAGCAGCCCCAGCATGATGTAGTAATACGGCACGTTGGACTTGTTGAATACGAATCCCCGCCAGCCGGCTTCGGCCACCGGCAGCGAGAGCCCGACCGCGCCGCCGAGCCAGTCCCAGTTGGTGACCACGATCTGCAGGATTTCGGCGACCGCGATGGTCGCCATGGCGAAATAGTGGCCCTTGAGACGGAAGCACGGCCAGCCGATCGCCAGCGCGAACAGCATGGCCACGAACCCGCCTGCGACCATGCCGAGCCAGGGCGAGAGGTTGTATTGCAGCAGCAGCTGGGTCGAGGTGTAGGCGCCGATGCCATAGAAGGCGGCGTGTCCCAGCGACACCTGCCCGGCGTAGCCGCCGAGGATGTTCCAGGCCACGCCGGCCTGCGCGATCATGAGCACGAGGATGGCGTAGTTGAGCTCGCTGGCATTGGTGACCAGGGAGGGCAGGGCGACGGCCAACGCGAGGAGCGCGAAGAGCGCGGCGCGTCTGCCGGCCGCGTAGCGACGCGCCATGGGCGTCTCGGCTGCGGGCAGGGGCTGCGGCATCGCGGGCGGCACCGGGAGGCGCAAATCCGGGGCGCAACGGACGCGCCTTCAGGCGCGTCCGAGCAGCCCCTGAGGGCGCAACAGCACCACTAGAAGATACAGCCCGAGAACGAGCGCCAATTTGTACTGCGGCCCGACCAGAAAGCCGCCCAGCACCTCGACCATGCCGACGATGATTCCCGCCCAGAACGCGCCCGCGACGCTGCCGAATCCTCCCAGTGCGACGGTGACGAAAGCCACCAGGATGAAGTTCGCGCCGACCTCCGGAAAGATCGGAAAGAACGTCGACAGCAACGCGCCGGCAATGCCGGCGCACCCTGCGCCGATGCCCCAGGCGAGCGCGAACATCCGCTGCACGTCGATCCCCATCAACGCCGCCGCCTCCTTGTCGGCGGCGGTTGCCTCGAGCGCCGCGCCGACCCGCGTGCGGTGCAGAAACCACCACACCAGGCCGGTCACGACGATGGCGCCGGCGGCGGCGACGAGTTGCGGCAGCCCGAACTGCAGCCCGGCGAAGGCCACCTTGCCCTCGACGATGCTGTGATTGATGCTGCGGAAATCCGGCTTCCACAGGAACTGGGCGAGGCCGCGAAACAGGATCATCAGGCCGAAGGTGGTGAAGATCTGCGACAGCATCGGGGCACGGATGATGCGCCGGATCACGAGGTGGTAGACGGTCGCGCCGAGCGCGAACAGCAGCAGCGCGGTGAACGGCAGCGTGAACATAGGGTCGAGCGCCCATAGCGCGAAGCCCCAGAAGCTCGCGTACATGCCGAGCATCAGAAACTCGCCGTGGGCGAAATTGACGATGTCCATGACCCCGAAGATCATGGTCAGCCCCACCGCGACCAGGGCGTAGATGAGCCCGATCAGCACTCCCGACAGCAGGGTCTGCAGCAGGATGTCGAAAGAGGCGCCCATGTCCTAGCGCTTTCGCTGGCTCAAGTCCCGCGTCAACCCGACGCGCGCCCGGTCGCGCGCGGCCCGGCGCCGGCCCGGCGGCGAGCCAGCGCGCAATCGAGCGCAGACTACTTGCGCTGGTCCCACTTCGGCATGGGCCAGATGACGTCCTTCGAGGCCATGTCGAACGGCCAGACCGTCACGTACTTTCCGTCCTGCACCTGAACGATGATGCCGCTGCCCAGCGTATTCTGGCCCGTGGCGTCGAACTTGATCCCCTTCCACGGCATGATGAGCTTGCTGCCCGGGATGTTGGTCTCGGAGAGTGCCTTCTGAATGGCTTCGGGCTTGGTGCTACCGGCGCGGTTGATGGCCTCCGCCAGGGCCATCAGACCGGTGAAGCTTCGGGCTGAGTTGCCATTGAAGTTTGTCTGGTAACGGTCGAAATACAGATCGTTGATCTGCTTCACCAGGGGGTTCTTGCTGGTCAGGTCGAGGGCCCAGACTTCGCGGCTCAGGATGTACTCGCCGTCCTTGCCCAGCGTCTTGAGGAATTCCGAGTCGTTGAACCCTGCGTCGTTGGCGAGCAGCGCGTCCGGCGAGACACCCAGTTCCTTGTAGGTCTTGACCGACAGGATCGCATCGCCCAGGTACGACGACTGCAGGATCAGGTCCGGGTTGGCGGCCTTGATGCGCTGCACTTCCGTGGTGAGCTGCGTGCTCTTGGCGGGGTAGAGGATCTTCTCGACGATTGGATACTTCTGCTCCCCGGCAAGCCTTTCCTCGATCTTGGTCGTCTCGGTGCCGAACAGGGTGTTCTCGTTGAACAGCGCGATGCGCTTGACCGAGATGTTCTTCTTCTTCTCGACATCCTTCAGAAACTCGAAGAAATTGGCGACGAACAGCTCGTCATGCGGCGTGGTGCGGAAGAACCACTTGAAGTTCCTCTGGGTGAGCGTGGCCGAGGACGACTCGGGATTCAGGAACGGAATGCCGTTGCGTTCGGCGACCTGGCTGGCGGTATTGGTCACGTTGCTGAAGTAGCAGCCGATCAGGGCGACGACCTTCTCCTGCGAGATAAGCCGTTCGGCTTCGGTGGCGCCGGTTTGCGGGTTGCCCTGGTGGTCGCCGAAGATGAGCTTGATCTTGGCCCCCTTCAGGTTGGGCAGGCCGCCGCTGGTCGTCAGCGGCAGATTGAGCCCCCTGGTGCCGTTGTTGATGAGGTCGGCCGCAAGTTCCAGGGCGTTCTTCATCTCCAGGCCGGTCGAGGCCGCAGCCCCGGTGAGCGGATAGATCGCGCCGATCCGGATCTCTTCCTGCGCCAATGCCGGCCGCAGCAGCAACAGCGCCAGGGCAAGCGCGAACCAGTGCCAAAGACGTTTCATCAGCGTGCTCCTTGATTGAAGATCAGATCGATGCCGCCGCTCCGGGCAGCGCGGCGGTCCGCCTCACGACGAGGCCAGTTCATGATTGAGCCGGTCGGTGAGCAGCATGCAGCCGGGCGCATGGGTGATGCAGAATGCCGGGCGCGCCGCGGCAACGACCGCCTGCGGCGTCACCCCGCAGGCCCAGAACACGGGCAGCTCATCGGCCGCCACCGCGATCGCGTCGCCATAGTCGGGCCGCGCAAGGTCGTCGATGCCTATCAGCTCCGGCTTGCCGATATGCACCGGCGCGCCATGCACTGCCGCGAAGCGTGAGGTGATCTGAACCGCCCGAATCGCATCGGCCGGTGTCAATGGCCGCATCGACACGACCAGCGGCCCGTGGAACCGCCCCGCGGCCCGGGTGGCGATGGAAGTCCGGTACATGGCGACGTTGAGCCCGAGCTCGACGTGCCGCAGAGAGAACCCCGGCGTCGATCAAGGCCTGCTCGAAGGAGAACGAGCAGCCGATGACGAAGGTAACCAGGTCGTCGCGCCACTGACTGCCGATCTGCGTGGGTTCGTCGACCAGCGTGCCGTGGCGCCAGACCCGGTAGCGCGGAAGGTCGGTTCGGATGTCGATGTCGGCGCCGAGCGTCGGCAGCGCCGTTTCGCCCGGGGCGGAGACGGCGAGCAGGGGGCAAGGCCTGGGATTGCGCTGGCAAAAGAGGAGAAACTCGTATGCCTCGTCGGCGGGCAGGATGACGACGTTGCCTTGCACATGCCCCGGCGCGAGGCCGGAGGTATGGCCGCTGAAGGCTCCCGATCGAATCCGCTGCCGGATCGCCGCGGGTTCGGTCGCAGGCCGGGCGCGTGCCGGTTTCACTCCCGCGGTCGCCAGCATATGAGCACGCCGAGATGGGTCCGATACCGACTGATTGACAAGCCGCTCGCGACGCGTCGGGGGATTATCTGCGCCGTGCCGGTTTCCCTGCGCTCCGCGCCATGGATCAGGCGCGTAGAACGCATTGATTGTACAGCAGAAGCCCGATGTGGAACGCGGCAGGGGCGGCCGGTGGGCTGCAAGCCGGTTCGAATCGCCGGCCTGCGATTACAATCACCGCCATGGTCAGGAAGCTCCGCCTGCACGCTGCCGACCTGCGTGGGGTCAATCGGTTGACTTTCGATGCCATCGCCGGCGTGGTCGACCTGGTCGAGGCAATGCACTACAACATCGCCAGCGTCCCGCGCATCATCGCCAGACCGGGGCAGGGCCGGACGACGGGAATCACGGGCCTGGTCTACCTCAGCATCCGCGGCGTGATCGGCTTGATCGGGCACGGTCTCGACCGGCTGCTGGGGCGGCTGGAGCCGTTGCTCGGCGAGCGCAGCAACTGGCCTGGGCGCGAGGCACTGCTCGCCGCCCTGAACGGCTTGCTCGGCGACTACCTGGCGGCGTCGAACAATCCATTGGCCATCACCATGCGCCTGCGCCGCGGCGGCGTCGCCTTGCCCGATCTGCGCCGGGAACTCTGCGCAGCGATCCCCCAGGCGAGCGACAAGTTGCTGGTGCTGCTGCACGGCTTGTGCATGAACGATATCCAATGGAGGCGGAAGGGACATGATCACGGCGCCGCGCTGGCGCGCGAGCTCGCGTACACCCCGGTCTACCTGCATTACAACAGCGGCCTGCATATCTCCACCAACGGGCGGGCGTTCGCCGAATTGCTCGAGACCGTGGTAGAACTCTGGCCGCTTGCGTTGACCGAAATCGTGCTCATCGGGCACAGCATGGGCGGGTTGGTCGCGCGCAGTGCCTGCCATCACGCCGCCGAGGCGCGGCACGCCTGGTTGCGGCGTGTCGACAAGCTCGTATTCTTGGGCACGCCGCATCACGGAGCGCCGCTCGAGCGGGGCGGCAACTGGGTCGACATGTTGCTCAGCGCGAGCGCATACACCGCCCCATTGGCTCGCCTGGGCAAGATCCGCAGCGCCGGCATCACCGATTTGCGATTCGGAAATCTGGTCGACCGGGATTGGAAGCGTCGCGATCGCTTCGCGCCTGGCGGCGACCCGCGCGTGGCGGTGCCGCTACCGGAAGGCGTCGCGTGCTACGCGATGGCCGCGACCACGGGCAGGAAAGCGGGCGATCTCGGTAGTCGCCTGCTCGGCGACGGCATCGTGCCTTTGGCCAGCGCGCTCGGAGAGCATCCGAATCCGAGGCTCGCCCTGACCTTTCCCGAGTCGCGAAGGTGGATCGCCTACGGCACGAATCACCTTGATCTGCTCAGCCGAACCGAGGTCTACGCGCAACTCAAGACGTGGTTGGCTGCGAGCGCGCGCGAGCGTCCCGGTCAGGCATAGCAGCGCAGCTGGCGGGAGAATTCGGCCAGCGGCTTGATCTGGCTGGTCTCGGCGCGGCGGCACCAGTCCTGCAGCTGGGCGACGAGTTGTTCGCGCGTCGCCATCGAGCGTTCCCACAGCGCGGTGAGCTCGTGGCGCATCGCGTACATCGTCTGCAGGGCCTGCGATTTCGGCAACAGCTCGGAGAGCCGCTCGCGCTCGTACTCGCGCAACAGCCTCTGGTCGCGATTGAGCCAGGGTTCGACCGTCTGCAGCGCAATCGCGTCATGCGGCGCCGAGCTTCGGAGCTTGGCGAGTTCGTCGCGATAGGCGCGCTGCAAAGAGCGGCCGTATTGCGCCAACACGGCGTAACGGCAGGCAACGATCGCCTGCAGCGTCTGCCGGTCGACAACCGGCTTGGCGTCGGCCAGCCGGGGTGTCGGCGCGGTGTGCTTGACCCTTGCGAGACCGATCGCGCCGAACAGCCGGATGTAGAGCCAGCCGATGTCCACCTCGTACCATTTCATCGACAGCTTTGCCGACGTCGGGTAGGCGTGGTGATTGTTGTGCAACTCCTCGCCGCCGATCAGCACGCCGAAAGGGATGATGTTGGTGCTGGCGTCGGGGGTCGACCAGTTGCGGTAGCCCCAATAGTGGCCGATGCCGTTGATCACCCCGGCGGCCCAGAAAGGGATCCACACGACCTGGGTGATAAAAATGAGCAGCCCCGGGACCGGGCCGAAGAGGACGATGTCGGACGCGGCCATGAGCGTGAGCCCGACGACCTGAAACCGGGAATAGACATTGCGTTCGAGCCAGTCGTCGGGCGTGCCTTGTCCGTAGCGCTCGATGGTCTCGGCCTTCCTGGCTTCCTTCACGTACAGGAACACGCCCAGCCACAGCACCCGGTTGATGCCGAAGATCTGCGGGCTGTGCGGGTCGTCCGCTGTTTCGCATTTGGCGTGGTGCTTGCGGTGCACGGCGGCCCACTCCCGGGTCACCATGCCCGTCGTCAGCCAGAGCCAGAGGCGGAAGAAGTGGCTGAGCGCCGGGTGCAGGTCGAGCGCCCGGTGTGCCTGGTGCCGGTGCAGGAACAGCGTCACGGAGACGATCGTGACATGGGTGAGCAGCAGCGCGACGGCCAGGTCGCCCCACCATGGCAGGCTGAGTATGCCGGAGAACATGACGCAGTTCCGTTGTGATCCTTGCTTGGACAGAAGGTACCGTTGCCGCGGGCGGCGGGCCTTGATCGAGATCAAGAGCGACCGCCGCCAGGCGAGCGGTCGACCCCCGGCGCAGCGCCTAGCGCTTGCCGGAGCGGCGCCGCGCGAGCATCGTGCCCCGGCAGCGCGGGGCACCGCAGTGGCAGGCGAATGCGCGTTCGCCGCGCGGGTCAACCGGCCTTCGTAGCCGAGGCAATAGTCGTAGCGCAGCTCCTCGCCGGCGCGAATGCTGCGCTTGGCGAAGATGAACACGCGGCCGTCTTTGTCTTCCTTCGCCTCGCAATTGGGGTTGCAGCCGTGATTGATCCATCGGGCGGCGTTGCCGCGCAGGCTGGCATCGATCACCGTGCCGTCGTCGAGCTCGAAGAGCATGGTGTGGTACGAGTCGGCCGGGTCGCTCGACGGCCGTTCGTCGGCGACATCGCGCGGCAGGCGAGCGCCACGGTATTCGATGATGCGCGCTCCCTTGCGAATCGTTCGCGTGGCGAATACGCCGCGGCCGTGCGTGCGCGAGGCCCGAACGGCGTAGGGCCGGGGTAGCTTTTTTTGGGGGCGGCATGGGGATCTAAGGCGCGTGTCAGTCGCCCGGGCAGCCGGGCGTGATCGCGCTTCGGGTTCGGATGAAGAGGCAACATCGAGTTACACCGCAATTCTTCCAGTTCAATGTAAATTCCTGTTGCAAGGTCCTACCTGGGAATCGAAAAAATCCGCCCGGAACCAGTCCCGTCGCGCCGGATCAAAGAACCGCGAACTGTCCTTTGCGCGGTGCAGCTGCGGCACAATGGGCGGCATTCGCCGGCACAAGGGCGAGTGTCTGCGCCGCTGCCGCAAACCTGCACCGAGCATCCAATTCCCCGTCTCCACTCTGGAGCCACACAATGGCCGAAATCACCGAACGAACTGGTGAGGCGAATAGCGAAGATGCGATTGCCAGCATCGCTCAGCAGATGCATTACCCCTTGCCGATCGTACGGAGGGTATACGAAGCCGAGCTCGCGCGCCTGAAGACCGGGGCGCGCGATGACCGATTATCTCGCACTCTTCGCGGTCCGCCGTACGCGCGCCGCGCTGCAGTCGGCAAGGTAAGTCCGATCGGGCGCGCCATAGCGCTCGCGCCCCTCGTGCAGCAGGCGACCCCGCCGTGAGCCGGCGCGGGGAAGGACGATTCGAACCGTCCGCGCTCATGCTCGGTCAGTCGACGAGCAGCGTCTCGCCGGCGCGGACCCGATCGCCCGGCTCAACCCATACCCGCAGGTCGTCGCGCCACGGCACGACGATATCGACCTGGGAGCCGATGCGGATCATGCCGAATATCGCGCCCCGCTCCACGCTGTCACCGGTCTTGACGTAGCTGTCGATCCCGGCAACGGTCTTGGCCGCAATCTGCACGACGTAGCACGACGCCGGTGGAGCCCTTGAGCGTGCCGTTGATCTTGGTCACGGTGCGTTCGTTCTGAACGACGTGCGCGCTGCCTCCGTAGTACGGATCGCGCCGGGCGAGCACGCGCCGGTGCATCGCGCCCATGTCCAGGTTCCGCCCGTGGCCGGGATGGTGGCGGACAAACTCGACCGTTCCGGACAGCGGGGCGCGGTTGTAATGCACGTCGAACGGGCTCATGAAGACGCCGATGAGCAGCTTCGGCAGCGGCAGAGTCTTCGCGCGTGATATCGACGAGCCTGGCAGCGAGCCCGCGCTTGACGCTGATGACCTCGTCGGCCTCGGTGAACTTCTTCACGTAGACGACCGTGCCGTCGGCGGCGGCCAGCAGGCCCTCCCTGCGCCGGCGGCGTGCGCGGCGGATTGCGCCAGAACCAGACGTAGCGCCAGAACAGGTACTCCGGCGGCCGCGACGAGCGCCGACGCTCAGGACGACTTGGCCGGATCCAGGAATCGCCATGCATCGTTCTCCAGTACGCGCACGATCGCCACGCCGGAGGAGAACGGGAAATCGACGAACTCGAAAAGCTCCTTCGCCGCGCTTGACCTCCTTGAGCCAGCGTTTGACCCCCGCGTGCCGCACCAGCTCGCGCACGTAGATGTTGGTGTCGTGCAGCAGCACGTAGGCGTTCTTGTGCGCGTGCCGCACCGTCGAGACGAAGTCCTGCCTGACGTCCTCGTAGGCGTGGCTGCCGTCGATGAAGGCCAGATCGATCTCCGGCAGCGCCGAGGCCGCGTAGCGGGCGAAGAATTCGTCGCTGCGCTGGCGATAGTGGGTGCAGCAGGTGCGTCGACGCCGAAGCGGGCGAAGTGGCGCTTGACCTTTTCCGGTTCATCCCATTGCGACGTGCCGCCGACGGTCTTGAACGGGCCGTCGGTCAGCACCGAGTAGGACGGATCGACGAAGCTGAGCTGCCCCTTGGCGTTGTCGCGCAGCCCGAGCGCGAGGCAAACCACGCTGAAGCCGAATCCGGAGCCGATGACCACGACGTGCTTGGGGCGCAGGGTGCGCGCCAGCGCGTAGTAGAGGAAGCCGAAGCCCAGATTGAGCGTTTCCGGAGCCTCGTGGTGCCCGAGCGGCTTGGCGTGGACCAGAACGGCGCGGATGAGGTCGGGATTGAGACAGAATCCTTCGGCACCCGGATCCGGCTGAGCGTTCGGCCGGCGCGCGCGCAGGATGGTCGGTAGCGCCATGCGTCCTCCATCTTGGGTCGGAAAATGACAAAGCTACGGAGGATTTGTGACGGCGGTTTTGCGGCCGGGACGTAACCGCCGGCGCCGCGGCAAAAATGCGCTCGACTCCGGGGTGAAACGGAAGGCGAGGCAGCCATTTTTTGATTTTGGGGGGCAGGCGTTGGGCACCCGCGGGCGCAGCTTGCCCTTCGCAGGCGGTCGGGTCAGGCAGCCTGGCGCGGCTCGCGCCAGCTCTGCACCCGGGAGAGCTGCGCCTCCGGCTTCTCGACGCTCACCGCGACCGGACCTGCGAATACCTCTCCGGTCTCGCCGTCGAGCGACAGGACATCACCCTCGCTGAAGGCGCGCCCGGCCAAGGTGCAACGGCGCAGGGCGAGATCGACGCCGAGCTTGTCGCAGCCGACCACACATACCTTGTTGAGCTGGCGGGCCACGACCACGGCGTGCGCCGTGCGGCTGCCGGCCGCGGTCAGCATGCCGAGCGCCGAGGCGATGCCCGCGATATCCTCGGTCGACGTGCTCTCGCGCACCAGGATCGCCGCGCGGCCGCCCTCTGCCACGGCGCGCGCACGCTCCGGGTCGAGCGCGATCTCGCCGATGGCCACCCCGCCGCCGGCGCCGACCGCGCGACAGAGGGCGGCACCGGAACTTGCCGCCACGACCCGCGAGCGCTGGATCTTCGCCATGTCGATGCCCGAGAGCCGCTCCAGGGCGACCGCTGGCTCGATTAGCCCCTCGTCGACCTGATCGACCGCCATCCTGAGCGCTGCCCACGCGGTGCGCTTGCCGCTTCGCGTCTGCAGCACGTAGAGCCTGCTGTCCTGCACCGTGAACTCGAATTCCTGCATGTCGCGGAATTCCTGCTCCAGCAGCCGCGCGGCCTTGACCACTTCCTGGAACACCGCCGGCAGCACCGTGCCGAGACGATCGCCATCGGGGACGTTGAGCCGTCCCGAGACCACGTCGTCGCCCTGGGCATTGAACATGAAATCGAGGTAGAGCGCGGGCTCGCCCGATGCCGGGTCGCGGGTGAATCCCACGCCGGCGCCGGACGTCCCGCCGGCGTTGCCGTAGACCATCCGCTGCACCGTGACCGCGGTTCCCAGGTCATCGGACAGCTGGTGCAGGCGCCGGTATTCGACCGCCTTGTCCGCCGCCCAGGAAGCCCACACCGCCGCCACGGCCGCTTCGAGCTGGGAGAGCGGCTGTTGGGGAAAGCCATGTCCGACCAGCTCTTCGAAGAGCTCGAGGTAATCGCGAGTGAGCAGGCGCAGGCTCTGGAAATCCAGCTCGCTCGCCGATTCCACCCCCGCCTCCTCGATGCGCGCCTGCAGCGCCGCGTCGAAGCGATTTGCCGGGAGCTGATGGACGACCTCCGCAAACGACTGCACGAGACGACGGTAGCTGTCCCAGACGAGCCGCGGGTTCCCCGTCAGGCGCAGCAATCCCGGCACCGTCGCATCGCATATTCCGATGTCGAGAACCGTCTCCAGCATTCCCGGCATCGATACCGGCGCGCCGGAGCGCACCGACAGCAGCAACGGCTTGCGCGCGCTGCCAAAGGCAAGAGCGCTCGAGCGCTCCAGGTCGCGGACGCGGGCGAGCAGCAGCTCGCGCAGGCCGCTGACCGGGGTGCGGTCGTGGCGGAAGTATTCCTGACAGAAGGCAGTGCCCAGAACGAATGCCTGAGGCACGGGCATGCCGGCGCGGTCCATGCGCCACAGGTTGTAGGCCTTGAAGCCGATCGTGTCGGGGCTGGGCTCCGCGTCCGGCAGCGCCCCGCAGCCGATGAGCAAGACCTGATGCTGAAGCTCGCGCACGGTTTCTCCTGGCTCGGCAGCCGTTCTAGGCCACCATGACCTGTCCGAGCACGTAATCGCGCATGCGCAGGCTGCAATGCATGATCGCGTCCGCGGCGTGCTCGAGGTTTCGGGTGGTCTCGTTGATCACGTGCAGCACGCGGAAGTCGGTCGCGTCTTCGGCAAGCGCCGTCTCGATGCCGCGCTGCGCGTCGTCGGTCTCGTGCTCGAGCGCCATGACGCGATGCGTCGCGTCAAGAAAGTCCTGCATGTCCTCGCGCGCGCCTCCGCGCCGCACGTGCCTGGCGGTCTCGACGATCTTCACGTATTCCTGGGTAGCCTGGACGAGCAATGCGCCCAATGCCTGCAGGTCCGGTCGCGGCGCCGGCGCGGGGGCGCCGGAGGGCAGCAGGGTCAGGTGGAAGGCGGCCTCCTCCAGTTCGTCGGCGACGTCGTCGGCCGCCTCGACGATCGCCCGGAAGGCCTCCGATGAACCGGCGTGCTTGGCGGCGGCGCGCGCCCGGTTGACCAATTCGTCAGCGCGGCGCTCCCACTCCTTGGCCCGCTGCGCGTTGCGCTTCAGGAGCGCGTCGGCCCCGGCGTCGTGCATGCGCATGAGGCTGTCGCGGATGCCGCTGGCAATCTCGACGACCAGCGCGGCATGCTCACCGGCCAGGTCGTAGACGAGCTGCTGACCGGTGCGGAAGTAGTTGAACAGTTCGGCGCGCACGGCATCCTGGATGAACGCCTCCGGCTCGTTGCGCACCAGGCTCTCGGCACAGGTCTTGAGCACGAAGCGCAGGTATTCGGTCGCTTCCTTGGCACCGAGGATCTCGTCCAGCCGCTCGCCGAAGCGGACCTGGCCCTTGACCGCAAAATCGAGCGCGTCGTAGATCAACTGCTCGCCGCCGGCCTTGAGAAACGCCATGTGGCCGTGGTCATGCTCCGCCGCCCAGGTGAGCAGGCCCACTGCCTCTCCCTTCGAGACCAGGGCTCGCAGGCGCTTGCGCGCCCGGTTCCAGTCGATCAGGTAAACCAGGCGCGAGCCGAGAAAGGCGAGGTAATCGTCGAGTTCGGCGTCGCTCGAGGCCGTAAAGACGCCCACCGACAGATGATAGACGCCATCCTCGAGGGCATCGTCGCGGCGCGAGCGCGTGTCTTCCCAGTCGACGTCGTAGCGCTTGAACAGGCCCTGGAAGAACAGCAGCCGCTGCAGGTGAACGTCGGTGTAGGTGAGCGTGACACGCCGATCCTCGACGTGGACCACGAGCACGTGCGCGTCGGTCGTGCCGATGTCATTCTGCAGCACCAGCCGGTTGTGGTCCCTGGTCGCCGTGGTGGCGAGCCCCGGATGGTCGAACTTGAGCGGCGCGGTCCGCCGCACGCCGCGCATGAAGGCGCGGACGCGGGGCCGATCGGCCGCCTCGAGGCTGTAGGCGCTGGCGCCATCGATGTTTTCGCTGGCGATGTCCTTCTGCACCGAATTGAGCGCCTTGTGGGCGTCCATGACCAGCAGATGCAGTGTGTCGCCCCGGCTGCGACTGGCGGCCGTCAGCGCATCGATATCGGCGCTTGCGAGCACGTCATCGCCGGCGGTCGGGGCTTCGAACTTGAGGCGCATGAAACGCGGCCCGAGTTCCTGCCCGTCGTGATCGCCCAGCGGGCGGAGCATGACCTCGACGTCCTCCAGAATGGCGGCGATCGCGCGCCGGGCCCCGGGGATCTTGTAGCGGCCCTCGCCGACTTTGGCGCTGTTGGCGACCGCGCTGTCCCAGGCCTCGTCGGCGACTGCGCAGGACAGCCGTTCGTGTCGCAAGTCCGTCGCCGGCCGTTCCGGGTGCTCGGCGTGGGCGGCTCCCGCCTGCAACAGCGTGAAGTAATACTTGGCCCGATCGTTGGCCGCCAGGGCGGCGTTGACGAGCGCCGGCAGCAGTATGCCTTGCTCTCCCAAGCTGCTGATGATGTGGAGTTTTTCGGTCATGGTGCGGCGGACATCCTAGGCGAGCGGGGCGCGCTTCACGAGAGCGAGTATCTGGGTGCAACGTGACAGCGCGGTGAACGACACGAGCCGGTCCATCATACCCGGTAACTCGCCCGCCGCAGGCGCAGACCGAGCGGTCGCCTGCAGGCTTCGACCTACGCCCGGCGAGGAGGCTTTGGCGTCGGAGGGGTGTCGTCGACAGCGCGGCGTGTCTCAGGCGCCAGATCCGCGAGCCGCCGTAATTCTTGGCCAGCGGCAATCGGCCGATGTACTCGAGCGCGTCGCTGTCCGGTCGCGCCGAGTGTCGCCGCGAACGCTTCGCTGACGTACACCATCCCCGAAGGCGTCACCGGCTCGATGCGCGCGGCCCTCATGACGCTCGAACCGAAGTGGTCATCGCGGCCCATGAAGCAAGACCGTCCGCTGCCATCCGCTCGCCAAGGAAGGTTCACCCCTGGATGCCACGCCGGATGCTGGTGCGTTTGTCGGGCACGAACCCCACGGCGCTAGCCAGGGTGTATTGCTCTTGAACGGTGTCGGGGAACCGGTTGGTTTCAGGGTGCCACTTCCTTCCATCCCGCGCCGGGGTCGAACGTCGACATCTTCGCGCCGATGGCGGTGGACTCCTTGCCGAGGTCCTTCTGGTAGACCTTGCCGTTGTTGCTGACGATGAAAGTCATCACACCCGTGTTGCCATACTCGGCAGGGTAGGCGACCATCGCGAAGCCAGCGATCATGCGGCCGTTGATGACGTAGTTGTAGGCTCCGCCCGGCGCATCCTTTCCCTGGCGCGTCAGGATCTTGAAGTCGTAACCGCGGTATGGTGCGCCTTCGACGTAACCTTTGACGTAGGCAGCGCTTTCCGCGATCAGGGGCCCGAAGGGGCTCGCTTCTTCACCCTTCACGGGGTCGGCCGGCCAATACAGCCCGTCGTGCTTGCCCTTTGTGCTGCCAAGCTTCTGGGCGTACTGGAGCACGCCGTCGCCGTCGCGATCACGTGTTGCGTACGCGCGTTGGGCGTCGATGTAGGCACGCAGCACGTAGATGGCGTTAAGTTCGTTGCCGCCGATGCGGCGATTGACGATCTCGTCTGCGCCTTCCTCGGTGGCGAAACGCCAGCGATCGCCCGAGCGCACGATGGGAATGGGCATCGGCCATGCCTCGGCACCGATGACCAGCACGCGGCGGTCCGGGTTTGGCTCCTGCAGTACGTGAAGCGTCTGCATGGCCGCCAGAATTCTTGCCCGGTTGGCACTGGACGCCGCATGGTCGGAAGTGACGACCAGGTCCTTGTGCGCTGCGCCGAAGATCGCAATCATGTCCGAATCGCTGTCGGCCTTGAGAGCGGCCATCAGCGCATCGACCGCCGCTTCCGGCGTGGCGAAGGTTTCCTGCGGTGTCGGCGGCTGCGGCGAGCGGAACCGCCACCAAGACTGCCAGCACCAGCCGGCGCAAGAACGACCAGGGACGGAAGATGTTCATGGAGTGTGCCTTGCCCTCGATATATAGAAATGTGCGCATGAGCTTCCTCCTGCCCTCAGCGACGGCCGCCGCCGCGCCCGCCACCGCCGCCACCGCCACGCCCGCCACCGCCGCCACCGCCGCCACGCGCGCCGCCACCTGACGGAGAACGCGAAGCCCCGCCCGACCGCGCACCGGCGCCGGACATCGAATTGCGGCTCGACGCGCCGCGGGAGCTGTCCATCTGCGCCTGTCGCCCCGAGCCGTAACCCCCGAAGGCGTTGTTGCTTGAGGCACCTCCTCGAGCGGCACTGCCGCGAGTTGGTCGGTTGGGCCGATGCCCGTCCGGCGCCGCCTCCGGCGGACGCCAAAGCCGCCCCCGCCCGCCGCCGCTGCGCGCGCGTCGCCGACTCGCGCCGATGAGCCGGACTTGCCGACGGAACGGCTCACCTGGCCCGGTTGCTTGTTGGATTTCCACGCGCTGCCGCCGCCTGCGGGCAGCTGCGATGGCGCCCGCCGCGGTTGATGTTGGTGTTGGTGTTGCGGTTGACGTTGATGTTGGTGTCCCCGCAGCAGCCATAACGGTTGCCGCTCCAGGCTGCACCGATCGCCGCGCCCCAGATGACGCCGGCGGCGAGCGCGGCGCCAGGCGCATACGGGTAGTAGTAGGACGGGTACGGCGTGGGGTAATAGCCGTACACCGGGGTCGGGCTGGGAACGACCACCACCGACGGATTGTATTGCGGCACGTAGATCACCTGCGGATCGGCCGGCTCGATGTAGACGATTTCCTTCTCGACCTTCACGACCTGCTTGTCGTCGGACTTGAGGTTGCCCGCCGCATTCGCCCTGCGACGAAAGGCCTGAACCGCCTCGATCACCGCCCCCTGATCGGCGACCACCGCCTCGCCCAGTGCGCTCGTCCAGTCAAGGTCGGCGCTCATCATCTTGACCACGTCGGGGTAGTTGAGCAGTGACTTGACCGCGTCGTCCCACTTGTCGTCGATGGGAAGCTTGGGATCGGTCTTCCGCCTGTCGAGAAAGCGATCCGCCTGCACCAGTTGCAATGGATTGGTCGATGCCGGCAGGATGAGCGCGACCAGGTCGTCCGGGTAGAGGGCAATCGGGCCGACGAGATTGGCGAGATCCTCGGCCGATGGCGGCGGCGCGGCGGCCACCGGCGCCGCCGGAGCCTGCGCGAAGGCGTGCGCGCTCAATAAAGTCGCCAGGCCCATGGCAATGACGCCGAGCCATTTGCCCCGCACGCGCGTGCTGGCTGCTTCGAGTCGATTCATGTGCATTGAAGCGGTCTCCAGATTAGGGCCCGGGCAACGCCGATCAGCCCGGGATTAGCCGAGTTCACTTTCCCAGGGTCATCATCGCTACGATGACCGGTCCCCATGCCGTGAGGAGGATGTTGCCGACGGCGTAAGGCACAGTGTAACCCAACGCCGGAACGCTGGTGCGCGCCTCGTCCTGGACCGCGCGAAGCGCGGCGGTGATCGTCCCGGCACCGGCGCACGCGCCGAGCACGATGAGAGGGTTCATCCTCAGGACGTAGCGGCCGAAGAGGATTCCTATCGTATGCGGCAGCAGAGCCGATACGAGGCCCACCACGACCAGGCTGAGGCCGGTTTTCTGAAGCCCCGTGATGAAGCTCGGGCCCGCGCTCAGGCCGACAACGCCGATAAAGATGCATAGCCCGACGGTATCGAAGATCCAGATCGCCGGCTCGGGAATGCGGCCGAAGAACGGATACCTCGACCGCAGCCAGCCGAAAACCAGCCCCATGATCAACGCACCCCCGCTGGCGGTGAGGGTCAGCGGAATGCCCGCGACGGTCACCGAAAGCAGGCCAACCAGGCCCCCGAGCACGATCCCGGTCCCAACGAAGATCATGTCGGTTGCAGTGGTCGCACGATCCGGATAGCCCAGTTCGCCGACTGCCCGCTCGACCTCGTTCTTGGGCCCGATCAGGCTCAGAACGTCGGCCCTGTCGATTCGCGTCATGCTGCTCAAGGGAACTTCCTGGCCGGTACGCGTGATCTTGGTAAGGAAGACGCCTCGCGAGGACTCGAAGTCGGCCAGCTCGGTCAGGCTTTTCCCGATCAAGGACCGGCGCGTTACCACCACGTCCAGTGATTCGACCGGGATGTTGAGCAGGGCCTTGTCGTCGACTTCCGGACCGGCCCTGGATCCATGCCCTACATGGATCTCCTGGCGCGCGATTACTGCGACCACGTCGTCCTGGTGAACGACCGAGGCGGCGGTCGGTTCGACGATCGTGCCGCGATGGCGAAGCCGCACGATGAAGACCCGAGCGGACTCGGGCAAAGCCTCGAGTTCCGCTACCGTCTTGCCGGCTAGCTCCGGGTTCGTCAGCCGGTAGGCGCGGATATCGACAAAGCGGGCGCCGGAGACGACGCCGAGGCCGAGCTCCGCTGCGCCCGCAATCTCGGCCTGCATCCGCTCGCCTTCCTCGCGCAGGTTGATCCGCATCAGCTTGGGCCCGATCGTTGGAATGAACCAGACGAGACTGGCGGTGCCGATGAGGTAGGTTACGGCATAGGCGACCGGAATGTTGTTGAGCCATGCGATCTTCTCGGCATCCGGATTCGCCAGGCGCTGGATCGCTTCACCCGCGGTGCCGATGACCGTGGACTCCGAGAACGCCCCGGCCAGGAGACCCGCGGTCGTCCCTACGTCATATCCAAGCAGCTTTGCGAATGCAAAGGCGGTGAGCAGGCATGCCACGCACAAGACGACGGTGAGCGCCACCTGGGGAATGGCGTCGCGCTTGAGGCCGCGAAAGAATTGCGGTCCGACCTTGTACCCGGTTGTAAACAGGAAGAGATCGAAGAAGATGGTCTTGACGATGGGCGGAACCTTGATGTCGAGCTGTCCGATCAAGACACCGGCGAGAAGAGTACCGACGACTATCCCCAGGCTAAAGCTCCCGAATTTGAGCCGGCCAATCAAGAAGCCAATCGCCAGCGTGAGGAAGATCGCGAGCTCGGGGTTGTTCCGCAGCGCGTGTACGAAATAGCCCATTGCGCCTGCTGGGGAAGCGACCCGCCGTGGTCAACGCGTGACCAGAAGCACCCACGGCGTCCCGATTAGCAGGAACACCGCAAGGAAAGCAAGCGTGGTGAGGAGCCCCAGCCGGTAGAGCTCGCGCTGCGTGAGGTAGCCGCTCGCGGCGAAGATGATGTTCTGGCTTCCGCCCTGCGGGGTGATCACGGAGAAATAGCTGCTCGCAAAGAGCAGGCCGTAAGCCATCAGCGGCCCGGGCACTCCGCCGCGAATGCCCACGTCGAGAAACACGCCGAGCAGCGCCAGTATCTGCGAAGACTGGCTCACGAACAGGTAGTGGATGCCGACGTACAGGACGATCAGGGTGACGTACAGGGTCGGCCAAGACAGGCCGCCGAGGTGCGAAGCCAGCCGCTCGCCCGCATAGCCCATGAAGCCCAGCTCGTTCAACTGGCCGCTCAGGGCAAAAAGGACTGCGAGCCAGAGAAAGGTTGCCAGCGTATCGCCCTGCTTGGCGATGTCGTCCAGGGTGAGCACCCCCGTCACCAGCAATACGCCAAAACCCATGAATGCGACGCTGGTCACATTGATCTTCAGCCTATCGGCGAACACCCAGCCAGCCACCATGACGACGAACGCCAACGCCGTGATCCATTCGTCTCGCGACATCGCGCCCATGGCGGTGAGTTCCGCGCGAGCCGCTGCCGGAGCTTCGGCCGTCTTAGCGATGCGCGGCGGAAAGAGTTTCGAGAGGAGCAGGGGCAGGATCGCGATCGCGACCAGGGCGGGTACGCAGGACGCGAGGAGCCATGAGCCGAATCCAATTTCGAGCCCGAATTTCTGCGCGATCTGCACCCCGATCGGGTTACCCGAGGTGGCGGTCATCCACAGGGCAGAGGAGACCGCGAGGCTGGCCATCGTGCAAAACATGAGAAAGCCGCCGAGTCGCCGTCCCTCGGGATCCTCGGGGTTCGAACCCGCTCCCTTGGCCACCGACAGTACGATAGGGAAGAGCACCCCGCCCCTTGCAGTGTTGCTCGGGAACGCCGGTGCGATAGCCGCGTCGGTAAGCACGATGCTGTAGGCGAGCCCCAATGGAGAGCCGCCGAAGCGGCTTACCATCAAGAGGCTTATGCGCCGGCCCAACCCCGACTTCACCACCGCCTGCGCGACGATGAACGCAATCACCACCAGCAGCACGCTCGTATTGGCGAAGCCCGAAAAGGCCTGCGCCGGCGTGATGGTCCCGGTGAGGACGACGGTGCCTACCGCGATCATCGAGTCGGTGAGGATCGGGAAAGCGCCAATGAGCACGGACGCGATAGCCGCGACGAAGACCGCGAACAGGTGCCACGCCTGCGCCGTGAGGCCGGCCGGGATCGGCGTGAACCAGATGCCGATCCCGATCGCGAAGGGCACCGAGCGTTTCAGGAGCAAACGGGGTGCGATCATGACCGCGGGCTCGCCGCAGTGGGCTGAGCAACCCGAACCCGGCCCTTGAGGCCAACGGTGCTTCCCTGGATCGACCCATCTTCCGACTCGATCACGTATTGCCAGGAGAACTCGTAGGAGCCCGTCGCGCCGCTATACCGGCCCGTGCCGCCCAGGAACGTTCCTTCCATGTGGTTTCGCGTCGCCGTGCCCTCACCCTTGAGCTCGCTGAACACCTGGTCGCCGCGTTCGTCCGTCCAGACGGAACGGCCCAGGAGACCGGTCGCGCTATCGACGAAAGCTATCGTCTCGGCGCGGAATCCGACACCGGGCCGCCCGGGGCCGGCGAGCAACATCGTGCCACTCAGGTACAGTACCGAGCTCCGGCGATCGTCGCCGAGGGAGATCGTTTGCCGGGTTCCGGTGGCGTTCCAGGAGCCCTCGAAATCGTGCCACTCACCGGGCGCCAGGATAGGTTGCGGCGACTCCGCAGCCGGGCCACAGGCGGCCGTCATGAAAGCCAAGCCGATTACGAGGAACCACCCCCGATCGTGCGGCCGGTTCACGGTTGAATCCGGTCGAGGAGCTCAGCACCGACTCGATCGGACTCACCGCGCAGTAGCCAACCGCCGGCAACCCGGTCCGCTGGATCGGGGAGACCGCCCGAACGCCGAACCCTATGCAAGGGTCCGGCGATTCCGGTTCCACCTCGGAGGGCAGGGTCGTCACGCACGCAGCCTCCCACAAAAACTAGCGCTTCGCGCCGTGTGCTTTCCCGCCCGCCGGCGGTTTGGCCGTTTTGCCGGTGGCAGCCTCATAGGACTGTCTGTAGCCGCGCGCAATGGCGCGAACTGCCCGCCCGATGTCGTCGTAGACATGATCGTCCAGGTTCGCGAACGATATGCGCACCGACCAGTCCGGAGCGGCAAAGCCGCCGCCGTTGAGCAGTACGATGCCGTGGTCCTCGGCGAGCCGGAACACGATGTCGAGCGGGTGGACGTTCGCCTTCATCCACTTGACCACGTCCTCGCCCAGGTACTTGCGGGCCCAGAACTCGAAATCGATCAGGCCGTAGTAGTAGTCGTAGTTACTCGTTCGGGCCCACTTCGATGCCCAGCCCCTCGACCGTTGCCTCGAACCGCTTCTTGACGATGCCGATGCAGGCTTTCTGATAGTCCTTCTTTTCGTCCATCAGCTCGGCGAGCGAAAACAGCGTCATCATGACCTGTTGCGGAAGCGACAGGCCCGCCGTGTGATTGAGCGCGACGTCGCGGCTATCGGCCACGATGCGGTCGATGAATGCGAGCTTGCGCGGCTCGAGCGTGAGCCCGCCGTAGCGCTTGTCCAGCAGCTTCTTTGATGGACTCGGGGTGCTTGGCGATCATTTCGTCGAAGATGTTGTCCTCGTGAACCGCGATCGTGCCCAGGCGCCAGCCGGTACAGCCAAAATACTTGCTGTACGAGTAGACGCCGATGGTGTTCTTCGGGAACTCACCCATCAGCGAACGGAAGCCCGGAACGAACGTGCCATAGACGTCGTCCGTCAACAGGATCAGATCCGGGCGCTTCTTGAGCACAGCACCGATCTTCTTGATCGTGTCGGGCGAAATCGCCATGGCGTACGGGTTGCCCGGGTTGACGATGAAGAACGCCTTGATCTTCGGGTCGAGGAGCTTCTTGAGTTCTTCATCCGGGTACTGAAACCGGTGCTCCTGCATCGCGTGCACCTCGACGAAATCGAGGTCGTAATCCTCCAGGTGCGCCATCTCCAGGTACGGCGTGAAGATCGGCACGCCCAGCGCTATCGTGTCGCCGGGATTGATGATCCGATTGCTCTTCAGCGACTTGAAGATATAGCACATGGCGGCGGTGCCGCCCTCGACCGCGTAGATCTTGAACTTGCCCTTCGGCCGTGGAGTTACCGCACATCGCCCACTGCAGATACTCGTGGACGACCTGTTCGTTGTGCACCAGCATTCGGTCCGGCACCGGGTAGTGGTCGCCGATGATGGAATCCACCAACTCGTGCACGAACTTGTCGGGGTCGAAGCCGAACTTCTTCACGGCCCACGGCACCATGCGCTGCAGGAACGGCGCGCCGGGCATGTCGTCGTGCTTGCTCAGCCAGCCATCGAGCCGGCCGGCAATGCCCGTCGCCTTGGGCATGCCACCCACGCCCGGCGGCAGATCGAGCACGCGCTTGCACTCGGTGACCGCGAACTGCCCCAGCAGGAAGAACGCCTCGCGCGGCTCGGTGGCGACCCAGTTCGGGTTGCCGCGCCCAGCGTTCAGGTAGCTGATGGACGCTTCCTGTGCGGCCTTCGACGCCACCTTGGCGAGGAAATCCTTGATCTCGAACGGGCCCAGCTTCTCGTATTGCTTGAGGTTTAAGTCCATCGATTTCTCCTCGTGGATTCAATAACCGGAAAACGCGCGGCTCACGAAAGCAGCATGATCATAACCATGCCCCAGATCGTCAGCAGGGTGTTGCCCACGGCGTAGGTGACGGTGTAGCCGAGCGCCGGGATCTGGCTCTTGGCCTGGTCGCAGACCAGGCCCAGCGATGCGGTCGTTGTGCGCGACCCGGAAACGATGCCGAGGTTGAGCGCGTCGTGGAAGCGGAACAAGTACTTGGCGATGTACATGCCCAGAACCAGGGGTACGGTGGTCGCGAGTGCGCCCCACAGGAACAGGCCAATGCCCTGCGTCTTCAGGCCGTTGACGAAGCCCGGGCCGGCGGAGATGCCGACGATGGCGATGAAGATGTTGAGGCCGACCGAATTCATGAACCAGACGGTGGGCGTCGGAATGCGCCCGAAGGATGGGCGCACCGAGCGCAGCCAGCCACCGATGATTCCGGCGATCAGCGCGCCGCCGGCGGTCGATAGCGTGAGTGGCACCCCGGCCACCTTGAAGACCAGCGCGCCGATCAGCCCGCCGACCACGATCGCGGCGCCTACGAACGCCATGTCGGTGACGTCGGTCGGACGATCCGCGACCCCCAGCATCTTGGTAGCGGCGGCGGTGTCCTGCGTGCGGCCGACGATGGTGAGCAAGTCGCCGCGATTGATCTCGGTGCTCGGCAGGATGGGAATATCGGTGGCGGTAGCACCGCGCGTGATCTTGCGCAGGAACACGCCGCGCGCGGCAGGGCGCGTCGCCAGATCGGCGAGCGTCTTGCCGTCGACCTCCTTGTTGGTCACCAGTACGTCGACGCCCTCCACCGGCACGGCCAGCAACTCGCGATCCTCGACTTCGACCGCGTTCTGCAGCACCCTCACCAACACTTCGCGCTCGCCCGCGACTGCCACCACGTCGCCGTCCTTCAGGACGGTGTCCGCAGTCGCATCGATGATCTGGCCGTCGCGGCGAATGCGCTGGATGAACACGCGCGCATCGGGCACCATCGCCTCGGCCTCGGCGACGCGCAGGCCCGCGGCCTTGCCGCCCGGCTGTACCTTGTACGCCCGCAGCACCCAGCGGTACCAGGCCGTGCCCGGCCCGCCCAGGTCCTTCTTGCCGCCTCCATGCTTCTCCTCGTAGTCCTTGCAGGCAGCGACGAGGTCGATGCCCAGCAGCTTCGGGCCGATGATGGCGATCACGATCGCCGAGCCCATGGTGCCGAACATGTAGGTCACGGCGTAGGCGACCGGCATCGAGTCGAGCAGCGCCTTCGCCTGATCGGCGGGCAGGCCCAGCCGGTTGATGGCGTCGGTCGAGAGCCCCATCGCGGCGGAGATCGTCTGCGAGCCCGAGTAGAGTCCGGCCGCGTAGCCGAGGTCGTAGCCGGCGACCTTTGCGATCACCACGCAGGCGACCAGGCTGAACACGCACTGCACCGCCGAGAAGATCGCCTGCGGCAGGCCGGTGCTGGCAATCCCGCGCACGAACTGCGGCCCGACTGCGTAGCCGACGGCGAACAGGAACATGAGGAACGAAAACGCCTTGAGCGGCTGGTTGATCGTGATCCCGATCTGCCCGATCACGACGCCGGCGATCAAGGTGGCGGTCACCGATCCGAGGCCGATGCCTTTGAACGTGAACTTGCCGAAGTAGTAACCGAGAGGCGAGCGCGAGAAATATCGCGATTTCCGGGTACTGTTTCAGCGCAGCGAAGAACCAGTCAATCATGATCTGCTCCGTTTGAATGGCGCCGAAGAGCAACTAGATCGGCATTGGCTTGGCAACTGGCGAGAGTTGTGAATGAATGCGTCGGCTATCGCCCCTTCTTGGCCGCTGTCTTGGCCGGGGCCGCGCGCACCGGCGTCTGCTTCGGCGCAGCTTGTCCGCCAGGACCACGTGCCTTACCGATGGCCGACAGCTTGATCAGCTTGAGCCCGCGCGTGGCGTTGTAGCCGTGGATTTCCTTGACATCGAGCTTGCGCATGAACCCGATCGTCTCGGCGTCGATCACCTGCCCCGGCACCATGATCGGGAAGCCGGGCGGATACGGGATCACGAAGTTGGCCGACACCAGCTCCGGTCCGCGTCTTGAGCCGCTCGTCGATCTTCGGGCTCATCAGCGGCAGGTACTCGCAGTCAGCCTCTTCATAGGCGGCAAAGAAGGCGCTGCGCATGTCGCCCTCGAGCGTGATGCTGCCCGGGTCGTCGCGGTAGCCGTCATGGAAGCGGCTGAAGTTCGGCAAATCAGGCACGTCTTGCATCAGGCTCTTCACCCGCGCCGCGAATGCAGCTTGCTCGGCCTCGCCACCCTCGGCGAGTCGTGCCTCGATCTCCTGCGAGACCTCGAGCAACACCTTGATCAGAAGCGCGACGTCACTGCGCGTGTTGTTGATGTTGCTCTGCAAGCAGCACGCTGTTGCGCGAGGTCTTGTTGAGCTGGATGTTGTACTTGGCGGCCAGCAGGTTCTTGAACGCCGTGCCATCGTATCCGGCGGTACCGCACACCAGCGTCATGCGCGTGGGGTCGAGGAAGAATTCGTCGTCGTGCACGGACTTCAGCGCGGTCGCCCAGGTGCTTCCCGGGGTGAGGAAGTCGCGGAAACCCGAGGCGCGGAACTCGGCCGGCACCATCGGCGTCGGCGCCGAGCACACGGAAGTATTTCGAGATGATCGGGTGTTCGCTCACTGCGCGGCGGATTGCCAGCGCGATCTCGATCGCGCGCATCACGAGCTCGTAGCCCTCCAGCTCCATCTGGCGCCGGGCCAGATCGAGCGAGGCGATAATCTGCGCATTGGGCGAGGTCGAGGCGTGGATGAACACCGCTTCGCGGAAGGCCGAGACGTGGTGGTTGTAATCCTCGTCGCGGACCGCCACGATCGAACCCTGGCGCAGCGCCGACATCGACTTGTGTACCGAGTCGGTCTCGTAGACGCGGATGCGCATCTTGCGAGGGTCCGGAACCAGATGCCGCTTGAGCAGTCGCTCGTCCTTCGGGTCGAGTTCCTCGCCGAGCTCGGCGGCCTGCGCCTGCCACGCCGCCATGGCGGCCGGGCTTGCCCGCCACTCCTCGAGCGCGGCGGCCGCGCCCATGGCCGTGCGCGGGCGCAGGAACGGTGAGAAGCGCGCGAAGCCGAACCACGCCTCGTCCCACAGGAAGATGAGGTCCGGCTTGATAGCCAGGCACTCCTCCATGACCCGACGGGTGTTGTAGACGTGGCCGTCGAACGTGCAGTTGGTGAGCGTCAGCATCTTCACCCGGTCGAGTCGTCCCTCGGCCTTGAGATTGAGCAGCGCCTGCTTGATGGTGCGCAGCGGGACCGCGCCATACATCGAGTATTCGGTCATCGGGAAGGCTTCGACGTACAGCGGCTGGGCGCCCGACAGCACCATGCCGTAGTGGTGCGACTTGTGGCAGTTGCGGTCGGCGATCACGATGTCGCCCGGCGCGGTCACCGCCTGATAGACCATCTTGTTGGACGTGGAGGTGCCGTTGGTGACGAAGAAGACGTGGTCCGCAGCCCACGGCACGGGCGAATTTCTCCTGCGCAACCTTGATGTTGCCGGTCGGCTCGAGCATGCTGTCCAGGCCGCCGGTGGTGGCGGACGATTCCGCGAGGAACAGGTTCTGCCCGTAGAACTCGCCCATGTCGCGGATCCAGTTCGACTTCATGATCGACTTGCCGCGGGCGATCGGCAGGGCATGGAAGGTGGCGATCGGCCGGGCGGCGTAGCGCTTCAGGTTGTCAAAAAACGGGGTGGAATAACGGTCGGCGACGCCTTCGAGAACGTTGAGGTGCACTTCCATCAGCTCTTCGACCTCGTAGAACACGCGCCGGATCATCGATGCCTCCGGGTCGCCAGCGACCTTCTCCACCTGCCGGTCGGTGAGCAGATAAATATCGAGCTCGGGCCGGATGCGCTTGATGAGCTGCGCGAGCTTCACGCCGATGTCGCGCGGCACAAAGCTCGACGTGTCCAGCTGGTGACGGGCAGCCAGGAGAGCGTGCACCAGCGGCACGTCGTGCTGCGAGGGCACCGGGATTCCGTCAAAGATCACCACCGCCTCGATCTTGCCGTTCATGATCGTGGCGAGAAGCGCGTCCTCGACGCTGCCGACCAGCACCGGCTCGTAGACCATGGCGTCCTCGACGCGCCGCAGGCGGCGAATTTCCCGGGCAACCTTCGCCCGGCTCGTAGCCGGCGCCGGAGTCACGAACAGGGTCTCGAAGTACGGCCGGTGAGCGTTGTCGCCATCGCTAAGTGCGGACGACAACCGCTCCGCCGCCGCGTCGTCGGCATCGTCCGCCGTCTCCCATTCACCGCTGTCGTAGCGGTAGCTGCCGGACAGCAGCGCGCCACTGATCCGGCGCACAAGCCGGCCGACGCCAAGCGCGTCGTCGCTGCTGATGCGTTCGGCGAGCACCTTCATCAACCGCGGTCCGGGATAGGCGAAAAAGTCCTCGAGCGCGTCCAATTCCACGAGGGCCGCTTCCACTGGGGCGCGCCCGCCGCGAGTCTCGCCGCCTTGCGCCCGCGCGGCCCAGGCTTGTGCCCTGGCATTCAGCTCGCGCCAACGGTCCAACCGTGCCGCCGACGTGGAGAACAAGTGATCCAGAGGCGTTACGCCCGCGGTTTGGCTGGTCATGAAATAGGCTCCTTGCGCAACTTGTGGTATCGGACTGATTAGAGGTAGTACCGCGTAAGGCGTTCCCGATCTGCGTAGTTGCCCGATCGCGGCCTTGGTGCGATCGGCGCGGCACATTCTTAAGGTGCGTACTTGATTATTGTTTTCCTGGCAGAAGACGCGAGGTTTGCGCTAGATCAATAAAGGAAGGCAATAATGTGATAGTGGCACAGTACAGGGCAGCTTGGTTGGCCTTCCAACGCGAGCAAGACAAAGCGGATCGAATCGGCCATGTCGAAAGTCTTGGTGCCGCATAAAACCTTAACCTCGAAAGGGTCACTGTTGCGGCACGAGGCCTTCAATGAGGCCTGGTACATTGGCGTCCGGTGACGGGTTGATCTTGCTCCCTACCCGACGCGAGAATGTCGGTTTTCACCGCGTGTAGGCTCGAAATATGACTTTCATGACATTAAGATCGCTCCTTGATGGGCTGGTACGAAATCATGACCGATGAGGCAGGACCGGCGAACCTACTTGCGGTAGAACCCCGGTTCGCGGATGGCGCGCGGCCTTAGGCGGAACTGCAGGCAGCCGGGATACCGCTCGCGGCTGGTCGGGGCGCGCGCCACGGTGCGCGATATGCTGCGTGCCGAAGGACTGGAGCAACTGGTCGGCGACTTCGGGCGCAAGATCTCGGCAGCTGATGTAAGCGACGATTTTCAGGGCAAATCGACCGCAGGGGTATCGAACTGAATCCACTTGCTCTTCGTGCACACGGCGGCGAAATCCTCGAGCCGCACCTTCGGGTCACGACCTCGAGACCGACGCTCACCCTGGCAGGGCGGGGCCGCAGATGACGCCTGCCGCGGCGACGCCGGGCGGCGGACCCGCCTTGCTCCACGAGGATCCGGACTTCTCGATCGTTTTGGGCGGGCCGCTGTTTCAACTGCTCAGGCGCGCGCACCTGTCCGACGACGCGATGATGATGGTGCGCCGTCGCATCGTTGTCATCTCGCTCTTTGCCTGGATGCCGCTGCTTCTGCTCTCGACTCTGGAAGGGCACTTGCTGGGCGCGAGCGGTGTCGTGCCGTTCCTGCTCGATGTCGAAGTCCACGTCCGCTACCTGCTAGTGCTGCCCCTCCTGATCGCCGCCGAGCTGGTCGTGCATCGGCGCATGCGTTCCGTGGTCTCGGTATTCCTTGAGCGCGGCCTTATTCCCGAGGACGCGATGACGCGGTTCGATGCCGCGATCGGATCCGCATTTCGGCTGCGCAACTCCGTTCTCGCCGAGATCATGCTGATCGCCGTCGTATACGTGCTCGGCATCCTGGTCCTGTGGCGGCACTATCTGGCGCTCGACACGGCAACGTGGTACGCGACAGCGTCCGCTGAGGGCTCGCAGCTGTCGCTTGCGGGCATGTGGTACGGCTACGTCAGCCTGCCGATATTCCAGTTCCTGCTGTGCCGCTGGTATTTCCGGCTGTTCATCTGGACGCGCTTTCTCTGGCAGGTGTCGCGCATCGAGTTAAGCCTGATTCCCACCCATCCCGACCGCGTCGGCGGGCTCGGATTCCTTTCCAGGACCGCCTATGCATTTGCCCTGCTTGCTCTGGCGCATGGCGCGCTGCTCGCGGGCTGGCTGGCCAACCGGATCTTCTACCTCGGCGCGGGGCTGCTCGAGTTCAAGGTGGAGATCGGCGCGATGGCCGTCTTCCTGCTGGCGCTGGTGGTCGGTCCTCTGCTGGTGTTTGCGCCTCAGCTCGCCCAGGCGAAGCGGACCGGCCTGCGCGAATATGGAGCGCTGGCCGAGCGCTATGTGCGCGAATTCGACACCAAATGGCTGCGCGGGGGGGCGCCGCCCGGCGAGGCGTTCGTGGGCAGCGCTGACATCCAGTCGCTCGCCGATCTTGCGAACAGCTACGAGGTGGTGCGGACGATGAAACTCGCACCGGTCACGAAGGACATGGTAGTCCAGCTCGCGGTGGCAACGCTCGCACCGATCGTGCCGCTTGCGCTCACCATGATGCCACTGGAAGAATTGCTCAAGAGGCTCGCTGCGATCCTGTTCTGAAGCTCGGCGACCGCGAACCACCGACGAGGTGTGTTGCGTTCGACCGTGCAGCCACACCTTGCCGCATCGAGTGACCTGCCACGGTCACTCGTCCCAGGACCGGCGATCGGCGTGGACACCAGGATGCAAAGCCGCCGTGTTAACCTGAGCATCCAGGCCGGCGGTGCCCCCCGGTCGAGACACAGGTCGGAATGGACTCGTTACCAAGCGGGGCGACGACCCGTTCGATGCTGTAACCTGAAGCGACTGGCGGCGGCTGGGCCGCAGCATCGGCGCACATGGTAGGCACCTGCATTGGGGATGCACCATGGAGAAAGCTGGCATGTACCGGTTGACTCTTGAATCGATCCAGAGATTCCTCAGGCTGGAGGCGGCCGGCGGGCTGGTCCTGATCACCGCGGCCCTGCTCGCCCTGGCAGTCAGCAATTCGCCGGCGGCAGGCTTGTATCACACTTTCTTGTCGCTGCCGGTGGAGATTCGAGTCGGCGGGCTGGAACTGGGGAAGCCGCTGCACCTGTGGATCGACGACGGGCTGATGGCGATCTTCTTCCTCCTGGTGGGCCTCGAGATCAAGCGCGAGGTATTGAAAGGGGAACTGTCCTCGGTTGCACAGATCGGCATGCCCATGGCCGCAGCGGTCGGCGGCATGTTGGTGCCCGCGGCGCTCTACTTTTGGCTCAACGCGGACAATCCGACGGCGGTCAGAGGCTGGGCCATCCCGATGGCCACTGACATCGCGTTCGCGCTCGGTATCATCTCCCTGCTGGGCAAGCGCGTGCCGCTGTCGCTCAAGGTGTTTCTTACCGCCGTCGCGATTGTCGACGATCTCGGTGCCATCCTCGTAATCGCCTTCATCTACACGGAGACCGTCTCCGTGCCCATGCTGGTTCTGGCCGGCGTGGCCACGCTGACTCTCTTCGCGCTCAACCTGTTCAAGGTCAGGGCCTTGTCGGCATACGCCTTCGTCGGCGCGTTGCTGTGGCTGTTCGTGTTGAAATCGGGGGTTCACGCGACGCTGGCAGGTGTCATCCTTGCATTTGCGATTCCGTTGAAGGGCGGTGATCGCGACCAGCCCTCGCCGCTGGAGCGGTTGGAGCACGAGCTGCACCCCTGGGTGGCATTCGGGGTTCTACCGATATTCGCCTTTGCCAACGCCGGCGTCAGTCTGGCAGGGGTCAGCATCGCCTCGCTGATCGAGCCGGTTCCGCGCGGTATTGTGGTGGGGCTCATCCTGGGCAAGCTGATCGGAGTCTTCGGGGTGAGTGCGGTACTGATCAAGCTCCGGCTGGCGCGCCTGCCCCTGGAATCCGGTTGGCTTTCAATGCTTGGAATCGCCGCCCTCTGCGGCATCGGCTTTACCATGAGCCTGTTCATCGGCGGCCTGGCGTTCGAGGCAGGGGGCGAGGCGCAGATGGAGGGGGTCCGTCTTGGTGTGCTCTGCGGTTCCCTGATCTCAGGGTGCATAGGGGCGCTGTTGCTCGCCCTGGGCGCGAAGCGCGCCGCATCGAGCAGCTAGTTAAGCCGCACCGGGCCACGGCTACAGGCGCGTCGTGCGTCGGGGTGTGGCGGGCCGGGCAGGCTAACGCAGTGCCTCGCCATGGGTTACCGGACACGAGCTACGAAAGGCCACGCAGATGAATGAAGATGAGGTGAAGCGCCGGGCGTTTGCCATGCCACTGACCAGCCCCGCGTTCCCGCCAGGGCCGTATCGTTTCATCAACCGCGAATTCCTGATCATCAGCTATCGCACCGACCCCGACGCATTGGCCGCCGTCATTCCGGCGCCATTGGAAATGACCGACCCGGTGGTCAAGTTCGAGTTCATCCGGATGCCCGATTCGACCGGCTTCGGGGACTATACCGAGGCCGGGCAGGTGATCCCGGTGCGCTACCGGGGAGAAGCCGGCGGCTACGTTCATGCGATGTTCCTCGATTGCGAGCCCCCGATTGCCGCCGGGCGGGAAATCTGGGGCTTCCCCAAGAAGCTTGCCTCGCCTGAGCTGCGAGTCGACAAGGACACCCTGGAGGGCATCCTGCGCTACGGCACGGTCAAGGTCGCCAGTGCCACCATGGGCTACAAGCACCGTGCCTTGCCGCACGATCGGGTTCTCGCCGCACTGACGGCGCCGAATTTTCTGCTCAAGATCATCCCGCACGTCGACAGCACGCCGCGAATCTGCGAGCTGGTGCGCTATTGCTGCGAAGACGTCACGGTGAAGGGGGCCTGGGAGGGGCCTGCTGCGCTGGAGCTCTTCGAACATGCGCTGGCTCCAGTTGCGTCGCTGCCGGTGCGGGAGGTCCTGTCCGGAATGCACATCCTGTCCGACCTCACGCTTGGGCTGGGCACGGTGGTCCATGACTATCTCGCTTAGCGGCGGAGAGGCGATGCAATTGGAAGACCAGCTCATGACCGTGGCTGGCATCGTGTTGCGGGTGTCGCATTGAGCTCAGCGCAGCGAGGGTGCCGTGGGGGTATCAGCGTTTCTTCGACACATGGGGCCATATTCCGATATCCTTCGCCCGTCGATGGCCTTCCAGGACGGCGCCGCGGCAGGAGGTAACCTGCGCCGCGGCTTCAAATGCGGCATGAGTCAGGCCGTGCCTTGCCGCAGCCCCTTATTCATGCAACCGCGCCGCAGTCTCGCAGGAGCTATTCGGATGAAAGCGTTGGCAGGTTCAATATTCCACGGGCTGTTGCTGATGCTGGCGGTCGGGCTCGTAACCGGATGTGGCAAGCAAACAGCCCCGCCGGCGGGCCGGCCGCCAGTCGACGTGACCACCATCGTTGTAACCCAACGAGACGCGCCAGTCAGCTTCGAATTCGTCGGGCAGACGCAGAGTTCGCGGGAGGTCGAAATTCGCGCCCGGGTCGATGGCTTTCTGGACAAGCGCCTGTACAAGGAAGGCGAACTCGTACAGGAAGGCCAACCGATGTTTCAGATGGACCGCAAGCCATTCGAGGCTGCGCTGCAATCGGCCAAGGGACAGCTGGCGCAGCAGCAAGCCGCGCTCGACGTGGCCGTCGCCGACCTTGCACGGGTCAGGCCACTGGCGGCGCAGAACGCCCTGAGCCAGAAGGACCTCGATCAGGCTGTCGGCAACGAGGCAAGAGCGAGGGCCGGGGTGCTGGCTGCGGAGGGCGAGGTGCAGACAGCCCAGTTGAATCTGGGATACACCGCGATTAACTCGCCGCTGAAAGGCCTGTCGAGCTCGGCCAAGCTGCAGGAAGGCGCGTACATCTCGGCAGCGAACAGTCTGCTGACTTATGTCGCGCAGATGGACCCGATCTGGGTCAATTTCAGCATCTCGGAAAACGAATTGCTGCGCTTTCGCGAACAGGCGGCCAAGGGCCTGTTGCGCGTGCCGAAGGACAACGACTACGACGTCCAGGTCATTCTGGCGGACGGATCGATTTACCCGAGCAAGGGCAAGGTCAGCTTCAGCGACCCGTCGTTTTCCAAGGATACGGGTACCTTCCAGGTGCGTTCCGTGTTCTCCAACCCCAAGGCTCTGCTGCGACCGGGACAATTTGTGCGCGTCGAAGTCGAAGGCGCCGTGCGCCCGAACGCGATCCTGGTGCCACAACGCGCCGTGCAACAGGGCGCCAAGTCGCATTTCGTCTGGGTCGTTGACAAGGAAGGGAAAGCGGAGCAGCGAATCGTCGATGTGGGCGACTGGAACGGCGACAACTGGTTCATCAACGATGGCCTGGAGACCGGGGAACAAGTCGTCGTCGACGGCGCCATCCGTGTTTTTCCGGGTGCCGCGCTCAAGATTTCGCCCCTGGCCGCCAATAGTTCTGCAGGCGGCGCGGGGGGCAAACCGGGCACAGGGACGACTCCCGCCAAGTAAGCGAGCGTCATGACGATTTCCCGCTACTGCATCGATCGACCGATCTTCGCGTCGGTGATCTCGATCGTCATCACCATCGCGGGTGCGGTGGCGATGTTCAACCTTCCCATCGCCCAATATCCGGACATCACGCCGATCCAAATCACCGTCAGCGCCACCTACCCGGGGGCGTCCGCCGAGGTGGTCGCCGACAACGTCGCCGCGCCGATCGAACAGCAGGTCAACGGCGCGGACCACATGCTGTACATGAGCTCGGCCAGTTCGTCTTCGGGCAACCTGACGCTGACGGCGTATTTCGAGATTGGCACCGACCCCGCGCTAGCCCAGGTCGACGTGCAGAACCGGGTCAATCTCGCGCTGCCGCAGCTGCCCTCTTCGGTGCAGGCACAGGGCGTGCAGGTGCAGAAGAAATCGTCCGCCTTCATGATGGTCATCGCGGTGTACTCGCCGGACAACCGCTATGACCAGACCTATATCGCGAACTATACCAATCTCTATCTGCTCGATGCGATCAAGCGGATTCCCGGCGCCAATCAGGCCAGCATCTTCGGCAACCCCGACTATGCGATGCGTATCTGGCTCAAGCCGGATCGCATGGCGCAGCTTGGCATCACCGCTGCCGACGTGCAGAGGGCCGTGGCCAACCAGAACCAGCAGTTCGCCGTAGGCCGCGTCGGTCAGTCTCCGACCGGCCAGCCGGTCGAGCAGTCCTTCGCCGTTACCACGCAGGGCAGGCTCACCGAGCCATCCGAGTTCGAAAATATCATCATCCGGGCGGAAAGCGGCAGTGCCGCCATCGTTCGTTTGAAGGACGTGGGCCGCGCCGAGCTCGGGCAGAAGGACTATTCAACGCGCGGCTTCTACAACGGCAAGCCGGCCACGATCATATCCGTGTACCAGCAGCCGGGTGCAAACGCACTGGCGGTGTCGAAGGCGGTCTCCGAAACTCTGGCCGAGATGAAGAAGTCCTTTCCGGAGGGCATCACCTACGACATCGCGCTGGACACGACACAATTCACTCGAGCCTCGATCGAAACCGTCGTGCACACATTCTTCGAGGCGCTGATCCTGGTCGTTCTGGTCGTGTTCCTGTTTCTGCAAAGTTTGCGCGCGACGCTGATACCGATCATCGCCGTGCCTATATCCATCATCGGCACGGCGATCGGCATGACCGCTCTGGGCTTTTCGATCAACATGCTGACACTGTTCGGCATGGTGCTGGCGATCGGCATCGTGGTCGACGACGCGATCGTGGTGATCGAGAGCGTCGAGCACAACATGGCCAAGCTCGGCCTGTCGCCGAAGGAGGCCGCCAAGAAGGCGATGGACGAGGTCGGTGGCGCGCTGATCGCCATCGTGATGGTGCTCTGCGCGGTCTTCGTGCCGGTCGCCTTCCTCAGCGGCATCACGGGCCAGCTGTACAAGCAGTTCGCGATCACCATTGCCATCTCGGTGGTGATCTCGGGCGTCGTCGCGCTGACGCTGTCGCCGGCACTGGCAGCGCTCTTGCTCAAGCCGACCCACGGCGAGAAGAATCGGTTCTTCCGCTGGTTCGACGCCAAGTTCGCGCAGATGACCGAGGGCTACACTCGGGTCGTTCGCCTGGCCATCAAGCGCTCGGCCATCGGCCTGCTGCTTTTCGCCGGAATGATCGGCCTCGCGGCATGGCTGATGAAGACCATCCCGGGATCATTTCTCCCACCCGAGGATCAGGGCTATCTGCTCGGCGCGGTGATCATGCCGGATGCGGCGAGCCTCGACCGCACCGAGGAGACGAGCCGGAAGGCCACGGAGTTCTTCATCAAGGACCCGGCGACGTATGGCGTGGCGGTCGTCGACGGGTTCAGCCTGCTGGACAATCAGGACAAGAGCAACGCGGCGGTGTTCTTCGTCGGCCTCAAGGATTTCGGCGAACGCTATTCGTCGGCGAATGCTTCGCACGCAAAACGCCCGCGCGGTCATCCAGGCGGCTTTTCGCGAATTCTCCAAGGTGCGCGAAGGGATCATCCTGCCCATCAACCCGCCGTCGATCCCGGGTCTCGGCACCACCGGCGGCATGGAGATGTGGATTCAGGCCAAGGGCGACGTGAACAGCGCGCAGATCGCGGACGCTGTTCAGGGATACCTCGCCCAAGCGCGGCAGCGGCCGGAGCTCACCGGCATCACATCGACCTTCAATGCGTCTTCGCAGCAACTGCTCGTCGACGTCGATCGCGACAAAGCCGAGACGCTGGGCGTTCCGGTCGAGGACGTCTATTCGGCGATGCAGACGATGTTCGGCTCGCTCTATGTCTCGCAATTCAACAAGTTCAGCCGCCTCTGGCAGGTGATCGTCCAGGCCGAGCCGTCCTACCGCCTCAAGCCCGACGACATCGAGCAGGTCTACGTGCGCAGCAAGAACGGCAACATGATTCCGCTCAAGGCGGTGGTGCCGACAAGCTATGTCACCGGACCGGATATCGTGACCCGGTTCAACAACTTTCCCGCCGTCAAGATCACCGCCGACGCCGCGACCGGCTATAGCTCGGGGCAGGCGATTGCCGCGATGGAGGCGGTGGCGGCAGAGCTTGCCGGACGGCTATGGCATCGCGTGGAGCGGGCAGGCGTACGAGGAAAAGAAATCCGGCGGGGCGTCGGCGCTGGTGTTCGTGTTCGGCCTGATCATGGTGTTCCTGATTCTCGCCGCACAGTATGAAAAATGGTCGCTTCCGGTCGGCGTCCTGATGGCCGTCCCGTTCGCCCTGTTCGGCGCCCTTTTGGCGATCCTGCTGCGAGGACTCAACAACGACGTCTATTTCCAGATCGGTCTGACGATGCTGGTCGCGCTCGCGGCGAAGAACGCGATCCTCATCTTCGAATACGCGGTGCTCAACCGCGACTCGGGGAAGTCGGTCCTCGACTCGGCAATGACCGCGGCGCGGGACCGGCTGCGACCGATCATCATGACCTCGCTCGCCTTCATCCTCGGCTGCGTGCCGCTGGCCATCTCGCTCGGGGTTGCCGCCAACAGCAAGCATTCGATCGGCACCGGGGTCATCGGCGGCATGCTCGGCGCGACGGTTATCGCGGTGTTCTTCATCCCCATGTTCTATTTCGTCATCGAATCGATGTCGGAGCGCTTCGGCGGCAAGCGGCCCGACGCCGAATCCGACCCCGGCGGTGCCGCGCCAGCCGCAGGCGGAGCATCGCCGCGCGAGGAGGCGTGAGATGAAGCTCCACGTCCGCCTGCTGCGCGCCTGTTGCTGCCGCTGTGCCTTGTCCGGCTGCATGATCGGTCCGGACTACGTGCGTCCCGCCGTCGACGTGCCAGCTGCGTGGCGAATCGAAGTCAGCGACGCGCGCGATCTGCTCGGGCACCGCGTGGTGGGAGCAATTCCAGGATCCGGTCCTGAACGATCTGATCGCATCGGCATTGGCCGAGAACAAGGACGTGCGCATCGCCGCGGCGCGGATCGAGGAGTATCAGGGCAAGCTCGCGGTCACGCAGCTCGCAATTGTTTCCGCAGGTGGGCGCCAACGTCGACGCGGCGCGACAGCGCGCGTCGCATCAAATCGAGCTTCATCACCTATCCGGACCGGGCACGAGACACGCGCTTCAACAGCTACCAGGCGATCCTGTCGGCGTCCTGGGAGATCGACCTGTGGGGACAGCTGCGGCGCGCGACCGAAGCGGCGCGCGACGACCTGCTCGCCACGACGGAGGCCAAGCGCGCGGTCGTGCTGTCGCTCGTCGCCTCGGTGGCCAGCAGTTACATCACGCTGGCCAACCTCGATCGCCAGCTCGAGATTTCGCGCCTAGACGGCCAAGTCCCGCGGCGACTCGCTGCAAGTTTTCGAGTTGCGCTTCAAGGGCGGCGTCGTCTCGCAACTGGAGCTCGCGCAGAACCGATCGCTCTACCAGGACGCGTTGGCGTCGATTCCGCCCGTCGTCGAGCAGATCGCCCAGACCGAGAACCCGCTGTCGGTGCTGCTCGGACGTAACCCCGGTGCCATTCCGCGCGGCAGGAACATCGACGCAGCTGCAGTTGCCGCAGGTCCCCGCCGGCCTTCCCTCGGACCTGCTCGACCAGCGCCCGGACATCCGCCAGGCGGAGGAGCAGCTTGCCGCCGCGAATGCGCGCATCGGCGTGGCTCGCGCCGCTTATTTTCCGACGATCTCGCTCACCGGCGCGCTGGGATCGGCAAGCACCCAGCTGTCGAACCTGTTCAGCGGGCCCGCCGGGGTGTGGAGCTTCGGCGCCGGCCTCGTTGCGCCCATCTTTACCGCCGGCGCGATTGCCGGCCAGGTGCAACAGGCGGAAGCGCAACAGCAGGAAGCGCTGTTCAACTATCAGAAGTCGATCCAGAATGCGTTTGCCGACGTCGACAATGCCCTGGTCGACCGCAGCACCGTCGCTCGAGCGTTTGTCCGCGTTGCGCGCCGACGTCGAGGCGAACTTGGACTACGCGCGGCTGGCACGGCTGCGCTACGAGAACGGCTACACGAGCTACATCGAGGTTCTGGACGCCGAGCAGAGGCTTTTCACGTCCCAATTGGCGCTCGCGGCGCAACAGGCCCAGGTTCTCAACACGGCGGTGAACCTGTACCAGGCCATGGGTGGCGGCTGGGTCGAGGTGGCCGATGGCAAGACCACGTCGTCGAGCGACGCCGGTGCGGGTCGTCCCAGTGAGCAATAGCCGGGGCCTCGAGGCTCTCGCCACGACGCGGTGGCCGCCGCCTTGACCCGGGTCGGGCACCGGCAGACAGGCGCCGGGCTTGCGGCCTCGTTCGTCGCGCTCCTCGTTCTCGTCGCGATCGTTCCGACCCCATCGCGAGCGCAGGAGCCGGCGGCATCGGTCCTGCACTTCGTCGGCAGCGAAGCCTGCGCGGCCTGTCACGCCAAGGAATACGCAGCCTGGATGGAGTCGCAGCACCGCGCCGCCATGCAGGTCGCCGACGAGAAGACGGTCCTGGGCGACTTCAACGGCGCGCACTTCAGCTACGCCGGCGTCACTTCCACCTTTTCCAAGCGCGGCGGCAAATTCATCGTCCGCACCGACGGACCGGACGGCAAGCTGCACGACTACGACGTGCGCTACACCTTCGGCGTCGACCCGCTGCAGCAATACCTCGTCGAGTTTCCCGACGGCAGGCTGCAGGCGCTGTCGATCGCCTGGGACGTGAAGCAGCAAGAAGTGGTTCCATCTCTACCCGAAGGAACGCATCGTCTCCAGCGACGAGCTGCACTGGACGCGCCCGGCGCAAAACTGGAATTACATGTGCGCCGATTGCCACTCGACCGGGCTTGCGCAAGAACTACGACGCGGCCGCGGATCGCTTTGCGACCAGCTGGTCGGAGATCAGCGTCGGCTGCGAGGCCTGTCACGGACCTGGCTCGGCGCACCTGGCGTGGGCCAACGCCGCGCGCGACGGCAAGGCGTACGCCGACCCCGGCAAGGGCCTCGCGGCGCGACTCGATGAGCGGCGAGGCGTGACCTGGACGCGGGATGCGGCGGCCGCAACGGCCACCCGCTCGGTGCCGCGCGCGAGCGAGCGCGAGATCGACGTGTGCGCGCAATGCCATGCCCGGCGCGGCCAGTTCGCGGATGGATATACGGCCGGCAAGCCCTTCCTCGACTACTATCGGCCGGCGCTGCTCACCGCGCCGCTGTACTATCCCGACGGCCAGCAGCGCGACGAAGTTTACAACTGGGGCTCGTTTCTGCAGAGCAAGATGTATGCGGCGGGCGTTACCTGCAGCGATTGCCACGAGCCGCACAGCGGCGCGCTGCGCGCCCAGGGCAACGCGGTGTGCACGCAATGCCACGCGGCAGCAAGTTTCGACGCCGCGACCCATCACCATCATCGCCCCGGCGGCGCGGGCGCGCAGTGCGTCAATTGCCACATGCCGGCCACCGACGTACATGGTGATCGACCCTCGCCACGACCATAGCCTGCGCATTCCGCGCCCGGATCAATCGGTTTCAGCTGGCAACGCCGAATGCGTGCAACGCCTGCCATGCCAAGCGCGATGCGCGCTGGGCGGCCGCCGCGGTGAAAGGCTGGTTCGGTCACGACCCGGAAGGATTCCAGCGCTACGCGCAGGCGTTCGCCGCCGCGGATGCGGGCGCGGTGGGTGCCGGCGCGAAGCTGCGCGCCGTCGCCGGCGAGCGCGCGCAGCCGGCAATCGCCCGTGCCACCGCGCTTGCCGGGCTCAACGCCAACGCCAACCGCGCGACGCTCGACGTCGTGGCAGCGGGCTTGCGCGATCCGAACCCGCTGCTGCGCCTTGGCGCGCTCGAGTCGCTTGCCGCCGCGCCGCCGGAACTGCGCCAGCGCTATGCCGCGCCGCTGTTGTCCGATCCGCTGCGGGTCATTCGCATCGAAGCGGCGAATGTCCTGGCCGACATTCCGCTGCCGGCTGGCAACGGCGAGGTGCAGGCGGCATTCGACCGCGCCGCAGCGGAGTACGTCGCGGCCCAGCGCTACGATGCCGATCGCGCCGAGGCGCGCACCAACCTGGGGAGCTTCGAGGCGCGGCGAGGCGATACCGTGCGCGCGGTGGCCGACCTGGAGTCTGCCATTGCGCTCGATCCGTTGCAGGTGCCGGCCTACACCAATCTTGCCGACCTGTACCGGGCCCAGGGCCGTGAGGCCGACGTCCTGCGCGTCCTGCGCGAGGGCCTGCGCCATGTGCCGAAGAGCGGCGCGCTGCACCATTCGCTCGGGCTCGCCATGGTGCGGGAGAAGAAGAACGGCGAGGCGCTCGCCGAACTGGCCAAGGCGGCCAGTCTCGACCCCGGCAACGCGCGCTTCGCCTACGTCTACGGCGTCGCCCTGTATTCCGCGGGACGCGGCGACCAGGCGCTGGCGATGCTGGTTGCCGCCAGCGCCAAGCATCCTGCCGACACCGACATCCTGGCGGCGCTGGCGAGCTTCTATGGCGAGCGTGGCGATAGCGCCAAGGCCCAGGTCTACGCCCAGCGCATGCGCGACGCGGCCGCGGGAATGTGAGTCGGCGTCCCGGCAGCGCCGGCGGTCAGTTGTCCAAGGCCCCCAACGCAACGTAGCATTTGCAGTCGGTGCGGGTGACCAGGATTCAACCCGTCAGGGAGCGTTCATGAAGTGCATTCTGTGGTCGATGGTCTGCGCCGTTGTCCTGCTTGCGGCGCCCGTATTGGCGCAGGACAAGTCCGCCGACACGAACATGCGGATCATGATCGACAAGGTCAGGGCGGACAAGAAAGCCCTGGTCGCCGACAACATGGATCTCACCGATACCGAGGCCAGGGCTTTCTGGCCGATCTACGACCAGTACCAGGCCGAGCTCAAGGTCATCAACGACCGCCTGGCCAGCACCATCCTTGCCTATGCTGATGCCTACAACGCCGGTTCGCTCCCGGACTCGACCGCGAAAAGGCTGCTCGACGAGGCGATTGCGATCGACGATTCCGAGGTGCGCCTGCGGCGGGATTACGCGGCCAGGCTGACGCGGGCGATTCGGGCGGCGAAGGCGGCCCGTTATCTGCAGATCGAGAACAAGATCCGCGCGGCGCTTCGCTACGAGCTGGCGGCGAACATTCCCCTGGTCGAATGAGGTCCGCGCGAGGTGTTGAAAAGATATCCCTTGTCGGCCGAGGAACGTCGGGGCACGCTGGCGGGTAGAGCGTCGCCTGCCTTGCGCGGCGACGCGGAAATGGGCACCCAGCCATGAGACGATCTGCTCTGCTTCCTGCCGCACTGCTTCTCGCCACGGCGCTCGTCGTCGCACCGCTGGCGATCGCCGCAGGGGAAAAGACGCCGGGCGTGGATCCCGGCGCGGCACCGGCCGCGCCCGCGACCCGGCCCAAGATCTGCCTGGTGCTTTCCGGAGGCGGGGCCCGCGGGGCGGCGCACGTCGGCGTGCTCAAGGCGCTCGAAGAAATGCGCGTGCCGGTCGACTGCATCGCCGGCGCCAGCATGGGGGCCCTGGTCGGCGCCTCGTACGCCACCGGAACGACCGTCCCGGAGATGGAGGCGCTGCTCAATGGCATCTCGACGGCTCTGCTGTTCAAGGAAAAGCCACCGCGGCAGGAGCAGTCGATCCGGCGCAAGCTCGACGACCGCACCGACCTGGTCGGCCCGGAGATCGGCTTCAGCGTCACCAAGGGCGAGCTGCAGCTGCCCAAGGGCTTCGTCTCGGGGGTGCAGCTGGAAACGGTGCTGCGCTTGCTGGCGAAGACCAAGGGCTATCTCGATTTCGATACGCTGCCGATCCCGTTCCGCGCCGTGGCCACCGACCTCGTCACCGGCAAGACGGTCGTCTTCGCGCAGGGCGAGCTCGCCAACGTCATGCGCGCGAGCATGTCGGTGCCGGTGGCGGTCGCGCCGGCGGAGTTCGACGGCAAGATCCTGGTCGACGGCGCGCTCACCGACAACCTGCCGGTCGACGTCGCGCGGGCCATGGGCGCGGACGTGGTCATCGCCGTCAACCTCGGCACGCCGCTCGCGCCGCGCGACCAGCTGAACTCGATTCTCGGCATCGGTGGGCAGGTGATCAACATCCTGACCGAACAGAACGTGGAGCGTTCGCTCTCGAGCCTCAAGCCGACCGATATCCTGATCGCTCCCGAGCTGGGTGATTACTCCGTTGCAGACTTCGACGATCTGGCAAAAACCGTTCCGATCGGCGAGGCGGCGACGCGCAAGATGGCCGAGCGTCTGGCGCAGCTGAGCCTTCCCCCGTCGAGTACGCGGCCCTGCGCGCCCGGCAGATGGTCGCCGCAACTCCCGACACGCGACCGGTGGACGAGATCCGCTTCGTCAATCTGCACCGGGTCAATCCGGAAACGGCGCTCTCCGTGATGGACACCAAGCCGGGAGCGCCGCTCGACCAGGCCGTGCTCGACGCCGACATGCGCCGCCTCTACGGCACCGGCGATTTCGAGCACGTCAACTACCGCATCCTCGACGAGTCTGGCAAGCGCGTGCTGGCGGTGGACGCGGTCGAGAAATCATGGGGACCGGACTACCTGCGCTTCGGGCTGGGGCTGTCCAACGACTTCAAGGGCGACGCCTTCTACGAGCTGCTGGCGAGCTATCGCCAGACCTGGCTCAATTCGCTGGGGGCGGAGTGGCGCACCGATCTTAGGCTCGGGCAGACGACTTCTCTGGTGAGCGAGTTCTACCAGCCGCTCGATGCGCAGCAGCGGTTCTTCGTCGCGCCGCGAGTCGAATTCGAGCGCAATACCGTCGATCTGTTCGACGGCAACCAGCGCATAGCGAGCTACAACCTGCGCTATGCCCGCGCCGCCATCGACCTGGGCGCCCAGTTCACGCGCTCGGGCGAGTTGCGCGTAGGCCTCCTCGGCGGAACGCTCGATCCGACGCTCAATACCGGGCCGCCCGACCTGGCGCCGGCGAGCGGCCACGTTACCCAGGGGGCATTCACCTCGCGCCTGGTCTTCGACCGCCTCGACAGTGCCAACTTTCCGCGCGACGGCGAGGCGCTCAACGCGCACCTGTTCGCGTCGAGCAGCGCGCTGGGCGCGACCAACGCCTATAACAGGTGGGATGCCGACGGCGTGGCCGTGTGGTCGTTCGGGGACAACACGCTGAACGTCGGGGTGAGCGCGGGCGGCAAACTCGGCGGCGAGCCGCTGCCCCGCTACGACCTGTTCGAGTGGGGAGGATTCCTCGAGCAGTCGGGATTTCCGACCGGGGCGCTCATCACCGACCGTTTCACCTTCGGGCGCCTGGTCTACTATCGCCGGCTGGTGCGGCAGAAGCTGCTCGAGGGTGTCTACGCCGGCTTCTCGCTCGAGATCGGCAATTACGGGCCGCCGCTTGTGCCGGGCTCACCGAGCGGCACGCTCAAGTCGGGGAGCCTGTTTCTCGGGGCCGATACCCCGATCGGCCCGCTGTACTTCGGCTACGGCCGGGCCAACACCCACGACAGCAGCTGGTATCTGTACCTGGGCCGGCCTTAAGGCGCGATTGCGCGAGCGGCGCGTCAATAGGTCTCGATGTGATAGCGGCCCTCTCGCCGCAGCGCCGGCCGCAGCGCTTCCCAGTCCATGCCGTGCTCGCGGCAGGCGTCGCGAAACGCCTCGTCGACGCCTTGCTCCATGCCCTTCAGGCCGCAGATGTACACGTAGCAGTTCGCCTCGCCGAGCAGCCGTGCCACGTCGGCGCCGCGCTCGCGGATCCGGTCCTGGACGTATTTCTTGGATTGCCCGGGAACGCGCGAGAAGGCGAAGTTGATGTCGATGAATTCCTTCGGCAGCTTGAGCAGCGGCCCGAAGTAGGGGAGTTCACCGGCGATCCGGGCGCCGAAGAAGAGCAGCAGTTCGCCCCCCTCCTTGAGAGCGATCCGCCGCCGTCGCCGCTCGGTCATCGCCCGCATGGGCGCCGAACCGGTGCCGGTGCACACCATGAGCAGGCTCGACCCGGGATGGTTGGGCATGAGGAAAGTCGCGCCATAGGGGCCGACGACGCGCACCTCGTCGCCCTTGGCGAGATCGCACAGATAATTGGAGGCAACGCCGATCACCGCTTTGCCGGCATGATCCTCGGTGACCCGCTTCACGGTGAGCGAGAGGTTGTTGTAGCGGGGGCGCTCGCCGTCGCGGGGGCTCGCCACCGAATACAGACGCACATGGTGGGGCTTGCCGGATGCGTCGACTCCCGGCGGGAGAATGCCGATGGTCTGCCCCTCCAGCACCGGGAACGCCGCGCCGCCGAATTCGAGCACGATGTGGCGGATGTCGCTGCTGGCGTCGTCCGCGGTCAGGCGGAAGTTGCCGCTGACCGTGGCCAGCGCCGGCTTGTCCGGCGAATAGAGGTTGACGTAGGGATGCGCCGCCGACCACGGCGGGAAGGCTTCGCCGCCTTGGCCGGAGGTGGCCACCGAGGTGATGCGCGCCACGTCGACCGGAATGTCCGCGGTGGCTCCTGCGTCCAGGTCGGACTGGGCCGGCAGGCTGTCCCAGCCAAGCTGCTCGACAAGCGTATAGGGCTTTGCCTTGTCGACCTGGCGCCAGCTGTCGATCGCGCCGGTCGGGCAGGGCGAGATGCAGGCGTTGCAGAAATTGCATTTCTCGGCATCGACGACGTAGTTGCGCGAGTCGTGCGAGATGGCGTGCGGCGGGCAGGTCTCCTCGCAGGTGTTGCAACGGATGCAGATCTCCGGGTCGATCAAGTGCTGGCGCAGCACTTCGACCGCGCGGACCACCGATTCAGTCGCCACCGTTCACCTCAAGGCATGTCGGGTCGCCGGCGCGATCCCTGGACCCGTCATCCTGCACGGGGATCTAGTTGAAGCGCACGTATTCGAAGTCCTGCGGCTGGTTGTTGATGCCGCGCGCCGGCGGCGCGATCCAGTTGGCGAAGCGGCCGGGCTCGGTGACCCGCCCCATGAGCGAAGCGACGAACGCGCGGTCGGCCTCGGAGGGCAGCCAGTGCAGGTGGTGGTGGGTCCAGTCGGCCTCGCTCACCACGTTGCCGTCGGGATCGATGCGTACCGCCGACAGCGGCCCGATCTTGCGATTGAACGCCTTGTGCGGGGCCCTGAGGCGCAAGCCAATGCCGCTCTTCTCGATGAGCTTGTTCCAGCGCTCGATGCCGGCGACGGCGTCCTTGACGTAGTCGTCGCGCAGCTTTTCGTTGAGCGCGTTGAGCGCCGGTGCCTCTATGCTCGACAGGCGCCCGTCGCGCACTTCGAGCACTGGATAGGTGGCCGCGTTGAGCAGGTGGTCGTCGGCGATCCTGGTCTCGTCGAAGCGACCCTTGAGCCCGGTCGAGTAGAAGGTCGCCGCGTTCGACGAGACGTCGGCGCCGAACAGGTCCATGGTCACGCTGAAGTGGAAGTTGAGGTAGCGCTGGAGGGTCGGCAGGTCGATCAAGCCCATGGCGCGGATCTTGGCCGGATCGTCGACCTTGTGCTGGACCATCGCCTCGCAGGTGCGCTGGATGATGCGCCCCACGCCGGACTCGCCGACGAACATGTGGTGTGCTTCCTCGGTGAGCATGAAGCGGCAGGTGCGCGAGAGCGGCTCGAAGCCCGATTCGGCCAGCGAGCACAGCTGATACTTGCCGTCGCGGTCGGTGAAGTAGGTGAACATGAAGAACGCCAGCCAGTCCGGCGTCTTCTCGTTGAACGCGCCGAGGATGCGCGGATTGTCGGCGTCGCCCGATCGGCGCTCGAGCAGCGCCTCGGCCTCCTCCCTCCCGTCGCGGCCAAAATAGGCGTGCAGCAGGTAGACCATCGCCCACAGGTGCCGGCCCTCCTCGACATTGACCTGGAAGAGGTTGCGCAGATCGTACAGGGATGGACAGGTAAGGCCCAGGTGGCGCTGCTGCTCGACCGAGGCGGGTTCGGTATCGCCCTGGGTGACGATCAGCCGCCGCAGGTTCGACCGGTACTCGCCCGGCACGTCCTGCCACGCGGGCTCGCCCTTGTGGACGCCGAAATTGACCTGTCGCTCGCCCTCCGCCGGGGCCAGAAAGATGCCCCAGCGGTAATCGGGCATCTTCACGTAGTCGAAATGCGCCCAGCCCTTGGGCTCGACGCTGATCGCGGTGCGCAGGTAGACGTCGGCGCTGCTGCTGCCTTCCGGCCCCATGTCGGCCCACCAGTGCAGGAACTCGGGCTGCCAATGCTCGAGGGCGCGTTGCAGCGTGCGATTGCTCGCAAGCTCCACGTTGTTGGGAATCTTTTCGCTGTAGTCGATGCTCATGAGTGCTCCAGTGATGCGCGGGCGCCCGCGAAAGGCGGCGGGGCGGTGCCTTTAGACCCGGGTCCAGTCGAATTTCGCCTTGCTGCCGGTGCCGAATACCTTCAGCGCCCCCGACTCGCCCACGGCGTTGGGCCGGATGAAGATCCAGTTCTGCCATGCCGAAAGGCGGCCGAAGACGCGGCTTTCCATCGTCTCGACCACGCCGAAGCGCAGGTTCGCCTCCATGCCGGTGAGCGCGTCGGGCGAGATGCTCGCGCGCTCCTCGACGGCGATGCGGATCTCGTCGTCCCAGTCGAGCTCGTCCGGCGCGGCGGTGACGAGGCCGAGCGCGAGCGCCTCGGCGGCCGGCAGCTGCCGTTCCAGCGCCTGCTGCGCGCGGGCGAGCGGCTGCCCCTCGCCGTAGAAGCGTGCGGCGAGCCGGGAGCGCCCGTTCACCATCGGGTAGGCGCCGAAGTTCTGCGCCGACAACGCGATCTGCGGCGCCGCCGCGGCGCCCTCCTGCGGGGCGAGCATGTAGCTGCGGTCGGCGGCGAGCGAGAGCTCCAGGAGCGTTCCGGCAAAGCAAGACCCGGGCTCGATGAGCGCGAAGAGGGTGCGCGAAGTGACGTCGAGGCGGGCGAGGGTCCGCCGCAGCATGCCGATCGTCTCGCGCACGAACCAGTCGGCTTCGTGCCGCTTGAGCGTCGCGTCGACGGTGAGCACGCGTGAGGGCTCGCCCTTCGTCTTCAGCAGCCACGTGCCGATCTCCGGCTCGTTGCTGCGCAGCAGCAGAATCGCGTCGTCGAGCTCGCGCGCCATCGCCAGCGGCCACCACGCGGCGCCGAGGGCGTGAATCGCCTCCAGGTCATCGGGCTCAGCGTGCGCCGGAGCCGCAACGGTGAGCGTCGCATGGCGCGCCTTGCGGTCGATCGCGACCTCGAGGTGCCGGTAGCGATAGCCGTGGCCATCGACGCTGCGCTCAAGCGGCGTGAGCGCCACGCCTTTGGCGTCCCGCGGGCGGTCGCTTTGGGCGGCGAGTTCCAGGGCGCGGCGCTGCACCCTTTCGGCAAACTGCTGCGGCTTGGCCGAATCGTCGATCAGCCGCCACTCCACCGCGCGTGGCGCCCGGACCCCTTCGACGAGCGTGCAGAATACGTCGGCGTGATCGCGCCGCACGCGGCGCTTGTCGGTCAGGCGCGTCAAGCCTCCCGTGCCCGGCAGCACGCCCAGCAACGGCACTTCCGGCAGGCTCACCGCGGCGGAGCGGTCGTCGACCAGGATGATTTCGTCGCAGGCGAGCGCCAGCTCGTAGCCGCCGCCGGCGGTCGTGCCGTTGCACGCGGCGATGAACTTGAGGCCCGAGTGCCGGCTCGCATCCTCGATGCCGTTGCGCGTCTCGTTGGTGAACTTGCAGAAGTTGACCTTCCAGGCATGCGTGGAAAGACCGAGCATGAAGATATTCGCCCCGGAGCAGAACACCCGCTCCCTGCCGCTGGTGACCACCACGCAGCGCACCTCCGGGTGCTCGAAACGGATGCGCTGCAGGGCGTCGGCGAGCTCGATGTCGACTCCCAGATCATAGGAATTGAGCTTGAGCTTGTAGCCCGGAGCGATGCCGCGATCCTCGGCAACCTGCAGCGTCAAGGTGGCTACCGAGTCGGCGCAGCTCAGCTTCCAGTGCGCGTAGCAGTCGGGGTGCGTGTCGAAGGTGACCGACGGCTTCCCTGCGGCCCCGGATGGGTGCCCCGGCACAACGCTCGCCTGCAGCATGGGTGTCTCCTGATAGGGGCTAATGCCGCGTCAGGCCGACAGGGCCTCGCGCAGCTTGGCGAGACTCTGCTCGGGACGCTCGTCACCGGTGTCCACGGTCAGGTCGGCCTTGCGGTAGAGCGGCTCGCGCGCAACGAGGATCCGGTTCAGGTCCGCCATCGCCTCGGCGTTGCCCTGCATCGGGCGCAGGTCGCCCTGGGCTACCACCCGCGCCATGTGCTCGGCGGGCGATGCCTTGATCCACACCGTGAAGCAGCTGGTCAGCAGCAGGTCGTAGGTGTCGGGCTCCGAGACGATGCCGCCGCCGACCGCGAGCACGAGCTCTCGGTTGCCCTGCACCAGGCGCTCGAGACAACGCCGCTCGATGCGCCGGTAGCCGGTCTGGCCGTAGAGCGAGAAGATCTCGCTCAAGCTCATGCCGGCGTCGCGTTCGATCTCGCGATCGAGCTCGACGAAGGGCAATTGCAATTCGTCCGCCAGCGCGCTGCCCAGGGTGGTCTTGCCCGCGCCGCGCAATCCGACCAGCGCCAGGCGGCGCTTGCGCGCCGCCGCTTCCGGCCCGAAGTCGCGCATCAGCCGAAACACCACGTCCTCGAGCTGGCGCTCGGGAAGCCCTTCGAGAAAACGCCGGATGAGGCGCTGCTCGACCGAGGGCTGCTGCGAGGCGAACAGGTCGGAGAGCTGCATGTCCAGGGCGCGCGCGACATTGCGCAACAGCAGCACCGAGGCGTTCGCCGCACCCGCTTCCAGATGCGCCAGATAGCGCTCGGAGACTTCCGAGATCTGCGACAGCTGCTTGCGCGCCATGCCACGCCGCTCGCGCGCGTCGCGAACCCGGCGGCCGATCGAGGCGAGCAGGCTCGCGTCGTCGCCGGTCTCTGTCGGCGCAGTGGCCCGGGGCAGGGGCGCTTCGGTCTCGGTGCGCATCGTAGCCATGAATTTTGATTCGAAGTCGTGAAATATAATGCATTGAGAATCGCGCGGTCAAGCGGCTCCGGTGCCCGCGCAAGCCCAGGCTTCCCGGTGGACAGGGTTCGGCACCGTGGATTCATGGCCGGGGCGTCACATGATCTATTTTGCTTGACAGGCTCTCTGCCGCGATCTAAATTGCCGGACAGTCTTGGGAGCTGCAAACCCGGCGTGCCATGACAGAGAATGATTTCCTGGGCCTCGTCGCGCCGATCACGCGCTGGATCGGCGCGCGTTCGCTCGACGCCGCCCTGGAGGCGGACCTCAACGGCAGCTTCGCGCCCGATGGCGCGGCGTTCCGATCGCTCTTCGATGCCTGTCGCGCCGGCGTCGCCGCCGGCTGGATGTGCCAGCGCGAAGCCGGCGGCATCAAGTACGGCCGCGTGATCAAGCCCGGCGCGGCGAGCCACGGCTTCAGCGTCGACGTGGTGGAGATGGAGAATCTCGCCGGCCCCCATCATCGCCATCCGGAGGGCGAGATTGATATGATCATGCCGCTTTCCGGCGCGGCCAAATTCGATGGCCGCGGCGCCGGGTGGCTGGTCTACGGGCCGGGGAGCGCGCACCGCCCGACGGTGAGCGACGGCAAGGCGCTGGTGCTCTACCTGCTGCCGCAGGGCAAGATCGAGTTCACCGCGGCCTGAACGCCGGCGTCCGGCCGCCAAATCCGCAAATCCAGGAGAAGCTCGTGATGTCGGGATTGAGCACGGCCGATCAGCGGGTGAGCCCGCCGCGGATCGACATCCCGCGCGACTACAACGCCGCGCACGATCTGATCGAGCGCAACCTGCAGGCCGGCCGCGCGGCCAAGGTCGCCTACATCGACGATAGCGGCAGCTACACCTACGGCGAGCTCGCGCAGCGGGTCAACCGCTGCGCCAATGCCCTGGTCGGCCTCGGCCTCGAGGCGGAGCAGCGCGTGCTCCTGTGCATCCTGGACACGATCGATTTTCCGACCGCCTTCCTAGGCAGCATCAAGGCCGGCATCGTGCCCATCGCCGCCAACACCTTGCTCACCAGCGCCGATTACGAGTACATGCTGCAGGACAGCCGCGCGCACGCGCTCATCGTCTCCGCTTCCCTGCTGCCGGCTTTCGCCTCGCTCCTGGGACGCCTGCCGCAGCTCAAGCACGTCATCGTCTGCGGCCTGCCCGAACACCACAGCGCCACCGGCGGCCACCATTCGTTGTCGCAGCTGCTTGCCGCGGCGGCCGACGGCTTCGCCCCGGCGCAGACCACCTGCGACGACATGTGCTTCTGGCTGTATTCGTCCGGATCGACCGGCGCGCCGAAGGGCACGGTGCATGCGCATTCGAGCCTGATCACGACCGCCGAGCTCTATGCCTGGCCGATCCTGGGCATTCGCGCCGACGACGTCGTTTTTTCCGCGGCCAAGCTCTTCTTCGCCTACGGCCTGGGCAATGGCCTGACCTTCCCGCTCGCGGTGGGCGCGACCACGGTACTGATGGCCGAGCGGCCGACGCCGGCAGCCGTTTTCGCGCGCCTCAAGGAGCATCGGCCGACCATCTTCTACGGCGTCCCCACGCTCTTCGCAGCACTCCTCGCGAGCCCGGAGATCCCGCCGCGCGAGGCGCTCTCCCTGCGGGTGTGCACCTCGGCGGGCGAAGCGCTGCCCGCGGACATCGGCAAGCGCTGGACGGAGCACTTCGGGGTCGAGATCCTGGACGGCCTGGGCTCGACCGAAATGCTGCACATTTTCCTGTCCAATCGCCCGGGCGACGTGCACTACGGCAGCAGCGGCACGCCGGTGCCCGGCTACGAGCTCAGGATCGTCGGCGACGACGGGCGTCCGGTGGCGCAGGGCCAGGTGGGCGAGCTGCAGATCTGCGGACCGACCAGCGCCATGGCCTACTGGAACAACCGCCAGAAGAGCCGGGCAACCTTCGAGGGCCAGTGGACGCGCAGCGGCGACAAGTATTCGATCGACGGCGAAGGCTATTACGTCTATGCCGGGCGCACCGACGACATGCTCAAGGTGAGCGGCATCTATGTCTCGCCAGTCGAGGTCGAGGCGGCGCTCATCACCCATCCGGCGGTGCTGGAGGCGGCGGTGATCGGCAAGGCCGACGAGGAAGAGCTCATCAAGCCGGTCGCCTACGTCGTGCTCAAGGCCGGGCACGCCGCCTCGCCCGCGCTCGCCGAAGAGCTGCGCCAGCACGTCAAGTCGCGGCTCGCGCCCTACAAGTACCCGCGCTGGATTGAATTCATCGGCGAGCTGCCGAAGACCGCCACCGGCAAGATTCAACGCTACAAGCTGCGGCAGCTCGCGGCATGATCGAAGGGCGTGGCGCAGCGCTCGCCAGCCCGTCTGCAGACTTCAAATCGCCCTTAAAGGGAGGAGCCCGTCATGGATCAAGATCAAACCCGTCGCGTCGGCCACGGCTGGCGCATGAGCGCCACCCTGGCAGCGGCACTCCTGGCCGCTGCCGGGTTGTTGCAAGTCGCCGGCCAGGCGCAGGCGCAGGCGCAGGCGCCCGCGAAGCTCAAGATCGGGCTCATGCTGCCCTACACCGGGACCTATGCGGCGCTCGGCAACTCGATTACCAACGCCTTCAAGCTGGCCATCGAGGAGAACGCAGGCAAAGTCGGCGGGCGCGAGATCGAATACTTCGTCGTCGACGACGAGTCCGATCCGGCCAAGGCGCCGGACAACGCCAACAAGCTCGTCAAGCGCGATAACGTCGACGTGCTCGTCGGCAGCGTGCATTCGGGCGTGGCGCTCGCCATGGCCAAGGTGGCACGCGACAACAACACGCTGCTCATCGATCCGAACGCCGGTGCCGACGAGCTCACCGGCGCGTTGTGCGCCCCCAACATCTTCCGCACCTCGTTTTCCAACTCGCAGCCGGGCATTGCCATGGGCCAGGTCATGGCCGAGCAGAAGAAGAAGACTGCAGTGACGCTGACCTGGAACTACGCCGCGGGGACCGAGTCGGTCGGCGGGTTCAAGGAGGCGTTCGAAGCCGGCGGCGGCAAGGTGATCAAGGAAATGGCGCTGCCCTTCCCGCAGGTCGAGTTCCAGCCCTACCTGACCGAGATCGCGGCCTTGAAGCCGGACGTCGTCTACGTCTTCTTCGCCGGCGGCGGCGCGGTCAAGTTCGTCAAGGACTACGCCGCGGCGGGGCTGGGCAAGACCATCGAGCTGGTCGGCGCCGGGTTTCTTACCGACGGCACGCTCGAGGCGCAGGGCGATGCCGCGCAGGGCCTGCTGACGACGCTGCATTACGGCGACGGCCTCAACAACCCGAAGAACAACGCTTTTCGGGCCGCTTACATGAAGGCCTACAAGACCGAGCCGGACGTCTACGCGGTGCAGGGCTACGATGCGGCGCAATTGCTCATCGCCGGGATGAACGCGGTCAAGGGCGACACTGCTAAGCGTGCCGAACTGGTGAAGGCGATGGAAACGGCGAAGCTCGACAGCCCGAGGGGGCCGTTCGCGCTGACCCGGTCGCATAACCCGATCCAGGACATCTACCTGCGCAAGGTCGAGGGCAAGGAGAACAAGGTGATCAGCGTGGCGGTGAAGAACCTGACCGACCCGCCGCGCGGCTGCAAGCTATAGCGTTGTAGACTGGCGCCGGGCAGGGCGCGCCTGCCCGCTCGCCTTGCCGCGGCCCACTCTGGCCTGCGATGGATCTCTACTCGTTCCTGATTCAGCTCCTAAACGGCGTCCAGTACGGGCTGCTGTTGTTTCTCGTCGCCTCCGGCCTGACGCTGATCTTCGGCATCATGGGCATCATCAACCTCGCCCATGGCAGCTTCTACATGGTCGGCGCGTACATGGCGTTCTCGCTCGCGTCGCTGACCGGCAGCCTGTTCATCGCCGTCGTGCTGGGGAGCGTGCTGTGCGTGCTGCTCGGGATCGCCCTGGAGTGGGCGCTTTTCTCCCGGCTCTACCAGCGCGATCACCTCGAGCAGGTGCTGCTGACCTATGGGCTGATCCTGGTTTTCGAGGAATTGCGCAGTCTCATCGTCGGCAACGACGTGCACGGCGTGGCCGTTCCGGACCTGTTCAACTGGTCGATCCCGCTCACCGACACGCTCTCCTATCCGGTCTACCGCCTGTTCATGTCGGCGGTATGCATCGTTTTGGCGGTGCTGCTCTATCTGTTGATCGCCCGCACCCGGCTGGGGATGATGATCCGCGCCGGCGCGTCGAACCGGGAGATGGTGCAGGCGCTGGGTATCAACATCAAGCTCGTCTACCGGCTGGTGTTCGCGCTCGGCGTCGCCCTTGCCGCGTTCGCGGGCATGATCGCGGCGCCGGTGTCATCGGTCTATCCCGGGATGGGCACCGGGGTGTTGATCATCTGCTTCGTCGTGGTTGTCATCGGCGGCATCGGCTCGATCTGGGGGGCGCTCTTCGCCTCGCTCTTGATCGGGCTCGCCGACACCTTTGGCCAGGTGCTGCTTCCCGAGGCGGCGGGCGTGATCGTGTATGTGCTCATGGCGGCAATCCTGCTGTGGCGGCCGGAAGGCCTCTTCCGGCGGATGTGACCTTGGCTGCGCCGGCCGATGGCATCGTGACGCGGGGCGGGATTGCGCTCTCCGGCGCGCTGTTGCTCTGCTGCCTGTTTCCGTTCCTCGCCGCGACCTTCTACACCGAGCTCGCCACCAAGGTGATGATCCTGGCGATCTTCGCCCTTTCGCTCGACCTCCTGGTCGGATACACGGGGCTCGTGTCGTTCGGCCACGCCGCTTATTTCGGGGTCGGCGCGTACGCCCTCGGGCTGCTCGCGCCCAAATACGAGGCGGCCAACCTGTGGCTGACGCTGCCGGCGGCCGTCCTCTTCGCCGGGCTCGCCGCGCTCGCCGTGGGCGCGCTCGTCGTGCGCGTGAAGGGCATCTACTTCATCATGGTGACGCTGGCGTTCGCGCAGATGTTCTACTTCGTCTTCCACGACACGAAGTTCGGCCGCGGGTCGGACGGCATCAGCATCAACATAAAGCCGGTGGCGGCCATCGGCAGCTTCGTGCCGTTCGATCTCGGCAATTCGACGCACGTCTACTTCCTGATTCTTGCGGCGCTGCTCGGGGTGTTCGTGTTCCTGCGCCTGCTGCTGCGCTCGCCGTTCGGCCGCGCCCTGCAGGGGATCCGCAGCAACGAGCAGCGCATGCGCTCGCTCGGCTTCCCGGTCTACCGCTACAAGCTCGCGAGCTTCGCCATCGCCGGCGCGCTGGCCGGCCTCGCCGGCTACCTGTCGGCGCTGCAGTTCGGTTTCGTCAATCCCGAGCTGCTGTCGTGGCACCAGTCCGGCAACGTGCTGCTGATGCTGATCCTAGGCGGCCTGGGCACCCTCTTCGGCGCGGTGGTGGGCGCCTTCGCGTTCGTGGCGATGGAGGAAATCTTCTCCTCGCTCACCACGCACTGGCAGCTGCTGCTCGGTGGCACGATCATCGCGCTGGTGCTCGCCCTGCCCGGAGGCCTGGCGAGCGTGAAAAACCGCTTCCGGCGCACGCTCATCGGGGAGAGCGAAGTTGACTGAGCCGATCCTCGCCACGCAGGGCCTGTCGCGCCGCTTCGGCGGCCTGGCCGCCGCCGCGAGCGTCGCCATAGAGCTCTACCGCGGCCGCCTGCATGCGCTGCTCGGGCCCAACGGAGCGGGCAAGACGACGCTGCTCAACCTGCTCTCGGGCGAGTTGCGGGCCTCTGCCGGCACGATCCGCTACAAGGGTCGGGACATCACCCATCTTGCCCCCGACCGGCGGGCGCAGCTCGGCATCGGCCGCAGCTACCAGAAGACCAACATCTTTCCGGCCTTCAGCGCCTTCGAGAACGCTCGGCTAGCCGCCCAGGCGCGCTTCCCCCGCCCCGCGCATCTTTTCACCGACGCGCTCGCCTATGCTCCGGTGTGCGACGCCGCGCGGCGAGCGCTCGAGGCGACCGGCCTGGGCGAGTCGGCCGGGCGCATCGCCGCTACGCTCGGCCACGGCGAGCAGCGCCAGCTGGAACTGGCGATGGTGCTCGCCACGGCGCCGGAGATCCTGCTCCTCGACGAGCCGCTCGCCGGCATGGGCGCCGAGGAGGCGGGGCGGATGGTCGCGCTGCTGAGGGCGCTCGCCCCGGAGCACGCGATCCTGCTCGTCGAGCACGACATGGACGCGGTGTTCGCGCTCGCCGACACCATCACCGTGATGGTCAACGGCCAGGTGCTCGAGAGCGGGCCCCCGGCGCAGATCCGCGCCAGCGCGGCGGTGCGGGAGGCCTATCTTGGCGAGGGGGCGATGCCATGAGCGAGGCCCTGCTCGAGGCGCGCGAGCTGCACACCTACTACGGCGCGAGCCACGTCCTGCACGGCATCGATTTCCGCGTCGACCGCGGCGAGACCGTGGCGCTGATGGGCAGAAACGGCATGGGCAAGAGCACGCTCATCCGCAGCATGCTCGGGCACGTCAAGCCGCGCCACGGCGAGGTATGGGTGTGCGGCACACCGATGACCGGCGCCGAGCCCTACCTCATCGCCCGCCAGGGGATCGCCTACGTGCCGGAGGGGCGCGGCATCTTCCCCAACCTCACGGTGCGCGAAAACCTGGTCATGGCCGCGCGTGCCGGATCCGACGGGCGCCGGGACTGGTCCTACGAGCGCGTGCTGGCGACCTTTCCGCGGCTCGCCGAGCGCGTCGCGAACGGCGGCTGGAAACTCTCCGGCGGCGAGCAGCAGATGCTCACCATCGGCCGCGCGCTCATGACCAACCCCGACCTCCTGATTCTCGACGAGGCCACCGAAGGCTTGGCGCCGCAGATCGCGCGCGAGATCTGGCGCATCATCGACGACATCCGCCGCCACGGTATCGCCACCCTCATCGTCGACAAGAACTACGCCGCGGTGACGGCGATCTCCAACCGCAACGTGATCCTGGTCAAGGGCCGCGTGGTTTTCGAAGGCGACACGCCGACGCTGCTCGCGCAGCCTGACCTGCTGCACCGGCATCTGGGAGTCTAGCCTGCCCTTCGTCACGCTCTGTTCCCGGCGCATCGAATACGAGCGCATCGAGGTCGGCGCGGCCAGCCGCCCGACGCTCGTCTTCCTGCACGAAGGTCTGGGCTCGATCGCCATGTGGCGCGACTTTCCGAGCCGGGTGACGCACGCCACCGGCTGCAACGCGCTCGTCTACTCGCGTTACGGCTATGGCAACTCGGCGCCGCTGCAGGAGCCGCGCGAGGTGCGCTACATGCACGACGAGGCGCTCGTCGCGCTGCCGGAGCTCCTCGACGCGCTTGGGGTCGAGGCGCCCATTCTCCTCGGCCACAGCGACGGCGGCTCGATCGCGCTCATCCATGCCGGCGCCGGGCGGCGGCCCGTCGCGGGGGTCATCACCCTGGCCGCGCACGTCATGGTCGAGGACATCTCGGTTGCGAGCATCGCCGCCGCCCGGACTGCCTACCAGAGCGGCGAGCTGCGCGCGCGACTGGCGCGCTTCCACGCCGATGTCGACTCGGCGTTCTGGGGCTGGAACCGGATCTGGCTGCACCCGGACTTCCGGGCCTGGAACATCGAGGCCTGCCTGCCGGGCATCGGCTGTCCGGTGCTCTCGATCCAGGGCGAGGACGACGAGTACGGAACCGGGGCGCAGCTCGAGCGCATCCGGCGCGGCGTCGCCGACGTCGAGGTGCTGCAGCTTACGGACTGCCGGCATTCGCCGCACCGTGACCAGCCGCAGGCGGTGATCGAGGCGGTTACGCGCTTTGTCGATCGCCTCACCGCGGCCTAGCCAGGCCCGGCGCCTGCGGCGCGCAGCGCGCCCAGCCGCGCTAGCCTGGGTTTCCACGCGCGAATCGGACCAATTAGCCCGAGGCGAGTTGCGTCAGCCGGGACGCTCTTGGCTAAGGGGCTCCAAGGCCTCCCCTATAGACCGGGGCTCGCATCTTGCCAATGCAAGCTGCGCCTATCATCTACTTGGCAAGAAATACCGGCACGTTCGGGCTTTCCGGATTTGGAACAACCTGCAGGGTACGCGGGTGTACGATGACATCCATCAGTTCCATCGGAGCTGCACCCAGTAGGACCCTGTCGCCCATCACGGCGGCGCCGGTGACGCAGTCACGACCCAGCATTTCGATCTTGACCGGCCCTGCATAGCGCACCATTTTCCGCGTGCCGTCTGCCAGGTGAAGCTCACGTGGCTTCAGGTCGGTGAGTTGAAGCTGAATGGCAATGTGCTCCGGAACGACAAGATCAATCGCGCCGGTGTCAACAATCGCGTTGGCGGTAACTTCTTCGAGTTCCGGCTTGCCCATATTGCTGAGCCGGAGGTCAGCGTAGATGATCCCCATTACTCTTCCTCGGTTCACCGTCATCAAGCGGAATTGCCATCACTTCTCAGAGATTGGCGTGGAGTTCGTCGAGTGTCGCACCTTGGCTATGCGCCGCGGGAAAGCCGGAAACGCGGCCAGGCTCGTTTGGGAGCAACATTCAATGACCGCGGTTATTAGGTGCGCATAGCGCGAACTACTGAGCTTTACGTAAATAGATGACGTCAAATCGGCAATTGGGCCTGCTGCCAGAACGCGGTGATGAGCTGCGGTCGGCGTTGCATGGACTTGAGCCGATTGCGGGCGAAGGCGCCTACCTCAGCGATGGTGTGCAAGCAGAGATTGGCCAATTCGCGCTGCTTCATGTAGCCCCAGATGTACTCGACGGGGTTGAGTTCCGGCGCATACGCAGGCAGTCGTTCCAGGACCAAGTGTCCGTCCAGCGATTCGACGTAATCCTTGACGACCCGGCTGCGGTGCGCCGGCAGGCCGTCCCAGATGACCAGCAGCTTGCCGCGAATCTGCTTGGTCAGCGCTTGCAGGAATTCGACGAACTGCGGGCCGCGGATCGCCCCGGCATGCAAGCGGAAATAGAAGTTCCAGAAACTGATGCCGGCGATGACCGACAGTTGTTTCCAGTTGAAGCTGTATTGCAGGACCGGAGTCTGGCCTTTGGGCGCCCAGGTCTTGACCCGCGTGGGTCGCTCGCTCAGTCCGCTTTCGTCGATGAAGACGATGGTACGTCCCTCGCGGCGGGACTTTTTTTTAGCGCCGGCCAGCGCTTGGTGCGCCATTGCCTGATCGCCGCCTCGTCGCGCTGGATGGCGCGACCCGCCGGACGTTGGCTGGAGAATCCCAGCTCGCGCAGGATGCGCCAGACGTTGACCGTGCTGTATGCCACCCCGAACTCGCGCTGGATCAACTTGGCCACCCGCGCCAGAGTCCACAATTCGGTCGGAAAGTCGTTGGCCACCGCGCCTACCAGCAGCGCCTTGCCGAGTTGCTTCTTCTGCGCCGCGTGCAAACCACCAGGACGCCCCAGCGGCTTGCGTCGCCACGCTTGTGGATCCGCGGCCAGCTTCTTCGCCCAGCTTGAGGTCGTCTGCCGACTGACCTCCAAGGTACGCGCCACCTCGGCTTGCGCCACGCCGCGCGCCAGCATGCGCATACCTTTGCGTCGGCGCAATTCCAGTTGCTTGAAATCTCGTTGGTACCGCTTCGTCGCCATGCCCGCTCCTCGAAGTCCCACCACTTCGATTAACGCGCATGATAGCGAATCGGTTGTCAACCATTTACGTAATACTCAGTAAGGACGAATCTGAAACCATTTTAGCAGTCAAGGTACGCTATTGGGACATAAGGGCTTGCGGGTTTCAACCCGATGGAAGGCGAATTTAGGCCACTTCAATCGGTGCTCAGTGGATGAAACTTGCGGTGCATCGCCGTTCAGATCGCTGATGGTGACGCGCGTACAGATCTGTGTGCTTTCCAGCGACGCGTGGCCGAGCATGTCCTGCAACTGCCGGATCGGCGTGCCTTTGCGCAGCATGTGCGTGGCGCAGGCATGGCTAAGGATATGCGGCGATAGCGGCTTGTCGATACCCGCGGCCCGCGCGTACTTGTGCCGCACCGATTGGCTAGCGCATCGTCAGGCCGCCGTCGGCGGCGAGGATCTGCCCGGTCACGTAGCACGACGCGTCGGAGGCGAAGAAGACGAACACCGGCGCGATTTCGTCCGGGTTGGCCCAGCGGCCGAGCGGGATGCGTTCGAGGTACTTGTCCTTGAAGCGTGGGTCAGTGCGGATCAATTCGGTCATCGGCGTCGCAGCGCCGGGCGCGATGGCGTTGACGGTGATGCCGAACTTCGCCAGTTCCCGCGCTGCCGACAGCGTGAGGCCGACGATGCCGGCCTTGGCGGCGCTGTAGTTGACCTGGCCGATGGTGCCGAGCACGCCGGCGGTCGAGGTCACGTTGATGATGCGGCCGTAGCGCTGCTCCATCATGCCGGGCGCGACCGCCTGCAGGCAGTTGAACCCCCCCTTGAGGTGCACCGCCATGACTTCGTCCCACTGGGTCTCGGTCATCTTGTGCAGCATGGCCGGGCGCACGATGCCGGCGTTGTTGACCAGGATGTCGATCCGGCCGAATCGTTCCCGTGCGGCCGCGACCATGGCGTCGACCTGATCGCGGCGGGAGACGTCGCAGCCGACACCGATCGCGTCGGCGCCCGTGCCGCGCAGGGCGGCGGCGAGCGTTTCCACCCGATCGCCGGCGAGGTCGGCGACGCACAGCCGTGCGCCCTCCCGTGCCAGGGCCGTGGCCACGGCCGCGCCGATGCCCTGGGCCGCGCCCGTGACGATTGCCGTTCTGCCCGCAAGCTGCATGCCCGTGCTCCTTGGCTTTTGACCGGTGCTTTGAGGTATCGCCCGGCCATCTACTGTGCGAGCCGGAGCGCGCTCCGGCATTGATCGGCGTCAACGACCGCGCGCGCCGACACCGGCTGTCGGCGCTGGCGCTAAAAGAGGCTCGCGCTTGATCTGCCTCAACATTGCCCCCGCGCACCCCGCCCACAATCCTCCATCCGCTCGCGGTCAGGCACCTGGCGGGGAGGAAGCCATGGAAGTGTCTTTCGCGCGTGAAGTGAAACTGCTCGCCAGTGGCAAGGGCGAGGTGTTTCATGGCGAGGGTATCGTTGCCGTGACCAAGGCGCTGCTTCAATCCGGCGTCGGCTACGTCGGCGGCTACCAGGGCGCGCCCGTCTCCCATTTGCTCGACGTGATGGTCCAGGCGCGCGACTACCTCGATACCCTGGGAGTACATGTCGAGGCCTGCACCAACGAGGCGGCCGCCTGCGCCATGCTGGCCGCCTCGGTCAACTATCCGATTCGCGGGGCGGTGACGTGGAAGTCGATCGTCGGCACCAACGTCGCCTCCGACGCCCTGTCGCACCTCGCCTCGCCGGGCGTGATGGGCGGCGTGCTGATCGTGGTCGGCGAGGATTACGGCGAAGGCTCGAGCGTGGTGCAGGAGCGCACCCACGCCTACGCCATGAAATCGTCGCTGTGCCTGCTCGACCCCCGGCCTGACCTGCCGCACTTGGTGCGCATGGTCGAACAGGCCTTTGCGCTCTCCGAGGCATCGTCGACGCCGGTCATGCTGCAGCTGCGCATCCGTGCCTGTCATCTGCAGGGCAGTTTCGTCTGCGGGGACAACGTCGCCCCCGCGCTGTCGACCCGGCACCTTGCCGCGCAGGCGGCACCGCACGACCTGACGCGCATGGCGCATCCGCCATTCACCTTCGTCCACGAGCGGCTCAAGGTCGAGGCCCGGCTGCCGGCGGCGCGGCGCTACATCGTCGAGCACGGCATCAACGAGCTGCTGGAGGGGGATTGCGCCGAGGTCGGCATCATCGTCCAGGGCGGAGTCTTCAACCACCTTAAGCGCGCGCTCTCGGTGGCGGGCCTCGACGATGAACGCGGCTCGAGCCGGATCCCCATCCTGGTGCTCAACGCGACCTATCCGCTGGTCTCGGAGCAGCTCCTGGCGTTCTGCGCGGGCAAGCGCGCCGTGCTGGTGCTCGAGGAGGGGCATCCGGAATTCATCGAATTCGAACTGGCGGCCGTGCTCGGTCGCGCCAGGAGCGCCTGCGCCGTCCGCGGCAAGGACACGCTCGCGGGCGCTGGCGAGTACGCGGTCGAGGACATCGTGCGCGGGCTCGAACGCTTCGCCGCCGAGTTCGCCCCCGCGCTCTCCACCGCGCGCGCAGCCGCGTGGCGGGAAGAGGTCGACGCGGTGCGCTCCCGCGCCGGCGCCCTGCTGGCGGCGCCAGTCCCGGCACGACCGCCCGGCTTCTGCATCGGCTGTCCGGAGCGGCCGGTGTTCAGCGCGCTCAAGCTCCTTGAGCGTGAACTCGGCCCGCGCCACGTTGCCGCGGACATCGGCTGTCACTCCTTCGCCATGTTCGAGCCCTTTTTCCTGGGCAACTCGATTCTCGGCTACGGCATGGGACTGGCCAGCGCCGCGGGTGTGGGCCCGATCAGCAAACAGCGCCCCTTGGCGATCGTCGGCGACGGCGGGTTCTGGCACAACGGCCTGCTCTCCGGCGTGGCCTCGGCGTTGAAGAACGGCTCCGATTCGGTGCTGCTCATCTTCAACAACGGCTACACGTCGGCCACCGGCACGCAGGAGCTGATCTCGACGCCGTCGGCCGCGCGCCGTGCCGTCTCCGGTGGCGAGAGCACGACTGCGACCGGGCACCTGATCGAGGACGTACTCAAAAGCTTGGGCGTGCAATGGCTGCGCACGGTGCACAGCTACGACGTGGCGGCGATGAAGGCGACGCTCGCCGCTGCTTTCCAGACGCCCATGCCGGGTCTCAAGGTGGTTGTCGCCGAGGGCGAGTGCCAGCTCGAGCGGCAGCGGCGGCTGCAACCGTATCGCGCCCGGGAGGCGGCCGCCGGGAAGCGCAGCGTGCGCGTGCGCTACGGCATCGACGAGGCAATTTGCACCGGCGATCACGCCTGCATCCGCTTGTCCGGCTGCCCGTCGCTCACGCTCAAGAAAGCCGACGATGTGCTGCGCACCGACCCGGTGAGCAGCATCGACAGCGGTTGCGTCGGTTGCGGATTGTGCGGCGAAGTGGCGCAGGCGGCGGCGCTGTGTCCGTCCTTCTACCGGGTCGAGGTGGTCAGTCACGGCGGGGTCTGGGAACGTCTTGTCGCGCGGCTGCGCGCCGGGATCATCGGTGTCTTGCTGCCGGTATGACCCGCGCAGCGGCAGGCGCCACCACGGCCACCCGGCGCGAGCCGGTGACGCTGCTCATCGCCGCCCTGGGCGGCCAGGGCGGCGGCGTGCTCGCCGACTGGGTCGGCCACGCCGCCCGCGCCGAAGGGTTCACCGTGCAGTCCACCTCGACGCCGGGGGTTTCGCAGCGCACCGGTGCGACGACCTACTACCTCGAAATCGCGCCGCCGCCCGTGCCGGGCGCGGCCGCGCCCGCGCTCGCGCTCGCCGCGGTCCCCGGCTGTGTCGACGTGCTGCTGTGCGCCGAACTCTTGGAGGCGGCGCGGATGCTCGAGCGCGGCATGAGCACGCCCTCGCGCACCACCGTGATCGCCTCGAGCCATCGCGTCTACACGACCCAGGAGAAGATGCATGCCGAAGACGGGCGCTTCGACAGCGGGCGCATCGAGCGGGCGCTCTGCGCGCTGTCGCGCCGGGCGATCCTGTTCGACATGCAGGCCGTGGCCGCAACGCACGGGGCGGCGATAAGCGCCGCGCTCTTCGGGGCGCTCGCCGGCAGCGGCGCCGTGGCGCTGACCCGCGAGCGCTGCGAAGGGGCCATTCGCGCCGCGGGCAAGGCTGTCGGCCCGAGCCTGGCGGCTTTCGCCCAGGCGTTTGCGCAGGCCGCGGAGGGCGCCGCGACGCCGGCCACCGGGGGCGGCGAGGCAGCGGCGTGGGTCGCACCGGTCCTGCCGCCGGCACTCGCCGCGCGCGTCGACCTGCTGCCACCAAGGGTCGGCGCGCTGGCACGCGAAGGCGCCGCGCGCCTCGTCGCCTACCAGGATGCGCGTTACGCCAGCCGCTATCTCTCCCGCGTCGAGCAGATCGTCCGCGCCGAAGACAACGGCGGTGGCAGCGAAAGTCCACACCGGGTTGCGGCGGAGGTCGCCCGCCGCCTCGCGCTGTGGATGGGCTACGGCGACGTGATCGAGGTCGCGGCGCAGAAGGCGCGGCGCTCGCGCTTCGAACGCATCCGGGGCGAAGCGCAGGCCCGTGCCGGCGAGTTCGTCCGGGTCTACGATCTGTTCCGGCCGAGCGCCCTGGAATTAGCCGCCGTCCTGCCGCGGCGCCTCGGCGCGTGGCTCGAGCGGCGCGCCCGCGATTCCGCCGCGCGCGGCGGCAAGGGCATGCGCCTGCAGGCATCGTCGGTTTCCGGCGCGCTCGCGCTGCGCCTTGTCGCGGCGCTGCGCCCCTTTCGCCCGTCTTCGCTGCGCTTCGCCCGCGAGCAGGAGGCAATCGACGATTGGCTGGCGCTCATCGCCGAAACGCTCGCCGGCGGCGGGCAATCCCAAGTCGACCTGGCGCTCGAGCTCGCGCGCCTGCCGGGGCTGCGCAAAGGCTACGGCGACACGCACGACAACGGGGTCGCGGATTTCCGGCGCATCATCGATGCGCACCGCGCCGGCGACCGGAGCGACGCGCAGGCTGGGGCGCAGGCGCTGCGCGGCGGGTTGCAGGCGACAATGGAAAAATCGGGCGCACCACGGCGTCCCGGCGATGCCGCGGCGGCGCGTCCGCAAGCGGTTTTCTGGAGCAAGCCATCGCGGCGCTGACGGCGCGCCGCAGCTCAGCTCCGCGCTGCCTTCCCGGCGCGGCGCGGCGCGCGCGCGGCACGACTGCCCGCGGCGCGCGGCGGCGATGCGGCTGCGCGCTGCTGGCGCTCGATCAGGCGCAGCATCGTAGAGAGGGTGATGGAGCTGAACGTCGCCTTGGCGATTTCGTCGATTTCCGACAGCACCGCGCCCAGCGCCCTGTCGACCGGGGTCAGCGCGCCGGGCGCTCGCCGATCGTCGGCCACGGGCGAAAGATCTTCGAAGGTGCGAATGATGTCCATGAGCGTCAGGCGGCGGGCGTTGGCGGCGAAACGATAGCCTCCGCCCACGCCGCGGACGGACTCGACCACGCCGGCGCGGGCGAGCTCGGCGAGCACCTTGGCCAGGTGATGCGACGAAACGCCGTACTTGTCGGCGATCTCGGCAGCGGAGATGTGGCGCTGCGGGTCGGCGGCGAATTCGAGCACGCTGTAGAGCGCAAGCGAGGTGTTCTTCTGCAGCTTCACCGCGCCGCCTCGCCAAGGGGGCGCCGGCCGTCAGGCGCCAAGGTCCATCTCCAGTGCAATGAACGGCCCGGCCATCATGCCCTGGCTGCGGAAGAACGACAGGATGAGCGTGTTGTCCCGGCCGAGGATGGTGCGCACCTTTTGCACGCCCGCGCGGTGGAAGCCGGCGCAGATGGCGTCGAGCAGGCGCGTGCCGATGCCGGCCTGGCGCGAGTCGGGCCGCACGTCGATGGCGAACACCCAGCCGCAGGGCGGAGAGCCGAATTCCCAGTCGCGCACCTCGCCGATGACGAAGCCGACGACGTGCTCCGCGGCCTGGGCCACCAGGAATTGCCGCGTCAGCTGCCCGGGACCGCCGTAGCGCCGGTAGATCGATCGCCAGTAGCCGGGCTTCTCGAGCCCCGTCACCGCGGCGTCGATGGCGATGACCTCGGGCAGGTCGGCGCGCCGCACCGGGCGCACGACCAGGGAATCGGCGGCCCTGGCGCGGGCGAGGTCGGCCGGGGGTCGCTTAGGCTCTGCGCTCGTCGGCTGTTTCAAAGGTGGATGACCCAGATCAATTCAATAGGCGCATTTCGGTACCAGAATACATCATTTCGCCGCTCGCCGATCGCGGCCGCGGTGTGGGCTCGGGCCGAAGCGCGGCCAAGGAGAGACCAATGAAGGCTTCCCTCGCACAGGGCCTCGATGCCACCGTCAAGCTGACGGTGGACCGCGAACGGACGATCGGCTTCATGGGCGAAAAGGCGCGCGTGTACGCGACGCCGATGCTGGTGCGCGACGTCGAGGTCGCCTGCCGCGAGCTGCTCCTGCCGCACCTTGATCCGGGCGAGGATTCGGTCGGCACCCGGATCGAGCTCGATCACCTCGCCGCGACCCTGATCGGCATGCAGGTCGAGCTCAAGCTGACCATCACCGAGGTCAAGGGGCGCGCCGTGGTCTTCGCCGTCGAAGGCCACGACGGGCTCGACACCATCTGCCGCGGTCGGCACAACCGTTTCGTCGTCGAGGTCAAGACCTCCGAGGCGCGGCTCGCGGCCAAGGCTGCCAAGGCGGGCCTGGCGTGAGCACCCTTGGCGAGGCCACCCGCCGCGTGCCGACGTACTGCTATCAGTGCGTCGCCGGCCCGGATCTGCTGCAGGTCAAGGTCATCGACGGGGTGGCGACCGAGGTCGAACCGAACTTCTGCGCGGCCGATGTCCACCCCGGCGGCGGCAAGGTATGCGTGAAGGCGTACGGCCTGGTGCAGAAGACCTACAACCCGCATCGGGTGCTCACGCCGATGAAGCGGACCAATGCGCGCAAGGGCCGCAACGAGGACCCCGGCTTCGTGCCGATAAGCTGGGACGAGGCCTTCGAGCTCGTCGCGGCGCGGCTCAATGCGGTGCGCGAGCAGGGGCTGACCGACGCCTCGGGTTATCCGCGGGTCGCCGTGAGCCTCGGCGGAGGCGGCACGCCGCAGTCGTACATGGGCACCTTCGCCGCCTTTCTTGCCGCATGGGGACCCGTCGACATGGGCTTCGGGTCGGGGCAGGGAGTCAAGTGCTATCACTCCGAGCACCTCTATGGCGAGTTCTGGCATCGCGCCTTCACCGTCTCGCCCGACACGCCGCTCACCGATTACCTGATCTCCTGCGGCGCCAACGTCGAGGCCTCCGGCGGCGTGGTGGGCGTGTGGCGTCACGCCAACGCCCGCGTCCGCGGCATGAAGCGCGTCCAGGTCGAGCCGCATCTTTCGGTGACCGGCGCCTGCTCGGCGCAATGGGTTCCGATCAAGCCCAAGACCGACGCCGCGTTTCTCTACGCGCTGCTGCACGTGCTGCTGCACGAAATCGGCGCGCGAGCGGCTCGACGTGGCGTTTCTCGCCCGGCACACGGCCTCGCCGTACCTGGTCGGCGACAGCGGCTACTACCTGCGCGACCGGGCGACGCGCAAGCCGCTGGTGTGGGACCGTGCGGGTAACGCCGCCGCGGCGTTCGACGCGCCCGGATATCACCGAGGCGCTCGAAGGCCGCTACGCGGCCGATGCGGTGGAGATCGGCGCCGGACGGCGAAGTGCTTGCCGAGGGGGCTCTCGCCGGCGAGACCGCGTTCTCCAAGCTCGTCGCGCACATGGCGCCGTACTCGCCCGAATGGGCCGCAGGCGATCTGCGACGTCCCCGCGGCGACGATGCGCCGCATCGCGCACGAGTTCGTCGATCACGCCCGCGTCGGCGAGACGCATCGAGATCGACGGCGGTCAGGCTGCCCTACCGGCCCGGTGGCGGTGAGCCTGGGCAAGACCGTCAACAACGGCTGGGGCGGCTTCGAGTGCGTCTGGGCGCGCACCATGCTCGCCGCGCTGGTGGGCGGCGCTGGAGGTGCCCGGCGGCACGCTGGGCACGACGGTGCGGCTGAACCGGCAGGTGACCGCGCGCATCGACAGCGTGCAGCCGGGACCGGACGGCTTCATGGCCTACCCGCTCAACCCGACCGACAAGGCGCACTGGTCGCCGCAGCCGAACATTCGCAACGCCTATCGGACGATGGTGCCGCTCGCCGGCAACGGCCCGTGGAGCCAGGCGCTGGGGCCGACGCATTTTTCCTGGATGTTCCTCGACGAGACGCCGAAGGGCTTGCCGCGCGTGACGCTGCCGGAGGTCTGGTTCGTCTACCGCACCAATCCCGCGATCTCGTTCTGGGATACCGAAGGTGTCGCCGACAAGATGGCGCGCTTCCCGTTCATCGGTCGCGTTCGCCTACACGCTCGACGAGACGAACCATTTCGCCGACCTGCTGCTGCCCGAGGCGACCGACCTGGAAAGCCTGCAGCTGATCCGCATCGGCGGCTCGAAGTTTGTCGAGCAGTTCTGGGACCGGCAGGGCTTCGCGCTGCGCCAGCCCGCCGTGGCGACCCGCAGGCGAGGCGCGCGATTTCACCGCGATCGCCACCGAGCTCGCACGGCGCGCCGGGTTGCTCGAAAAGTACAACGCGGCGATCAACGCGGCGCGGCCGGCGTTCCGCTTGAACGGCCCGCACTGGCGATTTCTCGCTGGCGACCGGCGAGCGCGCATGACGCCGCGAGAACGATCTGGGATGCGGTGTGCCGCGCGGCGAGCGCCGAGCTGAGCGACGGCCGGGAGCAGCACGGGCTGGACTGGTGGAAGGAGCAGGGCCTGGCGACCAGGCCGTTCCCGCGCACTGAACTGGTATCTCTACCCCGACGCTCGTTCGCCAGTCGCTGCGCTTCGAGCTGCCCTATCAGGAGCGCCTGTGGCGCGTCGGCGTCGAACTGGGCCGGCGCCTGCACGAGCACGACATGCACTGGTGGGACACCCAGCTCAAGGAATACCAGGCGTTGCCCGTGTGCAAGGATTTCGGCGCGCCGTGGATGGCGGCGCTCGGCAAGGCGGGCGGCCGGGTGGAGGATTACCCGTTCTGGCTGCTGACCGCGCGCAGCATGCAGTACGCGTGGGGCGCGAATGTCGGCATGCAGCTCATCAAGGAGGTCGCCGACAACGTCGCCGGCCATCGCGGCGTGATCATCAACACCGGCATGGCGGGCAAGCTCGGCATCGAGCGATGGTGACGAAGTGGAGATCGCGACGCCGCAGACAGCGCGTGCGCGGTCGCGCCGTGCTGCGCCAGGGCATACGCCCCGACACGCTGCTGCTGATCGGGCAGTTCGATCACTGGGCGACGCCGTTTTCCAAGGAGTTCGGCGTGCCCAGCATGAACTCGCTCGCCACCATGACGATGCGATCTGACCGACGCGACCGGTTCGGGCGCCGACATCGTGCGCGTGAAAATCGCCCCGGCGCGGGCCAGCGCAGGCGGTCGCCCATGACGCGCTGGGTGATGGTGGCCGACCTTCGCCGTTGCGTCGGCTGTCAGACGTGCACGGCGGCGTGCCGGCACGCCAACGCGACTCCGCCCGGAGTGCAATGGCGCCGCGTGCTCGATATCGAGCACGGCGAGTACCCCGACGTTACTCGCGCTTTCGTGCCGGTCGGCTGCCAGCACTGCGACGATCCGCCGTGCATGCAAGTCTGCCCGACCACGGCGACCAGGCAGCGCTCCGACGGCATCGTCACCATCGACTACGACCTGTGCATCGGTTGCGCCTACTGCGCGGTCGCCTGCCCGTACCAGGCGCGCAGCAGGACGCTGCGGCCGACCTTCGCCTACGGCAAGGAGATGGAGAACGAAGCGAAGCGGCGCGATGACGGGCGGCGGGCGGTCGCCACCAAGTGCACGTTCTGCGTCGAGCGCATCGATGCCGGGCTCGCGCGCGGCCTTAAGCCCGGGGTCGACCCGGAAGCGACGCCGGCGTGCGTCAACTCGTGCATCGCCCAGGCGCTTTCGTTCGGCGACCGCGACGATGCGCAGAGCAACGTGTCGCAACTGCTCGCCAACCACGCCACTTCCGCATGCACGAGGAGCTCGGGACCGGGCCGGGTTTCTACTATCTGTGGGACCGGAATACCGAGACGGCGCCATGAGCAGGATCTCCACGGGCCACGGGCCGTTCGGCCCCAATGCCTGGCAGCAGACGAGCTGGGACTGCGCGCGCGGCGGGCAACTTCATCTGCGGCGGGGCGGGCGGTGGGCTCATCGTCTTCGCCGCCTGGTCGGGCGCGAGCGGGACGGCGTTCTCGACCTTGTCGTCTGCGCGCTGGGGTTGGTCGCCGCGGGACTGCTCTGCGTCGGCTCCGAGCTGGGACGGCCGCTGCGCGCGATCCGGGTGCTGCGCAACCCGCGCACCTCGTGGATGGCGCGCGAGTCGTGGACTGCGCTCGCGCTCTTCCCGGCGGGGCTCCTGGCGGCTGCCGGCATCTCGGGCTGGGCGTGGATCGCCGCCGCGCTGGCAGTCTTCTTCGTCTATTGCCAGGCCCGCATGCTGCAGGCGGCGAAGGGCATTCCGGCATGGCGCGAGCCGCTGTTGCGACCCCTGGTGCTCTCGAGCGGACTGGCCGAGGGGGGCGGGGTGTTCCTGCTGAGCGCGCCGCTGCACGGGGCGGCGAGCGCCGCGACGCTGCTGCTCTTCGCCTCGCTCGTGCTCGTGCGGGGCATCATCTGGGTCGCCTACCGGCGCCGCCTCGCCAGCCGCGCGGCGGCCGGCGCCCTGCGGGCGCTCGATCCGGCGGGCAGGCTGCTGCTCGTCGCCGGCACGCTCCTGCCGCTGCTGCTGCTCGGCGCGGGCATCGCGGGCGTTTTCGCCGCGCCGCTCGTGGCGCTGGGCGGATTGCTTGCCGCCCTCTGCGGCGCGTGGCTCAAGCTCGTGATCGTCACCCGCGCCGGGTTCAACCAGGGTTTTGCGCTCGCGCATATGCCGGTGCGCGGTACGCGTGGTTAAGGTAACGGCAGCAAACCGCGGGAGGCCGCATGGGCGCAACAACGATGGCTGAAGTGGGCGTCAGGCCCGGAACTCAGAGTCGCTACTACTTCCAGCGCGAGCTCGAGACCATGCCGCGCGAGCGACTCGCCGCACTGCAGCTCGAGCGGCTGCGCGCAACCGTTGCCAATGCCTACGACCATGTGCCGCTGCATCGGAAGCGACTGCAGGCGGCAGGCATCGCGCCCGCGGACCTCGCAAGTCTCGCCGACCTTGAGCGCCTGCCCTTCACCTACAAGTCCGACCTGCGCGATCACTATCCGTTCGGCCTCTTCGCGCGCTCGCGTGACACGCTCTCGCGGTTGCACGCGTCGTCGGGGACAACCGGCAAGCCCACCGTGGTCGGGTATACCGCGGGCGATATCGACCGCTGGGCCGATCTGATGGCGCGTTCGCTCGCCTGCGCCGGGGCGCGGCCGGGCGATCTGGTGCACAACGCCTACGGCTACGGATTGTTCACCGGCGGCCTGGGGGCGCACTACGGTGCCGAGCGGCTCGGCGCCACGGTGGTGCCGATATCGGGTGGCGCGACCGAGCGGCAGATCGCGCTGATCCTCGACTTCGGCGCGCGGGTGCTGTGCGCGACCCCGTCCTACGCGCTGGCCATCGCCGAGGTCGCGGAGCAGCAGGGAATAGACCTGACGCAAAGCGCTCTGGACGTCGGCATGTTCGGCGCCGAGCCATGGAGCGCGGCGATGCGGCGCGAGCTCGAGGGGCGGCTGGGCCTGAAGGCGATGGACATCTACGGCCTGTCCGAAATCATGGGCCCGGGAGTGGCCTGCGAATGCGAATGCCAGGCGGGCCTGCATGGGTGGGAGGACCACTTCGTCTTCGAAGTGATCGATCCGGAGAGCGGGCTGCCGGTGGCCGAGGGGCAGGCGGGCGAGCTCGTCATCACCACCCTGACCAAGGAAGCGCTGCCGATGCTGCGCTATCGCACGCGGGATATGACCCGGGTCACCACGGCGGCGTGCGATTGCGGGCGCACCCACTTGCGCATCCTGCGCATCGCCGGACGCAACGACGACATGCTCATCATCCGCGGCGTCAACGTCTATCCGTCGCAGGTCGAAGCGGTCCTGGTCGGCCTGCCCAAGATCGCCCCCTACTATCAGCTCATCGTCGAGCGCCGCGGCTCTCTGGACCATCTGACGGTCGAGGCGGAGGCGCAGCCCGGGGTCGACGACGCGGCCTATGTCCCGACCGCGCGAAACCTGGCCCATCACATCAAGTCGATGATCGGGCTTACCGCCGAGGTGGTCCTGAAAAAGCCGGGCGAGCTGCCGCGCTCGCAGGGCAAGGCGGTGCGCGTGCGCGACCTGCGGCCGAAGGAAGAGCGCTAGGAAAAGCGCTGTCCGGTCAGATTGCGCTGTAGCCGCCGTCGACCGCGATGGCCTGGCCGGTGATGTGCCGCGACGCTTCCGAGGCGAGGAAGGCGACGCAGCCCTTGAGGTCCTCGGCGCCGCCCAAACGAGAGAGCGGCGTCATCCTGAGCACCATGCTCTCGATGCGCTCGAGGGTGACCTCGGACATGCGCGAAGGAAAGAAGCCCGGGCAGATGGCGTTGACGTTGATGTTGTACCTGCCCCATTCGGCGGCCAGCGCGCGCGTCATATTGACCAGCGCGCCCTTGCTCGTGTTGTAGGCCAGCGTCTGCAGCGCCCACTCGGGGGGATTGCCGAAGAGCCCGGCAATGGAGGCGATGTTGATGATCTTGCCGCTGCGCCGCGGAAGCATCGAGCGCCTGCCGACTTCGCGCGACAGAAAGAACTGGGCGTCGACGTTCAGGTTCATCACCTTGCGCCAGCCTTCCTGAGGATGGTCCTCCGCCGCGGCCGCCCAGCTGCAGCCGGCGTTGTTGACCAGGATGTCGACCTGGCCCCATCGCGACAGCACCGCGTCGGTGACGCGCGGGATCGTGGCGGGATCGGCGAGGTCGGCGGCGACGCCCAGAGACTCGATCCGCATGGCGTCGAGATGCGCGCGGGCCTGCTCGAGTTCCTCCTCTTTGCGGGCGACGATAGCCACGCGCGCGCCCATCTCGCCGATGGCTTCGGCCATCTGCAATCCGATGCCGCGCGTGCCGCCGGTGACCAGGGCGACCTTGCCGGTCAAGTCCAAGAGCTCTCTTAGGCTCATCGTCGCCTGTCCATCCCGAGTCATGGGGAAGCGCCAGCCGAGGCGATAAGGCCGCGCGGCATGCACTGTGCGGCAGGGCGGCCGCCGGGACCTTGATCGGCATCAACGAAACCGGTGGGCGCGCGCGCGAGCCCCATCGGGGTGCGCTTGATCTGTGTCAAGGGCCCCGTGACCGGTTGAGCCGAGAATTGCCAATCCGCCCAAGACCGGAACGGCGATGGCGGGGAGGAGAGCGCAAGACAAGCCAACGAGCTTTTGCGCTTGGCGTGGTGGCCCAACGGGCGGAGCAAGGAATCGAGCCATGGCCAGGAACCTGCTGCAACTGACGGTCAACGGCCGCCTCCGCGTCGACGCGGTCGCGGACAACACGCTGCTGCTCGACTACCTGCGCGACCGCGCAGGGCTCACCGGCACCAAGCAGGGCTGCGACGGCGGCGAGTGCGGCGCCTGCACGGTGCTCATCGATGGCGAGCCGCGCCTTTCCTGCATCACGCTCGCAGCCAGCTGCGCGGCTCGGCACGTGGAGACCATCGAGGCCCTGGCCGTGGCCGGACGCATGAGCCGCCTGCAGCAGGCCTTTCACGACAAGCTCGGCACCCAGTGCGGATTCTGCACGCCGGGCATGATCATGGCGGCCGAAGCGCTGCTGCGGCGCAATCCCCACCCTGGCGAAGGCGAGATCCGCGAGGCGCTTTCGGGCAATCTGTGTCGCTGCACCGGTTACGTCAAGATCGTCGAGTCGGTGCTCGCGGCCGCCGCCGGTTGACGCCATGAACGAGGTCGCAGAGCGCAACGTGCTGCGGCAGAGCGCCGGTGAAGGCAGTGCGCGCTCGCCGGACGGGCCAGTCGGGCGACCCACGCCGTTGATCGACGGCATCGAGAAGGTCACCGGGCGCGCGCAGTACACGGCCGATCTGCCGTTTGGCGAGGTGCTGGTCGGGCGGATCCTGAGAAGCCCGTACGCGCACGGGCTGATACGCCATGTCGACACCGCGGCGGCGCGGGCCATTCCGGGCGTGCGCGCCGTCATCACCGGCGAGGATTTCGCCGCACCCTACGGCGTGATCCCGATCGCCCAGAACGAGTGGCCGCTCGCCCGCGGCAAGGTTCGCTATCGCGGCGAACCGGTTGCCGCGGTGGCGGCGGTCGACGAGGCGAGCGCCGAAGCGGCCCTGGCGGCGATCAGGCTGGACATCGAGCCGCTGCCCGCCTACTTCAGCGCCGCCGCGGCGCGCGCGCCCGATGCGCTGCCGCTGCACGACAACAAGGCCGGCAATATCGAACGCGAAGTCGACCAGGCCTTCGGCGAGATTGACGCCGGATTTGCCGCCGCCGATCTGGTCCGCGAACAGACGTTTCACTATGCCGAGGTCACGCACGGCCAGATCGAGCTCAACGCCGCGGTTGCCGCCTACGAGCCGGAGCGCGACCGCTTGACCTCGCATTCGGTCACCCAGGTGCCCTATTACCTGCACCTTACGCTCGCCCGCTGTCTGGGCATGGACAGCTCGCGCATCCGGGTGGTGAAGCCCTTCGTCGGCGGCGGCTTCGGTCACCGCGTCGAGCCGCTGAACTTCGAAATGGTCACCGCCGCGCTGGCGCGCGCCGCGGGCGGCACCGTCAAGACCGAGCTTTCGCGCGAGGACGGATTCCTCACCCATCGCGGGCGGCCGGAGACCGATATTCGCCTCAAGCTGGGCTTGAAGAAGACTGGCGAGATAACCGCGGTCGACTGCGAAATCGTGCAGCGGGGCGGGGCCTATGGCGGCTACGGGCTGGTGACCATCCTCTACGCCGGCGCGCTGCTGCACGCCCTGTACAAGGTGCCGGCCGTCAAGTACCGCGGCTATCGCGTGTACACCAATACGCCGCCCTGCGGGGCGATGCGCGGCCATGGCGCGGTCGATGTCCGACACGCCTTCGAGTCGCTGCTCGACATCATGGCCGGCGAGCTCGGTGTCGATGCGTTTGCGCTGCGGCGGGCGAACCTGCTCACGCCCCCGTACCGGACCATCAACGACCTGCAGGTCAATTCCTGCGGACTGCCGAGCTGCCTCGACTGGGTCGAGCAGGCTTCCGGCTGGAACACCCGGCACGGCCGCCTGCCGCGCGGGCGCGGTCTCGGGCTCGCCTGCTCGCACTATGTCTCCGGCTCGGCGAAGCCGGTGCATTGGAGCGGCGAGCCGCACGCAGTGATCAACTTGAAGCTCGACTTCGACGGCGCAATCACCGTGCTCACCGGTGCTTCGGACATCGGCCAGGGATCCTCGACGCTGCTCGCCCAGGTCGTAGCCGAAGTGCTCTCGCTGTCGCTGGAGCGCATCCGCGTGGTCGCCGGCGACAGCGCGCTGACCCCGAAGGACAACGGCTCGTATTCCTCGCGGGTGTCGTTCATGGTGGGCAACGCGGCGCTGCATGCGGCGCAGGAAATGAAGCGCCTGCTGGTGCGCGCGGCGGCGAAGCGGCTCGAAGCGAGTGTCGAGGATATCGAGTGGGATGGCGAGCAATGCCGCGTGGTCGGTACCGATCGGGTCCTGGGCTTCGTCGACGTGGTCGAAGAAGCCTTGGCCGACACCGGCACGCTCACCGTCAAGGGATCCTGGTCGGCTCCGCCGGAGACGCAGGGCGGCAAGTTCCGCGGCGCCGCGGTCGGGTCGACGGCGGGCTTTTCCTACGCCGCCCAGGTGGTGGAGGTCGCGGTCGACGAGGACACCGGCGCGGTCGCAGTCGAGCGTGTCTGGGTGGCGCACGACTGCGGCTTTGCCATCAACCCGCTCGCCGTCGAAGGGCAGGTGCAGGGCGCGGTGTGGATGGGCATGGGCCAGGCGCTGAGCGAAGAGACCGGCTATCACGAAGGGCTGCCGCTGCGCGCGAACATGCTCGACTACCGCATCCCGACCTGTGTCGAATCGCCGCCCATCGAGGTGAAGATCGTCGAAAGCCACGATCCCCTCGGACCCTTCGGGGCCAAGGAGGCGAGCGAGGGTGCCTTGCACGGCTTCGCGCCGGCGCTCGCCAACGCGATCTACGACGCCATCGGCATCCGTTTGACCGAGCTGCCGGCCTCGCCCGATCGCCTGCTCGAGGCGATCCAGGCCAGACGGCGCAAGGAGCGGCTGCGGGCAAGCATCGCCGCGCCGGCACCGGCCGAGCGTGGCGGGAGCTGAACATGCTGCGCATGCCGTCGTTCGATCTGAAGCGTCCGGAGAGCATCGCCGAGGCGGCGGCGCTCGTCGCCGCGGCGCCGGGGGCGAGGCTGCTTGCCGGAGGTACGGATCTGCTGCCGAGGCTGCGCCGCGGCATCGAGGCGCCGCCGTTCATCGTCGACTTAGGCGCGGTGCGCGAATTCGGGCAGATCGCCTGCACTGAGGCCGGGCTGTCGCTCGGTGCCGGCGTGACACTGTCGCAACTGGCAGGCAACACGACCGTCGCGAGCCGATACGCCGCGATCGCCGAGGCGGCGCGAAGCATCGCCGGCCCGGGACATCGCAGCGTCGCCACCGTGGGCGGCAATCTCTGCCTGGACACGCGCTGCGTGTTCTACAACCAGAGCCAATGGTGGCGCGCGGCCAACGGCTACTGCCTGAAGCACGGCGGCGAGGTCTGTCACGTCGCGCCGCAGGGAAAGCACTGCCATGCCGCGTTTTGCGCCGACCTGCCCCCGGCACTGCTGGCGCTGGGGGCAGAGGTCGAGCTCGTCGCGACCCGCGCCTCGCGCCGCCTGCCGCTCTCCGAGCTCTACCGCGACGATGGCGCGGCGCACCTGACGCTCGCCGCTGACGAAGTGCTCGCGCGCGTCCTCGTGCCGGCAGCGAGCGCGCCGCTGGTTTCCGGATATCGCAAGGCACGCGCCCGCGGAGCGATGGATTTCCCGCTGGCCGGGGTGGCGTGCGCGCTCGCCCTTCGCGACCGGGTTCTGACCGAGCTTCGGGTGGCGCTGACCGGCACCAATTCGCGGCCGTTCCTGCTCGAGGGCACCGAGGCGCTGCTCGGACGGCCGGTCGATGCCGAGACGCTTCCGGCGCTGGGCAAGCTGGTGCAAAAGCAGGTGAGCCCGATGCGCACCACCGTCACCCAGGCGAACTATCGGCGCCAGGTCGCCGCCGTGCTCGCCCAGCGCCTGGTGCGCGACCTCGCGCAGCCGCGCCGCGAGGCCAACGCGGAGGGCGGGCGATGAGCATGAACGCCGCAGCCACGCTGCTCGCCAACGGCGCCCCGCAGCAGCTCGCCCTGGTGTGCGACGGCGAGGCCGTGACCTACGATGCGCTGCGCGAGCGCACCGCCCGCGCCGCGTCCGCGTGGCGACGGCGCGGGCTTTTGCCTGGCGAACGCGTGGCGATCAAGCTGCCCGACGGTTGCGCGTGGGTCAGCGGGCTTCCTCGGCACGATCTGGGCCGGCGGAGTCGCGGTCGCGGTCAACCCGCGCATCCCGCCCGAGGATTGGCAGTTCATCCTCGGCGAGTCACCGTTCCGCTTCGTTCTCGCCGAGTCGCGCGAGGACATGCCGCAGGCCTGGCGCGAGCGCACCGTCACGCTCGACGAATGGCGCGCCGAAGCCGCCGCTGCGCCACCGCTCTCCGCGCAGCAAGCCCACCCCGAAGCACCGGCCTTCTGGACCCATTCCTCGGGGACCAGCGGCCGGCCCAAGGCGGTCGTGCAGGCGCATCGATTCGCGCTGCGGGTCGAAGCGGTGGCAGAGGAGCTCCTCGGCGTGCGGCCCGAAGACCGGTTGTTCGCGAGCTCGAAGCTGTTCTTTTCCTATCCGCTGGGCAACAGCCTGTTTCCGGGGCTCAAGCTCGGCGCGACGCTCATCCTCGATCCCCAGTGGCCGACCGCGGCGGGGGTCGCTGCGACCGTCGCGGCCAAGCGGCCGACGGTGTTCTTCAGCGTGCCGTCTCTGTATCGGAACCTGATCAAGGAAGGCTTCGCGCCGCGCTTCGCGGATCGGGGCATCCGCGTCTGCGTATCGGCCGGCGAGGCGCTGCCGACCAGCCTGCGCGACGAATGGCGCAGACAAACCGGGATGTCGATCGTCAACGGCTTCGGGGCGTCGGAGACCCTCGGCCTGGTGCTCGTCAACCGCGACGACGGAGAGGACCTGTCGCCCACGCCCGGCGTCGAGATCGAGGCCCTGGACCCGGGGTGCGGCGACACCGCAACGCGCATTCGCATCAGGGCGCCGACGCTGGCCATCGGCTATTGGCATCGTCCCGACGCCGACTTGGAGAATTTTCGGGATGGCGCGTTCTGTCCGGCCGACCTGTTCCGCCACACCGGCAAGGACGCGTGGCGTTTTGCAGGGCGCGAGGATTCGCTGGTCAAGGTGCGCGGGCGGTGGATCAATCTCGTCGAACTCGAAGAGCGTCTGCAGGTTGCCTGCCCGGGCCTTGCCGAAGCGGCCGCGGCAGCGGTCCCCGACGACGACGGGGTGGCGGAGATCGCCTTCTTCTACGTGTTCAAGTCCGATGCAGCGGCCGATGCCGACCGCGCGCTGCGCGCGTTCGCGCAGAGCCTGCCGCATTACCAGCGGCCGCGCTGGCTGTGCCCGGTCGCGGCGCTGCCGCGCACCGCCACGGGCAAGCTCATGCGGCGCAAGCTCGTCGACTTGCACCGCGCCGACACGGCCACGGAGACCGGCGCCGAACCGAAGCCAGGCGTGGCCGTGGGCTGAAGTTCGCCAAGCCGCGGCGGCGCGGTGTTGTTGCGCCACGGAAGACTCACATGAAGGAGGAAGCGATGCGATACGCGAAGATGTGGCAGCTGCTGCTGGGGTTGGTGCTGGGGGCGGTGGCGTGGGGGGTGCAGGCGCAAGGGGAGGTGAAGCTGGGGCTGGTGGCGGAGTTTTCGGGGCCGTTTGCGCAGTACGGGCAGCAGATGCTGGGGGGCATGAAGGCGTACATGAAGCTGCACGGGGACACGGTGGCGGGGAAGAAGATCGAGATCGTGCAGAGGGACACGGGAGGGCCGGCGCCGGACGTGGCGAAGCGGCTGGCGCAGGAGCTGGTGACCCGGGACAACGTCGACGTGCTGGTTGGCTTTGGGCTGACGCCCAATGCGCTGGCGGTGGCGCCGGTGGCCACGGAGGCTAAGAAGGCGATGGTGATCATGAATGCGGCGACGTCGATCATCACCACCAAGTCGCCGTACATCGTGCGGGTGTCGATGACGCTGCCGCAGGTGACCCAGCCGATGGCGGTGTGGGCGGCGAGGAACGGGATCAAGAAGGTGTACACGGTGGTGGCGGACTACGGTCCTGGGCTGGATGCGGAGAAGGCGTTCACGGAGGCGTTCAAGGCGGCCGGAGGACAGGTCGTGGGCAGCGTGCACACGCCGCTGCAGAACCCGGACTTTGCGCCGTTCATCCAGCGGGTGAAGGACGCGAAGCCGGAGGCGGTGTTTCTGTTTCTGCCGGCTGGGGAGGAGGGGATAGCGTTCATGAAGGGCTACGAGGAGCGCGGGCTCAAGCAGGCGGGGATCCGGCTCATCGCCACGGGGGACATCACCGACGACGGGGTGCTGGAGGCGATGGGGGATCCGACGCTGGGGCTGGTGACGAGCTTCCACTATTCGGCGGCGCACGAGTCGGCGGAGAACGCGGCGTTCAAGAAGGCGTACGCGGAGGTCAACGGGGACAAGCTGCGGCCGAACTTCATGGCGGTGGCGGGCTACGACGGGATGGCGTTGATCTACGAGGCGCTGCAGAAGACCGGCGGGTCGACCGACGGCGACAAGCTGGTGGCGGCGATGAAAGGCCTGCACCTGAACAGCCCGCGGGGGCCGATCAGCATCGATCCGGAGACCCGCGACGTGGTGCAGACGGTGTACATCCGCAAGGTCGAGAAGACCCCCGGCGGACTCTACAACATCGAGTTCGACAAGTTCCCCGAGCAGAAGGATCCGGGCAAGTAGCGCTTGCCCGGTGACCGCCCTGGGGGCAACTTGTGCCTGAACTGCTGGTCGCCGACGGACTGTGCGCGGGCTACGGCGAATCGATCGTGCTCGAAGCAATTTCCTTCGCGCTGCAGCAGGGCGGGAGCCTGGCGCTCCTCGGGCGCAACGGGGTGGGCAAGACGACGCTGCTCCTGACGCTCATGGGCCTCACCCACCTGCGGGCGGGGCGGCTGTCGCTGCGCGGCCGGGACATATCGCGCACGCCGACCTACCTGCGCGCGCGTTACGGCCTGGGGTGGGTGCCGCAGGAACGGCTGTGTTTTCCTTCGCTCACCGTCGAGGAGCACCTGCAGGTGGTGGCGCGGCGGGGGCCCTGGAACCTGCAGCGCATCTACCAGGCCTTTCCCGGCCTGGCGGAGCGCAGGCGCAACCTCGGCAACCAGCTGTCCGGAGGAGAGCAGCAGATGCTGGCGATCGCCCGTGCGCTGATGACCAATCCGAGCGTCCTGCTGCTCGACGAGCCGCTGGAAGGCCTCGCGCCGATCATCGTCAACGCGGTGGTCAAGGTGATCGAGGAGCTGGTTCGCTCCGGAGAGTTCGCCGTGATCGTCGTCGAGCAGCACGCCCGGGTGGCGCTGGCATTGACCGCGCAGGCGATCGTCCTCGATCGCGGCCGCGTGGTCCATGACGCGCCGAGTCGGGAGCTCCTCGCCGATACGGCCGTGCTCGATCGCCTGGTGGCGCTGGCATGAACGACGCGATCGTCGCGAGCGAACGAATCGGCCGCGTCCTGGTCGCCACGCTCGACCGGCCGCCGGTCAACGCGCTCGATGCCGAGCTCATCGCTCGCCTCGACGCCGTGCTCGATCAGGCCAGCGCCGATCCCGGGATTGCGCTTTTGCACATCCGCAGCAGGCAGAAGTCCTTCTGCGCCGGCGCCGACCTGGCCCTGATGCAGGCGTGCTTGAGCGCCGGATGCCCGGGCGCGATGGTCGAGGTGGTGCGCAGCATGCAGCGCTTGTTCACGCGTTTCGAGACGGCGAGCGTGGTCACGCTCGCGGAGATCAACGGCGCGGCGATCGGCGGCGGCCTGGAGCTCGCGCTCGCCTGCGATCTGCGCGTCGCCGCCGAGGACGCGCGGCTTGGCTTGCCGGAGGTCCGGCTGGGCTTGATTCCGGCGGCCGGCGGCACCCAGCGCCTGACCCGCCTGTGCGGCCAGGGGCTCGCCAAGCGGCTCATCCTCGGCGCCGAGCTGATCGATGGCGCCGAGGCGCTGCGCCTGGGAATCGTGCAGTGGGCGCGCGAGGGCGAAGAGCTCGCCGCCTGGACCGGCGGGCTTGCGGCGCGCTTGAGCGCGATGCCGAAGGCGGCGCTCGTCGCGGCCAAGCGCTGCGTGCACGCAGCGGGCGATCCGGGCCGCGATGGCTTTGCCGAGGAAATCGCCGCCACGCAAAGCCTGTACCAGGAGCCCGAGACCGCGGCGAAGGTTGCCGAATTCTTGAACAAGCGCCAAGTGATCTGACCCAAGGAGAGTTCCATGAACTGCAAAGACAAGGTGGCCGTTGTCACCGGTGCCGCATCCGGCATCGGGCAGGCAACGGCCGAGGCGCTCGCCGAGGCCGGCGCGACGGTCATCGTGGCCGACGTGGCGAAGGAAAAGGGCGAAGCGGCAGCGGCCGCGATTCGCGGCAAGGGGCACAAGGCGGAGTTCATCGCCGTCGACGTGACCGACGAGGCCTCGATCAACGCCTTCGCCCAGGCGGTCGAAGCGAAGGTCGGTGCGGTCGACATACTCGTCAACGGCGCGGGCTGGGGCCAGACAAAACCGTTCTGGGAGTGCACTCCCGATCTGTGGGAGAAGCTCATCGCGCTCAACTTCGTCGGGCCGATGAAGATGGTGCGCGCCCTGCTGCCCAAGATGATGGAGCGCGGCGGTGGCAAGATCGTCAATATCGCCAGCGATGCCGGGCGGGTGGGCAGCCTTGGCGAGACGATCTATTCCGGCGCCAAGGGCGGGCTCATCGCCTTCACCAAGTCGCTGGCGCGCGAGACCGCGCGCTACAACATCAACGTCAACTGCGTCTGTCCGGGCCCCACGGAGACGCCGCTGCTGTTCGCGGTGCCGGAAAAGCACCTGGAGGCGTTCAAGAAAGCCATACCGTTCCGGCGCTTCGGGAAGCCCTCCGAAGTCGCCGACGCGGTGCTGTTCTTCGCCAGCAACCGCTCGAGCTACATCACCGGACAGGTGTTGAGTGTCAGCGGCGGGCTGACGATGGTCGGCTAGCCCATCCCATTTGCCCTTCCTAAGGAGCGAACGAACATGAAGCGCGTCCAACTGGCCCCTTACAAGGCCACCCATTTCGGTTATTCGGTATCGGGCAAGGTTGCCACGATCGTGCTCAACCGGCCCGAGCGCAAGAACCCGCTCACGCTCGAATCGTACGGCGAGCTGCGCGACCTGTTCCGCGAAATGGTCTACGCCACCGACGTCAAGGCCGTCGTCTTTACCGGCGAAGGGGGCAATTTCTGTTCCGGCGGCGACGTCCACGACATCATCGGCAAGCTGGTGCAGATGGGTATGCCCGATCTGCTTGCCTTCACGCGCATGACCGGCGACCTGGTCAAGGCGATGCGCGGCTGTCCGCAGCCCATCGTGGCCGCCATCGACGGGGTGTGCACCGGAGCGGGCGCCCTGATCGCCTGCGCGTCGGACCTGCGCTTTGCCACCGCGCGCAGCAAGCTCGCCTTCCTGTTCGTCCGCGTCGGCCTCGCCGCGGCCGACATGGGCGCCTGCACGCTTCTGCCGCGGCTGATCGGCCTGTCGCGGGCTGCCGACCTGCTCTATACCGGCCGCGTGGTCGGCGGCGAGGAGGGGGAACGCTTCGGCTTCTACAACCGTCTGGTCGAACCGGAAAAGGTTCTCGAGGAGGCAACGGCGATGGCGGCGAGCCTGGCCGACGGCCCGACCTTCGGCCACGGGATGACCAAGACCATGCTCTGGCAGGAGTGGAGCTCCGGCTTGGGCGAGTGCATCGAGGCCGAGGCCCAGGCGCAGGCGATCTGCATGCAGACCCAGGACTTCGGGCGCGCCTACCACGCCTTCGTGGCCAAGCAGAAGCCGGTCTTCGAGGGCAATTGATGCCCGACACGAGTTTCCTTGCGTGGCCGTTTTTCGACCAGGGCCACCGCGCCCAGGCCGATGCGCTCGAGCGCTGGACGGCACAGGAGCTGCCGCAGTTGACGGACGGCGCCGATGGCAGCCCTGCCGCCCTCTACGCCTGCGTCGGGGCTCTGGTGCGCGCATTGGGCGCCGCCGGGCTGTTGCGCCCGTGCGTTGCGGCGGCCTACGGCGGAGCGCGGCAAGAACTCGATGTGCGCAGCCTGTGCCTGGCGCGGGAGATCCTCTCGCGCAATTCGGGCCTGGCCGACTTCGCCTTCGCCATGCAGGGATTGGGCAGCGTTCCGGTGTCGCTGTTCGGAAGCGCGGAGCAGAAGCAATCGATCCTGCCACGCGTCGCCGCCGGAAGCCTGATCGCCGCCTTTGCCCTGTCGGAAGCGGATGCAGGCTCCGACGTCGGTGCCATCGCCACCCGCGCCACTCGTGACGGGGATGCCTGGCGCCTCGATGGGGTCAAGACCTGGATCTCCAACGCCGGGCTTGCCGACTATTACATCGTCTTTGCGCGGAGCGGCGAGGGCACGGGCAGCAAGGGCTTGTCGGCGTTCATCGTCGATGCCGACACGCCGGGCCTGGACGCATCGGAGCGCATCGATGTCAGCGCGCCGCACCCTTTGGGCACGCTGCGTTTGAGCGCCTGCCGGGTAGGGGCCGGGCGTATGCTCGGAGAGCCCGGCGCGGGCTTTCGCATTGCCATGGCCACGCTCGACGTCTTTCGCTCCACGGTCGGCGCCGCGGCCTTGGGGCTCGCGCGGCGGGCATTGGACGAGGCTACGCAGCGGGCGGTTCAGCGGCGGGTCTTCGGCCGGGCATTGTCCGAATTCCAGCTGACCCAGGCGAAGCTCGCCGACATGGCCCTCGCCGTGGACGCCGCGGCGCTGCTCGTCTACCGGGCCGGCTGGACCCGGGACGTGGTGGGCGGACGCGTCACCCGCGAGGCGTCGATGGCCAAGCTCTTTGCCACCGAATCGGCGCAGCAGGTCATCGACGCCGCCGTGCAGATCTTCGGCGGGCTGGGCGTGGTGCGCGGCATTACCGTGGAACGGCTGTACCGCGAGGTGCGCGCCCTGCGCATCTACGAGGGAACGAGCGAGGTACTCAAGCTCATCATCGCCTCGCGGCTGCTGGAAGCGGCCGCGCAGGAGGCCGAAGCCAAGGCGCCGGCGCAGGGCACTTGATCCCGGTCAAGGACTGCAACCGCATTTCGGCTATCTTGGGATCGATGCCGGATGCGGGGGCCCCATTGCAGCGACAAGTGAACCATGTGTTGGAAGAGGAGCATCGCGCCACGCTCGATCTGCTGCGCCGGGTCGAGCAGGCGTGCAGCGGCGCCGCGCGTCCCGGGGGGCTCGGCGCGACCGAGTTCGCCCGCCTTGCGGATTCCCTCGCCAGCCACATCGAACGCGACATCGCGCGCCATTTCGATTTCGAGGAGCGCGAACTCTTTCCCCGGCTCGAGGCGGCCGGAGAGGGCGATTTCACGGGCCTGCTCCTGGAGGAGCACGTGGCGATCAGGCAGGTCGCCGCCGAGGTGCTGCCTATGGCCCGGGCAGCGGCGGCAGGAACGCTCGACGCCGCCGGGCGGGAGGCCTTGACACGCGGCGCGCTAGAAATGGTCGAGCGGCTCTCCGACCACATCGGGAAGGAAACGACGATCCTCCTGCCGCTGCTCGAGGACCATCTTGACACTGAGGTGGACGGCGAGCTCGCGTTGCGTTACGCCAGCACCTGACACCGACACCTGCGCATAGAGGGAACGACCATGGATGCCATCACCCTGCAACGAGTCAATGTTCGACCGTTGCTACGCGAGGACCTCGCCGCGGTGGTCGCGATCGATGCCGTGCACAACGGGTCGCCGCGCCGCGCCTACTTCGTACGCCGCCTCGAGGCGGCGTTGCGCGAGCCGAAGTTTCATGCGCAGTTCGCGGCCATCGATGACAAGGGGCTCGCCGGGTATATCCTCGCCCGGGTGCTGATGGGCGAGTTCGGCCGCTCCACGCCGGGGCTTCGCCTCGAGGTGATCGGTGTGCGCGGCGACATCAAGGGTCAAGGCGTGGGCGCATCGCTGTTCGATGCCCTGACCGACTACGGCCGCCGCCACAAGCTTGCCGACGTGCGCACGACCGCGGCCTGGAATGACCAACGCATGCTGCGCTGGTTCGATGCCATGGGCTTCACGCTGGCGCCGAACCACGTCGTCGACTGCGCGGTGAGCGGCGGCGAATACCTGGCCTCGCGCGACGACCCGGTCACCGGGTCGGAGCCCGGGGCGGAGACCCGGGAGATCACCTACGGGCCCGGCAACGACTTCGAGCGCCTTGCGCGCGACACCGCCGACGTGCGCGCCATGGAGCCTGGCGACCTCGCCGACATCGTGCGCATCGATCACGGCATCACCGGGCGGGATCGCCAGGAGTACATGCAGCACCAGTTGGTCGAGGCGCTGCAAGACTCCGCGATCCGCGTGTCGCTGACCGCGCGCATGGACGATGCCATCGTCGGTTTCGTGATGGCGCGCGTCGACCTGGGCGATTTCGGGCGCGCCGAGCCGGTGGCCGTCATCGACACCATCGGCGTGCATCCGGGGTATACCCGCCGCGGCGTGGGCCATGCCCTGCTCTCGCAGCTGTTCGTCAATCTTGGCGCGCTGCGGGTCGAGCGCGTCGAAACGGTCGTAGCGCCGCGCGACCTGGCGCTGCTGGGCTTCCTCTACGACGTCGGCTTCGCCCCGTCGCAACGGCTGCCGTTTGTGCGCTGGATCGCGTGAAGGGCGGCCGGGCGCCCCCGGACCCCGCAGCGTGCCATGGTGAATCGACCAAAACCTGCAGAGCCCGACGGCACGTCGCTGCCCGATGCCGAGTCGGTGCGCGAAGCGCTGCGCCAGGTTGACGACCCCGAGGCGGGGATGAACATCGTTGACCTGGGCTTAGTCTACGAGGTCGAAGTGGCCGCCGACCGTGTGCGTGTCGACATGACCATGACCACCGCCGCCTGCCCGATGGCCGACATGCTCGTCGCGCAGGCGCAGCGCGTCGTCGCCGCCATCGTGCCGGCCGGGACTGCGGTGGAGGTGCGCCTGGTGTGGGACCCGCCGTGGACGCCGGAAATGATGACCGGCATCGCCAAGACGCACTTCGGTTGGACGTTCTGAAGCAAGGGTGCGTGACGCATACGCCGGTCTGCCGGATCGAACCGGGTGCCGATGCCCTCGCAGCTGAGCAAAACCTTGTGAAACCGGCGGATCCATCCACCGAGCGCGTCGGTCTGCCGCCGATTCTGCTGCGCGGCCCCTTGCTGCTCCTCGGTTTCGTCGCTCTCGTCCTGGGCGTTGGCGCCGGGCTCTCGCGTCTGGGCTGGAGCGTGAGCGCGCCCTTCGCCTCGCTCGCGCCGCTGCACGGGCCGTTGATGATCTGCGGCTTCTTCGGCGTGGTCATAGCCCTCGAGCGGGCGGTCGCGAGCGGCCGCAGCTGGGCGTATCTGGGCCCGCTCTTGTCCGGGGTCGGATGCTTCGCCCTGGCCACCGGGGCGATCGGCGTTGCCCCCTGGGCGTTCGTCGCCGCAAGCCTGGTGCTGCTGGCGGCGTGCGCCGTAATCTTCGGCCGCCAGGTGGCGCCGTTCACGCTGACGCTCGTCGCAGGCGCGCTCTGCTGGTGCGTCGGCAATGGCCTCTGGGCGGCGGGCTCTAGCGTGCTCCAGGTGCTGCCGTGGTGGTTCGCGTTTCTGATCCTGACGATCGCCGGGGAAAGGCTGGAGCTCTCGCGCCTGCTCGCGCCGGCGCCGGGCGCAGGCTGGGCATTTGCCGCCATCCTGGTCGTCATCGCGACGGGCCTCTTCGCCGCCGCCCGGGGTTGGAGCGCGCAGGTATTTGCAGCGGGCCTTCTGGCGCTGGCGGCATGGCTTTTTCGCTACGATCTCGCGCGGCGCACGGTGCGCGGCCGGGGTCTTAGCCGCTATATCGCCGTTTGCCTGCTCTCGGGCTATGCGTGGCTGGCCGCAGGCGGGGGCATCATCCTCTTAGCCGGCGGGCTGACGCCCGGGTCACCGTCGTATGACGCGGCGCTGCATGCGCTCGGGCTCGGCTTTGTCTTCTCGATGGTGTTCGCCCATGCGCCGCTGATCGTGCCGGCGGTGCTGCGCGTCGGCGTGCCTTACCGGCCGCTGTTCTACCTGCCGCTGGCACTCCTGCACCTGTCGCTGCTGGTGCGCGTCGGCGGCGACGCCGCGGGACAGGTTGCCTGGACGCGATGGGGCGGCCTGCTCAACGCGCTCTCGCTCGCGGCGTTCATCGTCGCGACGGCGCTCGCAGCGGTGCGTGGGGCGCGCTCCGAATCGGCTTGAGCATCGACGGCGACGACTGCTAGCCGTGCACGCCACGCGTCGCTCGCGACGAACCAACGTAAAGCGACCTCCTTGGGCGGCACCTGCTGTACAGTGTGTGGCCTTGGCAACAAACGGCGTCACCGATCCCGCAATGCCTGGCACCAAATGGCTCAGATTCTGGAACTACGTCGTTCTGCCCGCGGTCGGCGTGGTGGCGCTGGTTATGATCTTTGATCTCCCCCGATTGCGATACGAGATGTTGCCGATCGCAATACTTTGCGTCAGCGTGGCGTTCGGTCTGCGCGAAAGGAAACTTTGGGCGTGGCGATGGAATTGGATCGTGATCGTGATCATCTCCCTGGCGTTGCTCGTGCCGTTCACCGTTCGCGATACTCACGACGATTTCGCCGACCTGGTCGCGCATGGCATAGGCGAGCTGCTATCGACCGACTGGGCCAAGCTCGACGATCTCGTCGCGCCGTTCGCGATCCGGCTCGTTCTGGTGAGCCTCGTCTGGCTCTTGCCGAATTGGCTGTACTGGAAAAAAAGGAAAGGGCTTTTTTCCTAAGGCTGCGGAACCTTGCGATCGACCTGCCTGCCGGAGCCCAAACCGGTATACTTACGTGCACTTTGCTAATCCGAATCAATCTCATGCGCCGATCACGATCGCTGTACCACAAAGCCGCCAAGCTCGCCGCCGCGCTGACGGTTCTCGCGACGGCGCCGGCGCGCGCGTCGTTCCTCTCGGGGGAGGCTCTCGACACGGCAGCGGACGTCATGGCTATCGTCGTGCTGATCATCGTGCCCGTGGTCGTCATCGTCGTGTTCTGGCTGGTGCACGTGCTGCCCGAGCGCTTCGCCGAGAAGCGTCATCACCCGCAGACCGAGGCGATTACCGTGCTGTGCCTGCTGTCGCTGGTGTTCGGCGGGTTGCTGTGGCCCCTTGCATGGCTGTGGGCGTTCACCCGGCCGGTCGGCTACAAGGTGGCTTATGGTACCGACAAGCACGAAGAATGGCACGAGGCGATGGGTGAGAAGGCGAAGGCGGGCGAGCTTCTGCACGAGGAACTCGAGCACCTGCGCACGGAACTCGATGCCATGGCGGCCAAGGGTGCGCTGCCGGCAAACTTGAGGCAGCTGCGCGCCGATCTCGCGCAACTTCAGGTGGCGCCCGCGGGCGCGCCTCCGGCGGCGGGAGGTCGCGCGTAATGGAAATCCTGCTGCTTGGCATCTATTCGTTCTTCGTCTGGCTGATCTTCATCAAGTTCAAGTGGCTGCCGTGGAACATCTATTCGCAGGTCACGGTCGTCGTCATCCCGATCGTTGCGTTCACGGCGCTGATCCTGACGCTCAACGTCGTCGCGCCGTCTTCGGCCGACGTGCGCGTTTTCCGCTACACCGTTCCGATCGTCTCGCAGGTCCGCGGCCGCGTGCTCGAGGTCCCGATCGAGGAGGGCAACGTCCCGGTCAAGAAGGGAGACGTGCTGTTCCGTATCGATCCCACGCCGTACCAACTGCAGGTCAATACGTTGCAGGCGCAGCTCGCCAGCGCCACCGCGCAGCAGCGCGAGCTGGAGGAGTCGTTCAAAGGCGCACAGGCCAAAGTCGCCGAGGCGAGGAGCGCGATCGAGCAGGCCGGGGCGGAGACGGCCGAGGTGAGTGCAAGTCTCGACCTCGCGCGCAAGCGGGTGGCGCAGTACCGGGAGCTGGTCGGCCTCCGGCGCCGGCACGAAATTCGATCTGGAGCAGGCCGAGACCAAGTTGGGCGAGCTGACCGGGCAGCTTGACGCCGCGCGCAGCGTGCAGTTGCAGGCGCACGCCGCCGAGGCGCAGGCCGTCGCGGGGCGCGAACAGGTGCAGCAGAGACTCGGTGCGAGGGTGAACGGCGAATATGCGACGGTGGCGCAGATCCGCGCCCAGCTCGAGAGCGCGCAATGGGATCTCGACCAGACCACGACCCGCTCGCCGTGCGACTGTTACGTCATCAATCTGCAGCTGCGGCCGGGCGGGTTCGTGGCCGCGCTGCCGGTGGCGCCGGTGATGACACTGGTCGAGTCACGGGCACCATCATCGCGCTCTACCGTCAAAACGAGCTGCAGCAGGTGGCCCCTGGCAACGAGGCCGAATTCGCGCTGGAAACCTATCCCGGGCGGATCATCAAGGGTACGGTCAACTCGATCGTCTGGGCGCAGGGCGCGGGCCAGTTGCAGGCGAAGGAACGCTGCCGATGACCGGCGTGCTCGCGGAGCCAGCGCACCGCTTCGCCGTGAAATTCGACGTTGCGGACAAGGACAAGGAGCTCTTTCTCGCCGCCGGGGCCGCTGGCGACGCTGCGATCTATACCGAGCACGGCGCGGCGTTGCACATCATCCGCAAGGTCATCATCCGCGTGGGCTCGTACATGAATTACTTGATCCTCAAGCTGCATTGACCGATGCGAGCAGCGCGCGCCCTGCGTTCCTCTGCACGCTCGCGATCTCCGCGTGCGCGCTGAAGGATATGCCGCCGCACGAGGACATCGCAATGCAGGCGATGCCGAACGTGGTCCCCCCCCCGGTGGGCGGCGGCGGGCGGGACGGGCCGGGGCGGTGTCCAACGACTGGCTGGCGTCGTTGCACGAGCCACGGCTCGACAACCTGGTCGACGAGGCGCTCGCCTACAACTCCGATCTGCGCATCGCCGCCTCGCGGGTCGACGCGGCGGCGGCGTATCTCGCGGCCGCGGAATCCCCGCTCTGGCCGCAGGTGAACCTGGTCGCGCGCGGCGGCGGCAAGATGAGCGGTGACTCGTCCGGGCTCCAGGGTGTCGGCCTGTTTGCCTCTTGGGAGCTCGACCTGTGGGGCCGGGTGCGCGCCGTGACGCGGGCGACCGAAATGCAGTATGAATCGGCGCAGCTCGATGCCGAGTTCGCGCGGCAGTCGATCGCCGCCCTCACCGCGAAGGGCTGGATTCTCGCGGTCGAGGCGCGGCTGTCGAAAGCGCAGGGCGAGGCAATGCTCAAGGCATCGCAGCAGCTCGCCTCGCTCGCCCGCGATCGCCTGCGCGTGGGCAACGGCGATGAATACGACGTCGCGGTGGCGCAGGCCAACGTCGAGAGCCTGCGCGATACGGTGCGTAATCTCGATCTCGCCTATGCCAATGCGCTGCGCGCGCTTGAGTCGCTCGCCGGGCGCTACCCGGCGGCATCTGTCGCAGTCGCCGACTCGCTGCCCGCGTGGCCGGGTGACGTTCCGGTTGGCCTTCCATCCGAACTTCTCGAGCGGCGCCCCGATGTCATCGCCGCCGAGCGCCGCGTCGCCGCAGCGTTCTATCGCGTGGAGGAGGCAAAAGCCGCGCGGCTGCCGCGCATCACCCTGGTTGCGAACTTCACGTCGATTTCCTCGGAGCTCTTCGTGCTTCAGAACCGCGACAATCCGCTGTTCAGCGCCGGCGCGGGACTGGTGCAGCCGCTCTTTCTCGGGGGTCTGCTTCAGGCGCAGGTCGATGCGCGCACCGCCGAGCAGCAGGCGGCGCTTGCCGAATATGGCAAAGTGGGCCAGCGCGCGTTCGCCGAAGTCGAAGGCGCACTCTCGGCGGGCGCTACCGCCGGCGAGCGTGACCAAATCCTCACCCGTGCCGTGCGCGAGAACGAGCATGCCCTCGAGCTTGCTAACATCCGCTACCGAGTCGGCACGATCGACCTGCGTGGCGTACAGCAGCAACAGCTTGCGCTCTATTCGTCCCGCATGGCGCTATTGCAGATGCAATCCGAGCGCCTCGTCGAGCTGGTCAACCTGCATCTCGCCCTCGGCGGGAGCTTCGAGGCGCCGGCGCCGCCAGTCAAGAGGGGCGACGTGTCAAGTGCGGCCGATTAGACAAAGGCCCGGTCGAGGGGTCGAGCAGGAAGCCTTGAGTGGCAGCTAGCGCCTGGGAGCACACTCCGTGGCCGGGCGGCTTTGTGGCGTCGCGAAGGATTGTCAGACAGCGGATTGGCCGCGCAGACGATGATCGATCCGCCCGACACTACCTGGATCGAGACTCTCAGGAACGGTCTTGCAGTGACGATCCGAGCGATGCGTCCCGACGATCGCGACAGGGTCGCGGCGGCGGTACGCAAGCTCGAACCGGAATCGGTCTATCTGCGGCTGTTCAGCTCCAGGAAGGAGCTCACCGATGCCGGCCTTGGCCGGATCATGGCGGTGGACCCGGATCGCGACGTGGCGCTGCTGGCAACCAAGGGCAGCGGCGCGGAGGAGATCGTGATCGGCTCCGGGCGCTGCATCGCATCGGCCGAGCAGGGGGCCGAACGCGTGGCAGAAGTCGCTTTCGTGGTGGACGAAGGCCACCAGGGCCTCGGAATCGCCAGCCGCTTGTTGACTCACCTGGCGGATATTGCCCGGCGACGTGGAATCGTCGCGTTCGAAGCCGACGTTTTGGCCGGCAACGAGTCCATGCTGGCCGTCTTCGCGCGCAGTGGCCTGCCGCTGCGGCAACGTCGCGACGGCGGCGTCATTCACGTCACGCTCTCGCTGCAGCCCGACCACCCGTAAGGGCTGAAGACGCTGCCGTTCGCTTTCCGCTAAAGCGCCATGGCTCCGAGCTGGCTACGTCGAACAGACGGTGGTTAGATGAACGAGGCACTGTTCATGCGAATGAAATCAGTCTTGCGTAGTGCGGCCTTCGTGACGTTGGTCACGCTGGCGGCGGGCTGGGGCATTGCGTGCGCGCAGGAAATGCCGCTGGTGACCGGCGAGCACTGGGTGAAAGCGTCGGAAGAGAAGAAGAAGGCTTATCTCGTCGGTATCGCCAATGTCGGTATCGTCGAGGCGGCTTTGAGCGCAGCAAACCCGGTGTCGGACGCGCAGAGGATCCTGCCGCGGATGGTCGAAGGGCGTGAAGGGCCTGACGCTGGACAGCGTTCGCCGCAGCGCCTGGCTCCAAACACTGGTACGTCGAACAACCGGAACGAGCGCAAGCGACTGTTCATGAGACCATATCTGGTTGCGAGATGGTAGTTGCCCGGACTGCGAAAAGTCAAGTAACGGAGATAGAACATGAGACGAATTGGAATGATGGTGGCAATCGCACGGCTGCGGGTGTGATAGGGATGCACGAGCGATGACCCCGCAGCAGCAGGGACGGTGAGCGGCGCGGCGATCGGTGCAGCAGCGGGGGCGGGAATTGCGGCAATACCGGCGGCGCGTGGACGCCTGATCAACCCGATCGACCGGGTCTCCGAACATGTGCAGCATGGCAGCGATTGACTCGCAGGCCCGCTCCATCAGGGAACAGCGTGTTGGCTTGACATTGGTGCATTACTATAGTAATGTAGCAGTATGGCTATGCACAATCGAAGTTGACGGGCCAAGGGCAAATCTCAGTCCAGGCGGAAATCCGAAAAAAACTGGGACTGCGTCCAGGTTCGGTTATGGAATGGGACGAACGCGGCGGGGAAATTGTTGTGCGCAGAGCGGGACAATACACTTCGACTCAGGTCCATGAAGCGTTGTTTGGCGCAGCGCGGACTCGGAAGGCGAAGGTGGATGTAAAAGAAGGTATCAGGAAGTACATTCGCCTGCGCCATGCACGCGATTGATACGAATGTGCTGGTGCGTCTTGTGGTTCGCGACGATCCGCGCCAACTCGAGGCTGCCGAAAGGTTTGTGAGTCAAGGGCGCATGGGTATCGCACGTGGTGCTGGCCGAAACGCTATGGGTTCTTGACGCGGTCTATGAACGCTCGCCGGCACAGATTGCGGGTGCCGTGGAACGGCTGCTGGCGCATGCCGAGTTGACGCTACAGGATGCGGACATCGTAGCGGCCGCGCTGCGGCCAATTCCGCGCCAAGCCAACACTCGAGTTTCTCCGACTGCCTTGTGCTGGAAGTCGCGCGCAGGGCCGGGCACCTGCCGCTGGGCACGTTTGACCGCCGACTAGGCAAGCTGGCCGGGACTCAACGGCTCGACTGATCAGGGCCATCCGCCGCCGCCGGCACAGAGATCCGCGCCTTAGGGGACGGGGTCTATTCGAGTACTGCTCGGCCAGAGACGACGCAGAAAGCGGGGGCGCTGCCGCAGCAAGCTCCTTTGTTTGCGTCGATTCGAACAGCGGCGCTACATGGTCTCGCCTCCGCGTCTGGCCTGAAAGCCCGGCACGACCGCTAGCCGTGCAGCGATTCGTACTTCGCCATCAGCTCTTCGGGCGTTTCCTGAAAGTCCGGATTGGGGACGATGCAGTCGGCCGGGCAGACGAGCTTGCACTGCGGCTCGTCCTCGGCGCCGACGCACTCGGTGCAGCGCAGCGCGTCGATCACGTAGATCGGGTCGCCGACGCTGATCGCCTCGTTGGGACACACCGGCTTGCAGGCGTCGCAGGCGGTGCAGTTGTCGTTGATGAGCAGTGCCATCGGCGGCTCTTCCTCCTGGCGTAGTTCACGCCGCCGCGCGCTCCTGCGAGTTCGCGCAGCTTGCCGTGGCGGAAGGCGCCCCACAGCGCCGCGCCGATCGCGCCGGCGTAGATCGAGTCGGGATGGCTCACCGGCGGTCACGTTGACCTTTTCGTTGACCATTTCCTCCTGGATCGCGGCGAGCAGCCCGCTGTCGAGCGCGAGGCCGCCGGTGAGCAGCGCGGTGCCCTCCTTGATGCCGGTGACCTTGAGCAGCTTGACGATGCGCGAGGCCATCGACAGGTGGATGCCCTTGAGGATGTCGGGCGTCGGCGATGCCGCGCGACACCATGTTGATCACGTCGGTCTCGGCGAGCACCGCGCAGATCGAGCTGCACCTTCTCCGGGTTCTGCGAGCTCTGCGACAGCGGGCCGATCTCCTCGATCGCCACGCCGAGGTAGCGGGCGATGTTCTCGAGGAACTGGCCCGACCCGGACGCGCACTGGCTGGTCATCTTGTAGGACAGCACCTTGCCGCGCTCGTCGACGTAGATCGCGCGGCCGTTCAGCGCGCCGATGTCGACCACGGCGTTGACGCCCGGGTGCAGGAACACGCCGCCGCGCGCGTGCGTGGTCATGGAGTAGAAGTGGCCGGTGGCGAACTTGACGTTCTCGCCCTCGCCGGTGGTGGCGATGTAGTCGACGGCGCTCGGGCTTGAGGCCGGCGTCCTCGAGCACGCCGTCGTAGCCTTCCTGCGCGAGCTGCATCGGGTCGCGCCGCCGGATGCGCTCGCAGCGCTTGCGCGAGCCATTCGCTGCTGGTCGCCGTCGGCTCGGAACAGCGCGGACTTGACCGCGCCCGAGCCGATGTCGATGCCGATGGTGTGAGATCACGTCCGCTCGCCTCCGCGGTTTTGCCTTCCTCGACCACCGCGCGCCAGGCGAAGGTCGCGCCGCCCAGCGCGCCGGTGTAGATCGAGTCGGGATTGATGTTGAGCGTGAGCGTCGCCGTAGTTCTCGCGCACCAGGTCCTTGAGCGCCTTCACCGCCGCCTCGTTCTTGGCCACGCCGCCGGTGAAGGTGAACTCGTTGCGGATGCCGCCCGAGCGCGCCAGGATCGACATCGCGCGCAGGATGATGGCGCGGTGCAGGCCCGGCCATGATGTCCTCGCGCTTGTCGCCGAGCGACAGCCGGTCGCGCAGCTCGGCGCCGGCGAACACGGTGCAGGTCGAATTGATGCGGATGGTCTTGGTCGACTTCATCGCCATCGGGCCCGAGCTCGTGCAGGCCCATGTTCATCTCGTCGGCGATGTAGCCCAGGTAGCGCCCGCAGCCGGCCGCGCAGCGGTCGTTCATCTGGAAGCTCTCGACGATGCCGTGCGGGTCGACCTGGATCGCCTTGGTGTCCTGGCCGCCGATGTCGAGCACCGTGGCGGTGCCCGGATGCATGACGTGCGCGCCCAGGCCGTGGCAGAGGATCTCGGAGCGGATGTGCTCCTTGGAGAACGGCAGCCGGGCGCGGCCGTAGCCGGTGCCGACGACGTAGGTCTCCTCGAGCGCCGTGTCGAGGATGCCCTTGATCGGCGCCTCGATCTGCGTCCCTGCGCGGCGGCGGTTTCGGGCAGCGCCACGAAGGTGCGCTCGAGCGCGGCGCAGCAGGTGCCGCCTGATCGAGTCGCCGTAGACGCGGTTCTCGACCTCGATGATCGAGCGGTCGAAGACGTTGAGCAGGAAGTCGTAGCGGATGCCCGATTCCTTGGCCACCGCTTCGCCGGTGGCCAGGTACTGGCTGCCGGCGATGTCGCGGAAGAAATCCGACTTGGGCTTGGCGCCGGGCGCGAAGAGCGCCGGCGCCTGGGTGGCCAGCCGCCTGAACACCTCGGCAAGCGCGGCGCTCACGCTCGCCGTCGCAGTCGCCGAACTTGGCCGTGGCGACGCTGCGCTGGCAGGTCGCCTCGAGGTCGGCGAGCTGCTCCAGGTACTGCTCGTAGCGGAAGCTCGCGCTCCAGCTGGCCGAGGAAGGCGTCGAGCGCGCCGTTGAGCGCGCCGCTGTCGCCGAGCGCCTGGCGGAACAGGTAGAAGCGGCCGTTGAGCAGCGCCTCCTGCTTGGCGATCGTCGCCGCCGTGTCGTAGTTGGAGCGCGAGTTGGTGATGCCGCGCCCGATGACGTTCTGGCTCTCGTCGATGACCACCGCCTTGGTCGTGGTCGAGCCCGAGGTCGATGCCGATGAAGCAGCGCATGGATTTCCCCCTAGTGGGCAGCGACCGCGGCGGCGCGCTTCTGCTTGACCATCTGCAGGTAGCTCTCCAGCCGGTTCTTGACGTTGGCCGCGGAGAAATAGCGCGGGTCGACCAGGTCGGTCTCGATGAACGCCGCCGGCTTGCCGGTGCGCTTCTCCACCTCGCGCAGGATCAGCAATTGTCCCGCCGAGAAGCTGTTGCAGCTCTTGATCGAGTTGATCAGCAGGCCGTCGGCCTGGTACTCGTCGATGTACTTGCAGATCATGTCGATGCGCGAGGGCAGGTTGAGGTTGGTGTAGCAGCCCAGGCAGTAGTCGGCGAGCGATTCGAGCGGGTGCTGCGGATCGTGGCGGAAGCCGAAGTCGTAGACGCCGCCGACCTTCGCGTAGGTCGAGGTCACCACCACCGCGCCCTCGTCGTAGAACATCTTCCAGAACTCGCGGAAGCTCGTCCAGTTGGGCGGGCCCTCGACCACGAGGCGGTATTTCTCCTCGCGTCATCTCCCCGTCGGGCGTGATCGGCCCCTTGCCTTCGCGCACCCGCTGCTCGATTTCCTGGCGCAGCACGCGGTAGAACTCGGTGGCTTCCGGGGTGCCGCGGAAGGCGGTGAAGATCGGGCCGATGTAATAGACCGCGCCGAAGTAGCCGTCGATGGGCGAGGGGCGGTGCTTGGCCGACTGCAGCACCGCGACCAGGTCCTCCTCGGCCTTGGCCGACTCGACCATGTACTGGCGCAGGCGGTCGATGTCGAACTTGACCCCCGAGACGCGCTCCAGCGCCGGGATCACGGTTTCCTTGAGCTGCTTGACGACGTACTCGCGCATGTTCGGGGCGATCTTGCCTTCGCCCTGGTAGGGCACGTGCAGCATGACGCTCTCGCAGCCGTACTTGTGGCGCACCAGCTCGAACCACTTCATGAAGGTGAAGCAGCCGGTGTAGGAGAGCAGCAGGATGTCGGGCTTCGGCAGCGGCTCGCCGGTCGGGCCGATGTCGCCGCCGAGCATCATGCCCAGGTCGGCCTTGACGTAGTTGCACACGTCCTCGGATGCGCCGTCGCGCTCGGCGTCGAGGATGAACTTGCCGGATTTCTTGCGCATGCCGTTCTGCAGCGCGTTGGTTTCCGGCAGGCTGCGGGCGAAGTCGAAGCACATGAGCAGCTCGTTGAGGTTGCCCGGCACGAAGGTCGCGGCGACCTTGCGCCCGGCGTCGTGCGCGGTGGCGAGCTCGTGGTAGTTGCGGTTGATCATCTCTTTCTGCAGCCACATCGCGTCCTCCTTCTGGACCTGTGGCTTCTTGCTGCTCTGCGGCATGGCGACGGTGGCGTTCATGCGTTCGGTTCCTTGCTAAGGGGCCTGCGGTGTGCGGAACGGCGGAAGAGGGCGGGCGCGGCGGCCGGCCGGCTCACGCGGCGCTCCACAGCTTGATCGAATCGGCGAAGGTGCCGGCCTGCTCCCGGATCGGCGCCATCTGCCCGGTGTTTTCGGCGTACTTGAAGGCAGTGTGGGGGACCTTGTGCCGGGTGAGCACGTCCTGCAGCATCGGCCGCTCGAGCAGCGCCGGGTCGCAGAACGAGGGCGCCGCGAAAATCACCCCTTCGGCGCCGCTCTTCTTGATCTGCTTCAAGCAGGAACACTCCCTTGTCCTCGCGCTTCGCGTCGTACTTGGCGGCGGTCGTTGCCGAGCGGTGGAGGAACGCGCTGGCGAGCTCCTCGAGCGGATTGCCGTGCGCCGGCACGTCGTCTAAGAGCCAGCGGGTGACGAGCATGAAGTCGTCGTCGACGATGTAGCAGCCCGCCATCTCGATCGACTTGATGAGGCCGAGCGGCGGCTGCTCGCAGAACGAGCCGTTGAGCACCACCCGGGCGTTGTCCCGTTTCGGCCGCGGCTGCGCATCGGCGGCGGCCAGGTAATCGCGGACGAGCACGGTGTGCTCCTCGGCCGGCAGCACCATGCCCGCGCGCAGCACCAGGTAGACCTCGGAGGTCGGCGCCTGCCAGGGTTTCGCGGCGCGGTAGCCGTACAGGTCGGCCACCGCCCGGCGGTTGTCGTTGTAGACGTCGATCGAGGCGTTGATTTCGGCGTCGGTTATCGGCTTGCCCCGCAGCAGGCCCAGGTCGTCGCGCAGGATCTCGAGCTCGTGCACGTAGTAGCTGCCGCCGATCGCATCGACGTAGTTCTGCGGCACGTCGAAGTAGCGCACGTACTTGTCCTTGAACAGGATCTGCCACATGCCCGAAAGGTTGCGTATCACGTCGCAGATCGACGGGAAGAGCATGCCGTCGAGGCAGTCGAGGCGGCCGGTGAGGGCGAGCTCGATGGTCGAGCGCGGGATGCGGCAGATGTAGCTCTGGTAGTAGGCGTCGCCCTGGATGACTTCGATCTGGTCGCCGCCGCCTAAGATGCCCACCGGCAGCATGCCGGCCGCATGGACGAGCTCGCGCGGAACGTAGACCGGCATGTAGCCGATCGCCTTGCGCCGCGGGGCCGCCGCCTTCCATTGCTTGACGGCGTTGAGTTCGAGGTCCTCGAAGAGTGCCTGGCAGCGGTCGACGATCGAGGCGAGCGGAGAGGTTGCGCTCATCAGTGGTGCTCCCATTGCGGCGCGCGTTTGGCCAGGAAGGCGGCCAGGCCCTCGTTGGCGTCGCGGGTGCGCATCAGCCGGTCGAGGTAGAGTCGCTCGGCATCGGCCAAGCGCCGGCGCACCTCGGCGATGTAGGGGCCGCGCACGGCAGCCACGGCACAGGCGAGCGCGGCGGCGCTCTTCGGCGCCAGGTGCTCCCTGAAATAGGCGAGCGCCGCTGCCTCGGGATCGGCGGCGACGGTGTGCACCAGACCCATCGCCTTCGCCGCCTCGCCGCTCACCGTGCGCCCGGAAAAGAGCAGGTCTTCCGCATCGGCCTGATTGACCCGGTAGGGCAGCAGGCAGGAGGCCGCCGGGGCGAACACCCCGAGCTTCAATTCCGGCGCTCCGAACTTCGCGTCGGGCGCGGCGAAGATGAGCCCGCCGGCGAGTGCCAGCTCGAGGCCGCCGCCCAGGCATGCGCCGCGCACGGCGAGTTCGATCGGCACCGGGAACTCGAGCATGGCGAGGATGAGCGCGTGCAGCGACGCGAGCATGTCCGCGCAGCGCTCGGGGAGGTGTTCCTCGACGCTCGCGCCGAAGCTGAAGTGCGGGCCCTCGGCGTCGAGCAGCACCGCGCGCAGCCCCGGCTGGTCGCGATAGTCGGCCAGCACGCCATGCATTCCCGCGATCATCGCCGCGTCGACGAGATTGGCCTTCGGCCGCGCCAGGCGCAGCCGCAGCAGCGCCTCGTCGTGCTCCAGCCAGACCTTGACGCTGGCGGTGTGGGCGACTTCCTCGGCGCGCATGGCGCTCATGCGCCGCGTCCCGGCATGAGGCTGTCGGTGAACGCCTCGTTCCAGCCCTGGCCGCGCGCCAACGCCTGGCGCAAGGCGATGAAATCGACTTCGCGCGACGCCTTGGTGCCCTCGTTGAAGGCCCGGAAACCGGCCCGCGCCTCGGTCATCATGTTGAGGGCGAGCCAGGCGCGCGAGTTTTCCTTGTTGCGGTTCCAGGCCTCGAGCTTGGGCTTGCGCAGCTCCTCGATGGTCTTGGTGGTGCAGTCGGGGAAGGTGAGCAGGAGCTTCGCGCACAGCTCCTCGACCTTCGCGTCGAGCAGCGACAGGTCGACCACGCCCTTCGCGAGCAGCGCCTTGCCCTGCTGCGCCGCTTCGCCGGTCTTGAAGTCGCCGAACACGATGCGCCCGAACTCGTCGGTGAAGCGCGCTGTTTCAACCAGCGGGTTGGCGATGAAACGGCCGTCGACCTTGAGCGCCGGGACGACGTCGGCGACGATGCCCCAGTGGTAGGCCTTGTGGGCGGAGAACGGCTCGCAGAGCACGCCCGCGACCATGGCGCGCTCGTTGCCGATCATCGGCGGCAGGAAGTCGGTGGCCCCGCCGATCGGCGCCGAGCCGTGCTTCGGCCCTGCCTGGCCGAAGCGGGCGAGGTCCTGGGCCACGGAAAAATCGCAGGCCATGCCGATCTCCTGCCCGCCGCCGATGCGCATGCCGTTGACGCGGCAGATCACCGGCTTGTCGCAGGCGAGGATCGCCGACACCATGTCGTTGAACAGGCGGATGTACTGCCGGTACTCCTGCGGGTGGCCGGCGTAGTACTCGGCATATTCCTTGGTGTTGCCGCCGGTGCAGAACGCCTTGTCGCCGCTGCCGGTGAACACGACGCAGTTGACGTCGCGGGCATTGGACGCGGCCCGGAAGGCCAGTATCACGCCCTTGACCATGTCGGTGGTGTAGGAGTTGTACTGGCCCGGGTTGTCGAGCGTGATCCAGGCGTTGAAAAGCCCCGCCACGACCGCGCCGTCAGGGGTTCGCGCCGGCCGCTTCTCGAAGGCCACTCCCGGAGCGTCGATGGCGTCGACCAGGTCGTGATTCTTGAACGCGCGCATTGGCGCTCGGGTGTCGGGGGCATTCATGTTCGAGGCTCCTAGGGTTAGGCCGGTACCAGTACCGCCCGCTTCTTGATCTCGTGCCGGTGGACCGCGGCGACGATGCGGTTGATGTCGTCGAGCGGATGGGCTTCGATGAACGGCTTGATCTCAACCTTGCCGTCGAGGACGAGCTCGAGCGCCGCCGGGTACTGCTCCGGCGGGCAGCCCCAGTTGCCGAGCGCCCGCGCGTCGTAGGCCATCAGGTTCGACAGCCGCAGCTCCACCTTGTCCATGGTGAAGCCGACCACCGACAGCGTCGCGCCGTGGACCAGCAGAGCATAGGCGGTGAGCTGGCCGGCCGCGGTCCCCGAGCATTCGAAGATGCACCACTCGGTGGCGGGGAGGCCGTTGTGCTTCGCGAAGCCGGCGATCGCGGCCTTGATGGCCTTCGCGTCGAGCGCGCGTGGATCGAGCGTCAACGCCGCTCCATGGCGCCCGATTGCCGCGAGCTTGACCGGGTCGACGTCGATGGCGACGACTTTGGCGCCGAAGGCGTTGGCGATCTGCACGCAGTAGCCGCCGACGCCGCCGCTGCCGACGACGATGGCCAGGCTGCCCGGCGTGACGCCGGCGCGGCGCACGGCCTGGTAGGGCGTGGTCAGCGCGTCGGCGACGATCGACACCTCGGCGAGGGTGAGCCCGGCGCGCTCGAGGCGGGCCTCGTCGACCGCGCACAGCCCGCGCCCGGGGACGACCACGTGCGTGGCGAAGCCGCCCTGGATGTCGTTGCCCGGCATCTTCTGCGCCCGGCAGATGGTCGCCAGGCCGCGCGCGGCAGAGGTCGCATTGGCCGCACGGCAGCACGGCCGGAACGATCACGGCCTTGCCCAGCCAGTGCTCGGCACCGGCGCCGGTCGCGACCACGCGGCCGCTGATCTCGTGGCCGAGGGTCAGCGGCAGCGGCTGGTTGGTGCGCACGCCGTCGTACAGGTAGCCCAAGTCGGTGTGGCATACGCCGCAGCCGGCGACGGCGACGACGACCTCTCCGGGCCCGGGCTGCGGGCTGAAAGCCGCCCGCTCGAGCGGGGCGTTCACGGCCGTCATCAGCCAGCGGTGGGCGTCGATGCTCATCGGTGTTCTCACTCCTCCGGACGAAGCGTTGCGCACCGCCTTCGCGCGGCAGCGGCCGTCCACGGGGCGAGCCTCAAGCCCTCGCAAAAGGCAATTATGGTATTAAGGTACCGAAATACGTATTTACGGTTATCATAGTGCAGCAAGGCGATTGCGGCCGCCTTGATCTGCGTCAAACCCAACTCGGCGCGTAACCGGTTTACTTGCGCCAGGCGAAACGGGCGGGAGCATCATGCAGGCAATGGCCACGGCAGCGACGGCGAGCGCGGCGCAGGTCGCGACGCGCGGCGCGGCGTCGTCCATCTCCATCGCCCTCGCGGGCAGCGGCGGCAGCGGCGTCATGACCGCGGGCACGCTGCTGCTCAACGCCGCGGCGGCCGCCGGCCTGTACGGCATCATGGTGCGCACCAGCGGGCCGCAGATCCGCGGCGGCGAGGCAGCCGCCCTGGTGCGCCTCGGCAGCCATCCGCAGGACTCGCTCGGCGACGGCTTCGACCTTCTGCTCGCCGTCGACTGGCAGAACGTGAGCCGCTTCGCCGACGAGATTGCGCTGGGCGAGGCGAGCCTGATGATCGGCGATGCGGATGAAGGCGAGGCGCCGGAGGTATTCGTGCGCTCGGGCGCGCGCCTGGTGACGCTGCCGCTCAAGAAGATGGCCAAGGCGATACCGGGCAGCTGGCCGAACATGGTCGCTCTGGGCCTGGCCGGCGCGCTCGCCGGCATCCCGACGGCGGCGCTGCAGACGGCGCTGCGCGACTCGTGGAAGAAGGCCGATGCGGCGCTGCAGGCGAACCTGACGGCGCTGTTGGCGGGAATGGCTGCCGCCGAGGGCATCGAGCCACTGCCGCGGCCGGTGCCAAGGCCTGCGCCCAAGGGCGGGCGCTGGCTCATCAGCGGCAACGAGGCCGCCGGCTACGGCGCGATCCGCGGCGGCGTGCGCTTTGTCGCCGCCTATCCGATCACTCCCGCCACCGAGCTTCTCGAATGGATGGCGCCGGCACTGGCCCGGGTAGGGGGCAGCCTGCTGCAGGCCGAGGACGAGCTCGCCTCGATCAACATGATCATCGGCGCCTCCTACGGGGGCGTGCCTTCGCTCACCGCCACCGCCGGCCCCGGCCTCGCCCTGATGACCGAGGGCATCGGCCTTGCGGTCAGCGCCGAGATTCCGGTGGTGATCGTCGACGTCATGCGGGGCGGCCCTTCGACCGGCATACCGGCGAAGAGCGAGCAGAGCGATCTGTCCTACGCGGTGAGCGGCCTGGTCGGCGACGCACCGCGCCTGGTGCTCGCCCCCACCTCGATTGCCGATTGCCTGGCCACCACGCAGTGGGCGGTGTACCTGGCCGAGGCGCTGCAGGCGCCGGCGATCGTGCTCTCCGACCAGTTCATGGGCCAGTCGCGGGCGATCATCGACCGGCCCGAAGATATCGGCCTGTCCGCCACGCGCCTGACGGCGGCTGCGAACAGCGCCGATTACAAGCGCTATCGCGATGTCGACTCGGGAATCTCGCCGATGGCCATTCCAGGCACCCCGGGCGTGGTCTACACCGCCGACGGCCTCGAGCACACCGAGGCGGGCATCCCCAGCAGCCAGTCGCGCGATCATCGCCTGCAGCTCGACAAGCGCGAGCGCAAGCTCGCGCGCTACGACTACGGGGCGCGCTGGGCCGACATCGAAGGCAGCGGTGGCGGCGCGGTGATCACCTTCGGCTCGGCGACCGCGGCGGCACGCGAGGCGGTGGCGCGGGCGAGGCAGCGCGGCATCGAGCTGCGCTTGATCGCGCTGCGGCTGCTCGCTCCGGCGCGACCGGAGCAGATGGCCTGCGCGCTCGACGGGGTGACGCGCACGCTCGTCGTCGAGCAGAACCACGGCGCGCAGTTCTACCGCTACCTGCGCGCCGTCTTCGACCTGCCGGGCAAGGCGTCGAGCTTCCATCGCCCGGGGCCGTTGCCGCTGCGGCCGGGCGAACTGACCGCGGCCATACTCGACTGGTGGCAGGCATGAACGAAATCGCGAGCCCCGTGCCGCGCACGGCGCAGAGTTACAAATCCGCCTACAAGCCGATCTGGTGCCCCGGCTGCGGCGACTATTCGGTGTTGAGCTCGATCACCAAGGCGCTGGCCATGATCGGGCGCGCGCCGGAGGACGTGGCCGTGGTGTCGGGCATCGGCTGCTCGTCGCGCATTCCCGCCTATACGGCGTGCTACGGGTTCCACGGCGTTCATGGCCGCTCGCTGGCCGCGGCGACGGGCCTCAAGGTGGCGCGGCCGGACCTCACGGTGCTGGTGGCAAGCGGCGACGGCGACGGCTACTCGATCGGCGGCAACCACTTCCTGCATGCCTGCCGGCGCAACGTCGACCTGACCTACATGGTGATGGACAACCACGTCTACGGCATGACCAAGGGCCAGCCCTCGCCCACCACCGAGCCGGATTGGGATTCGAAGCTCTCGCCGGGGGGAACGGGCTTGCGCGTGTTTCACCCGCTGGTGATCGCGCTCGCGGCGGGGGCCAATTTCGTGGCCCGGGCGTTTTCCGGGGACCCGAACGGAACCGCGGAGATGCTCGCCCAGGCCATCCGCCATCCCGGCTTCTCCTTTGTCGAGATCCTGAGCCCGTGCGTGACCTTCCGCCAGGAGCAGCGCGAATGGAAGCACCAGGCGCACCCGGCGCCGGTGGCGGCGACCGATGATCCATCCCGTGCCGCGCGGCGCATCATGACCGACGACGGCTTCAATATCGGCGTGCTCTACGCCGGCAACCGGACGCCGTATCCGGCTACGTCCGGCAAAGCGAAGTGCTCGCCCTCTGACCTGGAAACGGAATTCGCGCTATGAGCCCTGTCTCCAAAGCGAAAGCAAAAACCAAGAGCGCGTCCGGCGCGGCCAGGAAGCGGCGCGCGGCGAGCAAGACCGAGACGGCCCCCGGTGACGGGCGCGGAGCGCGCTTGGCGCCGCGCAAGGCGCCGGTCGCCGCCGTGCGCGTAGACGAGCCGTCGGTCAAGGCCCCGCGCACGCTCGAGGAGCTGATGCGCCAGGCGCTGGTGATGGAAAACGAAGCCGCGCAGCGCTACGCCGAGCTCGCCGACGCCATGGATACGCACAACAACCGCGAGGTCGCGGAGCTGTTTCGCAAGATGGCCGAGATCGAGGGCAAGCATGCGGCGCAGATCCTCTCCATGATGGGGTGGGCGGAACCGCCGCCGCCATCGAACAAGCCGGGCTGGGAAGGCTTCGAAGGGCCGGAGACCGTCTCCAGCGACGAGGTGCACTACCTCATGCAACCGTACCATGCGCTGCAGCTGGCGCTTATCAACGAGCAACGAGCCGAGCGCTTCTTCGCCCAGCTCTCGCGCGTGGCGCGGGTGCAATCGGTGCGCAAGGCTGCACGCGAGCTGCAGGCCGAGGAACACGCGCACGTGGCGCTGGTCAGGGCGTGGATGAAACGGGTGCCCAGGCCCGATCGCTACTGGGCCGACGATCCGGATCCGGCGCGCTACACCGACTAAAGAGGCAAACGTTGCGCATCCTGCTCCCCGAGGGCTGGGCGCCGCCCGTAGGGTACGCCAACGGTGTGGTGGCCGAACCCGGGCGTACGGTGTTCATTGCCGGCCAGGTCGGCTGGGACGCGCAGCAGCGGTTTTCTTCGGCGGCGCTGACCGAGCAGTTCGATCAGGCGCTCTCCAACGTGCTCGCGGTGCTGGCCGTAGCCGGCGGCGAGCCGGGTCACATCTGTCGCCTCACCGCCTACTGCTGCGACAAGGCCGCGTACCTGGCCTCGCGCGCCGAGCTCGGCGCCATCTGGCGCAGGCACATGGGCTCCCACTATCCGGCGATGAGCATGATCTTCGTCGCTGATCTGCTCGATGCTCCCGCGAAGATCGAGCTGGAGGCAACCGCCGTCGTCCCGGGTCAGGTCGAGGCGTAACGCCAACGTCGGGCCGCGGCAGAGAGCATGGACGGCCCGGCGATGCGCAAAATGCAATAACATCGCGACTCGGCACCCACACCTGGTGTTCAGTTTCAGGGCCGGGTCGCCACCGTTTCGAAGCACCCGAACGCAAGGCCACACGCCCATGCCCGACCCATCGCGCTACCCAATGGCCGTCTTTGTGTTCTCCTTCGTCGCCTTGTGGCTCGCGGCGCGACTGGGCATCTTCCTGCACGGCAGACAGGATCCGGTCTCCGGGGAAACGCGCGACGATTTCGAGGTCGTGCTGGCCGCGACCCTGACCCTGCTGGGACTGGTCATCGGCTTCACCTTCTCGATGGCCATCAACCGCTACGACCAGCGCAAGAACTACGAGGAGGCCGAAGCCAACGCGATCGGCACCGAATACGTTCGCGCCAACCTGCTGCCCGCGGCGGACGCGGCCCGGGTGCAGTCGCTGCTCAAGCAGTACCTCGACCGACGGGTGCTGTTCTACCTCGCGGGCGACGAGGAGGATCTCAAGAAGATCAACGCCTCGACCGCCGCCTTGCAAGCCCAGTTATGGTCCGCGGTCCTAGCTCCGGCTGCAGCGCAGCCCACTCCCATCGTCGGCCTCGCCGTCGCCGGCATGAACGATGTGTTGAACTCCCAGGGCTACACGCCAGGCCGCGTTCTGGAACCGAATCCCGCTTGCGGCGTGGGGCCTGATGGTGGCGATGGCGCTGTGTTCCAGCGTGCTGCTGGGCTACGGTTCGCGCAGCACCAAGGCCGGCGCGAAGCTGCTGCTGGTGCTGCCGCTGGTCATTTCGATCGCGTTCATGCTCATAGCCGACATCGACGCCCCGCGCCACGGCTTGATCACGGTGCGGCCGCAGAATCTGGACAGCCTGGTCGAGTCGCTGCGCACCCCGTAGCCGCAATCTGGGGCCAAGCCGGATCGCGCCTGGCTTGCTCGTCAGTTCGCGCCGGTGAAGTCGGTGAGACCGACAGCGGGGAAGAACAGGCCTTCGGGCTTGCGCACCCACCACGCGCCGGTTGCCGCGCGCGTCTTCGGGTCGGTGAAGCGATAGTCGTAGAGCCTCGCCCGCACGAGCCGCGGCGGGTGATCGGGAAAGGGATTGGCGTCGAAAAGCGCGAGCACCGGCGGACTGCCTTCGAGCAGGCGCAGCATGAGGTTCTGGAACCACGGGTTCGCCTCGACGCCGTCGAGCGCCGCAAACCACATCTGCCAGTCGAGCCGCGGCTGGTGCGGAATGTTCCACGGCGGGCGGCGATCAAGCGGCCCCGGCTTGTAGCGAAATACGTACTCGCGCCAGGCAATCCCGTCGTCCGAGCCTTCGATGACGATCTCCGGTCGGGTCGTGGTCATGGCGGCGAACAACCCGTAGGGGTTGACGATCAACAGCGGCGAGACGATGCGGGAGAGCGCCCCGACGAGCGGCAGGTCGGCGCTCTCGAGCGCCTGCCAGATGCGGTTGACTCCGAGCGGCACGATCACCAGCGCGAGGACCGCTGCGATGGTACTGGCCCTGCGTCCGGGGTGCGGCATGCGCGTCTGCGCCAGGGCCTGCAGCCGCGCCGGGATCACCCGCCGCAGCGCCGCGTCGTCGAACAGAAAGATGCACAGCAGCATGGTGAGCAGGTTGAAGAAGTTGTAGTTGCCGGTGAGAAGGATCAGCGTCTGGAAGAAGAGCACGCAGGCCCCCGCCGCCGCCCTCGCTCGACGCGGCAGAAAGATCAGGAACACGCAGCCGAGCTCGACCGCCAGGGCGGCCGCCGTGCCGGCGGTGAGAAGCCACGCCGGGAGTTGCGCCGCGTACCAGGCGATCGGGGTGGGCAGCGGCTGGGTCCAGAAGTGATACTGGAGCGCGGTCAACCCGTGCCAGGTCGCGTCGCCGGAGAGGAGCTTGACCGCGCCGGCCAGGAACACGTAGCGGAAGATGAGCCAGCGGTAGAGCCAGACGACGATGCGCGAGCCGCCGGTCAAGAATATCGCCAGGAATCCTGCCTCCAGCAGCAGCGCGTCCCACTGGAAGCTCATGAAGTCCTGGCCGGCGTAGCAGTAGGACAGGTAGAGGACGAACAGGCCGATGAGCGCGCTCCGGGTCCACCGATCGAGGATAACGAAAACTGCCAGCAGCGCGCCGACGACGGTCCCGGCCATGAGCGCCGCGTCGCTCCAATCGAGCCAGAAGAGCGTCGGCAGCGTCGCGTACGCGGCGCCGCCGAGGGCCTGCCTGGCCGCATCGAGATAATTGCCCAGCGGCAGGATGCCGTCGTGGCCGACCAGGCCTTCGATCTGTACCGCGAGGGACGCGAAGGCGGAGAGGTAGATCGCCCCGAACAGGCGCAGGAACACCCAGCTCGCGAGCGCATAGCGTTCCGCTTCGAGGCGCTGTCCCCAGAGCAGCGTCGAGAGACGAGCGAGCAGGCCGCGGCGGCGGGCCAGCCAGGCGTAGGTCCATTCGCTCGCCGGCGCGAATCCCGGCAGGTGCCGGTAGAGCCACCACCACGCGCCGCGGCCGGGGGCGTGGCGCAGCAAGCGATAGGTTGCGGCCGCGCCCGAGTACACCGCTCCGCCGGGCTCGATTAGCTGGATGGCGCGCGCAAACGCCGGGGGTGCAATGCCCGGGAAATCCGCCGCGGCCTCCTGGTAGGGGCGGTAGAGCACGCGCTCGCCGGTGAGTTCCTGCCAATAATTCACCCAGTAGCGGCAGATGCCGCAGTCGCCGTCGTATACCAGCGTGGGTTGCGCCTCGGTCAAGCGTGCCTTAGCGGCGATGCGGCCGGTCAGCGCGCTCGTTCGGCGCGCGGTTCGTTCAGCTCGACGCGCAGCGCATCAGGCTGCGCGCTCCATCTCCGGCTTCCACCGGCCGTGGCGCGCGAGGCTGTTCATCTCGATGCGTTTGGCAAACGCCTGTTGGGCTGCCGGCACGTTTTCCGGGCGGCCCGCCCAGCGCGGCATGACCGGATCCTGCAACGCCCGCGCATACGAGAACGACAGCACCCAGGGCGCTTTCGGATACAGGAGGTTGATGGCGTTGAGGTTGGCCGTTGCTTCCTCCGGAGACTGGCCGCCGGAGAGGAAGTTGATGCTTGGCACCGCCGCCGGCACGGTGCGGCGCAGAACCTTGAGCGTTGCTTCCGCCACCGCTTCGGGCGTCGCCTTGGGGCGGTGCTCCTTGCCCGGAAGCACCATGTTGGGCTTGAGCACCATGTATTCGAGCCAGACCCGATGCCGGGAGAGTGCATGGAACACCGCGTGCAGGACGTTCTCGGTGACCGCAAAGCAGCGCTCGATGCTGTGCTCGCCGTCGATGAGAACTTCCGGCTCGACGATGGGCACGATGCCTTCGGCCTGGCAGATGGCGGCGTAGCGGGCGAGCACCTCGGCGTTGGCTTCGATGCCCAGCCACGTCGGGTTGTGGTCGGTGATGGCGTACACCTCGCGCCATTTCGCGAAACGCATGCCCTGCGCCTTGAATGCCTTCATGCGCTCCGCCAGGCCGTCGAGTCCCTGGGTGATCAGATCTCCGGGCGCGCCGATGAGCGCCGTGGTGCCCTTGTCGACCTTGATGCCGGGCATGATGCCGCGCCGGGCGAGCACCTGTGGCAGCGGCGTGCCGTCGTCGGCGCTCTGCCCGAGCGTCTCCTCGAACAGAATCACCCCGCTCAAGAACCGCTCCGCGCCGGGGGTGGTGATGAGCAGCGACCGATAGGCGCGGCGCGTCTCCTCGGTGCTATCGATGCCCACGGCCTTGAGGCGCTTGGTGATGGTCGGCACGGACTCGTCGGCGGCGAGTATGCCCTTGCCCGGCTCGATCACGGCGGCGATCGTCGCCTGGAGTTCGTCCTCTGGCTTCATGTCTGAATTCCTTGCAGTGAGGGTTGCGGTCCGCCCGGCCTGCTTTGCGGGTGTGAACGTCGGCACCGACCGGATCCTGCTTGTCGCCGTTTCGCAATCGGCGCTTGCGGCATGACCATCGTTCGTCGCCGGCGGTGCGCGACGCGGTGTCGCAACGTGTTGCGCCGCATCGTAACCAAACGCGGCGCGCTCAGCAAGGCGCTTGGAGCCCGCGGGCGTTTAGCCTTGCGGTGCCTTGCGTTCCCAGCCGCGGCAGCCGTTGAGGAACAGGTTCACCACATCGCGCGCCCATGCCTCGAGCTCGGCGCTGCTCAGCGGCTTGCCGAGCCCCATGGCGCGACGTTGCGGCACGGCGGTCACCAGGTGCAGAAACTGCTGCGCCGCGAAGCCGGGGTTGTCGAGCGCGAGGTTGCCGGCTAGAGCCTCGCGCTCGAGCAGGCCCCCGATCAGGCGAATGGCTTCCTCGCTCGCCCCCTGCCGGGTCATGACCTCGGCCAGATTCGGGAAGCGGCTCGATTCGGCGACGATCAGGCGATGCAGTTGTATCGCCGGCGGGGACAGGGCCGCGCGCAGGACCAGATCGGCCAGGCCGCGCAGGATTTCCGGCAGGCTCGCGCCGCGCAGCAAGGGCACGTCGGGCGGGGGGCGCAGGCGCTCGATGGTGCGGTGGACCACGGCGGCGAACAGAGCCGATTTGTCTTCGAAGCGGTGGTAGAGCGTGCGCTTCGATACCCCGGCCCGTCGCGCCACCGCTTCGATCGTGGTGGCGCCGTAGCCTAGAGCGAAGAACAGTTCGGTCGCCGCATCGACGATGCGCTCTGCGAGCTGCTCGGCGTCGGCCCTCGAGGGACGGCCGCCGCGGCGCGAAACGACCGCACTTCTGCCCGCTTTGGTCTTCTGCCTGGCTGCGGGCAGCTCGTGCCCGGTCAAGGCCGGACGCGCGCAGGCGTCATGCGCTCAGCGGGGGTTGTAGTAGGCCGTCGCGGGCGGTGCGTAGTAGGTCGGTCGAGGGGCATAGTAGGCCGTGCGCGGCGCGTAATAGGGCGGGCGCGGCGCATTGTACGCTGTCACCGCGGGCGGCGCGTAATAGCCGCCGGAGGGCGGCGGCGCGTAGTAGGCCGGGGCCGGAGCCGGGGAGGGCGGGTAGTAGGCCGGCGGCGGCGCATAGTACGCGGGCCCGGGGGCGGGCGGGTAGTATCCGCCAGCCGCGGGCGGCGGCGCGTAACCAGCCGGACCCGGACCATAATAGGGCGGCGGCTGGGTCGCCGCAGCCAGGATCGCGATCGGCAAGGTGATGATGGCCGCTGCCGCGGTCGCGACGGCGGCGAGAGGCCAGAACGGCCCGCCATAGTAGCCACCACCGCCATGCCACCCGCCACCGCCATGCCACCCACCGCCACCATGCCAGCCCCCGGCAAAAGCCGGAGTCACCGGAAGGCTTGCGAGTGCGACCGCAACGATGCTGGTAAGGACGGCGGCTCGGGTCTTCATCTTCGGCACTCCTGCATAGTGAACGCCACCAACCTACCACAGGCGAGAATGAAACGCAACCGTAGCGTTGCGTTATTTTACTGCTCGCTTCCAGCCCCGGCGGCGCCTCACTCGTCAGCGGCCTGTTCCTGCTCGTCTTCCCAGCTGTAACGCTTGCGCGGGGTTACGTCCAGGTGCCGGAAGGCGAGCGCCAGCACCAGCCCGATTGCCGCCGCCGCCAGGTGCGTCTCCCACGACACCCCGCGCTCGAGGGGCAGCACTCCCCAGGCGAGCGTGCCGTACATGAACGCGACCGCGAGCGAGGCGGCGATGGCGCGACGGTCGCGGCGAATGAGCCCGGCCACGAAGATGTAGGTCACCATGCCGTAGATGAGTCCGCTGGCGCCCAGGTGTATGCCGCCGCGGGCGAACAGCCACACCGCCACGCCCGGCCCGAAGTACACCGCCGGCAGCACGCGCAGCGCCGCGTGCGGATACAGGTAGAGCATGGCGGTGCCCAGGACGAACAGGGGCAGGGTGTTGGCGATGAGGTGGCCGAAGCCGCCGTGCACCAGGGGTGCGAAGAGAATGCCGGGCAGTCCGGCCAGCTCGCGCGGGCGGATGCCGAAGTCGTCGGGCCCGAGGTCGAGCATCCAGTTCAGCAGCGCGATGGCCCAGATCAGGGCGACGAAGCCGAGCGTGAGCTTCGCCGCCAGGCGGAAGTTGGCGCGGGAACGCTCGGTGTCGGTGTAGGCGGGGTCGGGGCGGTGAATCTGCATCGCCGGAGAGCATACCAGCCGCTCTCCCGCGCCCGGCCCCGCCGCGGCAGTTGCCCGGGGCGTCAGCCGCAGCCGCGGCGCCAGGGCGACAAAGCCACCGCTTCAGGCCGCGAGACTTTAATGCGCGAGGATCTGCACGGCGAAGATTACCTGGGCGACGAAGCCGGCCACGAAGGCGAGGGTGCGAAGCCACGGAATGGCGAACGTATAGGCAAGCGGATGGACCACGCGGGCCCAGAAGTACGTTGCCGCCGCGGTGGCGGTGGCGCCGTTGCTGATCCCCGCGATCTGTGCTGCCAGCACCAGGACGGCGAAGATCACCAGATTCTCCACCGCATTGCTGTGGGCCTTCATGAGCCGTCGCGCCCACGGTGACTGCGGCTTCGGGTTGTCCGGATAGCCGACCGTGTCGCTGATGCCCCACACCGCGGCGCGATCGAGCACGTAGGGCAACCACAGCAGCCCCGTGAGCACGGTCACCCAGGTCAAGTACAGCAGCTCGATTTTCATGGTCTTCTCCTAAAGGTCAGGCGCTCGATCAAGGCGGGCTCCACGCGGGCTCCGGGAGACGGGCCTCGGGTGGCGTTTGGGTGGTCAGGCGACGCCGGCCAAGGCGTTTTTTTGTCGACGTGGGCAAGCTCCGGGCGCAAAGCCGAAAAACGCGGCAGAAAAACGCGCTGCTGTCGAACTTCTCCCCGGGTTGCCAGTATGATCCGCAGCCGGCGGGAGTGGCAATCACCGTCCGGGGTCGCTCTGCCGAGCGTCCCGATCCCTTCGCGCCATCTCGGCGCGCAGCAGTGCCTCGATGACCTCCCGGGCGGATCGGCCGTCGCGCATGAGGCGGCGCAAGGCGATGGCGGCCTCGACCCCGAGAAAGATTTCCACCCGCTTGTAGGCGCCGCCCTTGTCCCGGGCACGGCCGCCGGCCTTGTCGCCATCGACCTGTCCGTGGCGCGCTCGCGCCACGCGTGCTGGGGGCCGGAGCCGCCCTGCGCCTTCGGTTGCCGCCTTCTGCCCGCTCTTCATCGGCCTCGCTCCTTGGCACTGCTTGGTGCTGCCGTTGCGCCGCGCCTCGCGGCGCGCGTGCCCTGGGAGTGCCTATAATCGCCCGTGGACGAGAACGACGCTACCTCGTGACGCACTGCGGCTGATGAGCGTGGGCGGGCGCGTGCTGGTGACGGGGGCGACCGGCTTCGTCGGCTCGGCGGTCGTTCGCGCCTTTCTCGCCGCCGGCTATCCGGTGCGCGCCCTGGCACGCGCGGCGAGCCCGCGCGAGAACCTGGCCGGGCTCGATATCGAAACCTTCGAGGGCGACATCTGCGAGGCGACTTCGGTCGCGCGCGCCATGGCCGGGGTGCGCTACGTGGTCCATGCGGCCGCCGACTATCGTCTCTGGGCGCGCGATCCGGAGGCCATCATGCGCACCAACGTCGAGGGCACCCGGACGGTGATGCGAGCGGCGCTGCGAACCGGCGCCGAGCGCATCGTCCACACCAGCAGCGTGGCGACGCTCGCCACGCGCGCCGACGGGCGCGCCGTGGACGAAACCTCGCGGCTCGCCGAGATCGCGGCGATCGGCGCCTACAAGCGCAGCAAGGTCGCGGCCGAACGACTGGTCGAAGCGATGATCGAGCGCGACGCGTTGCCGGCGGTGATCGTGCATCCATCGACGCCGATCGGGCCTCGCGACATCCGGCCCACGCCGACCGGGCAGATGATCATCGCCGCGGCGCGCGGGCGCATTCCGGCATTCGTCGATACCGGGCTCAACCTGGTGCACGTCGCCGACGTCGCCGCCGGGCATCTGGCTGCTCTGGTCCGGGGCAAGGTGGGCGAGCACTATATACTCGGCGGCGACAATGTGCTCCTCGCCGACCTGCTCGGACAAATCGCGCGCATGGTAGGCCGCCGGCCGCCGCGGCTGCGAGTCCCGCGCGCGCCGCTCTATCCCGCCGCCGTGGTCGCCGAGCTCTTTGCCGCCGTGACCGGGCGGGAACCGCTGCTCACCCGCGACGGTCTTCGCATGTCGAGGCAGCAAATGTTCTTCACCAGCGCCAAGGCCGGGCGCGAGCTCGACTACCTCGCCCGACCCTGGATCGAGGGCCTGCGCGACGCCGTGGACTGGTTCCAGGGCGCTGGATATCTGCCATGACGATGCTCGGGGTCTCGCTTCTGTGCTGCGCCATCTGGGGGTGGCTGCTCGCTGCCCGCGGCGGCTTCTGGCGGTGCAGGCAACGCGACGATCGCGATGCTCCTGCGGCCCCGGGCGGCCCTCCCTGGCCGCGCGTGGTCGCCGTGATGCCGGCGCGCGACGAGGCCCAGGTCGTCGCGGCGAGTGTGGCTTCGCTGCTGCGCCAGGATTATGCCGGCCGGCTCGACGTGATCGTGGTCGACGACCACAGCAGCGATGGCACGGAAGCTCGCGCCCGCCAGGCGGCCGCGCAGGCCAATGCATCTGACCGGGTGAGCGTGCTCAGGGCGCCCGACCTGCCGGAAGGATGGACGGGCAAGCTCTGGGCGGTCCACCATGGCGTCGTCCACGCCCAGTCCGAATCCGATCCGCCGGTCTATCTGCTGCTCACCGATGCCGACATCCACTACGCCGAGAACACGTTGACCGAGCTCGTCCGCCGCAGCCTCGATTCGCGCCTGGTCCTCAGCTCGCTCCTGGCGCGCCTGCACTGCCAGAGCTTCGCCGAGCGCGCCTTGATTCCGGCCTTTGTGTTCTTCTTCCAGATGCTCTACCCGTTCGCCTGGGTGAACCGCCCGGATCGGCGGATCGCCGCGGCGGCCGGGGGATGCATGCTCGTCGAGCGGCGCGCTTTGCAGGCCGCCGGCGGCATCGAGGCGATCCGCGGCGAGCTCATCGACGATTGCGCGCTCGCCCGGCTGCTCAAGCGGCATGGCCCGATCTGGCTCGGCTTGAGCGCGCGCGTGACGAGCATCCGCGCCAATGCCTCGTTCTCCGAGCTCCGGCGCATGGTCGCGCGCAGCGCCTATGCGCAGCTCTCTTTCTCGCCGTGGCTCCTCGCGGGCACGGTGCTGGCGATGGGCGTGACCTACCTCGCCCCGCCGCTGCTCGTGATGCTGGGAAGCGGCGTCGCGCGGGTCCTGGGCGCGCTCGGCTGGGCGCTCATGGCGTTATCCTTCCAGCCGACGCTGCGCTTGTACGCGCTGACTCCCGCCTGGGGGCTCGCGCTGCCCGCCATTGCCGCGACCTACACCGCCTTCACCCTTGACTCCGCCTACCAGCACCTGCGCGGCCGCGGTGGCGCGTGGAAGGGCCGCGTTCATCGACCTGCCTCGGCGCGCGCCGCCGCCGGGCCGACCCGGTAAGATGCCGGCGATGGCGAGCGCCGTCGAATACCGCAAACCGCAAGCGAGCGTTTCCGGCAGCTCCTTCTACGCCGCGATGCGCGTGCTGCCCTCGCAGCAGCGGCGCGCGATGTTCGCCATCTATGCCTTCTGCCGCGCGGTCGACGACGTGGCCGATGGCAACACCGAGCGCCACGCGCGCTTAGCCGAGCTTGGGGCTTGGAGGCGCGATGTCGATGCGCTCTACGGGGGACAGACGCCGCAGCGCATGGCCCCGCTCGCCGAGCCGGTGCGCGCGTTCGACCTGCAGCGCGAGGACTTTCTGTCGGTCATCGAGGGCATGGAGATGGATGCCCGGGCGGACATCCGCGCGCCCGACCTTGGCCACGGTCGAGGTGTATTGCGACCGGGTGGCCTGTGCGGTGGGGCGACTGGCGGTGCCGGTCTTCGGCATCCGCGGCCAGGACGGCGCCGCGCTCGCCCTGCATCTGGGTAGCGGGCTGCAGCTGACCAACATCCTGCGCGACTTAGACGAGGATGCCGGGAAGGGCCGGCTCTACCTGCCGCGCGAGGCGCTGCAGGCCGCCGGCATCGGCGACACCGATCCGGCGAGCGTGCTTGCGCACCCGGCGCTCTCCAGGGCCTGCGAGCCGGTGGTCGCTTCTGCCCGCGGCCACTTCGCCGCCGCGCACCGGGTCATGGCCCGGCACTCTCTGTCCCGGGTTCGCGCCCCGCGCCTGATGGCCATCGTCTATGAGAATATACTTGGGCGCTTGGCCGAGCGCGGCTGGGCGGCGCCACGGCGAGCGATTCGCGCCGGACGCGCAAGGCTGTTGTGGATCGTGCTGCGGCACGGGCTAATCGATATGAACCTGCGCCGGGAGATCTGATCGGCTATGCATTCTTGGTCGCGTGAGGCGCAGCTGGCGCCGGACCCGGAGGTCGTTGCGCGAGGGCTGCACGGCGAACCTGCGCCATCGCGTCTCGAGGGCGGCATCGAGGCGGCGAGCGCTGCGCTCATGAAGCTCAAGCGCCGCGACGGGCACTGGGTGTTCGAGCTGGAGGCCGACGCCACCATTGCCGCCGAATACGTGGTGCTGCAGCACTTCCTGGGCGAGCCCAAACCCGCCCTCGAGGCCAAGATCGCGATCTACCTGCGCCGCCTGCAGGGTTCGCACGGCGGCTGGGCGCTGTTCCACGGCGGGGCGTTCAATACCAGCGCCAGCGTGAAAGCCTACCTCGCGCTCAAGCTCGCCGGCGACGCGCCCGACGCGGCGCACATGCGCCGGGCCCGCGAGGCGATTCTCGCCCACGGCGGTGCCGGAACGAGCAACGTCTTCACGCGCATCCTCTTGGCGCTCTTCGGCGTGATCTCCTGGGCGACGGTGCCGATCATTCCGGTGGAGATCGTGTTTCTGCCGCGCTGGTTTCCGTTCCACCTGACACGCATTTCGTACTGGAGCCGGACCGTCCTGGTGCCGCTTCTGGTGCTGCAGGCGCTCAAGCCGCGGGCGCGCAATCCGCGCGGCGTGCGCATCGACGAGCTCTTCCCGGCAGGGCGCCCGCGGGCGCGGCGCTGGATGATCGCGCCCCATCAATCACGCGCCCGCTTCATCGTCTTCGCCGCCTTCGACCTGCTCTTGCGCTTGGTCGAGCCGTTGTTCCCCCGGCGCAGCCGGCGCTGGGCGATCGACAAGGCGGTCGCCTTCGTAGTCGAGCGGCTCAACGGGCAAGACGGGCTGGGCGCAATCTTTCCGGCCATGGCGAACACGGTGATGATGTTCGACGCCTTGGGCTATGCCCGCGATCACCCGCACCTGGTCACCGCCCGCAGGGCCATCGACAAGCTTCTCGTCGTCACGCGCGAGGAAGCCTACTGTCAGCCGTGCGTCTCGCCGGTGTGGGACACGGTGCTCGCCAGTCAAGCGATGCTCGAAGTCGGCGGGGCTCAGGCGCGCGCCGCCGTGCGCCAGGGCCTGTCCTGGCTCGAATCGAGGCAGGTGCTCGACACCGTCGGCGACTGGGCCGACAAGCGTCCCCAGGTCCGTCCCGGGGGCTGGGCGTTCCAGTACGCGAACCCGCACTACCCGGATCTCGACGATACCGCCGTGGTGGTGATGGCGATGGACCGTTTCGCGCGCCGGCGCGTGGCGCGTGGCGAGCCCGACTTCGGCGCCGCCATCGAACGCGGCCGCGAATGGGTGCTCGGGCTGCAGAGCAAGAACGGCGGCTGGGGCGCCTTCGATGCCGACAACACCAGCGAATATCTCAATCACATCCCGTTCGCCGACCACGGTGCGCTGCTCGACCCGCCGACAGCCGACGTCACGGCGCGCTGCGTGAGCATGATCGCCCAGCTCGGCCACCCGGAAGACGCGCGGGCGCTGGCGCGGGGCCTCGCGTTCCTGCGCCAGTGCCAGGAGGACGACGGCAGCTGGTACGGACGCTGGGGGATGAATTTCGTCTACGGCACCTGGTCGGTGCTCTGCGCGTTCAACGCGGCCGGGGTGAACCCGCGCGCGCCCGAGGTGCGCCGGGCGATCGCCTGGCTGTTCGCGGCGCAGAACGAGGACGGCGGCTGGGGCGAGACCGGGGAGAGCTACGACCTCGACCACCACGGCCTTGAGCGCTCGCCCAGCACGCCGTCGCAGACGGCGTGGGCGTTGCTGGGGCTCATGACCGTCGGCGAGGAGCAAAGCCCCGCGGTCGCGCGCGGCATCGACTATCTGCTGCGTCACCAGGGGCCGGACGGCTTCTGGCACGAGCCGCAATTCACCGCCACCGGCTTTCCGCGCGTCTTCTACCTGCGCTATCACGGCTACGCCAAGTTCTTCCCGCTGTGGGCGCTCGCGCGCTACCGCAACCGCACGCAATCCGGCGAACGCCAGGCGCGCTGGGGCATGTGAACACCCGACCCGGCGCGCTGCGGGTCGTCGCGGTCACCGGACTGTTCGCCGAAGCACGTGTCGCGGCAGGGCCGGGCGTACGCGCCATCGCCGGCGGAGGCAGCGTGCCGACGCTGGTCGCCGGCCTCGAGCAGGCGGCGGCCGAGGGCGCCGCTGCGGTCATGAGTTTCGGCATCGCCGGCGGCATCGCCGCCGACTTGGGGCCCGGCGCCTGGGTCATCGGCCGCGCCATCGTCACCGCGCAACAGCGCTGGCCCTGCGATGCGGCCTGGGTGCGCACGCTCGCCGCGCGTCTTCGCGGCGCGCGCATCGCCGATCTCGCCGGCGTCGACCGCACCATCATCGATCCGGCCGCCAAGCGCGCACTGCATGAGGAGTGCGGCGCGGTGGCCGTCGATACCGAGTCGCATATCGCCGCCGCGTTCGCCGCCGCGCACGGCCTGCCGTTCGTGGCTTTCAGGGTAATCGCCGACAGCGCGAGGCGGACGCTGCCGCCGGTCGCCCTGGTCGCGATTGCACCCGGCGGCAGGATCCGCGGCGGCGCGGTGCTGCGCTCGCTCACCCGTACGCCGGGCCAGATCCCTTCGTTGCTGCGCACCGCGATCGACACCCGCACCGCGATGCGCGCGCTCTCACGCGGCCGTCGTCTCCTTGGCCCCGGTCTGGCGTACCCGGATCGCGGAGAGCTTCTCCTCGACGTGTCGTGAGAACACGTACTGCGCCGGACGCTGGTATTGCAGCGGGATCTCCGGCGCCATCGCGCCTTCGCGTGCGCACGCCCCGCAGGCTAACCGCGAGCGCCTTGAGCGGGTTGCGCACGGCGTCGTGCACCGCGCTCGCCTCGTAACCGCTGTGCACCATGCAGTTGGCGCATTTCTCGTAGTTGCCCGTGCCGTAGGCGTCCCAGTCGGTTTCTTCCATCAGCTCGCGGAAAGTCGGCGCGTAGCCTTCGCCGAGCAGGTAGCAGGGACGCTGCCAGCCGAAGACGTTGCGGGTGGGATTTCCCCACGGCGTGCAGTGGTATTCCTGGTTGCCGGCAAGGAAGTCCAGGAACAGGCTCGACTGGCTGAACGACCAGGCGCGCGCGCCGCGGCCGCGGCGGAAGATGTCGCGGAACAGCTGCTTGGTGCGCTCGCGGGTGAGGAAGTGCGCCTGGTCGGGCGCGCGCTCGTAGGCGTAGCCGGGCGACACCGTGATGCCGTCCACCCCGAGCCCGCCGACCTGGTCAAAAAACCCCGCCACCGCCGCCGGGTCGGCGTCGTTGAACAGCGTGCAGTTGATGTTGACTCGAAAGCCGGCGTTCTTCGCGGCGCGGATCGCCGCCACCGCCCGCTCGTAGACGCCTTCCTCGCACACCGAGCGGTCGTGCATCTGGCGATCGCCGTCGAAGTGCACCGACCAGACGAAGTAGGGGCTCGGGCGGAACAGACCAGCCTCTTGGGCATCAGCAGCGCATTGGTGCACAGGTAGACGAACTGCCGCCGCGCCACGATGCCGGCGACGATGGCCTCGATCTCCTTGTGCAGCAGCGGCTCGCCGCCGGCGATGGAGACCACCGGGGCGCCGCATTCATCGACTGCCTCCAGACACTGCTCGACGGACAGCCGCTGGTCGAGGATCTCGTCGGGATAGTCGATCTTGCCGCAGCCGGCGCAGGCGAGGTTGCAGCGGAACAACGGCTCGAGCATGAGCACCAGCGGATAACGCTCGCGCCGGGCCAGGTGCTGGCGGACGATGTAGGCGCCTATGCGCGCCTTCTGCAGGAAAGGGATGGCCACGTTGCAGGGGCGTCAGGTGGCGGCGCGCGACCGAGCGCCGGGTGCGCAGCAATTCGGCGGGAAGGCGGAATTCCACCTTCTCCTCGATCCCCGGCAGGGCCGACACCTCGATCGGGGCGATCCGGCCCAGCGCCGCGACCACGTCGTCGACGAGCTCTTCGGGGGCCGAGGCGCCGGCGGTGATGCCGACCACATCGGCTTCCCGCACCCAGGCGGCCTCCAGTTCGCCGCCGTCCGCGATCAGGTAGCTCGGCACGCCTGCTTCGACACCGATCTCGCGCAGGCGGTTCGAGTTCGAGCTGTTCTTGGCCCCGACCACCAGGATCACGTCGGCCTGCTTGGCGAGCTCGCGCACCGCCGTTTGCCGGTTCTGCGTCGCATAGCAGATGTCGTTGATATCCGGGCCCACGATGTCGGTAAAGCGGGCCTTGAGCGCGGCGATGATCGCCCGCGTATCGTCGACGCTCAAGGTCGTCTGCGTCACGTATGCAACCGGCGTATCGGGCGTCAGTTGCAGGCGCTCGACGTCCTGCGTGGTCTGTACCAGCAGCACCGGCCCGGGCACCTGGCCCATCGTGCCCTCGACCTCGGGGTGGCCCGCGTGTCCGACCAGGATCACCACGCGCCCGTGCGCGACATAGCGCTTGCCCTGGCCGTGGACCTTTGCCACCAGCGGACAGGTCGCGTCCAGGACCCGCAGCCCGCGCGTTTCTGCGTCTCAACTCCACCGCGCGCGCGACGCCATGCGCGCTGAACACGGTGATCGCGCCGGTGGGAACCTCCGAAAGGTGCTCGACGAAGCGGGCCCCCTTGGCACGCAGGCTCTCGACCACATGACGGTTATGGACAATTTCGTGCCGGACGTAGACCGGCACGCCGAACTTCTCCAGCGCCTGCTCGACGATGTCGATGGCCCGGATCACGCCGGCGCAGAACCCGCGCGGCTGGGCAAGGATCACACGCAAGGCGACGGCCTTTCTCGCACGACCAGCTGTAAGAAATCCAGTATATCATTGGCCGATCGTTAACCAGTCGGCGCTGGCGTGGAAGCGGATCGTCGAGTCAACGCGGCCGGGCGGGGGTGCATGATGACGCGCTGTTGCTGCGTCCGCGTCGAAGGTTTGGGCTTCCTGGGTGCCAATCCCGCTTCGGCAGCGGGTTCTCGATGTCGCTGATCGAGACTCTGGCGGCGATCGTGGGCCTCGCCATCCTGGCGGTGGCGACGAGCTACGCGGTGATCGCGCTCTTGGCCGTCCTGGTCTGGAACAGGCCGCGCGCGGCATTGAATTCGCCGCGCCTGCCCCCGGTGACCGTGCTCAAGCCGCTGTGTGGCGCGGAGCCCGGCTTGTACGCCAACCTGCGCACGTTCTGTGTGCAGAACTACCCCGAGTATCAGATCGTGTTCGGGGTTCGCGACCTCGATGATCCTGCGCTCGCGGTGGTGCGGCGGCTGCAGGCGGAATTTCCGGCGTTGCCGATCGACGTGGTGATCAATCCGCAGATCCACGGCAGCAACTTCAAGGTCAGCAACCTGATCAACATGATGGCCGAGGCGCGCCACGATGTGCTGACCATGGCCGATAGCGATGCCACGGTCGGCTCCGACTACTTGAGGACGGTGACCGCTCCGCTGCTCGATCGCCGGGTCGGGCTCGTCACCAGCATCTACCACGACGTGCCGACCAAGCCGATCTGGTCGCGCCTCGGGGCGATGTACATCAACGAATGGTACATGCCCTCGGTGCTGCTCGCCTGGCTGTTCGGCCACAAGGGTTATGTTTCCGGCCAGACGCTGTGCCTGCGGCGCGATACGCTGCAGGCCATCGGCAGCCTGCATAGCATCGCCAACCATCTTGCCGACGACCATCGGCTGGGCGAGCTCGTCGACGGCCTGGGCCTGCGCATCGTGCTCTCGCCGTACCTGGTCAGGGCGGAGCACCACGAGCCGACCTGGCGCTCGTTGACGCGCCACCAGCTGCGCTGGATGCGCACGATACGGCTGCTTCGGCCGCGCAGCTTCTGCCTGCTTTTTTTCAGCTTCAGCCTGCCCCTGGCCATGCTGGGCCTCCTGCTCTGCGCGCTCTCGGCTCCGGTGTCGACCGCTGCATGGGCGATTTTCCTGACCGCTGTCGGGGCGCGGCTGGCGCTGCATTTCGTGCCGCGGCTGCACAGCGATCGGCCGATGCTGGCCGATCTGTGGCTGCTGCCGGCGCACGATCTGTTGATCGGCTGGGTCTGGCTGCGGGCCTTCTTCACCTCTCGCGTTACCTGGCGCGGTAGCGAGTTCGACCTCGGCGCCGACGGCGTCATGCGCCGGCGCTCCTGAGCGCTCCCTCGAGCCGGGCGGCCGTCGCCCTGCGGCCGGCGGACGACGCGCGGTGAGAATCGCGGCCTACATCGGCGGTGCGCTCGGCCTCGCGCTGCTCATCTTCCTCGTCATTCGCGAGGACTTCGGCGCCATGCTGCAGACGCTCTCGTTGGGCGGCTTGGCGCTGCTCTGGCTCGTTCCCTATCGCGGCCTGTACTTCCTGCTCTACGCCATCGGCTGGTTCGCTCTGCTTCACCCCTACGATCCAAAGCGGCAGGCCGGACTCGGCTACGTCTTCTGGGTCACGACGGTGCGCGAGGCGGTCGACCGCCTGCTCCCGGTGGCGAGCGTCGGCGGCGGCGTGGTGGGTGTGCACCTGATGCGCTGGCGGGGCTTGAGCGCCGCGAACGTCGGGGCCACGGTGATCGTCGAAATTCTGCTCACGCTCATCGCGCTCTACCTGTTTGCGGCCCTCGGGGTGTACCTGCTCATCGACTACAACACGCCGGGCGAGCAATACCACCGCGTGGTCGTCGCACTGCTGCTTACGCTTCCGGTGCCGATGATCACCGGGCTGTTGCTGCGCTACGGTTCGGTATTCGGCAGGCTGCACCGGTTTCTGCGCCCGTTGGTCGGCGAGGGCGCGCTCTCCGAAGGAGCGGCGGCACTGGATCGGGAAGTGCGGGCCTGCCTGCACCGATGGGGCACTTTGCTCTTCGCCGGCGCGTTGCAGTGCGTGGCCCTCGTTCTGGGTTCATTCGAGATCTGGTTCGCGCTGCGCCTTTTCGGGCATCCCGTCGATGCCAAGGCCGCCATCGTGCTGGAGAGCATGACGCAGGCGCTGCGCCATCTGGCGTTCGTGGTGCCGGCCGGACTGGGCGTTCAGGAAGCCGGCCTGGTACTTTTCGGGCACGCGCTGGGCATCAGCGGCGAAATGGCATTGGCCGTCTCCATGGCGAAGCGTCTGCGCGAGGTGCTGTGCGGCCTGCCGCCACTGGCGTCCTGGCAATGGCTGGAGGGTCGTCGCCTTCGCTGACAGGCACGCGGTCGGCGGCGGGGTCAGATCCGGCGATCAAGTATGATTGACCCATCCTCGACCAAGGGCGCAGCGCATCTCGCCGTGCCTTGCTTTCGCATGCCGACCGAACCGACGGGCAGTCGCCTCGAACGCCCCGCATGTTGACGCGGGGCCCGCGTCGCTCGACCGCCTCGACACCGCCGGCGCTGCGCGCCGCGCCGCGGCGCAGCGCGAGGCGCGCATGGTTGGCGCTGCTCGGTATCTGTTCGCTGGTGCTTGTCCTGGCGCCCGCGGGCGGCCTGGCGCACGCGATCGTCGTCGCCGCGCAGCCGGCCATGAACTCGGTCGTGGCGCCGGGCGAGATTGCCATCCGCCTCGAGTTCAACAGCCGGGTCGACAGCAGGCGCTCGGGCCTGGTGCTGCAGGGGCCGGACGGGACCGAAGCGCCGCTCGCGCTCAAGCCCGGCAGCCCGCCGGGTCTGCTCGAGGCGCGCGCCCGGGTGAAGGCAAGCGGGCGCTGGAAGCTGCGCTGGCAGGTGCTCTCGCTCGACGGCCACATCACCCGTGGCGAGGTCGATTTTTCGGTGCGTGACGCGATCGACGCTCTTTGAGCACGCTGTTCGACATCTTCGGGTTTCTCAGCGTCGTCCTGCATGGCCTCGAACTGGTGGCGCAGTCGGTCCTGCTCGGGAGCGTCGCGTTCATGGCGCTCGCCATCGCTCCTGCGGTCGGCAGCGAGGCGCGACGCGACGTCGCTGCCATCTGCGCGGGCTCCCGGCGCATCGTGGCAGCCTCGGCGCTCGCGGCAATCGCCTGCGTGGGCGCGGCCACGGCGATCAATGCCGCGATCCTCGCCGCGTCACTGCCCGGTTCGTGGACCGACGTCGCCGGGGCCCGCTTCGTGGTCGCCGGCGCGGTCAAGGTTCTCGCCGCCGCGACCATCGCCATGGTGGTTTGGGCGCGAATCGCAAACGGCCCGACCAAGCGCCTGGTGCTCGGCGCTGCCGGCACGCTCTTCCTCGCCGCGGCGCTCGCCGACAGCCACGCGTCGGCGCGGCTGCAAGACAACGCCGTGCTGCTCTTCGCCACCGGCGCGCATGAAGTCGGCGCCGCACTGTGGCTGGGCGCTCTGCCGTGCTTCTGGCTGGTCCTGCAGCGCGCCGGCACGGGCGAGCTCGCCGGTCGGATCGGCCGGCGCTTCTCGGCGCTGGCGGTCGCCGGGGTGGCGCTGATCATGGTCGGGGCGGTGGTCTTTGCGGCACTCTACGTGGGCTCGTTCGGTGCCGTGTATGGAACCGCCTACGGCGCGATGGCGGCGACCAAGGGCGCTCTGCTGTCGCTGCTGCTGCTGCTCGGTCTCGCCAACTTCCGTGCCGTGCGGCGCTTTGCCGGCGATGCCGATGCCATCAGGCAGGTGCAGCGATTCGTCGAAGTGGAAATGGGCATCGGCCTCGCAGCGCTGATGGCCGCCGCCTCGATCACCTCGATGCCTCCCGCGGTCGACCTCTCCGAGGATCGCGTCACCTACTCCGAATTCGTGGATCGGTTCAGGCCGGCACTGCCGAGGCTGGTGAGCCCAGACCCCAAGTCGCTGGCCATTCCAGAGCTCCAGGCGCGGCTCGATGCGGAGTGGGAAGCCGGGGTCGCGTCGACCCGGGTGCGCGCCTTCGAGCCGGGCGACGGCTCGCTGCCGCCGCGCAACGCCCAGGACATCGCCTGGTCGGAGTACAACCATCACTGGGCCGGAGTGCTGGTGGCGCTGATGGGCTTGGCGGCGCTCGCGCAGCGAAGCCGTCACGTTCCCTGGGCGAAGCACTGGCCGTTGCTCTTCCTGTTGCTCTCCGGGTTGCTGCTGCTGCGCGCCGACCCCGAGGTCTGGCCGCTGGGCGAGGTCGGGGTGATCGAGAGCCTGAAATCGCCCGAGGTGCTGCAGCACCGGCTGTTCGTGCTGCTCATCGTCGCTTTCGCCCTGTTCGAATGGGGCGTGCGCACCGGGCGCATCACGGCGCGCAATCTGCAGCGGGTCTTTCCGCTGCTGACCGCACTCGGAGGCATCCTGTTGCTCACCCATTCGCACGCGCTGGGCAACGTCAAGCAGGAGGTGTTGGTCGACCTCGCGCACCTCCCCATCGCGGTGCTCGGCGTCGGCGCCGGGTGGGCGCGCTGGCTCGAGGTCGAAGCGCCGCAGGACGAGGGACGCTGGGCCGGCTGGGTGTGGCCGATCTGCTTCGTGCTGATCGGCCTGCTGCTCCTGGGCTACCGCGAGGCATGAACCGGGTGCGCCTCAGCCTGCACAGGAGGATCGCTTGGCGGGGCTGATCGGGCGCGTGGTATTCGCCTGTGCGCGCCATCCGTGGCGGGTGTGCGCTCTGGCCGCGCTGCTCACGGTCGGCGCGTACCTCTATACCGCGAAGCACATCGCGATCGATTCCGACAATACGCGCCTGATCGCCTCCGACGTGAGCTGGCGGCAGCGCGAGCTCGCCTTCGACGCGGCTTTCCCGCAACGCGCGAACCTGATTGCGATCGTGGTCGATGGCGCGACGCCGGAGTTAGCCGAGCAGGCGACCGCGGCGCTGACACAGCAACTGTCGCGCCAGACCGGGTTCTACCACTCCGTGGAGCGGCCCGACGGCGGCCCCTTCTTCGACCGCGCCGGCCTGCTGTTCGAATCGAAGCGCGAACTCGAGCAGACCACGCAACGGCTCATCGCGGCGCAACCCCTGCTCGGGAGCCTGGCGGCGGACCCCAGCCTGCGCGGCATCATGGATGCGCTGGTGCTGATCCTCAAGGGCGTGCAGGTCGACCGGGCGCAGGTCGACCTGCTGGCAGCGCCGCTCTCGGAGCTCTCGGCCGCGATCGAGGCGATCGTCGCCGGGCGGACACCCGCTTTTTCGTGGCGCACCCTGTTTACCGGGGCGCGCCCGAGCCGCGCGAGCTGCGGCGATTCATCCTCGTGCAGCCGATCCTCGATTACAGCGCGCTGCAGCCCGGCGAGCGCGCCAGCGCGGCGATCAGGCAGGCCGTGCATGAGCTCCGATTCGACGCCAATCCCGGCGTCCGGGTGCGGCTGACCGGCCCGGTGCCGCTCGCCGACGAGGAGTTCGCCACGCTTGCCGACGGCGCCGCACTCAACGCCACCGCGATGCTCATCGCCGTCGGGATCCTGCTGTGGATCGCGCTGCGCTCCTGGCGGCTGATCGCCGCAATCATGGCGAGCCTTGCCGTCGGCCTGGTCGTGACCAGCGCCTTCGGTCTGTTGGTGTTCGGCACCTTCAACCTGATCTCGATCGCCTTCGCCGTGCTCTTCGTTGGCCTGGGCGTCGATTTCGGCATCCAGTTCTGCGTGTGCTATCGCGCCAAACGCCACGCCAACGACGATCTGCATGCCGCGCTGGGCGACGCGGGCGGGGAGGTTGGCGGCGCGCTGGCGCTGGCCGCAGCCTCGATCGCGGCCGGCTTCTACGCCTTCCTGCCGACGGCGTACCGCGGCGTGTCCGAGCTGGGGGTGATCGCCGGCACCGGCATGATCGTGGCGTTCATTGCCAGCGTGACCCTGCTACCCGCGCTGGTGGCGATCCTGCGTCCGCCCGGGGAGCCGGCGGCCGTCGGCTATGCCGGGCTCGCGCCGCTGGATCGGTTCCTGCTGCGGCATCGCCGCCCGGTGCTCTCGGTGGCGGCAATGATCGCCGCCGTGAGCTTGGCACTCCTGCCGTGGCTGCGCTTCGACTTCAATCCACTGCACTTGCGCAGCGCCAAGGTCGAATCCATGGCCACGCTGCTCGATCTGACGCGCGACCCGCAGACCACACCCAACACGCTCGACGTGCTGACCCCGTCGGTGGCTGCCGCCCGGATGCTCGCGCACAGGCTCGAGCAGCTGCCCGAAGTCGATCATGCGCTCGACATTGCGAGCTTCGTGCCGGAAGGGCAGGCGGAGAAGCTCTCGTTAATCGAGGATGCGGCGCTGTTGCTGGAACCGGTGCTCAATCCGGGTGAGTCGCGAGCGCCGCCGAGCGACCAGGAGACGGTGCGCGCGATCGAGCGCGCGGCGGAGGAGCTCGAGCGCGCCGCGGCGGTCGAACCCCAATCGCCGATCAGCGCCGTCGCCGCGCGTCTTGCGAAGGCGCTGCGCGGGCTCGCCCAGGGGCCGCCGGACAAGCGGGAGACGGCGCGGGAGACGCTCATCCCCGGGCTGGTCACGACGCTCTCACAGCTGCGCGAGGCCATGCAGGCCGCTCCGGTGACGCTCGCCACCCTGCCCGACGAGCTCAAGCGGCAGTGGGTGGCCGCCGATGGTCGGGCGCGAGTCGAGGTGTTTCCCAAGGGCGACGCCAACGACAACGAGACGTTGCGCCGTTTTGTCGCCGCGGTGCGCTCGGTGGCGCCGGAGGCGACCGGGGCGCCGGTGTCGATCCAGGAGTGGAGCCACGCCATCGTGACGGCGTTTCTGCAGGCGGGCGCCTGGGCGCTGTTGGCGATCACGCTGCTGCTCGCTTTCACCCTGCGCCGGACGACCGACGTGTTGTTGACCCTTGCCCCGCTGCTGCTCTCGGGGCTCTCGACGCTCGGCATCTGCGTGGCCGCCGGCTTCGCGCTCAACTTCGAAAACATCATCGCCCTGCCGCTGCTGTTCGGGATCGGCGTGGCGTTCAACATCTACTACGTGCTGGCATGGCGCGCCGGCCGGCGCGACATCCTGCAATCGAGCCTCACCCGGGCGGTGATCTTCAGCGCGCTGACCACGGCCACGGCGTTCGGCAGCCTGTGGCTGTCGCATCATCCGGGGACCTCGAGCATGGGCAAGCTCCTGGCGCTGTCGCTTGCCTGCACGCTGGTGGCCGCGCTCCTGTTCCTGCCGGCGCTGATGGGCGAGCCGCCGGCGCCAATCCGGCCGGGGCCGGAACGCGCGCGCGATACTTCAGCGAGCTAGGAAATCTGAGTAGCCGCCGCTGCGCGCGCCGGTCTCCTGCAGCAGTTGCCCGATAGCGGGCGCGGTCAGCGCCGCGAGCTCATCGGCATAGCGGTAGCCGGCGGCAGCATCGGCAAACCCGGCGCGGGTCGCCGGGTGGGCGTAGATTTCGGTGAGCCCGTCGGGCAGATGGCGCAGCACGCCGGCGATGCGCGGCTCGGTCATGGCGCCCGACCATGCCTGTCCGAACACCCGGTCGGGTGCGGTCAGGCCGTGACGGCGGACGCGGCGCTGGAGCAGCGCCGCCCAGGGAGCTTCGATCCAGGTGAATGGGTAGCGGGAATGCGTGTCGATGGAACGGATGAGACCCCTCGCTTCCCGTGGCACGCGCAGGCCGCGCATCCCGTAGCGCCGGCCGATGGCGAGCAGCTGCGCGCCGACGGTTGGATGCAGCTGCAGGTGATGGTGGGCGTTGACGTGGTCGAGCGGAAGGCAGGTTGCGCGGTAGGCGGCGAACTGCGCCTCGATCTCGGCGGCGAGTTGCCTGCGCACGCCCGGCCGCAGGAACATGCCGACGCCGGCGCGGGCTAGGTCGCTGCGCAGGCGCCCGGTCGCGTCGACCAGGTCGGGTATGCGCTCCGGCGGTAGCACCGGCACGCCGTCGACGACCACCAGGTGCAGGCCCACCCGCAGCGAGGGCAGCCTTCGCGCGCGCGCCACCGCGTCGGCGGCCGCGGCACCGGCCACCATCAAGCTTGCCGCCGTGAGAATACCCTTCGTGTGCGCGAGCTCGACGGCCTCGTTGACTTCCTCTGCCAGGCCGAAGTCGTCGGCCGTGACGATGAGCTCCTTCAGTGCGCAGTCTCCCGCCGCTCGCGCAGGAAGTGGAAGAATTCGATGCCCTCGCGCAGTCGCCGCTTCATCATGTCCGGGCTTTTCACCATCTCGCCGACGATCGAGGCGATCTTGCCGCTGCGGAAATAGAAGCGCTTGTAGAAGGTCTCCACCGAGTCGAAGATCTCGCTGTGGCTTAAGTGCGGATAGTGCAGCGGGCCCATCTGCACGCCGTGGGCGTCGACAAGCTCCGCATTGGCCTTGTCGAGCCAGCCGTTTTCCAGGGCCTGGCGATACAGGTGCGTGCCGGGGTAAGGCGCGGCCAGCGACACCTGGATCGTGTGCGGATTGATCTCGGTGGCAAAGCGTATCGTCTGCTCGATCGTCTCCTTGGTCTCCCCCGGCAGGCCCAGGATGAAGGTGCCGTGGATGGTGATGCCCAGCTCGTGACAGTCCTTGGTGAAGCGGCGGGCGAACTCGACGCGCATGCCCTTCTTGATGTTGTACAGGATCTGCTGGTTGCCCGTCTCGTAGCCGACGAGCAACAGGCGCAGGCCGTTGTCGCGCAGCACCTTGAGCGTGTCGCGCGGAACGTTGGCCTTGGCGTTGCACGACCAGGTGACGCCGAGCTTGCCCAGCTCCTTGGCGATGGCCTCGGCGCGCGGCAGGTTGTCGGTGAACGTATCGTCGTCGAAAAAGAATTCCTTCACCTGCGGGAAGGCCTTCTGCGCCCAGGCCATCTCCTCGACCACGTGACCGACGCTGCGGGTGCGATAGCGGTGCCCGCCGACGGTCTGCGGCCACAGGCAGAACGTGCAGCGCGATTTGCAGCCGCGCCCAGTGTAGAGCGACATGTAAGGGTGCTTCAGATAGCCACTGAAGTATTTCTCGATCTTGAGGTCGCGCTTGTAGACCGGCGTGACGAAAGGCAGCGCATCCATGTTCTCGAGCACCGGGCGCGCCTCGTTGTGCACGATGCGGTCCTGCGTCGTTGCGGTAGGACAACCCGAGGATCCGGTCCCACGGGGCCCCCTCGGCCACTTCCTTGATGGTGAAATCGAACTCGTTGCCGGCGACGAAATCGACCACCTTCGACGCGCTCAGGCTGCCTGCCGGATCGACGGCGACCTTGGCGCCGATGAGCCCTGCCTTCAAACCGGGGTTGACCGCCTTCATCGCCTCGATCGCCTTGATGTCCGAGGCGAAGGAGGGCGCCGAGGTGTGCACGACGACGAGGTCAAAGTCGCGCGCGGTCGGCGGCGACATCGGCGAGCTTCAGGCCGTGCGGTGGCGCGTCGACCAGCTTGCTTCCCGGGACCAGCGCCGCCGGCTGGGCGAGCCAGGTCGGATACCAGAAGGATCGGATCTCGCGCCGCGACTGCTAGCGCGAACCCGCGCCGCCGTCAAAGCCTTCGAACGACGGCGCCTGCAGGAATAGCGTACGCATCATGCGTTCGGCTCCACGATTGGCACCAAGGTTCCATCTGCGCGCACTTTGTAGCGCCGGCCGCGCCAGCTGACGACGTCGACAAAGTAGCTCGCCGCATAGACTGCAAAGGCCAGCAGATCTCGCGCAGGGCCAAGCCACCAACGGCTCGTGCTGACCCGCAGAGTATGATCAACTTGCCGCTGCAGGACAAGGCGGCAGGCGAGCGCGGCGACGATGCAGCCGACGCCGATCGCACCGAAGCCGCTTAACCATGCGCCGAGCAAGGCCAAGGGCAAGGGGTTGGCGAAGCCTTTGCCGAGGTAACCCCAGGGGCTAACCGCGCGCAGCGTGCGCGCCCAGCGCAGTTCGTGGCGCCAGAGCTCGGCGGCGGTTCTTTCCGGACAGGCATGCGCGACCGTCCAGCCCGGAATCGCCACCTTCAGACCGATGCCGCGCACCGCTTCCCCGATCGCGTAGTCGTCGGCGAGGTGGCCGAGAAAGGCCTCGAATCCGCCGATTCGCACGAGCGTCTCGCGCCGCATGGCCATGGTCGAGCCGAAGCAGGGTCGCGCCAGGCCCAGGGCGAGACCGACGAGCACGTCGGGCAGGAAGTGGTAGTCGGGGCCCATGCTGGCAAGCAGTGCCCACAGGCCAGGAACGGGCACGCTGCGAAACAGGCACGTAACCAGGCCGACGCCGGGTTGCGCGAGGGCGGTGACGAGGCGCGCGAGATAGTCGGGTCCGACCGCGACATCGCTGTCGGACAGCACGATGGCTTCGTGCCGGATATGCGTCCTGCAGGCCGACTAAGGTGGCGACCTTGGGATTCGGTCCGGTCGGACGCGGCGTCACGACGAGCTGCAGATCGCGGCCGGGCTGCTCGGCGATCAGCCGCTCGACGACCGCGATCGCCGGATCCTGCGCGTCCTGGACCCCGAACAGGATCTGCACCGCGCCCGGGTAATCCTGAGTCGCAAAAGGTCTGCAGCTGATCGTGCAGCGCAGCCTCGGCGCCGCGCAGCGGCTTGAGAATGGTGATTCCGGGAGCCGCGCCCGCCGGGGCCGCTGAATCGTCGACGAACCGGCGCACCACGGCGACGGCGATGAGGGTGAAGACGCAGCCGCCCGCCGCCAGGGCCAGCAGGGCGAAGGCGAGTCCGCGGCCCAGGGCGTCAAGCATGAGCATTCAGCATCGGGACTTCCGCCGGGCCACTCGAGTGCATTAACCTAGCCCCCTTATCCCCGAGGGTTGCAAAGCAAGCGAGGGCGCTCCGCACATTCCCGGCGCATGATTCCCTCTCGCGAAACGGCGAAAGACGATGCGCAACGGCGTCCGAGACACCAAGCAGCGCCCCCCGCGTGCGCCGATGGCATGGAGGCGGGGCGAGCCTGGTCACGCTGGCATTCTACTTGGCGCTCTCCGGCTGTGCCAGTTTGCCTGCCGGCGAAGAGCGCGATACCGACGATCCGCTGGAGCCGCTCAACCGCGCGGTCTTCGATACCAACGGCAAGCTCGACGACGCGTTCATCCGCCCGCTTGCCGAGGCGTATCGGGCGACGGTTCCGCGAGTTCGTTCGCGATCGCATCCGGTCAGTGTTCGACAATCTCGCCGAGCCGCGCATCTTCGCCAACGACGTGCTGCAGCGGCGCGCCGATGCCGCCGCCATCACCCTGGCGCGCTTCGCCGTCAACAGCATCGCCGGGGTCGGAGGCATGTTCGACGTGGCCACCGCGAAGGGCCTGCCGCGGCAGACCGGAGATTTCGGCCAGACGCTGTCGACCTTCGGCGTTCCGTCGGCCCATACCTGGTGCTGCTCTTCTTCGGGCCCTCGAACTTCCGCGACGCGTTGGGGCTTGGCATGGATCTGTTCACCACGCCGCCGGCGCTGATGGCTCACCGGCAGCACCGGCGCGTGGATCAACTTCGGGGTCGGCACGATCGACGGCATGGACCTGCGCTCGCGCAACATCGAGACCCTCGACGAGATCAAGGCGAGCGCGCTCGACTATTACGCGAACCTCAAGAGCCTCGCCAGCAGAAGCGCGAGGCGGAAATTCGCGCAGCGAACGGCGGTAAGGAGGAGCCGGAGGAGCTGACCGACCCGGGCGCAGCGGCTGGCGCGCCTGCGCCGGCGCATCCGGAATGATAACGGCATGAAGGGGCTGCGAACTCGTGGCCGGGTATCGAGCGGACAAGGTATTCGCCGAGGCCTGATCGCAGGGCGTCCATGCCTGCAAGTCGCCGTCGCCGCTAGATCGGGGGTGAGACGAAGGTCACGCGCGCTTGCGCAGGAAGACGTGGGTCGCCCGTTCGCCGGCGACGGAATTGGCGCATTCATAGCCCAGGGCACGCAAGTCGATGTCGTTCAAGAGATGCTCGCCGGAACCGAGCAGGACGGGCCGGATGGCGAGATGCAGTTCGTCGATCAGGGCGGCGCGCAGATACTGCCGGATCGTGGACACGCCGCCGCCGAGGCGGACGTCGCGGCCGCCCGCTGCGGCGGTCGCCTGCTCCAGAGCGGCGTGAATGCCGTCGGTGACAAAGCGAAACTCCGTACCGCCGGCCATCTTGAGCGGCGCGCGCGGGTGATGCGTCAGCACGAAGACGGGCGTGTGATACGGCGGCTCGTCGCCCCACCAGCCCTTCCAGCTGTCGTCCGGCCACGGGCCCCGGACCGGTCCGAACATGTTGCGCCCGAGGATCCAGGCGCCGATGCCGGCAAAGCCTTGCTCGGCCATCCCGTTGTCGACGCCGGTCTCTCCATCGTCATGGCCGTGCATCTTGCGCCACGCGCGCGTGTGGAAGAACCACTCCATCAACTCAGGGCCGCTGACGCCGAGCGGGTTCTGGAGATCCTGGTTCGGCCCGGCGCCGTAGCCGTCGATGGAAATCGCGAAGCTTTGGACGCGAAGTTTCGACACCACATACCTCACTACTGAGCAGGAGAAGCGAAATGAAGCGAATGCTGCTGCTGTTGTTCGTCGCGTCCGCGCCGTGGTCCTTGCAGGCGATGGCGCAGGAGGTCTGCAAGTCGAGGCAACTGAAGGACCCGGCGCTGGCGGAAATTTACGCCATGGCGCTGGCGGACGCAAAGGCATGGAAAGCCGATGTGGTGCCGGCAAGCATCGGTAACACCTCCCTGGGCCCGCTGCAGCCCAACGGCAGCTCGGCCGCCTGGAACCTGGTGTTCTATTCCGAGGCTGCCAAGGCGACGGTGTCGATCAGCACCTTCCGTGGCACGTATCGCTGCGCGGCGGAGCCGGGACCCGCGGGACGCATTCCGGCGCTCAAGCCCGACTTCATGCGCGACGGATCGCGCCTCTACGCGCTTGCCAAGGAGCACGGCGCAGCGCTGCTTGGCCAGGGGTACACGGTGATGATCGGAACCGCCGCTGCGCCGGGCACCCGTCATGCAACCTGGTATATCAACTACAGCAAGGACAACCGCAACGGCAATGTCACGGTTATCGTCGATGCCAACACCGGCGTGGTGGAGATGGTGTTGAAGGACTGAGCCCGGCCGCTTCAGTGGCGGGCCGGCTCGGCTTCCGCGCCCGGAGCGCGCATGAGCGCATCGGTTTTTTGCCGGAGGCTCTCGACGAGTCCGCTCGGTCCGCCGTTCTTGAGTATCACCGCGAACTCCGCCCGCCGCGTGGCGAGCTCGCTGATCGTGCCGGTGAGATAGATGTCGACGACTTTCCAGGCGCCGCCCGAGTCGCGCAGCAGATAATTGAGCGTGACCGGTTCCCCGTTCGACTGGACGAGCTTGGTGTGCACGATCCGCCCGGTGCCCCGCGTTTCGCTTTCCGGCTCGACCTCGAAGCGCTCGCCCGAGTAGCCGTCGAAGCGGCTGGCGTAGGTGGCGATCGTCATGCGCGAGAAGTTGTCGACGAGGGCGGTCTGTGCGGCGGCCGGAATCGTGTTCCACTCCGGGCCGATGGCGATGCGGGTCATCGCGGCGAGGTCGAAGGTGGAGCGAATCGGGGCGGACAGCTTGTCGTAGCGGCCGCGAACGCCCAGCTCCTTCGCCTGCTTCATGACCGAGAGCAGCGCATCGTAGAAGCTCTTGACCGGCTTGACTGCCGGGTCGCCGGCTTCGCCTTCCGCCCGGGCTCCCGTGGCGCCCGCGGCGAGGAGCGCCGCGGCCGTGAGCAGGACGCGGCGGCGCATCAGACGTTGCGCCATGTCGCCAATCGACTCTGTGCGCAGGGGCGCAAGGTGAGCGAGGATTGCATCGTGGTTCTCCGAAATTGTGAGCCGGATTGCAGATCGGTATTCAAGCCCGGATAGAATAGATCATGGCTGAGCTCACCTGTGTGGATATTCTTGCTGGACGGGCCCCGGACGACCGGCCGGTAACGCTTCACGGCTGGGTGCGCACCCGCCGCGATTCCAAGGCCGGGATCTCTTTTGTGCACCTGTCCGACGGTTCCTGCTTTCACCCGGTGCAGGTGGTCGCGCCCGACACCCTGCCCAACTACAGTGCGGAAGTGTTGCACCTGACCGCCGGTTGCGCCGTCGCCGCCACGGGAAAGATCGTCCCCTCGCCGGCGAAGGGACAGCCTTTCGAGATGCAGGCGAGCGAGGTCAGGGTAATCGGCTGGGTCGACGATCCGGACTCCTACCCGATCCAGCCGAAGCCGCACACGCTCGAGTTCCTGCGCGAGGTCGCCCATCTGCGCCCGCGCACCAACGTCATCGGGGCGGTGACGCGGGTGCGTCACACCATCGCCCAGGCGATCCATCGTTTCTTCCACGAAAACGGCTTCGTCTGGGTGAACACGCCGATCATCACCACCTCCGACGCCGAGGGCGCGGGGGAGCTGTTTCGGGTCTCGACTCTGGATCTCATGCATCTGCCGCGAACCGCCGATGGCAAGGTGGACTTCGCCCAGGATTTCTTCGGTCGCGAAGCCTTCCTGACCGTGTCCGGACAGCTCAACGTCGAAAGCTACTGCCTGGCGCTGTCCAAGGTCTATACCTTCGGACCGACTTTCCGGGCGGAAAATTCCAACACCAGCCGGCATCTGGCGGAATTCTGGATGGTCGAGCCGGAAATCGCCTTCGCGAGCCTTGCCGACAACGCCGCCCTGGCCGAGGCGCTGCTCAAGTACATCTTCAAGGCGGTGCTGAGCGAACGCGCCGACGACATGGCGTTCTTCGAGGAACGCATCGAGAAGGGAGTCGTCGCCAAGCTGCAGGGAATCGTCGGCTCGGAGTTCGTGCACATGGATTACACCGAGGCCATTGGCATCCTCGAGCAGGCGAAACAGAAGTTCGAGTTTCCCGTCGCCTGGGGCGTCGACCTGCAGTCCGAGCACGAGCGCTACCTTACCGAGCAGCACGCCGGCAGGCCGGTCATCCTCATGAATTACCCGAAGGCGATCAAGGCGTTCTACATGCGGGTCAACGACGACGGCCGGACGGTCGCGGCAATGGACGTGCTCGCTCCGGGCATCGGCGAAATCATCGGCGGCAGCCAGCGCGAGGAGCGGCTCGAGGTGCTCGACGCGCGCCTGGTCGAGACCAAGCTCGACCCGCAGCATTACGGCTGGTATCGCGACCTGCGCCGCTACGGCACTGTGCCCCACGCCGGGTTCGGCCTGGGCTTCGAGCGCACGGTTGCCTACGCGACGGGGCTATCCAACGTGCGCGACGTGATCCCTTTTCCGAGGACGCCGGGCAACGCCCGCTACTGAAGGCGAAAGATCAGCGAGTGGCAGGGGGCGGCGCGGGCGCCCTCGCCGGGTCGGTGACCGACTGTACGGCGTTGCGGAAGGCCAGCGGCGCCTGGATGTGCGAAAACGCTTCCTTGGTGCCGCCGGTGCCGGTGATGACGATGTTGCCGTAGCCGAAGAGACGTCCCCAGAAGCTTTGTTCCACCGCGATTGCCTCGATCTTGCCGAGCAGCAACTCGATGGAGCGCGTGTCGAACACGCCGACCTTGGTCATCACCCGCTTGTTGGTCACGGCGAAGTCCGAACTCGCCCGGCGGATGTAGGCGACCAGGAGGATCGGCAGGCCGACCACCAGGGGAACCCAGGCATAGTGGCTCCAGCTGCCCAGCGTAAGGAGCCAGGCGGCCGGCACCAGCACGAACACGACGAAGAGCACCGGACCGGCATAGATGAGCCAGTGCAGCCGGGTCCGAAAGATCACCTGCTCGCCTTCCAGAAGGTTGCTGTCGATGTAACTCATGATGTCGCGTAGCGCCGCAGCTTGCAGGGATGTCAGGGGGGCTAAACCTAGCTTAGCATGCGGCGCCAAAGGCTTGAATCGACCTGAATCGACCTCATTCTCAGGCCATGGGAACTGTCCAGCAGCGGCATGGGTGCCGGAACGCACGGCGCGCAGGGGCGGGGGCGTGAGCGCTGACGAGAGCGTGCACGTCGTCTGCCCGCACTGTCAGACGAAGAACCGCCTGCCCCGCGCGCGGCTCGGTGGCGATGCGCGCTGCGGGGCCTGCAAGGAGGCCCTGATTCCGGGACGGCCGTTCGAGCTTACCCGGGCGAGCTTCGAGCGGCAGCTCGGCGGCAACGAGCTGCCGCTGGTGGTTGACTTCTGGGCGCCGTGGTGCGGGCCGTGCCGGGCGATGGCGCCGGCTTACGAGGCGGCGGCAGCGCGGCTGTCTCCGGGCGTGCTGCTGGCCAAGCTCGATACCGAAGCCGAGCCGGAATTGGCGGCGCGCTTCGGGATTCGCGCGATCCCGACGCTGATCGCGTTCAAAGAGGGGCAGGAGGTCGCCCGGCGGTCGGGCGCGAGCGACGCTTCCGGCCTGGTGGACTGGATCGACAGCCATGTCAACGCGTAACCCGACCGACTTCATGTGGGCGCAGGCCTGGGAGCTGTTCGCGCAGGCCGAGCGCATGCACCGCCAGTTCTTCCGCCTGACCGCATCGGAGCGGCCGCAGGCATCGTGGGAGCCGCCGGTGGACGTGTTCGAGGACGAGCGCGAGGTGGTCATCGTGGTTGCCCTGCCGGGGGTGCCCGTCGACCGGATCGAGGTGACGAGCGAGTCGGGTGTGCTGGTCATACGCGCCGAGAGCCCGCTGCCGTTCGCAGGCCAGCGCCTGGTGCGGCAGCTGGAAATTCCCTACGGCTACTTCGAGCGCCGCGTTGCGCTGCCGGAAGGGCCGCTCGAAGCCGGCACGAAGGAGCTCAGCAACGGCTGCCTGACGCTGAGGCTGCGCAAGACGGGTTGGAAACCATGAGCGAAGAGACAAACACCAGCAACCCGCCGGTCAACGCCGAGGGTGCAATGCGCGCGGACAACGTGCCCGCCAACGGACAGACGCGCCGCGAAGGCGCGACACGGCCGCTGCCCGACGACGCGCTGATCATCGTGCCGGTGCGCAACGTCGTGCTGTTCCCTGGCATGGTGTTTCCGCTCACGGTGGGTCGCGAGCGTTCCCGTGCCGCGGTGCAGGAAGCCATCCGGCTGCAGCGCCCGCTGGGCATTCTGTTGCAGAACAAGCCCGAAGTGGACGAACCCGGACCTGCCGAGCTGCACTGGGTGGGCACGACCGCCAACGTGGTGCGCTACATCACCGCGCCCGACGGCTCGCACCACGCGATCTGCAAGGGCATCAAGCGCTTCCGCGTGCTGCAGTTCCTGGAAGGCTACCCGTTCACCGCCGCCCAGGTGCAGCTCGTCGACGCGCCGGAGCAGGTCGACGCGGACATCGAGGGGCGCGCCCACAGTCTCAAGGAGCGCGCGGTGGAGATCCTGCAGCTGCTGCCGCAGGTGCCCGAAGAGATGGTGGCGGCGCTGCAGGCCGTGGAAGGCCCGGCCCCGCTCGCCGATTTCATCGCCGGGTTGATGGACATCAGCGCCGAAGAAAAACAGGCGCTGCTGGAAACCTTCGACCTCAAGACCCGGCTCGACAAGCTGCTCGAGCTCCTGACGCACCGCATCGAGGTGCTGAAGGTGTCGCGCGAAATCGACGAGCGCACGCGGGAATCGATCGGCGACACCAATCGCAAGCACCTGCTGCGCGAGCAGATGCGCACCATCCAGAAAGAGCTCGGCGAAGGCGAGGAGAGCGCGGCCGAGATCGAGGAGCTCGAGCAGGCGATCACCGCGGCGCAGATGCCCGAGGAGGTCGACAAGCAGGCGCGCAAGGAGCTCAAGCGCCTGGCCCGGATGCCCGAAGGCGCCGGCGAGTACTCGATGATCCGCGCCTACTTGGACTGGCTGATCGATCTGCCGTGGCGTGCCGATCCGGCGCCGGCGATCGATATCGCAGAAGCGCGAAAAATCCTCGACCAGGATCATTACGGGCTGGAGAAGATCAAACGGCGCATTCTGGAGTTTCTCGCCGTGCGCAAGCTCAACCCGGCGGGGAAGAGCCCGATCCTGTGCTTCGTCGGTCCGCCCGGCGTGGGCAAGACCTCGCTCGGGCAGAGCATCGCGAAGGCGACCGGGCGCAAGTTTGCGCGGGTGAGCCTGGGCGGCGTGCACGACGAAGCGGAGATCCGCGGCCACCGCCGCACCTATATCGGCGCCTTGCCCGGCAACATCATCCAGAACCTGCGCAAGGTGGGAACCCGCAACTGCGTGCTGATGCTCGACGAGGTCGACAAGCTCGGGGCCGGCGGCTTTCAAGGCGATCCGGCGTCGGCGCTGCTCGAAGTGCTCGACCCGGAACAGAACTCGACCTTCCGCGACAATTACCTCGCGGTGCCGTTCGACTTGTCGGGGGTGATGTTCATCTGCACGGCGAACGTTCTCGACACCATTCCCGGGCCGCTGCGCGACCGCATGGAGATCATCGCGCTGCCCGGCTACACCACCCAGGAAAAGCTGCAGATCGCCCGCCGCTACCTGGTGCCGCGGCAGCTCGCGGCCACCGGGCTCACCGAGGCGCAATGCGCGATCAGCGACGAGGCATTGCTCTCGATCATCGACGATTACACGCGCGAGGCGGGCGTGCGCAATCTCGAGCGCGAAATAGGCAACGTGTTCCGCAATGTCGCGGTGCGCATCGCCGAAGGAAGCGCGCAGCAGGTGCAGGTGGGTCCGGACGATCTTGCGGGCATTCTCGGGCCGCGCAAGTTCGAGGCCGAGGTGGCGATGCGCAGCGGCGTGCCGGGCGTGGCAACGGGGCTCGCCTGGACGCCGGTGGGCGGGGACATCCTGTTCGTCGAGGCGGCGCGCACGCCCGGGACCGGCCGGCTGATCCTGACCGGGCAGCTGGGTGACGTGATGAAGGAGTCCGCGCAGGCGGCCCTCTCGCTGGTCAAGGCGCGCGCCAGCGGGCTCGGGATCGAAGCGCAAGGTCTGGAGAAGTCGGACATTCACGTCCACGTGCCGGCCGGAGCGACACCCAAGGACGGGCCGAGCGCGGGCCTCGCAATGTTCGTCGCGCTCGCCTCGCTCCTGACCGGCCGGAGGGTGAGGAGCGACGTGGCGATGACCGGCGAGATCAGCCTGCGCGGTCTCGTGCTGCCGATCGGCGGGGTGAAGGAGAAAGTCCTGGCGGCGCTGCGCGCCGGCATCACCACCGTCATGCTGCCCTCGCGCAACCGGCGCGACCTCGAGGAAATCCCCGCCGACGCCCGCGACAAGCTCAAATTTGTCTGGGTCGAGCAGGTCGACGAGGCGCTCGAAACCGCGCTCGAACCGGCGGCGGCCACTGTTGGGAGTCCGTCCGCATGATCGCGCTTGCCGTTGCAAGGGCTTGAGGGGCGTCCATCCCGTGCATGAATTCGCGCCGTTGAAGGCCGAGACAGCGCTTTAGTTGTGCTTGAGGCGTGCAGCGCCTCGATCGCCGACTTCGGGCCAGACGCCACGATCGCAACCGCGCGCCATGCATTCAATCCCCGGGTCGAAGGTTCATGGACGGCGCCCTTGGGCTGCCTTACGCGTATGGATAGATCGGGCCCCTGCTAAGATTTCGGCGCGAACCTTTGGCCACGTTCTGATTTGTTAGGACTTCGCTTTCTTCGATGGCTTCGACTTGCCAGAACTGTTGAGGGCGACCGCTTGGCGAACGAGCGCCTTGAAGGCGGACTCGTCGACTTGTTCTCCTTGGTGGACGTCGATCGCGCGGCGTACGTTTCCGTCGAGACTGGAGTTGAAGAGACGGGCCGGATCCTTTAGAGACGCACCCTTGGCGAAGGTAAACTTCACGTGATTCTTGTAGGATTCGCCGGTACAGATGATGCCGTCGTGCGACCAAATCGGATTCATCCACTTCCATTCCTCGACGGCGTCCGGGTCTGCTTCCCTGATGAGCTTGCGCATCCTGCCGAGGGTTTCCCCGCGCCAATCCCCGAGCTCGGCGATTCTTTTCGAGATGAGCTCCGATGCCGACTGGCCTTGGCTCGCGCCGGGCTTTTTCATGTTCTCATCCTGGAAGTTGGACTCCGCTTTCCATGGTCAGGACGGAGCGGGCTTTATGCATTGACTGTCATTTTCAGGATCGCGGCCGCGAAGTCATCGACGTTGGTTTCAAGAGCAAAGTGCCCGGCGTCCAGAAATCGGACGTCTGCATTGGGTGCGTCACGCTTGAACGCCTCGGCGCCTCGTGGAATGAAGAAGGTGTCGGGTTCAACGCTTCTGGTACGGGTGGAAGATGTAGTCCTTCGCCTTCACGGGCGTATGGCACGCGTATCCGCAGTCTGAGGGGCTGTTGGAATCGGCCGTGAATTTGTCGGATGCGGCTTGGTAGTTGAACAGTGCGTATCCCCATCCCCCGCTTTTCGAAAATCTCTTGCTGTCCTTTTCCATGACGAAAGCCTGCGTGAAGACGTCTGGCACATCCACGACAAAAGGGGCCTCCGTGCTCTTCTTGAACTTCCACTGGAGCTTCGCAATCATGGAGCCTTCCGGGAAAGGCTTGCCGTTGCCCGGAGCGCCAGCCTTGTACGCCTTGATCATGGTCGGATTGGCGACGATCACCTTGAGTACTTCATCGGTGCGGGCGGAAGACACGACCGACCAGTCTTCGTATCCCCTAAAGTCGGAGAACGCGATTCCGCTCGGCGATTTCAGCGAATACTTGTCCTGCGCGTAACTGGCCGTGCCGCCCATGACGACCAGTGCTGCCGTGGCTATCGCAATCGTGAGCTTGTTTTTGCGCTTCATGGCTGCTCCCTTTCTTAAGTGTCGTGGACGTGCATGGATTTGGAGGCGAGCGGCGCGCCTGCCGCTGAGGCGGATTCGACGTCCTGACCCGTCGCAGCGTCAATCTTGCCACGCGTCCAAAAAGAGGTGCAGCGCCTCCAAGGTCATGCCCGCGCGGCGCCGTGCCCCTTCTCTCAGCGCTGTTGCTTCTAGGATGGAGCCTGTCTTCTTAGGACATGAGTGATTTCTCATCCGCTCGTTATGGCTGCTGGCGATGTGCAAATGAGAGCACATAAACGCTGGTTCGTAGAGATGGCAACGGGTCATCGGACAATTCGATTCCATCGATCAAGGTGGTAGGAAAAAACACCAATGCCTTTTGGGCTGCGTCGCTGTCGGCTACCACGGAGGTGATGCTGAGGATGCCGACGTCGATTGTCCGGCGATCGTCGGGCCATACGAGCGAGCCATCGTTCGTAGGGTCTCCGGGGTTGGCAAGTTGCACAACCAGGCGGAACTTGGTCGCTACGGTTTTCAGACGCGCCCTAAGGTCTTCGGCGAGAAAATTGGCCGACCTCGTTTTTGCCTCCGCGTCGCTCAGGTTACGCTGTCCGGCAACGGGAAGAATCCGGTAACGCCCGGCCTGTTTGACTCCGTCCTTGTTCACAAAAATGAACGCGTTGTTGGAAAAGAACGATTCGGTACCGTAGCTCGCGGGTATTACCTTGGATTCCTGCACAAATTTCAAGGCGAGTGGATGTCCGCCCAGAAACGCCTCGATGGGCCAAGGATGCGGCTTGCTCGGATCAGTCGCGACGATGGCCTTTTGGAGAGCGAGAAATTCTTCACCGGTGGCGACGACGAAGCCATTGTGCGCCAGCGCGACGATTTCCGTTTTCCCGCCATCAGCTAGATTAAATCGAATCGCCATTCCTTGAGGGCCGGCGTCAGGCGAGGTATCCGCGATTGAAGGGTCAGCCGACCCACTCGAGAAGCGAACGATCACAGGCACCGAGGCTCCCTGAAAATGTGTGGCTTTGGAGAGAGTCGCCGCATCTTTCGAGGGCGTGAAGGATCCCTCGCATACGATGCCTTTCGCGTGCGCGGTCCGATAACCTGGTTTGGCTCCCGCCTGCTGCATGGTGTCGAAGATTTGTTGGGCGAGACTCTTGTCATCCGCTCCAGACGCGACTCCAGCACACAACGCGCTTGCCGCCAGCAACGCGGCAGCGGCCCCGAGCCGTTGAATCGCCTTGAATGAAGAATTCATCGCCTATCTCCCTTAATTGGCTTCCGTTTTGCCATGGCAGTGGCCATCTGGGGAAAAGCGTAAAGGTCGGCTTGTTGTCCGCGTGCGCTTCTCTCTAGTTCTAGCGCCTGCTGGCGCAAACTAGGCCGCCAAAAAACCTACACCAATTGGATCTGTGTTGCAATGCCGGGGGCCGTAGCTTGCGGCTCACCTCCGGGGAAATCGCAGGGTCCGTCGCCCGAACCGCGCCGTGCGGCGGAAGCCAAGAGAGCCTGCCTGGTCAGGCGTCGCTGGCGCCCAAAACGTTGCGCGCGTTGCTTGCGGTCAGGCGTTTATGGCACCGCAGACAACGGATAGAATCCCATTGCACGAAGGTATGGGCCGAAGCCTTTGTCAAATTGGCCGATTCCTTGCTTCGAGCTCAACGACCCCTCGTTCGATGACCAGGAGCGCTCCAAACCATGGATGTATCCCTCATCACACTTGGAGCGCAGGCGCCTGACGCCGCGCTCACACTCAACCGCGTGGTGCTCGGCATATTCTTCGCAATCAGCGGCTACCACAAGCTGTTTAACCCTTCCCGGCATGCGACGCTGACACAAACGCTGCAAGACGACGGCGTGCACGCGTTGCCGATCATGCAATGGCTGGTGCCTAGCATCGAGTTTGGCGGAGGATGGGCACTCATCATCGGCCTCCTGTCCGCGCTCGCAGCGCTCGGGCTTTTTGTGATCTGTCTCGGCGCCGTCGTATTCGACGCCATCAAGAAAGTGCGCGCATGGCAGCCGATCGATCGCGCCGATTGGCTCGGCGATCTGCTCTATATACCCGAAGCGCTCTACTGCATCGGACTCGCCGTTGTGATGCTGGGGGGTCCAGGACCGTGGAGTCTTGACGCCAAGATCGCCACGCTCCTCGCAAACTAAGGCGTGGCGTCTAGCGCTCGAGTCCGCTGCGAAGGCTGGACGCCTATTTCGCTTTCGGTAATACTAAATTGATGCGATAGAGCAACTTGGCAAGCTTGGCGTTTCGGCCCGGACATCGAAGGGGGCAGCCCATGGAACGGCAAAGCAAGCTGGCTCGATATTTCCCCGGCTACGGATCGAGGACCGCTCGATGATCGACGCCTCGACCGCGCCGTACGCGGCACTCCTACTGCGCATCGGGCTGGGTCTGCTCTTCCTGGCGCACGCCGATCTGCAGATCAGAGTCTACGGGTTGCCGACCGAAGCTAAGTACTTCAGGTCGATTGGGTTGCCCGGGCGTCTCGTGTATCTAACGGCCACTATGCAGGCCATAGGGGGGATTGCACTCGTGGCTGGTGTCTACGCGCGATTCGCCGCGTTGCTACTGTTGCCGATCATCGTCGGCACGATCGTCACGGTACACGCCAGCAAAGGGTGGCTTTTTACGAATAAGGACGGGGGTTGGGAGTACCCGGCGTTCTGGGCTCTCGCGCTGCTGGTGCAGTTTCTCTTGGGCGATGGGGCGTGGGCATTGCTGGCATCGCCCAGCCTGCACGCGCTCGGATTGTGGTGAGAGGCCGATGCTGTAGGGCACCGCGCGTCAATGATGTGTGAACGGGGCAATTACGCTTTTGCACCTTTGTCGGGGAAACGCAATGGGTGTTGTCCTGGGAACGGTCGAGACGCCGGAACCGTAATCGACCAATGTTCGGCCGGTGACAACGGAAAGGAGCGGGCATGGCGACGAGCGAGATGGAGATACGCACGATCCTCGACCGGCACTGGGCAGCATCCGCCGCCGGAGATCTCGAGGGAGAGCACGACATTTACCTGGATGATGCCATTTGCGACTATCCCCAGTCTGGCGAACGCATTCGGGGCCGACGCAACATCCAAGCTCTCCGCGGGCATCACCCCGACAAGCCTTCGGGGTTCAGGGTGCGGCGAATAGTGGGCGCGGGTGCCCTGTGGGTTACCGAGTACTTCATCACGTATCAGGCAAAGACTTCTTACACGGTGAGCATCATGGAGTTCAGTGGGGACAAGGTGTCCCACGAAACGCAGTATTTTGCCGATCCATTCACGGCGCCGGCGTGGCGAACGCAGTGGGTCGAGCCAATAGCGTAGCGAAAAATCGACGACGTGGCGCAGGTCGCGGCGATTGCAAAGGGCGAGGCTTCCATCGGACCCCGCGAGTATCGATGCCCCATGTGGCTATCCGCTGCCCGTCGTGCCGCGTGCCGGTCGACACGGGCGCGCTTCCCACAGTTGCGACCAGCGCGCCCCTTTGACCCGAAGACTATTTGTCTGACCCAGGAAGTTGCGCACCTGCGCCGCCGATTCGCCGGCATTCTTCGGCACAGCGTTGGCAAGCCCGCGCACAAGCTTGGCAGTGGGGATGCGCATGCCGCGCGCATTCTTGGCCGCACGCCTCGCATACCTCTGCGCACAGGCGACAGACGGCCCCTGAGTAGGTGCTGTCCCGCGCCATATAGGCGGACGCCATTCGGCAAATGGCAGCGCAATCGATGTCGAGCCGAATGCACTTCGCCATCATCTTGACGTCGTCCTCTTGAAGGCACGCGTTCGAGCAGTAGTCGCAAGCATCCGCGCACATGTCGCAGGCCTGGATGCACGATTGATACCGTTCGGGGACCATCGTATGACTCCCTATGGCTTCGAGGCGCTCATTGGGCGCTCTTTTGTCCGAGTTGGCGCGGATCGTCGCGGGGATCCAGATACTCGAGGCCCAACGGACCAACGGCCGTTACCTGAGTGACGTACTCACCGGACTTTGCCCAGTGGAAGTGATACGTATCGCCTGGCAGAACGATGACGCTACCCGGCGGATATGCCTGCACCTTGTCGCCGTCGAACTGATCGCCCAGGCCGATGTAGAAAACGCCGGACATGACGGTGTAGATTCTGTCCTCCGGGTGTCGGTGGGGCATCAGCTTCACCCCGAAAGGCACTTTCACTCTGATCACGTAGGGGCCGGGCTCCGACGGGTCACCGACAAGAACCGCAAGACGGACTGAAGGTGGGAACGCCGCAAACGGCTTCCAGTCGATGTCTTCGGGCAGGATCGACGTGAAAGCGGCTTCGCCTGGCTGGTGGGTTCGTACCATTTCGATTCCCCTTATCTGGTCATCCGCCCTCTGCCTGTAATCGAATGATTCGTCCGTCCCGTAGATCAGCCGAACGTAAACGCAAAAGTTTCCACACCCAACTCGAGAAACTCGATCTCGAACTGTCGATTGGAAACGGGCTCTACCGCATTCGTTTGGGCTGTTGGACAGCCGGAGTTTATACCACCATGTCACCCATAAGCAGTCCGAGCAAACCTTGTGGCCCGGCACTAACTTTTCAAGCTGATTGATTCTTGACGGCCCCTCAGGGGGGCGCGACAATATTCGTGGCGACGCCCATTGATACGTCCAAGGCGCTTGAGAACGCAACTCACGCGCCCGCCTCTGAGGAGGTAGGTACATGAGTGTCCCGGCCGACTCACCAGCGGATGTCGGGCCGAGCCTGTCACATCGGAGCTGGCGAAGCGCGAGGTGGACGCGTCGGCAGACTTCTATACGAAGGCCCCAACCTATTGAGGAAGCCCATTGACGACGCTCGAACTGAACGGCCAGACCGTTACCGTCGATGTGTCACCGGATACGCCATTGTTGTGGGTGCTGCGCGATCATCTGGGCATGACAGGCACCAAGTTCGGCTGTGGTGCAACGCTTTGTCGAGCCTGCACGGTGCACGTGGACGGCGCCGCGACCTTTTCCTGCGTGTTGCCGCTTTCAGCGGTGGCCAGACGCAAGGTGACCACCATCGAGGGCCTTTCCGGTCGGGTGGCGACTGGCGTGCAGGCCGCCTGGACAAGATCCAGGTCCCGCAATGCGGCTACTGCCAATCCGGTCAGGTGATGGGAGCCGTCGCCCTGCTGAGCACGAATGCAAAGCGCAGCGACGCTACCGGGGCGCGCCGCTGCTGTCGCCCCTGCTCAAAATGCGACCTCCGAAGACCGTTTCGTAGAATTGAGCTGATCGGTCGATGTTGGCGACGGTGAGAAAATGTGCGACGGTAAATCCCTCCCGCGGCGGCATCTCATAGTTCGTCTGCTCGACTTGTACTTTGTTCATTGACGACCCCAAATTCGGATAGAGACGGATAGAAAGCATGGCATCGATGTTTTCGCGTGGAGCTCTGGATGCCTAGCGATCCGCCGCCAGCAGTCGCAAGCCGGGACCATCAGAGGTTTCCCGTCCTGACCGACACGGAGATCGCCCGCGTCAGCCGCTTCGGGACCGTGCGCCGATATAAGCGCGGCGAGCGGCTGTTCGGCGTGGGTGACCCTGGGCCGGGTATGTATGTCGTGCTGAAGGGGATCGTGACATTGAGCCAGCGCGATGGGACGGAGCGCGTGGTTCCCTTCGTCAGCGTTGGGCGGGGTGGGTTTACCGGCGAGGTCGCACAACTATCCGGGGGCCGCACGCTGGTCGACGCCCACGCCGGGGAGGAAGTGGAGGCGATCCTTGTTTCGCCTCCCCAGCTGCGCGCGCTGATCATTGCCGAGGCCGACCTTGGCGAGCGCATTGTGCGCGCGCTGATCCTGCGTCGAGTCGCATTGATCGAAATCGGGGCCGGCGGCCCGGTGCTGATGGCCAGGCCGGAATCTCCCGAACTGCAGCGGCTGCAGAACTTCCTGACCCGCAATGCCCTTCCGCATCAGGTCGTCAATGCCGCGGAGGATAGCGACGCTGCCGCACTGCTCGAGCAATACGGCGCGGCTTTGGCCGACGTTCTGGTCGTGACCCCGGATGGTTCGGTGCTGCTCAATCCGACCGAAGAGGTGCTTGCCCGCTCGCTGGGCATGCTCGATTCGGCGACGCGCGACGAACTGTTCGATGTCACCGTGGTGGGTGCGGGTCCGGCGGGTCTCGCCACCGCCGTGTACGCGGCCTCGGAGGGCCTGCAGGTCGTCGTATTGGACTGCAGGGCGTTCGGGGGACAGGCCGGAGCGAGCGCGCGCATCGAGAATTACCTTGGTTTTCCAACTGGCATCTCCGGCCAGGCGCTTGCCGGCCGCGCCTTCGTCCAGGCGCAGAAGTTCGGTGCCGAGATCATGATCCCGGCGCAGGCCGCCGCCCTCGACTGCGCCGGGACCCTGCATGGAGGCGAGCTGTCGTTGCGGCTCGCCGACGGGCGCCGGCTCCGATCCCGAACGATCGTCATCGCCAGCGGCGCGCGTTACCGCCATCCCGCGGTGCCCCGATTGACCGAATTCGAAGGCCGCGGCGTTTCCTACTGGGCCTCCCCTTTCGAAGCGAAGCAGTGCACGAGCAGCGAGGTCGTGCTGGTGGGTGGCGGCAACTCCGCCGGGCAAGCGGCGGTGTTCCTGGCCCAGCATGCAAGCAAGGTATTGATGCTGATACGGGGCCCCAGTCTTGCCACCAGTATGTCGCGCTACCTGATCGACCGCATCGGTTCGGCGCCGAACATCGAACTGCACCCGCACACCGAACTGACCGAGCTTCACGGTGACCTCGAAGAGGGCCTTACGGCGGTGTCCTGGCGTGACAACCAGACGGGGCTCGAGGAAAAAAGGCCCATCCGATACGTGTTCCTTTTCGTGGGCGCGGACCCGGAGACCGATTGGCTGGCGGCAAGCGGTGTCGCACTCGACCCAAAAGGCTTTGTCCTGACGGGTCAGGCGGCTGGCTCCGCTGCGGAGCATCTGCCCGCTTTGCTGGAGTCGAGCGTGCCAGGCGTGTTTGCCGTCGGTGATGTGCGTTCCGGTTCGGTAAAGCGCGTCGGCGGCGCCATCGGTGAAGGCGCCGCCGTCGTGGCGCAGATACATGAGCGTCTCGCAGCTGCACGTGAGGCGCCATAATCGGATGGAGCGAGCTACGAGAGAGCGCCGGATCGAAAAAATGGCTTCGGCGCTTGACCAACTTGCCACCCATGCTCGCCTTCACCTGACCATAGGCGAGGCATGGCACGCCGCCGAAGCGAATGCGATTGAGTGGATTGCCCGCAAACCTAAAGTGTAAACAGGGGACCGCCCGTGTTCGAGACTGAATTCTCTGTGGGCGATCGCGGCAGTATCGGCTTCATGCGGGAAGGCACTCTGGCCCTGATCACGTAGGTCAGCCGAACGTAAACGCAAAAGTCTCCACACCCGGATCGAGAAACTCGATCTCGAACTGTCGATCAGCATCGGGTTTCGGTTGGCGGATTAGTTGATATAGCCGCTGTTCGGTAACCGTGCCTTTGCCTTGGTCGTCGACGTCGATTCCGTGCGCAGCACCTGGGGGCTGACCATCGATTAGCACACGAAAGCGCACGGGAGCTCCTTGTGATGCCGGCCCCATAACGAGATTGAGATCGCGGGCGTGAAAACGATAGGCGATTCGTCCGTTGGGCTTATCAAGCACGGCAAGATGCTTCTGGACCGTCCAGTCGCCCGACAACGCCCAATGATTGAGTTTCAATTGCGCAGGAGTGGCATAGACGTGGGGCCTATCCGATGCTGTTCCGCCAGGAGACGCAAAGTTCTTGGTACGCTCATAGCCGACATAGTTTTCCGGTGACTCTAGGCTGCCCCAATCGGCAGCAGCTTCCGCACCGCGGGCATCGACCGACACCAGGTCATGACCGATGCCGCTGACTCCGGCCTCGGCCAGCAGCTGTTGAATTACCCTTTCCGACTGTTCGTATTCACCTTCGCCAAATTGATGATGGCGTATATGCCCCTGGGCATCGACAAAATAGAGGGCCGGCCAATACTCGTTGTCGAAAGCACGCCATATCGCATAGTCGCTGTCGAGCGCGATCGGATAGCCCACCCGCATGTCCTTCGCGGCTCGGCGAACGTTGTCGACGTTTTTCTCAAATGCGAATTCAGGAGTGTGCACGCCGATCACCACCAGACCCTGATCCTTGTATTTTTCGGTCCATGCGCGGACATAGGGTAGTGTGCGTAGCCAATTGATGCAGGTGTAGGTCCAGAAATCGATCAGTACGACTTTTCCGCGTAGGCTGCTCGGGGTCAACGGCGACGAGTTGAGCCAGCCGGTCGCACCACCAAGAGATGGAAAATCGCCTTCAACTGGTAATTGAATCGCTGCCGGAGTCGGACTCTGCAGCATATTGTTATCCTCAGCTAAGGCTTCGATCGGAGCCGCGATCGCACTCGCGAACATCGCGGTGAGGAGGAGTTCGTTCGCTTTCATGACTCATGCCTTACATAAGGTTGGCTGGCAAGGGCGGGCGCCGAGCCCGGGTTCGTCAACGGCACGATCTGATCGTTGTCTTGTTTGCCCTGCGGATCGCGCATGTCAGTCCGCAGGGCATCCGCAAGCTAACGCACGATCAATAGCCGTTGACGTCGACCACAGCCTGGGCAAAGGCCTGAGGTGCTTCCTGCGGCAGATTGTGGCCGATGCCGCCAGCGATTAGCCGGTAGTCATACTTGCCGGAGAACTTGTTGCGATAGGCTGTGCTGGGCGCGTGGATCGCCCCGTTGGAGTCGCCTTCCATGGTGATGGCCGGCACGGTGACGACAGGAAGCGCGGCCAGCCGCTTTTCGAGGTCGTCATATTTCCGCTCGCCATCCGCTAGGCCGAGTCGCCAGCGATAATCGTGCATCACGATGTCAATATGGTCCGGGTTGTTGAAGGAAGCTGCTGTGCGGTTGTACGTGGCATCGTCGAAATTCCACTTCGGCGAAGCCTGGTGCCAGATGAATTTATTGAACTCGTCGAGGTATTTCGCATAGCCGGCCTTGCCGAGTTCAGTGGTGAAATAGTACTGGTACCAAAATGCGAATGCAGCCTCGGGAGGCAACGGTGTCTGGTTGCCGGCGGGGCTGCTAATCAGATAGCCGCTCACGGAAACGATTGCCTTGCAACGTTCCGGCCATAGTACTGCCATGACGTCCGCTGTGCGCGCGCCCCAGTCAAAGCCGGCGACGGTGGCTTTCTGAATTTTGAGTGCATCCATGAGAGCGATGATGTCGAGGGCAACGGCCGACTGCTGGGCGTTGCGCATGGTTGCGCTGGAGAGAAAGCTGGTGGTTCCATAACCTCGCAGATACGGGATGATCACCCTGTAGCCGGCCGACGCCAGCAAAGGGGCGACGTCGACGAAGCTGTAGATATCGTACGGCCAGCCATGTAGAAGAATCACTACCGGACCATTGCCAGGGCCAGCTTCAGCGTATCCAACATTCAGGACGCCAGCATCGATCTGCTTCAGTGCGCCGAACGACGTGTTCGTGCCGGGCTTGACCGGGCTAATCTTAGTGGATTGGGCTTGCGCGGAGCTGAGCATGGCGAACTCGGCGGCAGCAAGGGTCATGACCGCAGTGCCCAAGATGCGGCGGCGATCCTGGTCGATCTGTTCGGACATTTTTATCTCTCCTTGACTAAACCGATCGCTGGCGCGATCGAACATGCACCCCCGCGGCACCGAACCGCCAGTCTTACTTGCCAAGAAGCTGCGCGGCAAAGGCACCCAAAGCGAGAATTGCAACAATACATGTCATTTGCATCTGGGACAGTTTGTTCCGAGGGAAGAGGGACCGCGACGATAGAGGTATGGGCGGTGGGTTAAGCCATGACCCTCTCCGGGTGGTTGAAACGACCGCACGATTATAGAGCTAAATTTCGAGACTCCAGGACAGGATTCGTACGCGGGCACATCTGGCCGGGGAAGCATCCCACACGGGTTCAGCTACCGCGGCAACCCGATCACGGAGGTCAGTTCGAGACCGCGCTACGCGGCGTTGAGAGCGGCCGGCGTCGAGGTTTTCCGCTGGCACGATCTGCGCCATACGTGGGCCAGTTGGCACGTGCAGAACGGCACGCCGCGGTATGCCTGCGGGCGCGGTGGCGCTGATCAGCAAGCTTCCTTGACGACCAATACGAACGCATCAGACGGTCAGGGAATAGGGACACAGCTGCGCAACAATTTATCGTCGGGGTAATAACCCGAAGGTCGAAAAAAAGGACCTGTGATGTAGTCGCCGAGTGGCTCCATCGCGATACGCCTTACTCAGAGCATCCGGACAAGATGTCTGAAATCGCGTCACTCGAAACCTCCCGGCACCTTAGCGTCGTGGGCAACGAGTAGCTTGCGTTCCCCGGTCCGAGCTATGAAGTTCTGGGCTCGATCGGCGGAAATTGCGCGACGGTCTGCTTGTGGCTGCGGTTTCATCCGCGGACCCACGTCCCGGAGAGCGGGTCGCGGAGGCGGAAGGGGTACAGGGCGAGCGCGGGCACGCGGCGGCGAGGACCACTACCACCACCTTCGGCGCAATGCGCTAACTCATGAACGAATCAGATTAGGTGCATCAAATGGATCGTAATGTGCTGGTCCGCATCGCCGACATCGACGTGCGACTCCTCGAAGGTCGGCTTGCGAATCAGCTTGGGATTATTGCTGATGCCGAAATCTTCTTTGGGGATACCGAGGAAATTCATGTCCAGCTCGCCGTTGTCATTCGCGTCGTGATACACGCCGACCGCATAGCGTCCATGCGGCAAGCCTTTGAACGTATAGATGACGGCGCCGATGACCGCCGGTGTGCTGCCCAGCGCGGTTGGTTTTTCCTGGTTATCCCAAGCGGCGGCAGAGCCATCGAGTTCCAGCCGGATCGTCCCCCTCGCCTCGCGGATGCCTTCGACCTTGACGGTAAGGTCGGCCGCTGTTGCAGGCGTACTAATGGCCCACACGCAGGCAATCCCGATTGCCGTCGCGGTGCACCACCGCGCGCGCTCGAGCGACAGTTTCGAGTGGGTTGATGAATAGACAGGGGAGAACAAAGCAGAGAATGGCGGATTGCTCATCGAAGTTACTCCACAATACGTGGGGCTTACCCTATTACTGAGAATAAGTCGCTATTGCTCGGCGCGTGCCGCTAGCCCGGCCTAAATCAAAAGGGCCTGCATCGCTGCAAGCCCTTTGTGCGTAGCGGTACTTAGTTTACAGATTATACCGGACACATCCCACGGCATAGCGAGTCCTCCTCTCTCTGCCGAAAGCTGTAAAGGGAAGGAGTGTCAGAAGATGGACGAGAAGCTGAGGTTCGTGTCCCGGTACCTTCGGGTTATGAGGCAGATCGCACCCATATAAACACTCATTAAATCAATAACGTGCAACGTCTGCCGATATCGAAACCAGTCTATCCCGGTCAGAGTCATGTTGAGCGCGTCACAGCTGGCGACAGATCCTTTGGCACGGCCGCGCGTGTCAGGATGTTCATCTCGTCTTCCAGTTATCTTGGCAGATATGAAACACCCGAGGTCCGGATGCTTAAGCCCGGCCCCGGGTGGCTCGGCCAACATCAAAGGCTCACTTTGCAGCGGTTATCGAAAAGGCCGCTGCATTCGTCGATGCAAGCGAGCTCGTTACCGATTGTTGCGGCAATTGAAACGCCGGCGCCTCGGTCGACAGCGCCTGCATTTGACGCTCCGACAGCCCGTGCGGACGGCTCAGGGCAAATTCCGAACGCGCGCTATCGAAGACGGGCGCCGCAAGTGCGAAATGAGGCGCCTCAGTCGACACTGCCTGCAATTGCCGCTCCGACAGACCACCCGGATTGCTCGCACGGAATGTCGAAGGAGCGTTATTGAAGACCGATTGCTCGGGATGCCACGCCGGTGCCTCGGACGACAGCGCCTGAAGCTGGCTCTCCGAGAGTCCATCAGCATGCGCAATTCCTGAAACTGCGGCCATAAGCGCGGCGGCCATCACAGCGCTCTTTACCATTGCGAATTTGCTGTTCATGACTGCTCCTTAACTAGGTTAGAAATGGACACTTCACTTTGGCGTGGATCATCAAATGATGAACTTCGCGCCTGTAGCTATTAGGCGCCCGCCGCATTTCGACCGGGTTTCGCATTCCTCGCGCCGCGTTGCAGCTGTAACGGCTGCGGGCGCAACCGCAAATGGCTAGGAATGCGGGCTCGGCGAGCGGCGTGATCACGTTTCCGGTGCGTTGATCAGCACTTCCCAGGCTCTCTGCGGCGCTTGCTCGGTGCGCTGGATCCTTGGCCGGGTGCTCGCGCCCTGCGCGTGCGAGGAAGGTCCTGCGGAGCCAGGTGTCTCGGCAGAAGCAGGGGCAGCATGAATCCGGGTGGATCAGGCGTTCACGTTCCCCGGTTTTTGAGCAGGCTCCAGGGCGCGTGGCTGACCGGCACGACAGAACCGACGTCTTCGGGGGAACTCGGTGCGTCGCCTGTGTGTTCGATCCATCCGCCCCCGAGATACTGGTAAAGGTCGACCAGGTTGGTGAGGCGGGCCAGGCGCGCCTGCACCAACGCCTGCTGGGCGTTGTACAGATCAGTTTGAGCCGTGAGCACGGTCAGATAAGGGTCCACGCCCATCTTGAATCGCAGGTCCGCCAGTTCGAGTCGGCGTTGCTGCGCCTGGGTGTAGCGTTCGAGGGATCCGACCTGGTCGTCGTACGTGCCGCGCGCAGCGAGCCCGTCGGCCACTTCGCGGAACGCCGTTTGAATTGTCTTCTCGTACTGGGCGATGTTGATATCCTTTTGTACGGTCGCTACATCGAGGCTCGCCTGCAGCTGGCCCGCCTCGAAGATCGGCAAGGTGAGCGAGGGCAGAAAGCCCCACGCCAGCGACCCCGCCTTGAACAGCCCCGCAAGCGCCGAGCTCGATGTGCCCAAGTCGCCGGTCAGGCTGATCGTCGGGAAGAACGCCGCGCGCGCGGCGCCGATATTGGCATTTGCCCCGCGCAACGTCGCCTCGGCCTGCATGATGTCTGGCCGGCGCGTGAGCAGATCGGAGGGCAGGCCCGCAGGGATGTCCTCCAGTATCGTCTGGGCATTCAGCGAGGCCGGCGGCGGAAGATCCGCGGGAAGAGGCTGACCGAGCAGCAACACCAGAGCATTCTCGGCCTGCGCGCGACCGCGCAGCTGCGCCGCATAGTTCGCCTTGGCCTGTTCGACGACGGTTTCCGACTCGCGCAGCGAGAGCTCGCTGCCGGTGCCGGTTTGAAATTGGAGCAGCGTGAGCTTGTACGATGCCTGCGCGCTCTCGAGCGTGTGTCGCGTGACTGCAAGAAGCTCGTCGTCGGCAAGTAGCGTCAGGTACTGGTCTGCGACTTCGGAGACGAGCAGGATGTCAACCGCCTTGCGCGCCTGCGCGGTAGCGAAGTATTGTTGCAGCGCCTGGTCACTGAGGCTCTGCAAACGACCGAAGAAGTCGAGTTCCCAGGAGGCGGATAGCCCGACAGCGTAGTCATGTGTGAGCGTCACATTGCCACTGCTCGCAACGTCTGCCGGAGTCCGCGTAGTTGAATACTCGGTGAATCCGCCGACCTGGGGAAACAACGCGGCGCGCTGGATGCGGTATTGAGCCTGGGTCTGTGCCACGTTCAACGCGGCGACGCGCAAGTCCCGATTGTTGGCGAGCGCGATCTCGACTAATCGCTGCAAGCGCGGATCGGTCAGGAAATCGCGCCAGCCGATATCGGCGGCGGGCAGGCTCGTGCCGGCCGACGCCACCGACGGCTTGTATGCATCGCCGGTCGGATACGCGGTGGCCACCGGCAACGCCGGGCGCTCGTAGGTCGGCTGGAGGGAGCAGCCGGCGAAAAGCGCTGCGATAGCGATGAGCGCCACCCCGCACAGGGACCTGTCGACGCCCACCTGGTGCAACCTGCGGTCTGGATTCATTTTGCACCCTCCGCCATCCGCCTCGGGCGCAGTCTGCAGCGGCAATGCCGGCGACGAAGCGGCCTTTGGCTTGAACAGCTTTTCGGTCACAACGACGAAGAACATCGGGATCAGGAATGGGGCGAGGAACGTGGCGCTTAACATGCCGCCAATAACGCCACGCCCGACTGCGTTCTCGCTACCCGATCCTGCGCCATTGGCGATGGCCAGCGGCAATACGCCAAGGACAAAGGCGAGCGAGGTCATCAGGATTGGCCGCAGCCGCAAATGCGCAGCCTCGACCGCGGCTTCGATGGCCGACCGCCCTTTGGCCTCGAGTTCGCGCGCGAACTCGACGATCAGGATGGCGTTCTTCGAGGACAGGCCGATAGTGGTGAGAAGGCCGACTTGGAAGTAGACGTCATTTTCGAGGTGCAGCGCCGTCGCCGCCGCGAGTGCACCAAGAATGCCGAGCGGCACCACCATGATCACGGAAATGGGCACCATCCAGCTTTCGTAGAGCGCGGCGAGGCTCAGGAATACGACGAGAATGGAAAGCCCGTAGAGCATGGGCGCCTGCGAGCCCGATTGTTGTTCCTGCAACGAAATTCCGGTCCACTCGTAGCCGATCCCGGTCGGCAGCTGCTGCGCGAGCCTCTGCATGGCGGCCATCGCCTGCCCAGTGCTCTTGCCTGGCGCAGCCTGTCCCTGGATCTCCACCGCAGAAACGCCGTTGTAGCGCTCCAGCTTCGGTGAGCCGTAGCTCCACGAGCCACTCGCGAATGACGTAAAGGGCACCATGCTGCCGCTGGCGTTGCGGACGTAAAGCGACCTCAGGTCCTCGGGATTCATCCGGAACGGAGCGTCGGCCTGGACGTAGACCTTTTTGATGCGGCCGTCGCTATCGAGAAAATTGTTGACGTACCGTGAGCCCCATGCGATCGAGAAGGTCTGATCGACGTCACTCAGGTTGATGCCGAACGCACTCGCCTTCTCGCGATCGATGTCGATCTTGTATGTCGGGTTGTCGTTGAGCCCGTTGGGCCGGACGAGTGCCAGGTTCGGGTCTTGCCGTGCCTTGGCAAGGAGCTCATCGCGCGCCCGCATCAGTTTGGCGTGCCCGAGACCGGCCCGGTCCTCGAGTTCGAAATCGAAGCCCGACGCCGTTCCCAGAGCCGGTATCGACGGCGGATTGATCGGAACGATGGTCGCAGTCTGATACGACGCAAAGTGCCTGGCCGTTCGGGCAAGGACGGCTTGCACCTTGAGATCGGCGCGCTTGCGCACGGACCAATCCTTGAAGCGGATGAAGACCAGGCCCTGGTTTTGGCCGCGCCCCGCGAAATTGAAGCCGGCAATCTCAAACACGGCATTGACGGCTGCCGCTTCATCGTGCAGCAGATAGTCGCCCACGTCGTCGACCGCGGTTTGCGTTTGAGCCTGCGTCGCACCCGGGGGAGTCTGAACCTGAATGTAGGCGACGCCCTGATCCTCATCGGGCAGGAATCCGGTCGCCAGGCGTACGAACAGCAAACCGACGGCGAAGATCAGCGCCCCATAGATCAGCAGCCAGCGGGCGGATCGATTGATCACGTAGCGGACGCTGCCCACGTACTTGCCGCGGCCGTGCTCGAAGCCGCGATTGAACGCACCAAAGAAACCTTTGCTGGCGCCGCCCACATGGCCCGCCGTCTTCAGCATCGTGGCGCACAGCGCGGGACTGAGCGACAACGCGACAAAGACCGAAAGCAGCATTGCGGAGACGATCGTGAGCGAGAACTGGCGATAGATCGCTCCCACCGACCCGCTGGAGAACGCCATCGGCACGAACACCGCGCTAAGCACCACGGCGACGCCGACCAGCGCGCCGGTGATCTGCCCCATGGCCTTGGTTGTCGCCTCGCGGGCCGAAAGCCCCTCCTCGGACATCACACGCTCGACGTTCTCGACGACGACGATCGCATCGTCGACCAGGAGCCCGATCGCGAGCACCAGCCCGAACATCGTCAGGGTATTGATCGTGAACCCGAATGCCGCCATGACCCCGAATGTTCCGAGAAGCACGACGGGCACGGCAATGGTCGGAATCAGCGTCGCGCGCAAGTTCTGCAGGAACAGATACATCACCAGAAAGACCAGCACGATGCCCTCGAACAGCGTCTTGACGACCTCCGTGATCGAGATTCTTACGAACGGCGTGGAGTCGTACGGGTACACGACTTGCAGCCCGTGCGGGAAATACGGCGCAAGCTCATCGATGCGCGCCCGCACCGCCTTCGCCGTGGCCAGCGCGTTGGCGCCTGGCTCCAACTGGATGCCTATGCCGGAGGCGGGCTGGCCGTTGTATCTTCCATCGATGAAATAGCTTTCGGCGCCAAGGTCGATATGCGCGACGTCGCGCAGGCGCACCTGCGACCCATCCGCGCTGACTTTGAGCAAAATGTTGCCGAACTCTGCCGGCGTGCGCAGTAGCGTCGCTTCCGTAATGGTCGCCGTCAGCCGCTGGCTCGACGGCGCCGGCGTCCCGCCGAGCTGGCCTCCGGCGACCTGGACGTTCTGGTTCTCGATTGCAGTCGTGACATCGACCGGCGTCAACGCGTAGCTGTTTAGCTTGTCCGTGTCGAGCCAGATGCGCATCGCGTATTGGGTGCCGAACACGTTGAAGTTGCCAACGCCGTTGACCCGGCTCAGCGGGTCCTGCAAGTGCGAGGCAATGTAGTTGGCGATGTCGTAACGCGACATGCTGTTGTCGGTCGAAACGAAACCCGCAATCAACAGATACCCGTTACTCGACTTCGTGACCTTGATGCCTGCTTGCTGTACTTGTGCGGGCAGCAGCGGAGTCGCGAGCTGCAGCTTGTTTTGAACCTGTACCTGCGCGATATCGGGATTGGTCCCGGCGGCGAAGGTTAGCGTCGTGGTCGCCGTGCCGGAGTCGTCGGAATTGGACGATATATACAACAGGTTATCGAGCCCGCTCATCTGCTGCTCGATCACTTGCACGACCGTGTTTTCCACGGTTTCCGCAGAGGCGCCAGGGTAGGTCGCCATGATCTGGATCGAAGGTGGCGCAATGGTCGGGTACTGCTCGATCGGCATCGAGCGGATCGACAATGCCCCTCCCAGCATGATCAGGATGGCGATGACGATCGCGAATATCGGGCGATCGATGAAGAACTTGGCCATGGCAGGGCTCCCTATCGCGCGCTGGCGATGACCGAGGCGGACGTTTGCGGGGCCGGCGATCCAGCGGGCATCGCCGCGAGGGGCGGGGAGGACGACGTTGCAGCAGCCGTTTTCGTCTGCACCTCGAGCGCCTGAACCACGCTTCCGGGCTGCACCTTCTGCACGCCGGCGACGATGACGCGATCGCCATCGTTCAGTCCAGCCATCGACGATCCACTGATCGCCGCTTGTACCTCTGAGTTGCAGCGGGCGTACCGCGACCTTGTTGTTAGGGCCGACGACCAGTGCCGTCGCCTGGCCTTTCGGATCGTGCGTTACGCCGACTTGCGGCACGAGAATCGCGCTGTCGTTCACGCCCTCTTCGATGCGTGCGCGCACGAACATTCCAGGAAGCAGGATGAAATGCGGGTTGGGAAAGAGCGCGCGTACCGTCACCGTGCCGGTCCCCTGGTCGACGGTAATGTCGGTAAACTGCAAGGAACCCGGGAGCGGATATTGCGTTCCGTCCTCGAGCAGCAGCGTCACCCTGGCTTGATTCGGACCGTTGAGCTTCAACTGGCCCGTCGCGATGTCGCGGCGCAATTGCAGACCCTCGACGCTCGATTGCGTGAGGTCGACATAAATCGGGTCGATCTGCTGCACGGTCGCCATAAGCGTTGCGGCATTTGCCTGCACGTAGGCGCCCTGGGTGACCTGTGAAACGCCGCTGCGCCCGGTGATCGGTGATACGACGTTGGTGTAGCCGAGGTTGATCTGGGCCATCGCCACCGCCGCCTTGCCAGCCGCGACGTCGGCAGCAGCCTGCCCTTGGGCGGCTACGGCATTGTCGTAGTCCTGCTTGCTGACCGCGTTTGCAGCGACGAGCACCTTGAAGCGCTCGGCTTGGGCCGTCGTCGACGCGAGATTGGCTTCCGCCTTCTGCAGCGAGGCGGTCGCGCTGTTGAGCGCGGCAATATAAGGCGCGGGGTCAATCTGATAGAGCCGCTGCCCCGTCTTGACGTCTCCGCCCTCCGTGAACTCGCGCTTGAGCACGATGCCGTCGACGCGGGCGCGCACCTGCGCCACGAGAAAGGCGGACGTTCGCCCCGGGAGCTCCGTCATGATCGGTACGCTCGCCCGATGCACGCTTACCACCGAGACTTGGGGGGGCTGCACCGTCGTTGCTGGCTTGGCGGTCCCGCAGCCGGTCAGAATGATGACGGCCAGTGCGGGAGCCAACCCCACGCAAAATGCCCTCAACGAATCGGAATTCATGCGCACCACCATTGGTTGGTTGGGGATTGCGTTCATGGTGGCGGTGATTCGCTAACTTCTCATTTCACCTCGCTCGGATTGCATTTCATCTGCAATCGGGCGGGGTACTCGATGGTGCCGCTCGAGAAAAATCCTCCCCTTGACATCGCCTTGGTCAGCGCGTCGAAACCTGACCCGGCGGTGCGTTGCGACTGCCGACGGGCCCTCGGGTCGACGGGTGAGCACCGGCGCCGCGTTTCATTTGAAATCTCCCGGCTGCAAGCTGAAACGCTCCCGCAAGCGGGTTCTTTAATACTTGGCTCGTGACTTCAATAGGGGCGCCCGGCTTGGCAAGGAGTCTCTGCAGCGCGGGTCACTATGACGCGGCTGGCAGGGCCCATTGGCGCTGTGCGCAGACGGGTAACGATCGGGAGTGAAAGGACGTCGAGAACCATGGAAACCATTGAGATCGGGACATCCGGAATTACCGCTTCGCGAATCGCCCTTGGCACATGGGCCATCGGCGGGTGGATGTGGGGCGGAAATAGCGATGTGGACGAATCGATTCAGACCATTCGCTCGGCCATCGAGCGCGGGATTACGCTCATCGATACCGCCCCGGTCTACGGCTTCGGCCGTTCGGAGGAGATTGTCGGCAAGGCACTCTCGGGGGGCCTGCGCGAACGAGCAGTCATTGCGACGAAAACGGGACTCGAATGGAGCGACGGCAGGGTGTGGCGAAACGCCTCTCCCGCGCGCATCCGCAAGGAAATCGAGGACTCGTTGCGGCGCCTGCGCACCGATTACATCGACCTCTACCAAGTGCATTGGCCCGACCCTCTCGTGCCGATCCAGGACACGGCGGAAGCGCTCTCGGACCTGTTGCACGAAGGCAAGATCCGCGCCATCGGCGTATCGAACTATTCGCCAGCGCAAATGGCCGAATTCCGGCAATTCGCTCCCATTCACGCGGTGCAGCCCCCCTACAACCTCTTTGAGCGCGAGGCGGAAAGCGGCGTGCTTCCGTTCGCGGCGGAGCACAACATGGCCATCCTGTGCTATGGCGCGCTGTGTCGCGGACTACTCACGGGGGCGATCACCGTCGCCACGGAATTCAAGGGTGATGACCTGCGGCGCAACGATCCGAAGTTCCGACAACCTCGGTTCGCTGGGTACCTGGCCGCGGTGGATTCGCTCGACCGTTACGCGCGGGATCGCTTTGGCCAGAGCGTGCTCGCTCTCGCGGTGCGATGGGTGCTCGACCAGGGCGACACCATTGCCCTGTGGGGCGCACGTCGCCCGGAGCAACTGGACCCGGTTGGCAACGCCTTCGGGTGGAGGCTCGACGACCAGGCGAAGCGGGACATCGATGAAATTCTTCTGCGCACCATAACCGATCCCGTCGGACCCGAATTCATGGCTCCGCCTTCACGGGACGATGCGGCGGTGGCCGTCCAGGAGTCGACATGAGAATCGGAATCGTAGGGACCGGACGAATGGGGACCGCAGTCGCGCATCGCCTGCTCGAGCTAGGCCACGAAGTCTGGGTGTGGAATCGCACCGCTTCGAACGCACGCGACGCGCTCGAGGCTGGAGCGAAGTGGGGCCGTACGTTAGGCGAGCTGGTGGATCATTCGGAGGTCGTGATCTCGTTCCTTCGTGACGATGCAGCGGTTGCGCGCGTCTACCTTGGCCGCAACGGGCTACTGAGCTGCCCCGTGGAGGGACGTCACTTCATCGACATGAGCACGGTGACGCCGGGCGCCCATTGGCCGATTGCCCCGGTCATGGTGTCTCGCGATGCTGGCTTCATCGAGTGCCCCGTGAGCGGTTCAATATCCGCCGCACGGTCCGGGTCGCTGGTCGGATTCGCCGGCGGTGACGCGCCCGAGTACGCCCGTGTGCGGCCGTTGCTTGAGCAGCTTTGCCGTCGCGTCGAGCACCTCGGACCGCTCGGTGCCGGTGCCCGGATGAAGCTTGCCGCAAATCTCCTGCTGACTGTATTTTGGCAAGCCCTCGGGGAATCGTTGCTCCTGGTCGATCCCTCCGCCACGGATGCCGCGCGCGCCGTCGACCTGCTCGCCGACTCGAACATAGGTGCCGCGGTTCTGCGAACGAGGGCGCCTCAGGTCGTCGCCGCCATGAAAGGAAGCCCTTCAGACATGGCCGCATTTGACGTCGACACGATGCGCAAGGACTTGCGCTACATGGCTCAAGAAGCGCTCGCCCATGGAAGCTCGCTGCCGCTGGCAGCCCGCACGCTCGAATGCTTCGATCGCGCGGCGCAAGAAGGAAGCGGCGGCGTGGACAGCGTGGCCTACCCCGCCTACTGGCTCGCCCGCCAGAAGGCCATGGCCGGCAACGGCCTGCAGTCCGCCTCGGTTTGAATGCATGGCAAATGCCTGACTTGATCGCCCAATATGGCCTCGCGCTGGTATTCGCCAACGTGCTTATCCAGCAGATGGGTCTCCCGATCCCCGTCGTTCCGACGCTGATCGTGGCGGGCGCGTTGGCCGCGAACGGAAAATTGTCCGCATCGGCAGTCTTTGCGGTCGCATTCGCCGCCTGCGCCATGAGCGACGCAACCTGGTATGCCACGGGCCGACTTTACGGCCGTCGCGTATTGGAGGTCCTCTGCCGGATTTCGCTATCGCCCGAATCGTGCGTCCACCGGTCCGAGTCTCAATTCCGTCGGTGGGGCCGGATCACTCTGATTCTGGCCAAGTTCGTTCCAGGTGTAGCCATGATTGCGCCGACGTTGGCGGGCACCATGCGCCTCAGCTGGTGGTCCTTCGCGCTTTTGGACGGCCTGGGTGCGGCCATGTGGAGCGGGCTGGCCATCGGCTCGGGGATGCTGTTGCATCGGGCGATTGGTCGCCTCGGCACAATGCTGCAGGAGGTCGAACCGATCGCCATCGGGTCCATCGCGGTGTTGCTTGCCGCCTACATTTCGATCAAGTGGCGGCAGCGACGTCGCTTCAATGACAGGCTGCGCATGGCACGAATAAGCGTCGATGAGTTGCACCGATTGATTGCTGAAGGCCAGCGGCCGGCGATCGTCGACTTGCGCACGCCACTCTTTCGCGACCAGGACAGCCGGATTATTCCGGGTGCCGTGGTAGCCGACTTCGCCGACGTAGAGCGATGGCGCGACCAATTGCCGACGGATCGCGAGATCATTTTTTACTGCGCGTGCCCGAACGAGGCTGGGGCCGCCCACGTCGCGCGGCAATTGATGGATCTCGGCTACACACGGGTTCGCCCCCTGCGCGGAGGGTTGAGTGCCTGGATTGCGGCCGGCTATGAAGTTGGAAGCGCGCCTCTCGCCACGGGGGGCCGAGGGTCGATGCCGGCAATCTCGCGAGCCGTTCTCCGTGGAGCCGGTGGGGCTCAAACGGCTACGATTGCAACGCGCTAAAGAACGCATTGCGGCGGATAGTGCGCCGCGCGAGGGGTGTTCGTCGGCCTTGCGGTCCGCATGCAGACGAGTAGACTATTGATTCGATTGCATAATTTGTGACGGCCATGACTACGCTTCCGCCGCATGTGCTAGCGATCGACGACGACGCAGGGATGCGCCAGCTCATTGCCGACTACCTCGGCGAGCATGACCTGCGCGTAACCACGGTCGCAACCGGGGCGGCCATGGAGAAGGTCCTCGCCGAGCAGGCAATCGATGTGGTCGTCCTCGATTTGCGGCTGGCCGGCGAAGACGGGATGCAGCTTGCGAAAAAGCTGCGAGAAACCTCCGAGGTCCCGATCATTATCGTCAGCGGCCGCAAGGACGAAGCCGATCGCGTCATGGCGCTTGAGCTCGGCGCCGACGACTACGTCACCAAACCGTTCGGCCCGCGCGAGTTGCTGGCGCGGGTGCGCGCGGTCCTGCGCCGCTACAAGACCACGAACGAGGTGCTTCCGGCACGCAACGAGAAGCGGCGGGCATATCGCTTCGCCGGGTGGGAATTGAATCTTCGTACGCGCAGGCTTACCGGGCCGGGCAGCCAGCGCGTCGAGCTCAGCAACGGAGAATTCAGCCTGCTCGAGGCATTGTGCTCCGCGCCGCAGCGTGTCCTTACGCGTGAGCAGCTGCTCGATCTTTCTCGACTGCACAACGCCGAGGTCTATGATCGGTCGATCGATGTTCAGATCCTGCGGCTGCGTCGCAAGATCGAAACGGATCCGTCGAAACCCGAGTACATCAAGACCGAACGCGGCGCTGGCTACATCTTTGACGTGCCCGTCGAAACGCTGCGCTGAAGCGTCGTGGCGGCGGTTCGGATCCGTGAGCGATTGCTGAGATTGCCAGACCCATGCCGGCGCTTTCGAGCCGGTTACACATGTAATGCGAGCAGACAGGTTGGAAATCGCGCCACAGCGTCAGAGTGATGAAATGATGGCTGTCACCAGCAATCGCCAGAGGCGTTCTGGATCCAATCATGTCGGGTGTGGTCATCATCGAGGAAGACAAGCTCATGCGGGGCCTTATGATGGAATGGCTTAGCGCAGAGGGGTATTCGGTGCGAACCGCCGCGGCCTGTGACACCCAGGCGCCGAATAAGGCGGATCTCGTCATTGTCGATGTGTACATGCCGCGGCAAGAGGGCAAGAAGCGGATATCCGCTGTCAGGTCGGCTCACCCAGAAACGCCTCTGATTGCGATATCGGGGCAGTTTCGTCCGGGACTCGCCGGATCGTGCTCCGCGGCAGATGCGCTAGGCGTGCAGCAGGTGATCGCCAAACCGTTCTCGCGACGCGACCTGCTCCTGGCAGTCCAGAACGTGATCGGCCCCGCCAGCTGATGGCCCGGAGCCCGGCGACGTCGCAACAGTCCGCCTCCGGGTCGCTGCTGGCTGACCCAACACGTGCCGCGCGCGTGCGGATGTGGATTGTCGTAATAGGTGTGTTGGTCATCGCCGCGTTTGCGAGCTCGTCAGCTTACGACGCATGGCGTTCGTACGAACGCACTATGTCGGCGAACGATCGTGAGCTCGGCAATCTGGCCAAGACGCTCGCTGAGCAGGCGCAGGATGCCCTGCAGACATCCGATCTCCTGCTGCGCGACACGGTTACCTGGTACGAGACCGAGCATCCTGAATCCGGGAGCGTCGCAAGCGCCAAACTGGCGGCAAGAGCGGCAGGATTGCCGCTTGTGCGCGTGGTTTCGATCATGGACGAGCACGGAGTGCCGCGCTTTCGATCGCGAGAACTGCCAGCAACAGTCACCAGCGTTTCCGACCGGGCGTACTTCATCGCTCAGCGGGACGATCCTGGTCTTGGGGTCGTTCTGAGCGATCCGTTGCTGACAAAAGCCGAGCATCGCCCCGCAATCGTGATGTCACGGCGACTCGACAAGCCGGATGGAAGCTTTGACGGCATCGTGCAGGCGGAAGTTGATCTCGGGGCGTTTCAACGCGTGTATGAGGCGATCTATCTCGGGCGAGGCAGCGCAATTAACCTCTTGCGCGATGACGGGATGCTGGTGGTGCGCGAGCCGCAGGCGCCGCAGGCCTTCGGGGTCAAGTTTCCGGAGCTCGTCGCGCCAGGTTCCGAAGGCGCTGGCCTTCAGGTGAGCCCGATTGACAAGGAGCCACGAATTGTCGGCATCGCGCACGTTGCGGGCTTCCCGTTGGTGGTGGCGGTGACACGGGAAAAAGGCGTTGCGCTCGAGGTTTGGCGTGACCAGGCCTACCGCGTCGCGGCACGAACCCTGATTCTCATGCTGCTGGGATCGCTGGCGATCGGCGCATTCGTCTACCAGCTGCGACGAATCGAACTTGGCGAACGGGCGCTGCGCCAAAGCGAGGAGCGCTACGCGCTGGCCATGGAAGGCGCGAACGAGGGGCACTTTGACTGGAATTTCGAGCAGGACGCGGGGTTTGTGTCAGCGCAAATGAAGCTGCTGCATGGACGCAGCGTCGATGCTGACGTCACCAACCGCGAAGCATGGTTCGCTGAGCTCGAAATTCATCCCGATGACAGCGCCCGGATGGACGCCGCCCGGCGCGATCATTTCGAGGGCCGCACCGACCATTACGAGGCGGAATACCGCGTCCGCCATCCCGATGGCCAATGGCGCTGGGTGCAGTCGCGCGGTCGCGCCCTTCGCGACGGGTCCGGCAAGGTACTTCGCTTCGTGGGCTCGGCAATCGACGTCACCGCGCGCAAGAATGCGGAAGCGGAGAAGGAGCGGCTCGAGACCCAACTTCGGCAATCGCAGAAGATGGAAGCGATGGGAACGCTCGCCGGAGGGATCGCACACGACTTCAACAATATCCTCGGCGCCATCCTCGGCTACGGCGAACTCGCGCAAAAGGCAGCGCCCGAAGGCAGCATCGTGCGCCGCTATCTCGACAACGTCATGCATGCCGGCGGCCGGGCGAAAGCGCTCGTCGAACGCATTCTCGCGTTCAGTCGCAGCGGCGTGGGTGAAAGAGGGCCTGTCAACGTGCAGGCCGTGATCGACGAAACGCTCGAGCTGCTGGCCGCTTCGATGCCTCCCAACATACGTCTCGACAAGCGCCTCGACGCCGGCCACGCGGCAATTCTGGGCGATGCGACGCAGCTGCACCAGGTCGCTATGAATCTGTGCACCAACGCGCTGCAGGCGATGGACAATGGCGGCGTGCTCGATGTCAGTCTGGAGCGTGCCGACGTGGCGCAGAACCGCAGGCTGTCGCACGGCAGCCTGGTCCCGGGGGCTTACGTAAGGCTGCGCGTGAGGGACACTGGCGGCGGGATTCCGCCGCACGTGCTCGAGCGGATGTTCGACCCCTTCTTCACGACCAAGGGCGTCGGCGAGGGAACTGGCCTGGGGCTGTCGCTGGTGCACGGCATCGTGTCCGACCTGGGTGGCGCGATCGAGGTGCGCACGACGGTCGGCCACGGCACGGTGTTCACCATCTGGTTACCGATCAATGGCGAAGCGCCCACTCCTGCTGCGAAGGTCGATGCGTCCTTGCCGCATGGCCAGGGCCAGACGGTCCTGATCGTCGACGACGAAAAGCCCCTAGTCGCACTGGGCGAGGAGATTCTGGCCGAGCTCGGCTATGAGCCGATAGGGTTCAGTTCGAGCACGGCGGCTCTCGAGGCATTCCGCGACGCGCCGCAACGCTTCGATATCGTCTTGACCGATGAGACAATGCCGGAGCTTATTGGCACCGCACTCGCCCGCGAAATGCAACTGCTGCGGCCGGATATCCCGATCGTGCTGATGAGCGGCTACAGCGGAGCCCAATTGCATGAGCGGGCGCGCGCGCTCGGTATCCGGGAAGTCCTGCACAAGCCGCTGCAGAGCAAGGATATCGCCGAGTGCCTCGGACGCATATTGCACAACTGCACGCCAGCCCCGACGAGACCGTGAACGGGCGTCGCTTTTCTTGGTCTGGTGGCGCTGCCGCGCTGCTGAATTGCAGCGATCCCGTTTTCCAGCCCGCAACATGAGGGCCGAACCGGCAGTCCTGTACCGCAAGTAGCACCTTACGCTTCTGTCGCGACAACCCTCCCGCAGGGATTACGGCGCGCGTCTTACAGCGGGGATCGCGACTACCCTACACCAAAATCGGACGCCCGCCGGCTGCACAGGCTGACGCTTACGGCGATCATCAACCGCGGACTTGGGTAACGCCAAGCGCGACAATCTGCCGCGTTGTCGCTCGCCTGAGCGATGCAAGGGCGCCGCCCAGGAACCGTTCCTAACCTACGGTACTAACTTTCAGGAGTGTTTTTCATGGCCACAGATACTAAATTGTATGGCTCGAGCGCGCAGGCACGGCCTCGTGACAGATCATTCCGTCCGATGATCATGAAGGCAGCGGTCCCGGACCCGAAGTCATGGACGCCGCGACGTTGCAGGGTGACAAAGTTGTCAATGCTGCAGGGGACGATTTAGGAAAGATCGAAGCCATCATGCTCGATGTAACCGGCGGTCGCATTGCCTACGCCGTGTTGTCATTCGGCGGCTTCTTGGGAATGGGCACCAAGCTTTTTGCGCTTCCATGGGAGGCGCTGGTTCTCGACGCGCGCGAAAAACGCTTCGTGCTCGATGTCAGCAAGGAAAAACTCGAGAACGCAGAGGGCTTCGACAAGGATCATTGGCCGCGCATGGCCGACCCAGCTTGGGCGTCCAAGCTTTATGCTTACTACGACATTACACCCTACTGGGAAAGCGATGAGGGGGAGTTTCGCGAACGCCGTTCGAGCGGCGGAATCGTCCGCGAGCCACCAAAGATATAGTGACGCGACCAGCCGTGGCCCACTGGTTCATAGTTGGCGTCACGGCCATCGAACGGCCACCAGCCATCCTCAAGCAAGAAACAATCGTCTTTCGAGAAAGGGCAAGTCGTAGCGGACGGGCGCACGGGCTGTCCACTAGAGTGGTTGCTTCCCCTCTGGCCGCGTTCGGGTCGTCGTACACAAAGATCTGCATCGTCCTACAATGAAACCAGCTGACAGCTGATTCCCCCGCCGCGCGGCAGTCTTCCATACTTCTGCACCGTTGCCGGCGAGACCGGGCACTTCAGGAAAACGCCCCGCGACAACCTTCAGAACAACCTTATAGAGGAGATGAGACCATGTCGAGACAAGTGACGATTGCAGGAGCGATCTGTGCAGGTGGCTTATTCCTATTTACGCTGGGCACCGCCAACGCCGCGGACCAGGCGACGACCGATCGCAAAAACGAATACAAGGCAGCGATTGCGCACGCGGATGCGGATTACGCGGCAGCTAAAGAAGGGTGCAGAGCTCGTGAGGGCAACGACCGCGACGTCTGCATGAAGCAAGCTAAGGCAGACCATGTCAGGGCTACCGCCGACGCGAAGGCTCGCCTGAAATCGAAGGACGCGACTGCGGAGGCCCGCGAAGACACCATGGATGCACAGTACAAAGTAGCCAAGGAAAAGTGCGACGCGTTTTCGGGTGACGCGAGAGATTCGTGCATCAAGGACGCGAAGCTCAGGTATCACGAGTAAGCAGTAAGAAGCGAATGCGCAAGGGCCTCAACGGCACGACAATTAATTCGCTTCGATCATACCGTTTTCGCTTTCACAAAAAGGACTGTTCATGGAACGTACTACGACAATTGGTGGCAATCTCACCGCGAGCAGCAGTCTTACCAATCCGCTTAGTTCAACCGTCGACGGTGCAGCGCAAGCTGCGCACAAGGCCACTGACAAGTTCGCCGATAAGGCAGCTGTGCAGGTAGATCGGTCCGCTGCGGCGGCCCACCGCGCGATCGACGGCGCAGCCGATGCCGCAAATTCGGCGGCAGAGTCGGCGTCAGCGGCGCTTGAGCAAGCACGGCAAGTAACGACTCGATTCACGGAATCCGCAATCGTTTCGATACGCGCGCGTCCGATAACTTCGGTCGTCGGCGTACTCATCGTCGGCTATCTGCTTGGGCGTCTCGCTCGGCTATAGCTCCATAACCCCGGATCGGCGGCAAATGCAGCTTGGACCGAGCGCATGAGTCGCATTTAAGGAGCACACATGAACCGCGATCAAGTACAAGGTACCGTTACAGACGTAGCCGGCAAACTTCAACGAAAGGTTGGGGAGCTAACCGGCGACAAAACCCAACAGGTGAAGGGCCTTACCAAGCAGGTTAAAGGCAAGCTGCAGAAGCGGTCCGGCGACGTCGAAGAGGCACTCGACAAGGCAGATAAGAAAACGCGCTGAGCGTTTAGTCGGTTAGTCCCCGAGCGTCGCTGACAAAAATGAACTGGATTAGCGGAGTCCCCGTCGAGACGGCGGCTTGAGCAGCCGATCTGAACGAACACAAAGGAAAATAATCATGACAAGGAAGGTACTTGCAGTATTGTCGATGCTCGGCTTACTCACTGCGTTAGGCACCATGGTGGGTTGCAATACAGTAGCCGGCGCCGGTAAGGACGTCGAGCGAGGCGGCGAGGCAATCCACGACAGCGCAAAGGATGTTCAACAGAAGATGTAAGTCGCCGCTATTGGTGGGAGCCAAGCAAGCCCACGGGTGGGGGCTGCACGCGATGTTGATAGCTCTCTTAAGCATGCCATTCCGGCGTCGACGCACTGCTGTACCGGTGTCATTACGCCTAAGGGCCGCAGGCGCGTTTCCGAGGCAGTCGTGAAGGACTCCTCCGGGAGTCCTGACATAGCCGGGACAACTACGTCACAGTCCTCAAATGAAAGGGCTTGCATCGCTGCAAGCCCTTGATTTATTGGTTGCGGGGATCCGCAACCCGACCTGGAAGCGACTGCGATTCAAGTAGTTGGCAAGCCCCGTTGGCTGCAACGCCCCGGGTTTTGAGATTCCCTAAAGTGCCCACTCCTGGTCTCCGTGCGGAGAATGACCGGCCTATTATCCGCATGATTAGCGGAGAGTAGCTACCACGTGCGTAGATTACTATGCGAGCGCGCATCCCGAGACCGATCTCCTCGCTGTCGTGAAACGCAAAGACAAAATCAGACCGGCCATCGCGTTGTAGTGTGCGATGCGGTTCAGGCATCTCCCAAGTTGTCGAGAAGCTTTAAAGGCGTGCTTGGCGTTGCCCCTCGTCGCGCGCGCTTCAAATCGCAGGCGGGTATCGTGATTGGCTAGCGCGATGGTCGCCAACTCGTCGATCAGTTTGTTGACGCTGATCTTCCGGGCCTCGGCCAAGGCCTTTAGTCTTTCGTGCTTGTCGTCGGGTAGACGGATCGTCAGGGTCGACATGGGTACACCTCCAAACACTGCTCTGGGGTCAATACGCTCAGCGCGGGAAAGCGCAGTTCTCCGCGCATCAGGTCACGGATATTGCGCGTTACGATCGCAGTTGCGTTGCCCGCCACGCCGAGTTCTATCAAATGGTTGTCCGCCTCGTCCGGCAGATTCGGGCGCCAAACATAGAAAACCTCTACCCACCGGCATACGCTCAGAAAGCCGTCGAACACCTCTTCGCGCTGCCTGCCCGCGAGCAACGAATCCGCCCACAACCCTTCCCGGGCAAGCACGTCCTCGTATTCTGCAAACAGCGCCGCGCCAATCAGCGGTCGATAATCGCCGGCCAGACACGCGCGGATAACACGACGCGACGTGCCCCCCTGTTTCCGTAGCGCACCGACTAACACGTTCGTATCGACCACAACCGTTAGCACTCTATCATGATAGCGCCGGCGCTATCATATTGCAAACGCCCGCCACGGCACAACTAACGGCAGAGTCCGCCAGATTCCCGCAATTCAAGGGCCTGCAGCGCCGCAAACGCTTGCTTGCGGGGACCCGCAACCCGACCTGGAAGCGGCTGCGAATCAAGTAGTTGCAGCAACGTGGCTTCGCTCCGCGCGCCTGCGGTTTCGCGTGGCCCGGGCGGTGCGCGTAGATTGCGCGCGGCGCCTTAGCGGGACCGGCGCGCATCGCGCCACTCGTAGCGCAAGCCCCGCCAGAGGCGCAGCGGAAGGTGTCCGAGCGACGGCAGGCGCCAGCGCGCCAGCAGGTAGCCCGGAAGCTGGCGCGATGCGCGGGCAAAGGAGTAATGCTCGCCCCAGGCTTGGCGATATCTCGACGCGTGCGCAGCGATGCGTTCGCGCATCGTGCCTGTCGCCGTGGCCCGCGGCGGCGGCGGCCCGGGCGGCGGCCACTCGCGGCTGACCGACGCCGGCAGCATCTTGGGCAGCAGCGACCTGCAAGTCGCGGAGGATACCCTGCCATTCCGGCGCAACCGGGGCTTGCCGGGCGCGCGCGAAAAAGCGTTGCCAATCGGGGGCTGCTTTCATCGCGTCGACACACAGCAGCAAGTCGGCGATCTGCCCGAACGCGTTCCCCACGACCGGTCGCCGGCAGAGATCGTGGACGGTGTCGGCTCCGCCCAACATCAGCACCGGCTCGCTCGCCACTCGCGCGCGACTGGCACGCTCCCAGACCTCCGCGGGAAAGCGACCGCGCCGATCGCTCGGGTCGCATTGCCATTGCAGGTCCAGCGTCTGTCCATCGCCGTCCTGCCACAGCAGGCGCTCGGCGGCCAACACGTAGCCGGCGAGCGACCAGCGCGGCAAGCGCACGCCGGCGCGCCAGCCCTGTCGCCACAGACAGCGAATCGCCGCCTCCGCCTGGGAACCACGCACTGCACAGGCGAGCGGCGCGTGCCGTCGGAGCACTGCGGTTGCATCATGCAGCAGCACTGCCGTCGGCGGCACGATCAACAACTCGACGCCCGCCGCGGCGAGCGTCTGGAGCGTGGGATGGAATTGTCGCGCGCGGCGCTGGTTTGCATACCACGCCTGCAACGTGATGCCCTTCAGGCGGGGCAGCAGCGGATCGTCGCCGCCCTGCCGGCGCAGATTGCGGTAGGTCCGGGGCAGCAGCCGGAAGGCGTCGTGATCGAGGTGCGCCTCCCAGTCGATGGCATCGCGCCAGCGGCGCCACGCCGCGACGGCGGTCTCGTCCGCACCGAAGGCGGCCCGCAGCAAGTCCGCCTGTAACAGCGTCAACGAAGCAACGTCCGGCGTTACGCTCATGTCACCCCGAGGTGCCGGCGGTGCAGATCGTAAAGCGCGGCATAGCGCCCGTTCAGCCGCACCAACTTGTCATGCGATCCGCTTTCGACGACGTGCCCGGCGTCGAGGACGAGGATGCGATCGGCCATGCGCACCGTGGAAAAGCGATGGGAAATAAGCAGGATCGTGCGCCCCTCGGCCAGCGCGCGGTAGCGCAGGAATAGCCGGTATTCGGTGTCGATGTCGAGACTGGCGGTGGGCTCGTCGAGGATCAGGATGCGGGCATCGCGGGCGATGGCCCGGGCGATGCCGAGCTGCTGCCATTGGCCTCCCGACGGCTCGTGCTTGCCGAATAGGCGGCCGAGCTGGGTCTGGTAGCCCTGCGGCATCGCGCTGATCAGGTCGTGGACGCCCACGGCGCGGGCGACCTTCTCGATCCCCGCGTCATCGCCCAGCAGGCGCTTCCAGTCGCCGAAGGCGATGTTGTCGGCAGCCGTCGCGGCGTAGCGGCCGAAATGCTGGAACAGGCACGTCACCTGGCGGCGGAGGTCGTCGACGTCGAGTTCGCGCGAGTCGACGCCGTCGAAAAGCACTGCGCCGTCGGTCGGATCGTGAAGCCGCGCGATCAGTTTAGCGATCGTCGTCTTGCCTGCGCCGTTGTCTCCGACGAGGCCGACGGTTTCTCCGGGCTCGATGGAGAACGAGAGGTTCGACGAGTGTCGGCCTGGTGGCTCCAGGATAGGTGAACGTCACGTTGCGAAACGCGATGCCGCCGGCGAGCGGAGTCCGCCGCGCGGCGGCACGCCGCGGTTGCCTCCGGCGGCAGCGCGAGGAACACGCGCAGATTGCCGATGTGCAGGATTTCCCACCGCAGGCTGACGATGAGCGCGATGCTGTTTTCGACCAGCGCGCGCAGTTGCGCGGCAGCGCTGGCGTAAATGGCGAGGTCGCCGATCGTCAACCGGCCGTCGACGATCGAGAACGCTGCGCGGCTCATCGCGAGATAGACTGCGACGACCGAGAACAGCGCGAAGACGAGGTTGCCCAGAAACTCGAAACGCTGGTAGTTCGCTCGCAGTTCGCGAAACTCCTCCATCAGGGCGCGGCAGCGCTCGATGAAGAGCGGCGCGAGGCCGAGCAGCTTGATCTCGGCGGCCTGCTGCTCGCCGCTCAGTACGCCGCTGTAGTAACCGATCCAGCGCTGCTTCTCGACTCGTGCGTCGACCTCCTCGAATTGGCGGCGCGACAGCCGCCACTGGAACAGCAGGTAGGGAATCCCGACGGGGAGCAGCAGCAGAAAGAGGATCGGTTCGATGACGAACAGGATCGCCATCAACGACAGGATCTGGACGCCCTCTGGTCGATAGATCGAGCGTGAAGCCGAGACAACGCGAGACATGCACATCGGGGCTGTCCTGCGCGCGGCGCAGCGCATCGTGGAAGCGCGGGTCCTCGAAGCTGGCGAAAGCCATCGCGTCGTTGTGCCGCAGGATGTCGAGGTGCAGGCGATAATGGAGATCGATCTCGAAGCGCCGGGCGAGGTACCGATTGGCCGAGCCGGTGATCACCGTGCCCACCGTCGTCACGAACCCGAGGAGCAGCCACAGATAGACGGCTCGCGGCTGGAACGCGGCTCGCCTGCGAGAGACCGTCGTTCACAGCGTTGACCAGGCCCCGGACCGCGAGCGCGGCACCGGCGGGAAATACGGTGCCGACCAGCGCGTTCAGCCAGAACGCGGCGTATAGCACGGGGTTGGTCGTCCGACAGACGCCGAAAGCCCAGCGAATGTGGCGGAGCGTTTCGCGCACGCCGGTGTCGGCGTGGACCGATTCGCTCATCGGGCGGTGGCCTTCATAAGCGCTGGTAGACCTCGCTCGCCTCGAAGCTCTCGCGAAAGTAACCGGGATCGAGCTTGGCTCGGATGTCGCAACCCAGGAGATACTGGTGCGCGGCGCGCAGGCGGCCGAGATCCATCACCCTGGCGGCCGCATCGGCCGCGTCGGTGCAGTACAGCGGGTAGCTTGCTCCGAGATATTCCACCACAGCCGGCAGCGGATTGACCAGCAGCGGCGTGGCTCGGGCGATGCATTCGATGACCGTGTTGTTCGCGCTCGCGTCGTGCAGCTCGACGAAGACGATATTCTCGGCGAGCAAGGCGTCGTATGCGTCATTGGGCAGATGCGCGCGCGTCTCGACGTCGTTGCCGTCCGGATCGAGCGTGAGGCCGAGCGTGGCGCATTCCCGCGCGAACAGCTCGCGCAGGTGCGCCTCTGCGCCGGGAGCGAAGTCAGGCGCAAGCCGCAGCTTGCGATAGCCGAGCGGGTTGTCGGCCGCGATCGGAAGGCGATAGACCGCGGTCAGCCGGCGCAGCCACCAGCCGATCTGCACGATCCGCTTGCGCGGGTTGGCGCGAAAGCGGTCGAAATCGAACGTCACAGCCGGCCGAGCGGTCGGGTGGATCAGCGCCGACACCGGCTTTCCGGTCGCCTCTCTCAACCAGCGGGCGAGATGCTCGGACAGCGCGAACAGGCCGTGGCAATAGCGCAGGCTTTCCTGCCACACCGGCTTCGCGAAAATCATCTGCGGCGATTCGTCGTGATGGAACCAGTGTGGCATGCCAGGCGGGTTGTGCAGAAATCCGACCCACGGCTCTCGAAACGGCACGACGTGAAGTTCTTCGGAAGTGAGGCGCGTTTCGTAGGCTCTGCTGCGCATCGCCTGCAGCAACTCGGGGCCGCGGCGGATGCCTTCGCGCGGATGTTGCCACGCGAAGGGGTCTTCGAGAAAGCCTTCGAACAGAATTCCGCCGGCGTTGTGCAGCGGATGGAGCGCCTCCAGCGCATCGCGCCAGCCGCTGCGATGATGCGTACGATCGTATCGGGCGCGGAAATTGAGCTTGCCTTCCGGCTGGTCCGGCAACTCGGCCGGCGCGCGGCCGAGACCGGCCAGTTGCCGCAACAGCAGCCACTCCTGGCGCAGCGGACTCTCCGGCGGCGCCTCGGCCAGCGCCTTGCCCATATGTTCGAGCGCGGGCAGGAAGTCGCTGCGTCGCACATGCCAATGCGCGAGCTGGCGGTGCGCCTCCCGATGCCCGGGATCGAGGGCGAGGGCGCGTTGCAGGTGCGTGAACGCGACCTCGTCGTGCCCCCGTTCCAGCCACGCCCGGCCGAGCAGGCAGGCGCGATCGGCGGAGCCCACCTCAGGGACAGAACTCATCTTGGACGCCTTTGAGCACCTCGATCAGCACGCGCGACACGCGCGCCGAGGGCGATCCTGCGAGCGCGGCACGCAGATTGGCAAGGGCTGCCGTTTGGTCGCCGACCGCGAGATACTGCCGTGCCGCCTGCAGCGCGTCGAGGCAGAAGCGCTCACTTGCCTTGAGCGATAGCCGCTCGGCGTCCGCGGTCGGCAGATAGTCGCGCGATATTGCCACCGCACGCAGACTGTCGGCGATCTGCTCGCCGTTGCGCCGCAGGGGCGCTGACACTGCGGAGTCGTCACGGCCGATCGAGACCAACACTTCGGGGACGTACCACACCGGGTAGCGGACGGCGATCCGCTTCCACATTTCCCAATCGAATGCCGACAACGCTTCGGCGCAGAAGCCACCCAACGACTCGTACACGCTGCGCCTGACCGTCATCGCCGAGAACTGGACCCGGCACTCGACCGCGATGCGCGCGAGCCAGTCCGCGACGATCCCCGGCGTCTCGCGTTCCACCCACGACCGCCAGACGATCGGCTCGTCCCGCCTCTGCGCCACGATCGCGTGCTGGCAGAAGGCGGCGCCGGCATCCGGCGCCTGCGCGATGCCTTCGCGCAGTGTGGCGTAGAAACCCGGCTCGACCCAGTCGTCGTCATGCAGGATGTGCACCCAGTCGCCGCGCGCCCGTTCAATGCATAGATTGAAAATATGCGGATGGCCGAGGTTCGCGGGATGGCAGTGGAGTTGCACCCGGTTGCCCGCGAGATTGCGCAGCCGGTCTGCCAACTCGCGCTGGACCTCTGGCTCGGCGCCATCGTTGACCACCTCGATCTGCATGTCGGGCGTGGCCTGCTGCAGCACGCTGCCGACCACGCGCTCGAGATTCTGCAGCCGCCGGTAAAGCGTGATCATCACCGACCAGAAGGGGCGCGAGGCGCCTTCAGCGACGGGGCCGATGCGCGGAAAAACGACTGGAGCCCGCTCGGGTCTCGGTCGCAACACGCCGAGCCGTTGCAGTTGCGCGATCCCTTCATAGCGCAGAGAAAACTGCGGATCGTAGAGCGTTACCGCCTCGTCTTCCCGCAGGCGCGTCGCGTAGGCCTTGTACTGTTCGGCGCCCGATGCGTGCATTTCTCGAACGGCCTCCTGGCGCGCATAGGGCAGAAACGATGCGAAGAACTTGAAGTGGAGCAAGCAAACCTGCTCGTGGGCGATACGCTCGTAGGGGAGATTGGTGAGGTGCTGGCCGCTGGTCAGCAGCATGTTGGGCCGGTAATAGAAGAGCGGCACCTTGCTCAGAAGGTAGCTGTGCTGCGCGGGAAACATGCGCTGCCGCACGCCGCCGAAGAAGATCGTCTGGTTCTGGTACTGACCGCTGCGCTCGTCGCGGGTATGGCAGAACTTGCGGTCGAAATAGCCGCACGCCTCGAGGGGATCCGCCCCCTCGTGGCAGTGGGTGTCGCGAATCGGGCGATCGCCGTACAGATCGAGCAGCATCCCGCTCGCCGCTTGGCAGCCGTGCCCTTCGAGCTCCCGGCAGAATGCGTGCAGCGAGCGTTTCTGGTAACCGTCGTACACCAGCAGCTCGTCGGCATCGACGGTGAGACACCAGTGGTCGACGCCATGACGGCGCAGCAGGAGCTCGAACCAGGACGCGCCGAAATTGGCCTGCTTGAACGACTGCAGCGAACGCCAGACGTGGACATCCGTCTGTTCCCGCAGCCATTCGACGGTCCCATCGTCGGAGCCGTTGTCGACGAACAGGAACCGGTCGATACCGAGCCGGCGATAGTGGTTGAAGAATGCGGGCAGGCGCGGACGCTCGTTGCGGACCGCGACGCAGCACAGGATTTCGCCCGCAGCGATGGCGAGGCAACGATCGTCGACGCGATCGAGCTGGTATTGGGCATAGGCATCGTCGAGCGTGCCTTGCTCCTCCAGTCCCGTGATCAGCATCTTGTGCAGTTCCGCCTCCTCGATGAAATGGCGCAATGCTCGCTGGCACAAGGCGACGAGGTCGGGCCACCGGTGCAGCCGCATCAACATCCGGCCAAGCTCCGCGTAGGCTTCGAGATAGGTAGGATCGATCTCCAGCGCCCGGTGCAGGTCGACGATGGCCTGCTTGATCCGTCCGCGCTTCGTCCAACCGAGGGCCATGGCGCGATGGCCCTGGGCGAGGCGCCTTTGCGCCGGCCTGGCCGAGCCGTCGTTCACGCTGCCGTCCTCGCTGAGTCGGACATCGCGGGAAGGGCCGGCGCCGACGGGCCGCGCGCCCGCGATCTAGACTGCACTGGGCCTCGCATCGTGCGTCGCGCCGTGCGCTGGCGGCCCAGCCCACGGGGTCGTCTCGAGAAATCGGTCGATGGCCTCGGGAATCCCGGCAATCGCGGTTCCCAGGCGGATTTCGAACGACGGAATGTTGCGTGCCAATTGCACCAGCGCCTGGAAAGCGGGCCGTTCGTTGCCCGCAAGCTGAAAGATCGTGCTCGGCGCCAGCGCCTTGAGTGCTGCCGCCGCCGACGCGGGCGCGATCGTGGTTTTGGGCTGGCCGGTCACGCGCGGGATGAGGATCGCCTCCAGCGGCATGCCGGCGAGCATCTTGCCGGGGAAGTGCCGGTGCAGAAAGACCATCGCGCGAGCGCGGTCGTCGCCTTCGCCGACGCGTTCCAGGTTGTCGATGAATGGCGCGAGATGGGAGAAGCGCTCCACGTCTTCATCGCCTTTGAGTTTGACCGTGTTGTAGAGACTGTGGACGCGCCCCGTCGCCTCCTCCACCGCGCAGTAATCGTCGCCGACGATGCAGAGGCCCGAAGCCGTGCACGCCAGCGCGGTGGTCGATTTGCCGCTGCCGCCCTTGCCGGGCAGCAGGACGCCTCCGCTCATGCGGCCGATGGCGGCGGCGTGAACGATCACGCGACCGCGCCGGCCGAACCACCAGTTGAGCAGGTTGGTGAGCGGGTAGCCACGTTCGTAATACGGGATGTCGCGCGCATCCTCGACCCAGTACACCGCGTGGCCGGCTTTGTTGTCGAGCACGCTCAGGATGCCGGGGCCGAGATGAAATGCGGCCTGGATGTTTCCGCCGTGATAGCCCTTGATCTCGCGGCGGTTGTGCAGATGTTCCCACCAGCGCAGGCGCAGCAACTCGATCAGGCTGCGCACCAGCAAGGGCATCGGCGCGCCGGTGGACGCGGTGTCGAACAGCTCGATCGTGTAATCGGGCTCCACGCTGCAAGCCGGCGCGAGATGGGCTAGCGCCGGATCGATCACCGGAACGAGCGCGGGGCCCGCGAACCGCAGGCGGACGTTGCAGCCCGCGATCCGATAGCACTTCTCGATCACTCCGACCGCTCGCGCGGCGCGGCGGAAGCCTTCCGCTGCGGCCTGAAAAAACGCGACCCGGTCGGCGGCGAGGTGATCGTCTAATTGACGTTCGGCCATCCCGATTCCTCGACCTCGTGAATCGGGTCAGCCAGAAGCAACTGCTCCATGTCGGTGTACTTCTGGAGAACCGGATCGCTGTAGACGCGGGCCGGCGCAGCCGTGGCGGCGACCGCGCGCTGGCTCTCGTCGGTTCCCGACGACGCGGTGATCAGCTGCTCTTCCTGCAGGCGGCGAACGAACGCCGCGATGCCCGCCGCGATCCGCTCGCGCTCGCCGTCGTAGTTCGCCGCGACGCCCGCGACCAGCGCCTCGAATGTGCTGCCATCGGCGAGTTGTACCCAGAGATCGGCGCCGACGCCGTCGAGGCTGTAGTACGTGCCGTTTTCCAGGTTCACGACGACGACCTCGCCCTCGATGACCTCATGCATGATGTTGGCGGCATCGATGTGATAAATTTCCTTCATGAAACAGTGCCTCTCGTTGGTCAGGATGGATTGGCCAGCCGGCGCCGGCGGTCGATGACTGCCTTAAGCACGCGCAGGCGCTCCGGCTGCTCGCCGGCGCGCTCGATATTGAGGTTGCTGCGATGCAAGCGGCGGCGAAAGACGACCTCGGGCAACATGACCACCCGCAGATTCTGTTCCGTGAGCCGCGCGTGCCAATCCATTTCGACGCCGATATTGAATCGCGGATCGAAAGGTCCCACCCGATCGAAGGCCTGGCGGCGAATGAGCAGCGCGACGGCGACGGGCGCGGGCAGGATCCCGGGCCGACTCCGAAATCGCGGCCAGAATTCGGGCTCGATCTCGGGGCTGTAGAACTGCTCGGCATGCCCGTACACGGCATCGGTCTCGGGATGCGCAACGAATACGCCCAGCTGCCGCGTCAACTTGTCCGGCAGCCAGAGGTCGTCCGAATCGAGAAAGGCCAGAAACGAACCATTCGCAAGGGCGACTCCAGCGTTGCGGGCGGCGGCGGTGCCCTGGTTCTCCTGATAGACGTAGCGGATGTCGGCGCCGATCCGATCGATCGCGGCGGCCGTGCCGTCGGTCGAGCCGTCATCGACGACGATCAGTTCGACGGGCGCGTAATCCTGCGCCAGGACGCTCTCGATTGCCGCGACGACGTAGCGCTCGCGGTTGTACGTAGGGACGATGACGCTGATCAACGGACAATCCAAGGCTCTCTCCACGATTCCGGTACAAAGTTTACTACCTGCGCAGACGATTCCAGGTGACAGCCGGATGCGCCAATGCGCGCGCCGGCAGGGTGAACGCCCACCAGGCGATAGAAACAGGCAGCGGTGATTCGAACAACCGCATCGCGAGTTGCTTGCGCCGCCATTCGCCGGTCGCTGGCGCGAAAAGTTGCGCGCCGAGTTCGTCGGCCAGCTGGCGACAGCCCTCGGGCAGCGGTGTGCCGACGTGGCGCTCGAGATTCGTCGGCCCGAACAGGTCGTCGAGGACGGCAAGCATGACCCGCGCCAGCTGCCACGTGTGCTCCGCACGGCGTCGTTTCCAGAACGAGACCCAGTCGTAGTCGACGGGGAAGCGGCGCCATAGAAGATGGAGCTCGAAGAGGGTGCGCAGCTTGAGCGAAGCGTTTTGCAGATCTGTGGGAATCGACAGCAGATTGGCCAGCAAGGTGTATTCGTCCGACAGCGCCGTTACCGTTACTCCGCCAGGCGTCTCCAGTAACACTCGTTCACGCCAGATGCGGTCGTGGTCGAGGTCGAGCGACGGGTGCCGCTGCAGGTCCCAGTGCGGTTCCAACGTCAACCCGTCGCCCTTGTACTCCAGCTGATACAGCCAGTATTGCGACCAGGACAGCGGCAGAAGCAGGCGGGAAAAGCGGCGATAGCCCAGTGCCGCAAACGCCGATTCGTATCGGGCGATCGCACCGGGCCGCGGAATCATCAGGTCGATGTCGTGAATGGCGCGGCTTCCGAGTTGATCGTAGAGCCTCCTCGCGAGCAAGGGGCCCTTGAAGAACAGATAGGGCAGTCCGTCGGCATCCAATTGCCGGGCGATACGCTCCATTTCCCAGAACATCTGCCCGGTCCTGACCCATTGCTGCAGATAGATCTGCCGCGCATGAACGAGAAACTCGGGTGCGACGTAAGCCTTTCCGTTCCGCGCTTGCAGACGTGCCGAAAGATATCCCGTCAGTCGATGCTCGTCGGCAACGCTCCGCAACGCCGGCCAATCGATTCGCCCCGGCGCCAGAATTTCCAGCAACGAGATTTGATCGCCCTTCGCCAGAGCACCGCACAGTGTGGCCAGCAGCCGCAGCGGAGATTCCGGTGGCGCCGCGACAACCGATCGACTGCCTCGAACTGCCATCGTCGCCGTCCTCGCCGCGCGAGGAACCCCCGCGTGTACCCCGTCGCCAAACCGACCGATGGCTTCTTGTCCCGGTCGCGGGCCGAAATAGCCGATTAGACCCCCCCCTCCGCACGCTTGCGTATCACCGCGCTGGGCGCGATGCCGCCGGCGGACAGATCATCGTATTTGATTTTATTCTAATTTTTAGTCCGATCAAACAGGTGAGTGACAGGGCCGAGTCCGCGTTACATCGACGTGCCGATGACCCTGTTTCAATAGCCGCGGAAGCGCTCCAGGACTTCCCGCCCCTCGGTGCCGGTCTTCGCTTCCCACTCGGCAACGGCGACCTGCGCCGCGGCCCTGAACCTCGCCGCCAGTGTCGGCGAGACCTCGCGCGTGATCGTCATGCCCTTCTCGCGCATCTGCTCGTAATTCTTCGCCAGCCGGCCGTCGAGAGCCTGCCATTGCCGCGCCTCGGTCGCTCCGGCGGCCACGAGCGCCACCTTCGCTCCCCTCACCCCTGCGCGCTGCAGTCACCGCCCTCGCTCTGGCCGCCGCGACGACACCGCCGGCCCCACCGCCCGAGCCACCTGCCGCCGAACCGGCGCACCGTCGCGCCGCCCGCTACGCCTGGGCGCGGCTGCTCGCCCGCATCTACAAAGTTTTCCCGCTCCGGTGCACCCACTGCGGCGCCGAGATGCGCATCATCGCCTTTATCACCGACCCTTCGACCGTCCGCGACATCCTCGCCCACCACCTCGGTGAACCGACGGCACCACAGCGCATCGCGCCCACCCGCCTGACCGTGCGCGGCCACTCTGGCGTCGGCATTGTGCGCTGGGTCGCGTCGTAGTGCTTGAGCTGCCCGGATTGGAGGGCAGCGCTTGCGAGTCAACCCGTCGTGATTAGCTCGGTGGCGGGTCAAGGAAGCCTTCCAGCGTACGGGCGACGTCTTTAACGAAGCCATCGTGCTCGTAATAATCGTGGAGGCAATCCATGGCGTTGCCTACGATTTCCTGGGCTTCGCTGGGGTTGTCCAAAAAGTGTCGAGTCTTGTCCTCCAGGTCGGAGAGGTCCCAATTGACGGCGACATAGGTTTGGCCGTCGACAAAAATGTTGGGGCTGGTTTGCAAATGGGCCATCGAGGGCTTGATCAGCAAGGCGCCGCAACAAATGGCTTCATAGTCGCGGAAACACAGTTCACCCCAGCCAAACGGGGAGAAGACGATGCGTGACCGCATGAGCTCCAACAGATATCTTCCGCGGCCCGTGCGACCGCTCGCGCTTGAAGGGAACTTGCGGCCGACCGATTCCAGTTGCGCAGCGCAAAAGCGCCTGTACTGCTGATACCACTCGTCCGCTTGGTTGTGGGCCGGGGCAATGCCGACGCGTTGATTGATGGCAAAAGCGCGTTTGCTCCAGTTCCGATGGAGGAAGCGGTTGAGGCGAAGGACGCTGCGGTTTCTAGGGTTTACGCCGAGGTTCCAGCCATGTACTACCTTGTGCATCAAGGCTGGATCGGGCGTGGAGCCAAAAAACCACGGATCGATCCGGTAGTTCATTTCTTTCGCAAGAAAATCGGTAAAGACGAAGCCGCCCTCGAGAGTTTGTTGGTAGATTGAGCGGTCGACGAGGACTTGGCGTTTGATGTAGCGGTCAACGTAGGGCAGCACGGCAAAATGCGGGCTGCACGTAGGAGCGTAGTAGTCGAGGAAGACAAGTTTCGGGCGGTGGGCCCGGCCGTCAAGATCACGGAACAAGGCCACTAGGTCCTCGGCCCGTTCGATCCAATGGACCATGATCATGGCAATATCCGCGGGATGAATCTCGACGGCGGTCTGGATGTCGCGAAGGTGCAACGCTCGCACCATTTTTACCGAGATTCCGAGTTTCTTCCGCAGCTCGTGGCGATACATCCGGAAACCGTGGACCTGGTGGGCGTCCGGGTCACCCTGCGCAAGCGACCGGTAGATCAGGAGTAATCGCATTACCCAGGACACCGGCAGCAAAGCAACGCAAAGACAACCAGCATAATCGATCGGCCATTCATGCGACCGGCGATCTCGCGCCGGCGTGCCGGCCGACGAGGCGCGCGGGCGATTAGTCTACGGCGGCTCACGTGAGTGCTGCCAAACGAACAAAGCTGACCCGTGCCGCCGCTGTTGCGTCCGGTTGAGCGAGAGTTTGAGCAGGGGGGCAATGCTTGCGTCCGGCGAATCGCCGCGCTGCGGGAGGCGCGGGTGAATTCTGGAGCGTCGCGCGAGCAGATCGACAACGCAGCGCAGACGGATCGAAACAGGACACTGCGCTACCCTGGCGCTGCTCTACGTCAAAACGAAAACAGCCTGCCGAGTGGCAAGCTTTGGATATGTTTGGCCGCGGAGGCTGCATTGGCGATTACTTGCGTTGGATCGCCGTCGTCTAGTTCGCGAATCTCGGCGAGCTGACCGGCGCCGAGCGGACGGCGTGCAGCGACGCCGCCGGGCCGAAACGCCGCCCCAGCCCATTCTTACTCCAACAATTTCCCAAGGATACAAGCCAGCAGGATTCTGGCAAAGAGCTGCAGCGCGGCCATGGCGGCATTCTACCTGCTGACGCGAAGCGCCCGGTCACGGGTCGGCATCAAGGAAGTCGACGGGGGCATTTGGAGCGTCAAGTTTATGCAGTATGATCTCGGACTGCAGCCCTCTCTTGTGATTCCTACCTCAAGGGAAAGCACCAGATGCCGCCACAAAGAAATCAGGTAAGGTGCTGCCGTAGGAACCGTATCCTGGAGTGCGCCGAGTAACGTCCGCCCCGGGGCGGACCGGGCATCAGCGCATCGCCGTGCGTTGCGGATGATCCGTCGCTGCCGAGAAGAATCGGTAGGTGTTCTTGCCCGCTCGCTTGGCCCGATACATGGCGCGGTCGGCGTTTTTGGTCAAGTTCTCGAGGTCGGTGCCATCCGCAGGATAGACGCTGATCCCGATGCTCGCGCTGATTTCACCCTCCGGGCCGGCGAGGGGAAAAGGTTGCGCTGCGGCGGCAAGAATCCAGGAACGAAGATTGTGCGGAAGCGAACGCTGTTCGCGACTACATTCTCCGGGACTCGTGTAGCGCCGGCGCGGCTACTTGACCTTCTCGCTTCAACCAGGCGTCCAGTCCAGAAACGTCGATTCACGCGCTCCCAGCATGTAGAGCTGCCACAAGTTCTTGTGGCTCATGTGAAGCATCGGATGGATCGCGAGCAGGCCGGTCTGGCCAATGCTCCTTTCCAGATAGCGAAGTCTCGGTGAACTTGGCCCGCGTTTCCTCGTCGACGGGGACGTCGAATCCGTTCTCGCGCATCATCAGGATGCCTTTGGCGCGAAGCGCAAGCTCCGTGTAGAGCCGAATGTAGCAGAGCAGATCCGCGACGATTGGGCCGCTGAACCGGTGCTTCAGCGATTCCAGGTACTTGCCGGCCGGGGACTCCGAGAAATGCCCCGAGTTGATCGATTCCAGCATCTGCGTGTCTGCGTCGAAACCCTGGCCAAGCCAATCGGCGACCGCTCGTTCGCTCCGCTGAAACACCCAGAAGAGCATCGGCGGCAGCACCACGAGGACAGCGAGCGTCGATAGCCTCGGTGACAGGAACATGTGGTTAAAGGCCGAATGCAGCGCGACGGCGATGGCAAAACCTGGCAGGAGCGCGACGAGGGAGGCCCGTTGCTTCTGCTCCAGCATCGCGAGCCCCATCATCGCGAAGATCGCGGTCGCGCCGCCATGCATGATCGCCGTGCCGAAACCGCGCACGATCCAGATTCCTAGGCCCGCATCGGGAATGAGATGCTGGTAATAGACGTTCTCGACGATGGCAAAGCCGGTGCCTACGGCAAATCCAAAGATCGCGGCGTCGACCAGGAAGCCGATGCGATGAGCGCGTATCAGCGCGACGATGACCAGTGCCTTGCCGAGCTCCTCTGCGAATGGACTCGACGTAGCGACGTGTAAGCGGTGACATCGATGGCCACGACGCCAATTAGATAGGCATTCACAAAATAGCAGACACCCGCCACAACCAGACCGCAAGCGACGACCGCAATAACCGCGCGCATCGACACAAGCTTGTAGCTGTCCAGGTACAGCAGTGCAGCGAGGAAGCACAGCACGGGTGCCAGGCCCACCAGCGCGCATGAGATACGATATCAACCTGCATGACTCGCCGCCGATCATGCCTACATGATCTTCAGCGAGATCATCCACTCGGTGCCTGCGCGGCGGCTGCCCTGGTAACCGACCGCGTAGCCAAACGAGAGGCGTCATGTCGTACCAGTGCAGGACGGTGAAGCGCAGGTCGGCCTGCGCGCCCGCGCTCGTGTAATTCTGTGCGCGGCGCGCCGTTTCCCGGCTCCGTCCACAGGCCTGCGACGAAGACCGAAGGCCGGAGCCAGGTCAGGTAGAACGCCGGCGTGCCCGACGTCTTCGAAGACGTAGGGCGGCAGGTCCCATTCCACCATCTCCTTCACGAACTTGAGCGCGCTGACCGCGTTGATTCCGAAGCCAGGCAACGAATAGTACTCGCGATAGCGCTTGATCGGACCGTCGTCGACGTAGTTGTTGCCGAAGCCGCCAAAGTAGAAGTTCGGCGACAGTCTGGTTGTGGTCGCCGTTGGCGGCGCCGGCCGCGGTGCGCAGCCAAAGCGACGAGTGCGCGAAGCGGGAGCTGCCAAGCCGAGGTCGAAAGTCGCCACGAATCTGCGGAGTAAGCTGGCCGCGTAACCTGGTTGCCCTGGTAGACCAGCGCCCAGGCGATGCCTTTCTCGTCGTCGACCGCGCCGAGCGAGCGCCGCACGTCGGTGTAGTGGAGCCCGACCTCGCCGGTAACCAGCCGGGTGAAGGTCGTAGTCGACGTTCTGCGCATTCGGCAGCGTGTCGATCTGGTCGTAGTAGGCGACATCGAAAATTAGGTCCAGCTTGCGCGGCTCGTCGTAGATCAGCAGCCAGTCGTAGCCGAGCTTCGGCCGCGTAGCCCTTGCGGCTGCGCTTGGTCGGCCCGAACAGGTCGTAGAAATCCGACCGGTTCCACGACAGCGCGGTCTTCCAGCCCAGGTAGCTGCCGGTGATGTCCACGTGTCCGCGCTCGTTGGCGGGCAGACTTGTCGCTCGGCGTGTAGGCCGCGGTGATCCCGAGCTTCGCGAAGTCGAGCGGATCCTCGAAGTTGAAGCGATAGCCGATTCCCGCCTTCGTTCTTGTAGCCCTGCAGCACCGGATAGGCGTTCGCAAGTCGAAAGCGTGCTCAGTGGTACGTAGGGACCGCGCTCCGTGATCAGCTTTTCGTCGTCGACCGTGCTCGGCGCCGGCCACCTGCCAGGTCTTGACGACGGGGTATTTCTCCGCAACCTCGGTGCCGAGGAACGTGATCGCGCTGACGTCCTCGATCGGTTGCGGATCGATGATCGCCGGAACGAAACCCTCGGCCGTGTAGGTCAAGCATCACCAGCCGTCCGTCGGCGAGCGGCACCGGGCGGAAAAAGCCGGTTTCCGCGTTCGAAACCGCCTCGACCGCGCCGGTGGCGACCTCGTAGCGGAAGATGTTGGACACGCCGGTGTAATAGCTGCTGCCATACAGGTAGCGTCCGTCCTTGGAGAACACGAAGCTCTCCGGGATCGGACTGCCCGAAGCGGAACTCGCGAGAGGGTTTGACGTCTCCCTTGAGGATCTTGTCGAGCTCCCACACGCGCAGGAACTGGTCGCCGTTGACCTCGCTCATCGATGCCGGACAGCAGCCGCCCGTCGGGCGAGATGTCAAGATCGTAGGGAACGCTCTCATAGGGAAACGTGTATACGGCCTTCCACTCGTTATACGGATACGGAATGCGCACCAGCGACTGCGAAGCCGTTCGTCGTGGCGCACGCCCATCAGCGAGCGATCGACCGGGTTGAAGACGATCTCGCCGATCCGCGCATGTTCGAGCAGCATCCGCTCCTCGCCGGTCTTGACGTCGACCGCCATCAGGTCGCGCAGCGCAAGGTTGTCGTTGGTGTAAGAAGACGGTGCCGCTGTCCGGATCGTAGGCAAACGATGCGACCTTGTACAACATCGCCCGCTTGATGTCGGCGAGCCGTCGGATGCTGCCGTCGCGGGTATTGAGCGCGCCGACGTGCTCGACTACCCCGGGATAGCGAAAGGCGGCATAGAGCATGCCGGTCGCCTCGTCGTAGTACATGCGCGATATCGAACCCATCGCGGTCGCCGCCAGCTTGCGGTGCGGCGTGACCGGGAACTTGCGCACTTCTGCGAGGTTGCGGCGCTGGAACTCGTGTTCGAAAGCGATCCAGTCCTGCCAAGCCTGCTCGAGCGGGATGCCGAAGACTTGCTGGAACTGGTCGGCGTAATAGCGATCGCTCCCCTCGTCGCGCCTGATCCAAGCAATGACCTTCTCCGGCGAATACACGTAGGCAAGCCAGGTGAAGAACCGCGTGCCGTACAGGTAGGCGTTTGCGCCGATCTGGAAATCGACCCGGACACCGCGCGATACGAGTCCCAGCGGATCATAGAAATGCGCGTCGTCCCGCACCATCGCCCGGAAAACCATCTCGTCATAGCCGCCCTGCGCGCGGCCTAGCCCGCCGCCCATCCAGGTCTCCATGAACACCGCGCCGCCCTCCAGCCACCAGCGCGGAGCGATGAAGCGCGGGACCGTCAGATAGCTGTAGAGCAGCGTCTCGGGATCCTGCGTACTGCGGAGCGACTTTGCCGAGGAAGAAACGCCGCCAGCGCCGATCTTCCTCGGTCGCAATGTCGCCTTGCGTCACGTGGACCATCTCGTGGTTCATCAGCGTATACATGCGTTCGCTCGCCGGATAGGTCTCGAACGCGTGGGACAGCGGCGCAACGTCGATGAAGAGCCTGTCGTGCGGAGTCGCCAACGTTGCGGCCCCGCCGTAGTCTGAGAAGTCCTTCAGCAGGACGGTCGTGGCCTCGGACGGCACCCAGCCGAACATCCGGCGCTGCCACGCGAGCGAGTTGGTGAACGTGCGTACCGCGTGCGGCACGAGGTAGCCCAGGGGATCGAAGTAGACGAGCCTCAGATCCTTCGTTTCGACACGCGACGTCCCGAGAAGACTCTCGTCGGCAGCCGCCGCGAAGGGCGCCGTCGCCAACAAGAGACTAAGGACCCAGGTGCGCATACCGACCCCTCCCCGAGCCGTATCCGACGGCCGAAGCATACCGGTTTAAAGCGGCGAAAAGAAAACCGCCGGCGCTAGGCCGGCGGATCTGCGGGAGAGCGTGCGCGCGGGCTATTTCGACACTGCATTCTGCGCTGCGCTCTGGGCGGCGTTCTGTGCCGCGTTCTGCGAAGCGTTCTGGGCTGCGCTCTGCGCCGCGTTCTGGGCTGCGTTCTGGCGCTGCGTTCTGCGCCGCTTCTGGTCTGCGCCGCATTCTGCGAAGCGTTCTGCGCCGCGCTCTGCGAAGCGTTCTGCGCTGCGCTCTGGGCGGCGTTCTGTGCCGCGTTCTGCGAAGCGTTCTGCGCCGCACTCTGCGAAGCGTTCTGCGCCGCGCTCTGCGAAGCGTTCTGCGCCGCGCTCTGCGAAGCGTTCTGCGCCGCACTCTGCGAAGCGTTCTGCGCCGCACTCTGCGAAGCGTTCTGCGCCGCACTCTGCGAAGCGTTCTGCGCCGCACTCTGCGAAGCGTTCTGCGCCGCGTTCTGCACCGCATTCTGCGAAGCGTTCTGGGCTGCGTTCTGCGCCGCGCTTTGCGCAGTGCTACCCACCGCGTTGGTCGCCCCCGAGTTGAGCGCTTCTGATTGCGCAGCCGAGGGATACCCTAGCTTAACGTCGGCCGTATTCTGAGGAGCCTGATACCGTTGCGCCGGAACGATCGTGCCGACTGCGTCCTTCCCGCCGGGCGGGAAGTCGACCGCGTAGAACAACACGAAGACCAAGGCGGCCGCTGCGATGCCGACACCGATCCAGGCCTTGCGTTTGCCGAAGAAGGTGTTTGCCGTTCACTCATGTTCGTACCCCTGAAAAATGGTCCTGGTCGGGAGACCCGATGGACCGTTACCGATGCTCCCGGACCTGCGCCCCGGGCTCTCTTGGAAGCTTTTGCAAATACACGCGACGCCGATAAGAGTTGGTCGAAGCGGTCAGGCCGCCTCGAGTCTTGTGGAATCTTGGCCATGACCGAGGCGACCAGCCCCTCCGGCGGAAACGCCTTGGGGACGCTTGCCAGCCCGTCGAACAGGCGCCGCAATTGCTCGAACTGAGCGCGTGCGGCGCGATCCGCCGCCAAGAGACGTTCTAGCTCCAACGCCTCGCCCGAGGCGGCCTCTCCGTCGAGCACTGCGTACATCAATTCAGTCTGTTTGAGGTCGCTCATCTGTCAGTCCGGCCGAAGGTCCTTCAACATGTCCCGCAGGCGCTGCCGCGCCTCGTAAAGACGGGACTTCACCGTCTTCTCGTCAATTCCAGAATCTGTCCGATCTCGTCGTAGCTGCACTCGGAAAAATGCCGCAGCGACCAACACCATGCGGTCGCTTGTCGACATCCGCATCAGTGCGCTCCGAATCCGCAAGGACAGCTGCGCGGCAGCCGCCTGCCGCTCGGGGTCGTCGGTGCTGGGCCCGGAAATTCGACTTCGTCATCGAGTGCTTCCTCCCGCCCGCTGCGGCGCAGCATATTGAGCGATTCGTTGACCGCGATGCGGTAGATCCAGCTAAAAAACTTGTAGTGTGCATCATATTCGTCCAGCCGTTCCGCCACCCTAAGGAAAACCGTCTGAGTTACATCGCTTGCGTCCTCGGCCTTACGCAAGATCCAGAAGGCGGCGTTGTAAATTGGCTTCTGGTAGCGGACCACCAGAGCGCTGAAGGCCTCCCGGTCGCCGCCCCGCCAACGCTCCACCAGCGACTGATCGGTGCCGTCGTCCACAATTACACCCGGCGGGTCGAAAAGTTGGCGCCGGACGATTACCGGGCCGGCTCGATTTCGAATAGCTGGTCGAACCCGGAATAGACAAAGATATCCTGCAAGTGGTGGTTGATGCCGGAAAGGCGGAGCTTCCCGCCCGACCCGAGCAACCGCTTTTGGGTTTTGAGCAGGACGCCCAGGCCAGCGCTCGAGATGTACTCGAGCCGGCTGCACTCAAGGGTCACCGTCCCCTGGACCCGGTCCAGAAACGCCTGGGCGGCTGGGGATTGGGCGGCATCAAGCCGCCCCGTAACAACCACCGTCCCGTCCGGACCGCTCTCAATGGTAAGCACTGTTACCCCCCGTGTTGACTGTACCGCCGGTCTCTGGCGGTTCTGCCCGCGTTTTTCGAAACGTGATCCGGCTTTGTCGATTTTCCTTTATATACTCGTACTCGATCGAATCCAAGAGCCGCCGGATCAGGTGCAACCCGAGCCCGCCGGGTCTGCGCTGCGCGATGGGCAGGTCGATGTCGACGTCGGGGGCCTTGGTCACGTCGAAGGCCTCCACGTCGTAGTCGGTCAACGTCACCTCGACGCCGCCGGAAATGTCGGTCATCTCGATGCGCACCTCGGCGTCGCTTGTGCCGCTGTATTTGACCATGTTCGTGAACAACTCCTCCAGGGCGAAGTCGACCACCTGCAACAGCCCAGGATCGATGCCGCCGCTGCGCGAACACGTCTGCGGTGAACGCCACCATGGCGGGAAGGGAGTCGAAGCTGCGCTTAAACGTTCGCTGCGCCGCCGTCGCCGTACTGCGCTTCACCAGCACGGCGGTCATGTCGTCCTCCTGCGGCGCGCCGCGCGCGAAGGCATCTACCGCCTGCATCAGGATTTTCAGCAACTCGGCCATGGGTTTGTCGCGATGGGTCGCGACGATGTCCTGCACCCTTTTCTCTCCGAATTGGTCGCCAGAAGCATCGCGATACTCGTAGAAGCCGTCCGACAGCAGTATCAGAATGTCTCCCGGTAGCAGTTCGAGGGTCACGGCTGGCTTCAACTGGACCAGCGGCATCGCCCCCAGCGGAAAGCTGGTAGGTTTGTAGAGCACGCAGGTTCCAGCCGCAGCCTGGTAATGAAGGATCGGCCCCTGCCCGCCGCTATGGAAGCGTAACCGATGCCTGACTGAATCCAGCAGCCCGATGAACGCGGTGATGAATCGGTCCGGGGGCAGCGTTGCGGCGAGCTGGTCGTTGACTTGCTTGAACGCCAATTCCAGATCGGCCCCCAAGCGGAACGCAATGCGCAGCATCGCCTGCAGCTGCGTCACCAAAAGCGCAGGCGCAATGCCATGACCCGTCGCGTCGCCCAGAACGACCAGGAGCCCCTGATCGAACTGCGCCAGATCGAAGGTGTCGCCGCCCGGTGAGTTCGGCGGGCCTCGACGTCCCGAACACGTCGTATCCCGCGAGCCTGGGCATGGAGGCAGGCAGTGTGCTCATCTGCACCTCGCGGGCCATCTGCAGCGCCTGGTGCATTTTCTCGCCTTCGATAAGGGCTTCGGTCGTGCGCGCCCGCTGGAGCGCGACCGCGCACTGCGCCGCCAGCGCGGCGGCGAGCGCCTCGTCATCCGCGTCGAACACGCCGTCGATCTTGTTCAGCACCTGCATCACACCGACGAGAATGTCCTTGTGATCGATGAGTGGCAGAGTCAGCATGCAGCGGGTGCGGTAACCAGAAGCCTTGTCCACACTGGGGTCGAACCGAGTATCCGAGTAGCAGTCGGGCACGTTGATGATCTGGCGCGCGCGCGCGCAGGCTCCCACTAATCCGACGCCGGATGGCACGCGCACCTGCCTCATGCCGGTGGCGACCTCTAGGACGAGTTCGTCGGTCGCAGGGTCGCGCAACCATACAGAGCCCCGATCGGCACCAAGGACCTGCTTGGCTGCAGCGACGACTTCTCCCAGCATCGTGATGAGGTCGAATGGTGCGGCCAGGGCGCTAGTCACCTCCAGGATCGCCCTCATGTCGCGCGCTGAAAGCCGGCGATGACGGGCCCGTGCGCTCATGTCGCGGCAATGTAACAGAAGTCCGCGAGTGTCGAAGTGGCGGGGACTGGTGCAGCGGCCAGGACGGCATAAAAAAGGACTATCAGCCGTGCCGGATCGGGCATCGGGTCAGAAACCAGACCCTCAAAAAAATGCTTGCATCGCTGCAAGTCCTTGATTTGTTAGTTGCGGGGAGGGGGTTTGAACCTGTGACCTTCGGGGTTATGAGGCGGGCTGCGACCATGTAAACTATTGTTAAATCAATAACTTGCGATGCTTGCCGACCTCGAAACCAATCTATCGCAGTCACAGTTATCGCACACCCAATCTGAGTGGGTCACATTCGGCGACGGTTCCCTCTTCGCGGGGGCCGCTCCTCGTCCGAGCGAGCGCGACACAGATTCATCGGATCGTTCAGAGGCGCTCCCGGCCCACAGCCCGAGATAAGCCTTGCGGATCTCGGGCATCGCCTCGAGCTTTCCAGGTACGCGCTCAGTAAACAGGCGTTCCTCGGCCAGGGAAGGCGTAGCCGCTCAGGGCGAAGGCGAGGTGCACGTTCTGCTCGACCAGCTGGACGCCGCCGGTGCGCACTTAGCCGCCAGGATCACCTAGTGCCGAAGCCGAAAACGCCGTCCCAGTCAGCACCAGGTGGGCTCGCGCGGAAGCCGGCGATGCGCTCGCGGTAGAGCCGGTACAGCTTCACTGCCGGCGCGACGGAAGCGAGCTCCTGCAGCAGTGCTTCGGCCTCATCCCAGCGCTGTGCGCGGAAGTGCGCCAGAGCCTGATGGAAGCGGGCGATCTCCGCGAGCATGTCGCCGTCGACCTCACCTTGCGCGCCGATCGGCTCGAAAATCGCGATGCCATTCTGCTTGCCCTTCACGCGCACCTTGTCCACTTCTCGGTAGACGAAGCCCTGGACCGCTCGCACGATGTTCTCGGAGACGAGGATGCCTACGCCGTATTCCTTGGTGAGATCCTCGAGGCGCGAGGCGAGGTTCACTGCGTCCCCCATCACCGTGTACGAGCGGCGAAACTCGGAGCCCATGTCGCCGACGCTCATCGTGCCGCAATTGATGCCCACGCCGATGCGCAGCGCGGGCCAGCGTTTCTTCGCAAACACCGGGTCCAGCTCACGCAGCGCCTTCTGCATGGCGAGGCCGCATTCAAGCGCGCGTCGTGCGTGGTTTGCATCGCGCACCGGCGCTCCCCAGAAGGCCATGATCGCGTCGCCGATGTACTTGTCGACGGTGCCGCGCTTGTCCTGGATGCAGACTGTCATCTTCGTGAAGAAGGTGTTCACTAGGTTCTTCAGGTCTCGTGGCTTGCGGTTCTCCGAGATCGCCGTGAAGTCGCGGATGTCGGCGAAGAGCACGGTCATTTCGACGCTCTCGCCGCCCATTGAATAGCTCTCGGGCTCCTTCGCCATTTCGGCGACGATCTCCTTTGGGACGTAGGTGCCGAATAGGTTCGTCATCAGCTTACGGTGGCGGGTTTCGGCGAAGAAACCCCAGGCCACGTGGAGGAAATAGAGCCCAGCCAGCATGACCAGCGGGCCGGCCAGCGGGAGCACCAGGTTGCGCGCCTGCCACGCCCACGCGTTTGCGCCGATTACGAGTGCGGACACCACGGCTACAACGAGCGTTGCCGCCAGTGCGGACAGCCGTGGCAGGAGCACCGCGAGCGGAATGCCGATGAGGAGGATCGTGAGCACTGCGATGGCGAGCATCTCCGTCGGCCGCGACTTTATGGCGTTGTCCAGCGCGCCGGAGATTAGGCTGGCATGGATCTCCACACCCGGGAGGTCCTCCCGCGTGGGTGTGGCGCGGACGTCGACGAGTCCCCGGGCCGAGGTGCCGACGATGACGATCCGGTCCTTCAGCTCGTCGGCGCCGAGCGTGCCGCGCATCACGTCGGTGGCCGAGACGTAGCGAAAGCCTCCCCGGTAGGGAACGAGCGCGGCCATCATCTCGTCGAGCGGAATGCGCACCGCGTCACCGACGCGCACGAAGCGGATCCATCCCTGCGGAGGGTCGCCGGGCTCGACGTGGGTCTCGAGGTGGATCGGCGCGTTGCCGAGGTAGACGCGAAGGACGGCCAGCGACATCGCCTCGAAGAAACCATCCCCAACCTGTATGAACATGGGCACGCTGCGCGTCACACCGTCCGGGTCGAGCGCCGGCAGCAGATGTCCCGCGGCGATCGCGGCCGCCTGCAGCGGCGCAATGTTGCCGCTGTAGCCCGAGGCGCTGAAATGGCCGTACTCCGCGTTCGCGAGGGCGCTCGCCGGCGAACGCCGGGCGCGGCAAGACACCCGATCGATCCCTCTTGGGGCTTACCAGGAACCCGAGCACCACCGGGCCCTTCCCGATCTCTTCGGCGAAGCGGCGGTCGTAGTCGAGCGAGGCGCGCGCCCGCTGGAGGAAGGCCTGGAACGGCGCGACGTCGCGCAATTCGCTCGCGGCGGCCGCTTCGAGGACCGAAATGCCGGAACTCGTGTCCGCCTCGGAAAAGGCAACGTCGAAGCCCACCACGCGGACCTGGTATCGAGCGAAGAGCTGATGCAGCATCAGCGCCAGCTTGTCGCGACCCCAGGGCCAGTGTCCCTCGGCATTGAGACTTCGCTCGTCGATGTCGACGATCACGACGCGTGGGTCACCCGTTCCGGGCGGGAACAGGCGCACTCTCTCGTCGTAGGCCCAGCGTTCGAGCTGGGTCAGCGCAGGGAGTCCCTTCCAACCTGCGGCGTCGGCAAGCAGGCAGGCAACCAGCGCCAGTCCGATTCCGACACGAATGAGGGTACTTAGCGAGAACTTCGGGATCCGGCGGACGGTTTTTGCCACGGGGCGGGCGCTATGCTGTCGGAGAGCGAAGCATAGGGGATGCTGTGCCGCTTGGGGAGTGGCCGAGATCCTTCGGCGCCGGCAGGCGCGCATAGTGGCCGTGCCTTCCCGCGCGCGGCGGTCGCTTTCCGGCCGGGTGCCTGCGCACGGGCCAGGTAACGGCATGGCACTTTGACCAACCCCCGCCAAACGGCCAGAATCACACCTAACCCTCGCCGGAGCGCACCAATGCCTTGGAATGGAAATCAAGACGATCCGCGGCGCCGCCTTCTGATCAAGGCGCTCGCCGCCGGGTTATTCTCGAGCGCGGTCCGCAGCCGCGAGGCGAGCGCGCAGGTGCTGGGCGCCCGGCCGGCCCCGCTGCCGCCGGGGAAGTCGATCTACCGGATCGAAGGTGAGGTGCTGGTCAACGGCAAGCCGGCGACGCTCGACACGCAGATCGCCTCCAACGCGACCATCGAGACGCGGAAGAACAGCGAGCTCGTCTACGTCGATGGGCGAGAGTGCCTTCCTCCAGCGCAGCGAGAGCCATGTGACGTTTGAGACAAAGCAAGACAATTCGTTGATCGTGTCGGGCGCCCAGCTGCTGACGGGGAAGATCCTCTCGGTGTTCCCGAGCGGCAGGCCCGTACGCATGACGACGAAGAACGCGTCCATCGGCATTCGCGGCACGGGTGTCTACATGGAGTCGGATCCGGAGCAGACCTACTTCTGCACGTGTTACGGGACCGCCGACATCGTCGCAGCCAGCGACCCGACGAGCCGCGAGACTGTGGTGTCGCGCCAACACGACCGGCCGCTCTACATCCTGGCCGCGGAGCAGCCCGGGCGGAACATCCGCCCCGCGCCATTCATCAATCACACCGACCAGGAGCTGATGCTGATCGAGGCGCTGGTGGGCCGCTCGCCGCCGTTCGTGTTCCCGAAGGACAACTACATAGGACCGCGGCGCCCCTATTGATCCCGCCCGCGGGCGCTACTGCGGCGCGCCGTTGAGCGCCCAGTTGAGGAAAACGTCGTATTTCGCGCGCCCCGGTTGCCCGGGCGCCATGCTCGTGTCGAAGCCTCCGCCAAGGCCCCCGCGGTGATGGTGGCCCGAGGGCTTCCGCAGGAGCGGGCTGGCAGCGATCTCCGCGAAATTGATGCGGCTTCTCACCTCGGCGTAGAACCAGGCGTCGTCCGTCGCAGTGCCGGCGACGCCATCGCCATCGCGGTCGTCATTGGTGAAGTTGATCGGCGGGTGAAACGGGCCGGCGGGATTGTGGCAGCCCTGGCACTCGTTTCCGTCCTGCAGGATCGCCTTGATGTCGGCGAAACGGATGGCGCCCGGCGCCGGGGTCAACGCGTTGTTCACCACCAGCGTCAGCAATGTCGGCGCGCTCTGGGCCGAGTCGTTGCCGACTACGAGACTGAGCACGTACGTTCCATCGCTCGCAGCATTGAACGTTGGTTGCGCGCTGTTGGCGTCCGTCAGCGTGGCGGGGAGCGCGCTGTTCGGGACCGACACGATCGACCAGGCGTAAGTGTTCGCGTACAGGCTGCCGGTGCCGGATAGGCGGGTGGCGCCCTGGCGGAGCACGCGATCCGGCCCGGGATCGGCGATCGGACGGCCGGGCTGCAGCGGTGTTCCGCTTGCGTCGGCCGCCGCAAAGCCTTGGCCGCCGAGGAAATTCGCCAGCGTCTGTTCTCCCGAGGAAGCGTGGAAGGTGTCATACACAAGCTTCGCCAACGGCATGTCGCCGCGATTGACGACGGTCGCATAGATTCGATCCGCATACGACTGGAATTTCTCGTACGTCGTGAAATCGATGTCGGACTGCATCCCCGTTCCGCGCATCATGTGACACATGCGGCACGCGGGCGCAATCACCGTCGTGTAAAGCGCGGTCTGTCCAGCCGCCGTCCACGAAGCCGGCACGTAGCTGTCCGCGTAAACCGGGTTGGGCAGGCCGTCGCCGCCGTAGGACGCCTTGACGAGCGCGGCGGCGGTGCCCTGCCACTCGTCGACGCCGGCCGGGCGACGGCAGGCGTCTTCCGGGAACGTCGACGGCGCCGCCAGCGGGTACGAACACAGAATCATCCTGTTCATCGTCTTGAGGGACGCCTCTTGCTCCGCCCGCGTGTAACCTGGCGTCGTGGAGAACTGGAAACCGTCGACCTCGAACGGCGGCAGCTGCCCCAGTGTGTCGCCGCGGGTCCGCGATACCGCGTTCTGCAGCAGGTTGAAGAGCGGCTGGCCCGAGGCGTCGGGTGGCGTCAGCGCGTCGGCCCTGCCGCCGTGGCAAACGATGCAAGGCCCGGGCATCGCCTTGTCGCCAAGGCCATCGATGTTCACCATGTTCTCGCGCACGCCGGTCACGACGTTGAAGTTGAAGAATTTCGCGAAGCTGGTCCCGCCCGCCGGACCGGGGCTGAACTCGATACCGGCGAGGTACACCAGCGAGTTCGGGTCGCGCACGATCGCGGCCTCGAGGTTGATCGGGAAAAAGCCGTATGCCGCGCCCGTCTTTACCAGGTAGTTCTCGACGAAGAAGGCAAGTGTGCCGTCTGGGTTCTGCCGCGCTGTGATCCGCCGCCCGAAGCCCAGGTCGCGCGAATCGCCGAAGACGGCGGTGACCTGCGTGCCAGTCCCCGTGTCGAAGCCGTTGGCCGCCTTCCACTTGGCAAACGTGTCCTTCGTGTTGTTTGGATCGATGGCGGCGTAGTAGGCCTGCGCGTAGGCAGGCGTGTCGGTTTGCAGGGAGCCGTCCGGCTGCACCTGTGGGTTGGGAAACAGCAGGAAGGCATTCGGCTCGCCCGGCCACCGGGACGGGGTTGGTTCCGGGGTGAATGTCGCCCGGGCTGCCGCCGCCGCCGCACGAGGCCAGCAGCAGCACCGCGGCGGCCGCGGCGAGCCAGGCAAGAAGGCGGGTGTATGCCATGGTTTGAACCGGCTAGAAGACCTTGAGTAAAAACAGGGAGTACTGATTGTCGACGTAGCGCAGCGAACCCTGCACATCGAAGTCCGGCCGGTCGGTCGGCGTTCCCTGCGCGCGTCGCCACGAGATGTCGATCGATGCTCGCGGGCCCAGCGGCAGGTTGTAGCCGACGGTGCCGACCCACGTATGGGCGCCGTAGCGGTAGGCGTAGAGTTGTTTGCCGGGAAACGCGTCGTCCAGCACGAAGACCTGCGCCAGGCTCACGTTCACGAGTGTGGGGCGGCCGTCGGACACCGTATTGCCGGCCCGGTATTCGCCGTTGAGATACAACGTGCCGCTGCGGCCCAGCGAATAGTCGAGGTTCAGGCGCGCGGTATAGTAGTTCAGGTCCCACACCTCGCTCTGGGCGTAGCGCCGGTTCCACGCGAGTTCTCCGTAGACGCCGATGCGATCGGTCAGAGCGCCCTGCGCGTTGACCCCGAGAGCAAGATGGCTGCCGTCGCGCAGGTGCGACACGTAGTTGTCCAGCCAGCCGCGTGCGAAGGCCCCGAACGTCACCGCGTCGAAAGCCCCAGATTGGCGGTACTGGAGTTCTGCCTGCAGACCGCCGGACAAGTTTGACAAGCCGTTGTAGGTGTTGAACTTCTCGCCGTCGAGCATACCGGTCACGACTACCCGGGTGTTGTCGTTGATGCGCAAGGTACCGCCCGCGCTTACGTTGAGCCCGAGCAGCTGGTCCGCCAGGATCTCATCGGCGGCGCGGCTCCGGGTGACGTTATCGTCGTACGTGTAGCCGAGGTCGATCTGCACGCGATCCAGGATCGACCACGGGGAGCCGGGCAGGGCGGCCGGGCCCATGCCAGTAGCGTCGGGTCCCGGCACGACCACGGTTCCGGTTGCGGTGTCTTGCGCCATCGATGCCGTTGGTGTCGCCAGATTGAGCAGCGCGGCCACGATGACTCCAACGAGGCGCCAGCGGGCAGGCCGTTGTTGTAGCAAGAGAGGGCACTGCCGGTCGCTCGGATAACGCCGAGAGGCTCCAGACGCGAGCGCTGCCGAGAATGCGGTGGGGACGTTCGAGGAATGTTCGACGTTCATGTCCCGCATCTCTTTCAGGACGCAGGTCTGCCCCGATTCCGGATGTTTGGGAATGGCCACCACTCCATCGCGCAACGCTGGAAGGCAGGAGACCTGCTTTTACATCAATCGCGAGCGGCCAACAAGCGGCTTGGGTGGGGTCCGCGGCCGGCACGTCCGCGTGGATCAAGACTGTTCGTTTCGCCGTCAATCGCCGTCAAAGATGAGCGATCTGCCCGTTTCTATTTGCACACGGAACGTTCCGTCGGTAAGGCTTCTCTCACCTCCCGAGTCCAAGTCGATTCGGCGGGCGGGGGGTTGGTATCGTCCTTGAAGGTCCATTTGTTGCCCACTTTCCAAACGGGCCGCTCCGCGGTTTGCGGGTGAATTGCGATCTTGTGAGCTAATCGACGACCCCACGTGAAGCCACAGGCAACAAGCCCCGCCGGAGCGGGCGTGAAGAAGCGGGGCCGTGTGAGCACCTCGTGCAGCGATTCTTTGGCGGTGGCTAAAGCTTCCGTGGCTTCCGTCACGGCGGCGCGGCGCCCGGCGCGTTCAGTGGAGATCATCTGCAGCCCAAGAAACCCGCCGGCCACCGCCCCTGCAATCCCGCCTACCTATCCTAACGAAGCCTCCGATCCAATAGCCTATTAGGACGCAGCCGATACCCAACAGTGCAGCCGCGAAACCTGATCTCCCGATGTCCTGGCGCTATCCGAGATGCAAGGGACAGGATTTGAACCTGTGACCTTCGGGTTATGAGGCACATACGCTCGCCCATTTCGAACCCAATGTCACCCAGTCGCAGTTGTGGCATACCCAATCTGAGTAGGTCACAATTTTGCGATGGCACTTCCTCTGGCAGCCGTCACGCGGTTAGCGGCCCGGATACGCTGCGGTCGCACCGCATCCGGGCGAAAACAACCGCTAGGCTTTCAGCTGATCGCGGATCGGTAACTGTCGAATACGCTTCCCGGTCGCGGCAAAGATCGCATTGCACAGGGCCGGGGGAACCGGCGGTACCCCCGGCTCACCAACCCCGCCCAGTGGCTTGGCGTAGTCGCCGGGAACGATGTGAACCCGGATCACGCGCGGCGCCGCGGGCATGCGTGTCACCTCGTAGTTATGGAAATTGTCCTGTTGCGCGCGGCCAGCCTTGAAGCTGATCTCTCCCAGCGTCGCCAGGCTCACGCCCATGACGCAGGCCCCCTGCATCTGCGCGATCACCCGTTCAGGATTGACGCATGCACCGCAGTCGACGGCAATATCCACACGTGGAATCGTCAATTCACCCTTGGCGTCAATCGCGACCTCCACGACGGCAGCGACGTAGCTCACGAAACTGTAGTGCGCCGCGATGCCAAGCCCGCTTCCCTTGGGTAGCGATCTGCCCCAGCCCGCCTCGTGTGCAGCCAGCTCCGCGACGTGGCGCAGGCGGCCGGTATCGACAGGATAGCGCTCGGGCGATTCGCCATGGTTCCACGTATCGCTCAGCATCTGTGGTGAAACCACCCGGGCAGGGCCGATCACCTCGAGCAGAAAGTCCTTGGGGTCGCGCCCCGCCGCGGCGGCCAGCTCGCCGACAAACGACTGCACCGCGAATGCATGGGGAATATTCGATACCGAACGGAACCAGCCGATGCGGGTATGAGCAACAGCTTCCGGATTCTCGATACGGATGTTGGGAATGGCGAAGGGCACGTTGATGACGCCCATGCCGAGCTCCCAGTTCGCCTCTTGGTTGGCGCCGGCTTCAAAGGTCGACACGATCGTCGGCGCGACGGTGCGATGCAACCATGCGACCGGACGTCCTTGCGCATCGACACCGGCTTCCAGATGCTCGACGGATACCGTGTGGAAATAGTCGTTGTGCAAATCATCGTCACGCGTCCAGACGACCTTGACCGGTTTGCCATCCACGGCTTTGGAAAGAATTGCCGCCTCGATGCCGTAGTCGGGTTTGGACTTGCGTCCAAACCCGCCGCCGAGCAACGTGACGTGTACTGTGACGTCATCTGCCGGCATGCCGAGTCGTTTGGCCACCAGGTCGCGCGCCGCCTGGGGTGACTGGAAGCAACCCCAGACTTCGCATTTACCCTTCACGATGCGAGCGCTTGCCGCAGGAGGTTCCATCGATGCGTGGGCCAGATGGGGCAGGTAATACTCCGCCTCGATGCGCTTCGCGGCAGCCGCGGCCGCCGCCGCGAAGTCGCCGTCGTTGCGCACGACCTTGCCCGGCTTGCGTGCGGCCTCCTCGAGCGTCGCCCGGAAGGCAACCGAGTCGTAGTCCGCATTCGGGCCGTCATCCCAGGTGATTTTCAGTGCCTTGCGGCCCTGCATCGCGGCCCAGGTGTTGCGCGCGATGACCGCGACCCCACCCAGCGGATTGAAGTAGGGCGGCGCCGGAGTTGGCTCAATCGCAACCACACGCACGACGCCAGGTACCTTGAGCGCGTCGGCAGCGTCGTAGCTCGTCACCTTGCCGCCGTACACCTGCGGCCGTGCCACGACCGCGTACAGCATGCCGGGAACACGCGTATCCATGCCGTATTGCGCCTTGCCAGTGACAATGTCGTGCGCATCGAGCAGTCTTAACTTACCGGTGCCGATATAACGAAATTGCGCCGGGTCCTTAAGCCGAATCGCATCGTCGGAGGGTACCGGCAGACGTGCCGCTTCCTTGGCAAGCGCACCATAGCCAAGGCGCCGACCGGTAGGAACATGCACGACCTCGCTGTTCTTGGCCTGCACCTCACTGACCGGTACTTTCCACCGCGCAGCAGCCGCCGCCTCGAGCATTTGGCGCGCTGCCGCGCCACACCGGCGCATCGGCATGAAGAAATGCCGTGTGCTGCGCGAGCCGTCGGTATCCTGGTTGCCATAACGCGCCTCGTCGCCAGGAGCCTGCACGACGCGCACACGAGTCCAGTCGGCCTCGAGTTCGTCAGCAACGATGATCGGCATGCCGGTGCGCACGCCCTGGCCCATCTCTGAGCGGTGGCAGACGATGCTGACCACGCCGTCTTCGCCGATCGCCACGAACACGAGCGGGTTGTCGACCCAGCCATGCGGCATGCCATCGGCGCCGTACTTGGGCGGATCAGCGGCGCGCACGGCCGCGGGCAAGCCTACGGCCAGCACAAGCCCACCGAGCGCGGAAGCGCCGCGGAGAAACCGGCGCCGACTTACGTTGGCAATCACCAATGCGTCGTCGAGCGACGCGTCGTTCGCGGCAAGACCCCTGATCAAGTCCAGTGGCGCATTCATGCCGCTTCTCCTTGCTCACCCGCGGCGTGCTTGACGGCGGCACGGATGCGGCCGTAAGTCCCGCAGCGGCAGATATTGCCGGTCATGGCGTCATCAATGTCAGCGTCCGTAGGCGTCGGGTTGCGCTTGAGGAGCGCTGTCGCGGACATGATCTGTCCAGCCTGACAATAACCACATTGGGGTACGCCCAACTCGATCCATGCCGCCTGCACGGCTCCACCGACCTTGTCCGTGCCGATCGCTTCGATGGTTACGACCTTCTTCCCCGCGAGCGTGGAAATCGGGGTCACGCACGCCCGTCCCGGCAGGCCGTCGATGTGCACCGTACAAGCGCCACACAGCGCCATGCCGCAGCCAAATTTGGTTCCGGTAAGACCCAGTTCGTCGCGCAGCACCCACAGCAGGGGGGTATCCCCGGGTACGTCGACGTCGTGCTGTTTGCCGTTGATGGTGAGCTTGATCATTATCATCCTCCTCACACGCACAAGATTCTCGCTCTTGTTAACGAGGGTAAGCGCCTTCGCTCCCCCGTAAAGCATACCTCACTGTGGCGGGCGTGGCGGCGATGTCCGACAAGCGCAGCGCCTTGACGTAGGCATCGCCGGTCAGCTGGGGCCGAACAAGCAACGGCGAACCTGACCGCGTCAAGTATCGCGACCAACGTTGCCGTGCGCCCGCGTTCGCTTGTAGGGCTACGACTTATTTGTGTCGTGAATTTCAGATGCCACAACCGGAACGCAGCCTTCCGAAAGGTGCCTGGCCTCCGGCAAGGTGGTGCAAACGGCGAACCGGCACCGTCCTCCGTCGGGTTCTCTACCCGAGCCCGGGTCCGGGCGCAAACCGATCGGCCTTGCCGGCCACGATGCGCGCCAGGGCTCGGTTCTGTACCGGCCTGCGCCAGCGGCCTTGGCCCTTCTCTCCCGCCACGCCGCGAGCTCTGCCTCGTAGCGCTCGAGCGCCGCGTCGTACAAGTCAAACACGCAGGGATCGCAGCCGCTGCGGCAGCAGTCCGCGCTCGTCGGCGGCTCCGGCGGTACCGGCGGCGGATCGTCGTCAGCTATCGGCATCGGTAGGGGTTCGTCGCTTGCCTGGGCGCAACACGTTGCGTCGGCGATCACAACTTGAACGGTGCGCCGTACCCGGTCAGTTCGAGATAGCCGCGTCCGACCTCCTGCTCCGAATCTCTGGCGCGCACCGCGCCTTCCCAATACAGGCCGCCGGTGCTCGCCCGTGCATCGAGCTCCTGGTCGTCGAGCAATGGCTCGAGCGCATAGCTCGTCGTTCCGGCGCCGACTGTCATGGCAACCGGGTAGTCGACGCCGCTCCTCGGCGATCGCCATCGCCGCGTCGGCTCGAAGCGAATTTCGTGCGGCTCGAAACGCGAGACGCTGCCCGTTCGCGTCGCGAAGCGATCCGCCCGCCCACAGCGTACCCCCCGAGAGGTCGCGCATGCGGAAGGCCATCAATGCGCCGCCCGAGGCGAGATTGATGCCGGTCCAGTCCCAACCCGATGCCTGCGCTGCCATGACTTCGCTGGACCACTCGTGATCGAGCCAGGCGCTGCCCGAGACGGCGAGCCACGCGTTGTCGGTTGCAATGCGCCCGCTCACCGAGAGTTGCGGCTCGCTGTAATAGGCGCTGGCCTGGCGCGGATCCGGCCCCTTGCGGGAGAACCCCGCATCGCCTTCGAGCAGAATCGGCTGCGTCGGGGTGAAGCGCAGCTCAAATTTGAAATCGCGTGCCGCGATCTGCGCCTGGTAGCCGCCTTGGGCGAGCTTGAGCGACCAGTCGTCGATCCACACGTCGGTCGACTCTTCGTCGGCCTCGGCGAGGCCGAAGCCTTCGCGGGCGGCGCGCTGGTCGTAGCGCAAGCGGCCGTGCCGCGGGTCGGCCAGTGCGGCATGCGCGAACAACAGTTGTCGTGGCGCGAACCGGCTCGGGTTGGCCTCCGCCACCCGCGGACGGTTGCGGAAGAACGTGATCTGGACCCCGTATGCGGCGCCGCCGGGGTCGGTGACCCAGGCCGTGACGTACCACCATTCGAGCCGGAAGGCGGGGTGGCTGCCGAGGTCGCGCGGAAACTGCAGCGGGCGTCCGGCGACGACGGCAGGGTAATCGTCCTGCGCGCGGGAGGCCGGCGCAAGGAGCAGGGTCGTGCCGGCCAGGAAGCGGCGCCGGTTCACCAATCGTCCTTGACCGCGGCCACCGGGTCGCCGCCCAAGGCCCGGCGGCCGCTGGCGAGCGCGGTGAGGGTCGAGAGCACGAGCACCAAGACTGCGGCGATGGCGAGCAGGCGCCACGGCGGGGACAATGGCATGCCCCAGTGGAACGATTGCCGGTTGACGACTTCGACCAGTATCAGGCTGATCACATAGCCCAAGCCGATGCCTGCCAGGATCCCGATGCCGGAGAGCAGCAGACCCTCGGTGGCGAGCAGGGCGCCGATCTGGCGCCGGGTCATGCCGAGGTGGCGCAGCACGCCGAATTCGCGCCGGCGCGCAAGCACCAGCGCGCCGAACGATGACGATAGCCCGCACAGGCCGATCACCACGGCCGCAAGCTCGAGGGCGTAGGTCACGGCAAAGGTGCGATCGAAGATGTGCAGCGACAGCTCGCGGATTTCGCCCGGCGAGGCCAAGTCCAGCCGCGCCCCGCCGGGAAGCTCGTGCACGAGCGCCTCATGCAGCTGTTCCGCGGTCGTGCCCGGCGCGAGCCAGATCGCGGCGCCGGTCGCCGCGCGATCGCCGGTTAGCGCCATGTAGCGGTCGCGCTCGATGACGACCGCGCCCTGCGGGCGCGCATAGTCGCGCCAGACGCCGGCAACCGTGAAGCGCGCGGCCTTGCCGGAGAGCGGAATCTCGACCACCTTCCCCGGCACGAACCCGTACACGTCGGCCATGGTCTCGTTGACCCAGATCGGCGGCGGCGAGCCTTCCGGAGGAACGGTCGCTCGGCCCACCAGCGGCAGCCGGCGCGCCGGTTCGCGGGCATCGATCGTGCGGGCGAGCAATACCACGCGCGGTCGCGACGGATCGACGATGAGCTGCTGCTCGCGCTGGAATTCGACGCGCCGGACTTGAGCGAGCGCGGCGATGCGCGCCTGGTCCTCCGCGGTCATGTAGCCACTGTCGCCGCTTGCGTTGGCGCGCGCATAGACATCGGCCGGCAGGATGTCGAAGAGCCACGCGTCGAGCGCCTGGCGGAAAGACGTCACCATGATCGCCATCGCCACCATCAGGCTCAGGCTCGCGACGATGGCGGCGAGGGTCACGGCGACCGGGCCCGGCGCACCGCGCAGCTGGGCGAGTGCCAGCTGCGATGGGGCGCGGCGCGGAGTGGGAAGGGTGGCGAGCAGCATCGTGGCAAGCCGTGGCAGCAGCAGCAACGAGCCGAGGAGCAGCAGCGCAATGGCGACATAGCCGAACAGCGGCAGGCCGGACACCGGCGGCAGGAACGCGGCGAGCGCGGCGAGCGCGAGCAGGGCGACTCCGGGCCCGACCGGTCGCAGGCGCATGAACGCGCGTGCCTCGTCGCCCGCCCGCAGCGCCAGCGCGGGCGCCGCGCGCGCAGCCTCCAGTGCCGGAAACAGGCCGCCCAGCAGCGCCACCGCGATCCCGAGCACGTAGCAGAGCGTCAGCGCCGCGGGGGCGAGCGTCAGGGTCGGGGCGATGCCGCGGAAATAACCAGACCCCAGATCGGGTCCGACGATGCGCACCGCGGCGTTGGCCAGGAGGTAGCCGGCTGGAATCCCGAGGCTGCTGCCGAGCGCGCCAAGCAGTGCGCCCTCGGCTACGAGCAGGCCCACGAGCCTGCGTCGCGTCATGCCGAGCACGCGCAGCAATGCGAAGTAGGCGCGGCGCCGCACCACCGCGAGCGCCTGCGTGGAGAACACCAGCAGTCCGCCGGTGAACAGCGCCACGAGGGCGAGGACGTTCATGTTGACGCGATATGCGCGCGACACGCCCGCAGCGGTTGCCAGGTCGTCCTGCGGCCGCTCCGCGACGAGACCTGCGGGCAGGCGCGACTGCAATCGGTCGCGAAAAGCGGCCTGATCGACGCCTGCTCTTAATCGCAGGTCGATGCGCGAGAGCAGTCCCAGGCGGTCGAAGTTCGCCTGCGCACCGGCTATGTCGATGCGCCCGAAGCGTTGTTGCGCGCCGCCCTTGAGCAGTCCGCCCACGCGCAGCGTGACCTCGCGCAGCGCCACCTGGAAGCGCAGGCTCTCGCCCACAGTGACGCCAAGCCAGGCGGCCGCGGCGGGGCTTAAGTACAGGGTATCCGGGCGCAGCAAGTCGATCCGATCGCCGCCCTCGGCGAGCAACGCTGGACTGAGCGTGGCGGCGCGAAAGGGGTCGTCGCCGATGATCTTCAGCACCGCGTCGCGATCGGCGAGCTTCGCCTCGACCTCGACCACGGGGCTTGCCAGGGCGACTTCGGGCAGGCGCGCGAGCTCGGGATACAACGCTTCATCGAAGCCGGCGCGCGGCCCGTGGACCTGCAGGTCGGCCTCGCCGGAGAGGGTCCGCGCGCCCAGCGTAAGCTCATTGACCGCCGATTGGGTGATGAGCTGCACCGCGTAGCCCAGTGCCACTCCCAGGGCAATGGCCAGCACCGAGAGCGCGCTGCGCGTCTTGTTGTGCAGCAGCGCGCCGGCGAACACGGCGCGGGCTGCGGAAATGTCGGCTCTGCGCATGCGCCGGGTCAAGGCGAGGCAGGCGGCGAAAGGCCCGACTGCGTCAGCTGCAGGATGCGATCGGCCGTTTGCGCCGCCGAGCGCGAGTGCGTGACGAGGATCCCCGCCGCGCCGTCGGCCTTGATCCGTTCCCGCAACAGCTGCAGCACCTGGCGCGCGCTTTCCGGGTCGAGGTTGCCGGTCGGCTCGTCGGCGAGCACCAGGCGCGGCCGGTGGATGAGCGCACGGGCGATGGCGACCCGCTGCAGCTCGCCTCCGGAGAGCTCGCGCGGCATGCTCATGCCGCGATCGCCAAGGCCCACGTTGGCGAGCATCGCAGCCACCCGGTGCGAGGCCTCTTCCCGGTCGACGCCGATAAGCGAGAGCGGCAAGCCGACGTTCTGTGCCACGTCGAGGTAGGGCAGGATGTGGAAGGCCTGGAACACGAAGCCCATGTGGGTGCGGCGCAGGGCCGTCAACGAATTGTCATCGAGGGTCGTGAGCTCGACTTCATCGAGGCTGATCGAGCCCTGGTCGGCGCGGTCGAGTCCGGCGACCAGGTTGAGTAGCGTCGACTTGCCGATTCCCGACTCGCCCATCACGGCGACGTAGTCGCCCGGCCCAAGGTCCAGGTCGACGTTGGCGAACACGGCGCGCGGCCGCGGCTCCGGGTAGATCTTGCTCAGGCCGCGGACGGATAGCATGGCGGCGGGCATGGCCGGAGCCGGCGGCTTAGAAGACTTCGCATCGTGGTTATAGCCGATCGGACTGAAGAAGCGGGCCGCGCGCATGAACAAGCCCTGTTGCCGGAGATATAATCTCACCTCTGCACGTTCAAGCGAGGGGTCGCTGTCCGCCATCGCGCCGCGGTAACTGCGCGAAGGCTAAGATCCTTTGATCCCAACTACGCAATGGAGAGCCTGTATGACAATACGCATTGGTGACGAAGCGCCGGATTTCACCGCCGATACGACCGAGGGCAAAATCCGCTTTCACGACTGGATCGGTGACAAATGGGCGATCCTGTTCTCCCATCCGAAGGATTTCACGCCGGTTTGCACGACCGAGCTCGGGTACATGGCGGGGCTCAAGCCGGAGTTCGACAAGCGCAACACCAAGATCATCGGGCTTAGCGTCGATCCGGTCAGCGATCACCGGGCCTGGGTTGGCGACATCCAGGAAACGCAGGGCCATGCGGTCAACTATCCGCTCATCGGCGATTCCGATCTCACCATCGCCAAGGCCTACGACATGATCCACCCGAACGCGAGCGGGGGCAAACGCACCGCTGCGGACAATGCGACGGTCCGCTCGGTGTTCATCGTCGGCCCGGACAAGAAGGTCAAGGCGATGCTCGTCTACCCGATGAGCGCGGGCCGCAATTTCGACGAGGTGCTGCGCCTGCTCGACGCGCTGCAGCTCAACGCCAAGCACGCGGTTGCCACGCCGGTGAACTGGAAGCCGGGGCAGGACGTCATCATTCCGACCTCGGTGTCCGACGAGGAGGCGAAGAAGAAGTATCCGCAGGGCTTCAAGACCCACAAGCCCTACCTGCGCACCGTCGCGCAGCCGAAGTAGGCCGGCGCGGCCGGGCTTTAGGGAGCAGGGGCGCCGCGAGGCGCCCTTGTTGCATGGGCGCAGCGGCCAGTCGATACGACTGATGTCGCACGTCGGGGTGATGATCTCGCTGCCGACGACGACCGTGCGCCCGGCATACGTCGCGGCGCTCTTAATCCAGGCCGGCCGCTACCACACCCGCGGCATGCGCTGCTATTACTATGCCGCGCCGCTCTTGTTCTGGCTGTTCGGGCCGGTGTTGCCGGTGGTGTCTACCTGCGCCCTGGTCGCCGCCCTCTACTACCTCGACAAGTCACCGGCCCGGGCCATGCACGTCGGCTAGGCGCGGTTGCGCTCGTGCCAGCGGCGCAGTGCGTCCAGCAGGCGCTGCCGCTCGCCGAGCACCTTGTTGGCATAGCCGGTGGAGGCGTCGCCCGCCGACCCGTTGTAGAGCTGCAGGCCGGCGACCTCGGTGCCGGCGCGGCGGATGTAGTCCTTGAGCACGCGTGCCCCGAGCCCGATGTTGGTGCGCGGGTCGAGCACCGACCCGCGGCCGCCGTCGAGCAGGTCGGCGTGATAGTGCGGAATGACCTGCATCAGGCCGATGGCGCCGCCTTCGCTCTGGGCGATAGGATTGAAGCGCGATTCGACCGCGATGACGGCGATGATGAGCAGCGGGTCGAGGCCGATGCGCCGGCCTTCGCCGTAGGCAGCGCCGACGAGCTCGCGCGTGGCCTCCTCGGAGATCCGGTAGCGCCGCGCGACTGCTCCGGCGATCGCCTCGATATCGGGCTCGGCCGCGGTCGCGGCACGCGGTGCCTCTGCCGGCGGGGCCGGCGGCTGTTCCTGCGGGGCCGGTGTTTGCACCTCGGGAACGCCCGCCGCCAGGGGCCCGTTCTGCGCCGCCGAGGCGGACAGCAACGCGGCCAGACCCGCGAAGAGCAAGGCTGGAACGACGCCCTGCGCGTGATGCCAACGCGCGCGAGTGCCACGCGCTGTCTTACTGCCCATCCCAGGCAACAAGCTAGCCATCGGAACCTCCCTGTCGCAAAAAGCCGGGATGCCGGCCCTTGGGGCACGGCGACTTGCTCGTCGGCGTGGGTGCCGACGACCCGGCAGTTACCGAGCTTCTGGTAACGGGCCTCCCTCAATTCCGGTGCTGGCCGCTTTTCGCGGGTGCTCCGGACGGAACGGACCTCTTTAGACAAAACCCCGGGTTGGCCGGGGTTTGGGGCGTGTGAACGCAGCGATGCTGCAACGCAACAGGGCGGATTCTACCGGCCGGCAGGCGCGGAGTCAAGTCCGCGAAGGACCTCTCGATATTCCAATAAATCCTTAACCAAGAATAGCTTAGATCATAAAGTGATTGTATTTTGTAGCTTTTACATCAGGGTTTGCTGGCTTCGGCGAGCAGGTGGAGCAGCTCGCCTGCCTGTTTGTTGTGGACGCTCTCGCGCACCAGGATGTCGGTCGCATTGACCGGTTTGCCGTAATACATCCGGTTCCAGGAATCCGATGGCACGACCACCGTCCCGTCAAAATTGAGCCCGCCGTAGACCCCGGTGGCGCGGCTGAAGGAGATCAGGTCGGCGACCAGATCGGCTTGGGCGCCGCCTCCGACCGGTCCGGCGGCGAGCGTGGCGTCGCCACCCATCTTGAAGCTGTCGGACAACAGCGAGTCGACCCCCCGGTCGGTCATGACCAGGGTCACCATCTGCGTCACGGCCACCCCGGCCTGGACGCCCACGCTGGCGGTGGCCAGGGTATAGAACGCGGGGCCCACCCAGGCGCCGGTCTTGGGGTCGCGCGCCACCACCACGGCGCGCCCTCCGGCGCCGCCGAGAATGAACCCGGCCTTGGCTAAGGAGGGCGCAATCATGACTGCCTTGGCATGCGGCAGGTTGCGCTTGAGCCAACTCATGCCCGGATCGTCGCGGAAGTTGGCAAAGGTCACCGTCGCCTCGGTCACCAGCGAGCGCTGATCCCACTGCGCGTGCGCGGTCGGGGCGAGCGCCGCGACCACGAAAGCGGCGAAGACGCAGATCGGTCGCGACAGCCAGTGGCGCATGCGAGTCCCCCTGATAGTACCTGGCACAGTATACTTTCCGCTGCCTGCGTCGTCCGCCCGTTGCCCGCGCGGCGACGCGCGCTCAGCGGCAATTCGCCAGGGCTCAAGAATGCAACCGACAGCCATGAATGCCCCCTCGCAGGTCTCGCCGCGCCGGTCCGGCGTGACCGCGGTTCATTCGATCGACCGCTTCGTGTTCACCGTGCCCGACCTGGACGCGGCGCAACGCTTCTATGCGGAATTCGGGCTCGATGCGCGGCGCGAGGGCGAGCGCGTCGACTTGTATGCCCACGGCCATCCGCATCGCTGGGCGTCGATTCACGCGGCGCCCGGGCGCAAGAGGTTCGGCTACCTGCGCTTCGGCGTCTACGCGGATGATTTCGCGCCGCTCTTGGGCCGCCTCGATCGCCTGGGCATCGCCCTTGCGCCGCCGCACGCCTTGGGCGAGGAGGGCGGCGCCTGGCTTGCCGATCCGGACGGCAACGTACTGCAGGTCGTCGTCGCGGACAAGGTGTCGGCAAGCGTGCCCCAGCTGGCGGCAGTCCCGCCCGTGCCGCCTCCTGGCCAGGGGGCCGCGCCCGCACGCAGCCGCGCCGGCCGTGTCCGTCCGCGGCAGCTCTCGCATGTGCTGCTCTTCTCCTCCGACGTCGCCCGCTCGGTCAATTTCTACGAAGAGGCCCTGGGCCTGCGGCTGTCGGATCGCTCCGGCGATGTGGTCGCGTTCATGCACGGCGCCCACGGCAGCGACCATCACCTGCTCGCCTTCGCCAAATCGGGCGGGCCGGGGCTGCATCACTCGAGCTGGGTTGTCGGGAGCATCGACGAAATAGGGCTGGGCATGCAGCACATGGCCGATTGCGGCTACGCGCACTTCTGGGGCGTCGGGCGGCACGTCATCGGCTCGAACTACTTCTGCTACGTCCAGGATCCCTGGGGAAGCTTCGCCGAGTACTCGCACGGCATCGACTTCGTTCCGGCCGACCTCGAGTGGCCGGCGGCCGATCACCCGCTCGAGGATTCGTTCTACGTATGGGGGCCGCCGCCGCCGGAGGATTTCGTCGTCAATCACGAGCTGGCCGCCGCGTAGGCAGGCCCGCCGGGGCGGATCAGTCAGATCGCCCGGTGGCGACGAAGGGCGGGTTGACCAGGTCTTTCTTGCCGTAGCGAAGCTCGACCCCGTCCAAGTCGGTCACGTGCCCGCCGGCGGCGCTCAAGATCGCCTGGCCGGCAGCGGTGTCCCACTCCATGGTGCGGCCGAAGCGCGGGTAGAGGTCTGCCTCGCCCGCCGCCACCAGGCAGAACTTGAGCGACGACCCGGCGTTGCGGCACGCTGCGACCCGGCGTCCGGCCAGGTATCGGTCGAGCGCTTCGGAATCGCCGTGCGAGCGGCTCGATACCACGGTCAGGCCCTCGGCCGGTGCGCGCCGGCAGGAAAGCGGCCTGCGCCGACCCGAGGCGTCTTCGACGAAGGCGCCGCCGCTGATGGAGCCTGCGAACAGCCGGCCCAGCGCCGGCGCCAGCACCACGCCAAGGACCGCGCGGCCGCCCTCGACGAGCGCGACGTTGACCGTGAACTCGCCGTTGCGGGCGACGAACTCGCGCGTGCCGTCGAGCGGGTCGACCAGCCAGAAGCGCTTCGTGAGCGCGGGCATTCGGCCCGCCGCCACCGCCTCCTCGGAGACGAGGGCGATGTCCGGAGCCAGCGGCCCCAGGGCGGCCTCGATCGCCGTCTCGGCACGCACATCGGCCTCGGTCACGGGCGAAGCGTCGCGCTTGGTCGCGACCTCAAACGCCGTGGCATAGACCTCCATCACGATCGCGCCGGCGGCGCGGACGATGGGGATCACCCTGTCGAGGCACTCCAGTTCAGGTAGCATAGGCGGGCCTAAATCATATAAGACGTCGCGTTCGCTGACCGGCGGGATCGTTCGAAGCCGGCGCCCGGGCACCCGGCCGGCGGACGACACCCCCCCCGGATGCCACTTACCCACCTGCAGCGACTCGAAGCCGAAAGCATTCACATTATGCGGGAGGTCGTCGCCGAGACCGACAACCCGGTGATGCTCTATTCGATCGGCAAGGACAGCGCGGTGATGCTGCACCTCGCGCTGCGGGCGTTCTTTCCGGCCAAGCCGCCGTTCCCGCTGCTGCACATCGACACGACCTGGAAATTCCGCGACATGTATGAATTCCGCGACCGGCTGGCGCGGGAGGTCGGCATGAAGATGATCGTGCACGTCAATTCCGAGGGGCTCGCGCAGAAGGTCAACCCGTTCACCCACGGCTCGGCGGTCTACACCGACGTCATGAAGACGCAGGCGCTGCGCCAGGCGCTCGACGAATACGGCTTCGACGCGGCGTTCGGCGGAGCGCGCCGCGACGAGGAGAAGTCGCGGGCCAAGGAGCGCATCTTTTCCTTCCGCAGCGCGCACCACCGCTGGGACCCGAAAACCCAGCGCCCCGAGCTGTGGCACCTCTACAACACCCGCAAGCACAAGGGCGAGAGCCTGCGCGTGTTTCCGCTCTCGAACTGGACCGAGCTCGACGTCTGGCAATACATCCTCCTGCGCGACATCCACATCGTTCCGCTCTACTTTGCCCGGGAGCGACCGGTGGTCGAGCGCGACGGCACGCTGATCATGGTCGACGACGAGCGCATGCCGCTGCGCGAAGGCGAGGTGCCGGCGATGCGCAAGGTGCGCTTTCGCACCCTGGGCTGCTACCCGCTGACCGGGGCGATCGAATCGGAAGCCGAGACCCTGCCGCAGATCATCCAGGAAATGCTCTCGACCCGGATGTCCGAACGCCAGGGCCGGGTCATCGACTTCGACGTCAGCGCCTCGATGGAGAAGAAGAAGGTGGAGGGCTACTTCTGATGGCGCAGGATTCAGCCCCGGTGGCGAGCGGGATCGACGGCTACCTCTCCGCGCAGCAGCGGAAAAGCCTGCTGCGCTTCATCACCTGCGGCAGCGTCGATGACGGCAAGAGCACGCTCATCGGGCGCCTGCTCTACGAATCGAACCAGCTGTTCGAGGATCAGCTCGCGGCCCTGGCGGCGGATTCGAAGAAGATGGGAACGCAGGGTGAGGCGCTCGACTTCGCGCTGCTCCTGGATGGACTCACCGCGGAGCGCGAGCAGGGCATCACCATCGACGTCGCCTATCGCTTCTTCGCCACCGACCGGCGCAAGTACATCGTGGCCGACACTCCCGGCCACGAGCAGTACACCCGCAACATGGTCACCGGCGCCTCCACCGCCGACGCGGCGGTGCTCATCGTCGACGCCCGCAAGGGCGCGCTGATCCAGACCCGCCGCCACTGCTACATCGCCGCCCTGCTGGGAATCCGCCATATCCTGGTCGCGGTCAACAAGATGGACCTGATCGATCACGCGGAGTCGCCATTCCGCGCCATCGTTGCCGAGTTGACCGTCTTCGCGCAGCGCGTCGGGGTCGACGACGTGACCTTCGTTCCGGTGTCCGCGCTGCACGGCGACAACGTGGTGGTGCCCAGTCCCAACATGCCCTGGTATCGCGGCCCGACGCTTCTAGGCTGGCTGGAGACGGTGGCGGTTGACGACACGCGCCTGGAGAGCGCGCCGTTCCGCCTGCCGGTGCAGTGGGTCAACCGGCCGCACCAGGAATTCCGCGGCTTCGCCGGCACCGTCGCCAGCGGCAGCATCCGGACGGGCCAACGGGTTCGCGCCCAGCCCTCCGGACGCGAGAGCTCGGTGGCGCGCATCGTCACCGCCGACGGCGACCTCGAGCAGGCGGTCGCTGGCCAGTCGATCACCCTGACGCTCGCCGACGAGATCGACATTTCGCGCGGCGACATGCTGTCCTCGGCCAGCGCGCCGGCCGAGGTCGCCGACCAGTTCGAGGCGACCGTGGTGTGGATGACCGACGAGCCGCTGCTGCCCGGGCGTCCGTACCTGCTCAAGATCGGCGCCCGCACCGCCAACGCGCAGATCGGCGAGCTCAAGTACAAGGTCAACGTCAACTCGCTGGAGCACGTGGCGGCCAAGACGCTCTCGTTAAACGAGATCGGCGTGTGCAACCTGTCGCTCGATCACCCGATCGCCTTCGACGTCTACCGCGACAACCGCGACACCGGCGGCTTCATCCTCATCGACCGGGTGAGCAACAACACGGTCGGCGCGGGGCTCTTTGATTTTGCGCTGCGCCGGGCGCACAACATCCATGTCCAGGCGCTCGACCTCAACAAGACGCTGCGCTCGCAGATCAAGGGCCAGAGGGCGTGCGTGCTGTGGCTGACCGGTCTGTCGGGTGCCGGCAAGTCGACCATCGCCAACCTGGTGGAAAAGAAGCTGCACGCGCTCGGCCGCCACACCTACCTTCTCGACGGGGACAACGTGCGCCATGGCCTCAACAAGGACCTGGGCTTCACCGACGTCGACCGGGTGGAGAACATCCGCCGCGTGGCGGAGGTGGCGAAGCTCATGGTCGATGCCGGGCTCATCGTCATCACCGCCTTCATCTCGCCGTTCCGCGCCGAGCGCAGGATGGCGCGCGAGCTCATGGACGAGGGCGAGTTCATCGAGATCTTCGTCGATACGCCGCTGGCGGTGGCGGAGCAGCGTGATCGCAAGGGCTTGTACCGCAAGGCCCGCCGCGGCGAGCTCAAGAACTTCACCGGCATCGATTCGCCCTACGAGATACCCGAGCACCCCGACATCCGGGTAGAGACCGCGCGCCTGGCGGCCGACGCGGCGGCCGATCTCATCGTGGGCGCGCTCGCCCGTCGCGGGATCATCGGCATGATCCACTAGAGGGCCGTGGAGGCGTCGCGGCCATGACGCAACAGACCGAAAGCTACGCCGAGATCCGTGCCGCCGTGCGGGCGCTGTGCGCGAACTTCCCCGACAGCTATTTCCGCGAGCTCGACGAAAAGCGCGCCTACCCGGAAGCGTTCGTCGAGGCCCTGACCAAGGCCGGCTGGCTCGCCGCCCTCATTCCCGAGGAGTACGGCGGCTCGGGCCTGGGGCTCGCCGAGGCCTCGGTCATCATGGAGGAGATCAACCGCTGCGGCGGCAACTCCGGGGCCTGCCACGGCCAGATGTACAACATGGGCACGCTGCTGCGCCACGGCTCGGCGGCGCAGAAGGAGAAGTACCTGCCCGGCATCGCGAGCGGGGCGCTCCGCCTGCAGTCGATGGCGGTGACCGAACCCACCACGGGCACCGACACCACGGCGCTCAAGACGACCGCGGTGCGCAAGGGCGACCATTACCTGGTCAACGGCCAGAAGGTGTGGATCTCGCGCGTGCAGCACTCCGACCTCATGATCCTGCTCGCCCGCACCACGCCATTGTCGGAGGTCAAGCGCAAGTCGGAGGGCATGTCGATCTTCTTAGTCGACCTGGCCCAGGCGATCGGCAAGGGGCTTTCGGTCCGCCCCATTCGCAACATGGTCAACCACGAGACCAACGAGCTCTTCTTCGAGGATCTGGAGATCCCCGCCGAAAACCTGATCGGCGAGGAGGGCAGCGGCTTCAAGTACATCCTGGACGGGCTCAATGCCGAGCGCACGCTCATCGCCGCCGAATGCATCGGCGACGGCTACTGGTTCATCGAGCGCGCCGCGAAGTATGCGGGGGAGCGGGTGGTATTCGGCCGCCCGATCGGCAAGAACCAGGGTGTGGCCTTCCCGATCGCCGAGGCCTACATGGAGGTGGAGGCGGCGAACCTGATGCGCTTCCAGGCCTGCGACCTGTTCGATCGTGGCGAGCCCTGCGGCGCGCAGGCCAACATGGCCAAGCACCTGGCCGCCAAGGCGGCCTGGGAGGCGGCGAACGTCTGCCTGCAGACGCACGGGGGCTTCGGCTTCGCCGCCGAGTACGACATCGAGCGCAAGTTCCGCGAGACGCGGCTCTACCTGGTGGCGCCGATTTCGACCAACCTCATCTTCAGCTACATCGCCGAGCACGTCCTCGGCCTGCCGCGGTCGTTCTAGGCGGTCGGCGCAATAGCGCTCGGGATCGGCTTGCGAACCGGGCCTAGCGCGAGGCCCACTCGCTGGCGATGGCGGCCGGATCGTTAGCGGTGTCGCGTACCGGGCGCAGCCCGCCTGGCGTGCGTGAAAAACGCGGCGCGGGCGCCGGACAGACAACGCCATCCAACGTCGTGAAAACGCCGCGGGCGGCCAGGTGCGGGTGCGTCGGCGCGGCGCTAAGCGAGAGCACCGGCGCGAAGCACGCGTCGGTTCCTTCGAGCAGATCGCGGCACTCCTGCTGGGTGCGCGCCGCGAAGGCCTCGCGCATGAGCGCCTTCAATCGTGGCCAGCTCGCCGGGTCGAGACGATCGGCGAAGGCTTCCGGCGGCAGCCCCAGGCGCTGCAGCAGTTGCTCGTGGAACTGCGCCTCGAGCGCGCCCACCGCGACGTAGCCGCCATCGGCGCAGCGATACGTCGCGTAGAAAGGCGCGGCGCCGTCGAGCAGGTTGCTGCCGCGCGCATCGCGCCATTCGCCGCGCGCCATGGCCGCGTGAATGAAGGTGAGGAGCGACGCGGTGCCGTCGATGATCGCCGCATCGATCACCTGGCCGCGCCCGGAACGGCGCGACTCGAGGAGCGCCGCGAGCACGCCGACCACCAGGTACAGCGCCCCTCCACCAAAATCCCCCAGCAGGTTAAGCGGCGGCACCGGCGCGCCGCCGGCTTCGCCGATCGCATGCAGCGCGCCGGTAAGCGCGATGTAGTCGATGTCGTGGCCGGCGGTGCTGGATAGCGGCCCGGTCTGGCCCCACCCGGTCATGCGGCCGTAGACCAGGCGCGGGTTGCGCCGCAGTACCAGCATCTGGGCCGATTCCCAGGCGCTCCATCACGCCCGGGCGGAAGCCCTCGAGCAGCACGTCGGCGTGATCGAGGAGCGCAAGCACCGCGTCCACGCCGTCCTGAGACTTGAGATCGAGGCGCACCATGCGTCGCCCGCGCTCGACGATGTCGCGCCTGTCCAGGGCTGGGGCATCGGGCCTCGCGATCCGCACCACGTCCGCGCCCAGGTCGGCGAGCAGCATCGCCGCGAACGGCGCAGGACCGAGTCCCGCGAACTCAACTACCCGCAAACCAGCGAGGGGTCCGCCCTGCTCGTTGCCTGTTGGAGTATCAGCAGTCACGATATTCTGGAGCCGCCGCCGACTACTGCGTTGCCACGGGCAGGGTGGTGGAGGAGGGAAGGGGCATTGGCTTTAAGGCCGGGGATTGCGACCGATCTGCAGCATCCCCTGCCGATCCTGGTTGGAGCCGCGCGCCGGAAGGTTCATAGAATCAGGGCGCTGCAACGGTAGCTGTTAGTATAGCGTCGAAGCCACCACGGACTGCGCCTGATCGGCGCCGTCGCCCGGAGAAGAACGTGCCCGTGGTAACCCACCCAGCAACTGAAACGCCGCGGATTGCCTGACCTTGCCTGCCGAACCTTCCGTCGTATCGCTGGAGCGCGACGGCGCCATTGCCGTGATCACGATCGACAACCCTCCGGTGAACGCGTTGTCGCGGGAGGTACGCGCGGGGCTCATCGCCGCGCTCGACGAGGCGGCGGAAGACGATGCCATACGGGCGATCGTTCTCGCCTGTGCCGGTCGAACATTCTGTGCCGGCGCCGACATCCGCGAATTCGACCTGCCGCCGCAGCCGCCGCATCTGACCGATGTGATTCAGCGCTTTGCCGACACGGCCAAGCCGGTGATCGTCGCGCTCCATGGCACTGCGCTCGGTGGCGGCTGCGAGCTGGCTGCAGGCTGTCACTACCGCATCGCCGCGCGCGGCACGCGCATCGGCCTGCCGGAGGTCAACCTCGGTCTCCTGCCAGGCGCCGGCGGCACCCAGCGTCTGCCGCGCCTGGTCGGATTCGATGCGGCGCTGTCGATGATGCTCGACGGCAAGCCGCGCGGGGTCGAAACGCCGGAGCTCCAGGGCTTCGTCGACGAGATCGTCGCCACCGACCTGGGAGCGGCGGCGGTTGCGTTCGCGCGCAGCCTCGTGACCGCCGATGCGGGACCGAGGCGCACGGCGAGCCGGCCGTTGCCGAATGTGGAGCCCGGGGTTTTCGAGCGCCACGAGAAGGCCGCCCGCAAGCGTCGCGGCGAGCCCGCCCCGGAAAAGATCGTCGCCGCGGTGCGGCGGGCAATCGACATGCCGTTTGCCGAAGCGGTGGCGCGGGCGCGCGCGGATTTCTTGGCGCTGCGCGATACGCCGGAGGCGAAGGCGCTGCGCCATGCCTTCTTCGCCGAGCGCGAGGCCGCCAAGCTGCCGCCCGGGGTCGAAGCCGCCACGCCACGGCCGCTCGACACGGCGGCGGTCATCGGCGCCGGCACGATGGGGCAGGGCATCGCCATCGCGCTGCTCGATGCCGGCCTCAAGGTCACGCTGATCGAAACCGCGGAGGACGCGCTCGCGCGCGCCAGGGAGCGGCTGGCCGCACACTACGAGGACGCGGCCGCGAAGGGGCGCATCGCTGCGGCGGCCGTGCCGGCCGTTCTCTCTCGCCTCGGGGGCGCCACCGGCATCGAGGCGATCGCCAGCGCCGACTTGGTGATCGAGGCGGTATTCGAGGACATCGCCGTCAAGCGCGACGTCTTCACCCGAATCGATGCCACCGCCAGGCCCGGTGCGCTGCTGGCGACCAACACCTCCTATCTCGACGTGGCCGAGATCGCGCACTTCACGCGCCGGCCGCAGGACGTCATCGGGCTGCATTTCTTCAGCCCGGCCAACGTGATGCGCTTGGTCGAGATCGTGCGCACCGACGACTCGTCGGATGAGGCACTGGCGACGGGCGTCGCGCTGGTCAAGCGCCTGAGGAAGGTCGGCATCCTGTGCAAGGGCAGGGACGGCTTCGTGGGCAACCGCATGCTGGTGCCGCGCACCCGCGAATGCCTGTTCATGCTCGAAGAGGGCGCGCTGCCGCAGCAGATCGACGCCGCCCTGGTCGATTTCGGCTTCGCCATGGGGCCGCTCGCCGTCGGCGATCTGGCGGGACTGGACATCGGCTGGCGCAACGCCAATCTGCGGCGGCAACTGCGCGAACTCGGACGGGATTGCGATCTGCTTGACCAACTCGTCGCGGCCAAGCGCCTCGGCCAGAAGACCGGTGCCGGCTGGTATCGCTACGAGAAGGGCAGTCGCAGGCCGCTGCCCGATCCGGCCGTCGAGGCGATGCTGATCGAGCACGCGCGCGCTCGCGGCATCGAACGGCGCCCGATTCAGCCCGCAGAGATCGTCGAACGCTGTCTGCTGGGCATGATCAACGAGGCGGCGAAAATCCTCGACGAAGGCGTAGTCGAGCGCGCCTCGGATATCGACGTCGTGTGGCTGACCGGTTACGGCTTCCCGCGTTTTAGGGGTGGGCCGCTGTACTACGCTGACCAGCTGGGCATTGCGCGTGTGGTGGAGCGCATCGAGGCGCTGCGCGCCCGCTTCGGCGGTGCTTACTGGACGCCGGCGCCGGCGCTGGAGCGGCTCGCGGCGGCAGGCCAACGATTCTATTAGATATAAGGCGTCACACCGCAAGGTCATTCCGGTTGGGCATGGCACAATCACTTCCCTTCTCATTCGTCGCCAGTTCGAGATTCCTGCTAAGAAAATAATCGTCTCCAAGCTTTGCTTATGAATCAGCAGCTGCAACGTATCCACCGCATATTTGCAAGTTTTGGCATCGACCCGCTGAGAACAATCCGTTCGATAAAGGGGCTCCCGATCTATCTACGTAATCTCAAGGTGTTGAACAATCAAAAAGCGAGCGCGCTGACCAAATTCCCGTTCGGTAAGCCCTGGCCGTGCCTTGAGGACCGCTTCTTGGAAAGCGGTTCGGTTAAGGGGCACTACTTTCATCAGGACTTGCTTGTGGCGAGAAGAATCTACGTGAACGCTCCAAGCGTACACGTTGACATCGGATCAAGAGTTGATGGCTTTGTTGCGCATGTCGCGTCGTTTCGTTCGATTGTTGTCCTTGATATCCGTTCACAATCCAGCACCGTGCAAAATATTAGATTCATTCAGGCAGATCTGATGGAGCGTATATCTGAGAATCTAACTGCATTCTGCGATTCACTATCATGTCTCCATGCAATGGAGCACTTCGGCTTGGGGCGATATGGAGACGCGGTGAACTACGATGGATACATTCTTGGGTTAGAAAACCTATACCGCATACTAAGAAAAGGTGGAAAGCTCTATTTTTCTGTTCCCATTGGCCCGCAGCGAATTGAATTTGATGCTCATAGAGTGTTCTCTGTCCGCTATTTACTGGAATGTTTTTTGGGAAAATATAAATTAGACCAGTTTTCATTTGTAGATGATCTTGGGGATCTACACGAAGACGTTCTACTCACCGAGATCGACGTCGAGCAAAACGTTGGTTGTTACTTCGGCTGTGGCATACTTGAAATGACGAAACTGTAGGTAGGCGAGGCATGCATGTTATTGCCGCCGCGCCCCGCGGCACCCGCCGCTCGATCCTCCCCACTCGCGTCTCTAGGCTCCGCTCGTAGTACCCCGCCTGGTAACCCTGCCGAGAGCCGCTGCGCGCACCCGGCGCGGTCCCAAGAACTCCGTCATCTAAAGCCTGCAGAACCTGATCCAGCGCCTCCTTGACCAGCGCCTTGAGCAAATCCCGGTCCTGTACACCAGTGCTTCTATCCGCGGCCGGACTGCTCTAAGCTGCCTCTCGGACATGGCGTGCCTTCCGTGAAAGGGTTCGTTGCTCTACACAATCAACTCATACCATGACCACCCCGCCTTCCTCAAAAGACAATTCTCCACATAAACTCGAAAACTACTAATTGTGCGCGGGGGTTCGTGCGCGAGCTAGTTAACTAATATAGAGCGAGGCGGTGAGGTTAGCCGCTTCTTGACGATGGCAACGAGCACGTAAGCGGAGACGGCGATACAGAACTGGGTTTTAACCGCGTTCTCCGAAGTGCCGAAGAAAGACTTGATCCGCAGATGCTGCTTTATCCATTTGAAGAACAGTTCGATCTGCCACCGCTGACGATAGAGCTGGGTGATGGTCAGCGCGGGCAGCGCGAAGTTGTTGGTGAGGAAGATCAGCTTTTTGCCGGTCTCGGGGTCCTTGAAGCGAACGCGCCGCAGGGGTGCCTCGAATCCCTGCCGGGAATAGAAGATGGTGAGCGTCACCGTCTGATCGCAGATCAGGCCGGTACTGCGATCGACCGGATGGGAATAGCGCCGTTGGGCTTTGAGGTTCGACTTGGCGCGGGTCACAAAGAAGCTGCCGGCCTCGTGGAAGCGGTACAGGCGGGCGAAGTCGAGATAGCCGCGGTCCATGACGTAGAACGCACCAGGCTGGGGCAACAAATGATCCAGGATGTTGACGTCGTACCACTTGCCGTCGGTGATATGCATGAACGACGGGATGTTGCCGCGCAGATCCAACAGCGTGTGCAGCTTGATGGCCGCTTTGGTCGAGCGAAACGGTGCCCAAGCAAAACTGACAGGCACAAGTCGATCGTGGTGCTGTCGAGGGCGTAAACCGTCTCTTTCAAGTCGACCCCGAAGGGCTCGTCGACATAGAGTCTGCGCGCGATGCCGATCAGGCGTTGCGCGAACTCGGCGTAGATGCGAAAGTCGCGAATCCAACGAAGTGATGGATCCGGCCAAGAACATGACAAGGGATATTGAGATCGCAATTGCGATCAGTCAGGCCGAAAGTAGCCAAGACAGCGAAGTGAAACGTTAGGCCGCACAGGTCGACGCACGAGAAATTGCTCCTCGGCGCCATAGTGGGAACAAGGCGAGCGTTGGTCCGCTAATGATGCAGAGTGCTGTACGAAGAACAACGACGCTACTCGCTACGGCAATCTTTTTTCTGCCACGAATAGAAATTACCACGAGCAAGGCAGCGCCGAATGCCAACGTAGTACGACAATTCATATGTTACAAACGACCTATAGCGGGGCGTCGGATGCCTGAGGGGCCAAAAGAGTTTGTGAATTAATAAGCCGACAAATAAAAATGAAGGTTTGGGTGAATGGGGCCGCGCCAAGCTACGACGGTATGCAGATTCACTTTCCACGAGACGTTGGGGTTGGCATCTGCAGCAATATCTACTGGAATGGCGTTACCGGATTCGAGCCTTATACATGGAATGTCGTCAAGCACTTTCTGCCACGATCAAGCATCTTCATCGATATCGGTGCGAACATTGGCTTGTATTCCGTGCTGGCGAAGAAGGTAATTCCGACGTTACAGGTTCAATCGTACGAACCGATTCCCAGCATCTATAGGAAGTGCATTGCGTTCCATGCAGAAAACAATGTGTCTACCGCAAATGTCATAAATGCCGCAATCGGTGACGAGGACGGAGAAGCAACGATATTTCTGCCAATCGTCAAGGGAGAGTTGGAGGAGGAGACGACCGCCACGTTAAGAACGGACTCCTGGCAACATTCAAAGGCGCACAAGACCTATGTTGTTAGCACCAGGAAACTCGACAGCGTCTTGTCAGAAAAAGATATACGCGCGCTGATCAAGATAGACGTTGAAGACTATGAGGCCAACGTGCTGAAGGGGGCCGCCAAGGTATTGCGCACCCTCAAGCCGATAATCGTGTGCGAGATCCTGCCCAGAACACACGGGAACCGACAGACGTTCGACATTTTGCAAGGAAGCGACTATTTACTATTCGGAATCTCTGCGAGTGGTCTGATGCGATTTGGCAAGGAAGACCTTCTCGGTAATAGATCATTTACGGATTTTCTGTTGGTCCCTGCGTCATCGCCCCGGGCTTAAACTTCATAAGCATGAAAACCTCGGTGCAGTTCAATGGGGCTAACGGTTGGCTGCATGTGAGCGCTGAGTCGAATGCAGCCCGACCCGGCCTTCGCCGACCGCGCGCAGCAGGGAGTACCAGCTCTCGATAGCGATCGGCTTGTCGTACCGCTGGTCGAAAATGCGGCGCGCGTTTTGTCCCATCCGTTCTCGTAGTTCCGCGCTATCGCGCAAGGCCCGGATGGCCGCCACGAGCTCCCCCACGTCGCCCTGACGCACGCACCGTCCGCAATCCACGGCGCGAATCTCTGCCCCGATTTCGCCTTCCGGGTCGCCGATGAAAATGGCCGGTCGCGCGGCCGCAGCGATACCGTAGAACTTGCTCGGCACGACCAGCCCCTCGAGCTCAGGCCGCAACGTCACCAGGTGCACGTCGGCCGCGCCCAGGCTCTGTGCAAGGCGGTCGCGTGGCTGGTAGGGCTTGAACAGCACGTTGGGGAGGCCGCGCTCCGCGGCGGCAGCGGCGATCGGCGCCTCTTGCGCACCGCCGCCGATGAAGAGGAACACGATGTCCCGCTCGCCCTGCAGCGCCGTCGCCGCGTCGACGATGGTGCGGAACTCGTGGGCCCGTCCCATGTTGCCTGAGTAGCCAACGACAAACCTGCCGTCGAGCCTCCATTCTGTGCGTAGCGGATTTGCGTCTCGAGGGACGGGCCCTATTGCCGCTCCATCCGCCCAGTTCGGAATCACGGCGATCATGCGCGGATCGACGCCCAATGCCGTGACGCGTTCGCGCATCAGCGTGCCGAGCACGACGTTGACTTCCGTCTTTCGCAGCGAGCCATTACGCAGCCATGTCAACACTCGCCCCGACATGTCGCGCGCTACAGCCATTCCGAGCTCGGCGGCCACTTCCGGGAAAATGTCCTGCAGCCAGTTCACCTTCCGAGCGCCAGAAATACTGCCGACCCAGGCCACCGGAACCGAAATCAGCGGTGGATCCGTTAAGGCCACTACCACGTCTCCCCGTCGCAGGATTGTGAGCAGCCGCACCACGGCGGCTACGTAGAAGCTTGCGTAGTCGATGGCGCGCCCCGCCAGCGTACTGCGCCCGAATGCCGACGTGCGCACCCGGTACACGCTAACGCCGTCGAGGGTCTCGCGCGACGGAAGCAGGCCCCCGGACTGTCGTATCTTAGGCGGCTCGTCACCACGCCAACTTCCATGCCACGCGCCACCAGTGCAACGGCAAGGTCCGTCAGCATCTGGCTGGTAGCGGAATGATCCGGTACGTAGAAGCGATTGACGAAGACGATGCGCATCAGGCCAGCGGTTTCACCGCGGTGACGATCATCGATTTGGCGAGCAAAGGGATGCGCCCCACCCCGCGAAAAGCGATTTTTTCGAAGCCGACCTCCTCGAGCAGAATGCGCATCGTCCGCTCCGACCAGAACTTGATATGACCACCATCCCAGAGCGCGGTGAAATGCGCGTCCATTCGCCCCGACAGCGCCAGCGCGAGGTTCTTCAAGTACCCGTGATAGGGCGTGCTAATAATTGCCATACCGCCCGGCTCAAGGAGGCCAAAAACGGTTTTCGCAAACTTGCGTGGAAAATACAAATGCTCCACGACCTCGAGACTGATGACTACGGGGAATTGGCCATACGAGGCGGCAAGGTCGTCGTAGGCCGAGCCAATTGCAAGTTGGAGCCCGGGATAGGCACGATGCGCTTCCACAATCCCGCTTTCGCTGAAATCGATCCCGGTAACCTCGATGTCTCGTGAGTGCAGCCAGTTCGCTACCGCTCCGTTGCCACAGCCGACCTCGAACAGACGCCGCGGGCGGGCCGCGTCAAGAATGCGCGCAAGGGCGGGCAGCAAATAGGAGTGCGCACCGGTGAAGTCCGCGTTCTCGTACGCATATCCGGGATCACCTCGCTCCACTGCTCTGGCCACTGGTCAGTGCTGCTTGCGCAGGACCATGAAACTGCCCATCACCAGCAGATCCATTTGCGTCCGCAGGAAGCACTCCAACGCTTCCTCCGGCCGGCAGACGACGGGCTCGTTCTCGTTGAACGAGGTATTGAGCACCATCGGTACGCCGGATATCTCGCGGAAGGCCTCGATCAGCTGGTAATACAGCGGATTGGCCTCCCGACTCACCGTCTGCAGGCGCCCTGATCCGTCCACATGGGTGACGGCAGGAATGCGCGCGCGCTGCTCGGCGCGAATCGGGTAGACCTGCGTCATGAATGGTACGTCGCCATCGAGTTCGAACCACTCTGGCACGGCCTCACGCAGTATCGATGGCGCAAAAGGTCTGAAGGATTCGCGACGCTTTATCTTCAGATTGAGCACATCCTTCATATCGGCCCGTCGCGGGTCGCAGACAATGGATCGATTGCCGAGCGCCCGCGGCCCCCATTCCATCCGGCCTTGCACCCAGCCGACGACCCGGCCATCCGCTACTGCGGTTGCCGTGCGGCGGCAGAGTTCCCCTCGGTCCGTAACGTGCTCGATCGCACACGTCGCATCTGCAAGGGCGGCGGCTCGGGATTCGAGCAGCGTTCGAATCTCCCCGTCATCCGCCGCAGGCCCCCAGGAGGCATGGTCCATCACGAAACCTCGCCGCCCGCCAAGGCCGTGCCAGACACTGAACGCCGCGCCGATCGCGCCGCCCGCGTCGCCAGCCGCCGACGGCACGTAAACTTCGCGGAACGGAGAGCGCAATGTCACCTTACCGTTGGCGACGGAATTCATGCCGCAGCCACCGGCGATGGCGATGCGCTCAACGCCGTGCCGTGCGTGGAGTGAAGCAAGCAGGTGAAAAAACGCCTCCTCGTACATCGCCTGCACCGAGCACGCGATATCCTGGTGGCGCTGGGCGAGCGGCTCGTCGGCCTTGCGCGCAGGTCCGAGCAGGTCCTCCAGCGCCGGCGTCCACAACGCAGCCACGGTCGGCGATCCATCTTCCCACTCGTAGTCTATCTTCTCCCGGTGGTGACGAAAATAGTCGAGGTTCAGACGGAACGATCCATCACGCTGCAGCAGAACGATGCGCCGCATTTCGCCCAGAAGCCGCGGCCGCCCGTAGGGAGCGAGTCCCATCACTTTGTACTCGTCCCCGTAGTGCGGAAACCCGATGAACTGGGTGAGGGCCTCGTAGAAGATTCCCAGGGAATGCGGGAAGTAGACACGGCCCTCGACCTCGATTTGCGTTCCCCGCCCGATTCCCCAGGCGGCACTCGCAAAATCACCGAAGCCGTCGACCGACACGATCGTCGCTTCGCCGAACGGCGAGACGTGGAACGCCGAAGACAGATGCGCAAGATGGTGTTCGATTGCATGTACCTTGCCGCGGAACCGCTCCCCAGGGAGAGCCGTGGCTAACTGGGTCTCCACACTGGCCCGATCGTGCCGGTTGCGAATCCGGTCTAGCACCATGTCCAGGTGCGGCCGATGGGAGAGGGCGAATGCAACCTTCCGCCCAAGGTTGGCCGTCGAGTCCTGATTCAGCGCGATATGATCGACGTCGGACAGGCGGATGCCGGCCTCGTCCAAGCAGTAGCGAATCGCCTGGCCAGGGAATCCGGCCCAATGCTTGAGGCGGCGAAAGCGCTCCTCCTCAGCAGCTGCCACCAGTCGGCCGTCGCGCACCAGGCATGCGGCGGCGTCGCCGTGAAAGGCATTGATGCCCAGGATGGTTACCAACGGCCCCTCCTGGCGGCGGAGGCGACCAGAACGTCGCGCCGCGGAGCCGGGTAGGCAATCCTACCGGTTCGCATAGCTGTGCAGCACATCGGCGATCATTCCGATCATCGCCGGCGCCGGTCCGGCCCAACGCGCACCTTCCTGCCGTGTCAATGCCTCGCGCACTGCGGACAGGAGATCCGCCGGCTCGTTGGCTACGACGATGCGCCCGGTCAGGTCGAGTTCGCGCGCGAACTCGACCTGGTGATCGTCCACATGTTCCCCGTGGCGGGCACGCCGTGCCATCACTACAGGTACCTTGCCTGCCCGCACAGCAGTGATCAACGATCCAGCGCCTGCATGCATGATCAAGAGCTTCGATCGACCGACCCGGCTTTGGAATTCAGTCATGTTGAGAAACGGAGCGCTCTCGCAGCTTTCGGCATGAAATAGCGTACTGCCGCTTTGCACGAACACCGGCTGCGGCAGTTCGCGGGCAATGGCCGTGACGCCGTCGAGAAGTCGGCGGAACGGCTGCGTTGTATTTCCGACGGAAACGAACGTGCTCACAACAGCGCTCCGCCATAACGGCCCTTGGGGAAGAAGCGGCGCAGGCCCCGCCACTGATAGAAGAAGTCGTGCGCGAGGTAATACATCAACCTGGCGGTCAGCGACGGTCGGTCGATGCGCGTGATCGTTTCGACGAATACGACACGGGTCCCGAAAAACAGCCGCCCAATCAGCGCAAACGGCACGACCGGACCGGCACCCGTGCTCAGGATCACCTGCGGACGCTCCCTAGCCAGTATCGAGATCGCTTCCCATACGTTCTTGAGGATTCGCCAATCGCGCTCGGCGTGGGTAATGAACAGGGTCTTGCCCTCCATGTCGGCGGGGAGCAGGGCCTTGTCGTTGAGGACGTAGAAATGCTCATATCCCTCGAAGGCCGGCTTCAGGCAGCGAACTTCGGTTAGGTGGCCTCCGCAGGAGGAGACGATGCAGATCTTCAATTGTCGTTGCGCAGGTTGTGCCACAACGCCCTATGGCGATGTACCGTGCTTGCGAAGGATGAACGCATGCACGTTGCCGAGATCTGGATCGTACTCGAGCACCGAGAGGCGAGCGGCCCTGCACCAACCCTCGATCTGGTCCCTGGAATGGAAGGAAGCGCGTGGCGTAATGAAATAATCGTAGAAGAAGTGGCTGGCGCCGCGCCAGGTGCGCTTACCGCCGGATTTCACCAGGTGAACAAGGTAGTAGATCGGCAGCAGCGTTACATGAACCAGCGCTCGGCCCCATGGCCGCTTGGCAAGCCAGCGTACCGGCACACCGAAGTAGGTGTAGGCGTAATAGTAATAGCCATGCCGATTGTAGCACGCGAGGTAGAGGTGGCCGCCAGGCTTCAGCACCCTCACGTCTTCAGTGAAGGCGCGTAATGGGTCGGGCGTGTGATGGATCACACCGTCGGAGACGACCGCATCGCACGAGTCGTCGCGCAGTGGCAACCGGAGATTGGTCGCGGCGACGTAGGCTGCATCTGGCGCGCGGCGCTGCGCGAGGAGCAGCGAGGCGAAGCTGATGTCGAGCGCAATCACCGCGAAGCGGCATCGCGTCAGGTATAGGGCTGCGCGGCCCGGGCCGCAACCGATGTCTGCGATGTACTGGCCGGGCTGGAGAAAATTTTCGACAAAGCGGCGAAACGGCCGAGGTTGCCACTCTTCGATCCGTTCCTCGTCCTCGGCGGTCAAGAACTCGAAGGGATGTGAGTCGTAATGGTCCGCGGTACGGGCCTGCAATCCAGCCGACCCGCGCACTTCCGTCCCCTCGTCTTTGTGCACGCGCTCTACCTCCGTAGCGTGCGCCCGATCGCATCGAGCGTGCCGAGTGCGGCACGGTTCCAGGAGTACCCGCGGGCGACCGCCAAGCCGCGATCTGCCTGTGCCCGATAGAGAGCCGGATCGCTCATCATCGATTCGACCACGTCCGACAGGGCACGCCAATCTCCACATGGAAAAGCAAGCGCGCCGGCACCGGCGATCTCGAGATTGTTTGGCGTGCGCGCGACCACGACGGGCACACCCCTCGCCATTGCTTCGACCAGCGGAAAGCCGAAGGACTCACACAGCGACGGGAATACGAACGCGTCGAGACCATCATAGAGCGACTGCATGCTCTCAACGCCGAGTTCGCCCCGGTTCTCTACGCTTCCGGCGACACCGAGCTCCGCGATCAGGTGTCTGACCGCGGCGGCGCCTGGAACCGCCTGATCCAGAGTCAGAAGCAACGTCGCGGCCCGACCTCGGACGATCAATTCCCGGAGCGCTCGCAAAGCCGTCGCGAAATCCTTCTGTACGCCGAACTTCGTCACATAGCCGATCCGCCATAGTTTTCCTTCTGGCCACCGATGAGGTGCACCGGCGTGCGCAACCAGTCCAGGTCCATGAGGAACAACCTCGAGCCGCTCTTCGGGAACTTGGGCCTGGGCATGAATTGCATCTGCAAGCGCCGACGTCTGCACGATCACCCGATCGGCCTTTTGCACCGAATTGCGCACCCACGCATCCTTGCTCCGCCACGCCCGGATCGATAACCGGCTTGCGAGACTGCGCTCCATCAATTGCTTGAATTCTGGGGAAAAGTGCCCGGCATGCTGTTCCAGCAGTAGCGTCGGACACGTTGTCCTTCGACGTGGTAGATAGTTGGTCTGTGAGAACAGGAGTTCGGCTCCTATGCGCCGAACGAGCCGCGGCAGGGCGACCTCATACCAGTAGATCGGGTGACCAGGCGAGCGGTCGATTTGTGGAAATGTCCAGGGGGTCACGGCTTCGGGTAGTACGGATCTTGCCGCCACGTCAGGATGGATCGCAGCGTGCCACTCGATGTCGCGTCTTTGAGCGGTCATGGCAGCGAGCAGCCGTTCCAGAACCACCAACGAACCTCCCTCCTTGATCGAGATGGCGTTGACGAGCACCTTCACGGAGTCCAACCCTTCGCGCGCTGTACCCATCCGAGGTAATCCCAGTCTCCGCGCACAATGGCCCGGAAGTCTTCCAGCGAATAGTTTTGCGCAACGTTGATCCTGGGAAACGCCATCGGGTCGTAGTCCGGTCGTAGCGGCCCGTGCCGGCCACCTGCAGCATAGCGATAACCACATTGACGCACCAACGCGCGCAGCTTCGTTGTGGAGCGACCCCATGGGTACGCAAAGTGCACGCATTCGACCTTAAGGCGCCGGCTGATTTCGTCCCGGGATCGGACAAGTTGCTGCCCGCAAATGTCGGCCGGTACGCTGGTGAGATCCAGATGGTCGACGCCGTGCGAACCCACCGTCCACCCTGCCTGGACCAGCGCTTCGGCTTCCGACCAGCGCAAGAACCTCTCACCCGGGTGATGCCCCATCTCGGGGCGCGCCGGCCGCGCCTCTCCCTCGCGCTATCCAGCCGGTGTTCACGTACACGGTCGCCGGCAGACCCATCGAGGCGAGTACGGGAAGCGCCCCCTCGTAGACACCCGAATATCCGTCATCAAAGGTGATCGCAACCGCGGGGCCCGTGCAGGTCGCGCCATTGAGCAGGGCGTCGATGGGAACGATACTCGCCACTCCCGCCAACCAATGCATCTGGCTGCGGAACTGCTCCACGTTTGTCGCAGTCGGGCCCGAGCCCACGGCGTGGTACAGCAACACGATCTTCCGCAAAGGCTGATGTGGGATCCATCGAAGTGCCCTGCCAACACGCCGCTTCCAGACCAGGCGATCGATCATTGGGCTCGTTCAGATGTCACGATGTGCGGTGCCGCGATCCTGTCAAAATCGCTCCGGAAGCGGATACATGGCGGCGCGCTTCAGGGAGATCACGCGCTTTCGGCATCTCGAGACTCAATCCGACTGCCACACCGCTCATGGCCCAGAAATAGGCCGCTTCCGGAGAACCCGGGGCCACCCACCAAGCCTCAAACAGTGACTGCGCCGTCTGGCCGGCCAGCGCGCCAAGCAAGATCGCGGCCATCACTTCATTTCGGGGTCAACGGACTGCCGCACCGACAGAGTTGCCTTATGGAACAAGAGGACGAGGAACATAACGTACAAGCTCAGGCCCAAGATGCCGGTCTCTTCTATGATGGCCAACTGCGAGTTGCCCTTCTCCCGGCCATAGCCGACAGCTGTCAGACCTCCTCCGAAATCGATATCGCCAATCGTGACTCCATAACCGCCCCCGATAAATCCGCCTTTGATGGCCTGTTCGTAGGATTCCTGCCAGATCTCTTCCCTTGAGCTGAGTATCTCTGCCTTCGTGCCTTCCGGGGCCTTACGGACGTAGTGTTGGTCGAGCGTTTCGTATAATGCCGGGGCCGCCATAAAGCTGCCGATCAGGAGGACTGCCGCCAATGTGTATAGCAGCGCGATACGCCTAATGCCGACAACCGCCAGAAACGCACCACAGGTGATCAGCGCTGCAATAATCGACGATCGCGCAACAGAAAGTAGCAACGCCCCCAAGACAAAGCCAAGCAGACCCAACCACAAGATAAGCCGCCTTCGGTTGCCCCGGTAGCGGTAGCTTTGCCAAAGCAGCAAGGGAACCGACATGTTCATCAAGGAACCCAGCATGTTGGGGTTTCCCGTCAGCCCTTCATAGAGCGTGAGACCTTCCGACTGCTCGATCGCTTCCTGCCCGAATGCCCCGGCGAACAACGCCAGGACAAGAATGGGGAACAGATAGCTGAGCGCCCGCTCGCAGCCGAATCGAACCACCCAGTACTGGCCGGCTGCGAACAGACCTATGCTGACGAGCACGAGCGCGCCGGATTTCAGTAATGTCAGATCCGGCACCTCCGACCAGAAGTAGGTCAGAAGACACCAGCTCACATAGGCAAGAGCGGCCAGGCCGACGTTCTGCCGCAGGACGGAAAATGCGCGACCGGTCCCGATCAGTACCAACGCGAGTGCCGCGATTGCCACCCATCGCGTACCCGTCGTGAAGATCAGGTTGAAATATGTGACAACGGGTGCCACGAACGACATCACGGCCAAAGGAAATAGCAGAAGCCAGTAATCGCGTTTCATGACCGCAACGCTCGGTGCCAGGCTCCGACGATGATCCTCGCTTCGGCCTCGATGGTCCAGTTCGAGATTCGCTGCCGCGCCTCCGCGCCCATCGCTTGTCGCAGCGACGCGTCGTCTGCGAGTCGCATCATAGCTCTCGCAAGAGAGAGAGGACTATCTGCGTCGATCACGATGCCCGTCTTCCCATCAACGACCAGATCATCGACACATCCAACACGTTCGGAGACAATGACCGGGAGGCCCGCCGCCATGGCTTCGTTCACGACCAGTCCCCAGGGCTCGAATACGGATGGAAGCACAAGGACGTCCGCTGTCGCATAGGCATCGATCAGCGCTTCTCCAGCCAGCCGCCCGGCCCAGCGAACCCGCCCCCAGTTTGCTGCTGCCATTTCCACCATGCCGCGCAGCACGCCGTCACCGGCAATGAGCAACCGAACAGCACCTCTCTTGGCGAACGCCAGTGAGAATGCCTCCAAAATAACCCCAATACCTTTTGCCGGATCCAGCCTGCCCACAAAGAGGAAGACGCACTCATCCGGCGCGATTCCTAGCGCGCTGCGCAGCGTCCGCCTCGCCTCGGGACGAATCGCCATCACGGCCTTTGCGATGGCCGCGACATCCACCGTCATCTGGGCGACGACGATTCGGCGTTTTGGGACACCGTAATGTTGCAGATAACGCTCCTGCCGAGTGCCGGCGGGAAGAAATACCGCAGGCAACATAAACATTATCGGATAGATCAGTCTCTTTGCAACGCGCTTGTACCAAGGCTGCGCGATAGGTATTGCCGTGTCCGTCTCTACAGCTACTGGGATGCCAATTAGGCGCGCCACGATCATCGCACCCAGCAACACTGGGTGGCCCCAACCGGCCAAATGCATCACGCTGTGCTTGGCCGAGGAAAGCTTCCTCGCAATGCACCGGCATGCCGCTATCGTGCCATCTGGCAGATAGCTCGCCGGAATACCGTCCAATGATAAATTCCACTGCTGGGAGATATTCGCCCCGATGAAAAGCACATCGACCGGCGCGTCAGTGCAAGACACGATCCGGCGAACCAACGCCAGCAGATAGGGCGTTGGCTCGATGTAGATCATAAGTGTTGGCTGCCGGCTGCCCGATTCAGTGTTCACCAAGGGCTTCCCGGTACACCGTCAAAAGCTTTTGCGCGTGACGGGCCCACGTAAATTCCGTACGAACAAGCCGTTGTCCGGCAGCCGCGATCCGTCGCATTTCCGGCCCGTTCTCAAGCACGGTCTTCATCGCCACGAACAGCGCCTCGAAATCGTCGGGCCGAACGAGGAGTCCAGTCCTATGATGGGCGATGAACGCCTCGGGCCCTTGACCGCTGACAGCGATCGCGAGCAATCCCATCGCCATCGCCTCGAGATACGCGATGCCAAATGCTTCGCGGTATGAGGGAAGCACAAACACGTCCGCTTTGGCAAGTAGGCGCATCGCCTGGTCATGAGGCAACCTCCCGCGAAAGATTACCTTGTCCCGCAGCCCCAACGCGTCGGTCATTGCGTCAAGACGGGCCCGCTGCGCACCGCCGCCGACGATCTCATATGTCCAGTTTTCGAGTCCTTCCCGTCGTAACCTGGCGAGCGCCCGAAGGGTAAGGTCAATCCCCTTTCCTTCGTGAAGGTTTGAAACGCTGATCCAGCGCAGGGTCGCGCCCCACTTTTCAGGCGGAGGATCCGCATATGAATCCGGAGCGGCGAAGCCATTCGGCACCACCCGGAAATTGTCCTCGTACTCCGCGAAGCCGCCAAAGTGGGCGCGCAAGGGCTGGCCGACAAGCACTACACGCGCGGCATCACGAAGCGCGTCGCGAAGGCGCCGCTGCTTCCACTGCGTGTCGAGGAGCCGGCGTGCCGGGTTGATCCCGTGTAGGGTGATGACAAGCGGGATTCCGAGCTCGCGGGCAACGGGCAGAACCCCGTAACCCATGGTTTCCGTGTGCGCATGAATAAGGTGGGGCGTCATCTGGCGGGCGACCCGGATGATCGACGCGCGCGTCCCAGCCCGGAAAAGCGGTCCGGTTAGCTCGCTCCAATAGCTGCGCGGGATGCTCGGAAAATGCGCAACATGAATATTCAATTTGGGATCGAACATCTCCCTGCGCAGCGGCGGGCGATTCCAGTCGGGATGCAACCAGCCAAAAGGACGCGGTGTCCATGGCCGGGCAACGATCACAGAAAGCACGACACCGGCATCGCGCAGAGCCTCTACCGAATGCAGGACGAAGTTGCCGGACTGGTCCGCAGGGTCATTGGGAAACCACGGTGTTATCACCAGCACCCGCAACGTCATGCTTTGAGGCCCAGCTCCGCAAACAGCATGGCAAAGCGTCTGTCCCACGTGTGTTCGGCGAAAGCCCTTTCCCTGCCCGCCGATGCGATTCGTCTTCGCTCGGCATCATGGCTCAAATAATACCGAATCTTATCGATCAACTCCTCCAGGGATCCCCAGGTTTCGACTTCCACCCCCGCCCGGAAGAACTCGCCGTATTCCTTGACCCGCTCAACCAGATAGAAGCCTCCTGCCATCGGAACTTCGAAGTCTCGAAGCTTGACCTGCGTGACCCCTGGCACGGTAGGATCGTCGCCGGACATGCGCGTGAATCCGAGGTTGATTGCGCTCTGAGCGAACAGCGAACTGAGTACCGCTTCTGGCGCGAAGCCTTTGTAAAGGCGCGCCGGCAACGGACTGGCGGTCGTATGTCGGCTTGGCGAGAGTCGCCGCTGCAAAGCGCGGAGCAGCCCCTCGAACCCTTCTGCACGCCACTTTGGTACGCTGTAATGCCGGACGTCGTGAAGGGTCTTTTCAAACGTTGCCGGTGCGGAAGCGTGTCTTTGCTCCCGCCAATACTTTCCGTAGATGGCCAGCGGAATGTCGCTGCGATGCAAATGTTCCAACACGCGTGTCCGGTAAGTCATCGGCGTGCCGACGAATGTAACAGGCGCATCAGGCGGTGGCGCGTGCTCAGTGTCCGCGCCGGCAGTGGTCGGCTTGGCGGCCATCGGGAAATGGAGGACTCGAGTGTTGTATCGGGCCAGCTGCGACATATTGGCCCGTTGGGCGCACAGCATCATCGTGAAGTACGGTGCAGTAAGGGACTGGCGATACCACTGAGCCACCATGTCGACGTTGTAATTCACCATGGGAACGTCCAGCTTCGCCAGCGCCCGCGCGGTCTCTTCCTGAAGAAAATCGTCGTATACGTAGCAGAAAATGAGGTCCAGACCCGCCCCCAAACAAAGGGCACGCGCTTGGCTCAGCAGTGCTAGATTCTTCTCGGTGCGTTCCTGGTGACGCGATCGTCCGTAGAACTCGCCAACGCCCGAGCCATAATAGAAGACGGTCACCTCGTGCCCCAATGCGCGAATAGTCCCCGCCAGGTGGGACTCCGCCCAGCCGGTTTTTTCTATGACACAGAGAATCCTCAAGATTTAGCTATGCCGGTCAGCCCAGTGCGCGCGGGTCCGCGGGAAACCCCTTCCGCATCCATGCCTCATGCCATTCGGTATTCTCGCTTCCATTCGCGACGGGAAGTTTCCAAGCAAAGGGCGCCATTCGTAAGATAATAACGAATGTCGAAACGGATTGATGGGGATTTCCCAAGTACATGAACACCTCGATCAAAACGGGCTTGGCGATACCACAGCCGATCGAGTGGCGGGAAGACGTCGGCAACGATGAATGGGACCACGCTCTGGCATTTCTCCGTGGTCATCCATTGCAGTCCGCGCTATGGGGCGAAGCGCGCCGCGCCGTCGAACGCATGCGCGACTACCGTTGGATGGCGATCAAGGATGGTACACCATTCTGGATGATGCGGTTTGAGGAGCGCCGCGTGCCCGGAGTCGGGCGGATCGCCTGGGCCCCCCGCGGACCTACTGGAACCGATGCGTTGGTTGCTCCCGAAGGCTTGGCGGAGAGGTTACGATTGGCCGGGTTTGCTCTGTTGGTTACCGACCCCTGGGTACCAGTCGCTTCCGCGACGGCGGATAAGCCACCGTTGTCGACAAGACCTCGAACGATCTGGGTTAATCTTGAAATTGGCGAAGAGGCTGTTTGGAACGCATTACATCCGCAAATGCGAAAAGGAGTTCGCCGCGCGGACCGGGGAAATGTAGTTGTTGAAACAACTGAAGATGCACGCGCTATTAGTTCGTTCGTTTCACTTTGCGCAGAAACTAGTCGACGAAAGGGATTCGACCTGCGGGTTTCCGAAGAGCTGGTAAGGACGCTCCTAAAATGTGCGCCAGGCAGCGACGCGGAAGCAGCACTATTCGTCGCGAGGCATGGCTCATCGTTTGGGTCCGGGCTTTTCACGATTCGCGTCGGAAGGTCCATTCACCAGATCTGGGGCGCGACAAGTCGCGACCTACGCCAGCAGCGGGTCGGGGAGGCTGTTCAGTGGGCAGCAATGAAATGGGCATTCGAGCACAGATGCACGCTCTATGATCTCGAAGGGATAGATCCGACAAGCAACAGGAGCGTTTATGAATTCAAGAGGAGACTGGGTGGGGATGCGCTGACGCTCACCGGCAAGCAATACCTGCCTCTTAGCGCGCGTGGAAGAATTATCGCCTGGTTCGATATGCGATTTCGCTAGCCGCGCGTTGGCTGAAAAATCCTCTCGACGCGACTGTCACACAATTGCGAATAGGAAGCGCCTTCGCTAAATTACAATTTTGTCATTTCGAGTATGCCGCACCCGTAGTGGCAGCCAAAGTTTTTCTCTACCTCGATGTCAGCAAGTGCAACATCTTCATGGAGGTTGCCAAGATCATCAACGAACGAAAACTGATCTATCTGATACCTTTGAGAAAAACATTCTAATAGATAGTGAACAGAGAAAACTCTATGCGCATCAAACTCAATTCGCTGAGGGCCAATTGGGACGGAGAAATAAAGCTTTCCACCCCTTCTTAGTATACGATGCAGATTTTCTAGCCCAAGTACATATCCATCATAGTTTACGGGGTCTCCATATCTTCCCAAGCCAAAGTGCTCCATTGCGTGGAGGCACGACAGCGAATCGCAGAATTCGACTAGATCATTGGATATAGGCTCCATCAAATTGGCCTGCATGAATTTGATATTCCGTATGGTGCTTGACATTGGACGAATATCAAGCACGATAATTGAACGAAAGGAGGCAACGTGCGCAACAAATCCATCGACCCTTGATCCTATATCAACGTGCACGGTTGGAGCATTTAGATAGATCCTTCTCGCCGCAAGCAGATCTTGATGAAAGTAGTGCCCTTTAGCCGAGCCGCTCTCCAAGAAACGGTCTTCGAGACAGGGATAGAGTTTGCCAAACGGAAACTCCCGCAGCGCGCTCGCCTTCTGATCCTTCAATTCCTTGAAGTTGTGGAGATAGACCGGCAGTCCCTTTATCGAACGAAGTGTTTTCAAGGGGTCAATTCCGAAACTTGCAAGTAAGCTGTGGATACGTCGCAGTTGCCGCTTCATATGCACTGTTGGCGTGAGCGTTCAATGATTTATCGGTCAGGTCGCTGACAGGTGCTTCGCATTGGGCCGACGCCGTCCCTAATAGGTAGTTATGATCAACTCAACCTCCTTCGCTGTCATTGGGCCGCATGGAGAGCGGTGGCGCGTGCGCTTTTACTTGGGGCGGCCTGCAGCGCACCGCCCAGGAGGTTCGTCCCAATGGGCGGGGCGAGATTCTCGGCGAGTGTTCCACATTGTGATTACGCCGTGATTCTCCTACTTGCGTAACATATCGAAGAGGTCTCGATGCGCGAACGCGAGAATCGCCGCCGCGTAGATTCCTGCCCCTAGGAATACTTGCAGCCAAACATCAAGGCCGCGCCCAGTTGTGCCGGCTAAGGCGGCCGCCATGATCAAACTCGCGCCAGGGGGCCGGTGATCAGCTTGCGTCGCCACATACTGCCAAGCTCCATCGGGGCCATCCTCCAGGCAGCAATGGCAACCACCAACTGACTGAGGACGTATGACAGGCACGCTACAGTAAGGCCCAGCGGGGGAATCAGCAACACATTCACCACAACGCCGAACACGGCGCCGGCCATGGTCGCGAAAAGGTATCGGTAGCGCAACCCGAGCGCGTAGAGTACAGTCCCCGCGAAGAATATCGCCAGGGAGTTGGTCAAGAAATAGAAACTCACGATCCGGAAAAGATCGCCGCCACCTTCATACTGTCGCCCAAGTGTTGTCGCTACGATCTCTGGTGCGAGCATGCAACCGCCAACAGCGAGTGGCACGGCCACTGTCCAGGTGGCGAGGAAAACCTTAGACGACAGCTCGCGTCGCTGCTGGTCTCGCTCGCCCAGTACCGCCAAGCGCGGCGTCACCACGCCGAAGAAAATGCCGACAAAGCCGTAGACAACCTCGGCCAGTCGGATCACGGCCGAATAAATACCCAGCGCAGTCTCGCCCAAGGCCCAGCGCACGATGATGTGACCGGAACGCGTATAGAGCTGCGAGCCCAGCGACGCAACTCCGAAAGGCGCGCTCTGCTTCAGCAATTCGACAAATGCTCTCGGTCGCCATACCCAATGAAGCCCAAATCCCAACGCAGCCAGTTTGATCCAGCCTACAGCAGCAGACAAGGCGATGCTGGCCAGCGAGATCGCTGCGAGGAGCGGAAGGTCGGCTGCGCTTCTGATGCAGGAGAAAACTCCGAGCGCATACGAGCACTGAGCAACGATTTGCTGCATTGATGCCCAGTGAAAGTATTCGTTCGAGCTCAGCAGATAAGCGGATTGCACGGCTCCTAGGAGAAGGAAAGGTATCCCATAGAGCATCAGCAGGACCTGTACCGAATGATCGGTTTCGACCACGAGTGCATAGCTCGTCAAGATCAAAGATGCTGCGGCGCCAAGCAGGACGCGCAGCGTGAAGACCTCGGACACCATTGGATTTGCGCTCGCGCGGTGCGCGGCAGCCTCGCGTGCCGCGTGGGCGATAAGCCCGGGATTCACGAGCAGGTCGAAGAACCCGATGACCGCGAGCACGTAGTTCCAGCGGCCGAAGCCGTCGACTCCGACCACCCTGACGAGAAACGGCAAAGTCGCGGCCGAAATCAAGGTCGCCGCCCCGCGCGCAGCTCCCATGGACAAGAGGAACCGCAAATATCTCAACATGCCAGCTCAATTCGAAATAGCGGAAAGTCGACCCCATTCGCCCTCACGCTTCGCTCCGGCGTCATTAGCCAAGCGGCCGCTGCGCGAACTCGACAACGCGGTGTTCCCACCGCTCAGCGACGCGCTCCCAATCCCAACCGCGCGCGACGCTCGCCGCCCTGGTGCCGAACGCGCTGCGCAACGCTTCATCTCCCATCAGTTGCGCAAGGCGGTCCACGAACTCCTCGTCACTCCACACCAGGAATCCTGTTTCGCCATCGATTACCGAAGGCGGCTCAAAGAATCCAAACGCGATCACAGGCAGCCCGCATGCTGCCGCTTCCTGGATCACCTTCGGCGCACCTTCGGAGAGCGATAGCAGGATGAAGATGTCTGCATTGCGGAATTCCTGGGCAAGTTCCGCCGGATGCTTTGCTCCCGCGAATTCGACGTTGGTTAGGCGCCGGGCGCTTGCCTCTGCAAGCAACGAGGGGCGATCGAAACCTTCACCAAACCATTTGAATCGCGCGTCAGGAAAGCGCTGCGCCAAGTCGAGGAATACTCGCGGCCGCTTATGGGTGGCCACACGCCCTGCGGATACGATCAGCGATTCACGCCCTTTTTCACGATTCGCCACCGGGTAGAACGTTTCGGTGTGGATGCCCAACGGGAGCACGGAAAACTTATCACCGTAGCGGGCCGCTCCCATGCGCGCAAGAAATGGACTGACCGCAATGATGTGATCTGCTTGGAGATAGAGCGCATCCAAACGCTCCAGAAGTCTCGCCGGGGTGTGCTGGCAATGGACCGGATGCCCCGCCAGCCGGGAAAATTCGATCTCGCGCTGACTATCGCCGACGAGGCCCTCCAAGGTCGCGATGATTGGCGCCGATTGACCCAACCGACGCCGCCAGCGCAGCCCGGCGAAATCAGCGGCGTGAACACCCGGATAGAAGATGGCGTCGCATGTCCTAAGATAGCAAAGGAAGAGGTGCGCAATCCATGCACGCCGACGCCAGAGCCGTGTGATTTCGATCAACGGATTATTGGCGACTGTGGCATCCGGTGTGCCGTACGTAAGCGTCCTGACACGAGTGTCCCTCGCGCTCCATGACCGCAAAATCGCTCGCGCGTTGGTGTTCTGCGGGTTGTTGTTGTCTGCGTCCATAAGTCTAGGGACGAATACGCGGGAGTTCAATCGGATACCTCGTCGTGGCCGCGCCGTAGACGCTCTAGTTCCGTTAGGTAGGCGTCGTCGTCGTCTAGGACTCTCACGATCCTGGCTTCATCGTCAGGCCAATGCAGACATCTTCGATGGAGCGGGTAAACCATGTCGAGCACATTGATATCGTCGTGGGCACTCACGCTTACAGGAATCACACCAATCGCCAGCGCATCCGCCAATGCTGTCGAGAACCACGAGACGGCCAATCGTGGACGGAGTCTCGCTAGCGCCTCGTGAAACGAAGAATCACGATCTTCGATTGCGAAAAGGGATTGATTCGCGCCCTCGTTCCAGAATGATCGATCTTCCCGCGGGTGAGGCCGGACCCAAACGTGCCGCCCTCTTGACGCCGCCCAATCGATAAAGGTCAAGACGCGTTGCATCTCGGACTTCGCGGCATAGACCGATGCGATCAGGATTCCGCGGGACATCGTAGCTGGCAACATCGCCGCGCTAGCCGAGGGTTGCAGCGAGACCACGGCCGACGGCAGGCATTGCCGGAAATGTGTCGCTTCTTCCACAGTGAGCCCGTCGACCCAGTCGAAGCAGGGGAGTACGAGACTGTAACGAACCAGGCCATGCTGGATATAACGCGTGGGCAAGCCGGCATCAACAGCTGCGAAGGCGGAGTGTCCGGGGCGAGAAACGCTACTTCCCGAAGATCTGCACGCTTTCGCCCAAGATTCTCGAACCACGTGCGCATGAATGCGTAATGGGCGATGCGAATACATGTTGACGTGAGGAAATCGAGACTCCACCGTTCGAACTCCGGCGGCAAGGCTGCAATCACCGACCGGGTGGTCTTGAGCGCGCTGTTTAAAAGTCTCACCGCCTCGAGAAGGCCGACTCGATGCCATACGCCGAACGTGGCCACGTCTATCTGATCGAGCCGGCCGACACCTTCGGGGTGCGACGCAACGTAGTAGGCATACGAAGCTGCCTCGGATCCCGCGCCGAAGCCCACGAAGAAAAACGGCGGATACGCCAACGGCCTACGGTGGTCCCGAACTGCGACCCGCCCACGTCTGAGTAAATGTGATTCGCGATGCTGCCTGTTCATTAGTCTTGCGAGTGGACCATTCCCACGACCCATACGAACGGGTATTCAAGTCCAGCTCTGGAACAAGCACTGATCAACGACCTGAGCAATGCTCCTCGTCGACCAAACCTCACGCTCTCTCTCCTGGCGATAGCCTGAAGAACGTTGGAGTCAGTGACAGCCCATAAGCCATTGGCGGGGCGTCCCTGCAACAGCGTTGCAGGCCTAATAAACGGAGGTTCGGAATCGCTCAGAATTACAATCCTCAGGGATTTGGCGGAGGCGTCGGCTTGTCATTGCTGCTTAATTCGAGAAGGTACTCGCAGATTCGAATATCCTCTTCGGTATCGATGTCGAGGGATCTACATTTTTCCATGAAAAAGGGAACGGTCTCGGATGTCAGGAAGCTATGGCTCGTGCGGAGCCAGTCGATTCGTGCGACGTACACAGCCCCATTTAGTGCATAAGCAGCGGGCAACTCCTGTCGGGTCGCACAGGCTTCGCGGTGTTTAAGCACCGGCCGCAAGCGCCCACCTCCGTTAATCCAGTATATCCAGTACGGATGCTCGCTCGATTTGCACACGCTAACGCACGCAGGGGCGTCGAGGCGCAAGCAGGTTTCAATTGCCCCGTCGATGTCGGCCGCTTGGCGGAGTGGCGAAGTCGGTTGAAGTAGCACCACATAGTCAAAGCCAGGAAATGCATCGATTGCATGAAGCACCGGCTCGATGCCCGGTGTTTCATCCCGCGCTAGCGCTGGTGGCCGCGTGAGCACCTGGGTGCCATGAAGGCGCGCCACGCGCTCGATCTCTTCGTCTTCCGTCGACACCACCACGCGAGTCAATTTCAGTGCCATCGAGGCCGCCTCGAGTGTGTAGACCATGAGTGGTTTTCCCCGGACGAGGCGGATGTTTTTCCTGGGTACGCCTGCGCTTCCCCCGCGGGCGGGAACCACGCCAAGAATCTTCGGACTTCGGTTCACTACCACCTCCGAAAGCGACGCTATCTATTCTGCTCCTTCCAATCAGCGTGAGCTCGCTCGAGTTCATCGCGACGCCCGATGTCCACCCAGTACTCTCGTAGGGGAAACGCCATTGTGGGTCCATGCACACGCAGGAGGTCAAATAGCGTCGGCATATCGAAGGGAGTATGTGCCGGCAAATAATCGAGCGATTCGGGGCTTAGGACATAGATACCGGCATTTACGAAGAAGCGTTGCATCGGCTTCTCGTCGATGCGCACGATCCGCGCCGCATCCATTTCGTCAATGCTCAAGACCTGTCCGTGCTCCACAGTGACGACTCCGTAGGGGATTTCGAGGTCGTATTCACGAACTGCCATAGTGGCCAGACCGCCGTGTCGTTCGTGAAATTCCAGCATCGACGTAAGACTTATCTTGGTCAACAAGTCCCCGTTCATGATCACAAGCGGATGCTGCGGACGCTCTGGCAACAACGTCAGGGAACCGGCGGTGCCTAAGGGCCTGGATTCGTGAAGATAATCGATTCGCACTCCCCATCCTTCTCCAGTTCCAAAATACTCAGTGATCATCTCCGCCTTGTAGTTGACCGAGAAGTAGAAATTGCGAAAGCCCTCCTCCATGAATGCCTCAAGGATGTGCTCCAGGATCGGCTTGTCACCAACGGGCAATAGCGGCTTCGGGCAATCCTCCGTGAGAGGCCGCAGCCGGTGGCCTCGACCGCCCGCCATGATGACGACGCGATTTGGCAATTCGACGGCGCCGATAAGCTGGTCTAGCAACTCTAGACCCGCAAGCCTGCCTTCATTGTCGACCAGCGGAACCTGGTGGAACCTGTGCCGTCGCATGTAGGCGAGCGCTTCGGCGCGACTCGTGCCGACCGGAAGTGTGCGGGGCGTTGGATTCATCACCTTCCTGATTTCTGCATCGAGCCGGCAACCGCGAAGGACGGCGCGTCGGATGTCACCATCGGTGACCATGCCGAGCAAGATGCCCCTCGAATCGACGACAAGCCCGACTTGCAGTCCCGAGCGATCCACTCGGACGATCGTATCCGAAAGTGTGGTCGCGGGTTCGACCACTACGTGGTGCCAGTCCACGGCGTTCGTCAGCATCCGATCAAGAAGACGAAGAGTCTCTTTGGAGAACCGCAGCTGGGTTCCCTACCACAGTGGTGAAAGGCGCCACGTCTTTCGTAACGACAGCGCCCATTCCAACGATGGCCCCTTTGCCGATTGTTACCGGACTGCCCTCCGAACCGTTTCTAATCACCGCCCCTGTTCCGACGTAAGCGCAGTCGTCGACTACTACGTTTCCGTTGCAGTGCACTCCCGGAGCAAACGTAACAAAATCGCCAATGATGCAATCGTGGGCAATGTATGAATATATATTGGCGTGAAAATAGCAGCCGATTTTGGTGTTTGATGTTACCGTTACAAAAGGGCAGAGGATTGCACCCTCACCCATGAGGTTCTCTTCTCCGAACACAACGTTTGGGGCATGAATCGAAAACGGTTTGCAACCCGCCATCACCAGCTTTTCGGCGACCCGACGTCGGATTGAATGATCAGCGACCGCAACATTGAATAGTTTAATTTCTGCCTTTGATTCAAGAAACTGGGATTCACTGATCACTCTTGTGCCGTTAATGGTGGCACCAACCCGGTGATCGGCGTCTAAGAACACTACTTCAACCCCTTCCTTGTCCCAGGCGCGCCGCAGTGCCTCGCGAGCAACCGGCATGACTTCTCGTCCGAATCCACCCGTTCCGACGAGTCCGAAAATCTTCATCCTTTGCCTGCAGAAACAGACCCGGTTGCGTTGAGAATGTTAGATCTCCACAGCTTCATCGGCGGCATAGTCTCGGCCTGCTCTTCTTCCAAGCAGACTCCAGTAGTCGAATGGTGAGGCCCCGGTTCCGGGACGCTTGCAGCCGAGATTCTCGACTGAAAACGCTTCGCCAACCCTGATCGGCTTCAGGGCGACCAAGCTCCGGCGGGCGATATCGCGATTCTTTCGCTCGCCTTTGGTCGCCATTTTGACTTCGCCGCCAAGCGCGAGCTCTGTTTCACGAATGGCATTGACCATTGCCTGAAATTCGCCAGGCTCGATTGAAGCAAGGTGATCTGGACCTGGCAGCTTACGGTCAAGCGTCAGGTGTTTTTCGATCACGCACGCGCCAAGAGCCACGGCCGCCACAGCGACGCTGATTCCCCGCGTGTGATCGGAATAGCCCACAGGCAACCCGAATGCGCTCCGCAGGGTTTGCATTACGTGCAGGTTGACTTGGTCGAACGGCGCCGGATATTCGGTCGTGCAATGAAGAAGCGTGACGCGTTCTCGCAAAACTACCTGTCCCTCCAGCGATTCGTAGGCAGCACGAAAGGCGTCTGGATTGGGTGTCGGCATTGAACCCATGGCGCCGGCCGCCAGTACCCCCAGTGCCGCTTCCACATCGCCCAGATCGCTCATCCCGGTCGACAGAATGAGCCTCTTGCCAGTTGCCCCGATCTCCAGGAGAAACGGCGCATTGGTGATTTCGCCGGAAGCGATCTTAATGGTATCCACGTTCAGTTCGTTGACAAGCAGACGCAGGCTCGTTGAATCGAACGGCGTTGACATAAACTCGATTCCCCTGACTCGGCAATGATCCCGAATCTTCCAATGATCCGCCGCACCGAACTCAAGTCGCCGCACCATGTCTAGTTGCGTTTCGTCGGCGCCTGTCGTCCGCTTCTGGTACTCTGCCTTCGGTGCGCTGGTTGAAATGACGCTTGCCGCTCGGAAACTTTGGAATTTTACGGCATCGGCACCTGCCTGAACGGCCTTGTCGATGAGATCGATTGCCATGTCGAGCGAGCCATTGTGGTTGACGCCCGCCTCGGCGATGATGAACGCGCGCATCGTCACTGACCAGTGAGTCCGGAGGACGGGCCGGGCAAGTCCACGAACGCTTTGCGAATGAGACCCGCGAGGGGAAATCGGGCCAGAACATCCTTGATCCGGCGGCTGGCATCGCCGGCACCATAGAGAGAAACGGCGCTCTGGCAGATCTCGCGAAATTCGGGGTCAATCGCCTTGCGGATGGCCGTCTCGATGGCGACGCGATTTCCCGCACAGTCGATGATGGAGCGGGCGCGCAGCCGGCCTTTCTGCCGTGCGCCGATGTTGACGGAGGGCGTCTTCAGGAACGGAGCTTCCACGATACCGCTCGATGAGTTACCGATCACCGCGTCCACCTGCCGCATCAAACTCAAGTAGTGCAAGCTGCCCAGAGAATCGAACAATCGGACGCGGCGCGCATTGGCATCGGCGTAGTGCGTTAAGCGGCGAATGATCGCACGGCCATGCGTGTCCGCATTCGTCCCGGTGAGAATCACTGTCGCCTCTGGGAAGGCATCCAGCGCCGCAAGTAGTTCTGCTGCTCCAGCAAGGTCACCATCGGGGGCCAGCGTCACGGGATGATAGGTCACCAGAAACGAGTGGGTTCCTAGACCCATCCCGAGGTACTCTTCCACTGCGGCCCGGTCCAGTAGCGGCAGGCGCCGCACCTGATCCAAGCCTGGCGCTCCGAAATCGAATACGCGCTCCGGCGCTTCGCCCATCTGCAGCACGCGTCGGGCATATTCCGGCGCGGCGACGAAATGCAGGTGCGATAGCTTGGTAAGTGCGTGGCGAATCGAATCGTCGTAAGCACCTTCCGTGACCTCGCCGCCGTGAATGTGCGCAACGGGGACGCCGGCGACCATTGCCGCCTGCGCCACGGGCAGAATCTCGAAGCGGTCGCCCAGGACGACCAGGATGTCCGGCCGGAGCCGTTCGATCGCGTCGGCGAAACCGATCAGGCCGAGCCCCATGGACTTGGCAACACCAGTGGGGGAGTCGCTCGAGAGTAGCATTTCCACCTTGGCATCGATCTTGAACCCGTTCTCCTCGACCGTTGTATATGTCCGCCCGAACTCGGCGGAAAGGTGCATACCGGTAACAACCACCTGCAATATTAGCGCAGGGTCGTCCTGAATCTCCTTCATCAGCCAGTACAGCAGCCCAAAATCGGCGCGCGACCCGCTGACTACACAGATGCGTCGCTTCATCTCGCATCGCCCAGAATGAGACCGGGGCTGCTTGGAACATTGATGATTGAGGCTTCGAGCCGCTCAGCCACGGACAGGGGGGCCCGCGGGCAGTCGGCGAACATCGGCAACTTGTGAAGCAGGGTCCACGCCGGTCGGGTCATGAAGCCGGCGTCGTTGCTGGCCGCCAACAGACGGTCGCGCATGCCAAATGACGGCTCACGCAGGAGCATTGTATTGAGCCAGAAATTGCTGCGGCAACCTTCAGGTTCGTCCGCGAACCGCAGTTCCGGAATAGCACTGACGGCGTTGCGATACGACATGGCGAGCACCCGTTTGCGCGTCAGCAGGTTTTCCAGGCGCTCCAGTTGCGCACATCCCAGCGCAGCGTTCAGGTTGGGAAGCCGGTAATTCCAGGCGACTTCGTCGTGAAAGTACTCCCACCGGTGCTCACGCCTGGCCGTCGTCGTGATGTGCCGCGCGTGCCGGGCGAGCGGCTCTTCCTGCGTCAGAATGGCGCCGCCGCCACCGGTTGTGACAATCTTGTTGCCGTTGAAACTGAGCGTCCCCAACCTTCCGAACGTGCCGGTATGACGACCGTGGAAGAGACTGCCCAGCGATTCCGCCGCATCTTCCACCAGGGGCAGGCCGAACTGGCGGCAGACTTCCACCAAATGCACCAGATCCACCGGATGCCCATAGGTGTGCATCGGCACGACCGCCGCCAGGCGTCTCCCACTCGCCCGGTTGCGAAAACCTGCAGCGCAACGCTCCGCAATAGATTCCAAGTATTCCCGCAACGCGCGGGCATCGAGACCGAGCGTCCGCGGATCGCTGTCCACGAAATGCGGGATCGCGCCGCAATGAGCCACGGCGTTGGCAGTCGCAACGAACGTAAGCGCAGGTACAATAACTTCATCGCCTAGCTGCACACCGGCCAGTTTCAATGCGACGTGCAGTGCCGCCGTTCCATTCACCGTCGCAATGACAAACTTCGATCCTGTGATCTCGGCAAGACGATCTTCGAACTCGTCCACGTATTTGCCGGCCGAGGATACCCATCCGGTGTCGATACACGCCTTGAGATACGCCAATTCGTTGCCGGCGAATTCGGGCTCATGCAAGGCTACCGGTTGTGTGCCACGCAGGACCGTAGCAAGCAGCGCGACGAATCGACGCTCGAGCAACTGCGAGTCTACGGGCATCGTGACCTGCATAGTCATATGTTGTACCTGCCAGGACTGTACGCCGCAAGGTTGGTGGGCTCGCGGAACCAGGCGACGGTCTCGCGCAGGCCGCGTTCGAAGCCGTCAAGTCCTGAATAGGCTGGCGACCAACCAAACAATCGCTTCGCTTTCTCGTTGTCCGCCCACAATCGTTCCACTTCGCTGCCCTCCGGGCGGAGCCGCGTCTCGTCACATTCCAGTTCGATGTCGGCATCCATGACCTGGGCGACAACTTGCGCCACTGCACCGATGCTCAATTCGAAGTTCGAGCCAAGGTTGACAACTTCGCCATCGCAGGCGGCCGAGGACAGAGCGGCAATAAAGCCGTCTACCGTGTCCTTGACGTAGCTGAAGTCCCTTGTTGGGTGGAGGGCGCCTAGCTTGATCTGGCGGGCTCCATTGGCAATCTGCGTAATGATGGTCGGTATCACCGCTCGGGTCGATTGCCGCGGACCATACGTGTTGAATGGACGCACAATGGTCACCGGAATACCAAAAGCGGCGTGGAACGCGTAAGCCATCTGGTCGGCACCGATCTTGGAAGCAGAATAGGGCGATTGTCCCTGCAGCGGATGCTCTTCGGTGATCGGCACAAAGCGGGCCGTTCCATAAACTTCGCTGGTCGACGTATGGATCACCCTAATCCCATCGAGCGACCGGGCTCCCTGCAAGACATTGAGCGTGCCTTTGACGTTAGTGTCGACGTAGGTGTCCGGCGAATGGTACGAGTATGGAATTGAGACGAGCGCCGCAAGATGCAGTACAGCTTCACGTCCGCGTAACGCTGTCATCACGCCGTGCGGATCGCGAACATCTCCAGCGAAAACGTCGAGGCTGTCGCGGATCTCTGGTGCCGCACGATCCAGCCATCCCCAGGAGTTGAACGAGTTGTAAAGGACGAAAGCGCGAACGTCATGCCCTCGGCGTACTAAGGCCTCCGTCAGATGGGATCCAATGAACCCATCGGCCCCGGTTACGAGAACCTTCACCTAAATGACCTCAACCGATCGCGCGGATTGTCGAGAGTGGGCAACGGCATCATCATAATCAACGTCGCGATCTGCGCGCCTGGCAGACACTCGGACGGCAGGCAATGGACCGGGATGATCGCGCGCGGCACGCAACAAACGTTGCACGAATCAGGGTACCGCTCAGTTTGCAACCGGCCCCATTTCATATTGGCAACCGGTCCCGAGGTCATTTGATGTTTCTTCGTCCGGCTCCTGCGCGCACTCGAATCGTACCGTGGCCCCAGCTGAGGAGATGGGTGCTTTCACGAAGCGTTCGATCGCTTCGCCAATTCAACGCGCTGCTCCGCGGCTACCTTTAGCGGCTGCCTTCGCCGGCGCCTGAATCGCACCAGTGATCGATACCAGCTCAAATATAACGCGGCGTACGCCAGCAGGCAGCCCCATAGTGCCGGCGTATTGTCATGGAAGAGGACGGCCAGTACAAACAAGAGCGCGCTGTGCAGCCATAGCCGCGGGGCGACGCGCGCATTGGCGCGTTGCAGGTTCATGTCCTGGCGCCGGCGTTCGATTGGAATCGTGACGCGACGGAATATGAGCGTATGCAGATGCAGGGCGTCAGGCGCCATCAACGGCATGCGGCGCACGATTCCGCGCCGGTACATCGAGAATAGCGTATCGACTATCGGGTAGCCCGCCAGCACGATGACGTACCAGGCCGAGATGGCGCTGTTACGCGTAATGAGCTGGATCGAGAGCTCCGCGTACATGAAGCCGACGAAATACGCGCCGGCATCGCCAAGAAAAACCCGGCCGCGCGGATAGTTCCAGACCAGAAAGCCGGCAAGCGTGCCCATCACTACGAGCGTGGGCACCAACGTCAGCGTATCGCCCGACCACCCAGCCGCAAGCGCGATCCCGCCGAACATGATCAGAGCGGTGCCAGCGGCGAGGCCGTGCGCGCCGTCGATGATATTCACCGCATTGCAGGCTCCAACGACCATAAACCAGGTCAGCGGCAGCACGATCCAAGCCTGGGGCAACAAGCCGTCCAGGCAGCGGAAGATCCACCTTCGGTACGACACCCCCGGCAAAGGCGCTGGCGAGCGCGGCGGAAAGCACGGCGGCAAGTAGCCGGTAGCGGGGCCGCACGCGACGGGTGACGTCTTCCGCCAACCCGGCCGCCACAACCGGCAGCGCGGCCGCAGCCAGCGGCAGAGCCGCCCAAAGTGCCGGCGAGCCCAGGTTTGCGGCGAGCCCCACCATCAGGAGGAAAACAAAGACGATGACCACCCCGCCGAGGCGCGACGTCGGCTCGACGTGCACCGCCTGGATACCGCCCCCGTGGTCGTGGCCGATCGAGCGCGCGCAGATCGCCACCGGCATCAGGACGGCCGTGCAGACCGCGGCAGCGACAAAGGGCCAATAGACCGAAAGCATCGTATTGCGAATCCTTCTCGGCGCCAGAAACTCCCCAAGGACGGCCAGCGTGGCGCCAAATCCAACTCGCCTGAGCAAAATACGCGCCAATTATCGCGCAACCACGACCCGGCGCTGCCGGCGGGTTGCCGCAGCAAGCGCCGACCCCGGCGATCCTGGGGTGCGTACGATTGTAATGCCAAAGGCATGCCGGCATAAGGCGCGATTGCCGGGGCCGACCAGCGTGCCTTCGGGGCCGTCGCGCGGCGCCTTCGAGTGCTGGGCAGGTTGGATGGCCCCTTTTACGTCCCGGTCGTGGTGGCGGGGGCGGTGTCGTCACCGCCAACGTCGCGCGCTTCGCTCACGCGCCCCCGGTCCGGGACCATGGCGCGTGTGCGCGGCGGGGGCCCAGGGTGCAACATCACGCCTGCCAAGGTCGCGAACCACATCGCGTTCGCCGGGATGTGCAGCGGGAAGTCGAACATCGCATGCAGGGCGGGCGGCACCAGGCCGATGCCGGCGGCGATCTGCAGCAGCGTGAAGCTCCGTCCGTCCTTGCGCCGCAGGAGGTCCCGCATCCGCAGCACATACGCAGCGAGTAGCAGCACCACGATCAGGGGTGCGGCGAGCCCGAGCTCCATGAACAGCTGCAGCCAGTCGCTGTGTGCATAGTCGATGTAGCCGCCGAAGACTTCGCCCTGGAAGCGGGGGAAGACGGACGCAAAGGTCGACAGCCCGCTGCCGAACGGCAGGAAGTCAAAAGCCGCCCGCAGCGTTGCCGCATAGATCAGGAAACGCTGCGCGCTCGCGAGCCTGAGCACACCCGGCGCGAACCTTTCGAGGACGGGTTCCGATCCGATCAGCACGAGAAGCGCAATTCCCACGCCAATCAGCCCCGCGATGAGCAGGATCGTGTTCCTGCGGCTGGCGCGCGCCGGCATGAGCAGCACCGACGACAGCGCCAGCCCGACGAGCGCTGTCGCGATGCCGCCGCGCGAGAACGTCAAGAGCAGGCACAGAAGGACCAATGCGGCAGAGGCGAACAGCAGTACCCGTTGCGACAGGACGTTCGCGTCCGAAACGGAATACCGCCCCTCCCGCCGGCGCCGGCGAATGTCGAATACCAGCAGGCCCACGATCACCGGCAGCATCATTGCCAGCATCGCGGCGAAATGGTCGCTGTTGACGAACGTTCCAGTTGGCGTGCCGTACGAATCGGTGTTGCCCAGGAAGAAGATCGACTCGCGGCCCGCAGCAGCTTGCAGCAAGCCGAGCAGGCCCTCGAGTGCGCTGAAGACGGCCATCGCCACGAGCAGCCGCACTACCTGCGCCGACGAAAGCGCCTGGGCGCCGGCCAGGCACGCGACTGGCGGCAGCAACGCGAGCCAGCCATATTCGGTCGCCTGCGGCACGACCGAAATGGCCCGCCACGCGTGCTCGAAGGCCGGCGCGCCAAAGCGCTCCGCGATCGCGGCGTACGCGGCATGCCCCGGCAGCGCACGCCATAGGTCGTCTGGCAGCGGCAACAACTGCAGCAGCGGGTAGCCCAGCAATACGGCCAGCGCGGCCTTCAGCGATCGCGGCAGCGCGGTGCGGCGATGGCCGAGAACCAGGGCGAGCAGCAGCGCGATTGCTGCCAGCTCCAGCAGCAGCAGCGGCACGGCCCGGTTGCCCGCCTTGTAGAGGGGCGCCAGCAGCAGGAAGAGCGCAAACGACCAAAAGAAAGTGGAGCCCGTAGGCTCCACATTCGCGTTGCGCGAGGACGTTTCGATCGTGCTCAGTCGGAACTGACGGGCTTGAAAACCTCGTAGAGCCCGACGCCGCCAATTGCAGCAGGTATGATCCACGCCAGGTTCGGTTCGCCACCGATCGCGCCGGCAGCCACACCGCCGCCGATCGCGCCGGGCGCCGGACCCAGGGGCACGACCGCGGCAGCCAGCACTTCGCAAGCGCCCATGGCCACCGTGAAGCTCTCGTTCTCCTTGAGCGAGATACTGCAACCGTCAGCGTAATCGACGAGGACGCTGGAATCCTTCGTAGTCAGCACCCGGGTGCCCACGGCAAGGGGCTCATTGCTGGTGGCGGCCACCATCGCGTCTTGCTTGCTCACGAGGACATTGCCCTGCAGATGGGTCAGCCGGGCGACCGGGGTCTGGTTCTGGGCAGCGGCATACCCGGTGCCCAATCCGGTGGCCAAGCATAGAACGGTTGCAACGGCGCGAATGTTCATCGATTACCGCCCTCCTGGGCGGGCGTTCAACATGGCCAACCGCCTCATAGATAAGCCATTATGAACGGCTACCGGCGTTAGTCAAGGCTGCGCACCCGCAAGTCATTGAACCAGATGCTGCCGCGCAGGCGCACCGTGACCTGGTCGTCCATTTCCGCCGCGCCGTGCGGGTTGGCGAGCTCGAGGCGGAGCAGCTGGACCGGGCAGTCCCCCGCCACGGTGAAATCGCCGCCAAAGGCCTCCCATCCGGACGATCCCATGAAACGGCCAGCGCGGGTGAGCTGCAGCGGGCGGCTGCCGTTCACCGGCACGCAGTAAAGCCCCCATTGGGCGCCGAGCCACGTCTGCAGCGCATCGACCCGACCGCGCCCCTCGAACCGATACCGGCCGGGGAAGAGCATCAGGTATTGCTGCACCGGAGGCCCTTCCCAGAGCTTGTTGGCGAACTCTACCCGCAAGGCACGCCGTTCGGTGACGCCGTCGATCGGCACAATTGCGACGTCGACACCGTTTTGCGCCGGAATCCTCCAGTCGAAGCCGACATCCGACAGCGGCCACTCGAAATTGCCGTTGTACACGTAGCCGATGCGCTGCCGTTGCTCCGGCGGCAGGCTGTTGAGCCAGACCTGGTAGGCGTTGGCCCAGCGGTTCTCGCGCTGCAGGCGGTCGATCAGGCACCGCTGCTCGTCGGTATCGACCACGGCCGCCGCCGATCGTGCCGCGAACACGCGCTGCAACGCGTCCACGTTGGCGGATTTCTGGCACGCGTAGCGGAAAAACTCCGGCCACCAGTCCGGATTGGCGCGGGCGACGCCGGCGAAGAAATCGTCCTGGCGACTGCCGTCGAGTGCGGCCGCGAAAGCCGGCCACAGGATCTCGTGCACGCCAGGATAAAAGTCCGCCGCGCGCCGCATCAACGGTAGCGCATGCGCCACGTCGCCGGTGCGCAGGTGGAAGGCGATGGCCTCCAGCAGCGTCCGCTGTTCGACCGGGGCGAGCTGCGTCGCCTCATCCATGGCCGCGCGCGCATCGGCGATTCGCCCCTGCCGCTCGAGCTCCCGCGCCAGCATCACCAGCGCCTTGTGGTCAACAGGATACTTCGAGACTTCCGCGCGCCACGCCGCCTCCGGCGCCATCGTCGCCGAGATTTCGGGCGGGCGCACGCCGAAGGCCGCAACGTCGCCGGCTTGCAGTGCGGCAATCCCGTTACTGATCACGCGCCAGGCCAGCACCAGCGCGATCAGAATCGCAATGGCCGGCAGCGCGCTGGGGCCCAGGCGCAGCTTCGGCACGAGGCCGATCGCGCTCAAGGCGCGCTCACCTGATGCGCGAGCCGGGTGATGACCACACGACCGTCGCGTCGCGCCACTTCCATATCGATGGCGACACGCTGCTCAACTTCGCGGCCGTCCCGCCAGGCGATCCGGACGGCGATCTCGCCCTTCGCGTACGCCCGCTCGCCAACGCGCCGCCATTGGATCTGCTTCACTTGCATCCGCCGCCATTCAGACAGCCGAAACAGCTCGCCGTATTCATTGCGGATCGCGGCGCGCCCGCGATTGAGGTTGGTCTCGGCGTCATTGTCGAACAGCGCCGCAAAGGTATCGAGGCGGCCGCGATCGTAGGCGTCCACGAACGCCGCGGATAGCGCGTCGATTTCGGCCATGGTGAGCGGCTGGGGCGTCGCGGCAGTGCTGGGCGGGCTCGCGGCGGAAGGCGTCGCCGATGCGCGCTGCGTCGCAGCCGTTTCGGTCGCGGCCGAGGGCTGCGCGTGGGCGGCATCCTGCCGAGCCCCGGCGACGGTTGGCGCGGTGGGCGCGGTGGGCGCGATATTGTTGCCTGCCGCGGCAGGTGGTGCTGCAACGGCCACCTGCGTGGCGCGATTACCTCCCGGCGGGTCGACGGCTATGCCAGATTCTGACGCCGCCGTTACCGATGGCGCGTGCACGTCGCGCTTCGGCGCTGGTTCCGCCGCCGTCATCGCCGGTTCGGCTGCGACGCGCGCCGGCGCAGGGGTCGCCACCGCCGGCCCAGGAGTCGCGAGTGCTACTCTTGGTTCCGTCCTTGTAATCGGCGCTCCAACTACGGTGCGCACTGCTGCCGGCGTCGCCACCGATGGCGCGCGGGTCGCATGCGCCGGCCCGGTTTCCTGCGCCGTCATCGCCGGTTCGACCGCAGGGACCACCGGCGCGGGTCTTGGAACCGATGGAGCTCGCGCCGCGGTCATCGGTTCCGTTTCCTGCGCCATCATCATCGGTTCGGCCGCGATGGGCGCCGGCGCAGGTATCGGCACCGACGGCGCGCGCGCTACACGCGTCAGGGATCCCGAATCGCCATCCCAGATTACTGCGCTCACAACCAGTACTGCGCCGGCGAGCAACGCGACGAACGCCACCAGCGCGGGATGCTGCCGCATGAAGCCACCGACGCCTGCGGTAAGCCATTCTGGCAACACCACGGGCGGTGGCGGACGTCGAGACGCTCGACCGGCCGGCGGCCACCGCTGCGTGGGCGTCATCGCCGCCGCCGCGGCTTTGTGCTGCGCCACACGAGCGCGCTCTGCCCGCGCCGCCTCCTCGCGGTCGAGCTCCGCGCGCGATTCGGCATGACGCAAGATGCCGTAGGCGCGATTGGCCTGCGCGGCGAAGGCCTCGGGCCAGAGCGCCCGCGCGCCCTGGCGATCCGGGTGCACGAGTTGCATCAACAGGCGGAAGTGCTCCTTGATCGCCTGCGGGGTTGCGTCGGACGCGAGGCCGAGCGTCTGGTACGGCGTCGCATCGGGGCGAAAGAAGATCTGGCGCACGTACTCGGCGGCGGCCTCGCGCCACGTCGCGGAGCTGACCTTGCTCAGCGTCGGGTCGGTTAATTCAACCCGGCGGCCGAGCGCCAGCTTGAGCACGACTTCGCTGTCGAACGGTGGCAGGTCGTGACGTCGCACCTCGGTGCGGTATCGCAGGGGCTCTTTGACGAACCAGAGGAGCAGCTGCGCCGTGCGATCCGCGGCAGGGCGGTCAGGCATTGCTACGCGAATGCTGTGCTTGGCCGGGGCAGGTGGCTTGCTTTGTTTGCAAACGGCGCAGGGCGCGCGTCAGGCAAGCCGCGGCACATCGTCGCTGCTCCGGTAGTAGCTGTAATATTGACTGTGGTAGCCGTACCCGCCAGCGCGCAGGTTGTGCTTGGTCATCACCGCGCCGAGCGGCGCGACGCTGGCATGGCGCAACCGCTTGAGCGCGGCGCGCAGGTGCGCCTTGGGCGTGGTGCCAGCGGCCACGACGAACAGCGTAGCCCCGACTTGATTGCCGAGCACCAGCGCATCGGCGATGCCCAGTACCGGTGGCGCATCGAAGACGATGTTCTGGAACCGCATGCCCAGCTCTGCCAGGAGCTCGAGCAGCTTGGGCCCCGACAGGAGCTCAACTGGATTGGGCGGCAACGGTCCCGCCGGAATCACGTACAGATTCGGGATCGAGGTCACGCGGACGATGCCCAGCGCCGGCAGGTCGCTCGACAGGAAATTCGACAGCCCGCGGCTGTTGTCGATAGTCAGGAGCTTGTGCAACACCGGGTTGCGCATGTCCGCGTCGATCAGCAGCACCTTCTTGCCGGCCTGAGCGAAGTTGATGGCGAGCGCGACCGCCGACGTCGACTTGCCTTCCTGCCCCGTCGTGCTCGTGACTACGATCTGTTTCGGGACCCCCTCGCGGGTCGAGAACTGCAGTGCCGTGCGCACCGAGCGATAGGCCTCGGCAAAGGCCGAGCGTGTGTCGAGATGCGATAGCAGCGGCAGCGCAGAGCCGCCATGGCCTTTCTTGCTCTTGACCAGGGGGATCACACCCAGCACCGCCAGGTGCGCCACCTTCTCCATGTCTTCGGGGTGCTGGACCGTGTCGTCGAGGTATTCGAGGAAGAAAGCCAGCGCGACACCGAGCGCGAGGCCGAGCAGGGCCGCGAGCTGCATGTTGAGCGTCAGGTTCGGCTTGAAGGGCGCGTCGGGCACGAGCGCCGAGTCGACCACGGTCACGTTGTTGGTGCCCACGCCGCCCTCAACGCCGACCTCCTTCAGCCGCTGCAGCAGGCCGTCGTAGAGCGACCGGTTGGTCTCGACCTCGCGCTTGAGGACGTTATAGCGGATGCTCCGGTTCTGCAGGTCGAGCACGTCTTTCTTGGCGGCATCGAGCTTCGCCTTGACGCTGGTCTCCTCCTGCACCGCCACCTTGTAGGCGCCCTCGATCGACCGCATGACAATCTGGGTCTCCTCCTGGATCCTCTTGTCGATCTCGTCGATCGATGCCTTCAACTGCAGCATCTTGGGAAACGACGGTTTGAAGATGCGAAGCTGGTCCTGGTACTCGACCTGCAGTTTTGTCCGCTGCTCGCGCAACGTGCCCATCGACTTGCTGTCGATCATCTGCGGCGATGATTCCGGGCTCTGCTTGAACTCGTTGTAGAGCGCCTCGGCCTTCAGGCGCGCCTCGGTTGCCTGCGCCACCGCCGTGTTGTAGGCGGTCAAGGTTTGCGCGAGCACGTTCTGCTTGTCATCGATATTGATGATCTGCTGGCTGCGCTGGAAGTCGACCAGCGCGCGCTCCGAGTCCTCGAGCTTGGCCTTGGTCTGCTCGAGCTGCTCCTGGAGGAAGGTCTTGGCGTAGGACGATGCATCGTAGCGCCGTTCCAGGTTGAGGGAGATGAAGTTCCTTGCCAGTGCGTTCAGCGCGTCCGCGGCAAGCCTGGGGTCCGGCGAGTCGAAGTACACCCGAACCAGGCGCGAGTTGCGAATCGGCTCCACGGTCGTCGCGCCCAGAAAGGCGCCCGCTGCCACGGCGGGGCCGGCCGATGGCGCTGGGTCCGGTGGCGGCGCTGCGTTGGGGGCCTTGCCGCCTCCTTGCGTCACCCGATGCAGAAGGCTCGACCACCACGGCGCCCCGCCTTGTGCTTTGGCGACCGTGGGCTGCTTCAAGTGCAGTTCCTCGACGACACGCTCGGCGAGGGAGCGGCTTTTCAGGAGCTCGTACTGCGTCCGGTAGAAGTCGATGTCGCCGGACTCCTCGGGCATGACACTGCCGCCCTTGAAGTCGATGACCTTGGTCGGCTCGCGCTCGATCTTGAGCGTGATCGCCGCGCGATAGATGGGCGTCGCCATCATGGTCACCACCAGCGCGGTGGCCAGCACGATGAGAAACACCGAGATCAACACCCACTTGCGCTTGACGATGACTCGCCAGAGATCGCGCAGGTGAATCGTTTCGTCGGCTTCCGCGCCCGCCATTAACTCCGGCAGCACGTAGGTCGACAGTGCCGTGGACGTCCGAAGCTGCGCTGCGGAGGTCCCCGCCTGCGCCGGGAAGCCGGGTCTGTCGTTGGCCGTGTTAGGCAAGTTCAATATCCGGCGCGTGGCAGGTAGTTCAATGGGTTCAGGATGTTGATGAGGTCGCCAAAGAAGGAATCGCGTAACACCACGCGGCCCGGCGCGCGCTTGACCACGACGATGTCTTCGTTGATGAGCGACGGATCCTCAACCTCGCCGGCCCGGATCTTGTCGAGGTCGTAGGTATGCATCACCTTCTCGCCGCCCTCGCGGCGATACACCAACACCTCGTGCAGGTCCGGAAGCTGCCCTTGGCCGCCGGCCAAGGCGATGGCTTGCATCAGCGTGATGTCGCCGCGGATCGGGTAGATGCCCGGCTTGGCCACCGCGCCCTCGAGCGTGATGCGCTGGCTGGTGAATTCCTTGATGAAGACCGATACCTGCGGATCCTGCAAGTAATCCTTCGCGTACTTGGAGGCGATGAGCGCCTCGGCATCCTGGCTGGTCAGTCCGGCAAGCACCACCGGGCCAATCAGCGGCAGCGAAATGATGCCACGCGAGTTGACCCGCACCTCGCGCTTGAGCTCGTCGATGCCGAAGACCTGGATTTCGAGCAGGTCCTGGGCACCGATCCGATAGTCATCGGCCAGAACCTGACCCGCCGGCAGCGGGCCTACGCGCGGCGCATTGGCTGGGATGGGCGCGGGGCCGTCGGCGGGCTTCACCGCCGGGGGCTCCTGGACGTCGTTGCCCGGGGCATTGGCTACATTGCCGACGCTGGCCGGCGCCGGCACGGCCGTCGGCGGAATTGCGGAACCCGTCTGTGCGTGTGCGGTCGCGGCTAGCGCTGCGGCAAAGGCGAGCCCGGCAGCGACAGCCGCCGGCCATCCGGAACTCGAAAAACGCAGCAGGGCAAACATTCCGCGCAGACGCAACCTGACCGATATGGGCGCTCGATCAATACAAGAAATACCACTCCGATTTGACATTCTAGCAAGCCTCCCGGCAACCGGGCGCCCGCTCAGCACCCCGTTTCCCATCTTCAGCGTGTGCTGGCGCCCAGTGTAAGCGATCTGCAAGGCAAGAAGCGCGCCAGCGAGCTTCCGACGGACGCGCCTGTTTTCCCGCCAGTCGGGGTTGGAGTTGACCGTTCCGGCCACCCGCGGGGCATACGCGAGGGCTAGAATCGGTGAGCGTTCATGCGTCCGCCGACGCGACCCCAGGCTTCGATGAAAGTTGCCATCCCCGAGACCGTGCTGGCCACCGAACTGGAGGATGAGGGCGTACTCCTGAACCTGGAAACGGGTGAGTATTTCGGCCTGGACGACGTAGGTCTCGGCATGTGGAAGGTCCTGGGCACGAGCGGGAGCGTCGAAAGTGCACGCGCGGCGCTGCTCGAACAATACGACGTCGCCGAGGACGTGCTCTCCAGGGACCTGGGCGCCTTCGTTGCCGAGCTTGCCGAACGCAAGCTCCTCGTGGTGACCGATGAGTAACTGGCGCCGATGGCGCGCATTGGCGCCCGACGAGCGACGCGAGCTCGCGCACGCGGCGGCGCTGCTGGTCTACGCCAGGCTGCGCCTGCCATTCATCGGTTTTCGGGCTGACCTGGACGCAGTCCAACGGGCAGGCTCGGCCGAGTTGCCGGCGGCGGCGCTCCAACGTGCGCAGGCCATCTCCCGCCTCGTGGGCATCGCCGCGGGCCATGGCCCGGTCCGCATCTCCTGCCTGCACCGGTCGCTGGTGCTATGGTGGCTACTGCGCCGCGAGGGCATACCCTGCGAGTTGCGGCTCGGCGCCCGCGCCGGCGCGGGCGAATTCGAGGCGCACGCATGGGTGCAATGCGCGGGCGTGGCACTCGATCAACAGCCGGCCGATTTGGCGCGTTACAGACCCTTCGGCGAAGCCGTCCTGCCGGTGGGGCGCGCAGCGCGTTGGAGATTCGCGCTGCGCCGGGCGGGGTGATCGGGCAATGGCGCCGACGACAGCATTTCGGGCTGCAGCACCGACCTGTTACTCGCCATGAGTGGGATCTGCGGCTTCTTGTGTTTAGACGGTGCGCCTGCACCGCCCGGGCTGATCGAGAAGATGACCGGCGCCATGGACTATCGGGGTCCGGATGGCATTCGCCACTGGGTTCGCGGCTCGGCGGCCCTTGGCCAGTGCATGCTGCGGACCACGCCGGAATCGTTCGAAGAACAGCAACCGTTGACCAACGAGGACGAGAGCCTGGTTCTCGTCATGGACGGGCGGGTCGACAACTGGGAGGAGTTGCGGCGCGAATTGCTCGCGCGCGGCGCCCGGCTTCGCAATCGCTCGGACGCCGAACTGGTGCTGAGGTCCTATGAGCTCTGGGGGCGCGAATGCGTGGACCGTATCGATGGCGATTTTGCGCTGGTGATATGGGATGCGCAGCGACGAGAGGCCTTTTGCGCCCGCGACCGGATCGGCAACAAACCGTTCCACTATCACTGGGATGGCAAAACCTTCGTCTTTGCCTCGGAGCCTCACCCGATTCTGACGCTGCCCTGGGTACGCGAAGTCCTGAACCCGGGCATGCTCGCCGAATTTCTGGCCAACGAGTGGCACTCGCGCGATGAAACCTTCTGGCAGGGCGTGTCGCGCCTCGTGGCAGCCCACCGCATGATCGTCGACGGGCGCGGTCCGCGCATAGAGGCCTACTGGGAGCCAGACCTGGAGGCGACAGTCCCCTGTACCAGCGATGAGGAGTATGTCGAGTACTACCGGGCGCTGGTCACGGATCTCGTGCGGCGCATGTCTCGCTCCTCGCAGCCCGCTCGCCTGCGAAGTGAGCGGCGGGCTCGATTCCTCGGCGATCTTCGCCCTCGCCGAACATCTGCGCCGGCGGCAGACGCTGTTGGCGCCGGCGGTAGAAGGCTACACGCTGGCGTTCAGAGACGACTCGGACGCCAACGAAGTGGAGTACGCGCGGGCGGTGGGGGCCCATCTGGGGCTCGGAATCCACGAGATTGCGCCTTCGACAAAGCCTCTATCCTGGTACCGGGAGCGGGCGGCACGCCTGCGTGCCTTTCCTGCGTATCCCAACGGAGTCATGGGTCTGGGAATCAGGACCGAAGCTGCGGCACGGGGCAGCCGCGTATTGCTGGTCGGGATCGGCGGAGACGAATGGCTCTGCGGGAGCCGCAACTATTACGCCGAGCTCCGGGCCAAGCAGTGGCGCTGCCCTGGCGGCCTGCTTGCGGGCGGATGTTCGCGAGGCGGGTCCGGTCACGAGCCTTTGGTGGGCGTTCCGCTACGGGCTGGTCCCGCTCCTGCCGTATGGCACCCGACAGCGGCTGCGCGATATCCGAGCTCGTCTTGAACGTCGCGAACGCGATTGGCTCGCCTGGCTGTCGCCGGCGGTGCAGCAGCTGCTGCAGGAACGGCGTGAACGTTACTGGCTAGCCAGTGCACGAAAGACGCGACGCGTTGGACAGCGGGGGCTCCTCGCCGTGCTCTCCGGCGCCTACCCGCAGCACGCTCGCGAGATCGAAGAGGGGCTCGCCGCCAGCGTGGGCATCGAATTGCGCCGGCCCCTGTTCAGCCCACAAATGGTGCAGTTCGCTTTCTGCGCCCCGGAATCTGTCCGCTTGCGAGGGCGAACCGATAAATATCTGCACCGAAAAGCCATGACGGGCCTGCTCCCCGAATCGGTCTTGCAGCGCCAGACCAAGGCGGATTTCATGATAACGTTCCGCGGGCCCCTCGCGGCGATGGGGGAATACTTCTGTGGTGAACTTGCGCGATCGGGGCGCACATGGTTCGATGCTGCAAGGCTCGCGAGTCTGTACCGACAACTCGGCGATCCGATGCATGGGGGTGAACCCGAATGGAGACTCTGGACGCTATTCGGATGCGATGCGCTGGTATCGGGACGCTGATCTGCGAGTGTAGAATGATTAAGTTGTCCCGCTCTGTATCGTACAACGGGGCCTAGGATGAGGTCCACCGGGCAAGCCGAAACCCGGTGGCCCGGCAAGCCCTGAGCTACGGGATTTCGGCAAGCTGCTACTGCTGAACCAGCCAGGGGGTTTAAGGGGTAGGGGAGGCCTGAGGTAGGAGAGCGGCATGAAACAGACTGCAAAGACAGATTCCGTTGGTCAGGCTGCGGCCCGCACGGCGAGGAAGCCCTACAAGCCGCCCGGGCTGCGCGAATTCGGCAAGCTGCATCTGCTGACCCAAGGCACCGGCCCCCACGCGGGGGAGGGTGGCACGGCCATGGGGCGCAGGGGCTCCGACCGGCGCTGCAAAGAGCGTATCGTTCGCGCGGGCGTGCATCCGTTGGGTGTCGGACTCTACCTGTTCGACTACAAGCCCGAATTCCAGGCAACGTGGGGGCGTGGCCGACAGTTCGGGGTTATGGCCGACGAGGTCGAATCGATCCTGCCGCAGGCGGTATCGGTTCATCCGGACGGGTACAAGCAGGTCAATTACGCCATGCTTGGGATGGAGCTTGCCCGCCACTAGCGGGCTTGGCCGGACATTCGCTGGGTGATGTTGGAAGAACACCTGGGGTATGTCGCTGACTCGATTCGGCTAGCTCAATTCAGGACCGCGATCTCCCAGGTCGTGCGTCCCGGCGGGACCGTCGCGGACCTGGGCTGCGGCACCGGCATCCTCGGCCTTCTCTGTCTTCAGGCGGGCGCGGGTCGGGTATTTGCCATCGACTCGAGCGCCATGATCAACGTGGCGCGTCAGACACTCACACGTGCCGGTTATGGCGATCGCTGCGTCTTCGTCCACGGTCACTCGCACCGCGTCGAGCTGCCCGAACCGGTCGACCTGGTGATCTGCGACCACGTCGGCCCCTTCGGCTTCGACTACGGCGTCGTGCGCACGCTGCAGGACGCGCGACGGCGGTTCCTGAAGCCCGGTGGAGACGCTTATTCCGAGGCGCGCTCGGCTGCTGCTGGCGGCAGTCGAATCGGAAACCTGTCACGCCAAGGCCGAAAATTGGCGCGCCGCGGCCGTACCGACGGAATTCCACTGGCTGCGCCAGCTGGTGGTCAACGCCAAGCATAACGCCGAGCTCTCCCGCGACGCCTTGCTGAGCTCGCCCGCCGACCTGGGTGACATCGACTTGGCAACGGACAATCCCGAGTTCTTGCGCTGGACGGCCGAGTTGCGCGTCGACCGCGATGGCACGATGCACGGGCTCGCCGGTTGGTTCGAGTGCGAGCTGGCTGAAGGGGTGTGGATGACCAACTCACCGGTCGCGGAACGGCCGATCCGGCGGCCGCAGGCGTTTCTGCCCATCGGCGAGGCTGTCCGGGTCAGCGCGGGGGATACGCTCCGGGCGACCGTGATGGCGCGGCCCGCCGACGAATTGATCGCCTGGATCGTTGATTTTCCCCGGACCGGCCAGCGCTTCACCCACTCGACCTGGCATGGGGCGCTGCTGGCCCCGGACGAGCTGGCACGCTCGCAACCGGGTCGGGTACCGAACTTAAGCAGGGAAGGGGCGGCACACGTTACCGTGCTCGACTATTGCGATGGTCGCCGCACCGCGCAGGAGATCGAGCGAGCTGTATTGAACGACCATCCGCAGCTGCTGCCCTCGCCGGAGGAGATCTCCCGCTTCGTGGCGCAGGTGATCGGGCGGGACACCGAGTAGTGGCCGATTTTCGCGTCACGCACGGGGCGCCGCCAGGCGCCGATGGGGATCGCCCCCTTCCATACCTGGGCGGCAGGCGACGGATCGCCCTGGCTCCATTTCTATCGCGTCAACGGCGGTTACCTGCTGCGCTTTCCGGAGCTGGCGGATTTCGAGGTCTCGGCGGCGGCGGACGATCTCGTCTGCTTCCCCAGCGCCCGATGCGTCCGAGGCGACCGTCGAACATCTCTATCTGAGCCAGGTTCGGCCACTGGTCTTGAGCAAGCGCGGCCAGCTTGTCTTTCATGCAAGCTGCGTCGAGATCGCCGGGGGCGCCATTGCCTTTGTCGCCGAATCGGGCCGGGGCAAGTCCACGCTCGCGGCGAGCTTCGCCACCTGCGGCTTTCGGCTGCTGACCGACGACGGCCTGTTAGTGAAGGCGACCGCCCGCGGTTTCGAGATCGTGCCCAGTCATCCTTCCATCCGCTTGTGGGAGGACAGCCGGGAAGCGCTCTTGCCGCCGGGCATCGATAGCGCTCCGGCGCTGCAATACACCTCCAAGGCGCGGTTTCTGGCAGGCGAGGAGCTGGTGTTTTGCGAAGAGCCCCGACCGTTGCGGCGGGTGTATTTCCTGGGAGACGGAAGTGCCGAGCGCATCGCATTCGAGCGCCTGCACCCGGTCGACGCCCTCCTGGAATGGGTGAGGCATTCCTTCCTGCTCGATGTCCAAGAAAAACCCCGCCTCGCTTCGCATTTCGAACAGGTGGCGGGCCTCGCCAAGCAACCGATCCATTATCGCCTGGACTATCCCAGGAAATTCGAGCAACTGGCCGCGCTCCGGGAGGCGATCGTGGAGCACGCCGAGCGCAACAGCGAGGCCGGGTGATCGACAGTAGAATGGCGGGATGAAAGACAGTGCAGAGAAAAGTTCCACTAGCGAGGCCAAAACCCGGCCGGCAAGGAAGCCCTACAAGCCGCCCGAGCTGCGGGATTTGGGCAAGCTGCATCTGCTGACCCTTGGCACGGGTGGAATTATGGGGGACGCTGGCGGCGCCATGGACAGCGATGTCCGATCGGCGCTGCAAGCATCGCATCGTTCGCACGGGCGTGCATCCGCTTGGTATCGGACTCTACCTGTTCGACTACAGGCCAGAATTCCATGCGGCGTGGGGATGTGGCCGGCACTTCGGCGTGATGGCCGACGAAGTCGAATCAATCCTGCCGCAGGCGGTGTCCGTCCATCCGGACGGGTACAAGCGGGTCAATTACGCAATGCTGGGGCTCGATCTTGGTCGAAGTGCACCCGAGGCATGTCGCTGACTCGCACGATCCGACGCTGACGACGGCCGCTGCTTCCCCGATCGCGCTCATCTGTGCGCTGCTACGCGGCGAGGTGTCCGGATGGCCGGCGCGCGACGAGGATGGCAGCAGCGGCGTTTTTCTCGGTGTGGCGCGCCAGCATGGCGTGACGCCATTGCTCGATTCGAAGTTCACCGATGGCACATTGAAGGGAGCGTGGCCCGAGTCGATCCGGCAGGCATGTCACGCCGATGCCCTGACCCAGGCCATGCACGAGCTTGCGCAGCGCGGCGAGCTCGCCCGCGTGCTCGCCGTGCTTGCCGGTGCCGGAATTACGCCGTTGATACTCAAAGGCGCCGGACTTGCCTACAGCCACTACCCGCGACCCGGCTTGCGGCCGCGCAGCGATACCGATCTGCTCATTGCGCCCGACCGGCGCGACAAAACCGCCGCCGTCCTTGCCGCACTTGGCTACCGCAAAGACCAGGGTGTCGAGGGCGAGTTCGCTTCCTACCAGGCAACCTGGAGCCGCGAGCTGGGCAAAGGCATGACCTGTCATCTCGATCTCCACTGGCGCATCAACAACTCGCAGATTCTGGCGAGAACGATGAGCTACGACGAACTCGCGGCTCGCGCCGTTCCGCTGCCCGCGCTGGGGGCGCAGGCCCGCGCGCTGGTGCCCGTCGACGCCTTGTTGTTCGCCTGCATCCATCGCGCCGGGCACGTCAACGCGCCCTATTTCGTCGACGATGTCGGCCAGTCGGGCGACCGCCTGATCTGGCTCTACGACATGCACCTGCTCCTGTCGCGGATGTCGGATGCGGAACAGGACGAGTTCGCCACGCTCGCCGCATTGAAGAGGATCAAGAGCATCTGCCGGGACGCGCTGCAGCGAACCCAAGAGTGCTTCGGCACGCCGATTGCGCAGCGCATCGTCGCTGCGCTCGACGCCCCGGGTCCGGCCGAACCGTCGGCGCGTTATTTTTCCGGCGGTCAGGGCGCGACAGATGATTGGCGACTTCTTCGCCTTCGAGCACTGGCAGGACCGCGTTCGATGGCTGGCCGAGCATGCCTTCCCGCCGCCAGACTATATGCGCGGCAAATATCCGGACGCGCTCGGAACGTGGCTGCCGATCCTCTACCTGCGCCGTCTTGGAGCGGGGCTTGCGCGAATCATGCGGTCAAGTGACGCAGGTGAAAGACATTGAGCGACAGCGCGGCGCTCTCACGCCCGCTCGCGATGTCGCATCCTCGCCAACTGCTGTACTGCACGAGCGCCGATCGGGTCGTCTCTGACGGCGATTGCGTCAGGGATCGCCGATTGGCCCCCTATCGCGCCATTGGCATATTCCTTGTCTACGCCTGGCGCTCGGTACCCGGCGACGCCCTGACTCGTGTAGTACAGGAGCTGTGTAAATATATGATTTACTGTGCAATTTACTACCCATTCGGGGGGGAAATGGGCACGTTCTATGGTAAACTTAGGGTAACAACAAGCTCAATGCGTAAAGGCATCGTGTCACGGACCACCGATATCGAGTGCGAGCCGTCTACCCCGGCCGGCGACACTCTCGCCAGCGCCATTCGCCCAGTGAAGAAGGGTGAGTTCGTCACCCGCAACATCGTCGGCGAGACCATTCTCGTCCCGGTGCGCGGGCGCGTCGGAGACCTCGATGCCATCTACAACCTGAGCGAGGTCGCGTCTTTCATATGGGCACGAATCGACGGTCAGGCAACGCTCCGGCAAATCGTGCAAGGCGTCTGCGCTGAATTCGACGTTGCACCGGAGACTGCCGAATCGGATGCGCTGCAATTCATCGCCGAGCTTGAGCGCGCGGGATTAGTCGAGCCAGTCTCGAAGCGAGCGACGCATAGCATGGACCGCCGACGGAAATCGCGCGAGCCGCTACGGTACGCGACTTCAGCGCTGCGCTGAATAGCAAGCTCTCGGCCAACCGGACGCCGTCCAGCGTCACCATCGAGGTGACCCGCCGTTGCCCCCTGGAGTGCGTCCACTGTTACAACAACCTCCCCATGGGCGACGTGGACGCGAGACGCGGGGAGCTGACCTTCGAGGAACACTGCCGACTGCTGGACGAGCTGGCCGATGCCGGCTGCCTGTGGCTGCTCTACACCGGTGGAGAGATCTTCGCCCGCCACGATTTCCTGGACATCTACACCTACGCCAAGAAGAAGGGGTTTCTCATCACCCTTTTCACCAATGGCACGCTCATCACGCCGCGGATCGCCGATTACCTCGCCGAGTGGCGCCCCTTTGCCATCGAAATCACGCTCTATGGCGCCACCGAGGAAACCTACGAGGACCTCACCGGGATTCCCGGCTCCTATCGGCGCTGCCTGCGCGGCATCCGCCTGTTGCGGGAGCGCGGCTTGCCGCTCGCGCTCAAGACCGTCGCGATCTCGGTCAACAAGCACGAAATCGGTGCGATGCAGGCGCTTGCCGAAGAGCTCGGCGTCCACTTCAAGTTCGACGCGATGATGACGCCGCGAATCGACTGCTCGCAAAGCCCGCTCGCCGTGCGGTTGCAGCCGTGGGAGATCGTGAAGATGGATCTGGAAGATCCCGCGCGGGTCGCCGAGTGGCAGAAAGCTCGCGCAACGATGCGCGAGCCACAGCGAGCCTCGGCGGGCGCAGCGATCAGGTTTACCACTGCGGCGGCGGAGTGAGCGAGTCTCGCCATCGATCCCGAAGGAAAAATGAGCATCTGCGTGCTGTCCCACCAGGATACCTATGACTGGCGTCGAGGGAGTCTTGGCGAGGGCTGGAATCATTTTCTGCACGACGTGCGCAAGAGGAAGATCACGCGGATCACCAAATGCACGGCCTGCGGAATCAAGGACCTGTGTGGAATGTGCCCGGCTAACGGCGAGCTCGAAAACGGCGATCCCGAAGCGCCGGTCGACTTCCTCTGCCATGTGGCCCACCTGCGGGCGAAGACGATGGGCATCGCCGTGCCTGCGCATGGCGAGTGCGAGTATTGCGAAGGAGGTTCCGCCTATTCGGCTCTGCTCGATTCCGCTGCGACCCTCGAGCATCGCCACGACGAGCGCTGGATGGGCCAGGCGCCGCGCGCCAAGGTATTTCCGATCGTGGCGGGCGGCCGCTCCGCCGGCGGCGGCTGCGGTTCATGCGGCTCCGAGCACGGAAGTTGTTCTTCCCACAGTCTTCAGACCCTGGCAAGACAGGAGAATGCTCGATGATGGACGATGGGAAGCGCGACGACGCGCCGGCAAAGAAGAAGGCCTATCAGAAGCCGACGCTGATCGAAATTGCGCTGCGGCCGGATGAAGCCGTTCTGGGGGCCTGCAAGGTGAGCGGCGTCTCCGGCCCGGGGGGCAGCGGCAACTGTCACCCGGTCGGCGAACTGTTCCAGCCAGGGATCCTGAATGCTGCAACCGGTCGCCCTGGAGACGCAGCGACGTAGCGCTCCCGAGCGAGGCGATCTTGCGCCAGCGGGTGTGCATCGGAGATATCCGGGTCGACCTGACCTGCGATGATCCCAGCATCGACGTTGCCGTCTGTCAGACGACACGAACGATTCCTGGTCGACGGCGGCCGAGCGGACGCGACCGTGTGCACATCCCGGGGCGACCTGCGCCGGCCCGTCGCCGGTATCGAAATCTTCGATTCCGGCGGACTCTGGAAGCTCTACCGCGACGCCTCTGATTACGTTTTCCGCTTGAAGTCTCCGACTTTCGGCGAGCACGCCTACAAGGAGGCGCGCTTCACTTCCGATTTCACGTCCGGCGCGCTGACGCTGCACGCCGCTTACTGCGCGCCCGACGAGCCGGTGTTTCCGCTGGAATACCCGCTCGACGAATTGCTGCTGACGAACCTGCTGGCGCGCGGTCGCGGCGTCGAGGTGCACGCCTGCGCGGTGCGCGATCACGATGGGCGCGGCTACCTGTTTCTTGGTCACTCCGGAGCGGGCAAGACCACGATCGCGAAGCTTTGGGAAAAGGCGGGCGCACGGATCCTGAGCGATGACCGCATCATCCTGCGCCATCTGGATGGAAAAATCTGGATGTACGGAACACCGTGGCACGGCGAGGCAAGATTGGCCGCGGCGATCCGGACCGAGCTCAACGGGATATTCGTACTCGGGCGCGGCGCCGGGAACGAGTTGCTGCCGATGGCGTTGCCCGAGGTGGTTGCCGGTCTGTTCGCGCGCAGCTTCGTTCCCTTCTACGACGCTGCCGCGCTGGCCTTTACGCTCGAGGTCCTGCAGTGCGTGGCCGCCGCCGCCCCTTGCGCGCATCTGCGCTTCGTGCCCGATGCAAGCGTGGTCGAATTCATCCGCCGAAATCCACTATGACCGCCACCACGTCGGCATTGTTTCTCGAGGTGACCAAGGAGCTCTTGCAGCCGCGGGCATCGCGTGCGATTTCGCGCGCGAAGGGGGCAGCATGTACCCGACGATTCGCAGCGGTGAAGCGATCGTGGTCGCACCGGTTGCGCCCGCGGAGTTGAAGCCAGGAGACATCGCGGTCTATCGCGCGCCGCGAGGCCTCACGGCCCATCGCGTGGTCGGGGTGGAAGCGCGCCGTGACACGGGCGGCATTCGTCCTGCGTGGCGACGCGCCGGGTGCCGCCGACGAATGGGTGGAGCAGGGGCAGATTGTGGGCAAGGTTATCGCGGTCGACCAAGACGGTCGCCCTGTTGAATGTGAACGCCGAAGAGCCTGGAAGAGGCGGTTCGTAGCGTCATGCGTGTCGTTCCTGAAGCGCTGCGCAAGGCGGCTGCCGCGAGGCCGGCGGAATGCCGAATGGTCGGCCCGCAGGCATGGCGATTGCCTCGCGCTGCAATCAGCTTAGGCGCATGAACCGCAGATGGGCACAGTACGTGGCGTGCGGCTTGCTGCTCATGCTCGTTGCTCTGCCCGCGCGCGCGCAGAACCTCGCTCTCAAATCCGGGCTTCGAAACGGGTGCATACCCCAGTGGACGCTCGCACCCGGCGGCACCATTCGACAAGGTTTGCAAGAACGGATCCGCCGTTGGCGCGGCAACCTGCATCGTGCATAGCGGCAGTTATTCGATGACCTTCGGCTTGGCTGGGGCCACGGATACCCTGTCGCAGACAATCACCACCGTCGCGCGGCAATCTTTACAGCATCTCATTCTGGTTGGCGAACGATAATCCGGCGGACACAGAACACGACGACCTTCGCCGTGCAGTGGCACGACAACGTGAACAACACCACGACCACGGTCTATTCGCTGGCGCAGCCCACAACCCAGCTTTCCCGTTCATGTACGTGCTCATCGCCGGGGTCAAGGCGACCAGCAATTCGATGAACGCTTGCGTTTGTCGCAGAGCAGGATCCCTCCCAATGGTTCCTGGATGACGTGGCGGTGGTGGCCGGTGTGCTTACCGCCGTCAAGGTGGATTCCTTCACCGCGAGCCCCGACGGTGGCGGCAACCTGATCGAGTTCAAGACCGGCCGCGACGTCAACAACCTCGGGTTCAATCTGTACCGCGAGGACAAGGGCCAGCGCGTCAAGCTCAACGCGTCGCTGCTTGCCGGAACCGCCCTCATGGGGGGCGCGGGCACGACCTTTACTGCCGGCCAGTCGCACCATTGGCACGACGACGGCGCCGGCGCAGGAGCGGTCTATTGGGTCGAAGAGGTGGACCTCCACGGCGCGAGGACGTGGTACGGGCCTGCGGTTTCGCGCAGCGTGCCCGGGTTGCCCGCTGTCGAGTCCACCGCCGCGTGCAGACTGTGCGGGCCAAGAGCGCGCCGACCGGGCGCGCCAACGCCCAGGCCGGTTCGGACACGATCCCGCTAAGCAGCGTCGGCAGCGTGAGCGGCCGCACAGCGGTGGCAACCACGGCAGCGGAACTCTGCCCGGCTCTGCCACGGGCACCGCGCCGGCCGCCCCCTCGCCCCAGGCGATTGCCGAGCAGTACGCGCTGGCGGCTGGTGCCGCGGTGCGCCTGGACGTCCAGTCCGAGGGCTGGTATCGGGTGACGCAACCTCAGCTGGTGGCGGCAGGGATCAGCCCGAACGTCAATCCGCATAATCTGCAGTTGTACGTCAATGGCGTGCAGCAGCCGATCCACGTCGAAGGCGGATCGAACGGGCAGCTTCGGTACGCATGATGCCGTCGACTTCTATGGCCTGGGTGCCGATACCATATGGTCCGGAACCCAATCCTATTGGCTGGTCGCGGGCCCCGGCGCAGGCTCGCGGATGAGCATCGGCGGTCTGTCCAACGGCGGCGCGGGCGCCGCCAGCTTCCCCTCGACCGTCGATTGGAAGCCGCGCACCGTCTACTTCGCCGCGCTTCTCAACGGGGACGGCAACAACTTCTTCGGGCCAGTCGTAACCAATACGCCGGTGATCCAGCCGCTTACGGTTTCGCATCTGTATCCGACCGGCGGCGCGTCGACGCTGCGGGTGACCCTGCAGGGCGGGGTGATGGGGCCGCATTCGGTAGCGGTATCCCTCAACGGCACCGCCCTGGGTCACGTGAACTTCAACGACCTTGCCAATTTCACGACGACGTTTACGGTTGCCGTCGGTCAGCGAAGGCGCGAACACGCTGACCCTGACGGCGTCGAGTCCGAACGATGTCAGCGTGGTCGACGACGTGCAGCTGACCTACCCCCACAGCTACACGGCCGATGGCGATTACCTGCGCTTCACGGCCCAGTCGGGACGAGCGACCACGATTACCGGCTTCAGCAGCTCCCCGGTCATTGCCATCGACGTCACCGACCCGTCGAACCCGTCGCTGGTGACCGGGACGATGAGCGGCAGCGCCCCGAACTACGCGCTCACCGTAGTGCCCACAGGGGGACGCGGGACGCGCACGCTGCTGGCGATGACCAGCGCGCAGTTCCAGACCCCGACCATAACCGCCAATCATCCGTCGTCGTGGCATTCAGCCCAGGCCGGCTATGACATGGTGATCATCAGCCATGCGAGCCTCATTGCGAGCGCCGCTCCGCTGGCGGAGCTGCGCCAGTCGCAGGGACTCTCGGTTGCCGTCATCGATGTGCAGGATCTCTACGACGAATTCAATTTCGGCGTGAAGAGCCCGTATGCGTTGAAGAGCTTCCTCGCCACGGCCAACGCGGAGTGGAGAACGAAGCCCCATTTCGTTCTGCTCTTCGGCAACGGAACGTTCGACCCGCGCAACTACCTGGGTACCACGGTTCCCGATCTGGTGCCGGTGAAGCTGGTCGACACGCAATTCCTGGAAACGGCTTCCGACGACTGGTTCGTCGACTTTGCCAACGATGGCCTGCCGGACATGGCGATCGGCCGGTTGCCGGCGGAGTCGCCGGCCGAAGCCGACCTCATGGTCGGCCGGACGGTGGCTTACGACGCGGCAGGAGCGGGCGGCTGGATGCACGATGTCCTGCTGGTCACGGGCCAGAACCAGGAGCCGACGGATAACTTCGCGGCCTTCACGGCCTCCGTTGCGGGCCTGCTGCCGCAGACCCTGACCGTGAACCAGCTGGTGCAGAGCGCGGACCCGAATGCAAACGACGATCTGTTCAACTACCTCGACGCCGGGCAGTCGCTTGTAAACTACGTCGGTCACGGGTCGAGCGAACTGTGGGCGGGCGGGCTGTTTGATTCCAGTGACGTTCCCGACCTTGGCAACGGCGCGCGGGCGCCGCTGGTGCTGTCGATGACGTGCCTGAACGGGTTCTTCCAGGACGTGTACACGAACCCGCTGGGCAAGGCGTTGCTCAACGCCGCCAACGGCGGCGCGGTGGCGGTGTGGGCCTCGTCGGGGCTGACCGACGCTACGCCGCAGTCGAACCTGAACCAGGCCATGATCAAAGCGCTTTACCAGAGCGAGGCGTTGACCATCGGCGAAGCGGCGGCAGCGGCCAAGGCCGCGACCACCGACATGGACGTGCGCCGCACCTGGAATCTGCTTGGAGATCCGGCTACGTATCTGCACTAATATTTCGTCCGCGCCGCACAAGTGCGCGCGAGCGCGGCGCGGGCTCGAATGGCTCGGCGCGGGTCTGACCGCGCCAGGGCACTGACCCGGGGAGGATTCGATGCTCGCGAAGGACCTTTCTGCCCTGCGCGCCCTCGTCCTACCCTACCGCGCGACTCTCGCGCTGGGCGTGCTGCTGATGCTGCTGGAAAGCGCGGCAGCACTCGCCGTTCCCTGGCTCGGCGGCCAGTTCGCGGGCGCCTTGCTTCCCGGCGGGAGCTCCCCATCCGTCGGCGTGTCCGCAATCCTCGCCGCGATGCTCGCCCTGTTCGCCGTACAGACGCTGCTCAAGATCGGCAACACGTACCTCTTGGGCGGCGCGGCGGAACGCATCGTCTCCGATCTCAAGGTGCGGCTCTACGACCACCTGCAGGCGCTGCCGCTGTCCTTCTTCCAGCAGCGCCGGCACGGCGAGACCCTGGCCTTGCTGACTCGCGACGTCTACCTTGTCAGCGGCTATGTGAGCGGCACGATGCTCTCGGTTGCGCCGCTGCTGTTCACCGTCGCGGGCGCGGTGCTGTTCATGTTCCGGCTGCAGCCGTTGCTGGCACTGGTGGCGAGCGCCACGGTTCCGCTCTTCTACCTGCTGCTGAAGGTCATCGGCCGGGGCATCCGGCCGCTTGCCGCGGAGCTGCAGGCGGAGCATGCCACCGCGATCGCGATCGCCGAGGAAAATCTCGGGCTGCTGCCGGCGATCAAGACCTTTACCCGCGAGCGCCACGAGTCGGCGCGCTACCGCCGACAGATCGATCGCATCCTCGACCTTACGCAGCGCCAGTTGCGCATACACGCCTCGCTCGGGCCGGCGCTGCAGTTCATTGCCGCGGCCGGCATCGTGCTCATGCTCTGGCTCGCGAGCTCCGACCTTCCCGGCGGGCGCATCTCGCCCGCCGAGCTCGTGAGCTTCCTGCTCTACGCGCAGCTTCTCACCCGGCCGGTCGCCGGGCTCGCCGACGTCTACGGCCAGACGCAGGCCGCGCGCGGTTCGCTCTCCCGGCTCCTGCAGGCCCTCGACGAGCCGCCCGAGCCGGCCCCGCGGCAGGGGACGGAGCTGCCGTCGGTCAACGGCGAGATCGCCTTCGAAGGCGTCTCGTTCTCCTATCCCGGGCGGCAGCGCGCGCTGCGCGACGCCAAATTGCACATTGCGGCAGGCGAGACGGTCGCGATCATCGGTCCCAACGGGGCGGGCAAGAGCACGCTCGCGCACCTGCTCATGCGCCTGCACGAGCCCACCGAGGGCCGGATCACGATCGACGGCATCGACATCGCCGGCGCTTCGCTCGAGAGCCTGCGGCGCCAGATCGGCATCGTGCCCCAGCATGTGCTGCTGTTCAACGCCAGCGTCCACGACAACATCGCCTACGGGCGGGCCGAGGCCACAGAGGCCGATGTCGAGGCCGCGGCGCGGCTCGCCCGGGCGCACGACTTCATCGTCGCCCTGCCGCAGGGCTACGCCACGGTCATCGGCGACCGCGGCGTGCGCCTGTCCGGCGGCCAGCAGCAGCGCGTCGCACTCGCCCGCGCGCTGCTCAAGAACCCGCCGATCCTGATCCTCGACGAGGCCACCGCGATGTTCGATCCGCGCGCCGAGATCGAATTTCTCGACGCCTCGCGCGCAGCGCTGCAGGGCCGCACCGTGCTCCTCATCACGCACCGGCCCGCGTGCCTGGCGGTCGCCGACCGGGTGGCGCAGATGGATGACGGGCAATTCGTCCGCCACGCCGCCGAGGCGCGCGCCGAACGCTAGTCAGTGCTGGGCCATGTAGTAGCCGAGCTTGATGAACTCCATGATCACGAACGAGCCCGAGGCCTCGTCGCGCCACCAGCGCTGCGGCGACCACCAGGGGGGATCGGAGGAGACGAGGACGTACTCCAGGCCGGAGTCCTGAAAAACCCGCGCCCAGGTCCATGACAGGCGGCGCATGTGCGGCGGGTCGCTGACCACGATAACCCGGCGCCAACCCTGCTGGCGCATCTGGGCAAGGACGTTGACGGCTTCCTCGTAGCTGTTCCGCGACTCGACTTCGAAGCGCAGCGAGGAGCGCGGCACGCCGCGCTCCTCCAGGTAATCGGCGCGCCAGGTCAGCGCCGAGGGCGTTGCGGTCTCGCCGTGCTCGACACCGGTCAGCACGACTAAGGGTGCGTAGCCGCCGCGGAAGAGCTCCAGCGCGCGCAGCGCGCGATCGCCGTCGTCGCCGCCGAGAACGACGATCGCATCGGCGCGAACGGGTGTCTGCGCCGGCGCCTGCAGCCAGAAGCCGGCGCGCGCGATCGCGTATGCGGTTGCCGCAGCCATTGCCGCGAAGACGAGCCCGATGACGAGCCACGTCCGGCCCCGCGAAGCCTTCACGACGCGAATAGCGCCGGAATCGGGAACGGGTCCGACCGATGTGGATGTGGCTTGGTTGCGCGGCACATCGCTAACATAACAGGAAGCATCGGCCGCAAGGCGCCGCTCCAGATCTTGGCGGCGCGAAGTCCCGGGCGCTAAGGGCGGGGAGGGCGTGGGGCACGCCTTGAACGGCACGCTGCAGGATGCGGGCGTTCCTCCTGGAACGCTGGACCTGGCGGCCTAACAGCGGATGTCAACGAGCTCGGCGCTCGCCAGCGGCATGCGCTCCTTGAGGCAGGGCGAGCTCCAGTCAGGCGAGCGCAGGGCAGCCGCGCTGCGCCGGCTTCTGCCTTACTGCAGATTTGCGCTTACCCCTGGGCCAGCCTCAATGCCTGCGGCGTGAGCCGGGCCGGGGGCGACGAGCGCCGCGGCGACCCCGAGCGCGGATGCGAGGATAAGAGCGTTCCAAACCTTGCGCAGCGGCATCGATTCCATGATGGGCTTCCTTCTCTTCGATACGCGATATGATGTTGTATAAAATTCAATTATTTAGAAACGTTTGTTCAGAAAGCAACATAGCTTGCGGGTCCATTCAACGAGCTAATCTCGGGCAACAATTGCAGCCTCGCCTTGGTGCTCCAGGCAGCAAGGCCTGTGCCAAGGAGCCGGAAGTGCATGGCGGCAGGTTGCGGCTATCGGACTCCCGCTCGGCGCCACGGGTATCGGGGCCCGATTTCCGCCAGAGCGGCTTCGCCGTAGCGTCATGGCCGGCTGACGCGGCGCGGCAGAATCGCGCCAAGCGCGAAAGCGAGGCACGGTCACGGTACTGCCGTCTATGTCAACATAGCCCAGCTGTTCCATCAGACCGACCTCAACGGAACGATCCCGCGGTCCATGCCGAACGGTGCTCCGAGCTTTAGCGTCAGCGGCGGCGTCGCCACGATCCGCTTCGAACGCCCGTCCGAGCACAACCGCATCGACCCGGACGACGTCGCGGTGTTGCGCGGCCATCTCGGGCAGGTCGCGGCGCTGCCCGCGGTTCGCTGCGTCGTCTTCCGCGGCGCCGGCAACAAGACCTTCAGCTCCGGCTTCACCATCGGCGCGATCCGCGAGCGGCTCGATCGGAGCTTCGAGGACCTGCTCGATGCGATCGAGCAGTTTCCCCTGCCGACCATCGCCGTGATCAACGGCGGCGTCTACGGCGGGGCGACCGACCTGGCGCTGTGCTGCGATTGGCGCATCGGGGTTGCCGGCGCCCGCATGTTCATGCCGGCGGCGCGCTTCGGCCTGCACTATTATCCCGGTGGCCTGCGCCGCTATGTCCGCAGCGTCGGCCTGGCGCAGGCCAAGCGCATCTTTCTCACCGGGGCGACGCTGCGCGCGGAAGAAATGCTGCGCATCGGCTTCCTGACCGAACTGGTCCCGCGCGCAAGCCTCGAGCAGACACTGGGCGAGCTGATTTCCGCCATCGAGCAATGCGAGCCGGGGGTGGTGGCGTCGATGAAGCGGCAGCTCAACGCCATTGCCGCCGGTGGCGGCGCGGCGGCAGAGGCCCGCGAGGCTTACGAAGCCTCGCTCGCATCCGCCGAGCTTGAGCGCCGGCTCGCGGCGCTCACCCCGAAGCCGCAGGGATAGAGCCGCTGCCGCAAAAAGCCGATATATTCTGTGCGATGATGCTTGACCTCTGCCGCCTGCCGAGCGCGCCGGGCGAACTCACCGCTGCGCCGATGATCGAATCACTCGCCGCTGCGGCCGGTCCGCCGCGCGGGGGGCCGCCCGTCGGGTTCGAATGTCACACGCCGCAGCCCACGCCGCCGGTCGACGACGAGGACGATGAGGATGACGAGGACGACGATCGCGGCTCGAGCGGCGGCAACATCGATCCGGACGACGACGAAGGCTGGTCCGACGAGGATGACGAGGATGAGGACGACACGCTCTGGACCGTGGCCGGATAGCCCGGCGCGGAGCGCGAGGGCCGGGAAGGGGTGATGGACACCGCCGAGCGCGACGGCCGCGCCGATCGCGCCACGACAGCCCAGCCGTTGCACTACCAATCCGGCTTCGGCAGCGAGCTCGCCAGCGAAGCGCTGCCCGGGGCGTTGCCGCAGGGCCAGAACTCCCCGCAGCGGGTCGCCTATGGGCTCTACGCCGAGCAGCTCTCGGGGACGGCCTTTACCGCGCCCCGCCACGCCAATCGCCGCTCGTGGCTGTATCGGCTGCGCCCGTCGGTGGTGCAGGGCGCCTTCCGCCCGCTGCCGCCCGGCCTGTTGCAGAGCGCGCCGTTCGACGCTGACCCGCCGCCGACGCCCTTGCGCTGGGATCCGCTGCCGCTCCCATCCGCCCCGACCGACTTTGTCGACGGGCTGGTGACGATGGCCGGCAATGGCGACGTCGCGCTGCAGACCGGCATCGGCATCCACCTCTACCTGTGCAACCGCTCGATGCACGAGCGCTACTTCTACAACGCCGACGGCGAGCTGCTGCTCGTCCCGCAAATGGGTGCGCTGCGGCTGGCGACGGAATTCGGGCTGCTCGACGTGGCACCCGGCGAGATCGCACTCATTCCGCGCGGGACGCGCTTTCAGGTGGCGCTCTTCGACGCGCAGGCACGCGGCTACGTCGGCGAGAACTACGGCGCGCCGCTGCGCCTGCCCGAGCTGGGGCCCATCGGCGCCAACGGGCTCGCCAACGCGCGCGATTTTTTAGCGCCGGTCGCGGCCTTCGAGGAGCGCGAGGGCGACTTCGAGCTCATCGCCAAGTTCGCCGGCCGGCTGTGGAGCGCGCCGATCGATCACTCGCCGCTCGACGTCGTCGCCTGGCACGGCAATCACGTGCCCTGCAAGTACGACCTGGCGCGCTTCAATGCCGTCAACAGCGTGAGCTTCGACCATCCCGATCCGTCGATCTTCACCGTGCTGACCTCGCCCTCCGACACCCCGGGGACGGCGAACCTCGACTTCGTGATCTTTCCGCCGCGGTGGACGGTGGCCGAGCACTCGTTTCGCCCGCCGTGGTTTCATCGCAACGTGATGAGCGAATTCATGGGCCTCATCCACGGCGTCTATGACGCCAAGGCGGAAGGCTTCCTGCCTGGCGGCGCGAGCCTGCACAACTGCATGGCCGGCCACGGCCCCGATGCGGCGACCTTCGAGCAGGCGAGCAGCGCGGCCCTCGTCCCGCGCAAGATCGAGGCCACGCTCGCCTTCATGTTCGAGAGCCGCTACGTCATCCGGCCGACGCGCTTCGCGCTCGAAGCGCCGCAGTTGCAATCCGACTACCTCGCCTGCTGGCAGGGCCTGGTCAAGCATTTCACCGGCAAGCCCTGATGGCGGCAGCGGCAACCCCGGCGCGCTCGTTCGTCGACGTCGCCGCCGATTCGCATTTCTCGCTGCAAAACCTTCCCTACGGGATCTTCAGCACCGGTGAGGACGAGAAGCCGCGCGCCGGCGTCGCTATCGGCGAGTCGGTGCTCGACCTCTCCGTGCTCGAGGCCGCCGGGTTGCTGCAAGTCGCGCCGCCCGGCGAGCCGGTGTTCAACCGCCCCACGCTCAACGCCTTCATCGCCCTGGGTCGCCCGGCCTGGACTGGGGCCCGGGCGCGCATCGGCGAATTGCTGCGCCAGGAGACCGCCGTCTTGCGCGACGATGCAATCTTGCGCAACCGGGCCCTGGTGCCGATGCGCGAAGCGCGGCTTCTGCTGCCGCTTGCCATCGGCGGCTACACCGACTTCTATTCGTCGCGGGAGCACGCCACCAACGTCGGGTCGATGTTCCGCGATCCGAACAACGCGCTCTTGCCGAACTGGCTGCACCTGCCCGTCGCCTACAACGGCCGGGCGAGCTCGGTGGTGGTGAGCGGGACTCCGATCCGCCGCCCGCAGGGCCAGATCAAGTTGGCAGACGCCGAAGGGCCGGTCTTCGGCCCGTCGCGCAAGCTCGACTTCGAACTCGAGACCGCCTGCGTGGTGGGCGAGGCCAATGCGCTGGGCGAGCCGGTTCCGATCGCCAGCGCCGAGGGGCACATCTTCGGCCTGGTGCTGATGAACGACTGGAGCGCGCGCGACATACAGCAATGGGAATACGTGCCGCTCGGTCCGTTCAACAGCAAGACCTTCGCCACCTCGATCTCGCCCTGGATCGTGACCCTGGACGCGCTCGAGCCGTTTCGCGTCGCCGGGCCGGCGCAGGAGCCGCCGCCGCTGCCGTACCTGACGCAACCCGGCCCGCAAGCCTTCGCCATCGAGCTCGCGCTGAGCTTGAGGCCGCGGGGCGGCGACGCGACGACGCTCTGCCGCACCAATTGCCGCTACCTGTACTGGAGCATGGCGCAGCAGCTCGCGCACCACACCGTCTCCGGCTGCAACCTGCAGGTGGGCGATCTGCTGGGCTCGGGCACCATCAGCGGCAGCCGCGAGGACTCCCGGGGCAGCCTGCTCGAACTGGCGTGGAACGGGCAGCGCCCGCTCGCTCTCGGCGCGGGGGCGACGCGCGCCTTTCTCGAGGACGGCGACGAGGTCGTCATCACCGGCTGGTGTCAGGGCGACGGCTACCGGGTCGGGTTCGGCGAGGTGCGCGGCGAGATCCTTCCAGCCACCTGGTGAGGCGCGCCTAAGTTAGAGGCCCCCGAAGCGGGCGTAGAAGTAGGCGGCGGCGGGCGGAAGGGTCCCACTTCGGGCCGCCAGCGTCGAGAGCAGGTGCTGCTCGGCGCTGTGCTGGGTGAGGCGATAGAAATCGCCGCACAGGGCATAGGCGGAACCTGCAGGCCACCGTGGCGGGAGCAAGTCCGCCGGCAACTGCGGATCGTGCAGCGTGACGCGGCGGAAAGCATGGATCAGGAGGCTGCGCACGACGAAACAGCGCTCGGGATCGACCCCGCCGTCGCGGCGGAAATGCCCGATCACCGCCTCGAAGCGGGCGAGGAAACGACGATACTCGGCGGCGATCTCCGCCAGATTCCAGCAGTCCCCCCGAAAAGCCTGCAGCGACGCGCCGAGACCGGCCGCGTCGCGGGCGCAGAGCACGACGACGCGATGCTGCAGCTTGAGCTCCTCCAGGATGTCGGCGAGCGCGGGCGTCGCGGTCGCGCTCGCAGGACGCACGAAGACGCCGGGGCCAAGCGCCCCGAAGCCTTCCCAGCGCAGCTCCTGGCGCAATTCGCTCCGGGCCTTGGCGGCGAGCACTGCGGTCGGGGCGAGCACGATATCCCAGGTGCCGTTCCAGGCGGTCGAAGGCGGCGCGTAGATGCGCCGATAGGCATGCTCGAAGCGCGTGAGGCCCAGGGAGGTCAACCGGTACAGGCTGCGCCGGCCATCCTGCTGTGACTCGAGCCACCCCTCGCGGGCGAGGCGGTAGACGCTGGTGCGCACCAGCCGCTCGTTCAAACCCAAGGGCGAGAGCAGGCGAATCAGCCCTGAGAGCCATACCGCGCCGCCGTGCGGGGCGATCGCGTCCCCCCAGACGGTGACCACCAGCGATTTTGCCTTGGGGGGCGCGCGGGAGAGCTCGCGGCGGATCCAGCGATCGATAGCCGAATGCGACGCGTGCCTGCGGCCGCCGCTTCGGCTCACTCCCGCCCCGACCCCTGCGTCAGGTTGCGGTAATGCGGGTTTTGAGCTCTCTCGCGCGATCATCCAAAGGATGTTAAACCATTGTGCGCGAATGACCGGAATCAGATCCTCGATGACGATTTGTCGGGGGTCTTGTCGGAGCTGATGACGACGGCGGGGTGGGGCGCTTTGGAAACTTGCGCGAGGCCGCCAGCTTTGAGAGCATCACGCCTCGGCGAAGGCTTTGCCCGGGGGATTAACATGAAGCGAAACACTGTCAAGCAAGTGATCTGTTACGGCCTCGCGATGCTGGTGCTCGGCAGTTGCCAGACCTGGGGGCCGACCTGGAGCGAAGTGACCGGAACCCGCTACACGGGACCTTCGCTTGGTGTCGGGCCTGTCTTAATCAACCTGATCGACGGTTCCAGTCCTGGCAATATGCCAGGGCAGCCGATCAAGATCACCCCGGGGCCGCACAAACTCGTGCTGCAGGTGCTGGCGCCGCCGACGGTCGTAGGAATGGTGCATCTGGAGGAGATTGTGCTGGACGTTGCGCCGTGCAAGCGCTACTACATCAACGGTCGATTCGCCGACCCCACAAGCACGAATTGGAAGCCATTCGTCGATTACGAAGAATCCATTTCGGATTGCCAAGCTCCGGCGCCAGCAAAGTAAGGCTGGCATCGGGCCGCGACCCTGCGTGCCGCGTGATCGCTGCATAGGCCATGGCTCACGCCGAGAGTTTCTCCTCGAGCCACACCTTGATCAGAGACTGATACGGTACGTCAAGCACATTCGCGGCAGCTTTGATCCGCTCAAGTGTATGCGCGGGTAGCCTCAGTGAGATGCTTTGGGTCGATGGCTTCAAGTTCGGCAGGCGCGCCCTACTCGCCTTCGACCAGTCGACCAGCGCCGTACAGTCGTGCGCTTCCCAAAAGACGCGCTCCTGCGCCTCGGATTTGAATGCTGGAACCTTAGCTCTGCCTTTCATAGTTTTGCGAATCATTCCCTTGAGCCAGCGAACATCTTCCGTCGCTGCCTTCAGGGTAAACTCGCCGGGAGCAAACTCGACAAACTCGACGCGGGCGCCCGCGTTGAGGCCGAGTTTCTGCCGCACCTTGCGCGGGATCGCGACTTGACCGTTGCTGGTCAGGGTTGCCGTGGACATAAGCGCCTTTCTCCTATCGAGTTATCTTACCAATAGCGTAACTACGGCCCTATGCCTTGAAAACGAGGAAGTACTGCAGCCGAGCATTGGCTGGTCACAGACATGAGCGAAGCAGACATCGCGGGATTCCCTGCGGCGCTCGCCAGCGCTGCGGAAGGGTCGAAGTACACTTTCAGTGGCGTCCGCAACTGAGCGATCCCGCCGACGAGACCCCGTCGCGCGCATGCCGTTTCACCAACGCTCCTTTGGCTAGTCAGGGTCGTCGAACGCGTAGTTTTCGATCGGTGAGCACCGCGAAACAGCGCGCGAAGGAATCAATGCCTTCGTCTTGGATCACCGCCTTGATGCGGCTAACGAGCGCGTCGGCCCCGGGTTCGCGCAGTCGCACAAGCAGCAGCCCGGCGTGCGTGCCAGGCTTGAACTGGCGCACATCCGAGAAGTCCAGATCCTGGGTAATCAGGAAGCGTTCTTCGCGTCGTGCGGCGCTCCAGACTTCCGCGTCGGGCCTTCCTGTCAGACCTTCCGACACTACGGTATCAACGTCGTGCCCCAACCGAGCGAGCTCGACGGAAAGTCGGACGGGGATATTCTCGTCCAGCTTGACCTTCATGCATGCGACGGCAGCGGCGGAACCGGCAAGTCTTCTTCCGCGGAAGCCGCCGCGAATGCAATCACCGCGCGCACGGCGTCCTCATCGAGCGTCGGGAAGTCGCGGATGATGTCGGGAACGCTCATGCCTTCCGCCAGGCTCGCCAGAACGGTTCGCACGGTAACGCGCGTGCCCCTGACCACCGGCTCGCCACCACAAACCGCCGGGTCGCGAACGATGTACTGCCGATAGTTCATTGTCATCGCCTTCTCCTCGAATCCCTACGCGTGGCTTTGATTATACGTTGGGTCCGACCAAATCACTGCTCGAAGAATTCCGCGACTTGCGCGCAATTTCGATCCGCAGAACCTTCTCGCCGATCCGTCGGATAAGTCGGATGCTCGGCGATCCGAGTGGCCCTTGCCCGACCCGAAGTCTTTCCCCTGCCGGCGTGAGTCTCCGAACCTGTGATCGACGTCGAACGCATCGTTAGCGGGATATCGGTGCCCCAGGCTAGCCTCGACCAGGTCCTGAACGACGCGCGGGTCTGCGAGCGTGAAGGGAATGGTCTCCACCACCCAATTCTGCTGCACGCTGAGGTTCCGTAAGGGATGTGATACAGAAATTGCCGCGGGCATTGAAAAAGTGTATCGTTTTTTTCCCCGCCGCGAGCCCCTTCGCCGCCCGCTGGCGGCAACAGGAGACCCCGGGCAATGTACGCGCAGATGGTCGACACCGGAGCGAAAAGGCTGCGCTCGCTCGAGGAGCTCTCGCCGGAGGAGCGCGCGTTCCAGGAACGCATCGACGCCGACGTCCGCATCGAGCCCAAGGACTGGATGCCGGAGGCTTATCGCAAGACGCTCATCCGGCAGATCTCGCAGCATGCCCATTCCGAGGTCGTGGGCATGCTGCCGGAAGGCAACTGGATCACCCGCGCCCCGACGCTCAAGCGCAAGGCGATCCTCATGGCCAAGGTCCAGGACGAGGCCGGCCACGGGCTCTATCTTTACGCCGCCGCCGAGACCCTGGGCGTATCGCGCGACGAGCTCGTCGCCGAGCTGCACGCCGGCAAGGCCAAGTACTCGAGCATCTTCAACTACCCGACGCTTAGCTGGGCCGATATCGGCGCCATCGGCTGGCTGGTCGACGGCGCGGCGATCATGAACCAGATTCCCCTGTGCCGCTGCTCGTTCGGACCCTACGCGCGGGCGATGATCCGCGTCTGCAAGGAGGAGAGCTTCCACCAGCGCCAGGGGTTCGACATCATGATGACGCTCTGCCGCGGCAGCGCCGAGCAGAAGGCGATGGCGCAGGATGCGCTCAATCGCTGGTGGTGGCCGTCGCTGATGATGTTCGGACCGCCGGACTCCGACTCGGTGCACAGCGCGCAATCGGCCCAGTGGAAGATCAAGATCCTGTCCAACGACGAGCTGCGGCAGCGTTTCGTCGACCAGACCGTGCCGCAGGCCGACTACCTTGGAATCTCGCCACCCGACCCCGAACTCAAGTGGAACGAGCAACGAGGCCATTACGACTTCGGGCCGATCGACTGGGACGAGCTCTACCGGGTCGTGAAGGGCAACGGCCCGTGCAACCGCGATCGGCTGCGCACCCGCGTCCGAGCCTGGACCGATGGCGCATGGGTGCGCGAGGCCGCGCTCGCCTACGCCGCCAAGCAGGCGGCGAGGGAAGAGCGGGCAGCGTAAGCGCACGGCACGAAGCAACCGGAGAGAAGGCAATGCAACGATCCGAATGGCCGCTGTGGGAAATCTTCATCCGCTCCCAGCATGGGCTCGCGCACAAGCATGTCGGCAGCCTGCACGCCCCCGACGCGGAGATGGCGATCAAGAACGCGCGCGACGTCTACACCCGGCGCAACGAGGGCGTGAGCATCTGGGTGGTGCCATCCTCGGCCATCACCGCAACCGCCCCCGGCGAGAAGGGGCCGCTGTTCGAGCCGGCGAACAGCAAGGTGTACCGCCACCCGACGTTCTTCCCGATGCCCGATGCCGTCAAGCACATCTGACGTGAACCGCGATCGCCAGCGCTTCGACTACCTGCTGCGGCTTGCCGACAGCGATCTCGTTCTGGCGCAGCGCCTCGGCGAATGGGTAGGTCACGGGCCGGCGCTGGAAGAGGATATCGCGCTCACCAACGTCGGGCTCGACCTCGTTGGCCAGGCGCGGCTGTGGTTCGCCTACGCGGGCGAGCTCGAGGCGCGCTTCGCCGGCACGGGGCGCAGCGAGGATGCGCTCGCGTTCCTGCGCGACAGCGGGGAGTTCCGCAACCTGCTGCTGGTCGAACAGCCCAACGGAAACTACGCCGACACCATGGCGCGGCAGCTCTATTTCGACACTTGGCACCGGTTGTTGCTTGCCGCCCTGACGCAGTCGACCGACGCGCGCATCGCCGAGATCGCCGCCAAGGCGGGGAAGGAAGTGACCTATCACGCCGAGCGCAGCGCGTCATGGGTGATCCGCCTGGGCGACGGCACCGACGAGAGCCACGACAAGATGCAGGCGGCGATCGACGAGCTGTGGATGTACACCGGCGAGCTCTTCGCCCCCGACGCGACCGAGCTCTTACTCGCGCAGGAGGGCATCGCCTGCGACGCCTCGACCCTGCTGCCGGCCTGGCGCGAGGCGATCGGCGCCATCCTGACCGAGGCCACGCTTTCCGTTCCCGACGCGACCTGGATGCAGCAGGGCGGCAAGCGCGGCGTGCACACCGAACACCTCGGGCACCTGCTCGCCACCATGCAGTGGCTGCAGCGAGCCTATCCCGGAGCGCAGTGGTGAGCGGCGAGGCAACGGCGGCGCCCGGCACGGCGGCGGTGTGGCAGGCGCTCGCCGCGATTCCCGACCCGGAGATTCCGGTCGTCTCCATCGTCGAGCTGGGCATCGTGCGCGATGTCGAGTGGCAGGACGGCGCCCCATTGGTCACGGTCACGCCGACCTATTCCGGGTGTCCGGCGACCGAAGTCATCATGGCCGACATCGGCCGCGCGCTGACCGCGGCCGGATTCGCCGCGCATCGCGTTGCCATACGCCTCGCGCCGGCATGGACGACCGACTGGATCACCGCCCCCGCGCGAGCGCGACTCTCCGAGTTCGGCATCGCCCCGCCGGGGGCTCGCGCCGAGCGCGGGCGCGCAGGTCATCGCCGTCACCGGCCTGCGCCGCCGCCGGGCTGTCGAGGCGGTGCCATGCCCGCGCTGCGGCGGGGCGCGCACCCGCGAGCTGTCGCATTTCGGCTCGACGCCATGCAAGGCGCAATACCGCTGCGACGACTGCCTGGAACCGTTCGATTACTTCAAGCCGCATTGAGTAAGTTCCACCCGCTCAAGGTCGCCGGCGTGGCGCGCGAGACGCGCGACGCGGTGGCGGTTAGCTTCGAGGTGCCGCCGGCGCTGAAGGAGACCTTCCGCTTCGTCCAGGGCCAGCACCTTACGCTTCGCGCCGACATCGACGGCGAGGACCTGCGCCGCTCCTACTCGATCTGCTCCGCGGTGCAGGATGAGACGCTGCGCATCGCGGTCAAGAAGACGCCCGGCGGAGCGTTCTCGACCTGGATCAACGAACAGGTGAAGCCGGGACACACGCTCGAGGTCATGCCGCCCATGGGGCACTTCAACGTCGCCCTCGATCCGGCGCGGCGCCGGCACTACCTGGCCTTTGCCGCGGGCAGCGGCATCACGCCGCTGCTGTCGATCATCAAGACCACGCTGGCAGCCGAGCCGCACAGCCGCTTCACGCTGTTCTACGGCAACCGCTCCTCGGCGGCGGTGATCTTCAGGGAGGAGCTCTCCGACCTCAAGGATCGTTACCTGGAGCGTCTGAACCTCGTCTACGTCATGAGCCGCGAACCGCAGGACATTGCGCTCCTCAACGGGCGCATCGACCAGCAGAAGGCCGAGGCGCTGCTCGCGCACTGGGTCGACCTGGAGGCCATCGACACCGCATTCGTATGCGGCCCGGAGGGCATGATGCAGGCGGTGTCGAAGGCGTTGCAGGGGCGCGGATTGCCCAAGTCGCGGATCAAGATCGAGCTCTTCGCGGCCAGCATCCCGCACCACGAACACAGGCCGCATGCCGCGCACGAGCCCGGCCATACCGAGTGCGCGGTGACCGCGATCATCGACGGCGCGGCACGCGAGTTCACCCTGGAGAAGACGCGCGACAACATCATCGACGGAGCCCTCAGGCAGGGCATCGAGCTGCCATACTCCTGCAAGGGCGGGGTGTGCTCGACCTGCCGCGCCAAGCTCGTCTCCGGCGAGGTCGACATGGACGTCAACTTCGCGCTCGAGGACTACGAGATCGCGCGCGGCTTCATCCTGTGCTGCCAGAGCTATCCGGTGACCGACCGCGTCGTCGTCGATTTCGACCAGCCCGCGTGAGCCCCGCGCGAGCGCCACCATGCCGCCGATACCTGCTACCCTTTGCCCATCCTGCCGAGGAGAATTGCGCCGTGTCCCATCCCCTGTTTGAACGCCACCAGGCGCTGCTCGAGGGCGCGCTGCAGGCCATCGCCGAGCGCGGCTACTGGAGCGCCTTTCCCGAGTCGCCCAGCCCCAAGGTCTATGGCGAAGGTGCGGCCGAAGCCGGCAAGGCCGCGTTCGAAGCGCTGCTGCACAAGCCTTTTGGACTCTCGCTCCCGGGCGCGGTGGGTAGCGTCGGGGGAGAGCGCTCGCCGTACGGCTTTGCGCTCGGCGTGACCTACCCCAAGGTCGATCTGGACGCCCTTTTCGCCGCCGTGGCGACCGCGGCCGGCGCCTGGCGGCGCGCCGGTCCCGAGGCCTGGGTCGGCGTCGCGCTGGAGACGCTCACCCGCATCAACAAGAAGAGCTTCGAAATCGCGCACGCGGTCATGCACACCACCGGCCAGGCCTTCGTCATGGCGTTCCAGGCCGCCGGACCGCACGCCCAGGACCGCGGGCTCGAAGCGGTCGCCTACGCCTGGGACGCGATGCGCCGCGTTCCGGCCAAGGCGTACTGGGAGAAGCCGCAGGGCAAGAACGAGCCGCTGAAGATGGAGAAGCATTACCGGGTGCTGCCGCGCGGCATTGGCCTGGTCATCGGCTGCAACACCTTCCCGACCTGGAACGGCTACCCGGGCCTGTTCGCGAACCTGGCAACCGGCAATGCCGTCATCGTCAAGCCGCATCCGAACGCGATCCTGCCGCTCGCCATCAGCGTGCAGATCGCGCGCGAAGTGCTCGCCGAGGCGGGCTTCGATCCGAACGTGGTGACGCTGGTGGCGCACGAGGCCGGCGACGACACGGCGCAGAAGCTCGCCCTGCGCCCGGAGGTCAAGCTCATCGACTTCACCGGCAGCAGCGCCAACGGCGACTGGCTGGAGCAGAACGCCCGGCAGGCCCAGGTCTACACCGAGAAGGCGGGGGTCAACCAGATCGTGATCGATTCGGCGACCGACCTCAAGGCGGTCGCCCGCAACATCGCCTTCTCGCTCGCGCTGTATACCGGCCAGATGTGCACCGCGCCGCAGAACATCTACGTGCCGCGCGATGGCATCGACACCGCCGAGGGCCACCTCTCGTTCGACCAGGTCGCGCAGGCGCTGGGCGACGCGGTGGGCAAGCTCGTCGCCGATCCGGCGCGCGCGGTGGAGATACTCGGCGCCGTGGTCAACGACGGCGTCGAAGAGCGCATCGTGGCGGCGCGCGGGGTCGGACCGGTCGTCGTCGACAGCCAGGCCATCGTCCATCCGCAGTTCGCAGAGGCGCGCATCCGCACGCCGCTGATCGTCAGGCTGGAAGCGAAGGACGCCGCGACCTACCTCAAGGAATGGTTCGGGCCGATCGCCTTCGTCATCGCCACCTCCGACACGACCGACAGCCTCGACATCGCGCGCCGCGCGGTGCAGCAGCACGGCGCGCTGACGTTCTCGCTGTATTCGACCCAGCCGAAGATCATCGAGCAGGCGATCGCGGTGGCCGAGGAGGCCGGCGTCGCGCTGTCGATCAACTTGACCGGCGCGGTATTCGTCAACCAGTCGGCCGCATTCTCCGACTACCACGGCACCGGCGCCAACCCGGCGGCCAACTCCGCGCTCACCGACGCGGCCTACGTGGCGAGCCGCTTCCACGTCGTCCAGCATCGGCTGCACGTGTAACGGGAGGCGAGCGATGAGCTACGCAAACATCCTGTTCAGCAGCGAGGACGGCATCGCGCGCCTGACGTTGAATCGTCCGGAGCGCATGAACAGCTTCAATGACGCGATGCATGCCGAGGTGCGCGACGCGCTCGATCGGGTCAAGGCCGATGCCGCGCTGCGCGTGCTGCTCCTGACCGGCTCGGGCCGCGGCTTCTGCGCCGGGCAGGACCTTGGCGATCGCACCGTCGCCCCGGGAGCCGAGCCGGTCGACTTAGGCGCGTCCATCGAGCGCAATTACCGGCCGCTGGTGCTCGCCCTGCGCCGGCTGCCGCTGCCGGTGGTGTGCGCCGTGAACGGTGTGGCCGCCGGCGCCGGTGCCAACATCGCGCTCGCCTGCGATATCGTCATCGCCGCCAAGTCGGCGAGCTTCATCCAGGCCTTCTCCAAGATCGGCCTCATCCCCGATTCCGGAGGCACCTACTTCCTGCCCCGGCTGGTCGGAATCGCCCGCGCCATGGGCCTGGCCATGCTGGGCGAGCGCCTGATCGCCGAGCAGGCCGCCGAATGGGGGCTGATCTGGCAGTGCGTCGACGACAAGGAACTGCATGTGACGGTGGAGAAGCTGCTGCGCACCCTGGCCGGGGCGCCCACCGCGGGGCTGGCGGCAACCAAGCGCGCGCTCTACGCCGCGTCCGACAACAGCCTGTCGACCCAGCTCGACCTGGAACGCGATCTGCAGCGCGCTCTGGGTCGAAGCGACGATTACCGCGAGGGCGTGGCCGCCTTCGCCGCCAAGCGCGCGCCGCGTTTCCGCGGCCATTAGCGGCATGTTCCCCTGCTAGCCATGGGCGAGCACCATCCCGCGGCGACCCCGGCCGAGGCGCAGAGGCTCTGCGAGCGTGTCGTGGCCGCCATGTACACGCACGATCGCGCTTCGCAGGCGATGGGCATGCAGCTCGGCAAGGTCGGACCGGGCCACGCCGAGCTGACGATGACGGTGCGCGCGGAGATGCTCAACGGCCATGATATCTGCCACGGCGGGTTCATCTTCACGCTCGCCGACAGCGCGTTCGCCTACGCCTGCAACAGCTATAATCTGGTCACCGTGGCGTCCGGCTGCGCGATCGACTTCGTCGCCCCCGCGCGCGAAGGCGACGTGCTCACGGCGTCGGCCAAGGAGCGCAGCGTCAGCGGCCGCACCGGCGTCTACGACATCGAAGTCAGGAACCAGCGCGGCGAGACGATTGCCTATTTTCGTGGCAAGTCGTATCGCATCAAGGGCCACGTGGTCGAATCGCCTCAGGAGTGAGCATGCCAGCCCGACGACCCGCGCCTGGCGACCTGGAGCCCATCGAGACGGCGAGCCGCGACGAATTGCAGGCGCTGCAGCTCAAGCGCCTGCAGTGGACGCTGCGCCACGCCTACGATCATGTGCCGCACTACCGCAGCGCCTTCGAGGCGCTGGGGTTCCATCCTAACGACCTGCGTTCGCTCGCCGACTTGGGCCGTCTGCCGTTCACGACCAAGAAGGAGTTGCGCGAGCACTATCCGTTCGGCATGTTCGCGGTGCCGCGCGAGCAGGTGGTGCGGATTCACGCCTCCTCGGGCACCACCGGCAAGCCGACCGTCGTCGGCTACACCCGCAACGACATCGACGTCTGGGCGACGGTCATGGCGCGCTCGATCCGCGCCGCCGGCGGCAGGCCGGGCGACATCGTGCACGTGGCCTACGGCTACGGACTGTTCACCGGCGGCCTGGGCGCGCACTACGGCGCCGAGAAGCTCGGCTGCACGGTGATCCCGATGTCGGGCGGCATGACCGAGCGCCAGGTGCAGCTCATCGTCGATTTCAAGCCCGACCTCATCATGGTGACGCCTTCGTACATGCTCGCCATCGCCGAGGAAATGCAGCGCCAGGGCATCGAGCCGAAAAGCTGCTCGCTCAAGATCGGCATCTTCGGCGCCGAGCCGTGGACGCCGACGATGCGCCAGGCGATCGAGGCGAAGCTCGACCTCGATGCGGTCGACATCTACGGCCTGTCGGAGGTCATCGGCCCCGGGGTCGCCCAGGAATGCATCGAGACCAAGGACGGACTGACGCTGTGGGAGGATCATTTCTATCCGGAGATCATCGATCCGGAAAGCGGCGCCGTGCTTGCCGACGGCGAGAAGGGCGAGCTCGTGCTGACCTCGCTGACCAAGGAGGCGCTGCCGATCGTCCGCTATCGCACTCGCGACCTGACGCGCCTTCTGCCGCCGAGCGCACGGGCGATGCGGCGCATCGAAAAGATCACCGGGCGCAGCGACGACATGCTCAAAATCCGCGGCGTGAACCTGTTCCCGACCCAGATCGAGGAGCTCATCCTCGCCCACCCGGCGCTCGCGCCGCACTACCAGCTGCACGTCGAGCGGCCGGGCAATCTCGACGAGCTGACCGTGCTCGTCGAGCGCGCGCAGGGGACCGGCGGCGCCGACGGCGATGCCGCGGGCGCGCGCCTCGCGCACCAGGTGAAGGGCCGGATCGGGGTGAGCGTCGAGGTGCGGGTGGTCGAGTCCGGCGGCATCGAACGCTCGATGGGCAAGGCGAAGCGGGTCATCGACAAGCGGCCCAAGACTTAAGAGACCACTGGAGATTTGCCGATGTCCGAGAAAAAGTTCGCCTCGCAGGCCGACCTGGAAGCCAAAGAGATCAGCTTCGACAAGCTCTCCGAGCACGCCTACGCCTATACCGCGGAAGGCGACCCGAATTCCGGGGTGGTGATCGGCGACGACGCGGTCATGGTGATCGACACCCAGGCCACGCCGGTGATGGCGCAGGACGTGATCGCGCGCGTGCAAGCGGTGACCGACAAGCCGATCAAGTACGTCGTGCTGACGCATTACCACGCGGTGCGCGTGCTGGGCGCCTCGGGTTACCGGCCCGAGCACGTCATCGCCAGCCGCGACACCTACGACCTGATCGTCGAACGGGGCGAAGCGGACATGGCGAGCGAGATCGAGCGCTTTCCGCGCCTGTTCCGCGCCGTGGAGTCGGTGCCCGGGCTGACCTGGCCGACGCTGGTGTTCGAGCGCCGGCTCACGCTGTGGCTGGGCAGCCTGCAGGTCGAGCTGCTGCAGCTCGGACGCGGGCACACCAAGGGCGACACCGTGGTGTGGCTGCCGCAGGAGAAGATCCTGTTCTCCGGCGACTTGGTCGAGTACGCCGCCACCCCGTACACGGGCGATGCGTACTTGAGCGACTGGCCGGCGACGCTCGACGCGGTCGCCGCGCTCGAACCGCGGCAGCTGGTGCCCGGCCGCGGAGCTGCGCTGCACACGCCCGCCGCGGTGCGCGCGGGCCTGGACGGCACGCGCAGCTTCATCACCGAGCTCTTCGCGACGGTGCAGAAAGGCGCCGCGGAGGGCAAGGATTTGCGCAGCGTCTACCAGGCAACGTACGCCGCGTTGCGACCGAAATTCGGCCATTGGGTCATCTTCGACCACTGCCTGCCGTTCGACGTGTCGCGGGCCTACGACGAGGCCACGCAGCACCGCGATCCGCGCGTCTGGACGGCGCAGCGGGACAAGGAGCTCTGGGAGGCGCTGGAAGGCTGAACGCTTGACCCGCCGCGGCGGCGGCAGGCGGCGCGATTTTCGCCCCATGAAGACGTACACGCAGCCGGTCTACCCCTATACCAAGCCCACCGACGCCGGCTCGCCGCAGCATTGGCCGGTGATCGTCGTCGGCGCGGGGCCGGTGGGCCTGACCGCGGCGATCGATCTCGCGTTGCGCGGCCTCGACGTGCTGGTGCTCGACGAGGACGATACGGTGAGCGTGGGCTCGCGGGCCATCTGCTGGTCGAAGCGCAGCCTCGAGATCCTCGACCGGCTGGGTTGTGCCGAGCGGCTGGTCAAGAAGGGCGTGTGCTGGAACGTGGGCCGGGTGTTCTTTCATGCCGAGCAGGTCTACCAGTTCGATCTGTCGCCCGAGGCCGGGCACCGGCGCCCGGCATTCATCAACCTGCAGCAGTACTACGTCGAGCAGTTCCTGGTCGAGCGGGCCGGCGAAATGCCCGGCGTCGACCTGCGCTGGAGGCATCGCGTGGTCGGCGTGACGCCGGAGCGCGAGCGCGTCACGCTCAGCGTGTCGACGCCGGATGGGGAATACGCCGTGGGCGCGGATTGGCTCATCGTCGCCGACGGCTCGAAGAGCGCGATCGGCGGCATGCTGGGCATCTCGAGCGAGGGCCAGGTGTTCCGTGATCGCTTCCTGATCGCCGACATCCACATGACCTCGGCTTTTCCGGCCGAGCGCTGGTTCTGGTTCGATCCGCCGTTTCATCGCCACCAGTCGGCGCTGCTGCACCGCCAGGCTGACGACGTCTGGCGGGTCGACTTTCAGCTCGGCTGGGACGCCGATCCGGAGGAGGAGAAGAAGCCGGAGCGAATCCTGCCACGCCTGCGCGCGATGCTCGGCGACGAAGCGCGCTTCGAGATCGAATGGGCGAGCGTGTACACGTTTCAATGCCGGCGCCTGCGCTCGTTCCGTCGCGGCCGGGTGCTTTTCGCCGGCGACGCGGCGCACCTGGTCTCGCCGTTCGGCGCCCGCGGCGCGAACAGCGGCATCCAGGACGCCGACAACCTGGCCTGGAAGCTCGAGCTCGTCGTTTCCGGCCAGGCGCCCGAGCGCCTGCTCGACAGCTACGACAGCGAGCGCACGGCTGCCGCCGACGAAAACATCCGTCACTCCACCCGCAGCACCGATTTCATCACCCCGAAGAGCCAAGCCAGCCGGACCTTTCGCGACGCGGTGCTGATGCTCGCCAAGCGCCACGCCTTCGCCCGTCGGCTGGTCAACAGCGGTCGCCTGTCGGTACCGGCAACCCTCGGTTCATCGCCGCTCAACACCCCCGACACGGCGCCGTTCGCATCGTCCATGGTGCCCGGGTCGCCCGCTGCCGACGCGCCGGTGCAGGGCGGCGGCGGAGACTGGCTCCTCGACTATCTCGGGCAGGGGTTCGCGCTGCTGCTCTTCCTCGCCGGGGCCCCGAAGGAAGGCCTGCTCTCCGAGCTCTCCGCCCTGGCCGCCGATCCGCTCGCCTGCACCAGCCTGCTCGTCGGCGCGGCTGGCGCAGACCTGCCCTCCGGGGTGTGCGCCCTTTCCGCCGAGTCGGGGCTGCTCGCGCAGCGCTACGACGCGCGTCCCGGCACGACCTACCTGTTTCGCCCCGACCAGCACGTTTGCGCCCGCTGGCGCGACTTCGAACTGACGCAGACCCGCGCCGCGATCGCGCGCGCGACCGGCCAGTACATGCACTGAAAGAGCCCGCACCATGCTCAACACCGAACCGAACCTTGCGGCGCCCGACGACTTCTACGAAGAGCTGATCGCCTTGCACCGCGACTTGAGCGACGAGCAGAGTGCGCTCGTCAACGCCAAGCTGATCCTGCTGCTCGCCAACCATATCGGCGACCCCGGCGTTCTGCGCGAGGCGCTCTCTGCGGCGCGGCAGGACGTGGTCGGATTAGCCCCCGCAACGCCCCTACCGGAGACTTGAATGAACTACCAGGACCTGCTTGTCGAAACCCACGGCCGCGTCGGCCTCGTCCGGCTCAACCGCCCGCAGCGCATGAACGCGCTCAACGACGCGCTCGCCGCGGAGCTCGCCACCGCGCTCGCCGCGTTCGACGCCGATCCGGGCATCGGTGCGATCGTCATCACCGGCAACGACCGGGCCTTCGCGGCCGGCGCCGATATCGGCGCGATGGCGGAGTGGACCTACCAGAAGGTCTATGCCGACAACTACATCATGAGCTGGGAGTCGGTAAAGCACACGCGCAAGCCGGTCATCGCTGCGGTTGCCGGCTACGCGCTGGGCGGAGGCTGCGAGCTGGCGATGATGTGCGACCTCATCATTGCCGCCGACACCGCCAAGTTCGGCCAGCCGGAAATCACCATCGGCACGATGCCGGGGATGGGCGGCACCCAGCGGCTGCCGCGCGCGGTCGGCAAGGCGAAGGCCATGGACTGGTGCCTGACCGGGCGGATGATCGACGCCGCCGAAGCCGAGCGCTCCGGCTTGGTCGCGCGCGTCGTGCCGGCCGACAAGCTGATCGACGAAGCGCTTGCGGTCGCAACCCAGATCGCGGGCTATTCGCTGCCGGTGGTGCTCAAGGTCAAGGAGGCGATCAACCGGGCCTACGAGTCGTCACTGGCGGAAGGTCTGCTCTTCGAGCGGCGCGAGTTTCACTCGACTTTCGCCCTCGACGACCAGAAGGAGGGCATGCGCGCGTTCGTCGCCAAGCGCAAGCCGAGCTTCAAGAACAGCTAGCGCGGGCCTGACTACCGGCGCCGCCCGGGGCATTCGATCACGCCGCTCTGCCGAACGATGGCGCGGCAGGGGGGGCATCACAGCTCGAAACTCTACTTCACCATATCGGCGCCAACCTTGCACGCGGCAGCATCCTGGTCGCCGGTGCCACCGCTGCAGCCGATGGCGCCAATGAGCTTGCCGCCTTCGACGAGTGGATAGCCGCCGGGCGAGGCGATCAGGGACGGGTCGAGTGTCGACACGTAAGGATGGCCGGTCTCGTAGAGGTTGTAGAAGATGCGTGTTTCGCGACGAGTGCGCGCCGCCGTGCGGGCCTTCCCCGGTGACACGCCGATCGATATGAGCATCGCGCCGTCCATGCGCGCAAATGCCACCAGATCGCCGTGGGTATCGACCACCGAGATGACCATCTTCCAGCCACGCTTGGCGGCCTCCGCCTCGACGGCGGCGATGAGCTTCTCTGCCGCCTCCAGGCCGATCGGCGTGCCATAGGGTATATCGAATGGGACGGGTCCAGCCGTGCCGCCGGCGGACGGCTGCGCCGCCGGCGCGGCTGGCGCCTGGGCCTGGACCTTCGCGCCGATGAGCACCGCCACGAACGCCAACAAAAATACCAGCACAAGTTTCCGCATTCGAATCCTCCGCAAGTAGTATTGTTGGCCCGGCAACCGGGTCGTCGAGCGGCCCGCGAAATGGCGCGATATCAAATCTGCGCCACCTGAGCGAGGCTCTTTCGCAAGTTTAGCAAAGCGGCATCACGCTCTACAAAAGCTCTCGGCCAGGATATATGTCGCAAGCGGAACCATGTCCGGCAGGCATGTTGTCGAAATCGCCTTTTGGCACCCTATCACCACGCGTTTAGGGGACGAGCGGCGCGCGAGGCGAGTCCAGGCGTCTAATCCTTTGTGCCGCTATTAAGATCGGATCAGGTGCCGCCCGGCGAACCGGGAACCAGGGCCAAGGAGATACCAAGCCCATGAAAATGAACGGCAATACGGTGCTTGTCACCGGTGGCGCATCGGGCATCGGGCTCGCCATCGCCTCGCGTTTCCTGGCGGCGGGCAGCCGGGTGCTCATCTGCGGCCGGCGCGAAGACAAGCTCTCCGAGGCGAAGCTCCGCCATCCCGACCTGCAGACCTTCGTCTGCGATGTGTCCAGCGAGGTCGGCCGAGGGCAGCTCTGGCGTTGGGCAACCTCGCAGTTTCCCGAGCTCAACGTACTGGTGAACAATGCCGGGATCCAGCACCGCATGAGCCTCGAGGGCGGCGAAGCGTGGATGCAGGCCGAGCAGGAAATCGCCATCAACCTCGAGGCACCCATCCATCTTTCGATGCTCTTCGTTCCACACCTGCTCGGGCAGGCCAATCCGGCTCTCATCAACGTCACGTCGGGCCTTGCCTTCACGCCCCTGGCCAGGGTGCCGGTCTACTGCGCGACCAAGGCGGCGCTGCGCTCGTTTACCCTGTCGCTGCGGCGGCAGCTCGAAAAGACGCCGCTTCGGGTCATCGAAATCATCCCTCCGGCAGTCGATACCGATCTGGGCGGTCCGGGGCTGCATACGTTCGGCGTGGCGCTGGACGAATTCGCCGACGCGATAATGCAGCGGCTCGCCGCCGGGGAGATCGAGATCGCCTACGGGTTCGCGCAGAAGGCGAGCCAGGCGTCGCGGCCGGAACTCGACGAGATCTTCCGCCGCATGAATGTGCCCGAGCCGGGCTAGGACCCCCGCCGAAGCGCCGGCAGGCGCCTCGGTTGCACCCGCGGCTACTCGCCGCGCGCCAGCCGGCCGACGAGCGAACTGAGCACGTCGGCACTGACGTCGGACACGCCCCACCATTCCATTCCCGAGCCGGTGGCGTGCACGACGTTGAAGCCGCGCAGCGTCGTCAACGTCGGCGTCGGCACCGCCACGCCGTCGACGAGCGGCCGCACGAAGACGTCGATCATATGATCGCGATAGTGATAGACGAGGGTTGCGACCGCCTGTCCGCCGAGGTAGTCGAGGCGACCGCCGACGAGCGGAGCGCCGTCGGCGGCGAAGTCCTGCACCGGCGGGGAATAGTCGAGATGGCTCGACAACCACGGCTTGACCGTGTGCCGGTCCGACGAGACGACGTCGGTCAAGTGGTGACCGAGGGTCGCCCGCGCGTGGTTGGCTACGACTTCGGCGTCAAGATCGGTGTTGACGCGCCAGTCGAGCACGGCGCTGCCGAGGAACCAGGCAAAGACCGTCACCGCGCTGCCGGCGAGCGCGCCGGCGGACAGCCAGCGCCAGCGCTCGCGGCCGGGACGCTGCGTTGCTCTCTCCGTTTGCACTCCGCGCGCGATGGCGGCCCGGACGCGCGTCTGCAGCGAAGCCGGTGCCGTGTAGTAGGGCACCTCGCTGCGGATGCGACCGCGCAACGCCGTCAGCGCGTCGCGCTGCGCGCTGCATTCGGCGCAACCGAGGACGTGCTTCTCCATGGCGGCGCTCTGCACGGCATCGAGCTCGCCGTCGCTGTAGGTGGGAAGCAGCGCCATCGCTTCGTGGCAGTTCATGCGTATCCTCGTTCGGTCGCCATCGCCATCATGTCTCCCTCTAGGCTCCGCCGGCGCGCTCGCGGATGGCGACGACCAGCGGCGAGCGCTGGAGCAGGGCGCGGGCGCGGGCGAGCCGCGACATCACCGTGCCGATGGGAATGTCGACGACCTGGGCAATGTCGCGATAGGACATTTCTTCGAGCTCGCGCAGGATCAACACCTCGCGGTACCCCAGCGGCAGCTCGGCGATCGCCTGCGACAGCGCCGTGTTCGACGCGTTGCGCAGGGCGTTCTGCTCCGGGGAGGGCGTCGCCGGATCGACCGCCTGCTCGATCGCCTCGGCGCCATCCGCGATGCACTCCGCGGGGCGGTTGCGCTTGATCCAGTCATAGCCGGCGTGGCGCACGATGGTCAGGAACCACGCTTTCGGATCGCCGCCATGGAACGCGTCGAAGTACTTGAGCGCGCGCTCGCAGGCATCCTGCACCACGTCCTCGGCGTCGTTGGTATTGCGGGTCAGCCAGCGCGCCAGGTTGTAGGCGGCGTCGAGCTGCGGCAGGACCGCCTGCTCGAACCGCGGTCGATCGACCTGTCTCGCGGGGCTCATCGTCACATGATACCGGGACGCCGCCCGCTTTATTCCCGGGGGCGGCCGGCGTTTCGCGCGCCCTCGCGCCCTGGCTGCGCGATCGGCGCGCCCGGCGTATCAGAAATGCCTCGTCACCCTCCGGCCGCGGGCGATGTGCAGCGCCAGCCAGCACGGCAACGCCATGCCGGCCACGACATGGCCCCAGCGCAGGAAGGGGACGACGCTCTCGGTGGCGACGTAGTACAAGCCGAGGCCGGTCAGGGCGAGCACCGCGATCATGCTGCAAAGCCAGGAGGCGGCGCTGCGCAGTGCCGGTACGCGCCACCCCGTGCGCATGTGGGTGTGCCCGACCAGGGCATAGGCAAACAGCGCCGCATACGCCGCCACGCCGTGCGCAAGCAGCATGGGCCCGGCGATCGGGTGCGGCGCCGGCGTGGGCTCGCCCGGCGGGGCGAGCAGGTAGACAGCCACCAGCCAGGCGAGCCCCGAGGCGACGAGCAGGAAGGTCAGGGCATAGATCGTGTTCCGGTGCCAGCGCGGCAGGCGATTGTGCAGACGATGGCGCATCTGCCGCTCACGCTGCCAGCGCCGGCGCCAGACGCAGGTGCGCCGTCGAGGCGATGCAGGTTGTCCGGGCGCGCAGGCCGCCTTCGCCGGCGGCGAGCTGAAATGCATGCGCGTCATAGCGGGCGAGCATCGCCCGGGACCGGGCGGGCTGCAGCGCGACGATCTTGGTCAGCGCGTCGGCGAGCATGCAGGTGGGCGCAATCACGGTGATGCTGCCGGGGAAGGGTCGCAGGCGGCGGTTGCGACCGACCAGCACGCTGTGACCCTCGCGGAAATAATCCGCCGAGGTTGCGACGCCTGCATCCTTGACGTCGAACAGCCACAGCGGAAATTCGGGATTGCCTGGATCGCGCACCCTGATCGGCATCCAGTTTTCGGAACCGAACACCGCCAGGTCGCCGCCGGCGTTGACCAGACCGCTCGGCGCACCGGCGGCGCGCAGCGCGGCGATCGCCCGGTCCACCGCATGGCCCTTGGCGATGCCGCCCAGGTCGAGCGCAAGCGGCGCGTCGGCAGCCACGCGCAGGCCTCGCTCGAGCCGCAACGCCGGCATCTGCCCGGCACGCGCGCCGCGTCCGGCGGCGCGTGCCGGCAGCAGCCCCTTGCGTGAGAGCACCGGCGCGACCGTGACATCGAACGCACCGCGCGTCTCGGCGGCCAGGGTCGTGGCGAGTTCGAGCACCGCGTAGGTTTCGGGATCGACACGCACGGCGCGGCGATGCGCGAGACGGGCGATCCGCGCGAGGTCGCTCCCCGGATGGTGCGGGCTCATCTTGCGGTGCACGTGCGCGATCGCCGCGAAGGCGGCCGCGAAGCGGGGCTCGGTCGCCGCTGCCGAGGGCAGCGCGACTTCGACCAGCGTTCCCAGAGAGACCTGGGCACGCCTGCTCCAGCGCTCAGGGGCGGGGAAGGAGGGCATTGAGCGCAAGCAGGCGGCGCACGCCGTCGGTGACGTGGTGGCAGGACAGGGTTGCCCCCGAAATGTTGGCGATGTCGCGGCCGACTTCGACCGGGTCGGTGGCGCTCTTGCCGGTGAACTGCGCGCGCCAGCTGGCATTGCGGATCTCCCAGCCATGCGTTTCCCGGTAGTCGAGGATATCCAGGCGCAAGACGTGACCGGTGGCGTCGAGCGCGAGCGAATAGCCGATGTACTCCTGCTTGCCGATGACCGCGTCGGCGTAGAAGGTGCCGAGCAGCTGAGCGCCGGCCATCGCCCGCCATAGGCGCGGGTCGTGCGCGCCCGGAGGGTGCGCGACCTCGGCTAAGCGCGCGCGCGCGTCGGCGTCGAGATTAAGCGGCACCGGCACGAATGCCGTCGCGTCGGGAAACGCAGCGCGCTGCGCCGCCTCCAGGCTCAGGTATTCGGTCGCATAGACCGCCGCCGGCGCCAGGACGAGCGCCGCGATCGGCAGGACCCTCCAGCCGTCATGCATCACGGGTCAGAAGTTAAGACCAAGGCCGAGCTGGAAGCGATCGGACTGGGTGTCGACATGGAACCACTGGTAATCGGCCTTGACCACGATGTTGGGGGTGAGGTAGAAGCTCGCGCCCAGCGTGAAGACGCCTTCGGTCGGCAGCGCGGCCGGAGTGAGGTTGTCGGCAAGCGTCGCATATTTCGACGCGGTATTGAAGCGCTCGTAACGGACGAAGGGCGCCAGCTGCGAGTCGCCATGTTGCCATGCATACCAGGCGGCCTGCAGATACCAGCCGTAGAAGTCCTGCGGCACGAGGGTCGGGCTGCCGAGGATCGTCTGGTTGTAGGGCGCGGTGTCGCTGATGTGGCCGAAGGCATATTGCGCGGACAGGTCGAAGGGTCCCGGTGTCCAGCGGGCGTGCGCCTCGGCCAGCGTGACCACCGCGTTCTGCGACGGGAAATCCGGCTGGTCTTGCCCCGCCTTGCCGGAGAACACGCTGCCGCCGAGAAGCAGCCCCGGGTAGCCGCGCCAGTTCAGCGCCACGAATGCCGCCAGATCGGCCGCCCTGGCGAGCTGCAGCTCCTGGTGGATGCTGCCCAGCGGCGACGCCTTGCCCTCGGGGCTGGTCGGGTCCCACTTGGCGAGGTCGAAGCCGGTCGTGATCCCGATGTCCCAGGTGAGGTCGAAATCCGTGATGCCGGTGATGCCGACGCCGCCTTCGCGCCAGGTGGTCGGGATGATCGCCGTGTCGACGAAGTCGCGGGTGACGCCGAAATACTGCGTCGGCTCGTGCGCGGTGTTGAGCATCCCCGAGGGTATGAGGAACAGGCCCGCGCGCGCCGCAAGCTGCGGGGTCAGCGAGCGCTCGATGTAGAACTGCTCGACTTCCGATTCACCCTGGTCGGTGGCCGAGGTGACTGCATGCTCCCATTCGAACTCGGAGGCGAAGCGGGTCTTGTCGTCGAAGGTGTGTTCCATGCCGATGACCGCGCGCGCCAGGTCGGCTTGTGTCTGCGAACGATCGCGCGGGTAATTTTCGTAGTTCATCTCGCCGTAGCCGAAGAAGGTGGTTGCCGGCAACTCGGGTGCGGTTTCGGCCACGGCGGAGACGGGCGCGGCGGGGCTCTGAGCCGCGGGCGCGGCCGCGCTGTCCGTTGCGGCGGGAACGGCGGCGCTCGCCTTCTGCCGCTCCCCGGTGAGCGCGTCGGCCTGCGCCTGCAGCCTGGTGAGCAGCGCCCCCTGGGCATTGAGCTGGGCGGCCTGGACTTCGAGCTGCTGCCTTAGCTGCTGGATCTCGGCCTTCAATTCGGCCTCGTCGGCGAAAGCCGGGCTGCTCGCAATCAGGTTTCCGGCCGCGAACGCTACGATGATCTTCTTCATCAGGATTCTCCAATGCGCGGGACAGGCGCGGGATCATCCTGATGGTCCTGGCCTCCGGTAAGGCCCGCGTCGAGGAGAGCCGAACCATGTCGCCACGACCAACGTGATCAATCGCCGCCAGGAGCCGCAGTCGAAAGCGCTCCGTCGGTTGCATGCTGCTGGCTGGCTATTCCCGCGGGCGCGGGAAATGGCTGGCTGATGAGCACTCGACCGCTGCCGGAGCGCGGGCGAGTGCGACCTGGGAAAAGCGCCGCGAGTTACGCGGTCAGAATCAACTTGCCGTTAAGGGTGATGCGCAACCGGTACTCGCGCTCGCCGTGTTCGATCAGCACCTCGCGCTGCCCCCCGAAGAGCGCGGCGCTGGGTATCCTGGGCGGCGGATGCCGTACCGTGGCAGGCGAGGCGATGCCAGGGGCCGGGGATTGGGCAGGTTCCAGAGCTTTCTCGGTCATAATGGAATGAGAATAATTCGCATTAAATATACTGTCAAGCCTCCGCGGCGACTTTGGCCCGCTGCAGTCGCGGTGCACGAGACTGGAGAGCCAGCTGGACTTTGGCCACCGGGCCGCTCACGCGCCGGGCGCGCGTTTCAGCCGACGCGAGACTTGCTAAGGGGCGCGGGGGGCTCGGCGTTGCGCCGCCACTCCCACCATGTGCGCCAGAGCAGCCACGGTATACCCACGACCGACAACACCGCCCAGCAGACGATCGCGATGTCGGCGCGGCGGCGCTGCGGCGGCAGCAGGTCGGGGTCGCGCAGGCGCTCCGGAAAGGGCCGCTTGGGCACGGGAACGATCTGCGCCTTCGCCGGATCGCGCGGATAGCGCGCTCGATACTCGGCGGTGCTGACCACCGGAGCGCTTCCCCACGCCCGTGATGAGGGCAGTTGCGGTACGCGCACGAAAACGAGCGCGTCGAGATCCTCGGCGAGCATGGTCTCGAACGGCGTCGCTGCCGGCGCCTTCCGCCCGCTCGCCAGGCGCAGCAGGTCGGCGCCGATTTCCTCGAACGCGGCAGCCGGAAACAGCCGCGTCTGGTCCTCGGTCAGGTAGTCGAAAATCTGCGCCGCCTTGGTCAGGCTGCGGTCGCGCAAGGCGAAGTAGGGCAGGCCCAGAGCCGCCGCCGTCCAGCTGGTGGCGCCGCGCCCAGGCACGTTCCAGCCGAGCGTGCGCAGCACATCGATGCAGATGCTGGCGCAATTCATGGTCGGATGATCGTAGACGAGCTGGTGGCGGTAGAACTGGTTGTAGGCGCGCGCCAGAGCGCCCTGCACGCAGCTTGCGATCCGCTCCCGGCGCAGCACCGCGACCAGCAGGTACGAAGGCCGGTACCACGCCTGGCCGCTGTTCAGGTCGGCTAGGTAATTGTCCAGCGGCAGCATGGCGGCGACGATGCCCTTTTCGCTTACCTGGTCGAGGGTGTAGAAATTGTTCACCATCCAATCGTCCATCGCCGCGGGCCCTGCCGCATCGGCGGCGGCGCCGACCCGGCCTGTGAGCAGCGCAAAGTGGCCGGCCAAGGCCTCGTCGTCGTCACCCTGCGCGCCGTTGAGCATCGCGGCGAGGATGGGGGCGTGCTCCCAGCGGCGCGCCGCGCCGGGCGTACGCTCCCAGATGGGAAAGGCCGCAAACGGGCTCTGTGCCCCGCCGCGCGGTTCGGCACGCACCAGCTCCCGCAGCGCCACCGGCGAGGCGTCAACGGGCTGTAACGTGGCGCTGCTATCCAGCCGGAAGTCCTCGGGCCAGATCGTGCGGGCGACGAAACTGTCCCCGCGGCGCGTTCCGCGCACGGTCAAAGGGCGCGCGGCCAGGTAGGCCGTCGACGCGGCATTGTAATAAGAACGATTGAGCTCAATCTTGGGCACCAGGGCAAACGACCAGTGCTCGGTGCCCGCAGCGAGCATCGAGCCGTCCGGGGAGAGTGTCGCGTGGCGGATTATTTCGGGCGCGCCGATCCAGACCAGCGACGGCGCGTCGCGCGGGCTCGCGCTGCCCTGCGCCGCGGCCCAGTGCTGCACATCCTGCCACGCCCTCACCCCATGCTCGAATCCGGCTACCGGAACACCGGCCCGTGGCGTGGCGATGGTCTCGTCGCCGAAGTACCACAGCGCCTGGGGGATGGCGGCGCAATCGCTGCAGCGGCCCGTGGTGAGGCGAAAGTCCTGGCCGGAGAACAGACCCAGGGGCGCTTCGAGCGCCGTGCGGACAGTGGATGCGGACGAGGCGGGCACAGGATTTGCGAGGCTACGCGTGACGGCCGCGAGCGCGGCCCGGCCGGAGCCGGGCGCCTTGGCGCGGGTGGCCTTGCAGGGTGCTCGGAACAGGCAACATGTCGAAGCCGGAGGTCGGATTCGGCGGCATTGTAAGATTTCCAAGGGCCGCGCGACCGTTATCCTGTTCGGGGCGGCAGCGGTTATCATGCACGACCGGGGAGGGTGAGTAATGGCGCAAGGGGCAGCGGTCCCGTACCGCGGTGCCGAGCGAGTCAAGCCGCGCGGCTATCGCCTGATTAACCGCATGATCGGCCCGCTGCGCCCGCAGGCGCGCAGCGAATATGCCGCGCTCGTCGATGGGCTGTTCGCGCCGTCGGCGGCGATTCCGCCCAAATATTTCTACGATGCGCTGGGCTGCGCGCTGTTCGACGCCATCTGCGAGCTGCCCGAGTACTACCTCACGCGCACCGAGCGCGCCATCTACGCCGAGCACCGCGAGACGATCGCCGCAGTGGTCGGCCAGAACCGGCAATTCATCGATCTCGGTGCCGGCAATTGCGCCAAGGGAGAGGCGTGGATCGCCGCGCTGAAACCGAGTCGGTTCATCGCCGTCGACATCGCCGCGGCGGCGATCGAGTCGGCGCTCGCCCGCCTCTCCGTCGCGCATCCCGAAGTGGAGTTCAGCGGCATCATCACCGACTTCTCCCGCAGCCTCGATCTTGGCGCCGACCTCGACCCGGGTCCGGCGACGTTCTTCTATCCGGGCTCGAGCATCGGCAACTTCAGCCCCGATGACGCGCTCGCCTTTCTCGCCCAGATCCGCGACCTGAGCTTCCGCCGCGGCGGGCTTCTGATCGGAGTCGACGCGCCCAAGGACGGCGCGCGGCTGGCCGCTGCCTACGACGATTCGCTCGGGGTCACCGCGGCATTCAACCGCAACGTCCTCAATCACGTCAACGCGCTGCTGGGCAGCGACTTCGATCCGGCGGCCTTCGCGCACGTCGCCTTCTACAACGCGGCCGCGAGCCGCGTCGAGATGCATCTCGAGGCGAGCAGCCCGCAACGCGTGACCATCGCCGGGCGGGAACGCGAGTTCGCCGCCGGCGAGCGCATTCACACCGAAAACTCCTACAAGTACTCGCCGCAGGAGTTCGCCTCAATGCTGCGCCGCGCCGGCTTCTCCGACATCGCGGTGTGGCAGGATTCCGCCGGCGACTTTGCGGTTTACTACGCGGAGTAGCGGATCCTGATTGCCGGCGCCGAGTCGGTTGCGGCGCGCCCGCTCATCGCAGCGTCTCGGCGAAGAAGGCGGGGACTCGTTGCTTGACAACCTCGTGGGCGTCGGGATTGGGCGCCGCGGTCACGCCCGGGCCGGGATACGCACCATCGGGGACCTCTTTGCGGACCACGTCGAAACTCGGGCGCTCAGAATCGAACTCCGAAACCGGCTCCGTAGGAGTGGTTGAATCCGCCGAGGTTTCCCGCAAGGCGCGTTCCCACCTCAATATCAACAACAATAGTCGGTGAAACGACGAATTGAATTCCGCCGTCGGCATTCCAGCCTGACCCTTCCCCCGGTCCTGTCCGGCTCTGGCCGTACACTTCGCCATAGAGCTGGACGCCGTCTTTCGGTGGCCAGGTGACCACGAAATCGGGATTGACGCTGACATAGCGCGACCCGCCAGAGGCAGCTGGCAGAGTTTGACTGGAAACGCCGAGCATCAGCGACAGGCCGACGTTCTCGGGCGCGGAATAACTTACAATGCCATTGACCGCCACGCCAAGGTGTTGGCTCCCAAACGCTGCGCTTCCTGACGGTAAGGTTGCCAAGGCTTCTACGGCTCCCAGCCAGTGTTCGGTGTAGCCCAGTTCGTGTTTCAGTCCGACAATAGTCGCGCCAAATCCTGCCATGTAGGGTTTGGTTCCATTCTGGCGGTAATAATTTGGCAGCGCGACCAGGAGTTCATTCTGCTCGCCGAAGCCCGCGCGCGCGACCGCTTCGGGATAGTTGACGTTCCATCCATCATATCGGGACGTACTCCGCTGCACCCCACCCTCGATGACGATGCCGCCAGCTGGGACCACGCATGGGTTGTCGGCAACGGTCGGGCGATCGATTATCGCCAGCAGCGATCCCGCGCACGGGTCGGATATCGCGGTTTCCGCGTGCGCATCGAGGGTACACAGCGCAACGACGCTCGTGTTCAAGAGGACTCTAACTGAACGCCATGCCATCACGTCACGTGCCCTTCGTGAAGACCAAGTCGACGTTGCCGCCGGGCGCTCCCTCGTGTATCTATGTACTAACCAGATCCATAGTGCGCGCGCTTTCATGCTTTGAGGCCCAGCTCCGCAAAGAGCATGGCGAAGCGTTTGTCCCACGTATGCTCCGCGATGGCCCGCTTGCTGCCCGCTAGTGCGATTCGTCTTCTCTCGGCGTCGTGGCTCAGATAGTACCGAAGCTTGTCGATCAGCTCGTCCCTCGTTCTCCAGGTTTCGACTTCCACGCCGGCACTGAAAAACTCATCGTATTCCTTGACCCATTCAACCAGATAGAAGCCCCCTGCCAACGGAACTTCGAAGTCACGAAGTTTGACCTGGGTGACCCCTGGCGTGGCGGGATCATCGCCGGAAATGCGCGAAAATCCGAGGTTGATTTCGCTTTGTGCGAACAGTGAATTGAGTTCCTCTTCAGGCACAAAGCCCTTGAACAGGCGCGCAGGTAGCGGGCTCGCAATCGGAGGGCGGCTCAGGGAACGGTGCCGCTGTAACGCACGCAGCATTCCTTCGAATCCTTCCGCCCGCCACTTCGCAACACCGTAGAGCAGTATGTCGTGAAGGATCTTTTCGAGAGTCGCCGGCTGGGAAGCTTCTCGACGCTCGAGCCAGTACTTCCCATAGATGGCCAGCGGAATCCCGCTAGTGTGCAACTGTTCCAGCAGTCGTGTCCGGTATGTCCTGGGTGTTCCGACGAACGTGACAGGCGCATCGGGTGGCGCCGCTTGCCGCGCCCCCGCAGCGGAACTAGTTGCCTTGGCGGCCATTGGAAAATGGAGGACTCGGCGGTTGTAGCGGGCCATCCGCGACATGTTGACCCGCTGGGCGCACAGCATCATCGTGAAGTAGCGTGCGGTTAGAGATTGGCGATACCACTGCGTTGCCATGTCGACGTTATAGTTCACGAAGGGAACGTCTAGCCTCGCCAGGGCCCGCGCGGTCTCTTCCTCAAGAAAATCGTCATACACGTAACAGAAGATGAGATCCAGGCCCGTGCCGGTACGAAGCGCACGCGCTTGTCTCAGCAATGCCTGATTCCTCTCGGCGCGTACTTGGCGGCGCGACCGTCCATAGAACTCGCCAACGCCCGAGCCATGGTGAAAGACGGTGACTTCATGGCCCAGCGCGCGAATCGATCCAGCCAGATGGGGCTCCGCCCAGCTGCCATTCTCCAATACGCATAGGACGTTCATCAATCAGTAACTCGAGCGCTCTTCGCGTGCCATGTCTCTATTCCGTGACATCTCCGTGCGCGGGTGACGAGGTAATCAGCCGCCAACGCGCCGCATCTATTGATGCAAGGCGAACGGTTCGATGCGTTGCTTTGGCAAGCGTGGTACGTCGTGCAGCCGCATGCCACTTGCCACAACGCCGCGCTATTATTCCGCCTCTGCTATAGAAAGGACACCCATGAAACCGCTTCACCCTTTCTCAGGGCTTGCCCGCACGCTCGCGCTGGGCCTCCTGCTTGCTTTTGGGGTGCGGGCCCAGGCCCAGACCGACCCGCTGCCTTCGTGGAACGACGGTCCCGCCAAGCAGGCGATAGTTACCTTCGTTAAGGAAACTACCGAACAGGGCAGCCCGAGTTTTGTGCCACCGGCCGAGCGTATTGCCGCCTTCGATCAGGACGGGACGACCTGGGTGGAGCAGCCGATGTACGCGCAGGTGATGTTCGCGTTTCACCAACTCGGCGTGATGGCAGCGAAAGACGCAAAGCTCAAGAGCACCGAGCCATTCAAGGCTGTGCTCTCGGGTGACCGGGCGGCTATCGCGAAGTTGTCATTGCCTGACCTCGAAAAAATACTCGCGGTCACCCATACCGGCATGACCGTCGAGGTATTCCAGAAGAGCGCCCAAGACTGGATCACGAGCGCAAAGCACCCGCGCTTCCAGCGCCTGTACACCGAGCTTGTCTTTCAACCGATGCTCGAGGTCATGAAATACCTGCGCGACAACGGCTATAAAACCTACATCGTCACTGGTGGCGGCCAGGACTTTGTGCGTGCATACGCCGAACGAGTCTATGGCATTCCCCCCGAGCAGGTAGTAGGCTCGGTTGCCGATACACGGTTCGGCTACGACAAGGACGGCAAGGCGATGCTGACCAAGGTGCCCAAGCTAATGCTGGTCGATGACAAAACCGGCAAGCCGGTTGGCATTCACCTTATGATTGGGCGCCGACCTATGGCGGCCTTCGGCAACTCGACCGGCGATCAACAGATGCTCGAGTACACGCAGGACGGCGGTGGTGCGCGGCTGATGATGCTGGTGCATCATGACGATGATGTGCGGGAGTATGCCTACGGACCAACTTCGAAGCTGGGTACCTTTTCGGACGCCCTTATGGCGGAGGCCAAGAAGCGCGGCTGGGTGGTTATCAGCATGAAGAACGACTGGAAGCGCATTTTCGCATGGGAGCAGTAAGACCCAATGCGCGAGCAATTGCCCGCTTCGCGGTGGCCGTCAGGATATAAACCGATGAATGTCCGGGTTCTGAGAGACGCGATCGTCTGCAACGGCGGTCGAACGCTGCTGTTCGAGGGTCGTGGTTAGGCCAGCTGCGGAATTTTCAGCTAGGTGACGGCAGGTCCGCTTCGAACCGAGATCGCCGATACCTGAGCGACGGTTCGCGACGCGAAGCCTGGACGTTCGTGTCCGCTCAGGCCGCCTGGGCGCGCGTCAGCTTCATTGCGGCCACTGATGACGCGCCGTCGCGACATTGACCTCCGCGGCCGAACCTTCGATACTGGTCGCACGCGCGAGCGAAAATTCCTAACCGTGTCAAAGGAGGGGGTATGAGCCAAACTCACAAGGGAAGCTGCTTCTGCGGCGCCGTTGAGCTGACTGTCACCGGTGAGCCGGTTGCGGCGGGTTTCTGTCACTGCTCGTCATGCCGAAGCTGGGCTGCCGCGCCGGTCAATGCGTTCAGTCTCTGGAAGCCCGAGTCGGTGAAGGTTACGAAAGGCGAGGGCAACATTGGCGAGTACCACAAGACGGACATGAGCCATCGCAAATTCTGCAAGACCTGCGGCGGACATCTCTTGACGGACCACCCCCCGTTCGGGCTGGTCGACGTGTACGCCGCCACGATCCCAACCTACCGCCACCAACCGACGCTTCATGTCCACTACCAGGAGGCCGTGCTCCACATTAAAGACGGGCTCCCGAAGATGAGGGACATGCCCAAGGAGATGGGCGGGTCGGGCGAAACACTGCCGGAGTAGCCCGCGCTGGCGGCGGTCATTCGCTTTCCCCCGGGGCGGGGTCTTCGTCTGCTCGAGAAGCGCTCGCTTCGAGGCGGAATCAAGGATTATATTCGGCGCGTCATTTTGGCGTGGCGCTTCGCCGCCCTGGCTTCGGCTTCGACCCCCCGGGGGGCGGCTGTTCGATTCCGCCGCTGCGATGCTCGCTTGGCCCACCGCGGTGCGAGAGGTTGCGCGCGGTGTTGATCAACGCAACGTGCGACAACGCCTGAGGAAAATTGCCGAGCTGAACCCGTGTTCGCGGGTCGTATTCTTCGGACAGCAGCCCGACGTCGTTCCGCGCGGCGAGCAGGGTTTCGAAAAGCGCTTCGGCGTCCGCGTTGCGACCCTGCAGGGCCAGGTTGTCGGCAAGCCAGAACGAGCACGGCAGGAATGCGCCCTCGCCTTGCGGCAGGTTTTCGGCTTTCCGGCTTGTCCGATATCGGATGACGAGCCCTCCCACCGTCAATTCGCGCTCGATCGCGTCGACGGTGCGTCGGACGCGCGGATCGTCGGGCGGCAGGAATCCGACCAGGGGCATCAGCAGAAGGCTGGCGTCGAGCTTGCTCGAGCCGTAATGCTGAACGAACGTCCCGCGCCGCTTGCTGTAACCCTTGCGACAGACATCGGCATGAATCCGTTCCCGCGTGCGTCGCCAGCGCTCGACCGGCCCCTTGAGTTCGTGCCTCTCGGCCGCCTTGATCACGCGGTCGAACGCCACCCATACCATTACCTTTGAATGCGTGAAATGCTGCTCCTCGCCTCTTGTTTCCCAGATGCCGTTATCCGGCTCGGTCCAGTGCGACTCAAGAAACTCGAGTAGCGCCTTCTGGAAACGCGAGGCATCGGTGGCGGCGTCCAGGCCGGCTGTCCGTGCCACGTGCAGCGTGTCGATCACTTCGCCGTAGACGTCCAGTTGTCGTTGCGCGGACGCGGCATTGCCGATGCGCACGGGAGCGGAGCGAGCGTAGCCAGACAGCCACGGCAACTCGATCTCGGCAAGTTGCCTTTCGCCGGCGAGCCCGTAAACGGTCTGCAGATCCTGTGGCCTGCCGGCGGCCGCGCGCAGCAGCCACTCCCGCCACGCTCGCGCCTCGTCGGAGTAGCCTGCGAGCAAGAGCGCGTACAGCGTATACGTCGCGTCCCGCGGCCAGCAGAACCGATAATCCCAGTTGCGTACGCCGCCGATGCGCTCCGGCAGCGATGTCGTCGGTGCCGCGACGATGCCGCCGGTTGGTGCATAGGTGAGGGCCTTTAGCGTGATCAGGGACCGCTTGACGGCGTCGGGCCAGCGCCCATCGTAGGTGCAGCGCGCGCTCCAGTTACGCCACGCCAGTTCGGTCGCTGCGATCGCTGCGTCGGCGTCGATCGGCAGCGGCCGCGCCTGGTGCGAAGGGAAATAGCTGAGCACGAACGGGACGCGCTGCCCTCGACGCACCGTGAAGTCGGCAACGGTCGTGAATCCCTTGCCCCTGGTCTCGACTCCAGCGCGCAACTCGAGGGAGTCCGGGCCGGCGGTTGCGAGCAGCGCGCTTTCGACGCGGCGCACCCAAGGTATGACGACACCGTAGCCGCAGCGGATGATGAGTTCCATCTGCATGGGTACCCGACCGCGCACACCCTCGACGACGCGTACCACATCGGTCCGATCCGGCCATAGTGGCATGCAATCGATGAGTCGTACTGTGCCGCTCGCAGTCTCGAACTCGGTCTCCAGCACCAGCGTATCGGTGCGATAGTTGCGACGCACGGTACGCGCCTTGGCCGAAGGTGCCAGCAGCCAACGACCATGCTCGTGCGTGCCGAGCAGCGCGGTAAAGCAAGCTCGCGAATCGAAACGTGGAGTGCACAGCCAGTCGATCGACCCATCGCGCCCGACCAGTGCCGCGGTACGGGTATTGCCAATCATTGCGTAGCCTTCGATGGGTGTTGTCATTTCTTTTTTTTCCGCGGCTACCCGGACCCAGCTATCAACTACCCGGTGGCGCGATCAGGCTGCTCCAAATCCGCGACCGGTCTGGACGTCCCCCATGGCAAGGCCCATCGACGAGCAAATGCCTGCCCTTAAGGGCCTGCTGCACGGAGAGCGTGCGGACGCCCGATGCGGCGCGTGCGTGAGCCGATTGCGTCGGAACGGCCAACGCCCTGACATGTCACGCCGCCCGCCCGATTCCCGAGCGGCTTACCGTTGCCACCATCTCGCCAGAGGCGAAATCCCCCGACCAAAGCGTTGGCTTCGTCGCCCGGCCGACACCCCGGAGGAAGGCTCTTGAGCTTGTGGACGTTGCCTCCGCCGAGCACGACATCCTCGGGCTCGAGGGCGGCGACCAGGCGGGCGACTACGTCCGTAACATGCTTGCGCCATCTCTTCTTGCCGTGGCGTTTGAGCCCGCGAACCCCGACATAGTCCTCGTAGGTCGCCTTGCGGTAAGGAAGATGGCCCAGCTCCATGGGCTCGACGATGCCGTCTACGACCAGGGCCGAACCCAGACCCGTTCCCAGGCCGAGGAAGAGCATCTTGCCACCCCGGTACGCGCCCAGGGCCTGCAAGGCTGCATCGTTGACAATTCTGACCGGACATCCGAATGCGGCGCGATAGTCGAACCCGACCCAGCCCGTACCCAGATTGTGGGGCTCCGCCACCGGCCGTCCGTGGAGCACCAGCCCCGGGTAACCGAGTGACACCACGTCATAAGTCCATGTTCCAGCCATAGCCTTGACGCCGGCGACCATCTGTTCGGCGGTCAGCATGGACCCCGAAGCAAATTCCCGGTGCGTCTTCTGCCCAGAGGCCAGGATCTTGACGTGGGTCCCACCCACGTCGACGACCAAAATTTTCATGAGGCATTTGCCGGCGGGTCAAAATGCTCGCCGGGTAGCCTACCTACCTCGACGCCCTCTTTATCGTCTTGCCGCAAGCGCACGATGGCACCTTCACGGTACGTCGCACTTTCGATCCTAGGCGACCAGCAATACGACATTACCCCGTCGTCGGAGTTGCGTATGTAGGCTTGCCTCCTACAAACACACAGGCCGGGAAGTGCGCCAACGCGTGCTGCTTCGAAAGACGGCTTCCGGCACAATGCTCGAGTCGGGTAGCGATCCGCCTGATCGACCTGAGGTGCTGGGCGGCGGTACCTAGGAGGAACAGCGTCGGGCGCAGGTTGTCCTAAGCATGCGACCCGGGAAAAAGAATATCGATGATAAGCCACGAAGCCGGTTTGCACTCCGCTCCTGCGCGCCCGAGCCTGCGCGACGCCTCACGCATGGGCTCCCCGCGGCACGCCCGGGCGCAGTGCGGTTGAACGCCCATCCGCGCCATGCGATCCGCCCCCGAACTCGACGAGCTGTGCGTAAACACCCTGCGCTTTCTTTCGCTCGACGCCGTGCAGAAAGCCAACAGCGGCCATCCCGGCCTTCCCCTGGGGGCCGCGCCGATGGCGTATGTGCTGTGGACGCGGTTTTTGAAGCATCACCCTGTGAATCCGGCGTGGCCCGACCGCGACCGTTTTGTCCTGTCCGCAGGCCACGGCTCGATGCTCCTGTACAGCCTGCTCCATCTGACTGGGTACGATCTTCCGCTGGAGCAAATCAAGCGGTTTCGCCAGTGGGGAAGCATCACGCCAGGGCATCCTGAACGCGGCCTCACGCCCGGTGTCGAGGTGACGACCGGGCCGCTTGGCCAGGGCTTCGGCAACGGGGTCGGCCTGGCGATGGCCGAGGCGCATCTCGCGGCACGTTACAACCGCGACGGGTTTGAAATCATCAACCATTTCACCTATGGTGTCGTGAGCGACGGCGACCTGATGGAAGGCGTTGCATCGGAAGCCGCTTCGCTAGCCGGGCACCTGCAGCTTGGCAAGTTGATCTATCTCTACGACGACAACCGGGTGACGCTTTCCGCCGGCACCGACATCACGTTTACCGAAGACCGGGCGCGACGTTTCGAGGCCTATGGCTGGCACACGCAATCGATCGACGATGGCAATGATCTCGACGCGATCGAGCGGGCGCTCTCCAGCGCTCGCGCCGAAAGCAAGCGGCCGTCCCTGATCCTGGTGCGTACGCATCTCGGCTACGGCTCGCCAAACAAGCAGGACAGCTACGAGGCGCACGGCTCCCCTCTGGGGGAAGAAGAAGTGCGTTTGACCAAGCTGAACCTCGGCTGGCCGATCAAACCGACCTTTTGCATCCCCGACGAGGCACGCGAGCATTTTCGCCAGGCGATCGTCAAGGGTCGGCAGGCTGAGGAGTCGTGGAACGAGAAGCTTGCCGGCTACGCGCGGGCGTTTCCCACGCTCGCCGAGGAGCTCCGGCGGGTTATGTGCGGGGATTTGCCCAGTGGCTGGGACAAGGACATTCCCGCCTTTCCTGTCGATGCCAAAGGTCTCGCGACGCGCGTCGCGTCGGGCCGGGTGATGAACGCCATCGTTGCGCGCCTGCCGACCTTGATCGGTGGTTCGGCGGATCTCGATCCATCGACCTATACCGCGCTGCAGGGGCTGGGAGATTTCGAGCCGCCGGGCATGAACGCCCCCGATCGCCAGGGGTCCGAGGGTGGCGGCTGGAGCTATGCCGGCAGAAATCTGCACTTCGGCGTGCGTGAACACGCCATGGGAGCGATCCTGAACGGACTGGCCGCTCACCGTGGGACCATCCCATTCGGCGCGACCTTCCTGGTCTTTTCCGACTACATGCGGCCTCCGATTCGCCTTGCCGCGTTGATGGGCTTGCACGTGATCTACGTGTTCACGCACGACAGCATCGCGCTTGGCGAGGACGGCTCGACGCATCAGCCTGTCGAGCACCTGGCCAGCCTGCGTTCGATTCCTCGCCTCGACGTCATCCGTCCGTGTGACGCCAACGAGACCGCAATCGCTTGGAGGGTGGCGATGGAAACTCGTGACCGCCCGGTCGCCCTGATATTGACGCGACAGGCGGTGCCAACACTCGATCGCACCCAACTTGGCAGCGCCGACGGGCTGCGGCGCGGCGGGTACATCCTCGCGGAGGCTCCCGATGCCAAGCCGGATCTAATCCTCATGGCAACCGGGTCCGAAGTGGCGCTAATCGTGGCCGCGCGAGAGCAATTGCTGGCGCAGAAGGTCGCGGTGCGCGTGGTCTCGCTGCCAAGCTGGGAATTGTTCGACGCCCAACCGAGAGAATACCGCGACGCAGTGCTTCCGCCATCAATCGGAGTGCGACTTGCGGTCGAAGCCGGTGCGCCGCTAGGCTGGCATCGCTACGTCGGGGATCGCGGCGGCGTGCTTGGCGTGGAGCGCTTTGGCGCTTCCGCCCCGGGTAGTGTCATGCTGCGCGAATATGGCTTCACCGTCGATAACGTCTGCGCGCGGGCGTTGGCGCTGTTGCGTTAGCTATTGATCCACCCATTCAGCGCGGCGTGAACTCCGCCGCGCTGGTGCCTACGCATGTTCGGCGGGCGAATGGTCGGCCTCTCCCGGCAGTTCGCTCTTCGACGCGATACGACCCATGAGGTCGCGCCACGACTCGACGAAGGATTCGGCTCCCTCGCGTTGGAGCTCGGTGGCAAGCGCGGCGTCGTCGATCCCAAGCCGCGCGAATTTGGCGAGCGTTTCCTCGGCATCGCCACCATCTACCGGCATTACGCCATTCAGCTCACCATGGCTGGCGAAGGCGAGCAGGGTCTTATCGGGCATCGTGTTGATGGTGTCGGGGGCCGCCAGTGCTTCGACGTAGAGCGTATCCGGGGCATCGGGGTCCTTGGTGCCGGTGCTCGCCCAGAGCAGCCGCTGCGGCCGAGCGCCGGCAGCCTCGAGTTCTTTCCAGCCGGGCGAGGCCAGCAGCTCGCGGTAGGCCTTGTAGGTGCGCTTGGCAATGGCGATTCCGAGCCGGTTGCGAAGCTGCGGGGGGACCCTGGCCTGCACCGCCACGTCCCAGCGGCTGACGAAGAGCGAAGCGACCGAAGCGACATCCGCAGCGAGTCCCGCCGCGATGCGCCGCGTGATGCCGCGCATATACGCCTGGGCCGCCGCCCGGTATTGTTCCGGTGAAAACAGCAGCGTCACATTCACCGGCACGCCACGAAAAATCGACTCCTCGATCGCCGGAACGCCCGCGGGCGTTCCAGGGATCTTGACGAACAGGTTAGGACGCTGCGCGCGCCGATGCAGCTCCAGCGCCGCGTCGATGCTCTCCGCGGTGTCGTTCGCCAGCAAGGGGGAGACTTCCAGCGACACCCAGCCGTCAACGCCGCCGGAGCTGTCGTAGACGCTGCGGAACAGGTCGGCGGCGTCAACCAGATCCGCGAGCGCAAGCTCGAAAAACACCGCTTCGGCTGATTTGGCCTCGGCCTTCCTTTGCCGGATCGCGGCGTCGTAGAAGCCTCCCTCCTTGATCGCTTTGTCGAAGATGGTCGGGTTTGAAGTGAGCCCCGTCACTGAATAATTCGTGATGTAGCGCCGCAGCGTGCCGTCGCTCAATAGCGCGCGCGTGATGTTATCGAGCCAAAGGCTTTGCCCGAGATCATGCAGTTCCTGGGTGCGTTTTTTCATGATTACCTCCTATTGCGCCTGACCCGCCCGCGTGCTGCGAGGCAGCATCGCCAGATCGGCATTGACCAGATCGCCGATGCGTTCAATGGCCATGTCCGCCGGCGGATAGGCAGCGATATTCCCGGGATCCATTGCGTAGTGTCCTTGCCGCGGGAAAATGGTCGTCAATCGTTCCTTCCAGAGCGCTTTCATGGCCGCCAGGATGCGCAACTTGTCGTCTATCATCACGTAGTGGCGGGCCGGATAGCGCTTGGCGACCGCGTCGAGCATCCTTTCCTTGTGAATGAAGATCAAAACGCGTCCGTCGACGGCTCTCCACAGCCCCGAGCGTTCGATCTTGCGAGGCTGAAAAACGACATCCCCATCGGAAAGAATGACCGGCAAGCCGTGGACGCGCAGCCGGCGGATGACCTCGAGCGCTCCGGGGTAGAGCCGGCTTGCGAACGGATAGTCGACCAGGAAGGAAGACATCAATAGCAGACGCGTATCGCTCGAATCCTCGGTCCGATAGCGCTGCAATGCGCCCAGGTAATCGGCGTAGCCGAGCTCCGCGCGCAGAGCCTCGAAAATGGCCCAGTAACGATCCCTGCTGGCGGCTCCAAATTCGCGCTCGAGGTGGTCCCTGAGATCGTCTTGCACGCGGTCGTTGTCGAGCAGCGTATTGTCCACGTCGAGCAGGAAAACCACGTCCGCGGTGGTTGCCATGTCTACGCCCGACCAAGCTTCGGGTTGTGCCAACCGCCGTCCGCTTCGATGAGCTCATTGGCCTGCTTGGGCCCCCAGCTGTGCCGCCGGTATGGATGAGCCCGGTGGTGGCGCCTGATCACCGGGTCGACGACCGCCCACGCAGCCTCAACCGCGTCCTCACGGGTGAACAGAGCACCGTTGCCCGCCATGGCGTCGCCGAGGAGCCGCTCGTAGGGCATTTCCTCCGCTGGCTGTTCGTCAAGCAGGTAGAGCTCCCGCTGTTCGCCGATAAATTCCTTCCCGGCACGCTTGACCCGCGCGGCGAGGGCGATGGCGGAACTGGGGGAAGCGCGAAAGCGAAGATAGTTGGCTGCGCCGGCGATGGGGGCCGAATCGGCGAACAGCTGCTGCGGAGGCGGCTTCAGCTGCACCCATATTTCGGCTGCCGTCTCGGCCAGAAACTTGCCTGAGCGCAGGTACCACGGCACACCGCCCCAGCGCCACGAGTCGATGAAAAGACGCAACGCGCAGAAAGTCTCGACGTCGGAATTCTTCGCGACCCCCTTTTCCTCGCGGTACCCGGTGTACTGGCCGCGCACCAGGTCATCGGCCTGCAGAGGCCGCATCGCCTGGAAAACGTCGGCTGTCTCGCCGTGCACGGCTCCGAAGCCCCTGTAGGTAGGCGGCTCCATGGCCAGCAGCGCGACGACTTGCAACAGATGGTTCTGGATGACGTCGCGCAGGCAGCCGGCGGTTTCGTAAAATGCGCCGCGGCCCTCCACGCCGAAATCCTCTGCCAGCGTGATCTGAACGCTGGCCACGAAGTTGCGGTTCCAGATCGGCTCCAGGAACGAATTGGCGAAGCGGAAATACAGGATATTCATGATCGCTTCCTTGGCGAGGAAGTGATCGATGCGAAAGATCGAATCCTCGGGGAAGGCCGATCGGGCGATGCGGTTGAGTTCCCGGGCGGAGGCCAGATCGCGTCCGAAGGGCTTCTCGACGATGATGCGCGCGCGATCGGTCAGGCGCGCGACAGCCAGCCCTTTGATGACGGTCGCAAACAGCGATGGCGGAATGGCCAGGTAGAACGCCGGTCGCCTGGCGCCGCCCAGTGCGGTCTTGAGCGCCTTGAAGGTCCCCGGGTCGTTGTAGTCTCCGCTGACGTAGCGCAAGAGCGAGAGAAGATGTTCAAGTGCCGGCCGGTCACTGATCTTCCCTGAGGCTCTTATGCCGTCCGTGGCGCGCTTGCGCAATTGCGCCAGACTCCATTTGGAGGACGCGACGCCGACCAGGGGCACGTTAAGCGCACCCCGCTTCGCCATCGCATAGAGCGCTGGGAAGATCTTCTTGTGAGCGAGGTCTCCGGTTACCCCGAACAGCACCAGGGCATCGGAGGGTACCGTGTCGCCGTCGGCCTTTTTCATTCTTGCTTTTTGCCGTTCTTCTCTTCTTCATGCCCGCCAAACTGCTTGCGCATCGCCGACAAGACGCGATTGGCAAAGTCCGCGTCACCGCGCGAGCCAAAGCGCTCATAGAGGGCGGCGCTTAAGATCGGAGCCGGGACCGCTTCGTCGACGGCAGCCAGGATCGTCCAGCGCCCTTCGCCCGAGTCCGCGACGCGACCCGCGTAGCTGTCGAGGTGGGGGTCATTCTGCAGCGCCGCCGCGGTAAGGTCCAGAAGCCAGGAACTGATTACGCTGCCGCGGCGCCAAACTTCCGCAATCTCCGGCAGGTCCAATTGATACTGGTAATACTCGGGGTTGCGAAGCGGCGTGGTCTCGGCATTTGCATCGCGCGCCCGCATGCCGGCGTCGGCATTGCGCAGGATGTTCAGGCCTTCGGCATAGGCCGCCATCATCCCGTATTCGATGCCGTTATGGACCATTTTGACAAAGTGGCCCGCGCCGTGCGGCCCGCAGTGCAGGTAGCCCAGCTCGGCGGTGCTCTGGCCCAGCCGTCGGCCTGGCGTAGTCGGCGCCGCGTGGACGCCGGGGGCCAACGTGGCGAAGATCGGGGCCAAGCGGTCCACGACCTCTTTCTCGCCTCCGATCATCAGGCAATAGCCCCGTTTCAGGCCTTCGATGCCACCGCTTGTGCCGACATCGACGTAATGGATCCCTCGCGGCCCCAGTTCCGCCGCCCGATGGATATCGTCTCGATAATAGGAGTTTCCGCCATCGATCAGCACGTCATCCGCTTCGAGCAGCGGCGCAAGGTGCTCCAGCGCCTCATCAACCATGGCTGCCGGCACCATCAGCCATGTGACCCGCGGTTTCTTCAGCCGAGCGGCCAGGTCTTTGAGCGAAGATGCGCCGGTGGCGCCTTGACCCGCAAGGCGGGTGACAGCCTCTGACTGTACGTCGTAGACCACGCATTGATGGCCTCCGCTGATCAGGCGCTGCACCATGTTCGTTCCCATGCGCCCCAGTCCAATCATGCCGATCTGCATTTTTGCATCCCTGGTGAAGCGGGGTAAGCGAGAGGCTTCGATGCGCGGCCGTCCATCATCTGCGCAAGCGCGGTCGAAAACGCGCATCCTCGGACCAAGTCCTACAACGACAGCAACTGCAGCAACCAAAGTAAATAAGACCTCTCGGCAATAGGGGAGTTCAGGAACACGCGCCGCGCCGCGGCCGAAAATGCAACCGGTGGCAGCGCAGACAGTTTTGGCGACCGCCGCGCGATGCGATTGTCCGTCGCGCCTCGCGACTGCGCAGCCGCTGCCGGGCGCCGCGGGCATGGGCTGGCGCATAGGTAAGTCCCAAGCGCGTGGACAACGACAGACCCGAGAGCCGCCGTAGGGCGGTGGGTTGCGGCTCCGGATCGCGGCCGCGCGGCAGGGCAGCCGGAGTTCGGGTCGCGTACGTTAACCGATTGAAAATACAAACGAAAAAAGCGAGTCATCGAATTGTGATGCCAGTCATATCCGGTTCCGGGTATGCCTTGGCTACAATGCTGCTGGCCATGTGGACCTGGCTCATCCCGGCGCTTTCCTGCGTCGTACTCCTGGGCGCGATCGTCGCCGGCATGGGCTCGCTCATCGCCTGGCTTTGCGCGGTCGGCCTCGTCGCCGCAGTGATCGCGGCGGTCCACCACGCTGAAGTCGTGGCGCATCGAGTAGGCGAGCCCTTCGGAACGCTGGTGCTTGCCGTCGCCGTGACCGTGATCGAAGCCTCGCTCATCCTGTCGATCATGTTTGCCGGCGGCGAGGATGCGGCGGTTCTGCCTCGTGACACGATCTACGCGGCGGTAATGATCATCTGCAACGGCGTCGTGGGCGCATGCATCCTGATGGGTGGCCTCGCGCACCGCGAGCAGAGCTTTCGCGTCGAGGGATCGGGTGCCGGGCTTGCAGCGCTCATCGCGTTGTCCGCGCTCGTACTCGTACTGCCGGATTTCACCACGACCACGTCCAGCGGCACCTACAGCGCATTGCAGCTTGCTTTCATGGCGGTCGTCTCGGCTGCACTATGGGCGGTCTTCATCTTCATTCAGACGATACGCCATCGTGACTACTTTCTGCCTGTTGCTGATGCGTCGAATGCGGAGGTCCACGCCAGGCCGCCGACCAACCGCGAGGCATGGGCTAGCTTCGGACTGCTCCTGGTCTCGCTGGTGGCGGTCGTGGGCCTCGCCAAGGTACTTTCCCCCACGATCGAGCGCATCGTCGCCACTGCAGGCGCGCCCAAGGCGGTGCTCGGCATCGTGATCGCCATGCTGGTACTGGCGCCGGAGACAGCTGCGGCCGTCAGAGCCGCGCGAGCGAACCGGCTGCAGACCAGCATGAACCTTGCCATCGGCTCGGCGCTCGCGAGCATCGGGCTCACCATTCCCGTTGTGGCCGTGGCCGCGATCCTTTTTGGCTTGCCTCTGGTCATGGGTTTGGAGGCGAAGGACGTGGTGCTGCTCGCGGTCACATTCCTTGTCAGCACCGTCACCCTGGGGACCGGCCGCACCCACATGATGCAGGGCGCAGTGCATCTCGTGCTTTTCGCAGCGTTCCTTCTTCTCGCGTTCGTGCCGTAGAGCGCGGCGTTGCCGCGCACCGATCTCCGCTTCGGGCGGGCTCCGCCGCGGGTCAATCGGCAAACTTATATCGGCGAGGGCGATTGACGCGAGGTCCTTGATGCCTCGATAATCCGCGTTTTTTTTGCGTAACTTGAGAGGGGTTGGGGAAATGCGAACGAACACTGCATTTGTGGCGATGGCGGTCCTGCTTGCAGCGATGCTTGCCTCATGCGGCAAGCAGGAAGAGGCGAAAGTCGAGAAGGCTGCCACGGAGGTCAAGGAGAAGGCCGCCGCCGACGCGAAAGCGCTCGAGGCCGTAGCGAAGGAAAAGCAAGCGCAGGAAACTGCCATCGACGCGTACGTTTACGCCTATCCGTTGGTCACGATGGAGATGACCCGGCGGGTGATGACCAACGTCGCGAGTCCGCAGGCAACGCGCGCGCCGATGGGGCAGTTCGCTGAGGGTGCGAAGCTATCCCGACGCGTCGATACAGGACGTAACAGCGCCCAACGCCGACACGCTGTATACGACCGCCTGGATCGACGTTTCCAAGGAGCCATGGATTCTCAGCATCCCGGACATGAAGGGCCGCTACTTCCTGTTCCCGATGCTCGACGGCTGGACAAACGTGTTCCAGGACCCGGGCAAGCGCACGACGGGCACGAAGGCGCAGAAGTACGCGATCACGGGTCCGGGCTGGTCGGGCACGCTGCCGGCAGGGGTCACCGAATACAAGTCGCCGACCGGCATGGTCTGGGTTCTCGGCCGCATCTACTGCACCGGCACGCCGGAGGACTACAAGGCCGTGCATGCCCTGCAGGACCAGGTTTCGGCTAGTGCCGTTGTCCGCGTATGGCAAGCCGTACACACCCGAGCCCGGGAAGGTCGATGCGGCCATCGACATGAAGACCGGCGTCGCGTGATCAGGTGAACGCGATGGACGGTGCGGCCTACTTCAAGCTCTTCGCCGAGCTGCTGAAGACCAATCCGCCAGCTGCGGCGACGCGCCGATGGTGGCGAAGCTCGCCAAGGTCGGCATCGTTCCCGGAAAGGACTTCGACGCGTCAAAGCTCGACCCTGCCGTCGCCAAGGGCGTCGCCGCCGCACCGAAGCCGGCGCAGGACAAGATTTCGGCCTGGATGAAAGAAGGCCTCGTTACCGGCGAGAACAAGCTCCAGAACGGGTGGGTCTACACGACGAACGCGGGCGTTTATGGCACGAGCTACCGCCAACGCGCGATGATTACCTGGTATGGACTCGGTGCCAACCGTCCGCAGGATGCGGTGTATCCCACTTCGGAAGGGCCCGATGTTCTGAAGAAGTACAGCGGCGAGCACAAGTACGTCATGCACTTCAACAAGGGTGAGACTCCGCCGGTTGACGGGTTCTGGTCGATCACCATGTACAACGACCAGTACTTCTTCGTCGACAACCCGCTCAACCGCTATACGGTCAGCCAACGGAACAAGTTCAAGACCAACGCAGACGGTTCTATCGATGTCTACATCCAGCACGACTCGCCCGGCAAGGACAAGGAGTCAAACTGGCTCCCGGCGCCGGCCGGCGGATTCGTTCTCATGATGCGGCTCTACTGGCCTAAGGAAAAGCCGCCGTCCCTGCTCGACGGAACGTGGAAGATCCCCGAGGTGAAGGAAGTCGCATAGCAGTGTGAGCCTTGTGGTTTGTGCCGCGGAAGGCGCGCCCGCGCAGCTTGCGGTCGCGCCTTTGCTTTTTCTGGAGCAGCCCTTCGGCTGAGGCAGGGAACGGATCCCGCTCTGAGCCGGAAAGAACTTCCGGGGTCCGAATCGGCCATTCGCCGCATCCGACGACGGAGGCGTGGGGCCCGCTGCTATCGCTTGATCGTCCCGGTGCTGCCCACTGCAAATCTAGGGCAGGACTGCGGGTCGCTTGAGCGTCTTCCGAACCTCGTTCCAGGGAATGATAACGGCCGTTCCGCGGCAGCCTCGTTCCGTTTCGGAATAGACATCGGGGGCCACTGCCAACCCGGATTCCAGGGGGTACATGGACCACTCGGACGGGTATACGCCGTGTGGCCCCAGCTGACACCGGTCTCCTTTGCAGTTGTAATACTCGACGGCGTCGCCCAGGCATTCGCCGACCCACTTGGGGTCTTGGGCTTGGCGAAGGACAAGCGCTGCGAGCAGGTCGGTCCGGGTGAGATCGAGCACGTCCACCTGCCCCGGGTTCTCCGGAGTCTGCAAATGGTCTTTCGCGGTGCGCTCGACGTCTTCGAGACGCAGTAAGTCGGACCACACGACCGGGTCTCCCGTCCGCAGGTCGAAAGTGTCTGCAAAGAACCCCGCCGTGGAATGGGCACCGCCGCTTTGGAATTGGTATCCGGCAATGACCAGGTAGCGATCGTTCGCAAACTTCACGTCGGCATCGGTGCCGTCATAGCAACTTCCATCCGGGGGGTCGCACACATCGGGAGGTGCAATGCTCTGCTTGAGCCAGGTATTGATCTTCTGCCGCGCCTGAGGGTCGGGCGAGGTGAGCAGCACAATCCGCAAGGTCAACGGAGTGCTGTAGCCCTTGTCGATCCGCTTGGTCTTCCACGTTATGCCGAAGCGCCGTGCGTGGTCGATGATGCGCTGGTTATCGTCAGCGGCCAGCAGCGCCTGGTATGCGTCGGACGCAGCCATGTTTTCCCGCCGGGCGTCCTGGGCCGCGCCGGGCGCGATCCGTTGCAAAGATTCGCTTTGCACTACCTGTCGGCGCTTTAGGTGGATCGCCTGCTTTGCGCCACTGGCTGCACCGGTCCAGAAACCGTCAACTCTGTCTTCGCTGGCCGTGATATCCCATGTACCCGTGGGAGCTGAACAGGGAGCCGTGGTATCGCTGTCTTCGGGACACTCGACCATCAGGCGTGTGCCGGGAACAGGTACCAACGCCAGGCTCTCGGCGTGACGCCGGTAGAAATAGGTGCCGGAGATTGAATCGGGCACCGACACGTATGGATTGAAACTCAGGAGAGCAACGATACGACTGTCACCGACCGTACCCTCGTAGAGCCTCGACCGGATCGCCAAGCCAGCGTCGGGCGCCGCGCCGACGCCGCACGCAGGTCCTGCCATCACGATGGCCAAGGCTAGTCGGGCCAGCCACTGCAAAGTGCGCACAGATCGGTGGCGTGGCGACATCGGCAATCCCCGCCCATTGTCCTTCGAGTCCAATGGCCCTGAGTAGATCACGAAGGCTCGCGGTTTCGCGCCAGGCGGCGCCGCCGCATGACAATGAATCCCGCTGTACAGAGCATCACCGCCAATGCCGTCGCGCCGGCAGGAGAGAGTGCCGGTATGGGGGCTCCCTGAATTGTCACGAACGGCGCAGCGGTTTTGAACGGCACGTCGAGGTCGAGGCAAAAGACTTCGGCGCCGCTCGATTCACTCATCTGCACATGGACCATGTAGACGCTGCCTGCGACCGGCACCAGCGGAAAGCCAGGCGTTCCATTGAACGCCAAGCCGACCGTGGTCACTACCGGGGCGTCGATTGGCATTCCGAGATTGGCACGGGAAAGGATCGTCACGGGCAAACTGCCGCGGCTGGCGAAGGTGCGCATCGTGGTGTAGGGCCCGACCGGTACCGGCAAGGCCGGCCCTGCCAGATTCACCGGAAACGACGCGGGCAGTGTCACGAAGCCGGCGCTCGTCGTTGTCGACAGGGGGCCGCTGTCGAACGTCCACGAGATGCCGTGCACCAGGAAAATTCGCAGGTTGACCAGGTCGCCGGCGGCGTCAAACGTTGCCGTCGCGCTGGCTGGGGCGGCTACGGGAGGGGGCCATACGCTGGCGTCGTCCGTGGTAATGGCCAGGAAATCACTGGGCTTGCCGCAGTTCTTCCAGGGGATCGGCACGGCGGCTGCATCGCCGGCGAATATGGCCGCGGCGAAAAGGCACGCAGCCAACAACGTGCGAAATCTGGGCATCTGGCGCCTGGGTTCCCTGCCACGCAACCGAATCGAGGCGCCGATCAGAACGATGCCCGACGCGCGGCCTTCGGTGCAACACGCGCTGGCAAAGTTACGCCCTCGCTCTGAGGCGGTCAAGGCATGCAGCGGTGGCATGCATCTGCCCGCATCGTCTGCGCGTATTATCATCTGCCAGTGTGGCCGGGAAACAACCTGAGACAACTTCGGCCCATAGACTGGAGACCACGATGAAACCAATCATGAGGTCACGCACGCAGCATGCGTTGGCGTCAGCTTCCAAGCGGTTCCTTCTTTGCCTTGCGCTTCTGCTGGGTATCGTGGCCCAGAACGGCTGGGCCCAGGCGCCTCCGGATGTCGAAGCAACGTTCAAGAAAATGCTTGCTGCGACCCAGAGCCCGTCGCGAAATGCGTTCGTCGCCGATGGTGACGCGTCGTTCCAGGCTGATATCACGCCGGCGATGTTCAACAGCTTCAGTGCGGAGTTCGCACCCCGCCTTAAGCGTGGCTATACGACGACTTTTGTAACCCAGTTGCGCCAGGACGGTTACTCGGTGTACGTCTGGAAGATCGAATTCAAGGATGGTGGCGACGATTTGCTGTTCACCCTCGCGATCAAGGATGGCAAGGTTGGCGGGTTTTTCGTGCACTAGTAACATGCTGAAGCTCTACACGTTCAACATTTCGCACTTCGCCGAGAAGGCCCGCTGGGCGCTTGACTACGAGGGTATCGCCTACGAGGAGAAGGTACTGCTGCCAGGGCCGCATCAGCTGGTTACGCGCCGTATTGCGCGGCGCACCCATGTGCCGGTGCTCGAACACGACGGACATTACGTGCAAGGGTCAAGCTCGATCATTGATTACGTTGCCGACAGCCTGGGCGGCAGCAGGCTAACCGCGATCGATCCGACCGAACGGGCCAAGGCACTCGAACTGGAAAACACGCTCGACCAGGCGTTCGGCCGGGGTGTGCAGCAAGTTCTCTATTCGGAGCTTCTGAAGGATCGGCGGGCTGTGGTCGATCTGTGGTCGTCCGGCGGGCCGTTCTGGGCAAGTGGATTTTATGCCGTCGCGTTCCCGACGGTCGCGTCGGCGCTGAAGCGCATGTACAAGACCACCGACGTTGAAGGCGTGGCCAAGGCAAAACAACGCTTCGTGACGACGTTCGACGAACTCGATGCGGTACTTGTGAGGCAGCCGTACCTGGGCGGTGACGCCCCGAATCGCACAGACATTACGTTAGCCGCGCTGTTGGCTCCCGTTTGTCGCGTGCCGGAGCATCGGGTGAAATGGCCGGCGATGCCGGCGGAGCTTGCGGACTTCGAAGCCAGTCTCAGAGGGCGACCGACATGGAATCACGTATTGCGGATGTACCGTGAGCACCGCAAACCGAACCGGCCGCGCGCAACTCGCGCATAATCGAAGCGTTGCAAGAAACCCCATGCGTGGCCGCACCGGTCGCGGCGTGCCGGGCGGCGGCGGGGAGCAGCAATCGACCTTCAATGCTTGGTGGCTAAGCGCGAGGCAGTTCGCTTGGCGGTCGGTCCCCAACATCTGCTCGGCGGCCGACATCAGGCGCGAACAAGAGGCTGCAAGACCCAGAACGCGTTAGATAGAGTAGAGACCAAAATGCACAGCGAAGACATGGTCGCGCGGGCGGCTGAACTCATCAAAACCCTTCCATACCTCAATCTTGCGACATGTGGCGAGGGCCGTCCGTGGAGCAGTCCTGTCTATGCGGTGGCCGATGGCGACCTGTGTTTCTACTGGTCGTCGTGGAAGGACGCGGTGCATTCAGTCAACCTTGCCTCGAATCCGACAGCCGCCTTCACGATCTACGATTCGACGCGGGCACGCGGCACCAATAACTACCGTTGCCTCTACGTGGAGTGCTCGGTGTCGACGGTGACCGGCGCGCCCGAGGCCGACAAGGCATTCAAGATGCTCTATCCCGGACAGGCGGCGGAGCTTGCGGACTTTCTCGCACCGGGGCTCAAGCGTTTCTACAAGGCGACACCGGGCAAGGCTTGGCTGAACTGCCTCTCCGAGCGCGAACTGACGCCGCAGACGCTCAAGATGCGCGTCGAGCTGGATCTGCAAGCGCTGAAACGATCGGTCACAGCCGCTCAACTCTGACTTGTGCAATCGGCAAACATGCGGCGGCCGTGATCTCTGGGCGTCTCTGGATGCGCCCCTGGTCCGGGCAGATCATCGGATATACTTGATTCCTGACCCGGCGCAGCCTAATTGGCGCAGGGTCATGTCACCCAGCGGCGAAATCTATTTTCTCCGTTGAACAATAACACTCGAGGAGCCACACCATGAACCATTGCCGGACCGTACTGCGTGCTTTGGCATCGGTCATTTTTGTGTCCGTATCATGTGCAGCGCACGGTTCAGGCGACCCTGTGCGTGGCCAGATGTTGTTCGACGTGACCTACAAGTGCAATGCCTGCCACGACAAAGGCGTCATTCCCGCACCCGGCATCTTTGACATCAGCTCGGGCGGGACAGTGAACGGATTGCTGGCTGCGATGAATGATCCCATCCAGATGGCGGCCCTTTACGCAAACACGCTCGCGATGAACCCGACCGACCTGGCCGATGTCGCCGCCTATATCGCCATCGGCAGCGCCCCGAACCGCGATCAGCACGGCGTTACAGGCTCATGGTTTGAAGCGGCGACCAGTGGACAGGGGATTGAAGTCGAGATGTATCCCAGTTCGATGTCCGCGACGGGTTCGATGTTCGTGAGCTGGTTTACCTACGATACCGCGGCCGGCGGCGCAGACCACCAGCGCTGGTACACAGCGTTCGGCTCGATCGCGTTCGGACAGCCCATCGTGCCACTGACGATCTATCAGAATACGGACGGCAGCTTCAATGCCCCGCCGATCACCAACGCCCAGCCGGTCGGGACCGCGACGCTGTACTTCAACTCATGCACCAGCGGGAGCTTTTCGTACAGCTTCAGCGACGGCACGGGCCGCATGGGGACGATACCGTTGACGCGTCTGACGCAGAACGTGACCTGCGGATACGCAGTCCCGTATCCCACCAACGCGGACTTCGCTCTATCCGGAAATTGGTTCGAGGCTGCAACCTCGGGCCAGGGAGTCACGGTGGAAGTCAACCCGAATTCCGGCGCGTTCTTTCTGGCTTGGTATACCTACATCCCGAACGGTACTGCCGCCGGGGCAGCTGGACAGCGTTGGTATACGGCGCAAGGTTCGTTTACGCCCGGGATGCGTTCGATTCCCGTGATGATCTACCAGACCACCGGCGGGGTCTTCGACACGCCGACGCCACCGGGCCAGAGCACCGTGGTGGTGGGGACTGGAACGATGGCATTCCAGAGCTGCACGGCGGCGACGTTCAGCTACACATTCACGGGTGGGACCAGCAGCGGCTTGTCCGGGACCATCCCCTTGGTCCGCGTCGGGCCGACGCCACCGGGCTGCACGCCATGATGCGAATCGGGAGCTCGGGCGCCGGCTGTGCATTGACACCCCGGACGAAGCCTCGGCGGCCGGCCTCGCGTTAGCGCCACGCGATGCGCGCGTCAGGCGGGTCCGGCGGGACGCTCGGTCAGCGCGACCACGAGACGGACCTTGCCACCCGCCTCGCGCGGCAACTGGCCGTAGCGAACCGCGTCGACCGTTGCTCCGTCCCCGAGCAGCCGCAGGATTTCGCGCGCCACCGGTCCTGACACCCGCCGAAACCCCTCGTCGTCGGCGGTCACGAGCTTGAGCAGGAAACGGCTCGGCTCCTGCTGGACCAGCTGGTATTGGATGACGTCCGTCCACGGCTTGACGACGCTCCATATCGCGCGCGGATGCAGGACCTCGCCGTTCTGGAGCACCAGCAAGTCTTCGGCACGGCCGTCGATCTCGCCCAGCAGACGCAGGGTGCGCCCGCAACGACATCGCTGCGGCGCGTAGGCCGCGACGTCGGCCAGCCGGTAGTTGAGCAGGACGGTTGCTCGGTTCACGAGGTTCGACAGGACGACACAGCCGGTCTCGCCGTCGGGCACGGTGCGGCCATCTGCATCGGCAATGCGCACGTGAGCGAGATCCTCGTGAACGTGGAAGCCCGTGCGCTCTTCGCACATGAACGCAATCTTGAACGCTTCGACGGCGTTGTAATTGGACAGGACCGGAGCGCCGAGCACAGCTTCCACGTCGTGGCGGGATTGCGGCGACATCGGCTCGGCGCCATACATCAGTAGCTTCGGTCGAAAGAGCTCGAGCGTTCCCGCCGCGACGGCGCGGGACAGCGCTTCGAGATAGCTTCCGTAGGTCTTGAGCACGTCCGGCCGGAAGCGGTTCACCGCCTCGACGTTTTCATGCATCGGCGTCTGCACCGACAGCACCAGGCGATCCGGCCGGAGTGGAAGATAGGTGTTTTCGCGGTAGAAGCCCCAGACCTTGCCGATGGTGGCAGTCGTGTAGCCGATGATCGCCTCGCGATAGCCAAATGCCGTGCCGAGCAGACCCTTGATGACCTGGCGCTCGCGCTCGCCGAATGCGATGTTCGTGAGCAGACCCAGCGGATCATGGTGGATGCACGCCCGCTCGCCGGTCGTGCCGCTGGTCACGAAGGGCAGCGAATGCCTGCCGAGCCAGGAGGTTGACACGAACCGCTCGGGGTCGCGGCGCAGGTCGTCCTTCTCTACCAGCGGGAGCTGCAGAAGGTCGCTCGCAGTGCGCATTTGACGGGGATCGAGCGCGAGCCGTCGGAACGCTTCCCGGTAGTATGGAACCGTCGCCGCCGCGTGGCGGACCATTTGGCGCACTCGGGCATCGCGTGCCCGCTCGATGCATTGCCGCGTTGCGAACGGCAACGCCGTCTGTCGGGGAAGGTGCGCGAGCACGTAGGCGTTGCCGGCTGCGCGGCGCAGCCACCCGGAGATCATGGCGGGGATTCCTTCGTTTCGTGTCCTTTTCGACGACACGGTGACGATACCGGGCTGATGCACAAACAGGGCCTTGAGCGGCCTCGGAAAGTGCCCTGGGAGAGAGACTTCGCGACGCGGTCAGGCTCGATATAAACTCTTGCCGAGCCATACCGGAATGCGCCTGTGGCAAAGGGGAAGCCAAGGGCCATGATTGAGAGGCGTGCCATGATGGCGAGTTTAGTTCGAAGCGTCGGCCTGCTTTTTTTTGCAGTTGCGATGACCTCCGCCCCGGGATGGGGGCAGGTGCCGGCGATAACCATGTCGGTCGGCGCGGATGAGACCCTCAGCTACCCGGCCAACCTGCCGAGCCTCCCCGACGAGCATACGACGATCTTTCCACCGGCGCCGGGTTCGGACGCTTATCTGTTCTACGCGTCGAGCAGCTTGACCGGAGGGTATTCCGGAACCGTTCCATTGCAGACGGGCGACTTGCAGAACTTTGGGTTCGCCTCCGGATATGCCAACCAGGTGATGACCGTACCCGTTCACTTTTCCACCTGCGATGCCACTTACAACTCGGAGTTCGACGAGAACTATGCGGGGCCGGGGTCGGTCGTTCAGGACCCTACGCTGCCCCCCGGCAATCTGATCATGATCTATGAGGCCGAGAACCATTGCCCGGGCGGCGTCTGGCAGCAACCTTTCTACGCGACCATCGGTCTTGCGCGCTCTGCGGACAACGGAAGGACATGGCCACAGCCTGCCAACGCCGAATTTGGCGACGCACAGCGCTATCCGGTGCTCAAGCTCACTGCCCCAGAACCGGCTGCCGAGCCTTCGCCGGCGGGCATGGGCGATGCGATTCCCAGCGCCATCGTCGACGGCGACTACCTGTACGTTACCTATGTGGCTCCGCCGGGGCCGGGACTCGTCTCGGACGGCAAGCTGCGCATCGCCCGGGCGCCGCTGGGCGGTGCCGGTCAGGTCGCCTTCACCAAGTGGAACGACGGCGCATTCAGCACGCCGGGCATCGGAGGGGCCGACAGCGGATTTCTGCCATCCGGGGGCTGTATCGGAGGTCAAGCGCAGGGGGCGATCTACAACTTCGATCCATTGAACATTTTCCTGATGGTGTTCGTGTGCCGCTCGACACAGACAGGTCATGCGGCCTGGTATTTCTCGACTGCGAAGAGTCTCGACTCGCAAAATTGGACGGTTCCGCAGCTGATCGCCAATTCGCAGTATCCGCTGGTCGAGCCGTGCCCCGGCCAGGCCCCCGGGCAAACGGACGGCATGTCCTTCGACGGCTGGTATCCTTCACTCATGTCGCCTGGCGCGGCATCGGGCCACATCGCGCAATCGGGGTACGCCTTCTTTTTGAACGGGTGCGACACGGGGAAGCGGACCTTCGCCCGGCGAACCTTCTCCATCAGCATCGGGCCGAACGCACCGAACATCGATCAGCAGGGCCTCACCGGCTCGTGGTACCAGCCCATAACCAGCGGCCAGGGCCTGGAGATCGAGGTCTACCCGGACCTCGTTGCACCGGGCACCGGGTACCTGCAGGGTGGCTGGTTCACGTTCGACTCTGCGGCCAGCGGTGGCGCCGATCACAACCGGTGGTACTCGTTCGGCGGCAATGTGCTGTCGGGCGACTCCGCGGCGGTGCTCTCCCTGTATCAGAACGTGGGCGGCAACTTCAATGCACCGCCGGTCACGTCCGGCGTTCAGGTCGGTCAAGTGAGCGTGGGCTTCAGCGACTGCGTTACGGGACAATTGAATTACACGTTCACGGACGGCTCGGGCCGAGTCGGAACGATCCCGCTGACGCGCCTTACCCCTAACGTCAGTTGCGCCCAGGCCGGCAGTACCAGCGGCAACGGCGACTTCCGCCTTTCGGGCAACTGGTTCGAAGCGACCCAATCGGGGCAGGGATTCATCGTCGAGCTCAATTCTCTGGCCAAGGTGTTGTTCTTCGCTTGGTACACCTATGCCGTGAATGGACAGGAGCTGGGAGCTTCCGGGCAGCGCTGGTACACCGGGCAGGCGGCTTATGTCCCGGGTGGACGCTCGATTTCGCTCGGCCTTTACGAGACCACGGGCGGCCTGTTCAACAGCACCGCGCCGGCACCGACATCGGCGCAGGTTGGCATGGGGGTCTTGACCTTCGCCAGCTGCAGCACGGCGTCGCTCACCTTCACCTTTAGCGGCGGGTCCAACGCGGGTCAGTCGGGGACCATCAATCTCAGTCGGGTTGGACCGACGCCGGAGAGCTGCGTTTTCTAGTGTCGGTTCCGTGCCCATCCGGTGCGCGGCCGTTGGTGGTCTTGAGCTTCTGCGTTGAAGGTCATCGAAACAGAGCGCTTGATTCTGCGTTGCCTCGGCACCGACGATGCCGCGTTTATTTTCAGGCTCGTCAACGAACCGTCGTGGCTGCAGTACATCGGCGATAAGGGAATAAGAACGCTGCAAGATGCCGAAAATTACATTCGCAGCGGGCCCGTCGAGATGTACGGCCGACTTGGATTCGGCCTCTACCTAGTCGAGTTGAGGGATGGTGGCGAGCCACTCGGCATATGCGGCCTCATAAAGCGCGAAGCGCTGGAATTCGTTGACCTCGGCTTTGCATTTCTTCCCGACCATTGGCGCAAGGGGTATGCCTATGAAGCGGCCGCCGCCGCTCTGTCCTACGGCAGGAACGTTCTCGGCCTTGCCCGAATTCTCGCCATCGTCTCTCCAGACAATCATCCTTCAAGCAGGCTGCTCGAGAAGCTCGGCTTCCGCTTTGAGCGCATGGTTGCGCTGGGCTCAGACAAAGAAGAGCTCAGGCTCTATGCGACCGCGGTCTGACCGGCGGCCGATCTGTCAGCGGCGCTGCGGCCGTTGACGAACAGCCAGCATGCCCAGAAGTCCGCCAATGCGTGGTGCGAATGCTAGGTATTCGCGGCGGCAATCTCGACCAGGATTTCCGCTGCGCGTGCGCATTGCTCGCGCGTGACATCGAGGTGGGTCACTGCGCGCACCGTGCGCGGTCCGAAGCTGAAGACCAGCAGCCCGCGCTCCCGGGCACGGGTGACGAGGGTGGGCGCGTCGGGGGCCCCGGGCACGAGCTCGAAGACGAGGATATTCGTCTGCGCCGTCGCGAGATCGATGCGGATGCGCGGGCTCTGGGCGAGCCGCTCGGCGATCAGGCGCGCATTGGCGTGATCCTCGGCCAGACGCTGCAGGTGGTGGTCGAGCGCGTACAGGCCGGCGGCGGCAAGCACGCCGACCTGGCGCATGGCTCCGCCGAACATGCGGCGATAGCGCGCGGCGCGCTCGATGAGCGGGCGCGAGCCGGCGAGCAGCGAGCCGGCGGGCGCGCCGAGGCCCTTGGAAAGCGCCACCGCGACCAGGTCGAAAGGGGCGGCGAGCTCGGCCGGCGCGGTCCCGGTCGCGACCGCCGCATTCCACAGGCGGGCACCGTCGAGGAAAGTCAGGATCTCGCGTGCGCGTGCCGCGGCGCATACGCTTGCTGCCTCTGCCTGCGGGACGATCACGCCGCCGGCCCGGTTGTGCGTGTTCTCGATGGCCACCAGCGTGGTCGCCGGGTAGACGATATGGCCGCGCGGCTTGCAGGCGGCGCTGAACTGCGCCGCGGTAAAGGCGCCGCGTTCGCCGATTTCGGTGAACTGGACGCCGGCGTTTGCCGCCCCTGCGCCGGCCTCGTGCCAGACCACGTGGCTTTCGCGACTGACGATCACGTCGTCACCGGGCCGCGCCAGCGTGCGCAGCGCAACCTGATTGGCCATGGTCCCGGAGGGAAGAAAAAGTGCGGCCTCCTTGCCGAGGAGGGCGGCGACGCGCTCCTGCAGCGCGTTGCTCGTCGGGTCCTCTCCGTATTGGTCGTCGCCGACCGGGGCCGCGGCGATCGCCGAGCGCATCGCCGCGGTCGGCCGCGTCACCGTGTCGGAACGCAGATCGATGGGAAGCTCAGCTGCCGGCGGCATGCGATTCCACGGCAGGTTCTTGATGCAGGGCCGCTTTGAGGCGCGACCTGGCCCCGGCGTCGAGGCAGGCGGAGGAGTCGATGAATGCCTCAAGCCATGCGCCACGGTCATCTGCCTGCGCGGCCGAACCCGCCGCGTCGAGCCTCGCGAGCTCGGAGGCGAGCAGGTCGCGCCGGTCGATGAGGTAATTGAACTGCTGGTCGCAACGTGGAATCGGCGTCGGGTAGCCGCGGATCTCCTCGTGCAGGCGCCGCCGCTCATCGTCGAGCAAGGTCCTGATCCGCTCCTGGATCCCGGCGCCGCGATCGATCGCTTCGGGCATGGATAGAGTCTGCGTGCTTCCCGGTTACGCGTCGCGCGCGAGCCTGAAGCCGCTGAACTGCCAGCGCGCAGCCGCCGGAAAGAAGTTGCGGTAGCTGGCGCGGATATGCGAGCGCGGGGTGGCGCAAGAGCCGCCGCGCAACACGTACTGGTTGCACATGAACTTGCCGTTGTATTCCCCGACTGCGCCGGCGGCCGGACGAAAGCCCGGGTAGGGCGCGTAGGCGCTCTGCGTCCACTGCCACACGTCGCCGAAGAGCTGCGACAGCGGCGCATCCGTGCCTCCGGCTGGCCGAGGCCGCAGCGCGCCGCTTTCGACGAAGTGGCCGGCAACCGGAACGCCCGCCGCGGCGACTTCCCACTCCGCCTCGGTGGGCAGCCTCGCCATCGCCCAGCGCGCGTAGGCATCGGCCTCGAACAGGCTTACATGGCATACCGGTGCGTCGCCTTCGAGCGGCAGCATGCCGTGCAGCGTGAACTGCTGCCAGCCACCGTCGTCTTCCCAATAGAGGGGCGCCGCAATCTTGTTCGCCTGCACCCAGTCCCAGCCCTCGGAGAGCCACAGCTCCGGGCGGCGATAGCCCCCGTCGCCGATGAATGCCGCGTATTCGTCGTTGCTGACCGGCCGGCTCGCCAGCGCAAAGGCTTCGAGATATTGCCGATGTCGCGGCGTCTCGTTGTCGAAGGCGAAGCCCGTACCGTCGTGACCAATCTGGAACAGGCCGGCCTTGAAGTGGACCCACTCGAGCGGCGGCGTCACGGCGTCATCACCCGGTGCGCGCGGCGGCGCATACGCCGGCCGCTGCGGATTGCAGGACAGGAGATGCTTCACGTCGGTCAGGATCAGTTCCTGGTGCTGCTGCTCGTGCTGGACTCCCAGCTCGAGCAACTCCAGCAGGCGACCCGCGGCGACGGGATCGCCGAGCAGCGTGCTGGTTGCCGCGTCGACGTGCGCGCGATAGGCATGGACGTCGGCGAGCGACGGCCGCGAGATCAGTCCGCGCTGCGGACGAGGGTGCTTGGCGCCGACGGCGTTGTAATAGGAGTTGAACAAGACGCGGAACGCGGCAGCGAAGATCCGGTATCCGGGAAGGTGCGGCTCGAGCACGAAGGTCTCGAAGAACCAGCTGGTGTGGGCCAGGTGCCACTTGACCGGGCTGGCGTCGGGCATCGACTGGATGGCGCAGTCTTCTGCGGACAGCGGCGCGGCAAGCGCCATGGTCGCGTCCCGCACGGCGCGAAAGCGGGAAGCGAGCGTCGACCGGACCTCTCCGGCCGGCAGTTCAGGCTGCAGCGGCAAACGATCGTTCATCGCTATGCTGATTTACCGGTCTGTTGCCGGGACCTGGAATTCGAAATCGGGCGGCGCAGGGCCATCGATGGTCAGTCCTCGGCGCAGGCGCTCCTGGCGGATCGCCGTCTCCGGGGCGCGCAGGCGGAGCGTGAAAGTGCGCGCAGCGTCCACCCACTCGAGTCGCTCTCGTGTGGTCATGCGGCCATAGGTCTCGAGCTGCTCCGCGCTTACGAAGTACCCGAATCCACCTCGGATCGAGGCGACCATTAGCGCTCCAATTTCCTCAGGTGCTCGATGTCGTGCCGCTCCTGCTCGCGGCCGGATCGGTCTTTCATCGCAATAAGATCCGCGATGGAGGCGACGTCGATCGCAATCCCATCGAGGTCGCGCGCCACGCGCCGGCGGTACGCCGATTCAAACGGGAGTTCGATGCCAAGCATCAAATCGATGGTAGGGACGCTGGCTTCTCCTGCGCGCAGAGCAAAGCCGACGCGGTTGCGCTGCTCGACCCATTCCCTTCTCTTTGCCGGGTCAGCCAGTTCGGAGAGCCGAACCGGCAGCACGGGGCGCAGCCCAAGCTCCTCGGCCGCGGCGATGAAATGATCCACGTTCTGGGGATCAAGTGCAATGATAACGTCGACGTCCATGGTCATGCGCGGAATGCCGTGAATGTTGACCGCCAAACCACCGACCGACAGATAACCAACACGCTGCTCGGCCGGCGCCGCGAACAGCTTCTGGTAGAACATCGGCCGATTCTAGCGCACGGTTACGCGCGCCGGACCGGCAGCGAATTGGCCTATCCGCGCGGCGTGCTCAAAACCCTCCGCGCGGAACACCGACAGCACGCTCTCGACCGCGTCCGGCGCGCAGGCGACCAGCAAGCCGCCGGATGTCTGCGGGTCGGTCAGCAGCACGCGCGCGACCGGGTCGTTGTCGCGCAGCGTGACCTCCGCCCCGTAGCCCGCCCAGTTGCGCTCGGACGCGCCGGTGGCGATGCCCTCGCGGGCGAGCGCGACCACGCCCGGGTGCATGGGCAGGGCATCGAACTCGAGCTCTGCGCCCAGCGCCGAGCCGCGGCACATCTCCAGCACATGCCCGAGCAGGCCGAATCCGGTGACGTCGGTCAGGGCATGCACCGACGGCAGGCGCCCGAGCGCGATCCCCGGCGTGTTGAGTTGCGTGGTGCTCTTGAGCATCGCGGCGTAGTAGGTTGCGGAAAGCTGCCCGCGCTTGAGCGCCGCGCTGTAGATGCCTATCCCGAGCGGCTTGCCGAGGATCAGGGCATCGCCGGGTCGGGCGCCGACGTTGCGCCGCAGCTGCCTGGGGTCGACGATGCCGATCGCCACCAGTCCGTAAATCGGCTCGACCGAGTCGATGGTATGTCCGCCGGCGATCGGGATGCCCGCCTTGGCGCAGATCGACTCGCCGCCATCGAGCACGCGGCGAATGGTCTCCACCGGCAGGTCGTTGACCGGCATGCCCACCAGCGCCAGCGCGAACAGCGGCGTCGCCCCCATGGCGTAGACATCCGAAATCGCGTTGGTCGCGGCTATGGCGCCGAAGTCGAACGGGTCGTCGACGATCGGCATGAAGAAATCGGTGGTGGCGACGACCGCCTGGGTTTCGTTGATGCGGTAGACGGCGGCGTCGTCGGCCGTTTCGATGCCGACCATAAGTTCGGGCGGCACGACGCCGCGCGCGGCCTTGGCCAGGATCTCGCGCAGCAGCGCCGGCGCGACCTTGCAGCCGCACCCACCGCCGTGGCTGAACTGGGTCAGGCGCAGGTCGGTGCGGTCGGGGGCGTTCATCGGCTGCGGTTACGGAGGCGGGCCCATTCTATGCTTGGGCGCCGGAGGCGCGCGGAGCGCCAAGCCGGCGGGGCTTTTCCCGCAATCGCCAGTGTAGAGCACGGGCGGCGCTTTAGGCCAGACTTAAAAACCCTTTGCCTAGTAGTTGAAAGCAAAAGGCTTTTCAGGGAAGCGTCGGTAGCGTAGGATGGCGCCACTTTGGAGGACGCTCGGGCGGTCTTGCGCCACCTGCAGGAACAGGGAAGCGCGGCCGTGGTCGGTAAATAACTGACTGGCTGCGTCCTTTCGAGGAGGGGCATTGAAGCCAACGGATATAGCCAATCCTGAGTATTTTCACAAGGTAGTCGACTGCCAGTGGGCGTGCCCGGCGCATACCCCGGTTCCCGAATACATTCGCCTGATCGCGGCGGGGCGCTACAGCGACGCCTACCTCGTCAACTGGCGCTCGAACGTCTTCCCCGGCATTCTCGGTCGAACCTGTGACCGGCCCTGCGAGCCGGCGTGCCGGCGCGGGCGCGTGGAGGAGGGGGCGCCTGGCGCCGAGGCCGACCGGCCCGGCGCGAAGCCGGAGCCGGTGGCCATCTGTCGACTCAAGCGCGTCGCCGCCGACCTCAAGGACGATATCCGGCATCGGCTGCCGAAGCGCGCGCCGCGCAAGAACGGCAAGCGCATCGCGCTCGTCGGCGCGGGCCCGGCGTCGCTCACCGTCGCCCGCGACTTAGCGCCACTCGGCTACGAATGCGTGGTCTACGATGCCGACCCGCGGGCCGGGGGCATGATCCGCAGCCAGATTCCCAAGTTCCGCCTGCCCGAGTCGGTCATCGACGAGGAGGTCGGCTACATACTCGGCCTGGGCATCGAGTTTCGTGCCGGTGAACGCATCGACAGCCTGAAGGGGCTGCTCGCCGGAAACGGCAAGGGCTACGATGCGATCTTCGTCGGCAGCGGCGCGCCGCGCGGGCGCGACCTCGACCTTCCCGGCCGCCGCGAGGCGGCCAGGCACATCCATATCGGCATCGACTGGCTGTCGAGCGTCGCCTTCGGCCACACCACCCGGATCGGCAAGCGGGTGATCGTGCTCGGCGGGGGCAACACGGCGATGGATTGCTGTCGCAGCTCGCGCCGCCTCGGCGGCGACGACGTCAAGGTCATCGTCCGCTCGGGCTTCGACGAGATGAAGGCCTCGCCGTGGGAGAAGGAAGACGCGATGCACGAGGGCATCCCGATCCTCAATTTCCACGTCCCCAAGGCGTTCACCCACGACAACGGCAAGTTGACCGGGGTGACCTTCGAGAAGGTCGCCGCGAGCCACGATGGCGAGGGCCGCAGGCAGCTCCTGCCCACCGGCGAGCCGGACGTGCATTTCGCCTGCGACGACGTGCTCGTCGCCGTCGGCCAGGAAAATGCCTTTCCCTGGATCGAGCGCGATGCCGGCGTCGAATTCGGCCGCGGCGGCCTGCCGGTGCTCGACCCGGCGACGCTGCAGTCGACGCAGCCGAAGGTATTCTTCGGTGGCGACGCCGCCTTCGGGCCGAAGAACATCATCTGGGCGGTGGCGCACGGCCACGAGGCCGCGATTTCGATCGACGCGCTGTGTCGCGGCGCCGATCTGCGCGAGCGCCCCGCGCCGATCTTCAACCTGCTGTCGCAGAAGATGGGCATCCACGAGTGGAGCTATGACAACGCGATCTCCAACGACGCGCGCTACAAGGTACCGCTCAAGGACAAGGTCATCGCCCTCAAGCACATCGGGATGGAAGTCGAACTCGGGTTCGACGCCAGCCAGGCCTATGCCGAGGCGGAGCGCTGCCTCAACTGCGACGTGCAGACGGTTTTTGCGCCCAAGCTGTGCATCGAGTGCGACGCCTGCGTCGACATCTGCCCGATGGACTGCATCACCTTCACCCCCGACGGCGAGGAGGGCGAGCTGCGCGGGCGCCTGAATGCGCCGGCGCACAATCCGACCCAGGCCCTGTACGTCGCCGGCGGCTTGAAGACCGGCCGGGTGATGGTCAAGGACGAGGACGTGTGTCTGCACTGCGGGCTGTGCGCGGAGCGCTGCCCGACCGGGGCCTGGGACATGCAGAAGTTCTTCCTCGAGCCGGCGCAGGCGCACGACTGCCACCGCCGCGCCCTTGCCAAGCCGGGCCGCGGCGAAGCGCTGAGCCGCGCCGCCGACTGATGTCTCCCACCGTGACCCCGATCCAGCGCGTCAACGACTTCGTCGTCAAGTTCGCCAACGTCAACGGTTCGGGCTCGGCGTCGGCCAACCTGCTGTTCGCCAAGTCGATCCTGCGCATGGGCGTGCCGGTCGCGCCGCGCAACATCTTTCCTTCGAACATCCAGGGCTTGCCGACCTGGTTCGAGGTGCGCGTGTCGGAGGCGGGCTGGCGCGGTCGCCGCGGCGGGGTCGACCTGATGGTGGCCATGAACCCGCAGACCTGGGACCAGGACGTCAGGGAGATCGAGCCCGGGGGATACCTGTTCTACGACTCGACGAAACCGTTGCCGCCGGCCAAGTTCCGCGACGACGTCACCGTCGTCGGCATGCCGCTGACCGAGATCTGCAACCGCCAGTATTCCGACGCCCGGCAACGCCAGCTGTTCAAGAACATCATCTACGTGGGGGCGCTCTCGGCGCTGCTGGAGATCGAACCCGAGGCCATCGCCGAGCTGATCGGCGAGCTCTACAAGGGCAAGGAGGCGCTGCTCAAGCCCAACGTCCAGGCCATGCACATGGGCCGCACCTACGCGCAGAATGAGCTCGACGGGCCGCTGGGCATCAGGATCCGGCGCGCCAACGCGGTGGGCGAGAAGATCTTTCTCGAGGGCAACAGCGCCGCGGCGCTCGGCTGCGTCTACGGCGGGGCCACGGTTGCGGCCTGGTACCCGATCACGCCTTCGTCGTCGCTGGCCGAAGCCTTCGCCCGGCATTGCCGCCGCTTTCGCACCGAGGCCGCGACCGGCAAGGCGCGCTACGCGATCGTGCAGGCGGAGGACGAGCTCGCCTCGATCGGCATCGTCATCGGCGCCGGCTGGAACGGGGCGCGCGCCTTCACCTGTACCTCGGGGCCGGGCATCTCCCTGATGCAGGAATTCATAGGCCTCGGGTACTTCGCCGAGATTCCGGCCGTCATATTCGACATCCAGCGCGGCAGCCCCTCGACGGGCATGCCGACGCGCACCCAGCAGGCCGACCTCGTCTCCTGCGCCTACGCCTCGCACGGCGACACCAAGCACGTCCTGATCTTCCCCCAGGACCCGACCGAGGCGTTCGAATTCGCGGCGCTGTCCTTCGACCTGGCCGACCGCCTGCAGACCCCGGTGTTCGTGATGATGGACCTCGAGATCGGCATGCAGGACTGGCTGTGCGAGCCGCTCACCTGGGACGACACGCGCCGCCTCGACCGCGGCAAGCTGATGACCCATGGCGAGCTCGAGTCGGGCAAGGATTTCGGTCGCTACCTCGACGTCGACGGCGACGGGATCCCGTACCGCACGCTGCCGGGAACCCATCCGACGCGCGGCGCCTATTTCACCCGCGGCTCGACGAAGGATCGCTACGCGCGCTACACCGAGGACGGCGCGACCTACGTCGACAACATGCAGCGGCTGCTGCGCAAGCTCGAGACCGCCAAGCAGTACCTGCCCAAGCCGGTGCGCAAGGAAGCCGCGCAGAAGACCCGCTTCGCCGCCATCTACTTCGGCTCGACCGCGCCGGCGATGGAGGAGGCGCTCGCGGCGCTGGCCGCGCAAGGAGTGCACCTCGACACGCTGCGCATTCGGGCCTTTCCGTTCCACGACGAGGTCGCCGATTTCATCGCCGACCATGAGCACGTGTACGTCGTCGAGCAGAACCGCGACGCGCAGATGCGCATGCTGCTCGTCAACGAGCTCGCCGTCGACGGCGCGAAGCTCATCCCGCTGCTGCATTACGACGGCACGCCGATCACCGCCCGCCTCATCCTGCGCGAGATCGGCGAGAGCCTCACCATGTTCAACGTGACCCCGCTGCGAAAGGTCGCGCCGTGACCTATCTTGCCAAGCCCCGACTGCACCACCCCGAGCTGCCGAGGAACAAGCTCGGCTACACCCATCGCGACTACGAGGGCACGGTGTCGACGCTGTGCGCGGGCTGCGGGCACGACTCGATCTCGGGCGCGATCATCCAGGCTTTCTTCGAGCTCGATGTGCCGCCGCATCGCGTGGCCAAGCTCTCCGGCATCGGCTGCTCGTCGAAGACGCCGACCTATTTTCTGGGCAGGTCGCACGGCTTCAACAGCGTGCATGGGCGCATGCCGTCGGTGCTGACCGGCGCCAATCTGGCCAACCGCGACCTGATCTACCTCGGCGTATCCGGCGACGGCGACTCGGCCTCGATCGGCCTCGGCCAGTTCGCGCACGCCATGCGCCGCGGCGTCAACATGGTCTATATCGTCGAGAACAACGGCGTCTACGGGCTCACCAAGGGGCAGTTCTCGGCGACCGCCGACAAGGGATCGAAGTCCAAACGCGGCGCCATCAACCACGACGAGCCCATCGACATGGTCATGCTCGCGCTGCAGCTTGGCGCGAGCTTCGTGGCGCGCAGCTTCTCCGGCGACAAGGAACAGCTCGTGCCGCTGATCCGGGCCGCGGTCGCGCACCGGGGCGCCGCCTTCATCGACGTCATCTCGCCGTGCGTGGCCTTCAACAACCACCCGGGGTCGACCAAGAGCTACGACTTCGTGCGCGAGCACAACGACGCCGTCAACCGCCTCGACATCATGCTGCCGCGCGCCGAGATCACGGCCGACTATGCGCCCGGCACGGTGCAGGACGTCGTGCAGCACGACGGCACGGTCGTGCGCCTGCGCAAACTGCACGCCGATTACGATGCCAGCGACAAGAGCGGTGCGGTGACCTACCTGCAGCAACGCCGGGAGGCGGGCGAGATCGTGACCGGGCTGCTCTACGTTCGCCCCGACGCCGACGACCTGCACGGGCTGCTCAACACCGTCGACGCGCCGCTCAACGCGCTCGGCGAGGAAGAGCTGATTCCCGGCGCCGCGGCGCTCGAAAAGTTCAACGCGTCGCTGCGTTGACGGCACCGGGCGTGCCGTCGGCCGCAGACGACGCGCGCTGGCCGAAACGGTAAGCACCGCGCGCGCGGTGCCGCGCCTGTACCGGGTACAATCTGTCCATGCCTGTCTTCTGGCGAACGCTGGCCGTGCTCGGCGCAGTGATCGTGCTGCTGCTCGTGGCGGTGGCGATCGCGATTCGCAGCGTCGACGTCAGGGAGTTCATCGGCCCGATCCAGCAACGGGTCAAGGCTGCCACGGGGCGCGACCTCGAGGTGCGCGGCGGCATTCACCTGCGCTTCGGGCTGGAGCCTAAGCTCGTGGTCGAAGACGTGTCGTTGGGCAACGCGCCGTGGGGCAAGCAGCCGCAGATGCTCTCCGCCAAGGAAATCGAGGTGAGCGTGGCCCTGCTGCCGCTGTTGCGCAAGCGCTTCGAGGTGACCCGCCTCAAGCTCATCGACCCGACCATCGCCCTGGAAACCGATTCCGCCGGCCGGGGCAACTGGGAGTTTCCCGGGGCGCAGGCTGCCGCGCAGGGCAGTACGCCGGCGCCCTCGGGCGCAACCCTCGGCGCCTTCGCGCTGAGCGACTTCGCCATCTCCGATGGCTCGGCCACCTATCGCGACGGCAAGTCGGGCGCGGTGACGACCATCGTCATTGACGACCTTACGGTGCATGCGCGCGACCCCGGCGCACCGATCAGCGGCAGTTTTCGTGGCCGGGTCAATGACACTGCGGTGACGCTCGAAGGCGATTTCGGTCCACCTGGCCAGCTGCTCAGCAAGCGCTGGCCCTACCCGGTGGCGGTGCAGGGCGAGATCGGCGCCAAGAAGGCATCCGTCGGCGCACAGCTGAGCATGCAGGGCAACGTCGTTTCGCTCGACGAGTTGAAAGTCGGCTCCGGGTCGAGCGCGCTCACCGGCAAGATTTCCGTCCTCACCGGCGGCGCGCGGCCGAAGGTGACCTTCAAGCTCGACGCGGCGACGTGGTCGCTCGCCGATTTGGTCCTGCCGGCCAAAGCGGCGGCCGCCACCAGGACGGCGGCGCATTCGAAATACCTGTTCAGCGAGGAGCCTGTCGACCTCTCCGCCCTGAAAGACTTCGATGCCGAGGGCGAGATTGCGATCGGCACGCTGACCCTGGCCGACGGCCGGCGCCTCGACCAGGTGCGGGTCCGGCTGATGCTCGCCAACGGCCGGCTCGAGGTGCCGGTGCTTCAGGCAAGCCTCTTCGGCGGCACGCTCAACGGCCGGGTGCAGCTCGACGCGGCCCGCGCCCCGGACGCGGCGCTCACGCTGCACGCCGAAGCGCAGAATCTCGACCTGGGCGCCTTGCTGGCTGCCGCCGGCGTGAAGCGCGAGCTGCATGGCGGCAAGACCGAGGTCAAGGCCGACTTGAGCGCCCGGGGTGCCTCGCCGCACCAATGGGCGAGCAGCGCGAGCGGCAACGTGCTCGCCGTGGCGGGTCCGGCCACGGTTCTCGCGCCCAAGGGCACCACCGACGCGCCGCTGGATCGCCTGCTCGGAGCGATCAACCCGTTCCGCGGCGTCGATGCCACCACTGACCTGCGCTGCGCGGTCGTGCGTCTGCCGCTCAAGGACGGCGTGGCGACGGTCGAGCGCAGCATCGCGGTGGAGACGAGCAAGGTCGGGGCGACGGCGAGCGGCAGCCTCGACTTTCGCACCGAAACGCTCGACCTTTCGATCAAGCCCCAGGTCCGCCAGGGGATTCCCATTGCCGTACCGCAAGTTGCCGAGCTGGTGCGCTTCCACGGCCCGTTCGCCTCGCCCGCGGTCGGCGTCGACGCGACCGCTGCCGCCACGACCGTCGCCCGGCTTGGCGCGGCGGTGTACACCGGTGGGCTGTCGATCCTCGGTGAATCGCTGCTCGAAAAAGGTGGCGGTGATCCGGGCGCTCCGTGTCAGATCGCGCTCGGGCGCGGCGCCGGCACGAGCGCGGCGGGGGCGAAGCCGGCCACCACCAAGCCGAGCCCGAGCGGAGAGATCGGCAGCGCGGTGCAGCGCCTGTTCGGCCGCTAGGCGGACCGGGCGGTCAGCGCGTTACCGGTTCCTCCGGCGTGCTGATGCCGTTGAACCACACGTTGAGCAGCGCCGCGCTGAGCGCGGTCAGCGCGATGCCGCTGTTGACCAGGGGCCCCAGCGGCTTGGGCACCTGGGCGAAGAAGGTCGGCGCGACCAGCGGAATCATGCCGACCGCAATGCTGAGCGCGATGATCAGCATGTTGTGGCGCGGGCGGTAGTTGACGCGGGCGAGGATCCGGATGCCGGTCGCCGCAACCATGCCGAACATGAGCAGCGCCGCTCCGCCCAGCACCGGCTGCGGGACCGCGGCAACCAGGGCACCGAGCTTCGGCAGCAGGCCGAGGGCGATGAGAAAGCCGCCGGCGACGGCGACCACCCAGCGGCTGCGCACCGCGCTGATACCGACCAGCCCCACGTTCTGCGCCAGCGGCGTCTGCGGAAAGGTATTGAACGCGCCGGCGATGATCGTCCCCAGTCCGATGCCGGCAAGCCCGCGGGCGAGGTCCGGTGGGCCGAGGCGGCGCGCGCAGATTTTCGCCAGCGCCAGAAACATGCCGGTCGACTCGGCCATGACGACGAGCATGACCACGCACAGCGAGGCGATGGCGCCGAAGTCGAAGGTCGGCGCGCCGAAGCGGAACGGGTAGACGAGCGCGACCCAGTTCGCGTCGCGCACGCCGGTGAAGTCGACCATGCCGAAGGCCATGGCGACGACGAAGCCCATGCCCAGGCCGACCAGTACCGCGACCTGGGCGATGAGACCGGTGAAGAGCCGGTTGACGACGAGGATGGTGAACAGCACCAGCACGACGATGGCAAGGTTGAGCGGATCGCCGAAGTTCTTCGCGCCGGCTCCGCCGCCTGCCCAGTTGATGGCGGTGCGCAGCAGCGTGACACCGATCATGGTGACGATCGTGCCGGCGACCAGGGGCGGAAAGTAGCGCAGCAATCGGCCCGCGAATGGCGCGACGATGAGCGTGAACAGGCCGGCGGCGATGGTTGCCCCGAAGATGCCGTTGACGGTGACGCCGCCCGCAGAGAGCGCAACCAGCGGCGCGACGGCGGCGAACGTGACGCCCATGGCCACGGGCATGCGGATGCCGATGCGACTGACGCCGACGCATTGGATAAGCGTGGCGATCCCGCAGGCAACCAGGTCGCAGTTGACCATGAAGGCAAGCTGCTCCTTGGGCAGGCGCAGCGCGCCAAGCAGGATCAGCGGCACGGCGACCGCGGTGGCGTACATCGCCAGGGTGTGCTGCAGGCCAGTGGCAGCGAGCTGCGCGACTGGCAGAACCCGGTCGACCGGGTCAACTTCGGGTGCGGTTCTGGTCATGCTGGCTCTAGGCTTCCGCGCAGGCCTCCACCGCCTTCACCTCCAACATCTTCACCGCGGTCTTGGCCACTTGCAGCGTATCGAAATACGCGTAGCCGGCCACGGCCGCGGCGCCCACGATCGGCAGCCAGCGGCTCGCGGTGGTGCCGGCGACGCGCTGCGTGAGCGATAGACCGACCCCGCCCAGCACGCTCTTCAGCGCTCCGCCCGACAGCTGGCGCATGACGAAGCGCTCGCCGGCTCGGACGCCAAAATCGCGGGCCACGTGGCTGGCCGCATGCCGGAACAGGCAGTAGAGCAGGTGCGAGCGCGTGAGCTGCATGTCCCTGCCGTAGAGCCCCGCGATGTCGGCGACAAGCTGCGCCTGGATGCGCCAGATCGCCAGCAGATCCGGCAGCACGGTGAGCAGGCCAAGGATGCCCGGCGGGAGCGCGAGCGTGCCGGACAGCGCCGCGGCCCGGGCCGCCGCGCGGCGTGCCAGGCGATGCGCCGCGGCCGCCGGCGCCTCCACCGCGTGCTCGCGGCTCGCCGGGACCCCGGCGACGACGCTCTCGATGGCGGCGACGACGCCGCCGGCCAACGGCTGCACAGTGAGTGAGGAATGCGCCATGGGTTCCCTAAGTATACGGGTTACAATCGCCGCCATAAGACCCTGGGAGGAGCGATACGTGTCTCGTATCGAACCCGTGCGCGCAATGGCGACCAACGGCCTTCGGTGGTGAAACGTTCGGCACTCATTCTGCCCTACGCCGGATCGCGTACCGGATACGTGGAGTACGACCCGGGCGCGATCGGCGCGGCAGCCGATGCCGTCGCGCTCATCGAATCCGCGGTGCCGTGGGCAGAGGTCGAGCACATCGGCAGCACCGCCGTACCCGATTGCGCCGGCAAGGGCATCGTCGACCTGATGGCGCTGTATCCGGCGGGCAAACTCGAGGCGACGCGCGAGGCGATCGACCGCATCGGTTTCCAGCGCCAGAGGGCGGGCCACATCTTTCCCGAGGAGCGGCCGATGCGCGTCGGCGCGATCGAACACGCCGGCAAGCGCTATCGCCTGCATCTGCACCTGATCGGCATGAACAGCCCCGAGAAGGAATCGCTGCGCCGCTTCCGCGACGCGCTGCGTGCCGATCCCGCGCTGCGCGACGCCTACCAGGCCAAGAAGCGCGCGATCCTGCGCTCCGGGCTGCGCGAGCCTAAGGATTACACCCACGCCAAGGGCGAGTTCATCAACGCGGTCATCGGCCGGCACTGACCATGGCCCCGCGCGTATTCGGCTTCGCCGGATGGTCCGGCAGCGGCAAGACGACGCTCATCGAGCAGTTGATCCCGCGCTTCGGGGCGCGGGGCTTGAGCGTGTCGCTGGTCAAGCACGCGCACCACGAGTTCGATCTCGACCAGCCGGGTAAGGATTCGTTTCGCCATCGCGAGGCGGGGTGCCGGGAGGTGCTCATCACCTCGGCCATGCGATGGGCCCTGCAGCATGAGCTGCGGGGGCAACCGGAACTCACCCTGGACCAAGCGCTCCAACAGCTGGGGCCGTGTGACCTGGCGCTGGTGGAAGGTTTCAAGACGGCGCCGATCGCCAAGCTGGAGGTATACCGGGCGGGCGTCGGCAAGCCTTTGCTGCACCCGCGAGATGCGCGGATCGTCGCCGTGGCGAGCGATGCGCCCTTGGCGAGCACCCTGCCGGTCCTGCCGCTGGGGGATCCTGACGTCGTTGCAACATTCATCCTGCGTCATCTGGGCTTCACAGGGTCTTAGAATTGACTTGGGCATAGGCCCGGCGTAAGGTGAATTAAGGTGAATATCCCTGTGCGTGCAGTGTGCATGGGGAGTGGATAACGGAACGAAAAGCTGTGCCAAAACAACTAATTATAGGCATCCTGGGGTTGGCGCTGGGTATCGGCGCAGGTACGCCCGCGCTTGCCCAGGACGGCTTCTACGGCGGCGTGTCAATGCGCGACGGGGCGAACGCCGGGAGTGGCCTGGTCCTGGGTGAACTGCCGCTGGCCTGGGGCCACTTTGGCGCCCCGGTCGCCGACGACACGAACCAGCGCTCGACGGTTTTTGGCGGTTATCGCTGGCGCAACGATGTCTCGATCGAGGCGGCGATCAATACCTCGACCCCGGATCAGTACGCCTTGCGCCCGGCGAGCCCGGCGCTCAGCGCCGTGCCGGGGCTGGGCCTGATCCTGGGGGACGTCGCCACCCGCTCCTGGAACGCCGACGTCTACACCAGCTGGGAAATGATTCGCCGCTTGTCGCTCTACGGCCGCGTGGGTTACGCCCAAGGCGATGTGCGCACTCTCTATTCGGGGGTATCGCTGGTGCAGGGCGATCCGCGCCGGCAGCTCTACGGCGTCAACTACGGCGTCGGCCTGCGCTACGATATGACGCATTCGCTGGGGTTGCGCGTCGAGTACGCGCGCTTCGGCCACTTCGCCGGTGAGACGCCGTTGAGCGGCAGCATGCCTGATTCGGATCAGCTCACCATCGGAGTGCAATACCGGTTCTAAGCTGCATCTTCAGCTGTACGCGCCGGCGGAAGACTTACCGCCGGCGTTTTTGTTTATGCCACCGCGCGTTAAGATGCGCTCGTGATCACGCTCGTCTATCTCGCCCGCCTGCGTGAAGCGCTGGGCGCCGCCGCTGAAAAAATTGAATTGCCGGGCGACGTGCGCACCGTCGAGGCGCTGCTCGCCTGGCTGCGCACGCGCGGTGGCGCCTGGGCGGCGGAGCTGGCGCCCGGGCGCGCGGTGCGGGTGGCCGTGAACTACGACATGGCACGCGCCGAAACGCCGGTCAAGCCCGGCGACGAAGTCGCGCTCTTTCCTCCGGTCACGGGCGGCTAGGAGCCAACGCGCCGTGCCGGTTCGCGTTCAGAACGAGGACTTCGACATCGCGCGCGAGATCGCGGCGCTGCGCGGCAACGATCCGCGGGTCGGCGCGGTGGCGGCCTTCATCGGCTTGGTCCGCGACCTCAACGACGCCGCCACGGTGCGCTCGCTCACCCTCGAGCACTATCCGGGCATGACCGAGAAGGCGCTGCAGGGCATCATCGAAGAGGCCCGGGCGCGTTGGGACGGTGCACGACGTGCTGGTGATCCATCGCGTCGGCGAGCTCAAGCCGACCGATCAGATCGTGCTGGTCGTGGTCACCGGCGCGCATCGCGGCGAGGCCTTCGCCGCCTGCGAGTTCATCATGGACTATCTGAAGACCCGCGCCCCGTTCTGGAAGAAGGAGCACACGCCCGATGGCGAGCGCTGGGTCGAGGCACGCGCGAGCGACGACGAAAAAGCCGCGCGCTGGTAGCCGCGCCGGCGGCGAGCCCGAGGACCGGGCCGCGCGCGCGGGCCGTGCCCATGCCGGCATGGCCGTCGCGCTGATCGCGATCGACTGGGGAACGAGCGCCGCGCGCGCGTATCGACTCGACGCTCGCGGCCGCATCCTCGAGCACCAGGCGCGCGCCGCTGGGCGTGCAGAAGGTCGCGCAGGGACGCTTTCCGGCCGCGCTCGATGCCCTGCTCGGCGGCCCTGTCGACCCGGGCGTGCCGCTGCTCGCCTGCGGCATGATCGGCAGCCGCCAGGGCTGGATCGAGGCACCGTACCGCGAATGCCCGGCCGATTTAGCGGCGCTTGCCGCTGCCTTGGCGCCGGTGCCCGGAACGCGGCTTGCCATCGTGCCCGGACTCGTCTGCCGCGACGCCGGCGGCATTGCCGACGTCATGCGCGGCGAGGAGACCCAGGTCCTGGGCACGTTCGACGAGGATGCGGAGCCTGGCCTGGCGCATCGTCTCGTCGTGCTGCCGGGGACCCACAGCAAGTGGGTACGGGTCGGCGGCGCCGGCATCGAGGACTTCGCCACGTTCATGACCGGTGAACTGTATGCGCTGCTGCGCGAGCACAGCATTCTTGCTCGCCTGGCCAGCGCGGGAGGGCAGGACGGCGGCGCCTTCGCGCGCGGGGTGCGCGCGAGCCTGCGCGATGCGGCCGCGCTGTCGCACGATCTGTTCTCGGCGCGCACGCTCGTGCTGACCGGAGCGCTTGCGCCCGGAGGCGTGGCCGACTACCTTTCGGGTTTGCTGCTCGGTGCCGAAGTCGCAGCGGCGCGGCGCTGGGTGCGGGGCGATGCAGCGGAGGGGGGAGCGGTGACCTTGGTCGGAGACAGAGCGCTGTGCGCGCGCTATCGGCGTGCACTCTCGCTGCGCCGGCATTCACGGTGGCGCCGGGGCCTTCCGACGCCGCGGCGCGCGGGCTGTGGCGCATCGCCCGTCACGCCGGGATGCTGGCGTGAGTCCATCCGCCTTGCGCCCGTACCTCGCACCGTTGCCCCTGGTGGCGGTGCTGCGCGGCATCACTCCGGCCGAGGTTGACGCGGTGGCGGCGGCCCTGGTCGACAACGGCTTCCGCGTGCTCGAGGTCCCGCTCAATTCGCCGGATCCTTTCGCGAGCATCGGCAGGCTCTCGAGCGGCTTCGGCGAGAACTGTCTGGTCGGCGCCGGGACGGTGCTGAAGGTCGCCGACGTGGCGCGCGTGGCCGACGCAGGCGGCAGGCTCATCGTCATGCCGCACGGCGAGGTGGCGATCGTGCGCGAGGCGAAGCGTCTGGGCCTGTTTTGCCTGCCCGGTGTGGCAACGGTCACCGAGGCCTTCGCCGCGCTCGATGCCGGTGCCGACGGACTGAAGATGTTTCCGGCCGAGCAGCTCTCGCCGGCGGTGCTCAAGGCCTGGCGCGCGGTGCTGCCCAGGGACACGCTGGTGTTTCCGGTCGGCGGCATCCGCCCCGAGAGCATGGCGCCGTACTGGGCGGTTGGCGCCGACGGCTTCGGAACCGGCTCGCAATTTGTATCAGCCCGGCGCAGCCGCCGAGACGGTACGCGCGAGGGCGGCCCAATATGCGGCGGCTTTCGCCGCCTTGCCGGCACGATGATGAGCGCTGCGCGCTTCGACCTGGTCGCGCTGGGCGAACCGCTATTCGAGTTCAACCAGACGCGGGGCGACGGTGGCGATTACGCGCCGGGCTTTGGTGGCGACACCTCGAACTGCGCGGTCGCCGCGGCGCGGCTGGGCGCGCGCAGCGCGTACGTGACGCGCCTTGGCGACGATGCCTTCGGCCGCCTGTTTCTCGATCTGTGGCGGCGCGAGGGAGTCGACGCGAGCGGCGTGGGCATCGACCCCGATGCGCCGACCGGACTGTATTTCATCTCCCACGGCGCCGAGGGCCACGAGTTCAGCTATCGGCGCAGCGGTTCGGCGGCAAGCCGCATGCGCGCGGCGGACCTTCCCCTCGCCCTGATCCGGGCCGCCCGCGTGCTGCACCTCTCGGGCATCAGCCAGGCGATCTCCGACGCGGCGTGTGATGCCTGCTTTGCGGCCATCGACGCCGCTCGCGGAGCAGGGGTGAAGATCTCCTACGATACCAACCTGCGCCTGAAGCTGTGGCCGCTGCCGCGGGCGCGCGCGATCATCCGCGAGAGCCTCGCGCTCGCATCCTGGGCGCTGCCGAGCCTGGACGATGCGCGGCTGCTCTTCGAGCACGAGGATCCGGACGCGATCGTCGACGCCTGCCACGCGGCGGGCGCGCCGCTGGTCGTGCTCCGCTGCGGCGCCGCCGGCTGCCTGGTGTCCGATGGGCAGCGGCGGGAACGGATCGCCGGCCATCGCGTGCCGACGATCGACGCCACCGGCGCCGGCGATTGCTTCGACGGCGCGTTCGCGGCGCGCTACGTCGCCGGCGACGACCCCTTCGCCGCGGCACGCTACGCCAACGCCGCCGCGGCTCTGGCGACGACTGGCTACGGGGCGGTCGCGCCGCTGCCCGGGCACGCCGCGGTCATGGCCCTGCTGGGCGAGCGCGTGACCTCATGATCACGGCGAGCTTTCACGAAGCGGGGTAGGTCATGGGACTCGACATAGCGATCGGCCACCTCAAGCAGGGGAAGTGGCAAGAGGCGCACGAGATCGTGCAGCAGGACGAATCGAAGCTCGGCTGCTGGGCGCATGGCATCGTGCATCTGGTCGAGGGGGATGTCGGCAATGCGCGCTACTGGTACCGCCGCGCCGGCCGGCCCTTTCCAAAGGACCGCGATATCGATCACGAAGTCGCCGAGCTCAGCCTCGCGCTCAAGGCCGGGGAGTAAGCGCGCCGCTCATCGTCCCGGCGGCGGGCATTCGCCCGGAGATCGCCGTCGCCGCGATCCCCGATCGTCGGAAGACTGCGCCGGAATGAGCATCTTCATTAGCATCGGCGGGGCGATGGTCTACGTCGACGCGGCAGGTCGGCAGGCCGGCGGCGAGCACGTGTTCACCAGCATCGAGATGTGCCGCGAGCACTATGCCGCAGCTGCTCTGGGCGGCGATTAAGTCGCGCGCTTCGTGCGCAAGGGGCGCGGTTGTAACCGCCCGCGAGGGCCTCTATACTGGCCGCAAGGGAGATGGCATTCCTCCATAACCGCCCGCGTGGCTGATGATGCCTACTGGTTGCACCCGTTCGCGGTGAGACGGTAGGCGTTGCTGTCCGAATCCTTCTGTCGTATCGCGACTTAGCATGGATCGCGCCTCGGGCGCGAGAGGGGAATTTGCATGCCCTGGAGCGGAATTCTCGCAGTTGGCGGCGGCGCCGCCGTTGGCGCCTGGATACGCTGGGGGCTTGGCATCGTGCTCAACCCGGTGTTCCCCACGCTGCCGCTGGGAACGCTGGCCGCCAACCTGATCGGCGGATTGCTGATGGGCATGGCCATGGAGCTGCTGACGCGGCACGCGGTGCTGCCGCCGGAAGCGCGGCTGCTGGTGACCACCGGCTTTCTGGGCGGACTGACCACATTCTCGACCTTCTCCGCGGAGGTCGTCACGCTGATCCTGCGTCGGGAGTGGCTGTGGGGGTCGCTGGCGATCGCCGGGCACCTTTTCGGCTCGCTGGTCCTGACCATGGTCGGGATCGTGATGGTCCGTGGTCTTTACAGCTGGGGTGCGGCATGAACGGGACTCTGCTTCGTTTCTACGTGCACGAGAACCGCAACCACCAGCGGATCTCGCTGTTCGAGTGGCTGCTCGAGCAGGCCAAGAAGATGGGCATCCGCGGCGGTTCGGCGTTCCGGGCAGTCGCGGGGTTCGGGCGCCACGGCATCCTGCACGAGGAGCATTTCTTCGAGCTCGCCGCGGACATGACGATCCAGGTCGAGTTCGTGGTCAGCGACGAGCAGGCCGAGCAGCTGCTCGATCTGCTGCGCCGGGAGCGGGTGAGCATCTTCTACACCCGCGTGGCGGCCGAATTCGGAGCCATCGAAGGCGATCGCTGACCGGCGGCAGGGCCATGACCGACATCTACGCGCTTGCTGCCCTGTGGCTGGGCCTAGCCCTTGCGGCGACGCTGCTGTCGATCGGGCTGCGCATCGCCACGGCGATGTCGGAGATCGTGGTCGGCACCGTCGCGCAGTTGATCATCGGGGCGTTCATCGGCGGGGCGGTGCTCGGGACCGACCAGTCGTGGATCAAGTTTCTCGCCAGCACCGGCGCGATCCTGCTCACGTTTCTCGCCGGGGCCGAGCTCGATCCGAACGTATTGCGCGCGCAGTGGAAGCAGACGATCAGCGTCGGTATGGTGGCATTCTTCGCGCCCTTCCTCGGCTGCGCCGCAGTCGCCTACTGGCTGCTGCATTGGAACGTCGGTGCCAGCTGGCTTGCCGGCATCGCCCTGTCGACCACCTCGGTCGCGGTGGTCTACGCGGTGATGCTCGAATTCGGCCTCAACAAGACCGATTATGGCAAGACCGTGCTCGCGGCGTGCTTCGTCAACGACCTGGCGACGGTGATTGCCCTCGGCCTGATGTTCTCGCCTTTCACCTATCGAACGCTGGTATTCATTGCCGCGAGCGTGGCGACCTTCGCCATCCTCCCCTGGCTTACGCCGCGTTTCTTTCGCCGCTTCGGCAACCGGCCCTCCGAGCTCGAAGCGAAGTTCCTGCTGCTGTGCCTGTTCGGGCTGGGCGCGCTCGCAGCCTGGGCGGACAGCGAGGCCGTGCTGCCGGCGTACGTGATGGGCATGGTGCTAGCCGGCACGGTGGGCAAGGATCATGCGCTCGTGCGCCGCCTGCGCACGGTTACCTTCGGGCTGCTCACGCCGTTCTACTTCATTCGCGCCGGCTCGTTCGTGTCGGTCGCGGCCCTCTTCGCGGCGCCGCTCGCCTTCTGCCTGTTGCTGGGCGCCAAGATGGTCACCAAATTCGTCGGTGTCTTCCCGATCACGCGCGCCTTCCGCTCGCCCAGGCGCGAGGGCCTCTACACGACCCTGCTCATGTCCACGGGGCTCACCTTCGGCAGCATCTCGGCGCTGTTCGGGCTCACCCACCAGATCGTCACCCAGGCGCAGTACTCGCTGCTAATCGCCACCGTCATCGGCAGCGCCGTGGTGCCGACGCTCATTGCCAATGCCTTCTTCCTGCCGCATCATCTGCTCCCGCCCCCGGACGCACCGGCGGCGGGCGAAGCCGGGGGAGGGACTGTGCCTGCATCCGGGGCCAAACCGTGAAACATATCCTCGTCGCGTACGACGGATCGAAGCCGGCGGAACACGCCTTCGCCTTCGGCCTCACCCTGGCGGCGAAATTCGACGCGACGCTGCATGTCGTAGCGGTCGCGCGCCCACCCGAGCTCGCCGAGGACGTGGAGACCGAGGCGATCATCGAAGGCGCGCGCGAGGCCTATCTGCAGCAGTTCGGCCCGCTCCAGGCGCAGGCCGCGAAGTCCGACGTCAAGGCGAGCTTCGTCGTGACCGTCGGCCATCCCGCCGAGCAGATCGTGCATTACGCGGAGACGCACGGTATCGACCACATCGTCCTCGGCCATCGCGGCAAATCGTTTTTCGCCCGCTGGCTGCTGGGCTCGGTGTCCAAGCAGGTCATGCACTACGCGCATTGCACGACCACGGTCGTGCGGTAGACTTTTACAGCGATCACTCACCCGATGGAGCAGGCGATGGCGCACGCAATACGCATTCACAAGACCGGCGGTCCCGAAGTCCTGCAGTGGGAGGAGGTTGCCGTCGGCGATCCGGGACCGGGCGAAGCACGCCTGCGTCAGACCGCGGTCGGGCTCAACTATATCGACACCTATCAGCGCAGTGGCTTGTACAAGCTCGCTCTGCCGTCGGGGCTGGGGGGCGAGGCCGCCGGCGTGGTCGAGGCCGTGGGCGCGGGCGTGACCGAGCTCAAGGCCGGCGACCGGGTGGCGTACTGCGGCGGGCCGCCGGGGGCCTACGCCGAGGTCCGCGTGCTGCCGGCCGACCGCCTGGTCAAGCTGCCCGACGGGGTGTCCGAACGCAGCGCGGCCACGCTGATGCTCAAGGGGCTTACCGCGCAGTACCTGTTGCGGCAGACCTATCCGCTCAAGGGCGGCGAGACGATTCTGTTCCACGCCGCCGCCGGCGGGGTGGGGCTCATCGCCTGCCAGTGGGCGCGCTCGCTCGGGGTGACGATGATCGGCACCGTCGGCTCCGACGAAAAGGCCGCCATCGCCAAGGCCAACGGCTGCGCGCACACCATCGTCTACACGCGCGAGAACTTCGTCGAGCGGGTGAAGCAGATCACCGGCGGCAAGGGCGTTCCGGTCGTCTACGACGCGGTGGGCAAGGATACCTTTCCGGCGTCGCTCGATTGCTTGAGTCCGCGCGGCATGTTCGTGAGCTTCGGCAATTCGTCCGGGCCGATCGCCGCCTTCGACATCCTGCTGCTGTCGCAGAAAGGTTCGCTCTATGTGACGCGGCCGACGCTGATGACCTATACCGCCACGCGCCCGGCGCTGCTGGCGATGGCGACGGAAATGTTCGACCTCGTGCGGGCCGGCAAGCTCGTCAACGAGGCGCGGCAGACCTACGCGCTCAAGGACGCGGCGCAGGCGCAGCGCGATCTGGAGGCGCGCAAGACCATCGGCTCGACGCTGCTCATTCCGTAGCGGCCGCGGTCGCGGCGGCGGCGTTTACCAGCCGCCGCGCCGCGGCTGCGAGCTCGGAGGCGGCGAGTCCCACCGGACCGACGCCGGCGGCGACGAGCGCGTCGGCCGCCGCGCCGTGCAGGCAGACGGCGAATTCGAGCGCCTCGCGCAGCGCGATGCCCTGGCAGAGCAGCGCGCCGAGCATGCCGGTGAGCACGTCTCCGCTGCCGCCGCTGGCGAGGCCGGGATTGCCGCTGCTGTTGATCGACCACGCGCCGTCGGCAAACGCGAGCACGCTGCCCGCGCCCTTGAGCACCACGCCGGCGCGCAGCTTCCGCGTGAGCTCGACCGCGGCGCCGAGCCTGTCGTCCTGAACCGCAGCGGTGCTGGTGGCGAGCAGCCGGGCGGCTTCCGCCGGATGCGGCGTGAGGGCGGTCGGGTGCGTGCGCGCGGCGACCAGGCGCGCGAGTTCGGGGTCGGCGGCGATCAGATTGAGCGCATCGGCATCGAGCACCAGAGATAGCGGCCGCTGCAGCGCCCGCGCGAGCAGGGCGCGCGCGCGCGCATCGGTGCCGAGCCCGGGCCCGACAGCGAGCGCGGTCGGTTCGGCGTCGAGCACGTCTTCGGCGCGCCTCAGCATGAGCTCCGGGTGCGAGAAGTCCACTGTCGGCGGCTCGCTCGCCGCGAATCCGACCCAGATCTTGCCGGCGCCGAGATTGAGCGCGGCCCGGGCGGCGAGGAGGGCGGCGCCGATCATGCCGTCGTTGCCGCCGACGATACCCAGGGTGCCGAAGCTGCCCTTGTGGACGTTGCGCAGGGCGCGGCGCAACGGCTGCGGGGGCGTCGCCGAGAGCGCGGGCCAGTCGAGTCGCCGGCCCGGCGCGCCTGCCGCAGCGTCCAGGCCGAGCGCATGCACGCCGATCAGCCCGCAGTGGTCGGGGCCGTCGGCGGTGAGCAGCCCCGGCTTCAAAGCGATGAACGTCGCCGTGGCCTGGGCGCGGATCGTCGGCTGGTAGGCGAGGCCGGTGTCGGCGTTAAGCCCGCTCGGGATGTCCAGGGCGAGGATGCGCGTGCGGCTTTGGTTGGCGCGCTCGATCCACCGTGCGGCGACCCCGCCAACCGGCCGCGCGAGGCCGATGCCGAACAGGCCGTCAATGATCAGGCCGAACTCGCCGCCCTCGGGCCAGTCGGAGCCGACCGTGCCGCCGGCATTGCGCCACGCCGCGTGGGCGGCGGCGGCATCGGCGGACAATTTGGCCGCGTCGCCGTGAAAGGCCACGCTGACGTCGAAGAACCAGCGCTTGAGCCAGCGCGCGACGACCAGTGCATCGCCGCCGTTGTTGCCCGGGCCGGCCAGGATCAGCACCCGCGGCACGCGGCCGGCGAGCTCGTCGCGGGCCGCGCCTGCAGCCGCAAGGCCGGCGCGCTCCATCAGCGGCGCATCGGCCGCCGCGCGTTCGATCGCGCGCACATCCGCGACGCGACCGATCGGAGCGCATGCCATGAGCCGATTATAGGCCACGTGCCGCGCCGTCCCTGCCGCGAGCTTGGGGTGGCGTGGACATTCCGAAGGGCAGTCGTTACACTAGGGTGACAAACGTCGAGAGGGGGAACGCATGAGGATTCTGGGCAAAGTTGCGATCGTGCTCGTCGCCTTGGGTATCGCCACCACGGTCACGGCGCAGGAGACGCTCAAGAAGGCGAAGGAAACCGGCACCTTTACCATCGGCTACCGCGAGTCGTCGATCCCGTTTTCGTATCTCGACGACAAGCAGCAGCCGATCGGCTACGCGATGGACCTGTGCATGAAGGTGTTCGACGCCGTCAAGGCCGAGCTCAAGATGCCCAATCTCAAGCTCGGGCTGCAGTCGGTCTCGTCGTCCAACCGCATTCCGCTGCTGCAGAACGGGACGATCGATCTCGAGTGCGGGTCGACCACCAACAGCATCGAGCGCCAGAAGCAGGTGGCGTTCGGGCCGACCTACTTCGTCATCAACGTCAGCGCCGCGGTGAAGAAGAGCTCGGGCATCAAGACCATGGCGGACCTGGCGGGGAAGACGATCTCGACCACCTCGGGCACGACCGCGGTGCCGCTGCTCAGGCAGTACGAGAAGACCAAGAACGCCGACATCAAGGAAATCTACGGCAAGGACCACGCCGAATCGTTCCTGCTGCTGAGCCAGGATCGGGTCGCGGCCTTCGTCATGGACGACATCCTGCTTGCCGGGCAGATCGCCAATTCGAGCAATCCGGGCGAGTACATGATCCTGCCCGAATCGCTGCGCACCGAGCCGTATAGCATGATGCTGCGCAAGGATGATCCGCAGTTCAAGGCGCTGGTCGACAAGACCATCGACGCGGTGATGGCGTCCGGCGAGATCAACGCCATCTACGCCAAGTGGTTCACCAGCCCGATCCCGCCTAAGGGCGTCAACCTCAACTTCCCGCAGACGCCGGCCATCAAGGACGCATTCGCCCATCCGAACGACAAGGGCGTCTAGGTTCAGGGGCTGCCCGACGCAGCCGTGATCGGCGAAGGGCCGGAGGGCGAACAGCCGCTTCCGGCCCTTCGTGTTTGCACAAGCGCGCGCTGCAGCCGGCGCGGATAGGACGGGGGTGTGCGATGCACGTCTTCAACTGGCGCGTCTTCTTCGAGGAGCTGCCGGGCGGCGGCGAGCAGTACTGGCAGCTCATCGTCTCCGGGGTCGGCTGGACGCTGGCGGTGTCCGCGGTGGCCTGGGTGGTCGCCCTGGTGCTGGGCTCGTTCATCGGCACCATACGCACCACCGACCGGCCGTGGATGGTGCGCCTGGGCAACGGCTGGGTCGAGTTCTTCCGCAACGTCCCGCTGCTGGTGCAGATGTTCCTGTGGTACTTCGTCATCCCGGAGTTCATTCCTCCGCTCAAGGCCTGGATCGTCAGCACCGATCCGGCGAACGCGCAGTTCGTCTCGGCGGTACTGTGCCTGGGTCTTTTCACCTCGGCGCGCATCGCCGAGCAGGTGCGCGCCGGGATCCAGTCGCTGTCGCGGGGCCAGCGCTTCGCCGGCATGGCGCTCGGCCTCACCCAGCCTCAGGTCTATCGCTACGTCCTGCTGCCGATGGGCTTTCGCATCATCATCCCGCCGCTCACCAGCGAGACGATGAACCTGATCAAGAACTCGTCGATTGCGCTGACCATCGGGCTGGCCGAGCTCACCTTCCGGGCCCGCGAGATGGGCGAATACACGTTCAATTTTTTCGAGGCCTTCACCGCCGCGACCGTGATCTACCTGGTGATCGCCATGACCGCCAACCGACTGATGGCCGTCATCGAGCGTCGCGCCGCGGTGCCGGGCTACATCGCCGGCGGCGGGAAGTAGGGAGGCCGCCATGCATCTTGACTTCGGCGTCGTCGCCCGTTCGCTGCCCTTCCTGTGGCAGGGGTTCGAATACACGGTGCAGCTGACCGCGATCGCCGGCCTCGGCGGGCTGGTGTTCGGCACGCTGCTGGCACTCGCCCGCCTGTCGTCGCTGCGGTGGCTGTCCAATGCGGCGGCGGCCTACGTCAACCTGATGCGCTCGATTCCCCTGGTGCTGGTGATCTTCTGGTTCTTCTTCCTCATGCCGCAGGTCTTCCAGGCGCTCACCGGCGCGGAGCGGCCGGTGCAGATCGGTGCCGAGCGCACCGCGATCATCACCTTCATCATGTTCGAGGCGGCATATTTCTGCGAGATCATGCGCGCCGGGATCCAGTCGATTCCGAAGGGCCAGGTGTACTCGGCGTACGCGCTGGGACTCACCTACGGCCAGGCGATGCGGCTGGTCATCCTGCCGCAGGCGTTCCGCAACATGATCCCGGTGCTGCTGACGCAGACCATCATCCTGTTCCAGGACACCTCGCTCGTGTACGTGATCTCGGCGACCGACTTCGTCGGCGCGGCGTCGAAGATCGCCCAGCGCGACGGACGGCTCATCGAGATGTACCTGTTCGTCGCCGCCGTTTACTTCGTTCTCTGCTACACGCTGTCATACATGGTCAAACGGCTGCAGAAGAAAATCGCGGTAATCCGCTAGCCGCGCCGGTTACGGGAGAGCAACGATGGCACCGATGATTTCGCTGGATAACGTCTCGAAGTGGTACGGCACGTTCCAGGTGCTGACCGACTGCACGACCAAGGTCGAGAAAGGCGAAGTGATCGTGGTCTGCGGGCCCTCGGGGTCGGGCAAGTCGACCCTGATCAAGTGCGTCAACGCGCTCGAGCCGTTTCAGAAGGGCACGATCACCGTCGACGGCATTTCGGTGGGCGATCCGAAGACCGATCTGCCGAAGCTCCGCGCGCGGGTCGGCATGGTGTTCCAGCACTTCGAGCTCTTCCCCCACCTGTCGATCAAGGAGAACCTGTCGCTGGCGCAGGTCAAGGTGCTCGGCCGCGGCAAGGACGAGGCACTGCAGCGCGGGCTCAAGCTGCTCGACCGGGTCGGGCTGAGCGAGCAGAAGGACAAGTACCCGGGGCAGCTCTCCGGCGGACAACAGCAGCGCGTGGCGATCGCCAGGGCGCTGTCGATGGACCCGATCTGCATGCTCTTCGACGAGCCTACCTCCGCCCTCGATCCGGAAATGATCAACGAGGTGCTCGACGTCATGGTTCAGCTCGCCACCGAGGGCATGACAATGATGGTGGTCACGCACGAGATGGGCTTCGCGCGCAAGGTGGCGCACCGCGTCATCTTCATGGACCATGGCCAGATCGTCGAAGACGCGAACAAGGAAGACTTCTTCGGCAAGCCGCGTTCCGACCGGGCGCAGCTGTTCCTGTCCAAGATCCTGACCCACTGACAGTTGCTCACCGCCCGTCCCGGTTGCCGCCGGGCGCGGGTGTCGATGCGCGCCTGGCGCCGCGCTCGCCTGCTGGCGGCAACCGGCGCAACATCTTCTTACAGCCGTTTACAACCGGAAACATCTGCCTGTCGACCACGCCCCGTCTCGGGCGTTGATGGAGGGGCAGTCAAGTTCCCGAACGGCAACCTTTGCGAAGGAGAAGAAGATGCAACCGACGAGCCGCAAGACCGCTGCCGCGAGCGCCCTGGTGACCGCCCTGGCCGCAGTCATGACGACGAGCGCGCTGGCCGATACGACCTGGCAGCAGAATCATCCGCGGCGCGAGCAGGTCAACAGCCGCCTGGGCAACCAGAATGCGCGCATCCACCATCAGGTGAAGGACGGAGATCTCAGCAAATCCCAGGCGGCGACCCTGCACAAGGACGATCGTCAGATCCGTGGCGAAGAGCGCGCGATGGCGAGCCAGAACGGCGGGCACATCACCAAGCTGGAGCAACAAACGCTCAACCAGCAGGAGAATCGGGTCAGCAACAAGATCGGCGAGTGATGCAGTTGCGCTTCCGGGGCGGCAGAGGGCCTGCCGCCCCGGTCCTGCGCCCCGGAGGGCAGATTGGCGACGTCTGAAGCCCTGCGGCGTATAATTCCGCTTTACGTCCACCGCCTAATCGATGGCCGAGCTTCTGTCGCTCCGGGGGCGCAATGCCCTGTCGCCGTTTCGCATCGCCAAGCTGCTGTCGAACCTCGCCGGGACCCACGTCTCCGCACTTACCGCCGACTTCTGGCACTTCGTCCAAACCGAGCGTGGCCTAAGCGCAGCTGAGCGCGCCACGCTCGAGCGCATTCTCAGCTACGGCCCGCAGAGCGACGCGCACGCCGACGCCGGCGAGCTGCTGCTGGTCATTCCCCGCCCCGGCACCGTGTCGCCGTGGGCATCGAAGGCGACCGACATTGCCCACAACTGCGGGCTCGCGGCGATCTCGCGCATCGAACGCGGCATCGCCTATCGGGTCGCGCTCGCCGACGGCAAGCCGCTCGCCGCCGAAGCGCGCGCCATGCTGCTGCCGCTGCTCCACGACCGCATGACCGAAGCGGTGTATCCCTCGCTCGACGACGCGGCCAGGCTGTTCACCCACTTCGCGCCGCGGCCGCTGTCGACGATCGACCTTCGGGCGCGCGGCCGGAGCGCGATCGACGAGGCCAACGTGGCGCTGGGGCTCGCCCTGTCCGCGGACGAGATCGACTATCTGAGCGCGCATTTCAGCCGCATCGGCCGCAATCCGACCGACGTGGAGCTCATGATGTTCGCCCTGGCGAATTCGGAGCACTGCCGGCACAAGATCTTCAATGCCGAATGGATCATCGACGGCGTGAGGCAAGCGGACTCGCTGTTCGCGATGATCCGCCACACCCACCAGGCGAGCCCGCGGGGAACCGTCGTTGCCTACGCCGATAATGCGGCGGTGATGGAAGGCGGCAGCGCGCGGCGCTTCTACGCCGCAGCCGACGGCCGTTATGCCGCCCACGACGAGACCACGCACATCCTGATGAAGGTCGAGACCCACAACCACCCGACCGCGATCGCGCCGTTCCCGGGCGCCGCCACCGGATCAGGCGGCGAGATCCGCGACGAGGGTGCCACAGGCATCGGCGCTAAGCCCAAGGCGGGACTGACCGGCTTCACCGTCTCGCACCTGAGGATCCCGAGCCTGGTCCAGCCCTGGGAAGTGGACCACGGCAAGCCCGAGCGCATCGCCTCGGCGCTGCAGATCATGCTCCAGGGCCCGATCGGTGGCGCGGCGTTCAACAACGAGTTCGGGCGCCCGAACCTGCTCGGTTATTTCCGCACCTTCGAGCAGGAGTCAGGCGGCGAAGTGCGCGGCTATCACAAGCCGATCATGATCGCCGGCGGCGTGGGCAACGTCGCCGCGCGCGACGCGCGCAAGCGGCTGCTGACCGACGACGCCCTGTACGTTCAGATCGGCGGCCCCGGCATGCTCATCGGCATGGGCGGCGGGGCCGCCTCGTCGATGGCGACCGGCGCCAACACCGCCGACCTCGACTTCGATTCGGTGCAGCGCGGCAACGCGGAAATCCAGCGCCGCGCGCAGGAGGTCATCGACCGCTGCTGGCAGCTCGGCGACGCCAATCCGATCCTGTCGATCCACGACGTCGGCGCCGGAGGCCTGTCCAACGCGCTGCCCGAGCTCGCGCACGGCGGAGGCAAGGGCGCGGAACTCGACCTGCGGGCGATCCCGTCGGAGGAGCCGGGGATGTCGCCGCGCGAGATCTGGTGCAACGAGGCGCAGGAGCGCTACGTGCTGGCGATCCGGCCGCAGGCGCAGGCCACCTTCGCGGCCATCTGCGAACGCGAACGCTGCCCGTTTGCGGTGCTCGGACGGGCCAGCGTGGAGCTTCGGCTGCGGGTCGAGGATGCGGTTTTTCACGACACGCCGGTCGACATGGAGCTCTCGGTGCTGCTCGGCAAGCCGCCGAAGATGCTTCGCGACGTGGCGCGGGTCGCGCGCAAGCTCGAGCCGTTTTCCGCCGACGCGCTCGACCTGCGCGAGGCCTGCTATCGCGTGCTGCAGCTGCCCTCGGTTGCCGACAAGACCTTCCTGGTGACGATCGGCGATCGGACAGTCGGCGGGCTTTGCGCGCGCGATCCGATGATCGGCCCCTGGCAGGTGCCCGTGTCCGACGTGGCGGTGACCCTGAGGGACTTCGAGGGCTACGCCGGCGAGGCGATGGCGCTGGGCGAGCGCACGCCGCTGGCGCTGATCGACGCCCCGGCTTCCGGCCGGATGGCAGTCGGCGAAGCGATCACCAATCTGGCGGCGGCGGGCATTGCCGGTCTCGCCTCGGTCAAGCTCTCGGCTAACTGGATGGCCGCGGCCGGACACCCGGGCGAGGACGCGGCGCTCTACGACACGGTGCGCGCGGTCGGCATGGAGCTCTGCCCGGCGCTGGGGGTCAGCATTCCCGTCGGCAAGGATTCGATGTCGATGCGCACGACCTGGAGCGATGGCGGCACGGCGCGCGCCGTGACCGCCCCGATCTCGCTCATCGTCTCGGCGTTTGCGCCAGTGGCCGACGCGCGCCGGGTGCTGACGCCGCAATTGCATCTCGACCAGGGGCCCACCGTGCTCCTGCTCGTCGACCTCGGCAACGGCGAGAACCGGCTCGGCGCCTCGGCGCTCGCCCAGGTCTACGGCAAGCTCGGTCGCGAGGCGCCGGACCTCGACGACCCGCAGACCCTGACGAGCTTCTTCGCCACCATCCAGGCGCTGCACGCCCAGGGCAGGATCCTTGCCTACCACGACCGTTCCGATGGCGGCCTGTTCGCGACCCTGGTCGAGATGGCGTTCGCGGCGCGCTGCGGCCTTGCGATCTCGGCCGATGAGCTGCCCGGCACGGTCACCGCCGCGCTGTTCAACGAAGAACTCGGTGCCGTGCTGCAGGTTCGCGCCGCGGACCGCCACGACGTGGTGGGCGCGCTGGAGGCGGCCGGACTGCGCTGCGTCGCCGTCGGCGAGCCGACCGCCGACGAGCGCGTGCGCGTCTCCCAGGCAGGCCGCGTGCTTTTCGACGAGTCGCGCGTCGATCTGCACCGGGCATGGTCGAACACCACGCACGCGCTGCAGCGGCTGCGCGATCACCCGCAGGCCGCCGACCAGGAATACGAGCGCCTGCAGGATACCGGCGATCCTGGACTCTCCCCCACCTGACCTTCGATCCGGCGCAGGATGTCGCCGCGCCGTACCTGGCCACCCGGGCGCGGCCGCGCGTGGCGATCCTGCGCGAACAGGGGGTCAACGGGCATGTCGAGGCGGCGGCCGCATTCGACCGGGCAGGGTTCGACGCGTTCGACGTGCACATGACCGACATCATCACGGGGCGGACCGCGCTCTCCGGGTTCAAGGGCATCGTCGCCTGCGGCGGCTTCTCCTACGGCGACGTGCTCGGGGCCGGCGAAGGCTGGGCGAAATCCATTCTCTACAATGCCCGGGCGCGCGACGAATTCGCCGCGTTCTTTGCCCGCCAAGACACCTTCGCGCTCGGCATCTGCAACGGCTGCCAGATGATGAGCAACCTGCGCGAGCTCATTCCCGGGACGGAGCATTGGCCGCACTTCGTGCGCAACTTAAGCGAGCAATTCGAGGCCCGGCTGGTGCTGCTCGAGGTGCAGTCCACACCGTCGCTGTTCTTCGCCGGCATGCACGGCAGCCGCATCCCCGTGGCGCTCGCCCATGGCGAGGGCTATGCCGAGTTTCGCGATGCGCAGCAGCTTGCCGCGGCCGAGCCCTGGGTGGCGCTGCGCTTCGTCGACCACCGCGGCGCGGCGACCGAGCGCTACCCGTACAATCCCAACGGCTCGCCACGCGGCATCACCGGGCTGACGACGGCCGATGGCCGGTTCACGATCCTGATGCCGCATCCGGAACGCGTGTTCCGCACGGTGCAGATGTCGTGGCACCCGGAGGGCTGGGGAGAAGACTCGCCGTGGATGCGCATGTTCCGCAACGCCCGTGCCTGGCTTGGATGAAAAACGAGACCAAGGAGCAAGGATGAAGCTTCGCGTCTGGTCGATCAACGGCGTGACACCGGTCGTCGACCCGACCGCGTTCGCGCATCCGAGCGCCGTGCTGATCGGCGACGTGCTCGTCGGCGCCGGTTGTTACATCGGCCCGGCGGCGTGCCTGCGCGGCGATTTCGGGCGCATCGAGCTGCGCGCCGGCGCCAACGTTCAGGACTGCTGCGTGATGCACGGCTTTCCCGGCACCGACACGGTCGTCGAGGAGGAAGGACACGTCGGGCATGGCGCGATTCTGCACGGCTGCATCGTGCACAAGAACGCGCTGGTGGGCATGAACGCGGTGGTCAACGACAATGCCGTCATCGGCGAGTCGGCCATCGTCGCCGCCATGGCTTTCGTCAAGGCCGGCATGATCGTGCCGCCGCGCACGCTCGTCGCCGGCGTGCCGGCCGCCGTGGTGCGCGCGCTGACCGAGGCGGAGCTCTCGTGGAAGCGCGAAGGCACGCTGAGCTATCAGCAGCTCGCGCGGCGAAGCCTCGCGACCATGGTCGAGACCGAAGCGCTGCCGGTCGCCGAGCCCGACCGCAAGCGCATCGATCTGCCGGAGCTCTTGCCGCTGTCGACCTTCAAGGCCAAGTCCCGCCCGGGCCCCTAGAGGCGGGGCGCGACTACCGCGCCAGTCCCCAGGGACTGCCGCTTGCGGGCTTAGAACCCGGCGGCTTGCCCGTCGCGGCGCCAGTCGGAGCCGGCGACGTAGCCGTCCTCGGTGCAGACGATGAACTGGCCCGCCCCGAAGTCCATGTAGGCGTCGGCAATCGAGGCGAAGCGGTGTCCGCGGGCGGCGAGCCCGTCGCGCAGCTCCGCCGTCACGCCCGGCTCGAGGTCGAGCGAGAGCCCGGCATTGACTTTCCACCGTGGCGCGTCGAGCACCGCCTGGGGTTGCTGGCGGAAGTCGATCAGCCGCACCAGCGTCTGCAGGTGGCCCTGCGGCTGAATCGGGCCGCCCATCACGCCGAAGCTCGCATAGGGCTTGCCCTCGCGGGTCGCGAAGCCGGGGATGATGGTGTGGAACGGCCGCTTGCCCGGGCCGACGCGGTTCGGATGGCCCGGTTGCAGACTGAAGCCGGTGCCGCGGTTCTGCAGGCTGATCCCGGTGCCCGGCACGACGATGCCTGATCCAAATCCCATGTAGTTCGACTGGATGAGCGACACCATCATGCCGCTCGCGTCGGCGGTGGCGAGGTACACCGTTCCGGCCGGCGGCGGGGTGCCGTGGCTGAAGTCCTGCGCGCGGCGCCGGTCGACGAGCCGCGCCCGCGTGGCGAGATAGCCGCGATCGAGCATTTGCGCCGGCGTGACTTGCATCGTCCGCGCATCGCCGACGTAGCGATACACGTCGGCGAAGGCGAGCTTCATCGCCTCGATTTCGAGATGCTGAACCTCGGCTGAATCGGCCGGGTGCGCGGCGAGGTCGAAATGCTCGACGATGCCCAGCGCAATCAGCGCGGCGATGCCCTGGCCGTTGGGCGGGAGCTCGTGCACCGTGGTGCCGCGATAGTCGAGCGCGAGCGGAGTCACCCAGTCGTTGGTGTGGCTGGCAAAGTCACCGAGCGTGTGCGCGCCGTCGTGGGCCTGCGAATGGGCAACCATCTTCTGCGCCAGTTCGCCCCGATAGAAGGCTTCACCCCGTGTTGCCGCGATCGTCTCCAGCGTCGCGGCCATTGCCGGCGCGGCAAAGAGCTCGCCGGCTTCCGGCGCCCGGCCGCGCGGCAGGAAGTGGGCCGCGAAGCCGGGAACCGCGCCGAGGACCGGCACCGCCTTCGCCCACTTGCCGGCGACGACCGGGCTCACGGCGTAGCCGTCGCGCGCATAGGCGATGGCCGAGGCGAAAAGGTCGGCGAAGGGCAACCTGCCGTAGCGCTCCGAGAGCGCCACCCAGCCGGACACCGCCCCCGGAATGGTTACCGTGTTCCAGCCTGCGCGCGGCATTTCCGCGGCCGGCGCGAAGTGCTCGGGCGTCCACGCCGCGGGCGCGCGCCCGGAGGCGTTGAGGCCGGCGAGCTCCCGTCCGTCCCAAACGATGGCGAACAGGTCGCTGCCCAGGCCGTTGCTGCACGGCTCGACCACAGTCAGCGTGATCGCGGTGGCCAGCGCCGCGTCGAGGGCGTTGCCGCCGGCGCGCAGCGCGGCAATGCCGGCCTGGGTCGCGAGCGGCTGCGAGGTGGCGACGATGTTGCGCGCGAAGATGGGCGAACGCCGGGACGGGTAAGAAGCTTCCCAGTCGTAGCCCGAGCGCTCGTGGCGCGCGGCGGATAGGCGACTATCGTTCACGGCTCAAGGGACATCAAGGGCGGCTTTGGCCTCTGCCGCGGCAGGCGGGCGCGGTCGCGACAGGGCGCCGCCGCAACACCTGCTGCGCTCGCGCAAGGATAGCACCTCACTGCCGCGGTCAAACAAAAGGGCAGGCGCGAGACGCCTGCCCTTGACCCAAAGCGATGCGCAGCGCGGCCGGTCAGTAGCCGTTCTCGACGCGCAGCTGGCGCAGGTAGGCGTCGACCTCCTGGCTCTGCATGCGCTGCACGAGCTGCTGCTTGACCTCGTCGAAGGTCGGGATCTTGGCTTCGCGAATATCGTCGACTTCGATCACATGCCAGCCGAACTGCGTCTGCACCGGCGTGGTCGTGAACTTGCCCTTCTGCAGCGAGACCATGGCGTCGCCAAAGGGCTTGACGAAGTTCGACGGAGTGTTCCAGTCGAGGTCGCCGCCACGCGACTTGGAGCCGGTGTCCTTGGAATGCTCGGCGGCGAGCGTCTCGAACTTCTCGCCTTTCTGCAGCGCCGCGATGATTTCGTTGGCTTCAGCCTGGTTGTCGACCAGGATGTGGCGCACCTTGTACTCCTTGTCGCCCATCTGCGACTTGATCGTGTCGTATTCCCTGTGCAGGGCTTCGTCGGAGATCGGATGGGCCTTCAGATAGTCGGCCATGTAGGCGCGCACCAGCACGGTCTGCCCCGCCAGGTCCATCTCGGTCTTCATGCCGGGAGCCTTGTCGATGCCCTTCTTCTTCGCCTCGCGCACCAGCAGCTCGCGGGTATTGAGCTCGTCGCGTATGGCGCTGCGCAACTCGGGGGTGTCCTGCTGGCCCTGCGCCTCGCGCTGCTTGAGCATGAAGTCGAAGTAGCCCGCGGGGTAGAGGTCCTTGCCCTTGGCCGTATCGGCGGCCTTGGCCGCAGGGGCCGCCTTCTTCGTGTCCTGGGCAAGTGCGGCGGGCGGCGCGAGCAGGAGTGCGGCTGCCGCCAGCGCGATGAATACTCGGAAAAACGTTTGCATAGGTAAAAATCCTTCTTTCGGTTCGGGGTTAAGAGAATTCTGCCGGCGCCAGCGCCTTGATCGAAAGCGCGTGGATCGGATGGGGAAGCAGGTCGGCGACCCGCGCCATGACAGTCTGATGGCGCTTAAGACGAGGCACGCCGTCGAACGCCTGAGACACGATCAATACGGAAAAGTGCCCGCCCCCAGCCGCCGCACCCGCGTGGCCGGCATGTTCGGCACTGTCGTCGTGGATTTCGAGGGCCACCGGGGAGAGGTCGGCCAAGCGCCTGCGCAGGGCGGTCGGGACATCGTTCATGGCGAGGGCCGCTGCGGCAGGTAGCGTGCAACCGAGGCGACCGTCGCCACCGCGAGGACGAAAAACAGCACCATCGCACCCCAGACCTTGAAGTCGACCCAGACATTGGTCGGGAAATGCGACGCCACGTACAGGTTGGCCGCGCCCATGGCGGCGAGAAACGCCACCCATACCCAGGTGATCCGTGCCCACACCGGGTCGGGCAGGGTCAGGTCCTTGAGCAGCGCGGCGATGAAATTGCGCCCGAAGGCCAGGCGTCCGACGGCAAGAATCGCGCTGAACAGCCAGTAGACGGCGGTCGGCTTCCACTTGATGAAGGTCTCGTCGTGGAGGATGAGCGTCGCGCCGCCGAAGATCACGATGATGGCGAGGGAGAGCCAGTGCACCACCTGCACCTTGCCGCGACGCCAGCGAAAATAGGCGATCTGCGCCAGGGAGGCGCCGATGGCCACGGCGGTCGCCACGTAGATGCCCCACAGCTTGAACGCCGCGAAAAACAGGAGGAGCGGAAAATAGTCGGCAAGAAACTGCATAACCTATTATTTTACCTTGGAATTAGAGCTTATCCAAGGGGGGCGGGCGAAGCCCAGGCAGGGGCCGGGCACAGGCGCTAAACGCCGGCCGCCCGGCGCTGGGGAGGGGCCACGAGCCGCCGGAAACGCGCCCAGTCGAATGCCGGCCCGGGGTCGGTCTTGCGACCCGGCGCGATGTCCTGGTGGCCGGCGAAATCGCCGATCGGGTAACGCCGCCGCAACCCCCGGGCGAGCCGCGCCAGGACCCGGTACTGGATCGCTTCGTAGGCGAGCTCGTCGGTGCCTTCGAGCTCGACGCCGATGGAGAAATCGTTGCACTGCGAGCGTCCCCGCCATGACGAGACGCCGGCATGCCAGGCGCGGCGCGCGCAGGAGACGAACTGCGTGAGCGCCCCGTCGCGCCCGATGACGAAATGCGCCGAGACGCGCAGGTCCCGGATGGTGGCGAAGTAGGGATGGGCGGCCGGATCGAGCCGGTTGGTGAACAGCTCGGCGATGGCCGTGCCGCCAAACCGCCCGGGCGGCAAGGAGATGTTGTGCACGACCAGCAGCGTGATCTCGACCCCGGGCGGCCTGTCGTCGCAATTGGGTGAAGGCACCTGGATGGCCGGGCGCACCATGCCGGCGCGGTCGACATCGAGGCGGCTGCGGGGCGCGGTCAAGACGAAGAGCTGCTCGATGCCCGGCCCCGGCATGTGCCGGCGCCTGGCAGCGCGAGAGCGAGCAGACTAAGGCAACGCATGCGGTCGCGAGCAGGGATGATCGTTCCGACCGACGACTCTTTGAAAGATCAGTTCCGCCGTCATCAGGTCCAGATGAGCCCCGCCAGCGTTCTTGAACAGCGTGATGTCGGAAGCTGACCTGCGTCCAGCCACCCGCCCCCCGACCAGGTCGTACAGATCGCCCAGCACGTCGGCCTGTCCAATCGCGCCACTGGCGATCGGCTGCAGGATGTCGCCCACGCCGTCGAAAGCGGATTCGCGACGATCCACAAAGACGAGCGCGCGGCGCGCGGCCTCATCATCCGCCTCGCGGGTGTCCGGCGTGTATCCGCCGACAAGGTCGAGGTGGACCCCGGCCTCCAGATTGGCGCCCAGGACGAGAGGATGATGGGACCGGGTGCAGGTGCTGATGATGTGCGCCAGGCGCGTCGCGGCGGCGAGATCCGCGAACGGTTCCGAGTCGATTCCTTCCTCGGCCAAACGGGCTGCCAGCTGCGCTGCGCGCTCTGGGGTCCGGTTCCAGACGAGCACCCGCCGCAGCGATGGTCTGACCGCACGGTGCGCGCGAATCAGGCGAGTCGACATTTCCCCGGCACCGACCACGAGCAGGGTCTCGGGCTCGGGCGGCGCCAGGATCTTGCAGCCGAGCGCGGAATCGGCGGCGGTTCGCCAGTACGTGAGCTCGGTGCCGTCGATTATGGCGAGAGGCCGCCCGTTGCTGCCGTCGAAGAGGACGCAAACGGCCTGCACCGCCGGCAATGCGCCGCCATGGAGATTTGCAGGAAAGCTGGTAATCAACTTGCTGGCCATGTACCGGCCGCTGTCGACGGCGTGGCGCACAAAATACTGCCCCTGCTCGTTGCCGAGGAAGCCGTCCTGAACTTCGATCTTTGGCCGCCGATGGGCAGCTTCCAGGGCGGCGACGAGCATCGGGAACGTGAGCAGGCTTCTGATTTCATCGGCGCCTACGAATCGCATCGTCATTGCCAATCAACCATTGCGCGACGACAGATGCCAACTCGGCTGGCACAATCATCCCGAGCAGCCAGTCGCCGGTGACTGCTCGGGCCCGTTTCCGGCTTCACGACAGCGCAGGCGGCCGCCGGATGCGCCCGCGGGCTATGGTCGCCTCGAGGGGCACGTGCTCTTCGCGCTTGAGGGCGCGCAAGCCGCCCGGCCCGCCCCGGGGCGAGCGCGAGCGGGCGGTGCCGGCGCCTCCTCGCCTTAGCCTGCCGTTCCCGCTCAGTGGCCGCCCGCGAGCTCGGTGATTGTCTGGAAGCCGCCCCAGAACATGCGCTTGCCGTCGAAGGGCATCTTCGAGGGGTCCATCGCTTCCTTGAGCTGCGGGTCCTCCATGACTGCCTTGCTGATGCGGTCGCGATCCTCCTTGTTCCGATACACGACCCACGCCAATGCGATCACCTCGCCGTCCTTGAGTTGCACGGCCTGCGGGAACGACGTCAGCTTGCCGGGCTGGGCGTCGTCGCTAATGGAGTCGGAGTAATACATGGCGCCGTGCCGCAGGTGGGCGTTGCCCCATTCTGCGGACATGCGTTTGTAGGTGTCGATACTGGCACGGGGAACGGGAATGACGATAGCGTCGATGTAATGCGACATGGGGCCTCCGCAAGGTGGAGTCGGTGGATCGGCCGCCGCTTTCCGCTGCGAAAAGCGCGTCGGGTCAGGGGCCAATTGTGCCGCAATCCCGGTTCGGAGGCGATACGGAAAATCGGGGCTGAATCGGGGTAGGCGTGCCCGTCGCGAGGGTCTAGCCGGCGAGGGCTAGCATCTGCCGCAGCACCGTGGGCCGCTCGGCGATCACTGCCGTCTCCCACGCCCGCGCTTGCGCGAGGGCGGCCTCGATGCCCTGGCGCCGCTCGCGCAACTGCGCCATCGCGTCGTGCACCGCTTGGTCGTCGAGCGGCGCGCGCGGCGGATACGCGAGCGGCAGCGCGAGGCCGAAGCTCTGGCACTTTGCCGACAGCGCCGGCTGGTCCCAGAAGAAGGGGCAGGAGAGCATCGGCACGCCGTGAAAGATGGCCTCGTGCGTAGAGTTGAGGCCGTGATGCGTGACCACCGCGTCCGCCTCCTGCAGCAGGCGCCACTGGTCGACGTAGGGATCGACCTTCACGTTCGCCCTCGACAATGCGCTCACAATGTCCTCAGCCATCGCCGCGCCGCCCAGGCTGATGACGACTTGCACGTCGCGCATCCGGGCGAACGCGCCGGCGAGCGTCTGCAGCGTGCGCCTCGCTTCCTCCGGATACCAGCGCCAGACTACGGTGCCGAAGGACACGTACACCTTGCGCCGGCGAGGCTCGTGCCCGGGAAAACGGGAGCGTCTTGCCGGATCTTCCGGCTCGCGCGCGTCGGGATCCGGAATCGAGCCGTAGAACGCGAGCGGTTTGAAGGCTATCCTCTCCTCCGGTTCCAGGAACTGCGGGGGCTCGCAGTAGATATTGAGCTCGCGGCTGGGCGAGGCGACGTAGGCGAATGGCGAGGCATCGGCGATACCGTGAGCATCGCGCAGGACCATGGCCGCGCGGATGCAGGCCGGTGACGGCTTGACCCGCGGATCCCGGGCCAGCGCGTCGACAAAGGGCCCCGGCGTCACGTTGTGGCCGGAGCAGATATTGACGCGCGGCAGGCGCAGCCGGGCTGCGATGACGCGCCCGATCACGGCGAAACTGTCGTGGATCACCAGCGACGGTGCGGTCTTCTCCACCTCTCGGGCGATTGCATCGGCGAAGGTCGCTGCGTAGGTGACATAGCGGCACGGCACGGGGAACGACGTGTCGTCCGCGGCTTCGAGCGGGTAGGGCGAGAAGAGATCGATGAACAGCCCGCCGCTGCGCTCGACCTGCGGCGCGAAGCGGCGGTGGGTGAATACGTGCACCGCAACGCCGCCGCGGGCGAGATCGGAGATCAACGAGCGCAGGCGCTGGAAGTGCCCCGTTTCCGGCATGCAAAACAGCGCCACCGACTGGCGACGACCGGCGCCCGCCCGCGCTGTGGACGTCAACGCCCGTCCCTGCCAGCCGCAGGCGGGTCGTCCAGCGTCGGCAGCGCGCGCTCAATTTCGGCTTCCGACTTGTCATTCACCCAAGGGTAGCTCGACAGCCGCACCGGCACGCCCTTGAGCGCCACCAGCGTGATCCGGTCGTCGGCCTTGCCGGGTTCGAACGGGACGTGGCACTCGTGGACCGACGTGAAGCCGGCGGCATGTAAGGCCCGCAGCAGAGAACCCCGGGTAAAGCGGAAGGCGAAGGTGCTATCGATCGAGCGAAGCAGCCGCCTTCGCCGGACCTCCGGCGGGTCGCCGTCGTCGTGCTCGCGACAGCGCCGGCCCTCAAAGCGCTGCTCTTGCCATTCGACAACGGTTTCGGCAGTGCGGCTCACCAGGGTGTCGATCACCATCATGCGCGAGCACAGCCCAGCCATGCGATCGAGAACGGGGAAGACCTCCGGCGCATCCAGGTGATAGAGCAGTCCGAGCAGATACACCACGTCGAACGTGCCGAGCTCCTCGCGCGAGGCGCGACGCACGTCGCCTTCGACGAACTGCACGTTGCCCAGGCCGTGCCGTGCGGCGCAGGCGGCGCCATCGTGCATCCGCTCGGTGCGCACGTCCATGGCGAGGACTTGCGCACCGCGCAATCCCGCTTCGATGGCATACACGCCCTCGCCGCAGCCGAAATCGGCGATGCGCAACGCCGGCCATGGCTTCTGGGCGAAGTCACCGGTGATCTGCAGGATGCGCCGGACCTTTACGCCGTTGGCGTTGCCGGCCTGGGGCACGGCGGGTCCGCCGGCGCGGCCCTTGTTGGCGAACAGCGCCAACGCGGCGGCGTCCAGCGGACGCGGTATCTCGTCGCTCATGGTGGGCCTGCGGAGCGGGACGCCGGCGCCCCGATCAGATGCAGAATCTTGCCGGTTTCCGTGCGATGCGGTGCCGTGCGGTCGATGCGCAGGAAGCCGCCGTCGCGCCATTGCGCGGCCATGTCGCTCCTGGTCTCGTCGTCGCCTCCGATCGCGCGCACGAAAACATCGCAGAGCACCGTCGCATCGAGCGGGCCGAGCTTCGGATGCACCAGCAGCCGCAGCCGCGCATGCCCATCCTCACGCGTGTCCTCGATGAGCTGGTAATCAGTCGGCCCGCCGCCGAAGCGGCCCGGCAGGACCTCCTCGAGAATGCGGATCACATCGGTGTCGTCGAACGTCATGCCCCCGGCCGTCAGCTTCTCGAAGCTGCGGATGCCATGCAGATGGGTGCCCCATCCGAGGCCCTGCATCGCGCAGCCGCAGCGCCGCTGCGTGATCGTGGCCCGATCCCCCATCGACACGTTGACGAGAATGAACGGTGCGGTGTCCTGCAGCGACGAGACAAGCAGCGCGCCGGCAGGAAGAGCGGGCGCGTCGGCCTCGATGACGGCATTTAGATCGCTGAACACGTGCACTTCGTCGGGCGCCCGCGGCGCGAGGCAGCCGTAGGCAATCGTTCCCCCGGAGTCCACGGCGCCATAATCGGGCACGGCATCGCCGTGCACGCCCCGGATCGCCGCGAGCCGCGCCGAAGTGACGGGCTCGCCGGTGATGGTGAAGCGCGCGCCGTCGAGGTCGACGCTCGTCCGCGCCGCCTCCTCGCACAGGCGGACCACCGCGCTCGGAGATCCCCAAAGATGTGGTATCTCGCCTGCGAGGAGCGTCTGCCTTAGCCACTCCACGATGCGCTGCGGCCGCTCGATCGAAACGTATTCGGGTCTGGGCAGGGGCACGCGGGCGAGGCGGCTCGCCCAAACGAGCGTGCGCGCGCTCCACAGAAAGCGCAGGCGGGTGTCACGCAGTGCCGGGTCGAGCTGCACGAACCAGCGGCTCGCCGGTCCCCCGCAGGCGGAATACCACAGCAGCGGCGAGATGCCGCGGATGCCCCACACCGCATTGCGCCACCGGGCGCCGCCGCGGGCGTCGAGCGCGAGAAACATGTTGACCGCGCGCTCCCGGACGCATTGCAGATCAAGGCGAACGCGCGTCGCCGGTCCGCGGCTGCCGCCCGTGCTCGACCACAGGTGCGGCACGCACAGCGGATTGCACAGTCGATCGGGGTCGACGTCGATCGAGGCGCTGCCGCGCAGCGCCGGCCGGCGGCCCTTGAACTCGTCGACGGTGAGGTACACGCCGGCGCGGCAAAGCGTCCGCAGAGCCCCTTCGACGCCCTCATCGTGCACCAGGCGCGCGAGATCTCCCTGCTCGCAGCCTGCGTGCCGGAGCAGCGCGCGGTAGGGACTCTCCGGCTGCTCGAAGATCGCCCGGCGGGCGAGTTCGAGGAAAGAGCTCACGCGACAGGCGAGCCGCCGCGCCACAACTGCGCGGCATTCGGGTACCGTCAGCGGATGCCGCAGATAGGACGGCAGCCGGCGGAGCACCCGCGCGGCCATGCCGATATCATTCCAGAGCTGCCCGTATGAAGGCATCGACCGCACTTTGGGCGAGCGCAGCGGAGGCATCGTCACAGGATTTCTTTGAGCCACGGTATTTTGCGCACGATCAGTTGTGCCGCCGCGAACGACGCGGTCACGGAAAGCGCGCTCAGCAGCAGAAATTTTTGCAGTGCCGGGATATCCGTTGCATGCAGCAAAATGGCGATCCCGATCAGGATGGGCGGGTGAAATACATATACCGCAAACGCGTTGTCAGTCATGAAGCGTGCAATGCGTCCCTGTGCGGAAAAGCGCTCCCTGAATACAACGAGCATACCGAGAGCCATGCCGGCGCAGATTATGGCCGACCAAAAGCTCATGCCGAAATTCTGCCAGGTCGGGCCGCCGGCGTAGGCGCGGGTCTCGCCCTCAACGGCGCCCCCGAGCGCAATCAATGCGGTCCACAGGACTAGCCCGGCCAGAAGCGCAGCAGCAGCCCACCGCTTTCCCAGTCTTGCATCCAATCTTGCCAGCCATTGGCCGCGCCATGCGCAGGCGCCAAGCATGAACATCAGGATGTACTGGGGAAAATCGGCCAGCTGCAGGTTGAAGACCGCGCGGCCCGAAGGCATGAAAAGACGAAGCGCAAAGGTCGCAGTACCCAGGCCGGCAACGAAGGCGAGAACGGCTCCGGACCGGGGCAACGGACCCGAGTCGTGGCGCGGCCGCAGCTGGGGCCGCAACTGGCGCACTGCGGCATAGCCCATCGAGAACAGCAGCAGCGCCAAGCAGAACCATAGCGGACCCGAGCCGGACAGCACGTCTCCGGTCTTAACGTACTCAAGCCAGGCTTTCGGAAACGACCACCTGGTATGCCAGGAGCGGGACACGAAGTACTCGGTCAGCGGGCCAATGGCGAGCATGTAGAGAAGGGTAGGGATACCCAGGCGCAGAAACCGATGCAGCAGGAAACGCGGCGCGCCTTTCGAATCGAACGAGCGCGGCGTGAAGTAGCCTGCGATGAAGAACAGCAGGCCCATGAAGAATGCCTGCAGAAAGGATTGGTAGGTGGCGAAGAACAGCAGCGTTGCGAAATCCAGCCTGGCGGGCTCGGTGTAGTACCAGTTGCCGAAGGGACTGTAAGTGTCGGCGCAATGCATGCTCAGAACGAGCACGATGACCACCCAGCGAATATTGTCCAGGTAGCCGAGCCGCGTAGACGCTATCGGCAGGCCGGGCGAGTCTTGCGCCGGGAGCGGGATGGGCAACGCGAGTCTCGGATCGGATGTCATGCCCCGGGCCCGCCGAACGCGAATTGCAACGCGTTCTTAGGCGGCCGCTCACCAAGGAACGGCCCGGCCAAGGTAATCGAGATATTGCAGACCTGCCTTGCCTTCCTGCGCATTCACGGCTCGGACCAGGTTCGGAATGCTCTCTTCAATGCCCAGGCGCGCCCTGGGGCCGCCCATGTCGGTACGCACCCATCCCGGAGCCATCAGCAGCATCGCCCGGGGATCGCCGGAGTGGCGAGCCGCGAAGCTTCGCAGCAGCGTATTCAGCGCCGCCTTGCTGGCGCGGTACACCTCGTAGGATCCCGATACGTTATTGGCGACACTGCCTTGCCCGGAGGACATCACGCCGATCGTGCCGGTGGCAGTTACAAGCTCCTGCAAGGTCTCGATAACGCGCATCGGACTCAAGGCGTTGGTTACCATCACGCGCACGAATTCGTCGGTCGAAACATCCGCTATCGTCTCCCGATCGTCGTTCTTGACGCCCGCATTGACGAATAACAGATCGAACTTTCTCGAGCCCAGGCGCCCGCGCAGTGCCATGACCTGAGACGGATCGTTGATGTCGACCGTGTCGACTTCCAGCCGTCCCTCAGAATTCGTGGCAAGATCATCCAGCTTGGAGCGGGATTCTTTTCGCGCAGTGGCAACGACGGTCCAGCCAAGTTTGACGTATTCCTCAGCAATCGCATAGCCAAGGCCACGAGATGCGCCGATGAGAAGCAGGCTCTTGCCCGGGGCTTGGGTCGCCATGATCGTTGTTCCCTCGACTTAAGTGTGGCATCCGTCTGTCGCGCGCAGGCCGCTACGGGTGGAGTTGGCCGGTCCGCGACCTTCGCCAGCCCTGCCACTCCTGGCCCGGTTAGGCGCTCCGCACGGCAATCCGAACGTTCGCGATCCAGTTGCGCTTTCTGCGCTCCAGGCGGGACTCAACATTTTCACCTTCGAAGCGCCCTGCCGATTGACGTAGACACGATCGATCGACATTCTCAAAGGCGTTGACATTGACGACCGCATACGTGTGCTTGTCGATCTCGCTGGTGACAAAGGGTACCGTTCCGCAACGGGAACAAACGTGAAACGTGGCGGTGTGAGTTTCGAAGGCGTACTTCGAAACAAGCAGGGTGTCACCGATCGTGGCAAACAAGCTTGCCGCTGGATTTGATGTCCACACGCCGCCATGCTTGACGCAGAATGAACAACCGCAGGCACGGGCCGGAATCTCGCTCGGTTCTCCGGGCCACTCGAGCGCAAAAGCGATATTGCCGCAGTGGCACCTGCCGCTAATATGCATGGAAATCTCCGGCCTTGGCCGATCGGCTCTACGAGTCTACGACGGAGTTTTCGCAGCGGCCATACGCACCCCTCTATACCGGTCGTTCGACTCTGCGTCAACGAACCGGCTCGAGCGCGCTGTGCAATGGCGGCGTGCGGCTCGGTTCCTTCGCTCGGGGGCGATTGACACCAAGCGCGCCGTCTGCAATAGTTTCCTTGCCGGTTCGGGTGGGGGGTGGCGAGCTGCGTTGGGGACGACGTCGAGCAGTGCGGGGCGTCGCCTCATTCCATGACGCTTCCGCTTGCCCGGATTTCCGGGCGACACGGTCGGGAAAGGGGAGACGCGTCGTGCGATCATTTCTGCAACCATTGCTTGCTCTTCTGCTTGCCGTCGCGACGCTCGATGGCGCTCGCGGCGCGCCGTTCCAGAACGGTAGCTTCGAGAGCGGCTCCGTGGCAAATACCTGCAATGTCTACAACCTGCCGATCGGCGATACCACGATCACCGGCTGGACTGTCGATCAGGGCACCATTGACTGGGAAGGGCCTCCGCCTTGCGGATGGACCGCCTCGAACGGCAACAACAGCATTGACCTTATCGGATCGGGCGTGTCAATTGGAGGCATCGAGCAGACCTTCGACACCGTTCCCGGCCAGGCCTATCAGGTCTCGTTCGACCTGGCGGGCAATTACGGTGGGGCCCCTGTCGTTAAGCCACTGACGGTGACCGTTGCAGGTGTAACGGAGAACTACACGTTCGACACCACTGGCAAGAGCGCTGGCAACATGGGCTGGACCACGAAGAAGTTCACGTTCGTCGCCAACTCCTCGAGCAGCACGCTCTCCTTCGTCTGCAACGTTGGTTTTTCCACCAACGCTGGCGCGGCGATCGACAACGTGAGGGTGGACCCGGTCGTGGTGTCGGCGATCCCGCTCGATTGGGCGCAGTGGGTGGCAGCGCTGCTGGTCGTCGTCGCCGGCGGCGCGATCCTGCACAGGCGCCGCAGCGCCTAGTCACGCCTCCGCTGTTGGCGGTGGCGGCCCGTCACTGCGTCGTGCCAATCAGGTCGAAGAGGTCGCTGCGGCCGGAGAACGGTGCAAGGCCGTGCACTTGGAGGTTTCCAGCGTCGTAGTACATGACGCTGCTCAGCGGACCCCGGCCGAAGACGCACGCGGCTCCGCTCGCCTGGACCGTCCAATCGAAGGCGTTGAGCGACTTGTGCGGAGTCACCGTGCCTTGCGCGAATCACCGGCGAGTGCAATCGGGCTCACGCGGTAAACCGCTTGATCCACGTCAAAAACCGGCTGCTGACCGGGCTGGCCGGTGGCGGTCGCAAATTTATGACAGTTGCATTATGGCGCATTTGGCGCTAGCCTCCAGATTCCCTCAATCTCGAACACAGACTGCGCCATGTCCATGTGGAAAGACAATACGGCCACCCGGCCAAGTCCCATTCCGGCTCCCGAGCTCAAGGAGCCGGTCCGGGTCGATACTCCTCCGACGCCCCAGTACACGGCCGTGGCGCCCGCAGCTCCGGTGGCGCGTGCCGAGGCAGGCCAAGCTCGCAAGGAATCGGTGATCGCCCCCGACATCACCATCGAAGGCAAGATCGAGGGCAGCGGGAGCGTGCGGGTCGGCGGCAAGTTCAAGGGCGACGTCAACGTCCAGGGCGACCTCACCGTCGAGCTCGGCGCGAAGCTGACCGGAAGCGTGCGCGCCGACAAGGTCACCATCGCCGGTGAGCTGGAAGGCAACATCGAGGAGTCATCCTGCGTCGATCTGCAACAGACAGGCGTCATGACCGGCGACTTGAAAGCCGGCTCCCTCACGGTCGCAGCAGGTGCGCGTATGCGCGGTCGGGCCGAATTCGGCTGGGACGACAGCGCCCCGAAAGCCGGCAAACAGGGCAATGGCCGCGGCTTCGGGAGCGACGCCGGGTCATGAGCGGTGCCCGCCCCGGCAGCCCAGGGGCGACGCGTCAATGTCCGCACTGTCGGGAGACGGTCCTCGAAAGTGCCGCCGTCTGTCCGGCCTGCCGGCACTACCTGCGCTTCGAGCCCATGGCCGAGGCGCCTCAGGAGCCGACGCTCACGCCGCTACGCATCCAAGGCAGCATCCGTCATCCCGCCGACGGCGAGCCTTGGGAATACACCGTCGTGGTGTCGATTCGCAACGATCGCGACGAAGAAATCGCGCACAAGCTAATCGGTGTGGGGGCAATGAATCCCAACGAGCGGTGCACGTTCACGTTGTCGGTGGAAGCCGTCTCGGCCAAGCCGAGAGCGCCTGTAAAGGGCAGCGTGCGGCACTAAGCAGCGCAAGAGATCGTTTGACTCCCGGAAGCAATTCGAACCCTCGTCAGCTGAAATTCGCCCCCGGTGCCTGACCCCTCGGGCTACCGAGACGGAAATACGCGGCCTTCACGCGTACCGCCAGGCGCTTCTTTGGGGGGCTCGCCTGGAGATCTAGCCTCGGGCGTCGCGTCCCATTTGGGCTTCGTCTCTCTACCCCACTTCTTTGGATCTTCGCTGTGCATCTTTTCCATCTGTCTTGCGACATCCGGATGCCTTTGCAATACGTGACCGGTCATGGCCTTTACCATTTCGTCCCATGTATTGGCGGACAGTTTTTGATCACAAGTCCCGCCAAGTTCCCTACAGGTCATGGTCTTCATAGCGTCCACCTCTATGGTTGCTTGCCGTTGTCAGCTTCTTTGCGACGTCAGTGATGGGCGGCTGTGGTTGGCGCGGCCCAACTGCTCGTTCGAAGCCGCGAGAAATTCCTGCGCCACACTCTGCGAATGAATGCCGCGCGGTGAAGCAATGCCACCGCTAGCGCAGGACGCACCCCAATCGACGTGACCGGCGCATCGTCGAGCAGGTCGACAATCCCTGGCGGCAAAGGCACCGTCAGGGATGTGAGACGTGCCCGCGTGCGCAGCGCCGGAACGTCGATCCGCGCGGCTGTTTTCGTGGAGGCGCATCCGCTTTCCAGCGGCTCTCCAGCTTATTGGCCGTAGCGCGCCTTCGCGTCCTTGACGCACGCGTCCTTAGCGTCGCCGCTCAGCGCGTCGCAGCGCTCCTTGGCCACCTTATACTGCGCTTCCAGTTTCGTGTCGCGAGCGCTGGCCATCGCGTCACCTGACTTCAGCGCGGCCTTGGCATCGGCTGTCGCTCGGTCGCGGGTGGCTTTCGCCTGCTCGAGGCAGACGTCCTTGTCGTTGCCCTGCTTGACGTCGCAGGCGTCCTTCTCGGCTTTGTACTCGGCGTTGGCGCGGGCGACGGCGGCCTTGTATTCGTTCTCGCGCTGCCTCGCCGCGGGATCAGCGGCGCGAGCGGTGCCAATCGCAAACACGCACAGCGCACCGACGCAAATCGCTTCGCTCACTGTCAGTCGTCCTAGCATGATGTCTGTCTCCTCATTAGTCTCGTTGAAATCGCCGGCGGCAGCTCGCCGCCGACGCCTCTGGTTCAGCTTCTTAGTTCAACTTCTCCCATTCCTTGACCTGGCGATCCGCATCGTCGCGCGAGATCCCGTACGCTTCCTGGATCTTGCCGACCAGCTCGTCGCGCTTGCCATTGATCTGGGTGAGCGTATCGTCGGTAAGTTTTCCCCATTGCTGCTTCACCTTGCCTTGGAGCTGTTTCCAATTGCCTTCCACACGGTCCCAATTCATTTTCAATTCCTCTTTCGAAAGAAAGCGCCGAAGCGGCGCCAGCGGTGCGCAACATCGCATCTTCGTCCTCGCCGCACCATCAGACCGGCTCTGATTTGCTTGTGGGAAACTCACTAAGGCTCTTCGGCCGTGGCACGGGACTACAGCACTAGGGCTCTTGGGCTCTGGCCATAAGCGTGCACGTGGCGACGTCCTCCGGGGGCTTACAGCGACGCAGCTTCGCTCCTACACGAGAATCAGACGGCCGCCGCTTGTCGTTGCGCGGCGTGGGCAAGCATCATGCGCCGCCAAGTGCACCAGACTAGAGGACACTACCAATGCGCATGGTGCTTCTCATCGTCGTCATCCTGCTGCTCGTTGGCGCGCTGCCGACGTGGCCGTACAGCTCCGGCTGGGGGTACTACCCCAGCGGAGGACTGGGCCTTGTCCTCGTCGTATTGATCATCCTCCTGGTGCTGGGCGTCATATAGCGCCGGAGCATGAGAAGCGCGCCGGAGGTTCCGCGGCGAATCGGTCAATCATTCAGGAGAGAAATCATGACAAGGCGAATTCTGGCAGTGTTGTTGATGCTTGGAGCAATCGGAACGACGGCTACTCTCGTGACCGGTTGCAACACCGTAGCAGGCGCCGGCACGGACATCGAACACGGCGGCGAAGCGATTCACGACACCGCGCGCGATACCCAGCACAAGATGTAATAACGCCCTGACGAACAGGCCTGATCATGCGCTCGGGAGGACGCGCGACGAGATGCCCGCTGTGCAGCGCCCAGCTCGGCGCGACGGTCGAGGGCCAGTGGGTGCCCATGGCCCTCGACGACTACCGCGAGCACGCCGCACTGCGGTTGAATCCGAATCCGGCGGCGATGGCCGCGCCGGATAGTTGCGTTGCGTGTGGTTCTGGCCCGCAGCGCGCAGAACCGCCGTCCCACCCCATAGGCGCTGCCTGAGCGCTACCCGAGGCCGCCCGGCTCGCGGGCACGAGCACTGCGGCGAGGTGTAATAGAGCCGAGTCAGCTGCTCGGCCGAACTTCTACGCGTGCTGGCACCCCACACGCGAGAGGCGCGGGTGCAGTATCATCTTTCGCAAACAGGGGCCTTGCCATGACGGTATGGGCGATTGCAGCGGGTGTTGCGGTGGGCATCGCGGCGAATGGGCTAGCATGGGCGCAAGACCTGGCTGGCGCGGGATCTTCTGCGCCGCCCACCGCCATCGCGCTGGTTGATTCGACGGGCAAGGTCGCGGCGAGGGCGCTAACCGACACCATCATGCTGATTAGTGTCGGCAGCGGCGTCGTGGCGCCCGCACTGATCCGCCCGATCTACAGCGCGGATAGCCGTACGGCGTCGGCGCTGGCGACATGGCAATCGAGCGGGAGCGTGTTATTCACCTCGTTCGACTGCACAACCGGCGCGTACGTCTACAGTCTGCCTTATGCGGGCGTGCGCGCAGCCACGCAGGTCCAAACACCAGCCGGGATCGTGCTTTACGTGGGAGCGATCGGAACTGGGACCACGGTGACGGTTCACTCGATTCTCTATGACACCGGCTGTTCGACGCTGACGGTCCAGCAAAACGGGGTGCTTCCCGTGTTGGCGACAATCAACTTGAGTACGGCGTATCCGCCGCCGCTTTCGTTTCAATAGGGGCAGCGCGCATAACGCGCGGCTACTTGATGCCCAACCTCTCCATACGATAGCGCATGGCGCTGTTTCCGATGTAAGAACAAGGTATTAGGACAGCCTCGTTGCAGCGTTGTGACACTGCGGAGTGGCGGGGCGTAGCACGCATCAGATAATCGTAGCACCGACAGCGAATCGCGCGGGGGCGCGGCTCATTCGTTCTCGTCACTGAGCCACGGCGGGAAATCGTCATTTTCGTGCCGTGCGCGCCGAGCCTCATACGCCTCGTTGAATCGCAGATTGAAATAGGTCTGGAATTCCGCATTCGTCGTCGGGTCGCGCCCATGCTCCCTGCGGAATGCAAAGTGATCTCGGCACAGCCATTCCACTCCTACTCAAAAGCGCTCTTCTGCCTTGAGCGGGATGAGCAAGCCGAGTAATGCAGAAATGCCCGCTGCGAAGGGTGGACAAGTTTCGTCGGGATTTTTTGCGAACCTGTTGCCAATAGAAACTGGAGTCTTTTCAGCCACCGGCATGTTCCAGCTAATGTTATTTCTGCGATCAGGGTAGGCGCACGTTGACGGCCCCGGACCTGAGGGCTATAAAACATCCCCTGGGTGGTGGACACATGGTCGCCCTGGCAGAACGTTTGCGGACAACTCGAGGGTATTCACTCAAAGGAGGCAGGATCATGAAAGGAAACGGTAAGAGAATTTTCTGCTTCTCTGTGGCAATCGTATCCGCGCTGACTCTGTCAGCCCCGAGCTACGTTCGGGCGGCACCTCAGGTGCTCAGCAATGCGGTAGCGAACGAACCGGTTCACTTTGACGTTTCACCGATGCTAGGCGCGCTTGTGTCGCAAGCCCCGGCTCCGCAGGGCGCCGGTTTGATGCACAAGCCTATGCAGCCAAAGCTGCAGCGATTCACGAGTGCTCAGCAAAGCCAGGGCACAGCAGTGGCGAGCGCCGCCCAGGCGTTGATCTCTCCTGCCGCAAAGGCCACGATCGGCCTGAGTTTCGAGGGGGTCGGGAACACGCCTCATCTCAACTGCCCGAGTGTCGCAGGGCAAGAAGTTGCGCCTCCCGATACCAACGCGGCGGTCGGTGACACCCAGGTAGTGCAGTGGGTAAATACTTGCTATGCCGTTTTTGACAAGTCCACTGGAGCCCTCATCGCCGGGCCTTTCGCGGGCACCAACTTCTGGAAGGGCTTCGGCGCGCCGTGCGAGACCAACAACGACGGCGACATCATCATCCAGTGGGATAAGGGCAATCACCGCTGGCTGGCGGCCCAGAACGTGTTCAACGGGCCTCCATTCTATACGTGCGTCGCGGTGTCGCAGACTGCCGACGCGACGGGCAGTTACTTCCGTTACACCTTCCCACAGCAGCCTGGCTTCCCCGACTACCCGAAATGGGGTCTTACGCGCAGCGTTTATTACCAGTCCCAGAATGTCTTCGATGTCACTATCCCGAGTGAGCCCTTCCTAGGTGTGAACGTCTGCGCTTATGACGCCAAAAGCATGCTGAGTGGCAAGAGCAACGCGCAGCAGGTCTGCATCTTCGACAACTCCAACGGCACGTTGTTCGACGACAGCATGCTGCCCGCCGATGACGACGCGGATGGCGGTGGGCCGACGAAGAGCGAGGTGTTACTGGGAGCCATCGACAATTTTTTTCCGGGTGACACGCACGTCTACGAGTTCGTGTTCACGCCGAACTTCGGGAACCCCGCGAAGTCAACCCTCGTCGGGGTCGACGGAAGCATGCCGATCAGTGTGCCGGCGTTCAATTTGGCGTTCTGCGTTACACTTGCTAGTGGTGGCTTCCTCACCACCGACTGTGTTCCGCAGCCGGGCACAACGGCTCTACTGGACACGCTCGGCGATCGACTGATGTATCGGCTGGCGCACTTCAACGAGCGCGGCACGCAGCACTTTCTGGTGACGCACAGCGTGAACAACAACAGTGACTTTAACCCCGGTGATGTGGCGGCGACATGGTACGAGTTCCGGGTCCAGGGGTACGGCAAGACCAACTTGTCCCTGTATCAATCGGGGCAGACCCCGAATGACGGCGAGAACCGCTGGATGGGCTCGGTCGCCATGGACCAGGCCGGGGACATCGCCCTTGGGTACAGCCGTTCGAGTGCGGCCGCAGGTGACTTCCCGTCGATTTACTACGCGGGTCACACGGCGGGGGATCTTCTAGGCACCACTGAGACCGAGACTCTGATCAAACAGGGCACGGGCTTCCAACCGGATACCGACAGTCGCTGGGGCGACTACTCGAGCATGGCCCTCGACGGTGCGGACTCTTGCACGTTCTGGTACACGAACCAGTACTACGATACGAGTCTAAGGTTCAACTGGGCCACGTGGCTCGCATCGCTTAAGTTCCCGGGCTGCGGTCCTTAGAACTTGAGGTTCGCGCTTTGGCGTCCCTAGTACATTCCTGGACATAGATAGCACGGCTTATTGCACGAGCTTTGGAGTCTTCGCCTAGTAGATGAATTTAGACTAGCCGCCCGACTTGGTGGGGCCGAGGCAGAGTTTGCTTCGGCCTCGCTTAGTTTCGCCTTTTCGCGCCAACGCAGCGCTGGTTCAAAGTCGATGCCGACGACGGCGACACTTACGTCCTTCGGCATGATGAGGCGAGCGGAGACTGGGAGATTGTTGCGTATAGGGGCACTGCAGCCTGACGTTGCCTTGGCCTCGAAACACCCAGCACTAAGGGTGGGTCCAAGGTTCCCCTTGCCGAAGTGGTCACCATCCTCGGAAGGTGAATCCAGGATGCCATCCTATAGGGCGGGCGCCTTCGATTTGAGCGCAGGGCAACTTAGCGGTACCACACGCGCCGGCGAGTTGCTCAACGCCCCAAAGTACCGAGTCCAGCGAGCCAAGATCTTAGTAAGGGGTGATGAGGACCCTGTTCTCCGGCCTTCCGCAACTGGGTACTCTGTATCCTGGATGTCATGCATGACCCGCCGGCGCCCAGTCGACGAGCGGCCGAGATCGGTCACAGAAAGACAGTAGTGGTCGCGGCCGGTCTCCTGAAACGTAGCCATACGGTCGGGGCGGACGCGCGTGCCTAATCGCCTCGTCCCCCTAACGCCTTTTTCCCTGGCTGAAGAACATCTAGGAGCGCTTCCACCACGCCGTCGGCAACCATGCCTATTCGGCGAGCCGCCGCTTCGGACAGGTCAGCGATGCGTCCGGGCACGAACGGGCCGCGATCGTTCACCACGACCTCCACACTACGTTGGTTCTCGAGATTCGTGACGCGCACGTGCGTGCCGAACGGCAGCGTTCGGTGCGCCATAGTGAGCGCCGTGGGATCGAATGGCTCGCCGCTGGCGGTCTTCTTCCCCGCCAAATCATTGCCGTACATCGAAATCCGGCCACGCTGTTGCGTGCTTATCGCAGCGCCGCCAGACGATGGCGCTGGCGGGGCGGGAACGGTCGGTGGCGGCGCGGCGGGCAGAGGAACAGTCGGTACCGGCGTCGGCGTGGCAGGCTCGGGCGCGCGCTCAGGCTGCGCACAACCGAACAACATCGTGCAAGCGAGCGCCGCGACGAGATACGACGACGGCCGGGATCGCGGTCCACATGCTGACATCGCGTACTCCTGCACATCCAAGCCAGAACTATACAACGGTACAGCGCGAACGACCGGTCGAGAGGTACCAGGGGCTCAATAAGCATCTGCGACCGTCAAGCATCAGGCCGAGTTCGGGTCAACTGCAGACGCACCGCATCGGCCTCCAAATCGCCCGGGAGCAGACATTCACGGCCGACAAAAGCCCAAGTGACGCTGACAGCCAATCCCGGCGCCACTTTCCGAGAGTCGCGTCAGCGCCGCCGATACAGCAGTTGCTTGCTGACTATTCCCGAACTCAACCCAAATGAAAGGTTGCCGAGCAAGGTTGATTCCAACAGCGCAATTGCATTGTCTTTTCTTTGGCATACAATCACCGCCGTTGGTGATGAGCGCGCCTCCAGGCCAACGCGAGAAGCGCCCATCGTTCCGGAGACACCCGATCTGCTTTGGGCAGTTGTTACGACGGTGACGTCGGTAGATCCGTATTCTGCGGCAGCGCTTCACCCGAGAGGCGTCCGGCCGCGAGTAGGTGAAGAGTGGGGCGATGGAGAAGGTCGACGGCGAAAACCTCAAGCGTGCCGTTTTGACGCTGCTGTGGCGGATTGTTCGTTTCCTGGGCAGGATCGTCAGGCGTTTCTTTGTCGCTCTCGGTGTGCTCGTGGCCCTGATTATCGTGGGCTACGTCGAGTTTGAATCCATCGTCGAAACAATCGATTCTCATTATTCCCGGGAGATCGACGCCCATCTGGGCATCGACAAGAATGCAATTGCGCGCTTGAGCGACCCGGCCTACTTTGCCCAGGAATCGGTGATTGTCTCTGAAGATCAAAAGGAGGTCGCCTGCATTTCGTCGCCGGAGCACCGCATTCTCGTCAACGACCCGGCCGAGATCCCGCGGCTCTTCACCGAGGCAATCCTCGCTTCCGAAGACAAGAACTTCTTCACACACGAGGGGATCGATAAGGTTGCGATTTTGCGGGCGCTCGCAAGGCGACTCCTACAGGAGAGCCGCTCGGGTGCATCGACGCTGACGATGCAGATCGCGAAGCATCTTCGTGGTGGTACCGGTCGCCCATCGACAGAGGTTGAAAAGATCGGCGACATCGTCATGGCGCTGCGGATCGAGCGTGAGTTTTCGAGGCCGCAGTTGCTGCTCAAGTACGTGAACATGCCGTATTTCGGCCGCGGACAATACGGCATCGAAGCGGCAAGCCGCGCGTATTTCGGGAAGCCGGCGAAGGATCTCGCCCTCCATCAAGCGGCTTTCATCGTAGCCCTCATCAACAGGCCCGCCTTGCCCGACCGGCCGTTTGCGATGGATCCCCTCCTCAAGGCACGCGACGAGATTCGCGACGCCAATTGGGCCGAAGCGGCTCGCGGCACGACTCGCGTCCTAGGGCTGATGCAGGACCAGGGCGTCATCACCGACGTGGAGTACGCCCGGGCTGCAAATCTTGTCGAGAAGTCGCTGCGCGGGGAAATTATTTCTGGGGGCATGGGCTGCGGAGCGCACGACTACTTCCTCGAACGGGTGCGCATCCTGTACAAGGACCGCTTCCCGATCAACAAAGGTGGCCTCACAATCTCGATCACCCGTGACGACGGGCTCCAGGATATGCTGGCCAAGGCGGTCGATCTGACGCTCCACACTTACCGCGCCCGTCACCCGAAGGATGTCGACAATAACCAGCTGCGCGCAGGAGCGTTTGCGGTTGATTTCATGGGCGACGTACTTGCTGAGGTCGGGAACGCCGACTTCAGGCAGCAGAAGTACGATGTGATCGCGACCGGTTGGCGACAGCCGGGATCAACGTTCAAGATATTCACCTATGGGGCCTTGGTCGAGCGGCTTACGAAGGAAGTGCTGGCCGCCAAGCCTGCGCCGCACACCGTCGAGGAAATCGCTGCCGAGGTGTTGCGGCGCTGTACGGTCCTCGATGAGCCGATCTTCGTATCTCTTGGTCGAGGCCGCGGCGTCAAGAAGATCGAGAACTTCCACTCGCGCTCCGAGCCGGAGTACCGCGGCGACATTAGTTGTCAGACTGCTTTGGGCGAGTCACGCAACACCGCAGCGATGCGTGCCGGAGCGCGCGCCGGGATCAAGAATGTCATCGCACTCACCTACCGCCTGGGAATGCCGAAGGACTCCAAGCACATGCTTCAGCCGTACCCGACGACGGCGATCGGCGCCTCCGAGGTCAACCCGCTGTCGATGGCTTCCGCCGCCGCTTTTGTGAATGGCGGCTTTCGAGTGACGCCGCGCTTCGCCAACGATGTCTGCCGCGACGGCAAATCGCTTCTCTACAACGATGACCAAGGCGACCCAAGGGATTGCGACACCAAGGGTGTGAGTCATCCCTTCCAGGAGCGGCTCATGCATCCCGCAGTCTCAGCGGCGATGATCGAGCTCTTGAAGGCCCCCGTTGACATCGGAAGCACCGGTACCGCTTCCACGCTGCGGAGCGGCGTCATCCCTGGCATGGATCCGTTGAGTAACGAAGTGTGGAACTTAAAGCCTAGCGAAAAGGCTAAGCGAAGGCTTGCATTTCCCGTTGATCAAGCCGGCGAGATCGCCGCGAAGACCGGAACGGCAACCAATGCCGACGGCAAGACCTCCGACGTGTGGCTCCTTCTGTTCGTTCCAGGCCCACCGGACCATCCGGAGAAGGGGGTCGTGCTGGGATTCTGGATGGGGAAGGATTCGAAAGATCACCCGCTCGGTGAGCGTGGCGCTACCGGAGGGTCAGGCTTCGCTGAATCCGGTGCTCGCAACTGGGTGCATTCAGCGGCAACGGTACTGGCGTTCTTGCAAAGCGAACGCGGACTGCTGAAGCCGGGAAACAAGTTTCAGCCGATCATTCACGACCCGACGCTTATGAAATTCGGCGCGGAGACCTCCACTCATTCGCCATAGGTGATCACCCAGGCGTGGCGGGCCAGTTCCCGATTCAATCCGTCGGACTCGAAGCATGGAGCAGCCGAAGCCAACCTGACGCGTGCCGATGTGCTGCGGCAATCATGCTCGAACTGCTCGATGGACCAGGCTATCGCGACCCGATGTAGAAGAAGGTTGCCTACTCCTATGCGCATCCGGTCTTCTGGGGTCCGATCGCGCTGGTAGGCGACGGTCGCTGACCGTCCGTTATCGGGAGCCGCGACTGGCTGCTGTAGGTCGACATGCGACCGTCTTAGACCGGCCAGCGAATCCACGGAACCGACAAATCGGAATACGTACTGCTTATCGCCAGCCAAAGTCGCGGCGGCCTCGACGCCAAGAAATTCGTACGTGTGGACAATCGGATGGGTGCAATTTTCATCTTCGTAGGCCAACCCGAAGTACGTCGGTGCGCAGTTCGAGTACAACCAACAGAAAATATCGAAATCGGCAACGCTTGGCGCAGGAACGATGGCGGTGGCCGGCCCTCGATCGCTGCTCCCGGCTGCGGTTTCAACCGGTCAATGCAACACACTATAGCCTGAGCAATCAGAGGAGTGTTGCAGATGAAGCAAAGACCGCGGATCTATTACACGGAGAGTCAGAGGGCGCTGATGTGGGAGCGCTGGCAGAAGGGTGACACGCTTCACCAGATTGCCCGGTTGTTCGATCGGCACCATCCATCGGCTATGAGAATGCAGAGCGGCCTATTTGATGCCCAACCTCTCCATACGATAGCGCATGGCGCGGAAGGTGATGCCTAGGAGCTTGGCCGCGGCGGTGCGGTTGTAGCGGGTTTTTTCCAGCGCCTCGTTGATCGCCGCGCGCTCGACACGATCCAGGTAGTCCTGCAGCGGCCACTTGTCACCGGCCGGCAGCGCCGAATCGGCCTCTTCCGGCGGTGGCGTCAGCCGCAGGTCTTCGGCGGTAATCTTCTGCGCATCGGCGGCGAGCGACAGCCCGCGCTCGAGAATGTTCTCCAGCTCGCGCACGTTGCCAGGGAACGGGTAGGACTCCAGCGCCGTGACTGCCTCCGGGTCGAGGCTTGCCGGGGCCGCGCGCGATAGCTTGCGCAGAATCGCGTCGGCGATGGTGGGGATATCCTCGCGCATCTCGCGCAAGCTCGGCATCGCCAGCTCGATGACGTGCAGGCGGTAGAACAGGTCCTGGCGAAACTCGCCCGAGTCGACCAAGGCCGGCAGCTTCTTGTGCGTGGCGCTGATGATGCGCACGTCGACTGGCTCCTCCGCGGTCGCGCCAACCTTGCGCACGCGCTTCTCCTGGATCGCGCGCAGCAGCTTCACTTGCATCGGCAACGGCAGGTCGGCAACTTCATCGAGAAACAGCGTGCCGCCGTTGGCCGCCTGGAAGAAACCGTCGCGATCGCCCTCGGCGCCGGTAAAGGCGCCCTTGCGGTAGCCGAAGAACTCGCTCTCCATCAGGTTTTCAGGGATGGCGCCGCAGTTCACCGGCACGAACGGCTGCTCCGCCCGCGGGCCGCCGAGATGGATCATGCGCGCGGCCAGCTCCTTGCCGCTGCCCGATTCGCCGGTGATGAACACCGGCGCCTGGCTCTTCGACAGGCGGTCGATCATCTGCCGGACCTGCATGATCGCCTGCGATTCGCCCAGCAGCTGGTAGGAGGAGGGCGCGGCCGGCTTCTCGGGGACCTTGAGCGCCTGCTTGACCAGCGCCCGCAGCTGCTCCAGCGCCACCGGTTTGGCGAGGTAATCGAAGGCCCCGGCCTTGAGCGCCGCCACCGCATTCTCGGCGCTGCCGAAAGCGGTGATGACGGCGACCGGAACGTCGAGCCCCTTGTCGGTGATGTGCTCGACCACGCGCAGGCCCTCGCCGTCGGGCAGGCGCATGTCGGTCAGGCACAGGTCGAAAGCCTGGCTATCGAGCAGCTTGATCGCCTCGGCCACCGACTGCGCGCGCGTGGTGTCGAGGCCCATGCGCGACAGGGTCAGCTCCAGCAATTCGAGAAGATCCGGCTCGTCGTCGATGACGAGCACCTTGGGCTGCCCGCGCTCCCGTGGTCTTCGGCTCATGTTCAGCTCCCCTCCTAGCGCCCGCTATTTTTCCGCCGGGCTCAGCGCACGCTTCATGGTGAGGCGGAAGTGCGCCCCGGGCCCCTTGGGCAGCAGCTCCAGCGCGGCGCCGTTGGCATCGGCCAGCTCGCGCGCGATGTACAGGCCCAGCCCGGTCCCGCCCGGCCGCGTCGTGAAGAATGGCTCGAAGATCTGTCCCCGCAGCTCGGCGGGAATCCCCGGCCCGTCGTCGTCGAGTTCGCATATTACGGCATCGCCCATGTACCCGGGGCGCACCAGGATGCGGATGCTGCCTTCCTTCTTCTGGCAGTGCTGCCACGCGTTGCGCACCAGGTTCCAGACGATCTGGTTGAGGTGGCCGCGGTCGAAGATCACCAAGAGGTCCTCCGGGGCCTGCACGGTGACCCCCCGCGGCGGGATCGCCTCGGCCTGGACGATCTCCTCGACCAGCGCGCTGAGGAACTCGACGAAACGGACCACCTCGGGCTGCTGCCGGTCGCGGCGGTTGAGCTGCAGCACTTCGCCGACAATGCGGTCGATGCGCTTGGCGTTGTTGCGAATCATCGCGAGCAGCCGCTCTCCCTCGGGCGCCACCGACCCGTCCTCCTCGAGCAGCTGCGCCGCCTGGTTGATCGCCGACAGCGGATTGCGCACCTCGTGGGCGATGCTGGCGGTCAGCCGGCCCATCGCCGCGAGCTTCATCTGCTGCGCCTCGGTCTGCGCCCGGCCGAGGTCCTCGAGGTAGATGAGCGTGCCCCCGTTGAGGCCTGCGCCGATGCGCACCAGGCGCACGCGCAGCAGACGCTGGGTGGCCTCGACCTTGAACGGCGGCAGCGGGTCGGCGAAATCTTCCTGCCAGCGACGCCAGTAGTCGTGCAGGGTCGAGCTGAATTCGGCCAGGCGCATTCCGCCGCGCATCCGCCCGAACCCGCCCAGAAGCCGCGTAACCTGGGCGTTGTGGCCGCGGACGACGCCGTTCAGGTCGACCACCAGCACGCCGTCCTGCATGTCCTGGATGATGAGCCGGTTGACCTGCTCGAGATTGGCGACGTCGATGCTGCGCTGCGCGGCAAGGTCTTCGCTCGCCTTGGTGTAGCGACCGAGGGCCAGCGCGATGCCGACCGTGGCGAAGTAGCCGAAGCCGACCAACCCGGTCTGGAACAGCTGCGCGCCGGAAATGACTCCCTGCAGCAAGCGCCAGGTATCGAGGGCGAGCAACACCGAGCTCGCCAGTGCGGCGTGGAAGAAAGCCACCTGGGTGCGCATCAGCCAGCCGCTGGCCGCGAGTTGCGGAAAGAGCAGGATCGACAGCGGGCCGCCGGCCGCGCCCCCCGAATAGATGAGCAGGGCAAGGAACAACACGTCGCCGAGCAACAGCGTGAGCAGCAACGCCGGCAGCGGCAACAGCGGCGCGTCGCGCTGCACCCACCACAAGGTGAGCAATCCATAGGCGAAGTACAGTCCGACCGCGGTGAGGAAAGGGTTGGGCGCGGCGATCCCTATGGTGCGCAGGTCGAAGAACAGTGCCGCGCTGAGCAAGAGGGCACCGCACAGCGCGCGATACAGGCCGACGATCCACAGTATCCGCCGCCCCGACTCGGTGATCAGCGAGGGCAGCGAAGGCGGCTCGAAGGGCGGCACGGCCGGCCGCGGCTGCAGCGGTTCAGCCATGGGGAAGGCAGCCTCTGCCGCCACACACGAAGCCGGCGTCGCTCCGCTTGGCCTCCGCGCGCGGCAGGAACACCCCGCAGCGCGCGCAGCGCACCATCGGCTCGGCAGCCGGCGCCGCCGTTCTGCGCCGGGCGCGGGCGCTGCGCATCGCGGCCACGCGCAGGGCGAGGAGCACGATGAAGATGACGACCAGCCAGGCGATGATCCGTCCCATCAGATCACCTTGCCCGGGTTGAGCAGGTTGTCCGGGTCGAGCGCGCGCTTGATGCGGCGCATGAGATCGACCTCGACCGCGGGGCGGTAGCGCGTGAGCTCGTCACGCTTCAGGCGCCCTATGCCGTGCTCGGCGCTGAAGCTGCCCCCCAACTGCGCCACCAGGTCGTAGACGATGCGCTGGGCACGGCCGGCCTGTTCGAGGAAGCCGTGCGCATCCGCGCCGACGGGTGCGGAGAGGTTGTAGTGCAGATTGCCGTCCCCCAGGTGCCCGAACACGATATAGCGCACGCCGCGCAGGGCGGCGTCGAGCTGCGCGCGCGCCTGGACCAGGAATTCGGGCACTTTCGACACCGGCAGGCTGATGTCGTGCTTGATGTTAAGTCCCTCCAGCCGCTGCGCCTCCGGCACGTGCTCGCGCAGCTCCCACAGCGCCTGCGCCTGCTGGGTCGATTGCGCGATCGCCACATCCTGCACGACGCCTTGCTCGATTGCCGCCGCGAGCGCCGCCTCCAGCTGTCTCGCAAGCGGCGAGTCGGTGGCCGGATCGTCGGCCTGCGCCAGCACATACCAGGCGTGATCCGGCAGCGGGTCAGGCAGGGCGGGAAACCGGGCCCGGGCGAGATCGACGCAGGCGCGGGAGAGGAGCTCGAAACCGGTGAGCCGGTCGCCAAGCCCCTGGCGCAAGCGGTTGAGCAGCGCGATCGCCGCCTCGACATCGGCGAGGGCAACCCATGCGGTGGCCGAGGTGCGCGCCCGCGGGAAGAGCTTGAGCACCGCTGCCGTGATGATGCCCAGCGTGCCTTCGCTGCCGAGGAAGAGCTGCTTGACGTCGTAACCGGCGTTGTCCTTGCGCAGGCCCCTCAGTCCGTCCCAGATGCGGCCGTCGGCGAGGACGACTTCCAGGCCGAGCACGAGCTCGCGCGCGTTCCCATAGCGCAACACGGCCGTGCCGCCGGCATTGGTCGAGAGGTTGCCGCCGATCGCGCAGCTGCCCTCGGCGGCGAGCGACAGCGGAAACAGCAGCCCGGCCGCGGCGGCTGCCTGCTGCACGCGCTCGAGCGGCATGCCGGCCTCGACGGTGAGCGTGGCGTTGTCCGCGTCGATGGCGCGCACGCGGTTCAGGCGCGACAGGGAAACGACAACCTCGCCGCCGGCCTCGTCCGGGGTCGCGCCGCCGCACAGTCCGGTGTTGCCTCCCTGGGGGACGACCGCGATGCCGTGCTCGGCGCAGCAGCGCATCACGGCGGCGACCTCGGCGGTCGTCGATGGACGCACGACCGCGCGCGCGCGCCCATGGTAACGGTCGCGCCAATCGGTGAGGTAGGGAGCGACGTCGGGGTCCGACGTCAATACGTTGGCCTCACCGACGATCGCCCTCAGCGTGGCCAGCAGGGGAGCGGCAGATTCCGCCATGGTGCGCTATATTAGCCGAAAGCCCGCATCACCGGAGGAAGTACATGGCCGACAACCCCGCCTCGTTCACGCCGCAGCAGGCTCTCGAGTTCATGCAGAAGATGTGGAACCCGCTCGGCTTTGCGGTGCCGGGCATGCCGCCCGCGCCGGGAGCGACGCCTGCGGCGCCGCTTTTTCCCAACCCGATGGCGATGTTCGCCACGCTCGATCCGGGCGAGATCGATCGCAAGATCGGCGAGCTGCGGGTCATCGAGAACTGGCTGTCGATGAGCCTTAACTTCATGCAACTGAGCATCAAGACCCTTGAGCTCCAGCGAGCCTCGCTGGAGGCCATACGTGCCGGCGCGGAAGCAGTAGCGGAGCCGGTGTCGAACAAGCCCCATTCCAAGGAGGTTCGATGAGTCTCACTCTGTACTATGGATCCGGCTCGCCCTATGCGTGGCGAGTACAGCTCGCCCTCGAGCACAAGGCGCTGCCCTACGAGCGCAAGGTGCTCTCCTTTTCTGCCGGCGATACGCGCAAGCCGGAATTCATAGCCCTCAATCCGCGGCACACGGTGCCCACGCTGGTCGACGGCGATTTCGTGCTCTACGAATCGAATGCGATCACCGCCTACCTGGAAGACGCTTATCCGGGCCGCGGCGGCGCGCTGTTTCCGGGCGACGCGAAATCCCGCGCCACGGTGTGGCGGCTGATGATGGAGGTCGACAACTATGGCATGAAGGCGATCGATGGCATCACCACGTACGCCTTCGCGACCAAGCCCGAGGAGCGCGAGCCGCAGAAGCTCGTCGATGCCCGGGCCGCGGCGGCCGAGGAATTCGCGTTCATGTCGCGCTACATCAAGGGCGATTTCCTGGTTGGCCCGCTGTCGGCGGCGGATTTCTCGCTCTATCCGCTGGTCGCCTTCATGTACCGCGCGCGGGCCAAGGTGCCGGGATTCGACGCCGAGGGCCTGCTCACGCCGGAACTCAAGGGCTGGAAGGCGCGCATCGAGGCGCTGCCGTATTTCGAGCGTACCGTGCCGCCGCATTGGAAGGAAGGATGATGCAACTGACCAGCACCGCCTTTGTCGACGGCGGCCGCATTCCGGCCGCCTTTGCCTTCGGGGCCGTCGATCCCGCTGCCCACGTCAAGCTGTCGGAGAACATCAATCCGGACCTGCGCTGGAGCGATGTGCCCGCCGGCGCGAAATCGCTGGCGCTGATCTGCCACGACCCCGACGTGCCGTCGCGCGGCGACGACGTAAACCAGGAGGGGCGCACGATTCCCGCCTCGCTGCCGCGGGTCGATTTCTTTCACTGGGTGCTCTTCGACCTGGCGCCCGACGCGGCGCCCATCGCCCGTGGCGAATTTTCGCGCGGCGTTACGCCGCGCGGCAAGCCCGGCCCGGGGGCGCCGCGCGGAGCGCAGCAGGGCATCAACGACTACACCGGCTGGTTCGCCGGCGACAAGGACATGGCGGGAAGCTATTTCGGCTACGACGGCCCGTGTCCGCCGTGGAATGATGAGCGCCTGCACCATTACGTCTTCACGCTCTTCGCGCTCGACGTGCCGAAGCTCGCGCTGGCTGCGGATCTCTCGGGCGCAGCGGCACGCAAGGCGATGCACGGCCACATCCTCGCCCAGGCGACGCACACCGGCGTCTATACGCTCAACCCCGCGCTGCAAGGCTAGCCAAGGCGACCGCCTGCGTTGACGGCTAAGCGCCGCCGCCGCGGCATCGCCACGGCTCGCAGCGGTGATGCGCAAGTCAGGTCGCGCCGCGCTCGAGCGCCCGCACCGCGTCGGCGACGTCCTGGCTCATGCGCGCGAGCGCACGGCTGTGGGCAGCGACCAGCGCGTCGTATCCCTTGTCCGACGCCGGTTCGCGCAAAAACGTGCGCCCGGTCTCGGACTTGCCGTCCTTGGTCCGGCGCACGATCCAGACGGCGTTGAGCGTCGCCGCTTCGCCCGGTTCCGATACGAAGCTCTGCACCTCGATCGCGACGCGGTAATCGGCAGGCGCGTTTAAGGATTGCTGGAACTGCGAGACGCGTGGTGTTCCGAGCAGGGTGACGAGGTTTTCGGCGACCACGCGCGAGATATCGCTCGCCAGTGGCGACGCCCAGCGGTGGAACTCGTCGATCTGTATCTGGTTCGCGCCCGTGCTCAAGACCATCTGTGGCTGGTCGACAATGGCCGGTATCGACACCGGCCCCACCACCACCGACAGTTGCGAAGCGGGCGCGGCGGCGGCCTCGGTGCGACTCAGGGTGTAGAAACTCGACGGGGGTGTGCTCGAGCACCCGGCGGCGAGGGCGGCGAGCACGCACAGGGCGGCGACGGGGGCGTTGCGGAGCATCAGCGCTTCTCCTCTGACTTGCCCCGGATCAGGATCTCGGGGTGACGTTCGAGATAGTCGACCAGGACACGCACGGCACGCGCTGCGCGGGTCACCTCCTGCAAGGTGTCGCGCAGGTCCTGCGGGGCCGGCGAGTCCTTGGCAAGAAGGTTGGTGTCGGCATCGTTGAGGGCGCGATCGGCGGCGGCGATCGCGTGCCGCGCGTCCTCGAGCGTCTTGGTTCCTTCGGGCACCCACTGCGCATCGACGCGGTTGAGCAGGGTGTCGGCGTCCTTGAGCGTCGTGTCGAGGGTGGCGAGCGCGGTCTTGACCTCGATGGCGATCGGGTTGAGCGGCATGTTGTCGACTTTGGTCAGGATGCTGGTGAGCTTCGCCTCGATGTTCGCCAGGCCGCCGGGCACCACCGGCAGCTCCAGCGGGTCCTTGCTGAAGTCGAGTTTCACCTTCGGCGCGCTCGGAACGTACGCGAAGGCGACGTAGAGCTCGCCGGTGAGGTGGCTGCCGGTTTGCAATTGGGCACGCAGCCCCAGGTCCTCGACCTGGTGACGTATATTGCGCAGACGGGCTTGCGGCCCCGCTTCCTCGAGGGCTCTGCCGGTGGCCCTGTCGCGCTGGGTCAGCTGCGCCAGGAGTTGCTCGGGGAAGAAGGTAATGAGCGCACGCGGCCGAAACGCCTTGGTCTTGGGGTCGACGCTCATGCCCACGCTGGCGACCTCGCCCACCGGCAAGCCGTACAGCGTGACCGGTGCTCCGACCGAGAGTCCGCGCACCGGTTCGTTGAAATAAAGCGCAAAGCGCCGCGCGTTCGGGTCGGGCTGCTTCATCGCCACGGCCCGGTTGCGATACAGGGTGAAGACGCTGTTCGCGGCGGCCGGCTGGCCCGAAGCTAGTTGATCGGGCACGTCGAAGGCGAGCCCGCCGGCAATCAGCGCGGTGAGCGACTCGGTACGCACCTCGACGCCGTCCGCGCCGACCGAGACGTCGATGCCGCTTGCATTCCAGAAGCGCGTCTCCGTGGTCACGTACTTGTCGTAAGGGTAGTCGATGAACAACGTGATCTCGACCGAATTGCCGTCCGGCGCAAGGTTGTAGCCTGCCACCTGCCCGACGATGATCTGCCGGTAGTACACCGGCGCGCCGACGCCCAGCGACCCCAGGGTACTGGCCTTCAGCACGAACTTGCGGCCGCGCTGGTCGGTGATCGGCGGCGGCACGTCGAGGCCGATGAAATTGCGCTCGTCCTCGTCGGACTTGCCGGCCTCGAAGCCGATGTAGTTGCCCGAGAGCAGCGTGTTGAGCCCCGATACCCCGCTCAAGGAAATGCGCGGCTCGACGACCCAGAACTTCGCGTCCTCGACCATGAGCCCGGCGGCATGCTTGGCGATCTTGGCCTTGACCAGGACCTTGGCGTAGTCGTCGGAGAGCTGCACCGCGGTTACCTGGCCGATATTGACGTCCTTGTACTTGATGAAGGTCTTGCCGGCCTCGATGCCCTCGGCAGCCTTGAACACGATGGTGATCGCGGGGCCTTCGCTCAGCACGCGCTGGATCGCGATGCCGATCGCCACCACCGCGGCCAGGATCGGGATGATCCAGACGATCGAGAAGCGCATGCGCTTCTTTCGCACGACGCTGGCCTGCGGCAGATCGTCGAGGTTCGGTTCGTTAGCCATGGCGACTCGGGTGGGGATTGACGGAGTCCCAGAGCAGGCGGGGATCGAACGCCTCGGCCGCGAGCATCGTCAGCACCACCACGGCGGCGAAGAATAGTACACCGGCACCCGGCGCCACCGACATCAGGGGCTGCAGCTGCACCAGGGCGACGGTAAAGGTGTCGACGAACACGTCGAGCATCGACCAGCGGCCGATGAATTCGACCATGCGGTAGAGGCGCGTGCGCTCATGGCCATTCTTGATCGAGCCGCGCTGCACGGTGATCAGCAGATAGGCGAGCGCGACGAGCTTGCCCAGCGGGATCATCACGCTGGCGATCAGCACGATCAGCGCCAGCGGCCACGATCCCGATGTGTAGAGGAACACGACGCCGCCCATGATGGTGTCGGCGTCGGTCGAACCGAGGGTGGTGGTGTTCAGCACGGGCAGGGCGTTGGCCGGGATGTAGCAGATTGCCGCGGCGATGACGAGCGCCCAGGTGGTCTCGATCGAGCCGTCGCGACGGAATTCGAGTCGCTCGCCGCAGCGGCGGCAGAAGCCCGGGCTCGGTCGCGCTGGCCGGCCGCGACAGCAGCTGGCAGGCCTCGCAGGAGGCCAGTCCGGCTTGCGCGGCGGTAAGCGCGGCAGTCAGTCATCCGCGCAACCTCCGCGCTCGGGTGGACGGCGGCGTCTCGCCGTCGGCCCACTCGACCCGCTGCCAGAGTTCGTGGTCGTCGAAGGTGACCATGATCGCCGGGAATAAGGAGCACCAGCGCGCCCACGGCGTACATGCCGATTCCCGGCTCCACCGTCGCCAGTTCGGCGATCTTGATCAGCGCGACCAGAATGCCCAGCATCATCACCTCGAGCATCGACCACATCTGGAAGTGCTCCACCCAGCGCAGCATTTCGCCGACCCAGAACGGGGCGGGCGAGCGCCGCGCGGCGAGCAGCAGCGTCAGCATGAACAGCAAGGTAGCCTCCGGGGGCGATCACCGCGCAGAACGCGACCAGCACGCCGGTGATTTTTTCGTCCTGCAGCCACATCTCGTAGGCGCCGCCGATGATCGTCGTGCTCGCCGTGCGCCCGACCGCGGAGAGGTCCATCAGCGGCAAGGTATTGGCGAGGATGAAGACGATCGCCGCCGTCGACGGTGAGTGCGAGCGGCAGGTCGCTGGGCCCGGAAGGCTGCCTGGCCAGGTGGCGCCGCAGCGCGTGCAGCGTGCTCTTGCCGCCCGGCGGAAGCGGCGGGATTCGCTGCAACAGGTCGCAATCGGGGCAGGCGACCGAGGCGTCGATCAGGCGAGGATTCAACACGGGGCTCCGGTCCGGCGCAGCAAGAGCGCTCGCGGGGAAAATCGCCACGGCAGTCCGCAGCCATGGCGTGGCAAGCGAGAGCGAATAGTAGTTGACTTGCTGCGATTCTCGCAAGCGCGGCGTGCCGTCCTCTGCATCGGCCCAAAGACGCAGCAGGCCGTCCAGGACGCACTGCCCTCCCGGGCTCGGCAAGCGGTGACACGGACAGCAGATATACTGTCCTCGCGAGGCATGGCCGAAGAGTGGCCGCGCAGATGTCGTTCACGGCGCAAAGCGGCAGGAGTCGAGGAACCTATGACAAATGGAACGTAACCTTCTGGGAAGGTAAATGAGTCCCATACTCGTTGGCCTCATCGCCTTCGGCTGCGCCTTTGGCGCGTCGCTGGCAGGCATCGTCCTGCACGACAAATTGCCCGCGCATCACAGCGATACCGACTCCCGGGATGTCGTGAAGCTGGTGATGGGTCTGATCGCCACCATCGCCGCCCTGGTCTTGAGCCTGCTCATCGCCACGGCCCATAGCTCGTATGACACGCAGCAGACCGAGGTGCAGGCGCTCGGCCTGCGCATCTCGCAACTCGATGGACTGCTCGCACACTATGGGCCGGAGGCGGGCGAGGCGCGCAGCCTGCTGCGCCAGATCGTAGCCGCCGAGGTGGACCAGATATGGCCCGACGATGGCTCGGCAACGGTGAACCTGAGAGCGCCCATGGCACGCGAACCGGGCATGCGACTGGCCCAGATGATCGCCAACCTCGCGCCGACGACCGATGCCCAGCGCTTCATCAAGAGCCGCGCCTTGCAGCTGCTTATCGCCATGGGCGATACGCGCGGCTTGCTGTACGAACAGGCCGGAGGCTCACTCGCCTGGCCGTTTTTCGTGGTGCTGATTTTCTGGCTGATCGTCCTGTTCCTGGGCTTCGGTTTTCTTACCCGCCCCAATGCGACGGTCATGCTGGCGCTGTTCGTCGGGGCGACTTCGGTTGCGGGCGCGATCTTCCTGATTCTGGAGATGGATCGGCCCTACAGCGGGTTGATGCAGGTCTCCAGCGCGCCCGTCCGCGGCGCCCTGGGCCCGATCGGTCCATAGCCCGCGCGAGGGGTGGCGCAATGCCGGGACCGCGGCCGCCCGCGCTGCATGGTGGGTTGGCCTTGCGGTCGCGCTGGGGCCTGTCGAAAATGCTATCTTCGGCACATCCACATGCAGGCAACGACCAGACAGGGAGTGATGGCCATGAAGTTCGTTCGCGTCGGCAAAATCGTGGGCGCATTCGCGTTCTGCGCGCTCTTCTGCTCCGGGGCCAGCGCAGCGACAGCGGCGCCGCCGTCGCAGGCTGAGAGCCTGCTACTGGCCGCGGGTTTCAAGGTCGTCGTGGCCAGCACCGATGAGCAGCTGCAGCAGATTCCGACCCTTCCGGCGGGGCAGGTGACCGTGGTTTCGCAGACCGGCAAGAATTATTTCGTCTACCCGGACCTGCCCAACAACAGGATCTACGTCGGCACCGCGAAGGAATACAGTGCCTACCAGAAGCTGCGGGCGCAAAACAACCTTCCCAGCGCCAACCCGGAGGGGTCGTACATGCAGCAGGATGCCGCGATGCAGAAGGCGGATGCGCGCTATGGCTCGGTGCCGTTTTACCTGTGGCCCGATTTCAACGGCCTGGGCTGGTGAGCGAGCGCTCCCGGCAGCAGGTTCGATCCGTCCGGGCGCGTCGTGGCGCCCGGCAGGCCACCCTAGGCGCCGAGCCAGGCGGCGAGGTCGCGCTTCAGCTTCATCATGTCGGCCTCGCGCGTGTACATCATGTGGCCGGCATCGTAGTAGTGGTGCTCGACGCGCGCGAGCACGTCGGGCGGGACGTCGAGCTGGGCCAGTGACCAGTTCGACGCGCTGTAGGGCGTCCCGAGATCGTAATGCCCGCTCGCGACGAGCACGCGCAGGTGCGGATTGCGGCGCAGGGCGCGCGCCAGGTCGGGGCTGGTGCAGGCGAAGCTGTTGCCCTTTTCCTCGCCGCGGTTCCAGTTCCACTGCTTGTGCGCGTCCATCGACAGCACCTCGTAGCGTACCTGCGTGTCGAGGCCGAGGCTCTCGCTCATGTACGCATGCGCCGCCATCGTGTAGGGGGCGACGATCGCCTCGATTCCCGGGTCGAACTCCCACTCGTGCGAGCGGCTGAGCGCCATCGGGCCGGTGACGCGCGCCTCGAGCCGGCCGAATATCTGGCCGCGGTCGCGAAGCAGTTCGACGAAGAAAGTACTGTCGCGGATGCGCAGGTTCTTCTCCTCGACCAGCGACGGCGCGAGGCCAGTGAGTTCGGCGACCCGAAGCGCGACGCGGCGGCGCGCCGCCTTCGACAGGCGCGAACCGGCGTGCAGCGCGCCCAGATACTCGTCCTGGACATACTGCTCCGCCGCGGCCCGCGCCGCCGCAGGCGACTCGGCAAGACGCCCCTTGAGCTTGCCGTGGTACTGGGCGACGCAGGCAAAAGCGGGCAGGAACAGCGCGTAGGGCAGGTCGTTGCGCGGCGCGAAGACGATGCTCTGCAGGTCCATCGCGCAGGAGACCAGCACCAGCCCCGAGAGCGCGACGCCGATGTCCTGCAGCTTGTCGGCGAGCGCCGCCCCGCGCGTCGTGCCATAGCTCTCGCCGGCCAGGTAAACCGGCGAGCTCCAGCGACGATGCCGGCCGAGCCAGGCGCGGATGCACTCGGCAAGGGCGTCGACGTCGCCATCGACCGAGAGCATTTTCTTGCGCGCTTCCTCGCTCGCGGTGATGGAGTAGCCGGTGTGTGGCGGATCGATGAACACCAGGTCGAAGTGCTCGAACCACGATTCCTGGTTGTCGGTCACCATGTAGGGGGGCGGCGGCATGGTGCCGTCCTCGAGAATGACCACCCGCTTGGGGCCGAGCGCGCCCAGATGCAGCCAGATCGAGGCCGATCCCGGCCCGCCGTTGAACACGAAGCAGACCGGGCGGGCGGCCCGGTCGGTCCCGTCGAGGAAGTACGAGGTGGTAAATACGGCGGCCTCCGGCTCGCCGCGCTTGTCGTCGATCCCGCCGGCAACTACCGGAACAAATTCGGCGACGGCCTGGTACTTGAGCGTGCTGCCGTTGAGCACGATGCTGGCCTCGCTCCGGCAGGGGTCCCGGGCGAGCAGCTTGTCGACCTTCTCGCGCAGGCGCTTCTTCGCCTCTTCGGGCGCCGGGTCCTGCGTCGGTTCGGTCATGGCTGTGCCTTGTAAGCGTTTGCATCGGGTCGGCGCCCGTCGCCGAGGCGGATGGCGCCCCAGGCCGGAATCGAACCGGCGGCCTGCCCCTTAGGAGGGGGCTGCTCTATCCACTGAGCTACCGGGGCTTGGTGCGCCATTATGCCGCACTCGGGGGTGCCGGGGATTCGCGCGGGCGACCGCGGCCCACCGCTTCGCCTCCCTGGTCCCGGCGCAGCATCTGCACCTAGTGCCAATAGACGGCTATCCACGCCTGTGGCATCTTGGGCGGCCGAAAACGGCTACGGATGTACGGATGTCATCGCCGACGCAGCCGAACAAGAAGAATTGGCCAAGAGCGAAGCGTTGGCGAGGCGGTCGACCGGTTTGGAACCCATTCAACGCATGGAGCTATGAGATGAAGCTGAGATTTTTGCTAGTCGGGCTCGCCTCGGGCATGGCTGTCGCCCTCGGCGCCGCAGCACCGGCTTTCGCGCAGGCGGCAAAGCAACCCAACATCGTCGTCATCATGGGCGACGACATCGGCATGTGGAACATCGGCGCCTACCACCGCGGCATGATGGCCGGCACCACGCCGAACATCGACAAGATTGCCAAGGAGGGCATGCTGTTCACCGACTACTATGCCGAGGCGAGCTGCACGGCGGGTCGCGCGAACTTCATCACCGGGGAACTGCCGATTCGCACCGGTATGACCACGGTCGGCCAGGCCGGTGCCAAGATCGGCATTCCGGCGGAAGCGGTGACCATCGCCACGATCCTCAAATCGATGGGCTACGCCACGGGCCAGTTCGGCAAGAACCACCTGGGCGATCTCAATGAGTTCCTGCCGACCGTGCACGGCTTCGACGAATTCTTCGGCTACCTGTATCACCTCGATGCCATGGAGGACCCGGCGCATCCGAACTATCCGCAGAACCTGCTCAACGTCGTCGGCCCGCGCAACATGGTTCACAGCTGGGCCACCGATAAGGATGACTCCACCGAGATGCCGCGCTGGGGCAAGATCGGCAAGCAGAGGATCGAGGATGCCGGCCCGCTCTATCCGAAGCGCATGGAGACGGTGGACGACGAAATACGCGACTTCGCCATCCAGTTCATGGACAAGGCGCACAAGGACGGCAAGCCGTTCTTCGTCTGGCTCAACCCGACGCGCATGCACATCGTCACCCATCTGTCGCCCAAGTACGAGGCGCTGCGCAACTCGGAGAATGGCTGGTCGATTCAGGAAGCCGGGATGGCGCAGTTCGACGACGACATCGGCCTGGTCATGAAGAAGCTGAAGGACATGGGCGTCGACGACAACACGATCGTCGTCATCACCACCGACAACGGCACCGAAGTGTTCACCTGGCCCGACGGCGGGCAGACGCCGTTCGCCCAGTCCAAGGGAACGGTCCTCGAGGGCGGCTTCCGCGTGCCCGCGATCCTGCGCTGGCCGGGTCACGTGCCGGCGGACTCGGTGCAGAACGGTATCTTCTCGGGCATGGACTGGCTGCCGACCTTCGTGGCCGTTGCCGGCAATCCGAACATCACCGAGGAGCTGCTCAAGGGCAAGACGATTGGCGACCGGACCTACAAGAACCATCTGGATGGCTACAACCAGATGGCCGCCATCACCGGCCATGGACCATCCGCCCGTCATGAGATTTTCTATCTCGGCGAGAGCACGGTCGGCGCGGTGCGCATCGACGACTACAAGTTCCGTTTCATCGACCAGCCCGCGGGCTGGCTGGGCGAGAAGACCCATCCGGACGTGCCTTACATCACCAACCTGCGCCTGGACCCGTTCGAGCGCACCGGCTGGCCGAGCAATGGAACGAAGGATGGCGCGCAGCAGTACTTCGACTGGTTCAAGTACGAGTTCTGGCGCTTTGTGTTCGTGCAGCAGTTGATGGCCAAGGAAATACAGACCTTCCTCGATTACCCGCCGATGCAGCGCGGCGCGAGCTTCAACCTTGACGCGCTCAAGGCCGAGATGGCCAAACGCATGGCCGAGGCGGAGGCGGCTTCCAAGGGCCCCAGCAACTAGGTCGCATCGTTTTGTCCGGGCGGGCGGCTCGATGAGGGCCGCCCGCCTTTTTTCCTGTGCGCGCCCGCGACCACGCTGAGGCTAGTCGGGGCATTGTTGGGCGTCTTCTACCCCGCGGTGGTCGTGTCGCAGTTGGTCGGCCTGGCGACCAGGACCCGCCCGCCGGAGGACATTAGTCGCCTTCGCGGCACGCAGCGGCGCAGCGGGCGGCCTCGGCGTCGCCACCGGCAGGACGGCTTGGCGACCCCTGGCGTGTGCCTCCTATAATGCGCGGTCATCGGATCGCTTGCCCAGGATGGTCTCCTTCCCCCCAGCAGCTCCCCGCGTGCCGATCGCCCGTACCGCGGCCAGACTCGCGCGCTTTCTTGCACCGTATCGGGGCCGCTTCATCGTCGCCGGCATCGCGCTCTTGGTCGCCGCCGCGTGCACCCTCGGCGTCGGGCAGGGCTTGCGGCTGGTGATCGACCGCGGTTTCCTCGCCGACAACCCGGCCGAGCTCGACGCGGCGCTGGCTGTGCTGCTGGCGGTGATCGCGACCATGTCGGTCGCGACCTACATCCGCTTCTACAACGTGTCGTGGATTGGCGAGCGCGTGACCGCCGATCTGCGGCGCAAGGTCTTCGACCACCTGCTCACCCTTTCGCCCGGCTTCTTCGAGGTCACCCGCGCCGGAGAGATCGTCTCCCGGCTGACCAACGATGCGACCATGCTGGAAACGGTGATCGGCTCGAGTCTCTCCCTGGCCGTGCGCAACAGCGTGCTTGGCGCCGGGGCGCTGATCCTGCTCATGGCGACCAGCCTCAAGCTGACCCTGCTGGTGCTAGCCGGCCTGCCGGTGGTGCTGCTGCCGATCATTCTGTTCGGCCGCGGGGTGCGGCGCCTGTCGCGCGCCACTCAGGACCGGGTGGCTGACAGCGGCGCCTATGTCGACGAGGCCATCCATGAGATTCGCACGGTGCAGACCTACGGCCATGAGCCGGAGGACCGGCGTGCGTACGGAGAGCGGGTCGAGGCCGCGTTCGACACCGGCGTGGGGCGCATCCGGCAGCGCGGACTGTTGATCGCCGCGGTGATCTTTCTGGTGTTCGTGGCGGTGGGAATCATCCTCTGGATCGGCGGTCACGACGTGCTCTCCGGCCGGCTGTCGGCGGGCCAGCTTTCCGCCTTCGTTTTCTACGCGGTGATCGTCGCCACCTCGATCGGCACGGTGAGCGAGGTCACCGGAGAATTGCAGCGCGCCGCGGGGGCGACCGGCCGGCTGCTGGAACTGCTCGATACGCCGCCCGCCATTGCCGCGCCGGAGGATCCGACACCGCTGCCCGAGCCACCGCAGGCGACCGTGGCGCTGGAGCGGGTGACCTTCGCCTATCCCTCGCGGCCGAGGGAGCCGGCGCTGCAGGCGCTGTCGGTGCGGGTGAGCGCCGGGGAGCGGGTGGCCCTGGTCGGGCCGTCGGGCGCGGGCAAGACCACGGTGTTCCAGCTTCTGCTTCGCTTCTACGACCCGCAGGCAGGCCGCATCCTGCTCGACGGTGTGGACGTGAAGCGCGCCGATCCGCGGGCGGTGCGGCAACGCTTCGCGGTGGTACCGCAGGAGCCGGTGATCTTCGCGGCGAGCGTCTGGGAAAACGTCCGCTACGGCCGGCCCGGCGCGGCGGAGAAGGAAGTCCGCGCCGCCTGCGACGCCGCGTATGCCAGCGAATTCGTGGCGCGGCTGCCGCAGGGCTTCGACACGCCACTGGGCGAGCGCGGCGTCAAGCTCTCCGGGGGGGAGCGCCAGCGCCTGGCGATCGCCCGGGCGGTGCTCGCGCAGCGGCCGATCCTGCTGCTCGACGAGGCGACCAGCGCGCTCGACGCCGAGAGCGAGCGCATGGTGCAGCTCGCGCTCGACCGGCTGATGGTGGGCCGGACCACGCTCATCATCGCCCATCGGCTCTCGACCGTGGTCGGCGCCGACCGCATCATCGTTCTCGAAGACGGCTTCGCCATCGCCGAGGGCACGCATGCCTCGCTGGTGCGCGACGACCCGCTCTACCGGCGGCTCGCGGCGCTGCAGTTCGGCCTGGAGCCCTCGCTGCCCTAGACGGCCACGATCTGCCGATAGCGGTAGCAGCCGACCAGATGGTCATTGACCATCCCGGTCGCCTGCATGAAGGCGTAGCAGATCGTGGTGCCGACGAAGCGGAAGCCGCGGCGCTTGAGTTCGGCGGCCAGCGCGTCGGACTGGGCGCTGCGCGCCGGGACCTCGCGCCCCGAGCGGCGGCGGTTGATCCGCGGCGCATGGCCCACGAAACCCCACACCAAGCGGTCGAAGCTGCCCGCCTCGCGCTGCACCGCCTGCAGGGCCTGGGCGTTGCTGACGGCGCTCTCGATCTTGAGCCGATTGCGCACGATGCCCGGGTTGGCGAGGAGGCGCTCGATGCGCCGCCGATCGAAGCGGGCGACCCGCGCCGGATCGAAGCCGGCGAACGCCTCGCGGTACGCCTCGCGCTTGTTGAGGATGGTCTGCCAGGAGAGCCCCGCCTGCGCGCCTTCCAGGATCAGGAACTCGAACAGCCGCCCATCGTCGTGCACCGGGACGCCCCACTCCCGGTCGTGGTAGTCGATCATGCGCGGGTCGGTTCCGGCCCACCCGCAGCGCCGCAGCTCGGTCATCGCGCCCCCTGGCTGGCATTATCTCCCGCGGCAGCGGCAAGCGCAGCTTGTCCGCGCGCAAGCGCGCCGGCACAATGGGTGCGTGGTTCCGTGGCTGCGTTCCGGCTCGCCGTTTCCGCCTCTCGAAGCCGCGCTCGACGACCCGAACGGGCTGCTCGCCGCCGGCGGCGACTTGTCGCCCGAGCGCCTGCTCGCCGCATATCGGCACGGCATCTTCCCCTGGTATAACGAGGCGCAGCCGATTCTGTGGTGGAGCCCCGACCCGCGGATGGTGCTTTTCGTGGGCGAGTTCAAGCTTTCCCGCTCGCTCAAGCGGGTGGTGCGCCAACGCCGCTTCGAAATCCGCGTCGACACCGCGTTCCGGCAGGTGATGCGCGGCTGCGCCGAGCCGCGGGACGGGCAGAGCGGAACCTGGATCACGCCGGCGGTGGTCGACGCCTACGAGGCCTTGCACCGGCGCGGTCACGCCCATTCGCTCGAAGCCTGGCGGGGGGGCAGCCTGGTCGGCGGATTGTATGGCGTGACCATCGGCAGGATGTTTTTTGGCGAGTCGATGTTCGCCCGGGAGACCGACGCGTCCAAGGTCGCGCTGGCCGAGCTCGTGGCCATGCTCGGCAGGATGGGGATGCCGCTCATCGACTGCCAGCAGGACACCGAGCATCTGGCCCGGCTCGGCGCGCGGCCGATCCCGCGGCGGAAGTTTGCCGACTGGCTTTCGCGGTTGGTAAACTCATCGCCGCCCGCCCAGGATTGGCCGACCGCCCTGCGGGCCGCATCGGACGAACCGTGACCAAGCTCAACGACCTGCCGCTGGCGGCGCTGCAGTTCTACGCCACCGCACCCTATCCGTGCAGCTACCTGCCGGACCGCGCCGCGCGCTCGCAGGTGGCCACTCCGAGCCATCTGATCGACACGCGGGTCTACGGCGAGCTGGTGCGCATGGGCTTTCGCCGCAGCGGCGCCTTCACCTATCGCCCCTATTGCGATCACTGCCGGGCCTGCGTGCCGGTGCGGGTGCCGGTGGCGATGTTCACGCCGAGCCGCGCCCAGCGGCGATCGCTGCGCCGGCACGCCCCGCTCGCCGCCGCGCAGCGAAGTCTCGCCTTCGACATCGAGCACTACGCGCTCTACCTGCAATACCAGCGCCACCGCCACCCGGGCGGCGGCATGGACCAGGACAGCCGCGAGCAATACCAGCATTTCCTCCTGCACAGCAACGTGACCACCGACCTGTTCGAGTTTCGCGAAGGCGGCCACCTGCGCATGGTCAGCCTGGTCGATCGCCTGCACGACGGGCTCTCGTCGGTGTATACGTTCTACAACCCGGACATCCCGGGCGCGAGCTACGGGACTTACAACGTGCTCTGGCAGATCCAGCGCTGCCAGGAGCTGCAGCTGCCGTATCTGTATCTGGGCTACTGGATCGCCCAGAGCCGCAAGATGGCCTACAAGGCGAGCTTCAAGCCCATCGAGGGCCTGGTGGACGGGGTGTGGGGCGCTATCTAGCCAGGCGCTGAGCGTTGCCGCCACGGCTGCGCGCCACCGCTCCAGCCGGGCGGAAGGCGAGGGCTAGGTCGGCAGCGTCGCGGCCGGCTTCCGCCACAGCGCCCGGGCGAGCACCAAGAGCAGCACCACGATGACCGGGACGAAGGCCCACGCAACCCAGTACAGGGCGTGCTCGTCGTCGTTGAGGTCGAGCCGGGCATCGGCGGAGCCGTCGCGCAGAAAGTCGTTGATCCGCTGCGCCACTTGGTCTGCATCGGACCGCCACGAGTAGTCGGCAAAGAAGCAATCGCCGGCGCGGGTGACGATCCAGACCTGGGGCGGTCCGCCACGGCCGCGTCGTACGCGCACCTCGGCACGGTCGATGCTGGGAATCGGGATCCGACCGCTCCAGCCTCGGGTGAGCTGCTCCTCTGTCAGCGAGCAGACGCCGGACGCCTTGGCGCAGGTCAGCGCCGCCCCGAGACGCGCATCGGTGACGAGCAGAGCGACAACGCAGAGCAACACCGCGACGAATCCGAACAGGATGACGATTTTCAGCATGCGCACGGCGAGCTGCCTGGTCGCATCCGCGACGGTCGCGCGAGGCTAACCCGGCGCCGGCCGCCTGTCATCACGGACCTGAAGCTGGCGACGCGAAACGCCGAGGCATCGGGCGCGCGCACGATCCCCTAGCGCGGCCTCGGTGCGTTACGGCACAATGGCCCCCGCGGAACCGCGACGCGACCACTCGCATCGCAAGCATCCGCCCGCGCCCATTGAGCTCCCGATGACCGTCCTGCAGATCCTCATTCTCGCCGTGGTGCAGGGCGCGTGCGAGATGTTGCCGGTGTCGAGCTCGGCGCACGTCATCGTGGCGGAGAAGCTCATGGGCCTCGATCCGACCGATCCGGCGATGACTTTTCTGCTGGTCATGCTGCACACCGGCACCATGCTTGCGGTCATCGTCTATTTCTGGAGCGCATGGCGGGGACGCTACTTCTCGTCGCGCGAGGCATTCCGGCGCTTTGCCAAGGCCGTGGTGCTCTCCACCGTGCTCACCGGAATGATTGGCCTGTGCCTGATGTTTGCCATCGAGCGGGTGGTATTGCGCGGCTCCGCCCGGGCCGAGATCGAGCAGATCTTCGGTAACACCTACTTGATCGCGGCCGGACTGGCAACGGCGGGAGTCATGATCGTGGTGTCGGGATGGCGCGAGGCGAACTCGCCCGGAAGCGGCATGCTCGGCCTCAAGGGCGCCGCCTGGATCGGAGCGATACAGGGATTCTGCCTTCCGTTCCGCGGCTTCTCCCGTTCGGGCGCCACGATATCGGGGGGGCTGCTGCTCGGCATCGACAAGGCCGCGGTCGAGGATTTCAGCTTTGCCCTGGCAGTCGTGCTCACGCCGGCCGTCATCGCCAAGGAAGGCTATCGCCTGCTCAAGGCCAATGAAGCCGCGCTGGCGCAGGGAGGCCATCTGCTGCAACTGACCTGGCCGAGCCTGCTCGGCATGGGCCTTAGCTTCCTCGCCGCGCTGGCGGCCCTGCGCTGGCTTTCGCGCTGGCTCGAGCGCAGCCAGTGGCACTGGTTTGGCTACTACTGCCTGTTCGCCGCCGCCGCGGTGCTTGCCTTGACGACAAGGTGAGTGAAACTGCCCGTGCACTGATGGCAGCCGCATCGGCAGGCGAGCGGAGAGACTGCCGGCGGTTTGTGCTGGCGGCGGCGGTTGTCGCCTTCGTGCTCTGCGGGTGCGCGGTGCAGGCCCCGCGCGCGCCGGAAGTGAGCGAACCGGTCCCGCCCGGCTTTCCTGTCGATTTCTACCAGCAATCGGCGCGACGCGGCAATCTGGTTCTCGAGATCGACCCGGGTCTTTCGCTGCTCGTCATCGAGGTGCGCCGCGGCGGACCGCTGGCCCGACTCGGTCACGACCACGCCATAGCCAGCCACAACGTGCGCGGCTACGTCGCGCCGACCCTGGGCCGGGCCGACCTGTTCATCCGCCTCGACGAACTGGTCGTCGATGAACCGGAATTGCGCGCCGAGGCCGGGTTCGATACCCAGCCGACCCCGGAGGCGATTGCCGGCACGCGTCGCAACATGCTCGCGCAACTGCACGCCGAAGAGCACCCATACGCGGTCATTGCCATGCAAGGCGTCGATGCCGATGCGGCAGACGCGAGCATCAATGCATCCATCACGCTCAATGGCGTTAGCCGTGCCGTGCGCGTTCCGGTGCGCATCGAGCACGGACCGGAGCGGTGGCTCTTCAGGGGCCGCGTGGCGCTCGAGCAAAGCGATTTCGGCATCGTCCCTCTGGCGATCCTCGGCGGCGGCCTGGTGGTGGAGGATCGGGTCGACGTGCGGTTCGAGATCCGCGCTCGTAAAGCTCCCGGGGTGTTGCCCGATCTAGGCTCGAGGGGGGGTCGACGATGGGGATGAGAACTGAGCTTCCGCGGCGCCGTGGCTCGTGGCCGGCGCGCGCTCGCGCGCTCGCGTCCCCGGCCAGTGTACGAGCAGGTAGGCTGCGGGAATGACGAACATCGACAGCAGCGGCGCGGTGATCATGCCGCCGACCATCGGCGCCGCGATGCGCTGCATGACCTCCGAGCCGGTGCCGCTGCCCGACATGATCGGCAGCAGCCCGGCGATGATCACCGCCACGGTCATCGCCTTGGGCCGCACGCGCAGCACCGCGCCCTCGCGATCGCTGCGCGCAGCGTCGCTCGTCGGCTGTCGAGCTGCCTGCGCGAGCCGCGCGCTCCGACGGCGTGATTGCAGGTAGAGCAGCATCACGACGCCGAACTCGGCGCGACACGCCGGCCAGCGCGATGAAGCCGACCGCGGTCGCGACCGACATGTTGTAGCCCAGCAGCTACAGCAGCCAGAAGCCGCCGACCAGCGCGAACGGCAGCGTCGACCATGATCGAGCAGCGCCTCGTCGACGCGGCGGAACGTCAGGTAGAGCAGCACGAAGATGATGAGCAGCGTCGCCGGCACGACGAGCTTCGAGCCTGCGCCGTGGCCCGCTCGAGATACTCGAACTGACCCGACCAGGAGACCGAGTAGCCGGCGGGCAGCTTGACGTCGCTGCGCGACCGCCGCGCTGCATGTCGCGCACGGCCGAACGCAGATCGCGCCCGCGGATATCGACATAGACCCAGCCCGACAGCCGCGCGTTTTCGCTCTTGAGCATCGGCGGGCCGTCGGCGATGCGGATCGCGGCGACGTCGCCCAGGCGGATCTGCGCGCCGCGCTCGGTGAGCGATCGGCAGATCGCGCAGCGCTCTCGACCGAGTCGCGCATCTCGCGCGGATAGCGCACGTTGATCGGGAAGCGCTGCAGGCCCTCGACCGTCTCGCCGATGTTCTCGCCGCCGATCGCGCGCCGACACGATGCTCTGCACGTCGGCGATGTTCAGCCCGTAGCGCGCCGCCGCGGCGCGGTCGATGTCGACGTCGATGTAGCGCCCGCCGGTCAGCCGCTCGGCCAGCGCCGAGGTGACGCCCGGCACCGTCCTTGACCGCGCGCTCGATCTGCTGCGGTCAACGCGATCGATCTCGGCGAGGTCCGGGCCCGGCGACCTTGATGCCGACCGGGCTCTTGATGCCGGTGGCGAGCATGTCGATGCGGTTGCGGATCGGCGGCACCCAGATGTTGGACAGTCCCGGCACCTTGCACCGTGCGGTCGAGTTCCTCGACCAGCTTGTCCGGCGTCATGCCCGGCGCGCCATTGCTCGCGCGGCTTGAACTGGATCGTGGTCTCGAACATCTCCATCGGCGCCGGGTCGGTCGCGGTTTCGGCGCGGCCCGGCCTTGCCGAACACGCTCGCGACTTCCGGCACGGTCTTGATCAGGCGGTCGGTCTGCTGCAGCAGCTCGCCGCCTTGCCGGCCGAGAGGCCCGGCAGCGCCGACGGCATGTACAGCAGGTCGCCTTCGTCGAGCGGCGGCATGAACTCGCCGCCGAGCTGGGTCAGCGGCCAGGCGGTCGCCGCGAGCGACCAGCGCGGCGAGCGCCGAGCGTCGCCTTGCGGCCAGCGCAGCACGGCGTCGAGCACCGGCCGGTAGACCGCGATCAGGCAGCGGTTGAGCGGGTTGCGCGTTCTCGGCCGGGATGCGGCCGCGGATCAGGTAGCCCATCAGCACCGGCACCAGCGTCACGGCGAGACCGGCGGCGGCGGCCATCGCGTAGGTCTTGGTGAACGCGAGCGGCGCGAACAGCCGTCCTTCCTGCGCTTCCAGCGTGAACACCGGAACGAACGACAGCGTGATGATCAGCAGGCAGAAGAACAGCGCCGGCCCGACCTCGGCGGCGGCGTCGCCGATCACGCGCCACTGCGTCGTCGCCCTGCAAGGTCGCTGCGTCCGGGTGATGCGCGTGCTTCCACGCCTCGATGCTGCTTGTGCGCGTTCTCGATCATCACCACCGCCGCGTCGACCATCGCGCCGATGGCGATCGCGATGCCGCCCAGCGACATGATGTTGGCGTTGACGCCCTGGTAGTGCATCACGATGAACGCGGCCAGCACGCCGAGCGGCAGCGACACGATGGCGACCAACGCCGAGCGCAGGTGAAACAGGAACACGAGGCAGACCAGCGCGACGACGACGAATTCCTCGACGAGCTTGTCGCGCAGGTTGTCGACCGCGCGCTCGATCAGCGCCGAGCGGTCGTAGGTCGGGACGATCTCGACGCCCGGCGGCAGGCTCGGCTTCAGCTGCTCGAGCTTCGCCTTGACCGCCTCGATGGTCTCCAGCGCGTTCTTGCCCGAGCGCAGCACGACGATGCCGCCGGCCACTTCGCCCTCGCCGTCGAGCTCGGCGATGCCGCGGCGCATCTCCGGCCCGACCTGGATGCGCGCGACGTCGCCCAGCCGCACCGGCACGCCGCCGTCGGTCGTCATCAGCGGAATCTCGCGGAAGTCGTCCAGCGACTTGCAGATAGCCCGAGGCGCGCACCATGTATTCGGCCTCGCCGAGCTCCAGCACCGAGCCGCCGGTCTCCTGGTTGGCGTTGCTGGATCGCGGCGATCGACCTTCGCCATGCGGCGATGTTGTAGGCGCGCAGCCGCGTCGGGATCGAGCACGACCTGGTACTGCGCGCACCATGCCGCCGACGCGTGGCGACTTCGGCGACGTTGGGCACGGTCTTCAGCTCGTACTTGAGGAACCAGTCCTGCAGCGCGCGCAGCTGCGACAGGTCGTGCTTGCCGGTGCGGTCGACCAGCGCGTATTCGTAGATCCAGCCCACGCCGGTCGCGTCCGGCCCGAGCGCAGGCCTTGCGCCTGCGCGGCAGACGCGCCTGCACCTGGTTCAGGTATTCGAGCACGCGCGAGCGCGCCCAGTACGAGATCGGTGCCGTCCTCGAACAGGACGTAGACGAACGAATCGCCGAAGAACGAATAGCCGCGCACCGTCTTCGCGCCGGGCACCGACAGCATCGTCGTCGTCAGCGGATAGGTGACCTGGTTCTCGACGATCTGCGGCGCCTGCCCGGGATAGCGTCGTGCGGATGATCACCTGCACGTCGGACAGGTCGGGCATCGCGTCGAGCGGCGTCGTGCGACACCGCCCACACGCCCCACGGCGCGAGCACAGCGTCGCGAGCAGCACCAGGAAGCGGTTGGCGATCGACCAGCGGATGAGTCTGGCGATCATGGTGTCCCCCGGCGATCGCCTTCGGCTTCGACCTTCCCTCGCCGGCGATGCGGCGGCCTGCAGCCTGGTCCGACGAGCGACCCCGCCCATGCGGGTCACCGTGCCCTTGAGGCTCGCCTCGGAATCGATCAGGAACTGTCCCGACACCACGACCTTCTGACCGGCCTGCAAACCCTTGCGGATCTCGGTCCAGCCGCCATTGCTGCGCGACCGACCTCGACGTCGACCGGCAGGAACTTGCCATCGCCTTGCGCGACGCATGACGACGCTGCCGCTTGCCGGTCTCAATCACCGCTTCGGTCGGGCACCAGCAGCACGTCCTTGCGCCGCCGCGGGCGCGAAGCTGCACCGTCGCGAACATGCCGGGCACCAGCTGCCACTCTTGGGTTGGCGAGCTCGATGCGCGCCTTGATCGTGCGCGTGGCCGGGTTCACCTCGGCAGCATCGCGCTCAACCTTGCCGTTGAACACGGCGCCCGGCAGCGCCGGCGCTCGTGCCTCGCACCGCGTTGCCCGGCGCGCACCTCGCCTCAGCGGTCCTCGGGCACCTCCGCATTGACCCACACGGTGTTCAGCCCGTTGATGCGGAACAGCGGTGCGCCCGCCATCACCGTCATGCCCTCGCGCGCCGTGAGCTCGCCACCACGCCGCCGATCGGCGCGGTCAGCGTCATGCGCGGCTGCACGTCGCCGCTCGTTTCGACAGCGCCGGACCTGCTCTTCGCTCATGCCCGCGAGTCGCATGCGCTTGGCGGGCCGCATCAGCGAGCCATCGAGCTCGCCGCGCCGCCTGCGCGCTGATGCGCTCTGCCGACGAGGTATTCTTCCTGCGCGGCCACCCAGTCGGGCACGTAGAGCTCCGCGAGCGGCTGACCCTTGCGCACGGATCGAGCGGCGCACGTACGTAGCAGGCGCTCGACAAAGCCGTTGGCGCGCGCCTGCACGAGCACCATGTCGCGTTCGTTGTATCGCCACGCTGCCGACGCTGTCGACCGTCGGAGCTCAGCTGTGCCCTGCGTTGACCTCCGCGGTGCGCACGCCCAGGTTCTGCTGCATGCGCGGGCTGATCGATGACCGCGCTCGCGTCGCCATCGCTGTCGGCGTAGACAGGCACCAGCTGCATGTCCATGAAGGGCGATTTGCCCGGCTTGTCGAATTTCTGGCCAGGCTCCATCGGGTCATGCCAATAGAGGATCTTCTTGCCGGTCTGTGGGATCGATGTCGCCCGGCTTGTGCGGCAGCCTTCGGCGCCGAGGTGGCTGCGGCTGCATCGAGCGTCGCGCAGTCTCGTCTGCATGCCGCGGTTCATGCCAGCGCGATAAAGCGCGTAGCCGTCCAGCACCGACGAGCGCGACGGCGAGCAGAGCGATCCCGAATAGGTGCTTGCGCTTCATGGCTGATGCTTCCTGTGGCTGCGTTGCCGTGCGTGCCCGGCGCTCACATCGTCGGGGCACTGAGAAAATTCAGCTGCGCCCAAAGGCGCGCGGTCATCCGTCTCCAGTTGCAGCGCTTGCAGGCGTACGTCGATCTCGTTGCGGCGCGCGAGCAGCACGTCAGTCGATGCTCGCCCTTGCCGCCGCGGTAGGCGGCAGCGTGCCGCCTGCGTGCGCTCGGCGGCGAGCGGCAGCAGTTGCATGCTCGTACCGGACCATGCGCTCGCGGTCGCTTTCCCACTCATCGATCATCGCGCGCAGTTCGGCGGCACGGGCTCGCGCAACATATCCTCGCGCTCGGCTCGCGCCTGATCGAGCATGGCGAGCTTGGCGGCGAGCTCCCGGTCCTGCCGGTTGGCGCTGATCCCACTGCAATGGAACCGAGACACCGACTGAGATCATGTTCGAGTAGCAGGGCCGCGCACGCTGTACATCACCTGCGACGCTCCAGTCCGGTCTCTTGTTGGCCTGGGCCAACTCGCACCTCCGCGGCAGCCACCTCTTCCTGTCGCGCGAGCACCGCGATCTCTGGCTGCTGATCGAGATCGCTGATCGAGCGTTCGCGCTTCGAGGCGGATCGCGTCGATCGGCGGCTTGCCCGCCAGCGGCGCATCGGCGTCATCGCCAATCCAGCGAGCCAGGGCGATCTTGGCGGCGCTCACCTTGAGGCCGACCTCGCTCGCACGATCGTCGAACCGGCCGAGCAAGGCGCGAACGGGCGGCCAGGATGTCGGCCAGGCTGCCCCGCCCGGCGCGATATGCGCCTTCGGCGGCCTCGACCTCGACGCGTGGCCTGCCGGCTCTGCTCGGAGACGACCGTCGCCATCGCTTCCGCGTAGTACCGATCGAGCCATGCCAGTGCGCGTGTCGCGCTGGATCGCCGCGACCGCGGCGACCTTTTCGGCCCGCGATTTCTCGGCCTTCGCGCTCGAAGCGCTCCGCACGCGCCTGAAGCTTTTCGCGTGCGGGTGAACTCCTGCATCACGCCGACGCTGCGCATGGTCATGAAGTCACGGGTCAGACTCCAAGCGTCCTCGCCATTGACCGGCAGGTTGTTGATGTCCAGCGAGGCTACCGGATCCGGAAGTTGCGCGGCGGCCACGGCCATCTCGCGCGCGGCCGTGGTCGCGGCATCCTGCGCCACAAGCTGGCTCGAGCGCGAAACGGCAAGGCGTTGTGCCTCTGCCAGATCCAAAGAGCTGTCTGCGAATGCAGTGATCGGCCAATGCAGCGCCAGCAGCAGCGCCGCGAGTGGGGCGAGCCGACGAATGCCTGCTTGCAAAGCCCGGTTATTACCTACACAACAGTGCACGGGACCTCCGTATCGACGTGAATGACATAGGGGCACGCGAGACTCGCGCGCCAACGTTCAACGCGATGCGAAGATCAGATCAGGAAACGGCTGAAGAGAAGCGAGACAGGGGGCGCAGCGCCTCGCACCTGCAGGTCAATTGCCTCTAGCGGCACCTCGAGGTACGACGATATCAAGCGCACGACGAGCGTCGGCTGTGGCGCGATGGCGGCCGCGGGAGGGGTGAACTGTACGTCGATCTGGCCGCCGTAGGCGCAGTGTGCTGCACAGGCGCTGCGCTCCGCGCCGACGCGCATCGCCGACGGCGCGCAGTGCGAAGCGGGGGTCCGGCCTGGCGCCTGCGCCACAACCGCCGGCGCAGGCGACGGGGCGAAGCCGAGCGTGCAGGCGTGCACCACCGTAGCGAGCTGGGCGAATACGACGCCAAGCGTCACCAACCCAGAAATCCAGCGCCGTTGCCGGCGAACCATGTGCGCTCCAAAGGCCGAGCCGTCAGACGATCAGCACGGCCATGCTAGCGCTCTTGACGCGCCATTGCCCTGATATAGATCAACCTTCGGCCGCCTGCGCAGGGCAGCGGGCCGCGCTCCACGCCATGACGCCTGCGCAGGCGAGCCGTCGGCACGCCCGGCGCCGCCGAAAATCAGGTCGATGCGGAGCGGTCATCAAAAGGTGGTCGAGAGCCCGAAAAGGAAAGTGCGGCGCATGCCGTATTGCGGCGCGCCGACGCCGACACCGGTCCCATCGCGGAGCAGGTAGACTCGTCGAAGACGTTGATCAGCGCAGCCGGCCCTCGACCACCCCGATCGGCGTGCCCTTCCAGTCGTGGGTCAAGGACAGGTTGAGCGTCGCGTAGGAGGGCAGCGTACCGGAGTTGGGGGGCGCGCCCGGCGGTGTCCTGCGCAGTCCGCTGCCATAGATCAGGTCGGCGCTGAGCCGGCTCGTGTCGAAGCGGTAGGTCAGCCCGCCAGAAAGCGAGTAGCGCTGATCATGATCGAGGTAGATAAAGTGGCTGGCGATATAGGCCAGCTCGTCGGGCTGAAAGACCGACTGCCCGGAAATGATGTTGCTGCCCCTCGCCTCGCTCACCGCAAAATTCAGATAACCCGACCAAGTCGGGTCGTTATAGGTCGCCGACAGCTCGAGACCTTCCTGAAAACCGTTGGCGTAGTTGAACGGAGTGAGGATCAATGCCTGTCCGAATTGCCCCTCGTCGAGCAAATTGGTCACCTGCTTGTAATAGCCGTCGATTCCCAGCGTGAAGTTGGGGGAGAGCTTTTGACTGAGGCCAACATCGTAGTAACTGGCGCGTTCGGCGCGCACCGGGTCGGAGACCGGCACCGTCGGCGCATTGGTCGTTCCCTGGTAGAGATTGATGCTTTCCTGCGACGCGAGCTCCTGCGGCGGCGGGGTGAAGTAGCGCGAGAAACCCGGCGTGTATCGCCGTCTGCGGGGTGATCTCATAGAGCGCGTTGATGCGGGGGCTCCACTGGTGCTCGTCGGTAAACGCCGCCACGAGATCGAAGCGAAGGCCGTAGTTGACGGTCAGTTGCGGTATCACCTGCCACTCGTCCTGGACGTAGAGCCCGACCAGGTTGCCGTTCTTGCTCGAGTTGTCGACGATCGCGATGGGCACGTTGGAAATCTGGATTGCCGCTGGCGTCGGTCTGGAACACGCCCACCGTGTTGTCGCTGCGCGTGTGCTGATTGGTATAGGTGCCGCCGAAGCGCAGCGTATGCGTGTCGGCGACGGGATAGGAGGCGTCGAGCTGGATGCCGTTGGCCGAGTTCGAGCGCAGGGTATCGGAAGCAACCCCGGTATAGATCAGGTCGCCGGCCACGTCCGGCGTGTAATGCAGCATCCGAGTACTGGGTGTAGAACGAAGCCTGATAGCTCAGCCTGCCCACCGTCTGCTGCAGCGAGATCACGGCGTAGTTGTTGATCTTCGCGCTGGTTGTCGTTGAGATCGGACGAGGGCAGGGTGTTGAAGTCCGGTTGCGACGTCGCTCACGCCGGCGAGCGAGTAGCTCGGGGTCTGGCCGGGGTTGTTGGGAATCTGAAACTTGCCGACGTAGGTGCCGAGCATGAGGCCGAGCCGCGTATGGTCGTCGATGACGTCGGAGAGGTAGGCGAAGCCCTTGGTTTGCTCGGTATGATCGTGGATCGCGTTCTTGCTCGGCGTCGGGTTCTCGATGCCGAGGCTGTTGCTGAGGTAGTTGCCGGTAATGTAATAGCTGTACGTGCCCTTCGATCCCAATAGCTCGAAGCTCGGCTGCACGGTGTCGTAGCCGCCGCCCAGGACGCCAACCGAGCCGCCAAAGTCGACGTTGCCTTCCTTGGTCTGGATCTCGACGATGCCGGAGGTGCGCTGGCCGTATTGCGCCGGCAGCGCGCCGGTGAGGAAATCAATGCGGTTTACGAACCGGGTGTCGACCGCCTGGCCGAATCCGCTGATGCCCTTCGGGCAGTTGCACGCCGTTAATGCGATATTGCACGTTGGCGTGCTCGCCGCGGACATGCAGCGACCCCGAAGCCTTCGAATCCTGGGCCACGCCGGGAAACTGCAGCACGCACGTCATTCATCGGCGTGTCCGCGCCGACGGCGAGATTGTCGATGAATTGCTCGTCGACGCTGTAAACGGTGGTGCCGACCTTGGGCGAGAGCTCGAGCTGCGCATCCTTCAGGCGCTGCGCGGTCACCTGCACGGGTTGAGGGCGACGACGCTCCTGGCGACGAGCGCTACCGTGGGGGTGTCGGTGGCCGCCACGCGGAGCGTTTGCGTCAGCGCCGCACTGCCGGTCGGCGCGGCGCTCAGCGTATAGGCGCCCGCGGTGAGGTCGGCAAACACCGCCTTGCCGGCGGCGTCGGTCTTGGCCGTGGCGATCGCCTTGCCCTGGGCGTCGGCGAGCGTCACCACCGTGCCGGCGACGGGCTTGCCGCCGGAATCGGTCACCGATGCGGTGATCACCGCCGCCCGGGCGACGGGCGAGACGAGCGCCAGCGCGAGGCAGAGCGCCAGCGTTGGCAGGGGCAATGCGCAGCGCATTGAGACGCACCTTTGAACGAAACAGCAATCAGCCGTCCGCCGGACATTCCAGGCGAACGACGCGGGGACGCGGGGGGAACGCTTGCGAAGAAGCCCGGAACGGGCTTTAGCGCAAGGCTTCAGGCCTGCGGCGGGCCGCAGTTCGGGGGCAGGAGATGCGCGGGCTGCGGCGGCTCGAGGCGCGCCGCCGGCAGGCTACGAACGCAGTGAATAACCGTCGCAACCGCGACGGTCGGGACGGTGACGCTCGGCCCTTCGATCTTGCCGGCAAACGCGGCGCACACGGCGCAGGCGTCATCGGCGTCCGGCGCAAGGTGCAGGTGCGAGGCGGCGACGGAGACGAGGAAGATAAAGGCGCTCGCCGTGACGGCGAGCACGAAGCGCTCGCGCCTCAAGCGGCGCCGGGAACGAGTCTGGCCCGGACTAGGCTGCAACGGCTGCTCTCCTGAGCCTCGAATGCATCCGCGTTTCTCGTCATCCCGGTTGGCGCGGTGGGTCGGTGACGGATGCCGGGAACACGCTCCGGCCCGTCATGCCATCGAACCGCCGCCGCACTGTTGAGAATGATATATCATTATCGCCGTTCGAAACAAGAAGCGGACCCATCTGTCCTAACGCGCCATGGAACGGGCCACCCGGCAACGCGAAGCCATCAGGTCGGTCATCGAGGCGGCACGTCGACCGCTGTCGCCGCGGGAGGTGCTCGAGGCGGCGCGTGCGGCGGTGCGCGCGCTCGGCATGGCTACCGTGTATCGCAACCTCAAGCTGCTGGTGGAAGAAGGAGCGGTGCAGGCCATCACCTTGCCCGGAGACAGCCCGCGTTACGAAATGCGGGAAGCGGCGCATCACCACCATTTCCAATGCACGAGCTGTCGTCGCGTCTACGACATCCCCGGCTGCCCGGGGAACCTGCGAGCTCTCGCGCCGCGCGGCTTTACGGTGGAACACCATGACGTGACGCTCTACGGGCGCTGCTCCCAGTGTGGCAAGACAGTAGTGCGCGCGCAACGGTGATCCGTTTCGGCAGCCCGCGCCGGAGAAAGAGCGGCGGCGCGATCATGGTTGCGGCGGCGGCGGTGGCGCGCGGGCTTTGCATCGCCGGATCAGTCGCCCTTGCGCAGCCATCGCCGGCCGTCTTGGCCGAGCCGATCAAGGTCGTCGCCGCCGAGAGCGTCTACGGCGACGTGGTGCAGCAGGTTGGTGGCGCCGGTGTGGCCGTGACGAGCATCCTCACCCATCCGAACCAGGATCCGCACCAGTTCGAGGCCAGCGCCTCCACCGCGCGGGCGATGGCCGAGGCGAGGCTCGTCGTCTACAACGGAGCCGACTACGACCCGTGGGTGGTGGTGCTCCTGTCTGGATCGAGCAGGGCGGCGAGCGAAGTCATCGAAGTGGCCGCTCTTGCGCACAAGAAGCCCGGTGACAATCCGCACCTGTGGTACGAGCCCTCGGCGATGTCCGCGCTGGCCGAGGCCGTTGCCGCCAGGCTGACGCGCATCGATCCCGGGCACGCGGCGGATTACGAGCAGGGCGCGCCGCGTTCGCGGTGGGCATGCAACCGCTGGGGCAGAAGATCGCGGCGCTGCGAGCGAAATATGCCGGCACGCCGGTGACGGCCACCGAGCCGGTGTTCGGCTACATGGCCGCAAGCGCTCGGGCTTAGCATGCGCAACGATCGGTTTCAGCTCGCCGTCATGAACGGCACGGAACCGAGTGCAGCGGCTGTCGCGGCGTTCGAGCGCGACCTGCGGACGCACGCGGTCAAGGTGCTTTTCTACAACAGTCAAACGGGCGAGGCGCTCTCCGCAAGGATGCGCGAGATCGCGCTCGAGGCAGGCGTGCCGGTGGTCGCCATCACCGAGACCGAACCGCAGGGTCTGAGCTACCAGGCGTGGATGCTGCGGCAGCTCGACGCGCTCGATCGCGCGCTTGCGGGCCACTGACCGTGGAGGCGATCGAGCTCGAGCGGGTCACCCTGGCGCGAGGTGAGCGGGTTGTTCTCTCCGAGGTTACGCTCTCCATCCATCGCGGCGAATTCATCGGCGTGTTCGGCCCCAACGGTGCCGGCAAGACGACCCTGCTGCAAGCCATACTCGGCCTGCTGCAGCCGGTGGGCGGTGGCTTGACGGTCTTTGGCGCGCCGCCGCTGCGCGGCAATCCCACGGCGGGCTATCTGCCCCAGCAGCGCGCCTCGGTGGCCGACCTTCGCCTGCGCGGATGGGATTTCGTGGCCAGCGCGTTTCGCGGAGACCGCTGGGGGCTGCCTGTCTACGGTCGTGCCGGCAGGGTTGCGGTCGACCGGGCGATCGAGATCGTCGAGGCGCGGGTGCTTGCGGCGCGGGCGCTGTGCGAGCTCTCCGGAGGCGAACTGCAACGGCTGCTGCTGGCACAGGCGCTGCTCGGAGCGCCGCAGCTGCTGCTGCTCGACGAGCCCTTGTTGAGCCTTGATCCGCATTTCCAGCGGGCGATCATCACCCTGGTCAAGCGCATCCAGCTCGAGCAAGGCATCACGGTTCTGTTTACCGCGCACGAAGTCAATCCGCTGCTCGAGGCCATGGATCGGGTCCTCTATCTTGGCCAGGGCAGGGCCGCCCTTGGCACGGTCGAGGAAGTCATTACCGGCCCGGTGCTGTCGCGTCTCTACGGTTCCCCCATCGACGTGGTGCAGGTAGAGGACCGCCTGCTCGTCGTATCCGGACACGGCCCGGTCGACGCCGATGCCCACCGCCACGATGCTTGAATACGAATTCATGCGCCATGCCTTTCTGGCCGGCAGCCTCGTGGCGGCCGTCGCCGGGGCGGTGGGCTTCTTTCTCATCCTGCGCAACCTCGCCTTTGCCGGCCACGCCCTGTCGCACGTCGGCTTTGCCGGCGCGACCGGCGCGGTGCTCGTCGGCGCGAGCCCGTTGTGGGGGCTGCTCGCCTTCACGCTGGCGGCCGCGGTCGTCATGGGATTTTTGGGCGAGAGGCTGCGCGGCCGCGACGTCGCCGTGGGCATCATTCTGTCGCTCGCGCTCGGGCTGGGCGTGCTGTTTCTTTATTTCTACACCTCGCACGCGACCCAGGCGACGGCGATCCTGTTCGGCAATGTGCTCGGCGTGGACCGGCAGACCCTGTGGGCGCTGGCCGGATTGACCGGAGTGAGCCTGGGGGTACTGGGCTTGATCTCGCGGCCGCTGCTGTTTGCGACCCTCGCCCCCGAGCTTGCCGAGGCCAAGGGCGTCTCGGTGCGCTGGGTCGCCGTGCTCTACCTGGTGATCGTGGCCGTCGCCGTTGCCGAAGCGGCGCAGGTGGTCGGGGTGCTGCTGGTGTTCGCGCTGATGGTCGCGCCGGCGGCAGCCGCGCTGAGGCTCACCACCCGCGTGGCTTGGGGCGTGGCGCTCTCGGTGCTGCTGGCACTGGGCGAGACCTGGGTTGGTCTCGCCCTTGCGTATTGGACCGACTGGCCGACGACCTTCTGGATCGTGTTCTTGAGCTGCAGCGCCTATTTCCTGAGCCTGCTCAAGCGGGCGGGAGGCCCGGCGCGGCGCGCGGCGGACGCGCACTGACGGGGCCGCGGCTTAGCCTGGCGCGGGAACGAGTTCGCCTGCGTGCTCAACGGGGCAGGTGGCCGAGCGCCCGGGCGAGCAGAAGCCCGAGCGCGAGAGGCGCGGCGGCCTGCGCGACGGGCCCGATCGACGCGGGAATGACCAGCAACACGACGCTGAGGGCGAGCGCGAGCAGCGCCCCGGTCGCGCACAGCGCCAGGCGCACCGGACGGTGCTCGAGGAATTCCTTGGCGCGGATCAGACGCAGCATGCACGCGTCGAAGCAGGCGAGCAGCGTCATGCCGCCCAGCCACGGCAGCCACTGAGCCAGGAGGCAAAGACGGTAGGTCGCGAGCAGGAGCATGGCGCTAAATCCCCGCGCGTAGCTGTTGTGAAACAGCCGTTGCACCACATCGGACATCTGTTGCGCGATCGCGCTGTTGTCGACGCCCACCGCGACGCTTGGCATGGACGAAAACCCCGCCGGGGCGAGTTCCTCGCGCGCGGCATAGAGCGCGAGCGTGCGTGCCAGGGTCCGGTTTGCATGATCGGCACCCCAGAAGGCGACGTTGTGGAGGTGTTCCTCGCGCAGCTGTTCGAGGAAGCGGCCGGGTGGATGCGCCGACGGCAGGTACAGGCCGTAGACCAGAGTGCAGGCAAGGGCGAGGCTGAGGATGCGCAACGCGGGGTCACGGGTTCGTCGGCGGGAGCGCACCCGGCGCGGCGTCCCCGCCCGGATCGAGGATCGGTACCCGGCCCTTGAGCAGGCGGCCTCCGGACACATGCGCGAAATACTGCAGGTTGGGAAGCTTGCCCAGGATATCCGCGGGTATCGCCTCCTCGCGCGATTCCCTGAGGTGCCGGGAGACGCTCCCGGAAAAGTCAGGCCACCGCGTGGCCGAGCGGGTGGCGATGGATACGTCGAGGCTGTGAATGGATGTCTTGCCAAAGGTCTCGACGATGAAATCCTGGGTGGGCCGATCCTTGGAGCGCAGGGCGATCAAATTGTTGAGGTTGCCCAGGGCCTTGCGCGCGGCGTGCTCGCTTCCCAGGCGGTCGGCGAGGTCGGCCACGGTCTGCATCGCGCAGGTCGTGTAGATGCCCGACTCGGCGCCTTTGTTGAGGATCTGGATGAGTGGTTGATTGATGACGTCTGCTATCTCGTCGACAAACAGGCTCAGGCGCGGATCCGGGGTGTTGAGGTTGTAGCGGATGCCGGCGAGGGCGGCGAGATCGGCGAGGAGGATGGCCCCGAGGGCGCTGGCGACGGCCGGGTCGGGCAGCGAGTCGAGGGCGACGTAGAACACCCGCCTGCCGCGCACGATCTTGTCCAGGTTCATGATCGGCCGCCGGTCATGCGCATCGAGCGGGTCGGGTGACAGCGATCCGCCAAGATCGCCCGAGGTGAGCATCGACAGGATCGGCAGCAGGTTCGCGGTGATCTTCTGATAGTGCTCACGCGGGTGGCGAAGGATGCGCAGCTGCGAATCGATCACCTGGGCGCGGCATTGCGGCGGAAGCTCGCGCTCGTAGTAGCTGACGTAGCCCAGCAGTTCATCGGTCGCGGCGGCCGAAGGGCGCCGAGCCCCGGCTTCGGCCGCGCGCCTGGTGTGGGCCCGGACCTGCTCACGCCAGCCGGCGGGGCCGGCTGCGGCAAGGTGGCGCTCGAGCGAGCGCAAAAGAAGCGGCTCGATGCCGCCCTCGATGCAGGCTGCGAGCTTGCGCAAATTCGGCCGGTCCTCCAGATCGACCAATGCCTGCACCACGACGTTGACGGCGTCCCAGCCGAAGGAGGAGAAGCTGCCGCTGGTGTCGGGCGGCATCACCGCCTGGATGCGCGAAGCGAGCTCGGTCGGCTTCTGCCAGTTGAACATCGGGTCGAGACGGACCCCGCGCTCGGGAAAGGCCGGGTGGAACTCGACGAATGCGTCGTCGCGGCCGGCGTCGCGGCAGGCGCGCACGACGTTGCCTTTCAGACGCCGGGAATTCTTCGGGTCGATGACGATGACCACGTCGCCCCGGTATACGGCCTGCGCGACCAGCACCGACAGCATGACGCCCTTGCCGGACTGGGTCGTGCCGACGATGATCGTGCCGCCCTCGAAGTTCTGCAGCGGTCGATGCAGTGCGCGCTCGCGGGGCTCGACGCCATGGATATAGGGCAGCCCGACCTCTGCCTCCGGTTGCCACGTGGTGCGCAAGCGCAGCGCGCGCATCAGCCACCGTGGCGCGACGAAGCGGCGAAAAGGAATCTTGGACAGCTCGTAGAGCCGCTGTGAGTGCAGCGCCTGCCATTCGAAGCCAAAACCCAGGAACAGCTGCCCGGGGTCGCGGCAACAGGTCCGGAACTTCGCGTGATCGATCGTCTCCATGGCGCGCCCTGCCAGCGCGAGGCGCAGGCGCACCAGGCGCCAGGCCTGGGCTAATCGGTAGAGCGCCATGATGAGGCAGGCGCTTCCGAGCGCCAGCGGCACGGCGCGCGCCCCGCCGGCCCGATCGGCGTTGGCGAGGAAGAGCGAGCCGCCAACAACCCAGGCGAGGGCGGCATAAAGCTCGTAGGCATTGCGCCAGGGCATCTCGTAGCCGCGCGGGCCTGTCATGGCGGCCATCTTCAGCAGCCCTGCGCGCCGCAGGTCGGCGCGTCCGATGCGCTGACGCATCGGGGCGCGAGGAGCACGCCCAGCACCTGCTCGTCGTCGACCTGGCGGTGGCAGGTCCTCGACTGCGGCTTGGCCGCGTCGATGGCGAGCATCTGTGCCTCGCCCAGGGCCCGCACCGCCAGAGCCGGATCGACGCCGCGGGCCTCGAATGCGCGCAGCGGCACGAACACGCCATCGGCGGCGATCGTGGCGCCGGGGCGGCCTTGGGCGTTGTCGATGATCTGGCGCAGCGCATCGCGCACTGCCGGATGGAGTCTCGCCGGCGCGATGAGCGCGAGGCGCGCTGGCGCTTCAGCCGGCGCTGCGGATGGCGATCGCGCATCGACCGGGCCTGCCGCCTGCTCGAGAACCAGCGCCGAGGCGCGGCGCACGAGCCTGCCCAGCGAGCCTTCGCGCCGGTCGAAGGTGCTGCCGAGCGCGGCTACGAATTGCGCGCCGAGCAGCGGGTTGCCCTGGGCGAGTTGCTGCACCAGCGCCGGGGTCACGATGTGCGTGATCGCCAGCGTGCCCAGGGCGGCAGTGTGTGGCGGATCGCGCACCCAGCGCAGGTCGTAGCCCGTGCTGTTCGTCTGCCGCAGCCACAGCGCGAGCGGGCCAAGGTAGGCCGGCCACTCGGCGCCGCGATCGTTGCGTACGGTAAGGTGGCTCAAGGCGCGGTAGAGCTCGCTGCACAGGCCGGCGAGAAAGGCGGCGTAGCGCCACCGCGGCTCCATGGCCGAGCGTGCGCTGATGGTCTGGCGCGGCGAGAATATCGCGCCATCAGCGGCCTGCAGCGCGTAGAAGCCGATTTCGACTCCCATGCGGAAGAGCCCGCCTGCATGCCGATGGCTGCCGTCGGGCGTCGCCGGCAGCAAGTGCACGAAAGCGGCGTAGCGCGCGACCACGCTGGCGATGTCGCGCTCGAAGGTCGGCCGGTCGCATCCGTAGGCGTCGCGCAAGCGCCGCAGCAGATCGGCCTGCGGCGCGATCACTTGGGCGACGTCGACGGCGGGAAATCCGCCGCGTGGCGGAGGGTTTTCACGCTCGGCCGCGCGGGGCGGTCCCGCGCAGTGTCGTGGCGCAGCTCTCCGCGGCCGCGCCGCCGGCGCGACGAACCTCTGCAAGAGCAGCGAAAAGAGCGACATTGCATCCGTCCCCGACCGGCCTCGCGGCATTGTTGATGCCGCCGCTTCGGCGCGGCAACTCACTAACCGCGGCCATTGATCGCGCTTAATCGAGTCGATCGCCGGCGCGAGGCGTTGACAGGAGTCGTCGCCACGGCGTAGTTTGTTTTTGCGCATCAGCTGGCCGTGCGCGTCGTAGCTTCCGGCGAGCCCCGTGATCGGCAGTGCAGGTCGAGCCCGACAGGTGACCGGGCCTGCAAGATCCTGCTGTCGCATGTCGTTCGAAGCCGCGCAGGGTGATGGTCGGGCAGGGCGCTTCGGTGCAGGCGAGCCGTGCGCACAAGCGCCCCAGGGCCGGCCGATGGATCCCCTCATGCCCGCCTTCGCCGTCAAAGGAATGGCCATGGAAAGAGTGCGAGTCGACGTGCCGCTGGACCGTTTCGGCTTCGTCGGCGTACCGATCACCGTGCCGGGGCTCGCCGAAGGGCACGAGCTGGTGCCCGAAATCGACCACGGCTACGTCTTCGAGAAGACCCCGCTCGCGATCCTGCGCGCGTGGTGGATGAGCGCGACCCGCGAGCCACTCTACATCCACGGTCCCTGGGGATGCGGCAAGACGAGCAGCGTCGAGCAGTTCTTTGCGCGCCTCAACGTTCCGGTGGTGCCGATCATGGGCCGCGATCCGATGGAGAAGGCGGACCTGGTCGGCATGTACGTGCTCGGCCCCGATCGCCGCATGGAATGGGTCGACGGGCCGGCCGCGCTGGCCTGGCGGCACGGCTACGTACTGCTCATCAACGAGTTCTCCAAGTGCAACCCGGGCTTCTGGGTCGCCAACAACGAGCTGCTCGAAGGCAAGCCCATATTCATCGAGCAGCGCCAGGAGCTGCTCAAGCCGCATCCGGACAGCCGCGTGGTGGTGACCGACAACACCCGAGGGCTGGTTGGCGACGAGACCGGGCTCGCCCAGGGGAGGTTCCGACAGGATGCCAGCGTGATGGACCGGTTCTGGTCGATGCAGATGGAGTACATGGCCGCCGATCCGGAAGTCAGGCTCGTCCAGCGGCGCTTCGCCGAGCTGGGCGAGGACATGGCGGAGCGGTTCGCCAAGACCTTGCGCCGAATCGCCGAGGACGTGCGCGCGTGTTTCATGGGTACATCGAAGGACAGCGAGGCCATCGAGGCAACCATATCGACGCGCACGATGCTGCGCATCGCCGACCTGGTGTTGCTGTTCCTGGAGGGAGCCAAGCACGGCATCGATCCATTCCGCCTGGCGTTTGAGATCGGGCTCACCAACAAATGCGACGAAACGACCCGGCACACCATTCACAAGGTCGTGCAGCTCCACGTGGGCAACAACTTCGTGGGTCGCGGCGCGGATTCCGTGCCAAGGGACGCGTCCTGAGGTTTGCTTCGCGAAGGAGACTGACCGTGCTGTACGTAGACCTGTTCGATTCCAAGGCGATCGCGATGTTTGCCTACGATCTCGAAGCGCGGAGCCTGCTCGTGGGCTTCAAGACCGGCACCGTGTATGCCTATCAGGATGTGCCGCGAGCGACCTTCGAGCTCTTCCGCAAGGCGCCGTCGAAAGGCCAGTTCTTCGAGTCGACGATACGCGATCGGTTCGCCGCGCGCCGAGTCTCGCCGAGCGAGGCCGCAGCCATCGCGCGCCTGCATGCCCATGGGAACGATGGCGCGGCACCGGCAACGGCTCGCGTCGACATCGCCGCCGTGGAGCGGCCGCGCAAGGCGGCGGTGTTCTTCTGAAAACGGGGGGCGGGGTCGTGACCGCGCCGGAGTGCCAGGGCGACTGTACCCCTGCCGCATAGATCAAGGACCGGGCGTGGAAAAAATCGCCGATCGGGTCAATCAGTCAAGGCTGCCGGATAAATTTCGCCTCCCGCTACAGGTCGGGGGCCGAGTAGAATGCGCAGATGTCGCATAGGGATCGGAGTTGAAGATGAAGCTCAACGAAGTGGCACTGCCTGAGCCGCCTGCGGCGACGGAGCTGCCGCCCCAGGCCATTGCCGCGGACGTGCTGCTGGAAAAATATGCCAAGGGTGACGAGCGCACGGTCGACGACGTGCGCCGCCGCGTGGCGCGCGGGCTGGCCGCGGTGGAGCCGCCCGGGCAGCAGTCGCGCTGGCAGGAAGCATTCCTGCGCGCGCAGCAGAACGGGCTCATTCTCGGCGGTCGCATCAACTCCGCGGCCGGAACGGAGCTCAAGGCCACCCTGATCAACTGCTTCGTGCAGCCGGTCGGCGACAGCATCTCGACCGACGGTGACGAAGTGGGGATCTACGCGGCGCTCAACGAGGCCGCGGAAACCATGCGCCGCGGAGGCGGGGTCGGCTACGACTTCTCCCGCATCCGGCCGCGCGGGGCGCACGTCAAGGGCACCAACAGCCGCGCCAGCGGACCGCTTTCCTACATGCGGGTGTTCGACCAGTCATGCGAAACCGTCGAGTCTGCAGGCGCGCGCCGCGGCGCCCAGATGGGCGTGCTGCGCTGCGATCATCCCGATGTGGAAGCATTCATTCATGCCAAGGACCAGGGCGGCCTGCGCAACTTCAACCTTTCGGTGGCGGCGACCGACGCGTTCATGCGGGCGGTGGGGGCTGCAGGCCCCTGGGAGCTGGTGCACCGGGCGCCGCCGGCGGCGGAATTGATCGCTGCCGGCGCCTATCGCCGCGCCGACGGGCTGTGGGTCTACCGCCAGGTGCAGGCAGTCGAGCTCTGGCAGCAGATCATGGCGAGCACCTACGACCATGCCGAGCCGGGCGTGGTTTTCATCGACACGGTCAACCGAGACAACAACCTATCCTATTGCGAGGTCATCGAGGCGACCAACCCCTGTGGCGAGGAGCCGCTGCCGGCGTACGGCTGCTGCGACCTTGGCAGCATCGACCTCACGCGCTTCGTGCATGCCCCGTTCACCGCCGACGCGCGGTTCGACTCGGCGGCTTTCGCCGCGGTGGTGGCGGTCGCGGTGCGCATGCTCGACAACGTTCTCGACACCACCGTCTGGCCGCTGCCGCAGCAGGGCCGGGAGGCGGCGGCGAAGCGACGCATCGGCCTGGGCTTTACCGGGCTGGGCGACGCGCTGATGATGCTCACCCTGCGCTACGACTCCGACGAGGGACGGCGCATGGCGGCCCGGATCGCGCAGGAGATGCGCGACGCGGCATACCGGGCATCGACCGAGCTCTCCCGCGAGAAGGGGCCCTTCCCCCTGTTTGCGGCCGAATCCTACCTTTCCGCGCCGCACTTTGCCGCGCGCCTGCCCGACGACATCAAGGCCGCGATCCGGCAGCACGGCATGCGCAACAGCCACCTGCTCGCCATCGCGCCGACCGGAACGATATCGCTCGCCTTTGCCGACAACGCCTCCAACGGCATCGAGCCGGCGTTCAGCTGGTTCTACACCCGGAAGAAGCGCATGTCCGACGACACGCGCAAGGAATACCAGGTCGAGGATCACGCCTATCGGCTGTTCAAGCAGCGCTGCGGCATCGCCGCCGACGTGACGGTGTTGCCCTTCGATCCGGCCCGGGCGCTGCCGCCGGGCACCGTGTGGGTGGAGAGTGACGGGGCGCGGCATGCGATGCTGCCGGAGTATTTCGTCACGGCGCTGGAAATGGCCGCGCTGGACCACATGCGCATGAGCGCCGTGGTGCAGCCATTCATCGACACCGCCATCAGCAAGACGGTCAATGTCGCGGCCGACTATGCCTTCGCCGACTTCAAGGATCTCTATTTCGAGGCCTGGAAGAGCGGGCTCAAGGGCCTCACGACCTATCGGCCGAACGCGGTCGTCGGGTCGGTGCTGGACGCGCAGCCGCCCGCCGTCGCGCCGCAGGACTTCGATGTCACCGATCCGGATCGGCGCATCCGGCTGGAGAAGGCGCCCCAGCCGCCGCTGGCGAGCCTGCGCTGGCCCGGCCGGCCGGAGCTGTCCAACGGCAATCCGTCCTGGACCTACGCGGTCCGTCATCCCCTCGGCGATTTCGCGGTGTTCATCGGCCACATCGAAAGCGGCCCGACCTATCCGTTCGAAGTGTGGGTCAACGGCGGCGAACAGCCACGGGGCCTGGGGGCCATCGCCAAGACCCTGTCCATGGACATGCGGGCCGACGACCGGCAGTGGCTGCAACTGAAGCTCGCGGCGCTGGAAAAGGCCAGCGGAGACGACGCCTTCGACATGGCGATGCCTCCCTCCGGCGAAAAGGTCAGGGTGCCGAGCCTGGTCTCGGGCTTCGCCCGCCTGGTGCGCTACCGTTGCAACGAGCTCGGCGCCTTCAGCCACGACGCCAAGGGCGCCACACCGGTAGTCGACGCGCTCATCGGCCTGAAGGAACCCAAGGCGGGGCCGGACGGAACGCTCAGCTGGACGGTGGACATCATCAACCACAACACGGGCGATGACTGCGTGCTCTTTCTCAAGGAGCTGGTCATGCCCGATGGCCAGCGCCGACCGTATTCGATGTGGCTCTCGGGCGAGTATCCGCGCGCGCTCGACGGGTTGTGCAAGGCACTGAGCCTCGACATGCGCGTCTGCGATCCGGCCTGGATCGGGATGAAGCTGCGCAAGCTCCTCAACTACGCCGAGACCAACGGCTCGTTCATGGCCCGGATTCCCGGCTCGGACAAGGCCCAGATGTGGCCGTCGACGATCGCCTATCTGGCGCAGTTGATGATCCACCGCTACGCCATGCTCGGCATACTCGACGAGGAGGGCTATCCGGTGGCGCACGTCGGCATCCTCGACGTGCCGGAGTCCCAGCAGGCGAATACCGGCGCGCTAAGACCCCTGCCCGGCAAGAAGTGCCCGGAGTGCGGCAACAAATCGGTCATCCGCAAGGACGGTTGCGATTTCTGCACCGCCTGCGGCCACACCGGAGCGTGCGGCTAGAGAAACGAAGCAGATCCAAGCGCGAGTCGAAACGGGCAGCCGGCGTGAGCAGGGCGTTACACGACGTCATCGTGGTGAGCCTCGACGTACGCGTCTGGAGCGGACGCAAGAAGCTTCGCCCCGAGGATCTGACCGCATCGGGCAGGCTGCCGCCGAAGGACCTGGTTTCGCTGGGCTCGAAGCGCCTGTGCAGCCCGGGTGCACTGCAGCCGTTCCTGCACCTGAGGCGGCGGGCAGAGGCGCTGTGCCAGGCCGTCGGCGTGCGCTTCGCCCGCGCCTTCGCCATTCCCAGGGCGGCCGCCAGGCCGTTGCTCGCGCAACTCAACGACCTTGCGGCGCAATTCAGGCAGGCGCGCGCCGCCTTTCTCGCCACCTACGACGAGGAGGTGGCGCGCTGGAAGGCGCAGTACCCGGACTACGAGCGGCTCATTGCGGCCGAAGCGCTGCCGCACGCCAAGGTGGCTTCGCGGCTGCAGTTCGGCTACCAGGTGTTCGCGATCAACGCGCTCGACGCTGATGCCGAGTTGGCCTCCCTGCTGCAGCAGGCTGGCGCCGGCAATCTCGGCAGCGGACTTGCAGGGGCGCTCTACCAGGAGGTGGCGCGCGAATCGTGCGCCTTCGTGCAGCACTCGCTTGGCGGGCGCGACCAGGTCACGCAGCGATTCCTGCGCCCCGTGCGCGCGATTCGGGAGAAGCTCGCGGGGCTCTCGTTCCTCGACGCCGGCATCGCGCCGCTAGTCGAGAGCATCGATGCAGTGCTCTCGGCCATTCCGCAGAGCGGCAGGATTGACGGTGCGTCGCTCTCCGCCCTGCGCAGCGTGGTCACCCTGCTGACCGACCCGGCCCGGATGCGCGAGCACGGCCGCCTGCTGGCAGCCGAGGCAGACCGGGTCAAGGTCGAGACGACCAGGGGCGAGCGCGACGGGCAGACGCAGGGCGCCGGCGTCGCGCCGCTGCCGCCGGCCTGCCCTCGGCGCGTCAGCGCCTTCTGGTAGGCGTCCGCGACACTCGCCGGCGATCGGGCGACGACCAGGCGTCGGGCCATGAAGCGCTGTTCGCTCGAGCGCTCGCTGCACATCCTGGGCCCGGTTCTGGGCAGGAAACGCGGCGTGGACGTCCGGATCGGCGGCAAACGGGCATGCACCGACGGCAATACCGTCTGGCTGCCCGCGCTGCCGCTCGACGATGCGGAGGCCGCCGTCCTGGGTTTCGGGCTGTTGTTTCACGAGACCAACCACCTGCGCTACACCGATTTTGCGGTTGCCAAGGGCGAGGGCCTCGTCGGCGCGCTCACCAATGCGCTGGAGGACGTGCGCATCGATGCCCTGGGCCAGCAGGAGTACCGCGGCGCCCTGCGCGAGCAAGAAGATCTCGTCGCGGCGCTCGTCCGCCGCGGCGAGGCAAAGGCCTGCGTTGCGGGCGACCACCCGGCACGTGTGCTCGAGAGCTACGTCATGTGGCGCCTCGAGCACCAGCTGCTCGGGATCGACGCCGCCAGGGGCCTGGCGGCGCAGGCGGCGTTCGCGCTCGAACAGACCTTTGCGCCGGACTTGCCGCCCAAGCTCGACGCGCTGATGTTCACGGTTCGCGATTGCCGCTCGACCCTCGAGGTCCAGGCCCTGGCGCGGCGCATCGCGCAGCTGCTCGAAGACGAGGAGCGGGCTCACGCCTCGCGGCGGCTGGCCGGCGAGGGCGGCGCGCAGACCTCCAATGCCGCGAGCCCGGTGCGTCAGGCCCTCGATGCCGGCGCCGAAGATCACGCGCCAGGAATCGGCGAGCTCGCGCAGGCGGCGGTCGACGCCAAGGGCCGTGAAGCGCCGGCGTTGAACCTCGCGCTCTCGCGCGGCGCGCGCTCCCGGGCCGCGCCAAGGGCGACCGAGGGCGCGAATTTTGCGCTCGAGGTGATGGCGCAGAGCAACGCGTTGCGGCAACGGCTCTCGGGCCTGCTGCAGGCGGCAACGCTCTGCCGGCGCTATCCGGCCGCCACCGGCATGCGCATCGACCCGCGGCGGCTCGGGCTCGTCGAGGCGGGCGCGACGCAGGTGTTTTCACGCGCCATGGCCGGCCTCAAGACCGACACCGCGATACAGATCCTGATCGACCGCTCCGGATCGATGGGCTCGGTGCGCGGACGGCAACGGGCGGCCACGCCGCGCCCCATCGAGGTGGCGCGGGCGGCGTGCTACGCCACCGCGCTCGCGCTCAAGCAGCTGCCCGGCATCGCCGTCGCGGCCGCGGCATTCCCCGGCTACGCAGCCAACGAGGTGGCGGTGATGGCGCGCTTCGACGAACGAATCGAGCGCCAGGCGTCGCGCTTCGCGAGCCTTGATGCCGGTGGCGGGACCCCGCTTGCCGAAGCGCTGCTCTGGAGCGCCGGCGAGCTCCTCGGACAGCGCCACGCGCGGCGCATCCTCCTGGTCGCGACCGACGGCGCCTACGACGCCGAGCTCGGGCAGGCGATGACCGCCCGCCTGGGCGCGGCGGGAATCGAGGCCCTGGGCATCGGCATCCATTGCGACCTGTCGCACCTGTTCGCACGATCGCGACCGATCGTGACCGTCGCCGACTTGCCGCAGGCGATGTTCGATCTGCTGCTCGAAGCAATCCGGCGGCCGATGCTTCGGGGGAGGCCATGAACCCGCCTAAGGGTGACTCGGCCCGGGCTGGAACGATACCAGCTCGCTCGTCGTTCTCTCGCTGTGCACGAAATTGCCGGGGCCGTCGTTTTCCACGTAGTAGGCGTTGTGCAGCTCGCGCACCGCCGTCTTCATTTCCGGAGCAAACCAGACGGAGTCTTCCCGGGTCGTGCGCGTGCGCCAGTGCTGCTCGTCATCGAGGCGCAGGATGCGGTAGAGGTAGGTCGCGGTGAGCGTGCCCGCCGGCACGGTCACCACGGTCTGGCCCTGCACCGTGCCGTAGACCAGGATCTGAGCCTTGAGCTGCGTATCCGGACTGATCGTGTCGACGGTTTGGCGCCAGGTCTTGCCGGCCTCCAGCGGGAAGTCGTAGAGCTTGATCGGCACGGGGAAGCGCCGCGTCTCCTGGTCTTTCAACGCGCCGACGATCAGCCCTCCGTCGGCATCGATCTCTGCGGTCGCTTCGCTGCGGCCGTACTGGTTGCTGTAGTCCAGGTGCAGCGTCGCGGTACCGGCCTTGATCGACACGACGTCCGCGACGAGCATCGTCACCAGCCCCATGCGCAGGTTATCGCTGATCCGGTAGACCCACTCGTCGCCCACTTCCAGCTTTGGCGCGGACACCGGCGGAAAGCTCGGCGTGACCGTTGCCGATTGACAGGCAGCCAGAAGGATCGTTGCCAGCACCGCCAACGACCTCGCCAAAGCCGCAACGCGTGGAGTGATCATAAGAGCTACCTGCCACATGGAAGACCTCGTCGTCGCCTGGACTGCGCAGGACAGAGGCTCTATCAACGGCAAACGGGCCCGACGCAGATACTATTCCTTCGCGAGGCGACCGACAAACTGCAGGCAACGGCGTTGCTGCAGGAGCCCGAGGCGCGGCGTGACAGCTCGATTACAAGCGCCCTCTCGCGTCCGGATCGACGCGAAGCGCGGTGGCTCATTGCGCCAGGAACACGCCTCTGACAAGGCGAATCTGGCCCTCCTCAAGGCTCCGCCGTGCGTTTTTCGCCTTCTGCGCAAGGTTGTCGACGAACACGGCCAGGGTCAGCTGTCCAGGCGTGGCGACCTCGGCAGTCCTGCCCAACTGGGCTTCGCTGAAATCCTCGAACGATTCGACGATGAACCCCGTTTCCCCAAGGGTCGAACGCATCTCGTCGGCGGAAGCAAGGAAGCTTTCGGCAGGGTCGGTGGCCCAGGGAAGCGGAAAGGAGGACGGGGCGGTCGCTCCGGCGGCGATCTCCTGGAACGCGAACCGGCCGCCCGGCTCGAGGACGCGGTGGACCTCCGCGTAGAGCCTGCGCTTGTCGGCGATGTTCATGCCGACGTTGAGCATCCAGACGGCATCGAAGGCGTCGTCGGCGAAGGGCAGGTCGAGCGCGCTGCCTTCCCGCACTTCGATTCGGTCTTCAAGACCGGTCAGACGATTGAGCAGCACCGCACCAGCGCAGTAATCGGGGGATAGGTCGACGCAATCGACGCGACAGCCGAGCTTGGACGCGAGCAGCCGGGCCGGGCCCCCCAGTCCGGATCCGATATCGAGGACCCGATCGTCGGGCCGAATCCGCGAGAGCTCGAGCAACTCGAGCGTTGCGCGCAGTCCGCCGGTGTGAAACTGGTCGAGCGCTGCCAGCTGCTCGGGCGACAGGCGCTGCTCGGGATCGAGTCCCGCTTGCCGTACCGCCGCCAGGATTCGCGTCTCGATGTCGCGGGCCGAATAGTGTGCTTGCATGCTTGCCATGAGCTGCCCATCCGTTTGCTGCTGGCCGCCAATCGCCTTCTTGGACCGGCGGCGAATCATACCGCCGATCAAGCGCCATCGCCGACAACCGCCGGCTCTCCACATCGCTAGCCCTACTCAGGGGTTCTTGCTCGCTGTTCCCATGCGAAAGACGGCCCCGGGGCATTTTCGACCCTTCGCCAGCGCCTTAGAATAGCGCCGTGCCGACCCCGATCCTCTACCCATCCCGCTGCCACGAATCGCTTCGGGCAATCGGACACGCGCCCGGCAAGGCATGCAGGTGGGGCAGATGCATCGTCATTGTTTCGAACTGGAGATGAGCGACCGATGGATCGACAAGCTCTTTGGTGGCTGTGCCTGGTTGCCGGTCTTGGGGCTTGCGCTTCCGCCAAGCCGACGCTCTACGACGAGTCGGCGATGCAAGCAGTGAACACCTGGACAGTCGGCTTTGCCTACGAATCAGCTCCAGCCGAAGAGCCGGCTTTCACCGAGGCGGGCGCCGAATCCCTCGCCATGTCCGAACTGCGCCGGGGGCGCGACGGGAAACTTCGTGACCAAATCGCCGTTTCGCTCAGGGACCACTACAAGATCGATGCCTCCCAGGCGCCGCGCCAGGGGGCCGGCCAGATTCTGCTTCAACCTGTTTCCGAAATCTACGGTTTCGCGTCGGTCAGCGTCGATATCATATTGCCGAGCGGCAAGACCGCGGGCACCCTGAAAGTCAAGAACGGCGATAACAGGGCGACGCTCAAGAACGACAGGGACTTCGCCGAGTACGCGGCAAACGCCATTGCCGCGGCGATGCGCGGCGAGAAATGATGGAAACGGAAACCGGTCGAAGTGTCCGCCCGGGAGCGGAATGCCCGGCTGGCGAACATCAGGATGCGCTCGGCTCCGTCTCGGATGGCGAGGGCGGTTCCTGGTCGGCGATGGATGCACTTTGACTGTCACAATCAATCCCACCCGAGGACATCATGACTCAAGCACAGGCGTACCCGTACGCGACCCACCTCAATGTCCTGTTTCCCGCGCTGAGCCCGATCGACGTGCCCTCGCTCGTTGAGGCGTGCACCGACCGCTGGTACAACCAGACTCTCTGCAAGGTGAACGACTCTGTCGTCCGGCTTGGTGTCTTGCAGGGCGAGTACCACTGGCACAAACATGATAGCGACGATGAGTTCTTCTTCGTCCTCGAGGGTCACTTCATCATTGACCTGGAAGGGCGGTCGATCGACCTTCGAGCGCAACAGGGCTTTGTCGTCCCGAAGGGGGTCGTTCACCGCACACGTGCTCCCGTCCGCGCCGTGATCCTCATGGTCGAAACTGCGGCGATAATCCCCACCGGCGATGTCTGATGCGATTGGCCCCGGCCGGCTTGCCGCCGCATCGCACCCCCGCGGGGCGGATATTAGCAAACCGAATAGCGCCGAGCAGGCTAGGGCTTTCTTGCCCATACACCCACGTGCCCCAAGTTGAAATAGCCAACAACACCGCCCATTGGGGCATCGGCGATTAGCCTCTGTTCGAGGGTCTCAATATCGATTTCGGCTTTCGTAGCCGCTCCACTCGCAACGATGGCTGGTATCTGAGAGCGCACTACAGAAGTCAGAATGCTGAATAGTTCTCCGTCCGGGCCCTGTTGGATCGGCACCGACATCTCAATGTCTGGCGAAGGATCCAAACCAGCCGATCGCATCAGACCAAACAGCCGCATTCCCATTCGTGGATGAACACCAGCGTGCTCGAAACCTGCCCTGAACCATTCAGCCGCCTTCGCGGCTAAGCAATTGCGCGGCTCGATGAGGACGGGACCATCGTAGTCGACGTTCGACTCCTGCAATGCGATCACGCCACCGACTTTGAGATTGCGAAGGACGCGGCGCAGCGCATCAGCTGGATCTGCCGTATACATGAGCACGAGACGCCCAACGATCGCGTCCACAGCTGGGCTAACCTCGATTTCTCGGAAATCCCTGACCGTGAAACGCACGTTAGTCAAGCCATCGGCTTTGGCGCGCTGTTCGGCGAACGCCACTTGCGCGGGGTCCAGGTCTGCACCGATTACACTGCCGCGCGACCCTACAAGCCGGGCCGCCAAGAGTGCGACATCACCCGATCCTGATCCGATATCAAGAACATGCATTCCCGACGAGATGCCCGCTTTTTCGAGTAACCGCCGAGTCAACGGAGCCAACAGCCCAGCTTGGGCGATGAGTCTTTGTCGTTCTTCTTCGGAACTCCGGAACGGATAGAATTCTCTGCTCATCGCGCTCCTAACGACGGGGACGGAACTGTGCCGGGGGTGATTGTCCGTGCATGTGATGATAGTACGAGGAGAGCGACGCTGATCTAGCGGCGGACCTGGATTTCGTTACCCGTTGGGCGGGTGTCGCGAGCGGCCGCTTGCAGGAGGAGATGCTGCGACCGTGGTTGTGGCGAGCAGCCGTCGTTCGATGGCGGCTTACGATCCAGAGCGGCGTGTCGCACTCCAAAAAAGGCGACGTTCGAGCTGTCGCGTGCATACGGCCCTTGGGCGACGACGCGCCAAGTTACGGATCGTCCCTGGTGATCGGAAGATAATCCGCAGCCCACGGAACAGCGTTTAAAGGCAACAACATGGAGCGCCACGATGCAAGCGGATTAAACATCAGCTCAAAGACTGATGGTGGAACAGGCCGATCACGTCAGCAGTTGCAAACTGACCTGGCATGAGCCGCACCGCTCACCGCGGCTGGATATCCTGCTTACCTAGACGGGCAAGGACTATGGTATGTCCGGTGTCAGGAGAACTGCCATACGTCTGCTCCCGGCCGCGGTCAGCGACCTTCGCCCGAGCGTCGCAGAGCGATCCACAGCGGAATTATCGACCACCCGAAAGCAGTCGTAGCAGTACATGAAAGCGGACGCCCATCCGCAGGCGGAAAGGGTTGCGCCGTCCGCTCCAGCCCTCGTGAACCGCATAGCGGGTAGCGCCCGCCGCGCCGCCGTGCAGCTTGCGATTATTGCTTGGGACTCGGCTCTACCACCATCGCGAGCGCCTGCGTGTAAGTTGCGACCACTTGATCGCCCTTTTTGATCCGCTTGAGCTGATCGGGGTCCGTAACCTTCACTTCTGCAGTGAGTTCCGGTCCCCGGAGCGTGACAGTCTGCGTTGCGCGGTTGACAGCGACGACATCGGCAACGACGGTGATGCGACGGCCAGCGACGCCGTGCGGCTGCGCTCCCGGCATCGCGCCCATGGCGCTCTCCTCCTCGGTGCGAGTAACCGCCAGGTTGCGGCCCTTCTTCAGTTCGAGCACGAGCGCCTCGATGTATCTGGCATGGACTTTGTCACCGACATTCATCTCGTCGAAGTTCTTGACCTCGGGGCCGGCGGTGACGACTACCCAGTTGCCCTTAGGGCCTTTCAGCGTGATGTCGCGCGTAGTCTTGTCGATGGCGATGATCGTGGCGGTGACGTCGACCGTGTGCTCGACGCTGGCCTTGCCCGGTTCACTACTGCCAGTAACGGCGTGAGTCTGCGCGGGAGCATTGCCGGCGAAGGCCGCGGCGATGGCGATGATGATGATGAGTGCAGGTTTGTTCATGGCGGAGTCCTTCTCGCGTCGGAACAGTGAACGAATCTAAAGGTCAGTCATTGACGGCCCGACCAGTCATCGGCGAGGGGCTGCGACCGAACGCCGGGATAACCTGTACTATACACCGCTACAAGCAGGAATCAATTTGCACTGGGTGCCGTCGGGCGTCCGCTTGGTAGAGGTCGCAGCGTCGAATGGCTGCTGTCGGTGGCTTTGCCGTAGGGCTGTTGGGGGTCAGCCGCCCCGTAGAAGTGGCGAGACTGCCACGCCGCGTCCCGCTTTAGCATTTCCTCGGACAGCGTTTCTCTGTGAATCTCGCAAGCGCCATCGCCGAGAGACCCGGGTGGATTGCATCGACGATCCAAATTGCGAGTGCTTCGCCGATGGCTGGGGAGATGGATAGGCCAGCGACGTTGCAACCGCTGGCAAAAAAGAATCCGTTCACCGCTGGCGCCGGGCCAACGATGTGATGACCGTCCGCCGTCATGGTCGGAATTCCACCGCGAAACTCGCGAACCTTTGCCGTTTGCAAGATAGGCAATTGCGCTTTCACGTCTTTCCGCGGCGTCTCGGAGCACCTTGATGTCGAGCGGCATGTCCTTGACGTCGAAGTGCCGTCCGAGTGATTGCATGTCGAAGAAACGTGGATTTCCTGATAGACGCCCCAAAGGAGGCCACCCTGGCACGGGCGCGCATACAGCCGCATCCATGATGCGCACCATTGGCAAATCGGCGCGGAGGCCATCCAATGGGTCAGTGATGAGCAGTTGCTGGCGGGTAGGTACCAGCGGGACGCGAATTCCGCTGGTCTCTGCCACTTGGCGTGTCCATGCACCGGCGGCGTCCACGACTACGCCTGCTTCAATCGGGCCGTTGCTGGTCTGCACCCCGGTGACCTGGCCGCCAGTTATGGATACTTCCGTGACATCTGTGTTGGGCAGCAGGATCGCGCCTTTCGCTTGGGCAGCGCGCGCGAAACCAACTGCAACCTGGGCGGGGTCGAAGTATCGATCGTCGCCAATTCGCAAGGCGGCGACTACGCCGGACGCCTTCAGAAATGGATTGAGGCGATTGGCCTCGTCGGGCGCGATTTCCTCAACATCGAGGCCCATGCGCCTGCCACGATTTAGATCGCCGTTGAGAACTTCAGCATCTTGTCGCCGCCGGGCGATTTTCAGGCTACCCGAATGGACCCAATCGGGCGGTTGTCCCGTTTCCTCAGTGAAGCTCTCGATCTTTCGGCAGGAATCTTTGATCAGTTCGATCATCAAGTTGCCCTTGCGCATGCAACTGACCATGCCCGCGGCACGAGGCGAAGTCTGCGACCAAGATCATGCTTGTCGAGGAGTGCCACGGTGAGCCCACCACGTTTCGCAAGATAATATGCGGTAGCGGCTCCGAGGCCCCCCGAACCAACAACAACAACATCAGCTCTGCTAATCATGCTGCGCCAATATGAACGATGACGGGCGGACACGGCCTGATCGCCGATCCGTCGCAGAACGGACGATCAGATCGAGGCCAATGGATTGAAATCAACGACGCCTCGGCTCGCCAGCAATCTGCTGTATGTGAGGAATCTCGCGCAGCATCAGTTCAAGAGGACGGCAAGCAGTGCCACCGGCAAGGCGTCAGGGTTGTGAGAGACGAGGGGCATGTGAATTTCTCCGTACTACGCCCACACAGAGTGCCGCCGCGACCGTGGGCGCCAGGAACTCCACGCCACCAAATGCCCCCCGTATTTGGGCCGCAGCCCAAAATGACTCGGCCAGGGCACTCCATGACCGATATACCGGCCAACCGATGAAAATAAGTGCACCCACTGGGAATATAAGTGTAACGAGAATCACGGCCGCCACGGCAACGCCAGCACGTCCTCGAACGAATATGAGATAACACCAAACAAATGCAGCGGACAACGCCGACAAGAACCACGGAGAAATGCGCGGACCTACGAAAGGAACGCCCATAAGCACGCAAGCGAAGTAAACGAGGCAGAGTGCGAGCGCAGCAATCTTAAGCATGTTCTAACGAATCGATTTAGCTGACCAACGCCAAGCGCGCAGCGCCGCCGGCGAGGCTTGGTTGACAGGTTAGGAGACGGTCTACCACTTCACCTGCCTAAGCCAAGTAAAGAATCCAACGATCCCTGCAATGACAACTAACGCGAACAGCGGAAGGTCCGTTGCGAGGGCCATGAAAACAAACATGCCTGCTGCTCGCGATGAGCGGCCATAACTTCTCCGCTTTATCGAGGAATCGAAGGAATATTCCTTGTCGAGGAGTCGGAGATTCGTCCGCTCCCCGGTCCGCCGTTTCGTTCAATGGCGCTTCGCCATCCGAGCGAAGCACCGAAGCTAGGAAAGCAACTCCGCCCCCCAGCGCGACACCAACCCATAGCGCGTACGCAACCAATACGTCTGCCGACCCGGGGTGCCACTCCGTGACTAGATACGAATCAATGAGCGATCTCGGCGGGAATGGCCCAAAAAAACCGTCGACGAGAAATACGAGCAATGGAAGTCCAAGTGCCAGCGCCGTCGCAACCGCCAAGAGTTTGAAGTAACGTTTCCTCAACAATGTTGGTTTGCGGCTGGCTATCAGTGGTATTGCAATGGCTGGCCACAGGCCCAGTGCGACCGCAACAATGATCTCAAAGGCATCCATGGCATTTGCGCTACGCGCTGTCCCACTATATCACCGACATGGAGCGGGGTCGTACGTCCGCTTTCGGTGACAAGGCTTTACGACTGCTCCTGTCCGTGAACCGCGCGTCGTCGGATGACAGTTCACCCACTCCAGACGTTCATAGTCCTAGGAAGCAGCCACTCGAATCGCATAAAGCAGGTCGAGCAACGGCTTTGTTACAACCGAGGTCGCAACGCGCCTTATGCAAAGTCAAGCAGAAGCACCGACACGAATTTCCTCGTAATCTATTTCAGCCGCTCGAGTTCGGCTATGGCACCATCGTATTCAACGGTTCGCCTGGGGCAGCTGTTTTTCGTCTGGGTCAACAACGTGAGTGCCTGGGGTTTCTCGCCCCGCAGCAAATGCCACTCTCCGAGAAAGAAATGGGCCCCGCACCGTCGCACCTTGTCCGCCTCCGGGTCTGGATCGGCAGCTTGGGAGATGACTATGTCCAGGTCACCCTCGCCCAGATAGAGCGCTACCACCGCGGCGGGCCATTTCTTTCCGTCCACGCCGCTCGTGTTCAGCGCCAACTCTGCTTTCCCGTCGGCACTCGCGGAGCGCGACCGAGCAAGGTAAAGCAGGAGTGCGGTATAGGTGCTGGGCTGGAGCTGCTCTGATCGCAAAAGATCGGACGCTGCGGAGGTGAATTCGCCTTTAAAGAACTGGACCAGCCCACGCGTATAGAAGACTGACGCATCTTGCGGGTTGAGCCGGATTGCCTCGCTGTAGTCGACGATGGCGCGGCCGTAATCTCTTTTGTCGCGCCACGAGTTGCCGCGGTTGAAGAAGGCGCTCGCATACTTTGGATCGAGCCTAATCGCCTCGTTGAAGTCGGCGATGGCGCGGTCGGGATCTTCCTTTTCAACCCAGGCGGCGCCGCGGTTGCTAAAGGCGAACGCAAACTTTGGATCGAACCGGATCGCCTCGTTGAAGTCGGCGATGGCGCGGTCGTACTCTTTCTTTTCAACCCAGGACTTGCCGCGGTTATTGAAGGCGAACGCATCTTGCGGATTGAGCCGGATCACCTCGGTGTAGTCGGCGATGGCGCGGTCGTACTCTTTCTTGTCATCCCAGGCGTTGCCGCGGTTGCCGAAGGCGCGCGCATCCTGCGGATCGAGCCGGATCGCCTCGTTGTAATCGGAGATGGCGCGGTCGTAGTCTTTCTTGTGGTTCCAGGCACGCCCACGGTTGTAAAAGGAGAGCGCATCTTGCGGATCGAGCGTGATCGCCTCGTTGTAGTCGGCGATGGCGCGGTCGTAGTCTTTCTTGTCATCCGCAGGCAATACCGCGGTTGACGAAGGCATCCGCATACTTTGGATCGAGCCTGATCGCCTCGTTGTAGTCGGCGATGGCGCGATCGTAATCCTTCTTGTAAGACCAGGCGTTGCCGCGGTTGCTGAAGGCGTGGGAGTACTGCGGATTGAGTCGGATCGCCTCGTTGTAGTCGGCGATGGCGTGGTCGTATTCTTTCTTCTCAGCCCAGGCGTTGCCGCGGCTGTTGAAGGCGAGCGCCAACTGTGGATTGAGCCGGATCGCCTCGTTGTAGTCGGCGATGGCGCGGTCGTAATCCTTCTTCTTGCCCCAGGCGTTTCCACGTTTGTTGTAGGCGGTCGCTCGATGCGCGACGGACAAATCTCCAGATCCGATTGCCGAAGTGAAAAGGCGAATAGCCTCATCGTAGTCACCTCGGTCCAAGGCAGCAGTTCCCCCGCGCACATCGTAGACGCCGCAGGCACACGCTACGAAGCAGAATACCGCGAGCCCCGCACACGAAATGATATTTGGCCAATCAAGGTCGCGGCACACGGCGGCTTTCCATGGAATATGGAAGCGGTATCGAATAAACATTGTTTGCTTGCGCCGATCGCACGGATGACTGACGGGAGAATACGAAATGCTACCCCGGCTGCGCGAGCGGTGCTACAGATGCCATATCAGCGTCTCGCCTAACCACTCACTCCGATCCGCTCTATGCCGCCCGTCCCGCGCCGTTCGTTCGGCGGCTATGTCTGCTATGAAGAATGAATCTCGGTGACGGCTTTTGGCCAGCCTGCGACAGTCGCCCCACCGTCGCAAACTGCCCAATCCCGAATCTCTGCTGGTTCCTTGCGTTCTTAATCGCGCGCCTGAAAGAACAACGGAATGTATGCGCGTCCGCTGCACGGCTTTGGTTAGGCAGCTGACACGCCGCTGACCCCCAGTGTGACATCACAATACTCGAAGCGGCCGTCGCGCCGGATGCGCTTCCCGGCTTGCACTGGGAGCGGATAACGGAAGATCGGGCCAGCGTATACAAATGTGTGAAACTCGCCACGCTCCCCGCACGGGTCGACAGTGGCCGGCAACTCGGTCAGAAGCGACGCGTCGAACTCGCGGCCTGCAAACTCGGCCCCGAGTTGAGTCGTGTCAACACACGTAAGAATTGCTCGATAGCCGGCGCGTATGAAATCTTGCGCGAGGGCCGGCGTGTCCATTCCCCAGAGCGGAAAGACGGGTGTCCAGCCGAGCGGGGGTAGTACGCGCTCGCGATAGGCCCGCACGTCGGCCAAGAAGAGGTCGCCAAAAGCCATGTGCTGCACGTCCGGCCGCTTATCTCGGAAGGCCGCAAGCGCATTCGCGAACGCCTCCTCGTACGCGACGTTGGTCGCGGCGGCAGGAATGGTTACCTCAATCAGCGGCAGGCCGAGAGCCGCGACCTGGGCCTCAAGCACTGCGCGGCGGACACCGTGAATGCTGATCCGATCGTAGTCGCGCGTGATCGTGGTGAGCACCGCGACAACGTCAACGGTCGGATCTGCGCGCAGGGCCGCGAGCGCGAGGCTGCTGTCCTTGCCACCGCTCCACGCAAGAACCACCGGGCGTACAGTCACGCGTAACCCTCCGACGCTTGAAGTCTTTCCAGCTGTCTAACTTTAATTTGAACAACAACGCCGATCCATAACTCAATCACCTCGGAGCAAGGGGCAATCCGGATACCGCCGAATGCCGGAAAACGTGCCTGCCTCGTTCGTGTCGCGCTACCGCGACCGCGCCTCGGCCTTTCAGCAAACGAAACTGGAAACCAGCACGGCAAGAACCAGAAGGCTTACTCCGCTGTAGAGGCGGTCCCCTTCGGCAAAGAATGCCAATGCGGCGAATGCGACGCGGATCACCGGGCCGATTGCCAGGAGCAAGACACCGGCCATAATGAGAGCTTGGCGCTGACCAGGCTTGCCGGAGTCCAGTACCCTATTCAGGAGATACAGCGGGTTTTTCAAATACTGCGGTTCGCCGCTAAACAGGTGGTCGCCGGACGACCCTCCCGGATGGGCAGCAAGAAACCAAACCAACCCGACAAACATCACCACAGCAGCAGCAATCACGCTGACGTTCATCAGTCGCGCCAGCGCATTTTGAATCTGTTCGTCTTTCATTCAGGGATTTGCAGAGTAAGCGTCATTGAGAAGGTTCGTGCACCCGATCAGAGATTGATGCCCGCACCGCGCAGAATCATTTGTAATGCGATAAGGAACACCACCATCAGGAAAATGATCCGAAGAATATGCACCGGGGCTCTGTGCAGCAGCTTGGCGCCGACAAACGCGCCAGCTAGCACGCCGAGCGCAATTGGGGCAACCAAAATGGGATCGAAAAACCCATGCTTGAGATAAACACCCACACTGGCGGCGGCCGTCACGCCGATCATGAAGTTGCTCGTGGCCGTGGTGACCTTGAACGGAATACGCATGATCTGATCCATCGCAAGCACCTTGAACGCCCCCGAACCAATACCCAGTAACCCCGAGAGCGTACCCGCCACCAACATCACGACAAAGCCCGGGATCACGTGCAGCACGTGATACGGTTTAGGGCCCCTTGCGGTTGGCAGCGCGCCGGGTAAGCGGAGAGTTACCGCAAGCGGATCGGAGACTTGCCTGCCCGGACTGCCCGGATGCCCGCGCAGCTGCATGGCGACCGCCATCAACAGACCGACGCCAAAAATCACCAGGAGCGCACTGGTGTCGAGCACGGCGGCCAGCATTGCGCCAACAACCGCGCCCACCGTGGTCGCAATGCAGAGAAACAGACCTAACCGCATGTTCGAGATCCCGTCGCGCAAATACGCCGCCCCTGCTCCGGAGGAAGTCGCAATTACCGACGCCAGTGACGCACCCATCGCGTAGTGGATGTCGATACCGAAGCCAATGACGAGCAATGGCGTGATGATGATGCCACCGCCAAGGCCGATCAACGCTCCGATCAGCCCTGCCGCAAAAGCGGCCCCCGTCACGGCGATTTCGAAGAGCGCAATGGTCATGTCCAAAGACGGTGATGTTTATATTCGATCGCATCGGTGACGGCTAACAGTGATCAGCCGGCCGCAACGGGTCCGAGGTGGAATTCTATGCGCGGATGTGCGCTTTCGCGACGAAAACATGGATGCGCTCGTCACCCGGAGGCGCCGTGACAAGAATCCTTCCCCGAACGCGAAATGAAGAGTACGCAAAGTGCGGCGCCTCGGTTGCCTCCGGCAACGAGAGCGCGAAGCGACGCACCTGGGCAACGTTCATGGGAAGGATTTGCGAATCATCGCGGCGTGCCGGTTGCAACCGCTCCCTCGAGCCACGCCAGTGCCTGTTCTTTCGCGTCGAAGCCGAAGTGCTTCACCTCCGCGTGCACGAAGTGTGCGACGATGCTCGGCATGATGGTCAGGAATTCATTATCGGTCACAGCGGCCACGCGCCCGATGTATCGCTGGTGCTCGCCGACGAATCTCAGGTGCGATAAGAGCCCCTCGAAGTTCTTCCAGCCAGGGAACGACTTCGCGTAGATCATCAGGCCGTTGAGCTTTCCCTTTTCCGCAATGTATGGGTCGACCTCTTGCGCAACGAGATCGAAGTCGGTCTTTTCAAGCGGCCCTTGGGGCGTGACAATAAGTATGCCCCGGTCGCGCAGCAGGTCGAAATGGATCATGGGTCTTGTCCTTTGGGTGGCGGAACGAGAGGTTCCGTGTGTGTTGGCGTCGACGCCAATTGGCGGACGCACCGGCGCGAGCAACGACGTCATGGGCAGATCTGGAGGCGATGGGTCCGGGATGCTTCCTCATGAGAACGCCAGGCCGCTTCAATCCCGATGGTCGAGCGCTGCGAATTTCCATCTGACACCTGAACAGCTGGCAACCGGCAAGGGGCTGAAGTCCGAAATTCTAAGCGCGATAGCCGGCTTTGGGGAGAGTTGGCAGCAAATGGAACGCCGCGGCGACAGCGCTCGTGCCCGACACTCGCGCTCGGACGTGGCCGGCCAGGGCCGGCGCCTGTGCCGCGGGCCGCAGCTGACGGTCGGGCGCAGTCACCGGCACGCCGCCAGACCCGCATCAGGCGTGGCCACCCGCGAGCCGCAGATCCGGCTATAACTTGTTATAGGGCTATGGCAGATTTGATTTGCATGAGGTAATTTCGTCGCTCGGGGGAGGGCCAAGACATGTTAGTGCGCAAGCTATGTCTGCCGGAGATCAACTGGTCTGCGCAGGAGGAAGTCTGTGCCACCGGGCTTGTCAAAGAGGCCCTGCGCCAGGCGCGTTCGGGGTCGGTGCAGGAAGCATTGGTCTTCGCGACCGCGGCGCTCGGGTTCGATACTTTTGTGTTTGGTATCGTTGCCAACGATCGGCGGCCGGATGCCGAATCGCGCACCTACGTCATAACCGACCAGGCGGAGGCCTGGATCCGCACCTATGACGAGCGCGCCTACCTGGAACTCGATCCACGGGTCGAACTCGCCGGCGAGCCGGGCTATGCCTTCTGGGAAGCAAGACAATTCGACAAGGATCCGCGACACAGGCTGTTTCTGCGCGAATCGTCGGCGTACGGAATCGAATCCGGCCTGGTAATCGGCCTGTGCACGCGCGATCCACCGTCCTATGCGATGCTGGGCCTCAATCGCGCCGCTCCCACGTTCAATTCCTGGAGGGCCGAGCAATGCCTGCTCGTCGCCGGGCAGGCATCGATCCTGGGCAAGGTCCTAAGCCGCGCGGTGCGAAGCTTCCTCAACAAGCAGGAACTGCTGTTTCCTGCGCCGCCGATGAAGCTCAATCCTCGGGAACGCGAAGTTCTCACCTTTGCCGCCGCCGGGAGGACCTCGAAGGAGATTGCCGGAACGCTTGGCATCGCCAAGATCACCGTGGACATGATGGTCGCCGGCATCCTGAACAAGATGGGCGCGCTCAATCGCAACCAGGCCATTGCCAAGGCCATCGCCAACAAGCTCATCAACATGCCCGACGACGTGCACGCCGAGTACAAGAGCGCGAAGTTGCAGGCGACGCGACGCGGGCATCGCGCCCTGGCCCCTTGAAACCAGCGCGCGCCTGGCGGCGCCAGGGCGCACCCCATTGCCGGCCTTAACAGAGAGGGTATCGTGGCAAATACGCATGTATCGGATATCGCGCTGATCAATCTGGGTTTCCTGCTGGCCCTCAAGGAGGCGGTGGTGCGGGACCCGGTGCAGGCCTGTTTCCAGTTCCGGCTCAAGCCGGGCGACGCAGCCGTGATCGCCGAGCTTGGCTTTGATGCCCTCGAGTCGCTCGCCCTGGGTCTTGACGAATCCATCGTCACGCTGCGCTACACCGGACAGGATCTGCGCGACCTGATCAAGACGCCCCCGGCACTGCGCAACATTTTCGCGACCGTGCGCGAGCTCGTCGAGCCGCCGGTCGAGCGCCCGGCGCCATCGGTTAGGGTCAGCGGCGCCCATCGCGCCAGCCTCTGAGCCGCGGGCTGCTCGAAGGGCAGGCGCATCGTGGACGCAAGATTGGCCGCCCGCCACGTCCATGCGCTCGACATCGCGCGCCGGGCTCTGGCGGCTGGCGCAAGGCCGAGCACGGTGGGCTTTCTCACCGGACTGGATCGCGCCTCCCTGCGCCGCTATTTCGTGTTCGACGCCGGGGAGGGGCCCAGACCCGGCAAGCGACCCGACTCGCCCGAGCGCTTTGTCAAGAACGCGACCCTGTTCACCATGGTCGACGCCTCGATCGTCTACGCCATCTACCGGGATTTTCGCGACCGCTCGCCGCACCCCGCCGACTCCCTGCTCGCCGCCTATGCGCATTACTCCACCCGCCGGGCGCCCCGTGAGTTGTCCTTCGATCGGGTCTTCTACGTCGTTTCCTGGACCGATCGCCTCTGGGCGTGGGCGACGAGGGAGGCCGTCTTCCACGCCAGCGCCTGCAGTCACTGCCATTGCCGCTATCTGGCGCCTCCGGTCGCGGTGGCCAACCACGCGCGCGATTGCCCGTTCTGCAAGCTCGCGCTGCGCTATCGGCGCGATCGTCGCCTGCACAGCCGCTTCCCCGAGCGCGATCATCCGCACCTGGCGCCGCGCTCGCGAGGACCCTGCGGCTCGCGGCGGCGGCGACGATCGAGCCGGCGGCCCTTACCCGAGCGCGCGCGGTCCCGCGTCCTGATGGGCCTTGGCGAGTCAGGCCCTCGCCGGGCGGCGCTGCGGGCGCGGCTAAAGCATCGGCTTCGTGCCGGCTTATCGGGTGGTCTCCGGGGCATGGCGTTGAGAGCATCGGTGCAAGCGATCGAGTTTCTTCCCAGCCCCGCATCATGCCCGGTTCGCGCCGCTCCAACGCCGAACTCCTGCAGCAACTCGAGCAGAAGAACCCGCTGCTCGGCCTTGGCTGCTCCTACAGCCCGTATCCGGTCCGCTTGTGGATCCAGGACATGAAGAACTACTACGTCGATTTCTACCGCTACGCATCGAAGCACGTGCATTTCATTCATTTCAAGGCGCGTTCGCGGCTTGCCAACGAGGTAGTCACCAGGGTCGAGGCAGATCTTCGCGACCAGGTGCTCCAGGCAAACGAGGCCGTCGATGAGGCGATCGCCCAGGCCGAGGCGCTGATGCGGGCGCATGGCATCACCCTCGCGGTCATCGAGACGCCGAATTGCTCGCCGCCGCTCTGCCATACCGCCGAAATCATCTCGCCTTTGACCAACCGCTATCTGCAGTTGATCGAGAAGACGGACTACCTGCTGCGCGCGCTCGATCCGCTGTTCCAGCAAGAGGTCATCAGCATGGAGGAGTACAACCTGCGCCGCGGCCTGTTCAAGCGCCAGGTCAAGCGCTTCTACTACGCCTGCCGTCGCTGCGACGAAGCCTGCGCGGGCGCATGGACGCCCACCAAGCCGCGGCGGCGAAGGGGCCCGATCCGGATCAGGGGCGAGGCGATCGCGCACCCGGTCGCCGCCGCCGCAGATCCGGCGCCGCACGCCGCGCAGGCAGCCGAGGCGGGGGCGCCGATCGCGCGCCAGGCGGCATAGCGCCTCGCCGCCATCGATGGCGCCGGAGAGGGGCAGCACGCGCCGACCGTTGCCGCGATGCGGACCGCCCGAACCATCGCCGCCGACAGACCTTCGCGCGAGCCCGGGCGAGGCACCGACCGGACGCGATTTGCCGGGGTATCATAGAAGTGGCATAGGGGTTTGCTGGCGTTCGCCGTTGACCATGACGAAAAGTGTGGTCGCCGGCGCGCGTTCATCGCGGTCAATATCAACTTGCGGGGCCTTGCGATGCCGGACCGTGTCTCTCTGCTCGACGAATTGCGTGTTCAGTACGAGTCCGAGCGCCGGTCGACGCCGGGGCCGGCCAAGGGCGAAGGGTTTCAGGAAATCGACGCCCGGCTGCGCAAGGCATTCCGTTGGCTCGAGAAGGCGGTGGCATACCTCGACGGGATCAAGCCTTCGCTCAACCATCGCTTCGATCTGGGTCACGGCTTCGTGTTCGATTCGCCGCGGTTTGCGCACGGCTACATCGGCCAGCACTCGAGCCGGATCGTCGGTTTTCCGGTGCTCGATGAAATCAACATCTACTACGAGATCGCCGCGCACCAGGCGTTGACGATCGAGGTCGCACCCGGTGGGGTCGAACTGGTCGAGAAGAACCTCGAGGCGGTCTCGCTGCAGTACACGTCGCGGCGCGTCGAAGCCATGGATGGCACGGTGCACAAGTGCGTCTTTTCAGTGCCGCCCGCAATCCAGGCGGCGGTATTGTTCCGCGTCGCACCAGACCGGAGAAGTGCCGGTGACGCTGGTCAACGTCGATCGCTTCGATCGCACCACCCTGATGTTCCAGAGCACCGAGATCGATGAGCTGGTCCTGGAGGATCTCGTACGGCTGATGCTCGGGCGAGACAATGCGTTCCTGCGCCGCGCTGCCCTCGCCGGCATCCACGGCCAGCCGCCGGCTCGCGGCTGATGCGGTTACGGCGGCGATCGCGATTCGGCCGCAGGCACGCGGCGGCCGATATCCGGGGCCGCGCGAAGCAAATCAAGGCGTTTGGCTGCGCGCCTGGTCCTGGCCCGTCGTGCCCGCCCTGCGCGGGGCGGAGCCCCCTTTGCCTCCTGCACGGCGCCCTCCAATGTAGCCTCATCCACGTGCGTCAATGCCGAAGGTCGCCCAAGCGCGCGAAGGTATGCGATCATGCGCTTGCCGTTGCTCGAATCGGTCAAGGCGCGCGTTTCGACCGCGACGCAAGGCGGCGCCGAGCAGACTCTGGAACCGGTAACCATCGCCAGCTCGCGCACCTACGGCAACTATTTCGCCATGGGTGGCGCGGGCCCGTACCGGATCACGGTGGACATCCGGCGGCCGGGCGAGCCCAACCCGCTGCAAGCGCAGTTCGAGTACGCGCACTGACAAGCGCCCCGGCTGCGCGCCGCCGAGCACGCAGCGCGGCGAAGGCTTGAGAACCGTCGTCGGAAAGCGCGCCGATCAGCCCAGCCCCGGTACGGGCCAGGTTTCGTTGGCGTGCTGCAGCAGCGCGAGGTCGCCGCGGCAGCGGGCAACGAATTCCCGCACCTCCGGCGCCCGCCACGCGTCGCGGTAGACGCGCCAGGCGTCCTCGAGCGAATCGCGGCGCAGGTCGGCCGCCGCGAACGGCAGCGCGTTCAAGAGCTTCACCTTGCCGTTGGGCACCACCAGCAGCATCGCCTGCGGCTGCTCGAGGCGCGTTTCGATCTCGGTGACGATGTCCCAGGGATAGATCGACAGGGCGATGCCGGAGCCGTGCGCCGCCGCGCGTTCGCGCAGCGCGGCCACGGCGCGCCGCCCAGTCCTCGTCGCTGCAGGCGATGCGCTGCCAGTCGGCGGCGGCACGGCCGATGCGCATCAGCGGGCCGGTGACGAATGCGCCGCAGCCGAGTTTCGCGGCGAGGTCGAACGCCGCGACGATCTCGTGCAGGTTGAAGCGGGTCGGAACGAACACCAGCTGCGGCGCGCAGCCGCGCGCAGCCAGCCGCTCGATGGCCGCGATCGCCGCCGCGAAGCTCGATCCCGGACGCACCCGCTCGTGCGTTGCCGGCGTCGCCCCATCGACCGAGATCTGCACGCACTCGACGGCGAGCCCCGCCAGGCGGTCGGCCGCGGCGGCGTCGATGCGGCTGCCGTCGGTCTCGATCTTGAGAGCGATCCCTGCCGCGGCGAGCAGCTCGAGGAAATCCCAGCAGTGCGGGACCCCGAGGGGCTCGCCACCGCCGAAGGCGACGTAGGCGATGCCGAAAGCGGCGATGCGCCGGGCGAGCTCGAGCGCCTCGTCACGGCGAAGCTCGTCGCCCCACGCCTTGTCGGGGCCGGATTCCTCGCAACAGGTGATGCAGCGCGCCGTGCAGCGGTTGGTCAGCTGCCAGGCAAGAAAAAGGGGCGCTCGGTACTCATCGACCGAACGCCCCGGCATTGCAGAGTTTCTGGGTATCTTAGGTGAAGCGGATGTAGGGCTGCGCCATCACCTGCTCGGATACGTCCTCGAGCTTAGGCGTTGCCCATGCCGGCTTCTGCGCCGGCTGCGCGGTCTCGTTCTTGCGCTCGTCGCCGGTCTTCGCGGCTTCGATCGTCAGGTTCAGCTCACTCATCTATCCCTCCGTCAAGTCACACCCGGGCGACGGGTATCATGTTCCACCGGTTGGCCTGCGCATGCTGCGATGGATCCGCCGCCGCGCGCCGTACAGCCATGCGTACTGTATCACTCATCCAGGCATTGCGGTAGGCCTCCCACGCCTCCGCCAAAGTATTCTGTCGCAGGTCGGCGCAGATCTGGGGCAATGCCGCGGCTACCTTGACCCAGCCGTTGGGCAGGATGAGCAGGGTTGCCGGGGGCGCGCGCAGGCTCTCGCGCAGCCCCTCCTCGAGGTCGAACGGGACATGGCAGAACTCGAGCGGTCCCCTCAAGGCGCTTCGACATGCGCTTGAGCAGGCGCTGGAATTCCCGGTATTGCACCGCCGAGGGCTCGAGCTTTCCCCACAGGCGCGCGGCGGTGCCCACGCGCATCAGCCGCCCGGTGTTGAAGCGGAAGGCGCCGAGCGCCTGGGCCCGCAGGATGACTTGCTCGGCCTCGTCGATGTTAAGCCGGGTTGGTGCGAAGGTGATCTCCAGCGGCAGACCGGCTGCGCGAGCCGCGGCGCAGGCCGCATGCGCCTTGGCGAGCGAGCCGCCCGGGCGCTGCCGCCCGTAGGTCTCCTGCGTATCGCCATCCAGGCTCACCTGCACCGAGCGGATCGGCAAGCGGGCGAGGCGCTCGGCAATCCGGGCGTCGAAGCGCTGCCCATTGGTCTCGACCTTGAGCTGGACCCCCGCCTGGCCGAGGGTTTCGGCAAGGTCGAAGAAGTGCGGCACCACCAGCGGCTCGCCGCCGCAGAGCATCACGTAAGGCACCGCATGGCGGACGATCTCGCCGGCCAGCCGCCGCGCCTCGTCGGCGTCGAGCTCGTCGGCCATGCGTTTGCCCGGCGCCGACTCGGTGCAGCAGTGCAGGCAGGCGAGGTCGCAATCGCGCGTGATCTGCCAGGATACGAACAGCGGCGCGCGCAGCAGATCGATGCGGTTCATGGTTAAGGCCACCAGGCCCGGACCAGGACGCCGACCGTGAACAGGCCAACGGCGACCAGGTAGCAGGCGACGATCCGCCGCACTGCGGGGACGAACGCGCGCGGTGTCTCGTAGCTCACCAGCGCCGAACGGCCGCTCCCGACGAGCAGCGGCAGCGCGAGCAGGGCGCCCAGGCAGGTGGCGGGAAAGACCCCGATCGCCACGCCCAGGGGGACGGTCAAGAGCCCGGCCGTCGCAAGGCCGAGATAGAGCCAGACCGCCCGCCGGCGCCCCAGCCGGACGACGAGATTGCGCTTGCCCACCAGTCGATCCTGGTGATAGTCGGGAATCGCGTTGACCACCGCCAGCGCCATGATCAGGCATCCCGGCACGAGCGAGGCGAGCAGCGCTCCCCACGACAGCGTCCGCGTGTGCAGGTAGAGGCTGCCCTCCACCATCCACGGCCCGTACGACAGGGCGATGACGAGCTCACCCAGGCCGCGATAGGCCCAGCGAATCGGCGGCGCGACATAGAAGATCGCAGCCGCCCCGCCGAGGAGCGCCAAGGCGAGCACCGGCCAGCCGCCGCGCACCGTCAGGTAAACGCCGACGGCGAGTGCCGCGGCGAAGGAGATCACGCCCAGCCAGAGCACCGCGTCGGACATCGGCGGCAGATCGGCCGGGTTGAAGACGCGGTCGGTGCCCATGCGCGAATCGAAATACTCGTTGAACGCCTCGACGCCGATCACCGCGAGCACCACGCCGCCGAAGCCGCTCCAGAAGATCGGGCCGTCGAACGCTCCGCCCATGGCATAGGCCCAGGCGGCGCCGAGCAGGTAGGGCAGGAGCCCGGCGTAGAGAAAGAACCGGTAGCGCACCAAGCTGCACACCGCCAGCAGCCGGTGCAGCGCGGCGCGGGCCGGCACGACCCGGTCGGCGCGGGCCGTGCTCAGAGATAGACCCATTCGTGCAAGGTTCGCGTCTTTCCCGGGTCGGCGGCGAGCGCGTCGACGAATTCGGCCACCCGCGGGTCCTGCCAGGCGCGGCGGAAATTCGCCCAGATCTCGGGCAGGCTCTGGCGGCGAAAATCGCCGCATATGAAGGGCAGGGCGTTGATGAGCTTGACCAGCCCGTTGGGGAGCACGATCAGCAGCGCCGCCGGGTGCTGCAGCCGATAGCGGAGCTCGTCTAAAAGCCCCGCCTCGTGAAAATAGACGCGCATGCGGCCGCGGTACTGTTCGGCCTTCTCGCGCAGCACGGCGAAGAATGTCTCGTACTCTTCGTCGGGCAGCTGCAGATGGCGCCAGGCCTTGACCGCGTTGCCGGTGTACATGGTGCGTCCGGTATAGAAGCTGTACGCGCCCAGTTCGTAGGCGAGGTCGACGGTGGCGCCGATTTCACGGGCGTTGAAGCGCGCCGGCGAGAAGTTGATTTCCACCGGCACCCCGGCTGAGCGCAGGTTGCGCAGCCCCTGCACGGTGGTGTCGAAACTTCCGCGCACGCGCATCTTCTGGAACGACGCTGCCGCCGCGCCGTCGAGGCTCACCTGCACCGCCTTGACCCCGAGATCCTTCATCTGCGCGCAGTTGTCGGCTGACAGATAGTGGCCGTTGGTCTCGATCTTGAGCTGGGCGCCGCGCGCGCAGGCGCGCTCGACCATGGCGAAGAACTGCGGGTGCAGCATCGGCTCGCCGCCGGAAAAGGACAGGTACGGGACCTCGTGCTCGAGCAGCTGGTCGATGACCGAGAAGACCTGCGCCGTGTCGAGCTCGTCGGCGAACGCCTTGCCCGGCCCGCTTTCCTCGATGCAGTGCAGGCAGGCGAGGTTGCACTCGTTGGTGATCTGCCAGGCGACGTAGAGCGGCGCGGCGAGGTCCTCCGCCTCGGTGTGCGCCCGCCGGCGCCGGATCGCGGCGGCGCGTCGTCTCCGTCGCCGCCGTGGTCACGCGCTCAACCCTCGACGAGTCCCCGCTGGCGCAGGTCGGCGATGAAGCTCTCGACCTCGCGCTCGATCGCGCCGTCGCGGTCGTCGAAGCGCGCCTTCAGTCGTGCCGCGATCGCGGCCTCGTCCGCGCCGGCCTCGATCTCGCGCACGATGGCCGTGCCGGTGGGGTTGAGCGTGAACACCTTCTCGGAACGCGTTTCGAACAGCACCGCGCCGAATTTCTCCTCGCGGAACTTGACATATTTGGCCAATCGCATGGTACGCATACCTCGGGATCGCCTTTAGCGGCGTCGTCGGGGCTCGATATTAGCATCGATCCGGCGCCGTGGCGGCGGCGCGGCCTGGAGCGCTGGCGGCGGCTATTTCCAGCCCGTGCCGGCCATTTTCCGGCGCACGAACGCGATCTGCGTGGCCAGCGGCAACGACTTCGGGCACACGTCGTGGCACGCCAGGAGCGACATGCAGCCGAACACGCCGCTGTCGTCGCCGACGAGCTCGTAGAAGTCGGCGTCGGTGCGCGCGTCGCGCGGATCGAGCCGGAAACGCGCGATCTTGTTGAGCCCGACCGCGCCGACGAAATCCTGGCGCATGCGCGCAGTGCCGCAGGCGGCCACGCAGCAGCCGCATTCGATGCAGCGGTCGAGCTCGTAGATCTTCTGGGCGAGCTCCGGCTCCATTCGCTGCTCGAGCCGGGAAATGTCGACTTCCTGCTCCTTCATGTGCACCCAGGCCTGCAGCCGCTCGCTCATCGCCCGCATCCACTTGCCGGTGTTGACCGACAGGTCGGCGATCAATTCGAACACCGGCAGGGGTGCCAGCGTGATTTCCGGCCCGAGGCTCTGCGTCAGGGTGCGGCAGGCGAGCCCCGGGCGGCCGTTGATGACCATGGCGCAGCTGCCGCATATCCCGGCGCGGCAGACGAAGTCGAAATGCAGCGACGGCGTCCTGCTTCTCGCGGATTTCGTTGAGGGCGATGAACAGGGTCATCCCCTCGGCCTCCTCGAGCTCGTAGGGCTGCATGTGCGGCACGCTGCCGCGCTCCTGCGGGTTGTAGCGCAGCACGTTGATGCGCACCTTGCGCTGCGGCTTTGCAGGCGCCGGTGCCCGGGGCGCGGTCGCGGCTGGTTCGGTCATGGGGTGGTCATCCGTGGTGCGGCCGGCGCAGGCGAGGAAAACGGCTCGTCGATGCGCTCGTTGGGACCGCGGAAGCGTTCCGGCAGCAGCTGGCTGTAGGGCATCAGGGCCTCCTGCACCGCCGAGCGCCCGGCGCCGGCGAGCCGCGCTCCGGATCGCCTCGACCTCGGCGACGCGCCTTGCCGTGTCGGGATGGTCGAGGTAGTCCTTGGCGCCGTAGCCGCGCCATCCGGGCGGCAGCTCCATCTGCATCACCTCGATGGGCTCGCGCGCCAGGGCAGGCAGCGTGTCGTCCGGGCTGTTCCAGGTGGCGAGCGTGCGCTGTGCAGCCACTCGGCGTCGTTGCGGCGCGGATAGTCGTGGCGGAAATGCGCGCCGCGGCTCTCGGTGCGCGTGAGCGCGCCATAGGCCACGCACAGGGCCAGCCGCAGCATCTTCTGCACCCGGTACGCGGAGACGAGCTCGGGGTTGGCTCCGTTGGCGTTGCAGCGCAGGCCGATGTTGCGGCTGCGCCGCAGCAGCGACTGCAGCTCCTCGACCGCGGCGGCGAGCTCCTCGCCGGTGCGGAAGATCCCGACCCGGCTGGTCATGATCTCCTGCATCGCGAACCCGCAGCGGGTTGGCCTCTTCACCGCCGCGGTTGCCCGCAAGCGCGTCGAGCTTGGCCTGTTCGTGCTCGAGGAATTCGCGGATCAGCCCGGTGGAGATGGACAGGTTGCTTTCGGGCAGAGGAGCAGAAATCGGCGATGTACTCGCCCACGATCATGCCGCCGACGACCGTTTCGGCCACCGAGTTCCCGCCCAGCCGGTTGAAGCCATGCAGGTCCCAGCAGGCGGCCTCGCCCGCGGCGAAGAGGCCCTTGAGCGTCGGACTCGCGCCGCTGTGGTCGGTCCGGATCCCGCCCATCGTGTAGTGCTGCGCCGGGCGCACCGGTATCCAGTCGGTGATCGGGTCGATGCCGAGGAAGTAGTGGCAGATCTCCTTGACTTCACGCAGGTTGCTGTCGATATGCTTCGCGCCCGAGCAGGGTGATGTCGAGCCACAGGTGCTCGCCGAAGCGCGACTTCACGCCCTTGCCGCTGCGGATGTGCTCTTCCATGCGCCGGGAGACGACGTCGCGCGAGGCGAGCTCCTTCTTCTCCGGCTCGTAATCGGGCATGAAGCGCTTGCCCGTCGGCGTCGCGCAGCAATCCGCCGTCCCCGCGGCAGCCCTCGGTGACCAGGATGCCGGCCGGAAAGATGGCGGTCGGGTGGAACTGCACGCCTCCATGTTGCCGAGCGCCGCGACCCCCGTCTCCAGCGCCAGCGCGGTGCCGATGCCTTCGCAGATGACGGCGTTGGTCGTGACGCGATACAGGCGGCCCGCGCCGCCGCTGGCGATCGCGGTCGCCTTGGCGACGTAGGCGACGAGCTCGCCGGTGACGAGGTTGCGGACGACCGCGCCGTAGCAGCGCGAGCCGTCGTGGATCAGCGCGAGCGCCTCCATCCGCTCGTGCACCGGGATCGCCTGGGCGATCGCCTGGTCGCTCATCGGCGTAGAGCATCGCGTGGCCGGTGCCGTCGGAGACGTAGCAGGTGCGCCATTTCTTCGTGCCGCCGAAGTCGCGCTGCGCGACCAGCCCGTGCGCTTCGTCGCGCTCGGTGATGGTCGTCTTCTGGCCGTTGATGATGACCTCGCGATCGCCCTTGCGCACCCGGCTCCACGGCACGCCCCACGCGGCAAGCTCGCGCACTGCCTTGGGCGCGGTGTCGACGAACATGCGCACCACGCGCTGGTCGGCGCCCCAGTCGCTGCCGCGCACGGTGTCCTCGAAATGCACGTCCTCGTTGTCGCCCATGGCCCTTGACGACGTTGCCCAGGCTCGCCTGCATGCCGCCCTGCGCCGCCGCCGAATGCGAGCGCTTGGGCGGGACCAGCGAGAGGATGATCACGTCGTTGCCGCGACGCTTGGCGCCGATGCCGATGCGCAGGCCCGCGAGGCCGCCGCCGATCACCAGCACGTCGGTGTAGATCACGTTCATCGCGGGCCCTCCGTCGCTGCGCCGCCTTGCGCCGGCGCCTGCGTCTGCAGATCGACGCGGGAACGTACGGCTCGCCGTAATGGTCGCGCGTGCTCGATGCCGATCTTGATGTAGGCCGCGAGCGTCGCGACCCCGAGCGCGAGGAAGAAGGCCGTGAGCGCCCATTTGACGAGCTTCAGCAGCCGCCGCGTGCGCGTTCGGGTCGGCGCCCGCGAACGCAGCCCCATTTCACCGCCAGGCGGTACAGGCCGATGCCGCCGTGCACCTCGACGGCGAGCAGCAGGACGATGTAGAGCGGCCAGATAGTGATCGCTCCAGACCCGGTCGGCCGACTCGAACGGTCCGATGTGGTCGGGCCGGGTCAGCATCGTGTACGAGATGCAGCGAGGCCAGGAAGAACAGCGCGAAGCCGGTTACCACCTGCCAGTACCAGAGCGTCGTGTCCTCGTGCCGCATCATGTGCATATGGCCGCGGAAGGTGCTGAACTGGCGGTAGTTGATCGGGAACTTGCGCACCGCGAGCAGCGGCGTGCACGACGAGGAGCGAGATGACGCACGGCGACGACGCAGCGAGACGATCCCCGGGTAGGACCGGCCGAGGAAGAAATAGCCCTCGAAGAATTGCGTGACCATCCACATCGACGTCGTTGCCGAGCAGGATCGACGAGACGAAGAGACATGTGGCGCCCACATGAAAAGGGCGAGCACGAGGCCGGATGAGGCTCTGCACCAGGTCGAGGCGCGCCGGCCAGCGGCTGCGTCGCGCCGCGGTCGGCCAGACCGACACCGGCAATGAGCGGGGCGCCGTGTTCCATGGTGTGCTTGCTTTCCAGGTCGAGTGAGGTCGCGTTCGGGGCAGTGTCGGTCAAGGCCGGCTTCGGGCCCGCGTCCACGGGGCCCTGTGCGTCGCCGCGGGACAGCAGAGAAACTATCGCGCGGCAGGTCGGCCTGTGTTGACTTGCGTCAAGGTAGCTTCCAGCAATACGGGGAAAATTCACGAATCAAGAGGGATTTGGTTGCCCAGGCGCGCACGCCGGTCAGCGTTGTGCGGCGAGCACCGAGCGGTCGAGACGATGTTCCAGGTCCGAATTCACGGTCGTGGCGGTCAAGGCGTGGTGTCCGGCGCGGAAATGCTGTCCGTCGCCGCCTTTCTCGAAGGGCGCTACGCGCAGGCGTTTCCGAGCTTCGGCTCGGAGCGCATGGGCGCGCCGGTCATGGCGTTCTGCCGCATCGACGACAAGGAGATCCGTCTGCGCGAACCGGTGCTCGAGCCCGACGCGCTGATCATCCAGGACCCGACGCTGCTGCACCAGGTCGACCTGTTCAAGGGCCTGCAGGCGCGACGGCTACATCCTGATCAACTCGACGCGCAGCTTCGAGGAACTGGGGCTCGGCGAGCTTCGCGCGCGGCGTCGGGCCGGTTCCGCCTGTGCACGCTGCCCGGCCACCGAGCTCGCGCATCAAGCACGTCGGCCGCGCGGTGCCGAACGCGGCGCTGCTGGGCGGATTTGCCGCGGTCAGCGGACGCAGTCCGCGCTGGAGTCCGGTCGTCGCCGCGATCCGCGCAGAAGTTTCCCGCCGCAAGATCGCCGCAAGCAACGTCGCCGCCGCGAGCGAGGCCTTCGAGCTCGCGGCCAAGATGAAGGAGACCGTCCATGCTTAAGCAGACCGAAGGATCGCGCGCGGTCGCCGAAGCCATCGCGCTCTGCCGGCCGCAGGTGATCTGCGCCTATCCGATCACGCCGCAGACGCACATCGTCGAGGCGCTGGGCGAGATGGTGAAGACGCGGCGAGCTCGCCGACTGCGAGTTCATCAACGTCGAGTCCGAATTCGCGGCGCTGTCGGTGGCGATCGGCGCCTCCGCCGCCGGCGCGCGCAGCTACACGGCGACGCGAGCCAGGGCCTGCTGTTCATGGCCGAGGCGGTGTACAACGCCGCCGGGCTGGGACTGCCGATCGTGATGACCATCGGCAACCGCGCGATCGGCGCGCCGATCAACATCTGGAACGACCATTCCGACAGCATGTCGATGCGCGACGCCGGCTGGATCCAGCTCTTCGCGGAAACCAACCAGGAGGCGCTCGACCTGCACATCCAGGCGTTCCGCCTCGCCGAAGAGCTGTCCTGCCCGGTGATGGTGTGCATGGACGGCTTCATCCTCACCCATGCCTACGAGCGCGTCGACGTGCCCACGCAGGCAGCAGGTCGACGCGTTCCTGCCGCCGTACGAGCCGCGGCAGATGCTCGATCCGGCCGACCCGGTGTCGATCGGCGCGATGGTCGGGCCGGAAGCGTTCACCGAAGTGCGCTATCTCGCGCATCACAAGCAGCTGCGCGCGCTGGCGCTGATCCCGCAGCTGGCGGCGGCGTTCCAGGCAAGCAGTTCGGCCGCGATTCCGGCGGCCTGCTGCGCACCTACCGCACCGAGGACGCCGAGACCATCGTCGTCGCGCTGGGCTCGGTCAACGGCACGGTGCAGGAAGTCGTCGACGAGATGCGCGACGACGGCGTCGAAGATCGGCTCGGTGTCGATCTGCTCGTTCCGGCCGTTCCCGCTGGCGGCGCTGCGCGATGCGCTGCAGGGCGCGAAGCGCGTCGTCGTGCTCGAAAAATGCCTCGCGGTCGGCCTGGGCGGCATCGTCTCCGACGGCGTGCGCAAGGCGCTGTCGGGCATCGCAGCTCAACGGCTACACGGTCATCGCCGGCCTCGGCGGGCGCGCGATCACGCGCAGCTCGCTGCGGCAGCTGTTCGAGGACGCCGAGCGCCGACGAGCTCGAGCAGGTGACTTTCCTCGACCTCAACGCCGACGTCGTGAGCGCACGAGCTCGAGCGCGAGAGCAGGCGCGCCGGCGTACCGGGCCGACCGCCGAGGCGATCCTGCGCCGCCTGGGCACCGTCGCCTCGCGCATCGGGTAGGATGACCCTCGGAGAACGCACGCCGATGCGACCCGATGCAGTCAGTCAAGTTCTATCAGACCGGCACCTTCACCGTCGGCAACCGGCTGCTCGAGTCCGAGACGAGCGCTCGGTGCAGGCGAACATGCAGCGCACCAACTCGCTCAACTCGGGGCATCGCGCCTGCCAGGGCTGCGGCGAGGCGCTCGGCGCGCGCTACGCGATCGACGCCGCGATGCGCGCGACCGGCAACCAGCTCATCGCGGTCAACGCGACCGGCTGCCTCGAAGTGTTCTCGACGCCCTACCCGGAGACCTCGTGGCAGATGCCGTGGATCCACTCGCTGTTCGGCAACGCCGCCGCGGTGGCCTCCGGCGTCGCCGCCGCGCATGCGGGCGCACGGGCGCAGCGACGTGCGCGTCATCGCCCAGGGCGGCGACGGCGGCACCACCGACATCGGCTTCGGCTGCCTGTCGGGCATGTTCGAGCGCAACGACGACGTGCTCTACATCTGCTACGACAACGAGGCCTACATGAACACCGGCGTGCAGCGCTCGAGCGCCACGCCGCCGGCGGCGCGCACCGCGACCACGCCGGCGATCGGGCCGCGACCCGGGCAACGTGTTCGGCACCGGCAAGAACGTGCCGCTGATCGCCATGGCGCACGACATTCCCTACGTCGCCACGGCGAGCGTCGCCAACCTGCGCGACCTCGAGCGCAAGGTCACCTAGGCGATGGGCATCGACGGCGCGCGCTACATCCACATTCACGTGCCGTGCCCGCTCGGCTGGGGATCGGCGCCGGAAGACACGATCAAGGTCGCGCGGCTGGCGGTCGAGTCCGGGTTGTTTCCGCTGTTCGAGGCGCGAGCACGGCGAGATCACCGGCCGCACTTCGATCCGCGCCAAGGTGCCGGTCGAGGAATACCTGAAGCTGCAGAAGCGCTTCGCGCACCTGTTCGGCAACGCCGCCCGATGCAGACCGCCTTGAACAGATCCAGGCGATCGCCGACCGCAACATTGCGCGACTTCGGGCTGCTCGACTAGCGAGGCACGCAATGGACAAGCCATTCGCGATCACGCTCGACGTCGGCTCGAGCCTCGCCAACAAGACCGGCTCGTGGCGCACCAGCCGGCCCGTTTACCTCGATCGGCTGCCGCCGTGCAACCACGCCTGCCCGGCGGGCGAGAACATCCAGGCGCTGGCTGTTCCACGCCGAAGGCGGGCGACTACGAAGCCGCGTGGCGCGCGCTCACCGAGGACAACCCGCTGCCGGCGATCATGGGCCGGGTCTGCTACCACCCGTGCGAGAGCGCGTGCAACCGCGGGCCAGCTCGACGAGGCGGTCGGCATCAACTCGGTCGAGCGCTTCCTGGGCGACGAGGCGATCAAGCGCGGCTGGAAATTCACGCCGCCCGAAGACCGAGAGCGGCAAGCGCGTGCTCGTCGTCGGCGCCGGCCCCTCCGGGCTGTCCGCCGCCTACCACCTGCGCCGACGCGGCCACTGCGTGACGATCGTCGAGGCCGGCCCGCTCGCCGGCGGCATGATGCGCTTCGGCATTCCGAAGTACCGGCTGCCGCGCGAGGTTCTCGACGCCGAGGTACAGCGCATCCTCGATCTGGGGGTCGAGATCGAGTACTCAACACCAAGGTCGACGAACATCCTCGACACCATGCGCGAAGGGCGCTTCGACGCCGCCTTTCTCGCCGTCGGCGCGCACATCGCCAAGCGCGCCTACATCCCGGCCGGGGAAGCGGCGCGCATGCTCGACGCGGTGTCGGTGCTGCGCGCCATGGAGGGCGAGGAGAAGCCGATGCTGGGCCGCCGGGTCGTCGTCTACGGCGGCGGCAACACCGCGCTCGACGTCGCGCGCACCGCCAAGCGCCTCGGCGCGACCGAGGCGATCATCGTCTACCGGCGCACGCGCGAGAAGATGCCGGCGCACGACTTCGAAGTCGAGGAGGCGCTGCAGGAAGGCGTGCTGATCACGTGGCTGTCGACGATCCAGCAACATGGCCGACGAGGGCACGCTGACGGTCGAGAAGATGGCGCTCGACGCCAAGGGTTTCCCGCAGCCGACCGGCGAGTTCGAGACGCTCGAGGCGGACTCGCTGGTGCTGGCGCTGGGCCAGGACGTCGACCTGTCGCTGCTCAACGGCGTGCCGGGCCTCACGCTCAAGGACGGCACCGTGCAGGTCGGGCCGAACATGATGACCGGCTATGCCGGCATCTTCGCCGGCGGCGACATGGTGCCCTCCGAGCGCACGGTCACGGTCGGAGTCGGCCACGGCAAGAAGGCGGCGCGCAACATCGACGCCTGGCTCGCGCGGCACGGTATACGCGGCGCCACCGAAGCACGAGCTGGCGACCTTCGACAAGCTCAACACCTGGTATTACAGCGATGCGCCGAAGACCGTGCGGCCGCTGCTCGACATCGTGCGCCGCACCTCGACCTTCGACGAGGTGGTGCAGCGGACTCGACGAGACCAACGCGCTGTTCGAGGCGCGCCGCTGCCTGTCGTGCGGCAATTGCTTCGAGTGCGACAACTGCTACGGCGTCTGCCCCGACAACGCGGTGATCAAGCTCGGTCCCGGCAAGCGCTTCGAATTCAACTACGATTACTGCAAGGGCTGCGGCATCTGCGTGTCCGAATGCCCTTGCGGCGCGATCCGGATGCAAGCGGAGACCATATGAGTCCGGGGTCGAAGGGCCGCCGCGAGGCGGCGGCCCTTTGTGCCGGCGGCCATGGAGGATGAACCATGCAAAGCGTAGAGCAAAGACGGCTCGATCAGCCGGAGGGCGTCGCCCTGCTGCAGGACCCGGCGCTCAACAAGGGAACCGCGTTCACCGAGGCCGAGCGCGATCAGCTGCACCTGCGCGGGCTGCTGCCGCCGCACGTATCCTCGCAAGAGCAGCAGCTCGGCCGGGTGCTGGAGAATTTCCGCCGCCAGCCGACCGATCTGGAGAAATACGTCGAGCCTGCGCTCGCTGCACGACCGCAACGAGGCGCTGTTCTTCCGTCTGCTGATGGATTACCCGGATGAAATGATGCCGATCGTGTACACGCCCACGGTGGGGCTGGCCTGCCAGCGGTTCACCCACATCTTCCAGCGGCCGCACGGCATCTTCATCAGCTCGGCCGATCGTGGTCGCGTGGCCGACGTGCTCGCCAACTGGCCGCGCCGCGAGGTGGCGATCATCGTGGTCAGCGACGGCGAGCGCATCCTCGGTCTCGGGGACCTGGGTGCGAACGGCATGGGCATCCCGATCGGCAAGCTCTCGCTGTACACGGCTTGCGCCGGCGTGCCCCCGACATCCTGCCTGCCGGTGCTGCTCGACGTCGGCACCAACAATTCCGAGCTGCTCGACGATCCTCTGTATATCGGCCTGCATCAGTCGCGGGTGCGCGGCGATGACTACGACGCGCTGGTCGAGGAGTTCGTCACCGCGGCGAGCAAGCTCTTTCCCGGGGTGGTCATCCAGTTCGAGGACTTCGCGACCCACAATGCGTTTCGCCTGCTGCAGAAATATCGCGACCGCATCCCGACCTTCAACGACGACATCCAGGGCACCGCGGCGGTCGCCCTGGCAGGGCTGCTCAGCGCGCTGCGCGTCAGCGGAGGAAGCCTGGGCGAGCAGATGCTACTGTTCCAGGGTGCGGGCGAGGCGGCCACCGGGATCGCCGATCTGGTGGTCGCGGCAATGGTCGCCCAGGGCATGGACGAGGGCCAGGCGCGGCGGCGCTGCTGGCTGTTCGACTCGAAGGGCCTGGTGGTCGCAGAGCGCCAGGATCTCGCGCCGCACAAGCGGCCCTACGCGCACCAGCACGCGCCGGCGGGCAGTCTCGTCGACGCGGTCAGGGTGCTCTGCCCGACGGCGATCATCGGCGTCGCGGCGGTCGGCGGGGCCTTTACCGAGGAGGTCCTGCGCACGATGGCGAAGCAGACCAAACGGCCGATCGTGTTCGCGCTGTCGAACCCGACCTCCAAGGCGGAGTGCACCGCCACCCAGGCCTACCGCTGGACCGAGGGGCGGGCACTGTTCGCCTGCGGCTCGCCGTTCGATCCGGTGACTCTGGCCGGCCACACTTTCGTGCCGCGGCAGGGCAACAACTCGTACATCTTTCCCGGAGTGGGCCTCGGCATCATCGCCACCAAGGCGAGCCGCGTCACCGAGGCAATGTTCATGGCCGCGGCGCACGCGCTGGCCGCGCAGGTCAGCGCCGAGGATCTGCAGCAGGGAAGCCTGTATCCTCCGCTGAAGAACATTCGCGACGTCTCGGCGCACATTGCGGCCGCGGTCGCCGCAGTGGCCTACCGCGGCGGGCTGTCGCGGCAGCCCGAGCCCGCCGACCTGCTCGGCTTCGTGCGGGCACAGATGTACGAACCGCGTTATGCTACCTACGCGGCGGGCTGAACCCAACTGAACATGCGCACGCAAGGTGAGATACGATGAGGGAGACAATACTTTCGCAGCTCCGCCACCACCCGTTCCTGGCGGAATTCGAGCCCTGGCAGCTTGAAAAGCTCGCGACCCTGGCCCGGGAGATCCGCTTCGACCGCGATCAGGTCCTGTTCCATGAGGGCGACGAGTGCTCGGAGTTCTACCTCATCATTTCCGGCATCGTGGCCCTGGAGATTGCCGCGCCGGGGCACGTGTTTCGCGTCCAGACCCTGTTCGCGGGCGACGAGCTCGGCTGGTCGGCGCTGCTCATGGGCCGCGGCAAGCATCTGCAGGCGCGCACCCTGGAGCGCGTCGACGCGCTGGCCTTCGAGGGCTCGGAACTCCTGGCTGCCTGCCAGGAAGACCCGCAGTTCGGCTTCACGCTGATGCGACGGCTGCTCGGTGTGGTTGCCGAGCGCCTGCAGGCGACGCGCCTGCAGCTGCTCGACGCGTATTCGCCGGTGGCGGCCCGGGCGGGGGCCTGAGCGATGCTTCCCGCCGCGGGACGCCGGCGGCAATGAAGCGCGGCTAGCGTGCGCGAGCGCGGCAGGATGTCGTGCGCGCGCCTGCCTCGACCTTAAGCCTTGAGCCGCGCCGGGAGTCCGCGTGAACCCGATCGCCATCAGCCTGATGCTCGGGATCGCGCTCGTGAGCTTCGGCGTGCTCGCCTGGCGCAAGCTCGCCATCGTCGTCAAGCTGGCCCCTGAAGCGCGCTTTGACCGGCCGCTCGCGCGCCTGCGGGCCGTGCTCACCAACGGCCTGCTGCAGTCGCGCATGGTCGCCGGCGAGTGGAAGCCGGGACTGATGCACGCGGTCATCTTCCTCGGCTTTACGACCTTGCTGGTGCGCAAGGTGCAGCTTCTGCTCATCGGCTACGACCAGGGCTTCGTCTATCCCGGGCTCGCCGGGGGCCCTGTTCGCGGCCTTCAAGGACGGCATCGAGCTCGCGGTGCTGGCGGCGGTCGGCTACGCGCTGTGGCGGCGGCTCGTGACCAAGCCGGCGCGCTTCGAGCGCAACCGCGAGGCATTGCTGGTCCTGTCGCTGATCGCGGCGATCATGATCACCGATTTGCTCTTCGATGGCTTCCGCTTCGCGCTGCGGCCGGAGGCGGCGATCGCGCACGAACGTGGCTTCGCCTTCGCCGGCAACGCCATGGCGCTGGCGTTCTCGGGCCTGTCGCAGGGCGAGCTCCAGGCCGGCTACCAGGCTGCGTACTGGATCCAGATGGCGACCGTGCTCACCTTCCTGGTGATGCTTCCGGTCGGCGAGCATTTCCACATCGTCACCGCGCTGCCCGCGCTCTACTTCCGCCGCGGCGGGCCGGCCAATGCGGTGCCTTCGCTCGACCTGGAGAAGATCATGGACGCAGGCGAAGCGGGGGAGATGAAGATCGGCGTGCGCAGCGCGCTCGATCTCACCTGGAAGGACGGGCTCGACGCCTTCACCTGCACCGAATGCGGGCGCTGCAAGGACGCCTGTCCGACGTTCCTGACCGGCAAGCCGCTCGCGCTCAAATGGGTCCACGACAGCCTGAAGCGGCATCTGCTCTCGCAGCGGCCGGCGATCGTTGCCGGGGACGCCGCCGCGCTGCCGGCGCTGGTGGGAGAGGTTATTGCGCCGGAGGCGCTGTGGGCCTGCACCACCTGCGGCTACTGCGAGGCGGCCTGCCCGATCGAGCTCGAGCACCTGCCGCGCTTCTACCGCATGCGCCAGCACCAGGTGCTCATGGAAGGCGCCTTTCCGCACGAGCTCAAGGCGGTGTTTGGCGCCTACGAGGTGCAGAGCAATCCCTGGGGGCTGCCCGCCGAGACGCGCGGCGACTGGGCCGAAGGCCTCGGCGTCACCGTGATCGAGACCGCCGCGCAGGTAGCGGCCCTCGACTATCTGTTCTACGTCGGCTCGGCGCAATCGTTCGATCCGCGGGGGCGGCGAATCGCGGTGGCTTTCACCCGGGTTCTCAACCAGGCCGGCGTGCGCTTCGGCATCCTGGGAGGCCGCGAGACCTCAACGGGCGAGTGCGTGCGTCGCGCCGGCAACGAGATGCTGTTCCAGCAGCTGGCGCGCTCGCTCATCGAAACCTTGAACGGCCTGGGTGTGACGCGCATCGTGACCTGCGATCCGCACGCCTTCAACACGCTCAAGAACGAGTACCCGGCCTTCGGGGGGAACTACCAGGTCGTGCATCACACCCAGCTCATCGCCGAGCTCCTGGCGCAGGGCCGGCTTGCCGTCGGCCGCGCCTTCGAGCGCGTCATCTACCACGAGCCGTGCTACCTCGCGCGGCACAACGGCGAATACGAGGCGCCGCGCGCCATCCTCGCCCGGCTCACGACCGATGCTCCGCTCGAGTTCGCGCTCAAGCGCGACAAGGCGATGTGCTGCGGCGCCGGCGGCGCCCGCATGTGGATGGAAGAGAATATCGGCCGGCGCATCAATGTAACCCGCGTCGAACAGGCGCTGCCGCTGCGGCCGAGCGTGATCGCGACGGCCTGTCCCTATTGCGCCACGATGATGCAGGACGGAACCAAGGCGCTCGGCCGCGAGGAGGATGTCGCCACCCGCGACATCGCCGAGCTCGTCGCCGAGGCGCTTTAGAACTGATCGATCACCCAGCCCGGAAACACCGTCAGCAGCAGCGCGGCCAGCAGGCAGATGACGCTGGCAAAAACAGCCAGGCGCTCCGGCGCGACGCGGCCGGCGCCCCGCTGCCCGGGGCTCATGAACAGGTACTGGATGACGCGCAGATAGAAGTAGATGCCCAGGTAGCTGCCGACCAGTCCGGCGACCGCATAGACGGTGTACCCGGCGGCCATCACGTTCTTGAAGATGAGGAACTTGGCGACGAACCCGGGGAAGGGAGGGATGCCGGCCAGCGAGAGCATGGCTACGCCGATCATCAGCGCGGCGAAAGGCTCGCGCTGGAACATTCCCTTGAGGTTGTCCAGGCGGTCGCGTGTCGCATCGTTCGCCTCCGGCGGCAGGGAGGCGAAGGCGAGCACGTTCATCAGCCCGTAGGCGAGCACGTAGAAGGCGACCGCCTGGAACCGGCCGGGGCCCGCGCCCAGCAGGGCGTAGAACAGGTAGCCGGCATGGGCGATCGACGAGTAGGCGATCATGCGCCGGAAGCTCTGCTGGCGCATGGCCGCGAGGTTGCCCCAGACGATCGACACCAGGGGCAGGATCGCCAGGAGGTCGGAGAGCGGTCGGGTCACCGGCGTCATGCCGAACAGGCGCACCGCGGTCAGCAGCACCGCCGCCTTGACGATGGTGGCCATGTAGGCGGTCACCGGGATCGCCGCCGCCTCGTAGGCATCCGGCGCCCAGGCGTGAAACGGCACGATGGCCGCCTTGAGGAAGAAGGCCACCAGCACCAGCACGACGGCGACGCCGGCCATGGTGTCCTTCGAGCCCAGCGCGTTGGCGAAGGTGGATAGCGCGAGCGAGCCGCTGCCGCCGTAGAGCAGCGCCACGCCCATGAGCAGCGTGGCCGTGGCGGTGCCGCCGAGCACCAGGTACTTCAGGGCCGCCTCGGCGCTTTCCGGGCGGCGAAAGGCGAGCAGCACCAGCGGGTAGACCGGCAGCGACAGCAGTTCGAGGCCGAGAAAGAGGGTGAGGAAGCTGTCCGCCGAGAGCAGCAGGCAGGCGCCGTAGAGCGAGGAGAGCAGCAGCACCGGGAATGCGCGCTGGCTCGATTCGTCCTCGGCCATGAGCAGCACCGGAATGGCGAGCACCAGGACGATGGCCTTGCCCAGCGACCCGATCGGCGCTATCGAGTACTGCCCGGGAAACGGCGCGGAGGCGTAGCCGGTGAGCGCGAGCAGCAGCGCGGCGGCGCACGCCGCGGTGACCGCGACGATCGCCACGGCGAGCCTGCCCCGCGTCGGTCGCGACAGGATATCGAGCCCGATCAGCACCACGATCGCCGCGACCAACAGGTGCTCGGGTGCCATCGCCGTGAGCGCGTCCTGCCAGTTCATCGGACGTCCTCCGCTTTATCCGCCGCAAGTGCCGGCGAGGGGAGCGGGACCGGCTGGGCGGCCATCCGGTTCCCGGTTCGATTTCCCGCCACGAGCTGCTGGTATTGCTTCGCCGCGAGCTCGGTCTTGCGCAGCGGCTCCTCCGGATAGAGACCGAGCGCGAACACCGCCAGCACGATCGCCCCGAGGATGGCCTTCTCGCGCAGGTTGAGGTCGAAGAACGGCTGGTGCGGCGCCTTCACCGCGCCGAACAGGAAGCGCTGCGCGAACCAGAGCATGTAGAGCGCGCCGAGCACCACGCCGGCCACCGCGCTCGCGCTCAGGAGCAGCGGATAACCCGCGCCCTGGACGTACTGCGGCCAGGCCGCCCGGAACGCGCCCAGCAGCACCAGGAACTCGCCGGCGAAGCCGCTGGTGGTCGGCAGGCCGATCGACGCGAGCGTCAGGAGCGCGAAGAAGACCGAGTACAGGGGGAGGAGTTTCGCCAGTCCGCCGTAGGCGGCGAGCTCCCGGGTGTGGCAGCGCTCGTAGATCATGCCCACCATGAGGAAGAGCCCGCCGGCGACCAGCCCGTGGCTCACCATCTGCAGCACCGCCCCCTGGATGCCGATGAGGTCGAGGCTCACCAGGCCCAGCATCACGTAGCCCAGATGGCTGATCGACGAGTAGGCGATGATCTTCTTGATGTCGGTCTGCACCAGCGCCAGGCACGCGCCGTAGAGGATGCTGACCACGGCGAGCGTCTGGAACACCGGGGCGAGCAGGCGCGTGGCGTCGGGGAACAGGGGGAAGGCAAGCTTCATGAAGCCGTAGGTTCCCATCTTCAGCAGCACGCCGGCGAGGATCACCGAGCCCGCGGTCGGGGCTTCGACGTGCGCATCCGGCAGCCAGGTGTGCAGCGGCACGATCGGCACCTTGATGGCGAACGACAGCGCGAACGCGGCGAGCAGCCACGTCTGCACCGGCAGCGGCAGCTCGGACCGGTACAGGTCGGCGAAGGCGAACGAGGTCACCCCGGTGGTGGCGTTGAGCGAATAGACCAGGTAGATCACCGCGGCGAGCATGAGGATGCTGCCGAAGGCGGTGTAGAGCACGAACTTGAAAGTGGCGTAGATGCGCCGCTCGCCGCCCCAGATGCCGATGATGAAGAACAGCGGGATGAGCATCGTTTCCCAGAACAGGTAGAACAGGAACAGGTCCTGGGCCAGGAAGGTTCCCAGCATCGCGAACTGCAGCGCGAACACCATGCAGTAGAACAGTTTCACATCCTTCTGGATGGCGGAGAAGGCGCCGGCCACGACCAGCGGCCCGAGGAATGCGGTCAGCAGCACCAGCAGCACGTTGTAGCCGTCGAGGCCGATCTGGTAGTAGACGCCCCAGGAAGCGATCCACGGCAGGCGGGTTTCGAACTGCAGGCCTTCGGTGCCCGCATCGAAGCGCGCGTAGAGCCACGCCGTGAGCACGAATTGCACCAGCATCACGGCCAGGGAGATCCGGCGCACGCGCTCGTCGGCTCTCGGCGGCAGGGCGATGAGCGCGGCGATGCCCGCCACCGGCAGGTACAGGACGACGTTGAGGAGGCCGGCGTCACCCATGGTATCCGCTCCACGCCACGGCGATCACGATCCCCAGCAGCACGAGCAACGCGTAGCGGTGCAGGTTGCCGTTCTGCACCCGGGACAGGCCCCCGGCCGCGCGCCGCCCGAGCGCGGCGAAGCCGTGCAGCGAGCCGTCGATGATTTCCTTGTCGCCGAGGCGGAAGAACACCCGGTCGGAGATCCAGTACAGCGGCCGCGTCAACAGGGTGTCGTAGGCCTCGTCGACGAAGTACTTGCCGGACAGCACGTGGTAGAGGCGGGGGAAGCGCGCGCAGAGCCGCTCCGCCCGGAGCGCAGCCGCCGCCGTACACGAACGCGCGCCAGGGCGAGCCCGCCGAAGGCAAGCGCAATCGAGGCCACCATCAGCGGCGTCTCGAGGGACTCGAGCGCGGAGACGACCTCGGGCAGCGGCAGGAGCGGGGCGAGGAAGCGCGGCAGGGCGAGGAAGCCGCCGATCGCCGCCAGCGCGGCGAGCACGGCGAGCACGCTGGTCATCGACGGCGGCGATTCGTGCACGTGGTGCTCGGTTTCCGCGCTCATCCGCGAGCGGCCGAAGAAGGTCAGCCACAGCAGGCGGAACATGTAGAACGCGGTCAGCAGGGCGGTCAGCGCGCACACCGCGAAGAGCAGCGGCGAGCCGCCGCGGCTGCTGGCGAAGGCGTACCAGAGGATCTCGTCCTTGGAGAAAAAGCCGGACAGCGGCGGTATGCCGGCGATGGCGGCGGTGGCGATCGCGAAGGTCACGAAGGTGACCGGAATGCGGCGCGCGAGCCCGCCCATCCGGCGCACGTCCTGCTCGCCACCCAGGGCGTGGATCACGCTGCCCGCGCCCAGGAACAGGCAGGCCTTGAAGAAGGCGTGGGTGTAGAGGTGGAAGATGGCCACGCTGTAGGCGCCGACCCCGAGGGCGACGAACATGAAGCCCAGCTGCGAGATGGTCGAGTAGGCGAGCACCTTCTTGATGTCGGTCTGGGTGATGGCGACGGTCGCGGCAAAGAACGCGGTCATGGCGCCGATGGTGGCGATCACCGCGCTCGCCTCGGGCGCGTGCAGGTAGATGCCCGAGAGGCGGGCGATCAGGTACACCCCGGCGGTGACCATCGTCGCCGCATGGATCAGCGCCGAGACCGGCGTGGGGCCGGCCATGGCGTCCGGCAGCCAGACATGCAGCGGAATCTGCGCCGACTTGCCCGACGCGCCGATGAAAAGCAGGATGCCCACCAGGCTCGCCGAGACCGCCGGCAGCGTGGGGCCGGCGAAGGCGGCGTTGATGCGGTCCATGTCCAGCGTTCCCAGCGTCGTGTACAGCAGGAACATGCCGAGCAGGAATCCGGCGTCGCCGATGCGGTTGGTGATGAACGCCTTCTTGCCGGCGCGCGCCTTGTCCGGGTCCTCGAACCAGAACCCGATCAGCAGGTACGAGGCGAGCCCGACGCCTTCCCAGCCGACGAAGAGCACCAGCAGCGACCGGCCAAGCACCAGCAGCAGCATGAAGAACAGGAACAGGTTGAGATACGAGAAGTAGCGGGCGTAGCTCTTGTCCTCCTTCATGTAGCCGGTGGAGTAGAAGTGGATGAGCGATCCGACTCCGGTCACGATGAGCGTCATCACCGCGCTCAGGCGGTCGAAATAGAATGCGACCTCGAAGCGGTTGTCGCCGATCACCGCCCAGGTGTAGGCGAACTCGAGGCGCGGCGAGCCGCCGGCGGCCTGCAGCTCGAGGAAGCATTGCACGGCCGCCAGGAAGGCCAGGATCGGCAAGCCGCAGCCGACGACCGATACGAAGCGCTTGCCCATCCGGTCGCCGGCGATGCCGTTCAAGAGGAAGCCGGCCAGCGGCAGGACGACGATCAGGCTCAGCAGGTGGCTCATCGTCTATCCCTTCAGGTCCGCGTACGCGTCCAGGTCGAGCTCATCCTTGCGCCGGACCAGCAGCAGCACGATGGGAATGGCGATGGCGATCTCGGCGGTGGCGACCACGAAGACCAGCAGCACCAGCACCGCCCCGGCCGCGGTGGCGGTCTGTTGCGCGAACGTGACCAGGGCCAGGTTGACGCCGTTGAGCATGAGCTCCATGCACATCAGCATGACGAGCACGTTACGCCGGACGATGACGCCGAGCAGGCCCAGCGCGAAGAGCGCCGCCGACGTCGCGATGAGCATTTGCACGTTATCCACGGAGCCTGTGTCCCACTTCGAGCACCGAGAGCGCCGCCACGACGGCGGCGACCAGGAGCACGGATACGAGCTCGAATTGCAGCCAGTAGGCGGCGAGAAACTCGACCGAGAAATGCTGCAGTCCGAACAGGGCGCTGTTGCCGGGGGCGGGGCCGGCCGCCGGCAGAGCATGCCAAACGGCGTGACCCAGGATGGCGATGAAGAGCACTGCCGCGACCACTCCCGGCACGACCAGCGTCGAGAAGCGGCGCGTGAACGAGCGGTCGCGCACGTCGAGCAGCATGATGGCGTAGACCATGAACACCATCACCGCGCCGACGTAGATGAGCACCTGGAACACGGCGATCACGTGCACGCCGAGCAGCGCATAGACGCCGGCCAAGGCAAGCATGGCCGCGGTCAGCGCCAGCGCCACGCGCATCGGGTGGCGCAACACCACCGTGAGCACGGCCGCGGCGACCGCCGTGAGGGCGAACAGCCATAGGAGCCAGGTCTCGATCATGTCGGTTCCTTCGTCACCGGGACGGTCTTGGGGGGATAGGGCTTGGCGACGTCGCGCCGCGGGCTCCAGGTCAGCAGCTCCTCGCGCGACAGCCACAGCGACCAGCGGTCCGCGGTGGGCAGGTTGGGCACTTCCTTGACCATGCGGATCGCGTCCTCGGGGCAGGCCTCGACGCACAGGCCGCAGAAGATGCAGCGCGAATAGTCGATTTCGAAGCGGGCCGGATACTTCGGGTGCGCCGTGTCGTCCGGATCGAACGCGGCCTCGATCTCGATGACTTTCGCCGGGCACACCGTCGCGCACAGGTTGCAGGCGATGCACTGCGGCCGCCCGTCCGGGCGCTGCGTGAGCACGTGCTTGCCGCGATTGCCCTGCGCATAGTCGGCGCGCGTCTCCTCCGGGTAATAGGTCGTGAGCGCGCCCTTCCTGAGCGTCAGCCAGCGTCCCATGTTGCGCAGGAACACCCCGCCGGTGATCAACAGGCCGCGAATGATCTCGGGCAGGTAGGCGCGCTCCCACCACGACATCGTCGGCTCGTTCCAGTATTGCTTGCGCGGGTAGGGCTTCATGGCTGTGCAGCGGCTAGGCGTGCAGCGCCCAGACGATGAGGACCGTCACCACGAGGTTGATCATGGCCAGCGGAAACATGAACTTCCAGGCGAAGGTCAGCAGCTGGTCCCAGCGGAAGCGCGGCAGGGTCCAGCGGATGAGGATCTGGAAGCTCGACATCAGCAGCACCTTCGCCAGGAAGGTCACCAGCTGGATGGCGACGACCGCGCCGTGGGCGAGCGGCACGACGTGGTTCCCCGGCAGCACGAAACCCTCGTCGGTCATGAACGGCAGGTTGTAGCCGCCCAGGAAGAGGGTCGTGAACAGCGCGGAGACGATGGCGATCTCGATGAACTCGGCGAACATGAACAGTCCCATCTTCATCGCGCTGTACTCGGTGTAGAAGCCGGCGATGAGCTCCGACTCCGCTTCCGGCAGGTCGAAGGGGATGCGCTTGTTCTCGGCGATGGCCGCGGTCAGGAACAGGGTGGCCGCAAACGGCTGGAGCACGATGCCCCAGGCGGGGAGCACGCCCAGCACCACGCCCGACTGCGCTCGCACCATGGCGGTCAGGTCGACGCTGCCGTAGATCAGGATGAGGCCGATCACGGTCGCCCCCATGATGAGCTCGTAGGAGATCATCTGCGAGCCGGCGCGCAGCGCGCCCAGGAGCGAGAACTTGTTCGACGACGACCACCCGGCGAGCATGGCCCCGATGATCGTCAAGCCGCCGAAGGCAAACACCACCAGCAGCCCGGCATCGATGCGCGCGATCTGCATCGGGTAGGCGCGCTCGCCGAACCAGGCCGACAGCGCCGGCAAGGCGGAGAAGATCCTGCCCGGAACGAGCAGCCCCCCGAAGGGGATCACGGCGAAGGCGAGCAGCACCGGCGTGAACACCGCCCAGGGCGCCAGCGCATAGGCGAAACGGTCGTAGGCGTTGGGCCTGAAGTCCTCCTTGAGCATCATCTTCAGGCCGTCGGCGAGGCCGTGGAACAGGCCCCACCAGATGAGCTTGATGCCGGTGAAGGGGATGCGCAGGTAGGCGCGGTTGGCGCCGATGCGGTCGGCCATGATCGCCGCCTGCTTGCGCTCCACCCAGGTGAGCACGGTCCCGAACAGGAGCAGCACCGCCACCGCGTAGGCGATGAAGACCAGATAGACGACCAGATCCTGCATCATGCCGGAATGCTTTCGGACGCAAGGAGCGCGGCGAAGAGCGGTCTCGGCGTCGGCCACCGACGCCGGCTTGGCGAAGCACGGCTCGAACTCGCTCACCACGCCTTCGAAGTTGGTGTAATGCCCGCGCCGCTCGGTCTGGATGCTGATCGGAAGGAACACATCCGCGTGCCCGTTCTCGGGCTGCAGATAGGAGTTGAGGAATATCGTCCGCGCTCCGGCGGGCAGGTGGGCGAAGTCGAAACCCTCGCCCCAGATCAGCACCAGATCCGTGTCCGCGTCCAATGGCCGCGTATCGTCGTAGGTATGGGTGAACAGCGCGCGGGCGGCGGCGGTGTTGGGATTCTTGTCGGCGCGGATCAACAGGTCGTCGTCGAGCCGTTCACCCGGCTGCGGCTCCCAGTCCTGCTTCACGAGGCAGGCGAAGCGCGCGCCGAGCGCCGCCTTGAACGCCGCGAGCTCCTCGTTCGAGCCCCAGCTCGACACCAGCGCCACCGGATGCCTGGAGGCGGCGATAAGGCGCCTGGCCGAGTCGATCGCCGCCGCGAGGTCGACGGCGACGCCTTTCTGCAGCGCCTGTTCGGCGCGCGGGCGCTCGAAGATCTGCGCCAGGTCGCGCCCCTTGTTGCAGATCCACGGCCCATTGACCTCCCGGTTCTCCAGCGGCGTGACCCGCTCGATGCAGACGTTGCGGCGCGCGTCGAGGTTCTTGAGCTTCCACTCGGGCTTGCGGTGCCAGATCTGCACGCTGCAGCCCCGGGCGCAGCCCGGGCAGACCGACCGCGTGGGCTTGAGATACCAAACCCGCGCCCGGTACAGGAACGGCCGCGACAGCAGGGCCCCGACCGGGCAGAGGTCGACGATGTTGTCCGAATACGGGTCGGCGTCGAGCGGGTGGTCCTCGGCGCCGCGGACCATGGACGTGTCGCCGCGCTGCACGATGCCCAGCGCGTACGACTTCGATATTTCCCGGGTGAAGCGCACGCAGCGCGAGCAGAGGATGCAGCGCTCGTTGTCGAGCACGATGCGCTGCGACAGGGGGTGGAACTTCGTCGCGTGCACCTTGGCGTCCCTCGACAGGGAGGGGGAGCCGTTGAACTTGTAGTGATAGTCCTGCAGCTTGCACTCGCCGGCCTTGTCGCAGATCCCGCAGTCGACCGGGTGATTGAGCGTCAACAGCTGCATGATCGACTTGCGGTAGGCCTTGACCACGTCGGAGTCGGTGAGCACCCGCAGGCCCTCCACGACGGGCATGTTGCAGGCGATTTCCGCCCAGCTGCGGCCTTCGACCTGGACCGCACAGATGCGGCAGTTGCCGGCGACCGAAAGCTCCGGGTGCCAGCAGAAGTTGGGGATGTAGAAGCCGTTGGCCAGAGCCGCCTGCAGGATGCTCTGGTCGCGCTCGGCCTGCACCGGCTGCCCGTTTATGAAGATCTGCGGCATTCCAGGGTTCCGTCGAAGCGCGAGCGCTTGTGTTCGATGTAATACTCGAACTCGTCGCGAAACTTGTTGAGGATTCCGCTCGTCGCGTAGCCGGCGGCGTCGCCCATGCCGCAGATCGTCGTGCCGTCGTTCCAGGCCGAGATCTGGTACAGGCGCTCGATGTCCTCGGGGCGTCCCTCGCCGGCGACGATGCGGTCGATGATGCGGTGCAGCCAGCCCATGCCTTCGCGGCAGGGCGTGCATTGCCCGCACGACTCATGGTGGTAGAAGCGCAGCAGCACCTGCAGCAGGCGCACCATGCAGGTGCCCTCGGCGATGACCACCATGCCGCCGGAACCCATCGACGAGCCGGCGCTCTGCAGCGACTTGTTATCGAGGGTGAGCGGCTCGATCTCGCTCCCGGTCAGCACCTTCGTCGAGATCCCGCCCGGAATGACCCCTTTGAGGCCGCGGCCGCCGAGCACGCCGCCGCAGTCGTCGTGGATGAACTTGGCGAAGGGGTAGCCAATCTCGATCTCGTAGGTCCCCGGGCGCTCGATATGGCCCGGAGATGGAGATCAGACGGGTGCCGGGCTCCTTCTCCGTTCCCACCTTGGAAAACGCGGCGCCACCGTGGGTGACGATCCAGGCGATGTTGGACAGCGTCTCGACGTTGTTGACGACGGTGGGCTTCTGATACAGGCCGCGCACGGTCAGCCGCGGCGGGCGATTGCGCGGGTATCCCCGCTTGCCCTCGATCGAACTGAGCAGGGCCGAGGCTTCGCCGCATACGTAGGAACCCGCGCCGCGATAGACCACCAGGTCGCAGGCGAAGTCGCTGCCGAGGATGCCGTGGCCGAAATAGCCGGCCGCGTAGGCTTCCTCCACCGCGGCGGTGAGATGGCGGTACGGCCGGTCGAACTCGCCGCGGATGTAGACGAAGGCGTGGCGCACCTGCAGCGCATAGGCCGCAATGAGCATCGACTCGAGCAGCAAGTGCGGCGCGTATTCGAGGATCCAGCGATCCTTGAAAGTCCCGGGCTCGCCCTCGTCGGCGTTGGCGCACAGGTAGTGTGGCTGGCCATCGTTGGGATTGACCACCGCCCACTTGCGGCCCATCGGAAAGGCGGCTCCGCCGCGCCCCTGGATGCCCGAGGCATTGACTTCGGCGGCAACCTGCTCGGGCTTCATCTGGCGCAGCGCTTTTTCCAGCGCGCTGTAGCCGCCGCGCGCGCGGTAGTCGGCGAGCGTATGCGAACTCGCCGTAACCGGGAACGTCATCAGGAGCTTGGTGTCGGCCATGCTAGGAGCGCGCCTCGATGAGTGCGTCGATCTTCTCCGGCGTCATGCTCTCGTGGTAGGTGCCGTCGACCATCACCACCGGCGCCGTGCCGCAGGCGGCCAGGCACTCCGACGGTCGACAGCGTGAAGCGCCCGTCGGCGGTGGTCTCGCCCGGGGCGATGCCGAGCTTCCGGCTCAGATGGTCGAGGATGCGCTCCGCGCCCAAGAGCGAGCACGACAGGTTGCGGCAGGCCTGGATGTGGCAGCGGCCGATGGGCTTGCGCCGCAGCTGCCCGTAGAAGCTCAGCACCTCCTCGATCTGGATGCGTGGCACGCCGAGGTACTCGACCAGGCCGTCGATGTCGCTGTCCGCGACATAGCCCCGGTCCTCCTGGATGCGGTGCAGGCACGGCAGCACCAGCGACGAGGCGAAGGTCGCCGGAAAGCGCTTGCGCAGCTGGTCGAATTCTGGGATCAGGTGCTGCATCGTTGGCTCACCGGCTGTTCATCGATCACACTCGCCGCCGATCATGTTCACCGAGCCGAAGGTCGGGATGATGTCGGCGAGCTGATAGCCTTCGAGCATGCGGTTGACGCCGCCCATGTGCACGAAGCTCGGCGCGCGCACGTGCAGCTTGTAGGGCTTCCCGCCGCCGGTGCTCACCACGTAGAACCCGAGCTCGCCGTTGGGCGCCTCATGTGCCGCGTAGGCCTCGCCGGGCGGGACATCCGGCCCGTCCATGATCAGCTTGAAGTGGTTGATCAGCGACTCGATCTCCGTGTACACGAGGTGCTTTTCGGGCAGGGTGCAGCGGCGGTCGTCGACGTTGAGCGGACCATCCGGAAGCAGGTCGATCAGCTGCCGGATCATGTACACCGATTCGTCCATCTCCCGCATGCGCACGTAATAGCGGTCGTAGTTGTCGCCCTTGATGCCGACCGGCACGTCGAAATCGAGCTCGGCATAGGCGAGGTAGGGGGTGTCCTTGCGCAGGTCGCGCGGAGCGCCGGTCGAGCGCAGGATCGGCCCGGTGAAGCCCCAGTTGAGCGCGTCGGCGGTCGACAGCACGCCGACGTCGCGCATGCGGTCGATGAAGATGCGGTTGCGGTCGAGCAGGCCGTGGATCCGGGCCACGAAAACTTCGTACTGGTCGAGGATCTCGCCCAGGCGCTTGAGCCAGCCGGGAGGAAGATCGCGGGCGAGCCCGCCGATGCGGCCGTAGGTGTAGGTAAGCCGCGCGCCAGTCAGGTCGGCGAAGTGCTCGTACATGTAATCGCGGATCATCACCAGATAGAGGAAGGCGGTCATCGCCCCGAGCTCCATCAGCGCCGCAGCGACGCAGGTCAGGTGGTCGGCGACGCGCGAATACTCGGAGAGCAGGGTGCGCAGGTAGCGGCAGCGCGGCGTGATCTCGACGCCGAGCAGCATCTCGACCGCCTCGCAGTAGGCGAAGTCGTTGACCAGGCCGGAACAGTAGTTCAGGCGGTCGACATACGGCATCAGGTTGTGCCAGGTGTGGTCCTCGCACTCTTTCTCGAAGCCGCGATGCAGATAGCCGCAGTGCACGTCGACCCGCTGCACCTTCTCCCCGTCGAGTTCGGCGATGACCTGCACCGTGCCGTGGGTGGCCGGGTGCGACGGGCCGATGCTGACGACGATGGCCTCGTCGCGCTGGCCACGCTCGAAGGCCGGGCGGATCGGGTTGGGCAGCGTGGTGTTGCTTCGGGTGTCCATGGCCGATTGCGTCAGTCTCGATACGAGACCAGGGGCTGCTCCTGATCCTTGCGATAGTCCTTGCGCAGCGGGTGCCCGACGAAGCCCTCGTAGAGCAGAATCGGCCGCAGGTCGGGGTTGCCGCGAAAGACGATGCCGTACATGTCATGGCACTCCCGTTCCATGAAGTGCGCCGACCCGTAGAGGGAAACCAGCGAGTCGACCACCGGGTCGGCTTCCGGCACCGCCGTCTTCAGGCGGACGCGGACGTGGTGGACGGAGGAATAGAAGTGATAGACGACCTCGAAGCGCGGCGTGCGCTCCGGCCAGTCGACCGCGGTCACGTCGAGAAACAGGTCGAATCCGAACTCCGCCGAGAGCCTGCGCGCGGTGGCCAGCAGGGCGGCCGGGGGACGGTGAGCACCAGCGTGCCGTGGGACAGGCAAGGCTCGGCCGAGTCCGGGTCGAACTCGCGCTTTAGGGTGTCGATGATCGCCGCGGCCATGGTCAGAAGGTCTTGGTGATGATCGGGTGGTGGTCGCGCGCGATGCGGTCCTGCAGCTGCATGATCGCGTCGATGACCGTCTCCGGCCGCGGCGGGCAACCGGGGACGTAGACGTCCACCGGGATGATCTTGTCGATTCCGGCAAGCGCGGCGTAGTTCTGATAGAACCCGCCGCTCGTCGCGCAGGCGCCGAATGCCATCACCCATTTCGGCTCGCACATCTGCTCGTAGACCTTGACCAGGATCGGCGCCTGCTTGTGGGTGACCGTCCCCACCACCATGAGCAGGTCGGACTGGCGTGGCGAGAAGCGCGGCAGCGCGGCGCCGAAGCGGTCCGTGTCGTACGGCGTCGAGCTCACGGCCATGAACTCCATCGCGCAGCAGGCGGTGACGAACGGGTAGGGGAAGAGCGAGAACTTGCGTGCCCAGCCGACCAGCTCGTCCTTCTTGGTCGAGATGTACTCGAGCGCGCCAGACTGCGGGTGCGCGGGCCGGATCGGTATCGTGCCCCGGTTCATGGCTATTCGGTCACCATGTCCAGCAGCCGTGCCTGATACACGTAGAGCAGGATCAGGACCAGGAGGAAGGTGAACAGGAAGAACGTAAAGAGCATGAAGCCGGTGAGCGGCTGTGCGCCGAGCGCCCAGATGAACAGGAACACCGTTTCCAGGTCGAAGAGCATGAAGGCGATCGCCACGCCGTAATACTTGATCGGGACCGCCTTGGTGTTGCGCGTGTCGACCGGCGTGGCCCCGCATTCGAAGGGCTCCTGCTTCAACGCCGAGTGGCGGGCCGCGGACCGAGGTAACGGTTCATCACCAGCGTGACGAATACGAAGCCGAGTATCGCCAGCAGGTAGAGCAGGAACGCGACGTAGGGATTCATCGCCGACCCGCCAGCGGGCCCGTTGCGGCCGGCGAGGTCGTCGCCGCGGTGGCGCGGCACGGCAGGCATGCCGCCTGGTCGCCCAGCCCGGTCGTCTTTTCGCAACGCTTCTGTCCGGTTCATGGTCTGTTGCCGCGTCCGCGGGCACGGCTGGCGGCATGCTCGACAGCACGCGCACTGCATCGGCCCTTCGGCGGTTGCGATACAGTAGGCGCGACCCATCGGATCTGTTTGACCTGGATCAACGGTCGTGAGGGGCAGTGTCTGTTGTCCGGCGGCAAGGCAAGGCTGTACTGACCAACGCCAGTGGCCGCCTGCGGCCGCGCGACCGCCGCTGCATGCGGCGGCGATGATTTAGATCAAGCACCAGCGGCACGCGGCGGAGTAGGGCTCCACACCCCGACACGGGATGGTTGCGGTTCAAACGCCGCAGCCCGCTGTAGAAACACCGATGAATCGATCGCCGAACGTTAGTATCCCGGCGCGGCTGCGCTGTTTGCGATCTGCAGCGCGAGCAGGAACTGATCGCTCCGGGGCAGCGTGGTCGCCGCCGCAGCCGGCGCCGGCGAACGAGCGCGGTTCAACAACCGTGGCGCATCCAGATCGCGTCCTCCTGCTCGAGTTCCTCGAGCCGGGTCTCGATTCGGCGACGGTGCGGTCGAGTTCGGGCAGCAGCACGTCCTGCAGCGCCCGGGCGCGGCGCACCGAGCGCCGGTATTCGAGCGACAGGCGCTCGAGGTTGCCGGCGACGGCGGCAAGCGGCGCGGCGGCCTCGAGCAGCGCGGCGAAGGCGCGCCGGCAGGCTCCGGCTTCGGGCGAGCGCGTCGACCGCGGGCGCTGCCGGCGAGGCTTCGCCGACAACGAGCGCGTCCTGCAGGCGCACGCCCATCAGCGAGCGCGTCGTACGCCGAAGCTCCGCGGCCTCGAGGTCGTGCTGGCGGGTAGACCTGCAGGCCGTGCAGCCCGTGCCGCGCGACGGCCGCCTGCAGCGAGGCGATGGCGGTCGGCATAGGCGAGCGAGAAGGCGCCGCCGCAGCGCCTCGTGGCGGCCGAGCTCGCGCAGGATCTCGCCGGCGAGCAGCAGGCACTTTTCGTCGAGGAAGACGTAGCCGTCGTGCATCGCGCGACGCTCGTCCTTCAGCTCGAGCACGACGCTGCGGGTCGGGGTGAGCTCGCTCATCGCGGCCTCTTCGGCCGCGTCCGGCGGCAGTTGCTGCGAGCGGATAGTGCGGTCGATCTGCGCGTCGGAAAGCCGCGACAGCTCGCTCACCGGCAGCCCGGCGAGGAGCTTCCAGCCGGCTTCCATGCTCTGCTCGAGCGTCGCGCGGTCCGATCCTGGCCGACCAGTCGTCCTCGAACGCCGCGCCGAACGCGAGGTAGCGGCGGTCGGTGTCGGCGAGGCCTTCCTCGCCGACGACGCTCGCCAGCACGCGCGCCTGCACCGCGCGCGCATAGGCGGCGTAGAGCTGGCTCGCCAGCGCGGGATGGTCGGGATGCGTGTACTTGCCGCCGGTGCCGTCCTTCATCAGCCGCGACAGCGACGGCAGCACGTTGACCGGCGGATAGACGCCGCGCCGGTCGAGATCGCGCGACAGCACGATCTGGCCCTCGGTGATGTAGCCGGTCAGGTCCGGGATCGGATGGCCGATGTCGTCGGCGGGCATGGTGAGGATCGACAGCTGCGTCAGCGTTCCCGGGCTGCCGCGGAGGCAGCCCGCGCGCTCGAACAGGGTCGCGAGGTCGGAGTACATGTAGCCGGGAAAGCCCTTGCGGCTCGGGATCTCGCCCTTCGACGAGGAGACTTCGCGCAGCGCCTCGGCGTAGTTCGTCATGTCGGTGAGGATCGCGAGCACGTGCTTGCCGCAGACGAACGCCAGGTACTCGGCGGCGGTCAGCGCGAAGCGCGGCGTGAGCAGGCGCTGGGTCGACGAGTCGCTGGCGAGATTGAGGAACAGCGCGGTGCGCTCGAGCGCGCCGCCCTGCTCGAGGCTGCGCCGGAAATACTCGGCGCTGTCGTAGGGCACGCCGATGCCGGCGAACACGATCGCGAAGTCGCCGGCCTTGGCCGCGGAGTCAGGCGGGCGTGGGTGGCGATGTCGACCGCCAGCCGGTCGTGCGGCAGCCCGCCGCCGGAGAACAGCGGCAGCTTCTGCCCGCGCACGAGGCTGTTCATCAGGTCGAGCGTGGTGACGCCGGTCTCGATGAAGTCGCGCGGCATCGCCCGCGCGGCCGGGATTGATCGGCAGGCCGTCGATGCGCAGGCGCTCGCGCGCGGCGACCGGCGGGCCGCCGTCGATCACCTGGCCGACGCCGTTGAAGACGCGCCCCAGCATGCGACGGCGAAACGCCGAACGACAGCGGCTCGCCGAAGAAGCGCACGACGGTGCCCGCGAGCGTGAGACCGGAAGTGGACTCCAGCACCTCGATAGTCATCAACTCGTCGTCGATCGCGGCGATACGTCCGAGCCGGGTGCGACCGTCGCCGCCGCGCACCTCGACCGCGTCGTGCAGGCCGACGTCGAGCGTGCGCCGCAGGAACAGCAGCGGGCCTTCGAGGCGCGTCGCCGCGTCTTCAGCCGTGAGCCGCATCGCGCTGCTCCTGATCGTTCGCTGCAGGGCGGCGAATTCGCGCTCGAACGCCGCCTGCAGGGCGTCGAAGCGCGCGAGCTCGTCGTCGGGGATGTCCTCGCCCATCCGCTGCAGCGGCCGCACGCACTCCATCTGGGCGATTTGCGAGGCCGTGACACCGGCTGCGAGGGCACGCTCGGCGAGATCGAAGAAGCGATCGAGCAGGCGCATCATCGCCGCCTGCCGCGCGGGCGCGCAGACGCGGTCGATCTCCGAGAAGGCCGACTGGCGCAGGAACGCGTCGTTGACGAGTCCGGCGCAGAACAGCGTGAGCTGCTGGCGCGCCGGCAGCGCGTCCTTGCCGATGATGCGCGCCATGCGCTCCAGGCGCGCCTCCTCGTCGAGCAGCGTGAGAAAGCGCGGCGCAGCGCGAGCCAGCGGTCGTTGCCCTGGCCGGCCCACCACGGCGCGAAGTCGCGCGCGTCCTCGGCGTAGGACTGCAGCGGGATGGATCGCGGGATAGAAGCGCGCCTGGGCGCGCTTGACGTCGAGCGCCCAGAAGGCCTTCACGTAGCGCTTGGTGTGCGCGGTGACCGGCTCGGAGAAGTCGCCCGACGGCGGGCTGATCGCGCCGATGACGGTGACCGAACCGCGGCCGCCGCAAAGCGGCTCGACCAGCGCCGCCCGCTCGTAGAAGTCGGCCAGGCGCGACGACAGGTAGGCCGGATAGCCGCCCTCGCCGGGCAGCTCGCCGAAGCGGCCCGACACCTCGCGCAGCGCCTCCGCCCAGCGCGAGGTCGAATCGGCCATCAGCGCGACGTGCAGTCCCTGGTCGCGAAAATACTCGGCCACCGTCGCCGCGCAATAGATCGACGCCTCGCGCGCGGCGACCGGCATGTTCGACGTGTTGGCGATGATGACCGTGCGCTCCATCAGCGGCCGGCCGCTGCGCGGGTCGCTCAAGCGCGGGAACTCGTCGAGCACGCCGGCCATCTCGTTGCCGCGCTCGCCGCAGCCGAGATAGACGATGACGTCGGCATTGCAGCCCTTGGCCAGCGCCTCGAGCAGAACCGTCTTGCCGGTTCCGAATCCGCCGGGGATGGCCGCCTTGCCGCCCTGCGCCACCGGGAAGAGGCTGTCGAGGATGCGCTGGCCGGTGACCAGCGGCGCATTCGCGGGAAGGCGCGAGGCAACCGGACGCGGCACGCGCACCGGCCACACGTGGCTCATGCTGAGCGCGTGCTCGCGTCCGGCGGCATCGCGTACCGTGGCCAGCACCGCATCTTCGGCGTATTCGCCGGCGCCGACGATGGCGAGGATTTCGCCGCCGACGTCCGGCGGTGCGAGGCAGGCCTGCGGTCGGCCGGCGGCCGGCGTCGCTTCGCCGAGGATGGCTCCGCCGCCGATCACCGCGCCGCGTGCCAGTCGAGGCGAGAAGGCGAAAGTTCCCGGCGCCGCGTCGCGCATTCCCGGGCGCACGAAGGCCGAGTCGGTGCCGGCGAGCGGGCGCAGCAGCCCGTCGAAGATGTGGCCGAGCAATCCGGGCCCGAGACGGATCGCAAGCGGCAGGCCGTTGCCCTCGACCGCGGCGCCAGGCTTGAGCCCGGTCGTGTCCTCGTAGACCTGCACCACGATCTGGTCGCCGTCGAGGCGCACCACTTCGCCCAGCAGCGCCTGTCGCCGACGCGAACGGCCTCGCGCAGCGCGAAAGGGCCGCTGGCGACCGCGTGCAGCACCGGCCCGGCGATCCAGCGGATCGTGGCCCGGCTCATCGCACCAGCTCCAGCTGCCGCAGCAGCCCGGCGCCGATCTCGGCGCGATCGGCGAGCAGGCCCTCGAGCGTGCAGTCGATCATGATCCGGCCGGAGCGAGACTCTAAGGCCGGCCTGTATCGTCTCGTCGGCAAACAGTTGCGGCGCGGCACCGAGCTCCTGCGCGAGCGACCGGGCAGAGCGCGGCGCGCGCGTCGTCTGGCCATCCGGCGCATGCGCGATCCGCCAGGCACCGCGCGGCAGCGCGACGCGGGCCGCCGCAACCGACCCATTGCAGCCAGGTGCGTTGCCACTCCGGGTGCTGCCAGCGGGCGCACAGCGCCGCCGGCAGCCGCTGCCAGCCGGCCGCAACCAGCGCCGCGGCGCGCCGCTGGTCGTGCAGACGGCGGTGGGTCTGCAGTCTTGCCTGGGCGGCCGCAAGGCGAGCGGCATACTGCTCGCGTTCGCTCTCGAAAGTGCTGCGGATCCGGTTGCGGGCCTCGGCATGTGCCGCCGCGAGCATCGTCGCGGCCGCGCGCTCGCGCCTCGCCCATGATCGCGTCGCAGCGCTGCGCGCGGTCGGCTTCGACCAGCTCCAGCAGCGCCTGCTCCCGCGCAGCGCAAGCGTCATGGCGCCACCTCCAGGCCGAGCTGCCGGCGCAAGCGCGGCGCAGGATCGGGCGCGGCGACGACTCCCCTGCAGATCCGGCACGACCAGCGTGAGCGGGGCGAGCGCGGCCTGCGCCGCATCGATATCACCGGCGGGCGATCCTTGCCGCGGCGGCGGCGGAGATGAGCACCAGCGCTGCCCGGCTGCGCGCCGCGGCCAGCGCCGCCGCTTCCTCGCCGGGGCGCGGCACGATGACGGCTGCGCCGGCGAGCCGGAACCCCGCGCGCGCTCGCTTCGTCGCCGATGTAAGTCACGGTCGCCATCAGCCGAGGCGATTGAGGATCAGGATCGAGACGATCAGGCCGTAGATGGCGATGCCCTCGGCCAGGCCGACGAAGATCAGCAGCCGACCGAAGAGCTCGGGCTTTTCGGCCAGCGCGCCGATCGCCGCCGCGCCGACCTTGGCCACCGCAAACCCCGCGCCCAGGGCGGCGAGCGCGGTCGCCAGCGCTGCGGCGAGCAAGCCGAAGCTCGCCGCGTCGCCCGAGAGCGCGGCACCGCCCGGGGCAGCGGTGCCGGCAGCCAGCACCGACGGCGCCGCGACGAGCAGCGCCGTGGCGGCGAATGCGATGGCCGCCGACAAGGCCGCCAAGGCGATCACGAAGGTCGAAGAGGTCCTTTTCATCTAATGCTCCTGCGCGAGGAAAGGTGGAGCCGGCACCGGGCGGAACACGCGCCCTTGCGCGACCAGGAACCGGGTGAAGAATTCGAACAGCACGAGCCGCGTGGTCTGGATCGAGACCACCATCGCTTCCAGCACCAGCACGACGAGGTTGCCGGCGACGAGCACGGCGACTTTGACGGCCATGCTGTCGCTGGCGTCCATCAATGCCACGATGGCCGACGAGAGCCCGGCGTGCGCGAGCGCGAACGCGCCCACGCGCGCGAAGGAAAGCGTGTTGATCAGGATCTGCAGCGTTCGTTCCACGAGTTCGGCGATGCGCGACCAGGGCGCCGCCGTCAGCTTGCGTGCGGCATAGGCGCGGCCGAAGCAGAACGCGGCCGCGGCGCCGGCGGCCACGACGAACGCGCCCGGACGCAGGACGCCGACCAGGAGCGCGACGTAGACGACGGCGAGCCACACCTCGCTGCAGAACCATCCGCGCAGCTCGTGCCGCCAGTAGGCCTCGATCGCGTTCAGCAGCAGGCCGACGGTCAGCAGCACCGCCGCGCCGTAGAGCGGCACCACCAGCACCGTGAGCGGATCGGCGAGCGGCTCGACCCACAGCGGCGCGATCACGCCCTGGAGACTGAATACGCTGCCGAAGAGCACTCCGAACAGGCTCGCCGCGATGCCGCCGGCGATGAACAGGCGCGCCATCGGCCAGCGCTTGCGCAGCAGGAAACCGGCGCCGGCGATGACCAGCCCCTGGCCGACATCGCCGAACATGTAGCCGAACATCAGCGGCACGACGATCGCGAGCAGCGCGGTCGGATCGGCCTCGTTGCGCGCCGGCATGCCCAGGGCGCGGATGAAGATCTCGAACGGACGCGCCCACCGCGGGTTGGCGAGGATCAGCGGCGGCCTCGCGCCTTGCGGCGACGGGGGATAGTGGAGGATCGCGCGCGCGCCCGAGCGCTCGAGCGCAGCGCGAGCCGATCGCCGGAGAACTCGCTCGTCCAGCCGGTGATCCGGCAGAACAGCCCGGCCGATTCGAACACGGGCACGTTCTGGATCACCCACTGCAGATGGCCCGCGTCGCCGAGCGCAGCCGGCAGCCCGTGGCGCTCGTGCAGGGCGCCGAGGGTCGCGTTCAGCTCCGCTTCCTGGCGCTCCAGCGCCTCGAGCCGGGCGGCAATGTAGGCCGCGTTCTGCGCCGCGTCGGTATGCAGCCAAGCCGGCAGTGCATAGGACGCTCCCTTGAACGCCGCCACCTGCACCGCCAGCGGCTGCAAGGCCGCGGCGGTGCCGAGTGCGAGCGCGTGCAGCCGCCCGTCGACGGTGAACTGGCGTATCAGCGCTTCGGGCGCAATGTTCGGCTCGCTTCCGGGTGGAAAGATGAACAGGCGCGTCTGGGCAAGTGGGCCGGCCGCGGCCAGCTGCGAGAAGTCGATGGTGGACCCGGCCATCGCGCCGAGCACCCTTTGCCACAACAGCAGTTCGGTCCGTTCGGCCGCAACGCGCTGCAGCTGCGCGATCACCGGCTCAGCTTCCTGCGCCCAGGCATGGATCCGGGCCAGACAGCGCGCGAGCACTTCCGCGGGCGGCTCCGTGAACGCATGCGGCGCGCCTCTCGCCTGAGGCCAGTAGGCGTGGTAGCGCCGCGTGTACTCGGCGAACTGCTGCAGGCGCGGCCACACGTCGGCGAGCAGCGAGCTCTGCGCCGCGTCGGGTCTTGCCTCGAATTCGACCGCGCCAGTCGCCGCGAGCGCCTCGAGCACCAGCACCGCGTCATCGCGTGCGGCGAGGATCTCAAACCATCGCGCGGGTTCCGGGCGGATCATGCGGCAAGGCTCAAGCTCGGGAAAGATCGCGCGGCGAAGGAGTTCGCCGCGCAGGCGCTCGAGGTCGAGCGCGCACAGGCGCGAGGAAGATGAACGCAGCCGCCGGATCCAGAGTCGCGCGGCGGAACAAGCGCAGGCCCGAATCAGCAAGGCCGCGCAGCAGCCCCATTCCGTCGGCCAATGAACCCGGCGCGAGGGCCGCGCGATGCACGGCGAGCGCACGCGCAAGCGCGTCGAGGAGCACGCTGTCGACGAACGCGCCGCGCGGGATGCGGCGACCCCATTCCGCGCGCCAGGCAGAGAGCATTGCGTCCGGATCGCTCCACGCCGCCGCGAGTGGCGCAAGGCGGCCCAGCCCAGCGACGGGACTCGCGGCCGCAGAGCTCCCGATAAAGCGGGTCTTCCTGCATCCAGGGCAGCGCTTCACCCTTGCGCGCCAGGTGCTGCAGGGCGGGGAGCTCGGCGAGCACGCCCGCCCACTCCACCGCGGGCTGCCACTCGGCCGGCATCCAGCTCGCCACCTCGCCTACCAGCGCGCGCCAGCGCGCAAGAAGGAGGCCTCGATCGCGTGCGGCCCTGCGTCGGGCGTGACCCCGACCAGCCAGCGCCGAAAGGCGGGGCCGCGCGCCGCGTCGAGCAGCGCCGGCAGATCGCGGATCAGTTCGATCGAGCGCCACGCCACTTCGTCGGGACGTTCGCCAAGCCGGGCGCAAACACGCGCCCAGGCGTAGTCGAGATCGCCTTCGCGTGTCATCGCCATCCCCCCCGTGAGCTCGGCCGCAAGCGCCGCAACCGCGCGCTCGAGACGGTCGAGTTCGTCTGCCGACAGAGGCTGCCCCGCATCCTGTGCCGCGGCCTGGGCATCGATGGCCGCGACCTCGGCGGCGACGCGTGCGGCGAATGCGCCGCGCACGGCGCGAATGCGCCGCTCGGTGCGCTCGCCGAGCGCGCGCGCCGCGGCACGCGCATTTTCGTTCATCGCCTCAGCGTCGCGCAGTGCCTGCGCAATCGTCTCGAGCGCGTCGCGCTCCGCAGTCAGGACGCGAGTGATCGCGGCCTCGGCCGCGGCTTGGGTAGGCGGCGGTTCAATGACTGGCATGGCTGCGCGCTGGTCTGTGCGTCCGTTTTGTGACTGCCGTAAGGCTCGATCGGGGTGCCGGCCAGATCGGCGACCCCGCCAATCCGTCATCGTCGCTTGGCAAGCATCGCGCCGACTTGATCTGGGTCATGGCGCGACCGATCAGCTGGTGCGGCCAGCCGAGAGCCTTTCGAACACCCCGGTCTTTGTCTTGGGCGTGTGTCATTTGCGCAACAGCCGATCGTGCCGGCGGCAAGCATCTTGACTTAGGTCATGCTTGCCGCCGTCGAAACTCCGGAAACTGAGCTAAGCTTGGCTGAGGGGTTTCGACGTAGCGGGAGTCGCGCGCAGCAGGCGCGCGCCAGGGCAGGAAGAGTCGGTCGCAGCACAGAGGGAGGGGACGCTCATGCGACTCAACATCTCCTTTGCGGTACACGGGCTTGGCGTTCTGTTTGTATTCTTCCTGGGCGGCGCAGCGTCGGCGCAGCAGCCGGCACAAGCAGCCGAACGGGGGCGGCGAAGCCGGAGTTCGCGGCGACAGCAAAGCCCATTTCGCGCCAACTGCCACCAGCTGGAGCACAACTCGATTGTGCTGACGGCGCACGGCGCAAAGAACGATGCCAACGGCAGCATGTGCCAGGCCTGCCACGGCGACGCCAGCGAGCACCTGAAGGACCCGATGAAGGCCAAGCCGGACAACCCGTTCGGGCCGGGCGTGCCGGCGCAGAAGCAGCCGCGGTGTGCCTGACCTGCCACGCGGCAACCGCAACCTCGCGTTCTGGACCTCGGGCAAGCACTCGCTCAACGAGGTCGCGTGCACGAACTGCCACAGCATCCACGGCAAGAAGCTCGCCCCGACGATCAACAAGTTCACGACGACGTTCCTGCCGAACCAGGCGGACCTCTGCGGCACCTGCCACCAGCACGATCCGCGCGGCGACGTTCAAGCCGTCGCACCATCCGATCCAGGAAGGCAAGGTCAAGTGCACCGACTGCCACAACCCGCACGGCGCGATCACGCCGGCGATGCTCAAGCAGCCGACGATCAACGACCAGTGCTACTCGTGCCACGCCGACAAGCGCGGTCCGTACGTGTTCAACCATCCGCCGGTCGAAGAGAACTGCGTGACCTGCCACAACCCGCACGGCTCGGTGCACTACAAGCTCCTGAACGAGCACGCGCCGAACCTCTGCCAGGACTGCCACGACGGAGCGCGGCACCCCGGCACGGTCTACGGTGCGGCCGGCGGCTTCATCTGCCCGCCGGGATCCGGAACGACGGCAACTACCGCTGTTCGGCAACGGACGGCCAGCCCAACCCGGGCGTGAGCACCCGCCTCGTCGCCCGCGCCTGCCTCAACTGCCACAGCGCGATCCACGGCTCGCAACGCGCCGGGCCAACCGCGGCCAGTTCTTCATCGCGCTAGGGTCGGGAGACAACCATGAGCAAGAAGCTGCTTTCCACCCTCATCGCCAGCCTGTTCGTCGCCGCACCGGCGTTCGCGCAGAGCGACGACGACCCGATGCGCGTGCAGGGCGCGCGCGACGATCGGGGGCATCTACAACAACGAGAACGCGGCCGGACAAGCCGCGAAGCTCGAGGAGTACCAGGACCTCGGCAACGGCGCGCTGTCGAGCATCGTGCGCGCAGGGCCGCAACAGCACGACCTGGTTCCAGGGCTACGGCGAGAACTTCGGCCGCACCGACCAGTTCATGTTCCTGCGCGGCGGCATGTACGACGTCGTTCAAGGCCGGCGGCCTACCTCAACGACGATCCCGCACAACTTCCCGACCAACGCGACTCGACGCCGTACAACGGCGTCGGCGGAACGGCGCTGACGGCGACGTTCCCGCAGCACGAACCTGCGGCGACCTGGAACTCGTATCAACCTGGGCTACGAGCGCACGGACGCCGGCGGCTACTTCGAGTGGCAGAAGAACAGCCCGTGGTACTTCCGCGTCGACGGCAACCAGGTGAAGTTCGACGGCACCAAGGTCGGCTCCGGCGTCCAACGGCACGAGCCCCGGCAACGGCTACGTCGACCTCGCCGATCCCGGTCCAGAACTACACCACCAACTGCCGGCGTCGAGGGCGGCTACCAGTCGGGCAAGCTGACGTTCGCGCTGCGCTGGGACTACAGCAAGTTCAACAACAGCGACGAGACGCTGCAGTGGACGAACCCGTTCTTCGGCAGCAACAGCTCGACACGACGTACCTCGCGCCGGACAACCATTTCCAGCGCGTCATCGCCGAAGCGACGTTCCGCGAGCTGCCGCTGCGCTCGATGCTGGCCATGCGCTACACCTGGTCGGAGACGAAGAGCAGACGTTGACCTGGCGCAGACGGCGCTCAACGGCTCGCCGCCGAATTACTATGGCCCGACCGATCCCAATGTCAGCCAGTTCAACGGCAAGATCGACAACAATATCTTCACCGTCGCCCTGTCGTCCATTCCTGCCCCGAACGTCGACACGCGCATCTACTACAACTACTACAAGCGCAACAACGATTCCACCGACGTGATCTACGGCGCCAACTCGATCGTCAACTGCGGCGGGATCTGCCAGAGCCTGCAATACGCGTTCACCAAGAACCAGGTCGGCTTCGACGCCTACTGGCGCTTCGCGCCCGCGAACCGCCTGGGCGCGGGCTACGACTACCAGAGCACGACCGCAGAACCGCGCTCGATTACAACAACATCGACTACAACCGGTTCTTCGTGGAGTGGAAGAATACGCAGTTCGAGAACGTCAGCCTGCGGCTGAAGTACACCTACCTGCAGCGCCGCTCCGATTATCTGCTCGGCGACGTCGGCGTCGACGCCAACGATCCTGCCTACCTGGACCGGTTCACATCCCGTTTCGACGAGTCGAATCTGAACCGGAATCAGTTCAAGCTCTGGGCCGACTGGAGCCCGACGCCGATGCTCGATCTCGACCTCGAGGCGACCTGGACCAACAACACCTACCAGGACATCACCCTCGGGCGCACGGGGGACAATCGCCAGGAGGCCTACCTCAGCGGCTCCTGGGGCGATTCGGAGCACCTGCGCCTGTCGGCGTTTGGCGATTACGAGCACATTGTCTATAACTCGAGCCACCGCAACGTCAATGCCGGCACCTGCCCGACGACCAGCGGCACCCCGCCGGTGACCGCGACCGACTGTTTCGACCCGGCCACGGCGCCGAACTCGATCGCCTACAACTGGTCGGCGAGCAATTCGGACAACAACTGGGTGGTGGGCCTCGGCGTCGACTGGCCGGCGATGGAGCGGCTGATGGTCAAGGGCTCGATCCTGTACTACTCGACCGGCGGTTCGGCGAATACCGTCAGCCAGAACAACTACGGCAACCCGCTGCCGATCAACGCCTACGACAACTCGACGCACACCTCGCTCAACCTCAAGGGCATTTACGAGTACAGCAAGAACTGGTCGTTCACGCTAGGCTACGCGTACGACCGCTGGCGCTACAGCGACGCCGCCTACAACGGCTATCAATCCACCATCCCGTACCCCGGCGTGTCCAACAGCACGTCGCAGAGCTATCTCAACGGCTACAAGGCGTTCACCAACTACAACGAAAACATAGTCTACGTGCTTGCCAACTACAAGTTCGATACCTTCAAGTAGCGAACGGCCGACCCGCGGCTAGTACTTGCCGTGCTGCTTGTAGATGTAGTTGGTGAGCTCGACTGATTGCATCGACAGTCGCCGCTGAATCTGGTGTACGGTACGGATGATCGCGCGCATCACCCTATAGACGAGTTCCGGATGCTGCAGCAGCAAAGCCTCGAGGTGACTCGCGCTCGAGCCCGAACACGCGGGTCGGGCCGAGCGCGACCAGCGACGCATAATGGGGAGTCTGGTCGATGAAGCTGAGTTCCCCGACCAGGTCGCCAGCGTTAAGCGCGAACAGCGTTACCGCCTCGGGCGTGGCGGCATTCTTGATCACGCCCAGAACGCCGCTTACGATGACGTAGAGATGGTCGTCGGAGGCGCCTTCCCGGACCAGGACCTCGTCGGATTTCAGGTCGCGAAACACGAGGTGCGCGGCGAGCGTCGCCACCTGCTCGGGCGAGAGCTCGCGACCCAGGTGCGACTGCTTGAGAGCCAATACCAGGGCTTGATCGGTCATGGCGATTCTCCGGTTGGAAACGAATGCTGATCGATGCCGCGTGCCGCCGGGCTGAGGCTATTCTCGGCACGAAGGGCGAAGGCGTCGACGAGCTTGTCGGCAATCCCGTCGAACACCGTGCCGGCGAGCCTGCCCACGAGCGCGCTGTTGAATTCGTAGCGCAGCGTGAATTCGATCTTGCAGGCCTCCGGCGAGAGCTCGAGCACCCGCCACTCGCCCTCGAAGCGCCGGAAGGGTCCGCGCTCAAGATAGATCGCCATCCAGTCCGGACGCCGCTTCGGATTGCGGGTCGTCAGGTCGAAGTGCAGGCCGTGATAGTTGAGCGTCAGGCGCGCCACCACCACGCTGGGGTCGCGCTCGAGGATGACTGCGTCGGCACACCAGGGAAGGAACTCAGGGTAATGCTCGGCTGCTTCAATCAGATCGAAGGTGCTCGCCGCCGGGCGGCCGATGAGTGCAGATCTGCGGATTTCCACGGGCTGCGTTTCGTCTCGTTGCGCGGCACTTGGGCTGGGCCGGACGTACCGGCGCGCGCGGGCTTCACCCGGGCTCCGCCATGACGCCAGCCAGAAGTCGGCATTCCACGCTATCATACGAGATTATCCGCAACGGAAGGAGTGTGCATGAAATTGATCACCATGGCGGTAGTAGCATCGTTTGCGTTGTGCGCCACCGGCGCGGCAGTTGCGCAGGAAGCCCTCGCCAAGAGCAGCGGCTGTCTTAACTGCCACGCCATCGATACCAAGAAAGTGGGCCCGGCGTTCAAGGATGTCGCCGCCAAGTACAAGGGCAAGGCCGACGCCGAAGCGATGCTGGTTGCCAAGGTCAGCGGTGCCAAGGGGCATCCGTCCGTCAAGGCCTCGCCCGACGATGTGAAGACCCTGGTCAAGTGGGTGCTCTCGATGTAGGTTGCCTCGCCAGGTGCAGGAAGAGAAGCCGGCGTAAACGCCGGCTTTCTTTTGCCCCCGTGCGCTGCGGCTGCTCGCCCGCTTCTCCGCGCCGGGACCGCAAGCGAAAACGCTATTGACGCGTCCGCCGCGCACGCGACAGGCGGCTGTCTCTAGCCGTTCCCCTCGCGCCGCGAGCCGACCTCGGCCTTGTTTACTTTCTTCGACTTGCCGGGTGCAGCCGGTTGGGCAGGAGCTGCAGGTTTGGCGTCTTCTGCCGGCGCCGCCTGGTGGGCATCGAGGTCCATCTCGGGCCACTTGCGCCCGTGGCAGGCCGGATTGGAGCAGAAGCTGCCGCCGTCGGTCCCCCATTGGATCTTGCCATGACAGGCCCCGCAGCTGCTGTCGACCTGGGTGCGGTGATCGTGCATCCAGTTCGGCTCCTCGTGGCTCGAGGGCGGCGTCAGATCGGGGCTGACCGTGGACACGACGCTGCGCACGCCGTTCTCGGCCACCACCTGGGGCAGGGCGTGGCAGAGCGTGCACTGCAGGCGGATCGCCTCGCCAGCCGCGTTCATATGCTTGCCGTCGTGACAGCGGAAACAGCCCGGAAAGTCCTTGTGGCCCACGTTGTTCGGGAAATTCTTCCAGGTCAGGTCCGGAGCGGCGAACGACGACAGGAGCAGGATGCGCTGCATTTCTGCGGCGAACTTCTGCTCGGCCTCCTTGGCCTTGGGCTTCTGGTCGCCATGCGGCGCGAGTGCTGCGATCACCGCGGCGAACTTGGCCGCGCGCTCGTCTTCCGGACCGGATATGCCGGCAGCCTTCTCGATGATGGCGTCGGAGCGGGTCTTGATCCCCGGCAGGCTGCGGTCGATGCGGCCTTCCTCCAGCGCGTCGTCGACGAGGTCGGCCGGATTGCTGAACGGATGTCCCGACGCGTTGTGGCAGTCGATGCAATCGATGCGCCGGCGGGGCATTTTGTCGACATCGGCGCGGCTCACCCCGGCGGTAGGATCGAAATACGTCGCCGTCGCGTTGCCCTTGGCGTCGTGCAGCTCGACCAGCGCGATCTTCTGCTTCTGCGGGTCAAGCGCCACGTATTCGAGGTCCTGGGCGATGTGCCAGTGGATGCCCTTGGCGACCCGGGTCCCCGGGCTGAAGCTGAGACGTCGGTTTCGTTGGAGCCGCTGGCGCGAGCCCTGCGCCGGTGCCGGTATGCATGCGCAGCGTGGTCTGGCTCTCGCGTGCTCTTGGCGTCGTCGGCGTAGCGGTACTTCACGCGCACCGTGTCGTCGTGGCGTGCCTCGGGCCAGTGGCAGGCCTCGCACGACTCGCGCGCCGGGCGCAGGCTGTGGCTCATCGTCGGCCGCTCGTAGCCGACGATCATGCCCCAGAGCTCGTTGATGTGGGTCGGCTTGATCGCCATGAGCTGCAGGGTCGACAGGCGGCCCATGTGGCACTCGACGCAATGCACTCGGGCATGGAACGACGCCGCGTGCGCTTTCGGCTCCTCGGGGTGCACCGCGTGGCACATGTTGGTGCAGAAGGCGTCGCTGTTCGAGTATTCCCAGGCGACGATCCCGCCCGTGGCAAGCATCGCCAGGGCGATCGCGGCGACGACGAGGGTCGCCACGCCTCCGAGGATGAAAGTGGCGACCCAGGCGGATCCTCATCGCGCGTTTCCTCTCAGGTACGGGCAACCGGTTGCCATGATCGCCGCCAGCGAAGTGTCCGGGGGCATGCCGGTTCACTCAAAGACACTGTACACGATCAGGACGATGGCAACGATGCCCAGGAGCAGCGCGGCGCCGCCGACAAACCAGCCCCAGGCTTGCGCTTCGAGCGTGGGCGGCGGCGCTTCCTTCGCCGCGAGCCGCCCTTCGCGCGTCAGCCGCTCGTATTCCACGCCGCGCTCGAGCTTGAGCTCATGTTCGGAAATGCGCCCGGTGAAGATGACCGTGTCCATGGGGAACTTCTCGGGGCGCAGATGCGAGTTGAAGAAGTGGATGGTGAAGATGAAGCCAACGGCGAGCAGCGCTTCCTCGCCATGGACGAGCGTCGCGAGGTTGAACATCCAGCCCGGGAGCAGGTGGGCCAGCGAGACTGGGAACCACAGCAGCAGGCCCGGAGCCGCCGATGATGGCCATGCCCCAGAACACGGCCCAGTAGTCGAATTTCTCCCAGTAGGTCCAGCGGTCGAACTGCGGCTGCGGCCCGAGGCCCACGAACCATCTGAAATTGCGGTACATGTCGACCGCATCCTGCGGCTGCGGCACCATCGAGTCCGGCCCCCAGAGAAGGCCCAGGAAATTCTTGCGCGCGATGGCGCGGCGAACCAGGATCACGACATGGCTGGCGAAGGTCGCCAGCATGACGAACGCGCAGACGCGGTGAATGGCTCCGGCCGCCTGAAAGCCTCCAAGCAGGTGGGCGAGCACGGCCGCCCATGGCTTGGCCGAGTAGAGCAGCGGCAACCCGCTCAGCGCGCAGCCGACGAAGGACAGCATGAGCAGCGAGTGCATGATGCGCTCGGCGCGGGTGAAGCGCCGGTAGTAGCGCCCGCCGCCGGGCATTGCCCGCTGGCGCGGCCTCGGGTGCAGGTTTGCTAACGCTCGACATCAATGCTTCTCCCCGGCGCCGCCGTCACGGGTGCCGCGCGAGAACCGGGCGCGCAGCGACCGCATGAGCCAGAGCAGCGTGTGGATACCGAAAAAGCCGAATACTCCGATCAACAGCAGGTCCATGAACGACGCGGCATAGTAATAGAACGGGTTGCGCGCGCGATCGTGGCGGTTGGCGTGGGGGTCGTAGTTGGCGAAATTCGCGCTCGCCCCCGCGTGGCATTGCTGGCAGGTCTTGAGCCGGTTCTGCGCCGACACGGTCGATGCCGGATTGGAGGCCGGAAGGATCCCGTGCGAACCGTGGCACGAGGCACAGGTCGCCATGCTCGAGTAACCGAGCGCCGTGACCTGGCCGTGGAAGGTGTCGCGATACGTCGACAGGTACGCGGCATGGCAATTGCCGCATTCGTTGACCAGCCCGGTCCGGAAGCTCGGCTGGTCGTGCTGGCTGATCTGATGCGCGGTGTGGCAGTCGCTGCAGACCGGCGCCCCCAGGTTGCCATCCTGCCACATCTGCCCATGGATGCTGGTAGCGTATTGCGAGCGTTCCTGCTTGTGACAGCTGCCGCAGGTGTCCGGAATCTTGGCGCGGCTGGTCCTGCTTTCCGGGTCGGACCTGGGCAGGATCGAGTGCGCGCCGTGGCAGTTGGTGCAGGTCGGTGCCGAAGCTGCCGCGGCCCCGGTCAGGGCGCGGCCATGGATGCTGTCGTGGAACATGCTGACGATATTGCCGCCTGGAAGGTTCGCCTTCTGCACCATCGCCGGGTTGCCGTGGCACTGTCCGCAGGTCGCCTCGAGGTTCGCGTGATTGGTGCGCGACGCCGGGTCCTTGCTGCGCCGGATGTCATGCAGGCCATGGCAGTCGGTGCAGGTTGCGGCGGAGGTATTGCCGCCCTGGCGGGCCTTGCCGTGAACGGTCGCGCTGTACTCCTTGACCTGCGTGGCATGGCAGTTGCCGCAGTCCACGGGCTTTAGCTTTTCCGGGTGCGGCAGCTTCTGCGGCGATACATCGGTGTGGCAGCCGGTGCACTGCAGCTGCATCTCGCCGTGCACGGACTGGGCGAAGGTCGCGGCGTCGACAAAAATCGAGCGGCCATCGGCGCGCTTGGCGTCTTTGTCGCCGTGGCAGGCGAGGCAGGTGTCGTTGACCTCGGGCGCCGTCGCCGTGCGGGCCGGAGCCGCGAGCGACGGCAGGCAAGCGACGGCGCACAGCGCCAACAGGAGGACGCATGGCAGGAAGCGGCGCGCGCGGCGCCGTCCCGCGCCTGTCCCTGGAGGAATCATTCGATGCCGCGCTCCCGTGCGGCAATCTCGCCGAGCGTGGTTCATCATCGTTTGCCGCCGTCGATCCCCTCGATGCGCCGATAGCCACGGCACGATGCGCATCCCGCGATTGCGAGATGGGCGTTGGATACAGGTTGTCACCTTACGACAGCGCGGCGACAGGCACTTGACCTAGGTCAAAGCGCCGTGTCTTTGCCGTGTCGCGTGGCTGGCGGCCCGAATTTCGAATGCGGGCAATTGCTTTTCTTCGAAAATCGTGACGCAGATCAAGGAATCGGCAGTTTGAAGCTGTAATGGCGAAGCGGCGTGGGTAGAATCACCGTCACATGAATGCGTTCCGGTGTCGCGACAACTACAGGCTTCGGCGCAAGCGGCATGAAGGCTTGGTCCGGGCAGCGCGGAGGTGACGGCAATGAGTCAATCGGTTTTCGAGATCGTGGCGCGCGAGGATTTCTCCGACGTCACCTATCTGCTCGAGATCCGGCACCCGCTGATGGCCCGGGCGGCGCGCGCCGGCCAGTTCGTGATCGTCATGTCCCACGAGCACGGCGAGCGCATACCGCTCACCATCGCCGACTTCGACCGCGACAAGGGAACCATTACCCTGGTCATCCAGGCGGTCGGCAAGACGACCAGGGAAATGCAGCAGCGCTGCCGCGTCGGCAGCACGCTGCATGCCGTCGTCGGGCCGATGGGCATCCCCAGCCCGGTGAGCGGCGCGAAGAAGGTGATCTGCGTCGGCGGCGGGCTTGGCGTGGCGCCGATCTACCCCCAGGCGCGCGCCTTCAAGGAGGCTGGCGCCTACGTCATCGGCGTGCTCGGCTTCCGCAGCAAGGAGCTGATGTTCTGGACGGACAAGTTCAACGCCTGTTGCGACGAGCTCATCGTGTGCACCGACGACGGCTCGAGCGGCATCAAAGGGCTGGTTACCGAGGGCATCAGGCGGGCCATCGAGAAGCATCCGGACATCGACGAATGCGTGGCCATCGGCCCGCCGGTGATGATGCGTGGCTGCGCCGAGGCGACCCGCCCGCACAAGATCAAGACCGTGGTGAGCCTCAACCCGCTGATGGTCGACGGCACGGGAATGTGCGGCGGGTGCCGGGTCAAGATCGGCAGCGAAGTGAAGTTCGCCTGCGTCGACGGCCCGGATTTCGACGGCCACCTGGTCGATTTCGACGACCTGATCTCCAGGTTGAGGCGCTTCGCGGCGGAAGAAAAGGCCGCGCGCGAGCGCTGGTCGGAAACCTGCCGGATGAGAAGCGAGACGACTCTGGGCGCGTTGGCCGCGCAGTCCTCCGCACGCGCCGGCGGGGCTTCCTCGGAGCTGCTCGAGCTGCCCGATCCCTTCGATGACGCCCGGGGAGGCTAAGTGGCCAAGAAGCGCACCATACGCACCATACCCCAGGAGCGAACGCCGGTTCGCGAGCAGGCGCCTTCAGAACGGGTCAAGAACTTCGAGGAGGTGTCCCGCGGTTACGGATTGGAGGAGGCGCTGCTCGAGTCGGAGCGCTGCCTGCTCTGTCCCGACCAGCCGTGCGTGCGCGGCTGCCCGGTGGGCATCGACATTCCCGGCTTCATCGAGAAGCTCGGCCAGAAGGACTTCCGCGCTGCCTACGATGTGATCGCCGCCACCAATCTGCTGCCCGCGGTGTGCGGCCGGGTGTGCCCGCAGGAGAACCAGTGTGAGGGCGTGTGCACGGTCGGCCAGACGCTTAAGCCGGTGGCAATCGGCCGCCTCGAGCGTTTCGTGGGCGACCGCGCCATCGCCGAAGGCTGGAGCAATCTGCCCTACATCGAGCGCAACGACTTCCGGGTCGGCATCGTCGGCTCGGGTCCGGCGGGGATGGCTTGCGCCGCCGACATGGCCAAGGCCGGCTGCGACGTGACGGTGTTCGAGGCGTTTCACCAGCCCGGCGGGGTGCTCAAGTACGGCATCCCCGATTTTCGTCTTCCCAACGAGGTGATCGACGCCGAAATCCGCAACCTCTACAAGCTTGGCGTCAAATTCGAATGCAACACCCTGGTCGGGCGATTGTTCACCATCGAGCAGATGCTCGATGAGATGGGATTCCACGCCCTGTTCATCGGCACCGGAGCCGGGTATCCGGCGATGCTGGGCATTCCCGGCGATGCGCTCAACGGCGTGCTCTCGGCCAACGAGCTCCTGACGCGCTGCAACCTGATGCGGGCCAAGGAATTCCCCAACTACGATACGCCGCTCCCGCTCGGGCAGCGGGTGGCGGTGGTCGGTGCCGGCAACACGGCGATGGACGCGATGCGGGTCTGCCTGCGCCTGGGTGCCGAGAAGGTGTACTGCGTCTACCGGCGCAGCCGCACCGAGTGCCCGGCACGCGGCGAGGAAGTCCACCATGCCGAGGAGGAAGGCGTGGACTTCCGCTGGCTCACCAATCCGATCGAGGTCCTGAACGACGGCAAGGGCGGCGTGCGCGGCATGCGCTGCATGCGCATGGAGCTGGGCGAGCCCGATCAATCGGGCCGCCGGCGCCCGGTGGCGATCGCCGGCAGCGAGCACGAGCTGGAGGTCGATCTGGTCGTGTTCGCGATCGGAACCAACGCCAACCCGATCATGGGCCAGACCTCGAAGCTCAAGCTCAACGCCCGCGGCTACATCGACACCGACGCCGATCTCGCCACCTCGGTCGCCGGCGTGTTCGCCGGCGGCGACATCGTCACCGGCGCCGCCACGGTGATCGAGGCGATGGGTGCGGGCCGCAAGGCCGCGCGCAGCATGAAGGCCTACCTCGGACTGCGCGATGCCGACACGCCGTACCGGGGTGACACCTCCGACCGCCCCGCCCGGTGCTTCGGCATCGACGTGAGAGAGCGGAATTTCGCGCGCATCCGCGTCGCCTAGCCGGCACAACCTGAGAAAAGCCACCGCCAAGAGCCATCACCATGACCGAAATCACCCTTGCCAAACCCGTGGCCAGGCAACCGCGCCAGGGGCGCGCGACGCCGGGAAGAAAAGCCGCGGCCACGCTCAAGGAGCACGTGGTCGAGATCATCAGCGACTCGGGCGAGGGGGCGCAGCGCTGCGGCCAGGCGCTCGGGGCCATCGCCGCGCGCATGGGCAACGGCGTGTGGACGGTGGAAATCATTCCGGCGGAAATCCGGCCGCCGGCACGCAGCGTCGCCGGGGCGAGCGGCAACCGCATCCGCCTGGGCTCGCGCCAGGTGACCAACGGCGGCGACGAGACCGACCTGGTGGTGGCCTTCAACGAGCAGGTCCTGCTCGGCCGGGTCCGGGCCGGCGAGCTCAAGCAAGGTTGCGTCATCCTGCTGGAGAGCATGTGGCGCGACGACGCCGATCCGAAGGTCGCCGATTCGTATACCGAAACCTACGAGCGGCTCATCGCCTCCGGCTACAACGTCTACGAGGTGCCGATGGAGCGCGAGTGCCGGGCCGTCGCCGCCGACGCGCGCCGCGGCAAGAACATGTTCGCGCTGGGCATGCTGTGCAGCATCTACAGCCTCGAGTTGCAGCTGGCCCGCGAGCAGATCGCGATCACCTTCGGCAAGAAGGCCGCCGCGGTGGTCAAGACCAACGTGGCGCTGCTCGACGCCGGTTACGCCTGGGCCGAAGGCAACCTCGATTTCAAGTATTCGATTCCGGCGGTGCGGGCCTCCGAGCCGCAGATCGTCGTCAACGGCAACACGGCCCTCGCCCTGGGCGTGCTCGCTTCGGGCATGGAAATCTGCGCCATGTATCCGATCACCCCGGCGACCTCGGCGTCGCATTACCTGTCCGACGCGTTCGAGAAGGTGGGGGGCATGGTGCACCAGGCCGAGGACGAGATCGCCGCCTGCGCCTTCGCCATCGGTGCCTCGTACGCCAGCAAGTGCACGGTGACGATCACCTCCGGACCCGGGTATTCGCTCAAGCAGGAGGCCATCGGGCTTGCGGTGATGGCGGAGATACCCCTGGTGGTGGTCAACGTGCAGCGCGGCGGCCCGTCGACCGGGCAGCCGACCAAGGCGGAGCAGGGCGACCTGTTGACCGCGATGTTCGGCAGCCACGGCGACGCGCCGAAGGTCGTGCTCGCGGCGGCGACCATCGAGGATTGCTTCTACTCGATCATCACCGCGCGCAGGATCGCAGAAACGTTCAACATGGTCGTGGTCGTGCTCTCCGACGCCAATCTGGCGACCTCGCAGACGCCGTTTCCGCGCCCGCAGTTCAGCGAAGCCTGGGTCGCGCCGCCGCTCGACCAGAGCCCGATCCCCCCTGGCGCCAAGCCATACGACTGGGATGAACAAACCGGTCTCGCGCGGCGCTTCATTCCGGGCCAGGCCAACGGCATGCACACGGTTACCGGGCTGGCTCACGACCGCTTAAGCCACGTCGCCTACGATTCGGAAAGCAACGAGCAGGGGCTGCGCGCGCGCAGCCTGAAGCTCGCGGCGCTGGCCAGAACGCTGGCCGCGCCGCCCTTGTTCGGCGCCGACGAGGGCGACCTGCTCATCATCGGCTGGGGCAGCACCAAGGGAACCATCGAGGAGGCGGTCGAGCGCGCACGCGCCGAAGGCGCCAAGGTCGCATCGATGCACCTGCGCTTCCTGCAGCCGCTGCCGCCGGGCATCAAGGAGGCGATGAGCCGCTTCCGCAAGGTCATGACGATCGAGGGTAACTGGAGCGATCGTCCCGAAGAGGAGATCATCGACGAAACCAATCGCCGCTACTCGGCGCTGGCGATGCTGCTGCGTGCGCGCTACCTCGTCGATGTCGACTGCTGGAGCCAGGTGCGCGGAGCGCCGATCAAGCCCGCGACCTTGTGCCAGGTCTTTCGCGACAAGATAGCCACACTGGGGCAACCACGATGAGCACCGCAACGACCGAGTGCATGATCCGGCTCTACGAGGAGCGCCACGAGCTCGAGGACTATCAGAGCGGCGTGCCGCGCTGGTGCAGCGGCTGCGGCGACAATGCCATTCTGGCCGCGGTGCAGCGCCTTTGCCGCGACGAGCAGCTGCGCCCGGAGAAGACCGTCTTCGTATCCGGGATCGGCTGCTCGAGCCGCTTCCCGCACTACATGAAAACCTACGGCTTCCACGGTATCCATGGCCGGGCGCTGCCCATCGCCGAAGGCGTGCGCATGGCGCGGCCGGATCTGCACGTGTTCGTCAACACCGGGGATGGCGACTGCTGCAGCATCGGCGCCGCGCACTGGATTCACGCCCTGCGCTACAACATGAACATCACGGTGTTCCTGCACGACAACCAGATCTACGGCCTGACCAAGATGCAGGCTTCGCCTACCTCGCCCAAGGGCCTGAAGAGCAACACGACCCCGCACGGCGCCTACCTGGACGCGCTCAATCCGCTGACCGTGACCCTCGGCGTGCAGAACGTCTCGTTCGTCGCCCAGACCGTCGACTGGATCCCGGAGATCGTCTACGACGTGGTCAAGGCGGCGTTTCACCACAAGGGCCTGTCGTTCGTGCGCATCGTCCAGCGCTGCCCCGAGTGGCTGCCGACGCTGCTCGAACCGTGGCTGCACGACCCGCTGAAAGTCAAGCTGCTGCATCACGAGGCGGGCCTGACGATCTCGCCTAGCTTAGCCAAGGTGTACAAGAACCAGGAGCGACACGACCCGGCCGACCTCGATCGGGCGCGCGCGGTCGCCTCGAGCATCGACCCCATTCCGGTCGGCATCCTGTACCGCAACCCGGACGTTCCCTGCTACGAGGATCTGCGCGGTTTCGGCGAATTGCGCAGCACCGCGCGCATCCGGGCGGGGCTGGAAGCCGAGTTCGACAAGTTCACCGTATGGCCGCGGGGGTCGCAGGGCACGCCCGGCCACGCCGCCTAAAGGCCCCGAACATGCTCATGGAAGCCGAACTGCAGTCGCAAGTCGCATTTCATCTGACCGGCCGGCGCCCGGCGGCCGGCCTCGACGCCGTCGACGCGCTGGCGCTGCGGCCGGCGCTGTTCGCCCGCTACCGCGACCTCGCGGCGCTGCGCTACGATTATCCGCTGCTGCTGGTCGAAGACGGCGAACGCGTGCAGGCCCTCTCCGGCGTCTTCGATCGCCTGCTGCAGGGCATCGCCCAAGGCGAGCATGCCGAACGGGTGACCCGGCACGTGCTGCTTCTCGAGCGGCAGCTGCGCAGGCTCTCGCCGAAGGCGCCACGGGGTCGCTGTCGACTCTCTGGGATACAGCCGCCGAGCGCCTGGGCCTGCACGGCGACGAGGCGCTGCAGGATAGCCTCACCCGGGCGAAGGCGGCCCTGAAGCTCGACGGCCCGCTGATCGATTGCAACGCGACCATGCCCGAGACCCTGCTCACCCACATCTGGCGCGGTGTGCAGAAGGCGAAGGCGGCGCGCTTTCGCGCCACGGTCGGCAGGCTGATCCAGGAGCTCTCCGATATCCTGCGCGCGGACTTCAACCGCTCGGACGCGGGCAGGAGCGCGCAAAACCTCAAGGCCTCGATCGGCGAGCAGCACGCCGAGATGTTCGATTTTGGCGTCATGTCGCGCCTGCTGACCAAGGCCGAGCCGGAAGCGACGCTGCCGGAGGGCCGGCGTACCCGGATTGCGCGAGCTGTTGTCGGTTCTCGAGTCGCAGCGCTTCTATTCGGCAGCTCTGCCTTCGGGCAAGGGCGAGGCGGCGTACCGGTTCGCCTACCCGAGCTGCGTGGCCGCGCTCTCGGCCTATCGCCAGCGCTTGCCGCAGTTGCGCGCCGTCGCCCGGGCCATCGCCGTGGCGGAGCTCGAGGTCGCCGGTGAATTCCGCGACGCGCGCCACAGCGCGCTGTTCGACAATTACGGAGCCGACGGGCTCGACCCGGCCGACGAGGCGCTGTTCCCCGATTACCTGGTCTGCATCAATGCCCGGGAGCTCGACGCGGCCGAGATCTTCGACGCTGACCGAGATCCTGTCCGCCGGCCTGCCGATGAAGATCCTGGTGCAGGCCGACGACATCCTCGACGAATCGACCCTCCCGGGTGCGCACCTGGGATTCGGAGTGAAGAGCCGCCAGCTCGCGCACACGGCGATCGGCTTGAACGACGTCTTCGTGCTGCAATCGGCAAGCTCGAACCTGTTCCAGTTCCGCGAGCCGCTGCGCCGGGGCCTGGCCTACGCGGGTCCGGCGCTGTTCAGCGTCTTTTCCGGCGCCACCGCACGACCGGCGACCTGCCGGCGTACCTGTGCGCGGCGGCGGCGATGGACTCGCGCGCCTTTCCCGCCTTCACCTACGACCCGTCGGCCGGACCTGACTGGGCCTCGCGCTTCGATCTTCAGGCCAACCCCGAGGTCGACCGGGACTGGCCGACGCATCGTTATGCCTACGAGGACGAGGCGCACCAGAGGGTCGCCCTGCATCTCGACTTCACGCCCGTCGATTTTGTGGCCTGCGATCGCCGCTACGCGCGACACTTCGCGCGCGTGGCGCGCGCCGATTGGGCGGGCAACATGCGCGGCGTCGGGGAGTATCTCGCCCGGAGCGAGGCCGGGGCGCCGGAAAACGTTCCCTGCCTGCTGATGGTCGGGCCCGACGACTGCCTGCACAAGGTCATCGTCGATGAAAGGCTCCTGCGCGAGGCCCGCCGCTGCCGCGAGATGTGGCACAGCCTGCAGGAGTTAGGCGGTATCCGTAACTCGCACGCCGAGCGCCTGCTCGCCCGCGAGCGCACCGCCGCCGAGCAGCGCGCAGAGCCCGCAACGCCGGCTGCCGCGGCGGCGGAGGCAGTCGCAGCGGCAGCCGCGCCTGTCCCGGGCCCGCAGGCGGACACGCAGGCCTCCGACGAGGCTTACATCGAGACCCCGCGCTGCACCAGCTGCAACGAGTGCACCGGGATCAACCCCAAGATGTTCGCGTACAATGAGAACAAGCAGGCCTATATCGCGGACGTCGCCGCCGGGACCTACGCGCAGCTCGTCGAGGCCGCCGAAAGCTGCCAGGTATCGATAATCCACCCCGGCAAGCCGCACAATCCCGACGAGCCGGATCTGCCCGAACTGATGCGCCGCGCGGCAGCATTTCAGTCCTGAGGTAGCCATGCCCGACGCCATCGCCCACTGGCACGCCGAACACGTCAATTTCGCCAAGCTCCTCGACCTGCTGGAGGGCGAGCTCGACCTTTTTCACAAGGGCGAGTCGCCCGACTACGAAATGATGCTCGACATCATGTTCTACATGACCCATTACTCCGATGTCCTGCATCATCCCAAGGAAGACCTGGCATTCGCGCGCATCAAGGAGCGCGAGCAGAGCGTGCGGGCGATCGTCGACGAGCTGACCGACCAGCACCTGAGCCTGAAGCAAAGCGGAGAGGCGCTGGTGCATGCCCTGGACGACATCGTCAACGGGTCGATCGCCTCGCGCGACTACGTCGAGCTGCCCGGGAGGGCCTACGTCAGCGCCTTGCGCCAGCATATGCAGATGGAGGAGACCGCGATCCTTCCCCTGGCGTCCAAGCTCTTGCGCTCCCGGGACTGGGCCGCGATCGATACCGCGATACGGCACTTCGAAGATCCCCTGTTCGGGGCCAACGGGGAACAGCGCTATGCGGCGCTGCGCCGCCAGATCGCATCCGAAGCCCGGGCGTCCAAGGCCAGCGGGCGCTAGGCGGCACCGGCGCTAGAGGGGACCGGTCGCCCGGTTCAGTGGGCGAGCCGTTCGACCGAGGCCCGGTCGAGCAGCTTCACCACCCGCCCCTCGACCTGCAGCAGTCCCTCGCGTTGAAAGCGCGAGAACAAGCGGCTGATCGTTTCGAGCTTCAAGCCCAGGTAACTGCCGATCTCTTCGCGCGTCATGCGCAATATGAACTCGCACGACGAATAGCCACGCGCTTTGTAGCGCTTCGAGAGGTCGAGCAGAAAGGCGGCCATGCGCTGTTCGGCGCGCATGGTCCCGAGCAGCAGCATGAGCGCGCGATCGCGGGCGATCTCGCGCGACAGGAGCCGGTACAGGTTGCGCTGGAAAAGGCTGTTTTGCCTGGCAAGTGCTTCGAGTCTCTCAAAGGGCAGTACGCACACTTCGGTGTCCTCGAGTGCGACCGCCTGGCAGCCGTGGCTGCCCGTACCGATGCCCCCGGTGCCGATGATCTCCGCCGACATGTGGTAGCCGGCGACCTGGTCCTGGCCATCCTCGGTCAGCAGTACGGTCTTGAACGAGCCGGAGCGGATGGCGTAGAGCGAGGTGAAACGTTCTCCGGCGCGAAACAGGGTCTCGCCTTTGCGCAGGCGGATCCGGGTGCTCATGAGGGCGTCCATCTGCCGCATCACCTCCATATCGAGGCCCTCGACCAGGCACAGATCGTGCAGCGTGCACCCGGGACAGCTCGCGCGGCGCGAGCTGACCTCGTGCAGCACGGGCACGGGCCGGGAACGCATCGGCGCGAAGTTCTTAACGCTTGTGTCGCTATGAAGTGCGATGGCAGCTGGCATTTCGGCCCTCTCGGTTAGGCGCAGCGTTTCTCGGTCAGCATGCATTGGCCCACGACCTGCTTGAGTTTCCCGAACTCCTTGCTCTTGTCCAGGAAGAAACTGGCGCCCGCCTCCATGCAGGCGCGGCGATGCTGCGCGGTCGGGTGGTTGGTCAGGACGACGAAGGCGATTTGCGGGGAGTCCGGGTGCACCGCGCGCAGGACGTCGACGCCGGTACCGTCGATGAGCTGGAAATCGAGGACGACGCAGTCCGGCTTCGTGCGCAGGATTCCCGCCACTGCCTCGTCGGGGGTCGCCGCTTCGCCAACGATGCTCGCGCCCTCGATTTCGCCCAGCAACTCGACCAAGCGACTGCGGATCGATGGCGAATCCTCGACGACGAACAACTTTCCAGTGCGACGCGTTTCCATGACTGCAGTATCCGCAACCGCGGCGCGAGCGACCATCGGCGGGAACTGATTGCGGCAGTCGGCGCAATGCCGAAACGCGGGGTAGGGCGCGGACGGGGGCGGGTAGGATTCGTCCTACAGGTGTGGACTTGAAGAAAGGGGCAGTGCGCCAGGCGACTGAAGTGCAACGCGACTGGGCTTCCTCCCCCGATGACGGCGAGCCGACTCTCGAAACCGGGTTCGTCGGCAGCCAAGGCGTAGTCGTCGACTAGGTGCCTGGCATTCCGGTTCGATTCTTAACGCTCTGGGGTTTGTTCAGGTACAGAGCGGCAGGTTGCGGCCTCAGCCGGGTGTCGCCGAATCGTCGACCAGCCGGTGTCTGATCGCGTAGCGGACGAGCTCGGTCTGGTTGGCGAGCCCCATCTTTTCCATCAGGCGCGCCTTGTGGGTGCTGACGGTCTTGACCGACAGGTTGAGATCCGCGGCGATGTCGGTCACCGCCTTCCCGGACACCAGGAGCTGGAACACCTGGTACTCGCGGTCCGACAGCGACGCGTGCGGCGGTCCCTCGGCGTGCGGCATCGCCGACAGGGCAAGAGCCTCGGCGACCTCGGCGCTGATGAACGCGCCGCCGGCGGCGACCTTGCGGATCGCGGATACGAGCTGCGTGGTCGCGCTGTCCTTGGTAAGGTAGCCCGATGCACCGGCCCTGATGGCGCGCACCGCGTACTGGTGCTCGGCATGCATGCTGAGCACGAGCAGTCGCAGCTTCGGCTTCTCGCCCTTGACCTGCTTGATGAGTTCCATGCCGCTGCGTGCCCGGCATCGACAGGTCGACCAGGAGCACGTCGACCTCGTTGTCGCGAACCAGCTGCAGGGTCTCCTGTCCGTCGCGAGCCTCGCCCACGATCTGCAGATCCCCGGCCGCCGAGAGCAGCTGCTTGAGCCCCTCGCGAACGATGGTGTGGTCGTCGGCGATGACGACGCGGATCATGATGGTACCGTTGGCGGCGCTACGCGGAAGCCGCACCTCGATCTGCGTGCCCTGGCCAGGAGTGCTGATGATGGAAGCATGGCCGCCGAGCAGCGAGGCGCGTTCGCGCAGGCCGATCAGCCCGTACGAATTGGGCTTGCGCGGAGTCTTGCTCGAGAATCCGGAACCGTCGTCGCGGATTCTCAGCGCAAGCTCGGAGCCGGTGCGCTCGATTGCCACCTCGCACGCGCGAGGCCGCCGCATGCTTGGCGACGTTGGCGAGCGATTCCTGAACGATCCGGAATACCGCCGTGGCGTGGGCGTCCGGCAGCTCGAGCTCATGACGGTTCACCGCCAGCTCGCAGGGAACCCCGCTGCGCTGGGTGAAGGTCTCCGCCAGCCATTCGACCGCAGGAACAAGACCCAGGTCATCGAGCATCAGCGGGCGCAGGTCGGCCGCGATGCGACGAGTCGCCGCGACCGTCTGTTCCAGCAGCGCCTTCCATCTTGGCAAGCCGGGCTGTCGCTGCCGGGTGGATATCCTGGCCGCGTTCCTTGAGCCACGCAACGTCCATCTGCAGCGCGGTCAGCGACTGGGCCAGCTCGTCGTGAAGCTCGCGGGCGATGCGGCTCTTTTCCTGTTCCCGGGCGGCATGGGCCGCCGCACCGAGCTCGCGCAGCTCAGCTTGCGAGCGCCGTAACGCCTCTTCGGCCCGGTCACGCTCCGACACGTCGCGCAGAATGACGGTGTAGAACTTGCCGCCTTGCTCCTCGAGCTGCGAGATCGAGGCGTCGATAGGGAACTCCTCGCCATTGCGGCGCAGCCCGGTGACGATGCGCAGGGCGCCCATGCGGCGCGACGCCGCGCTGGTTTCGCCGAAGCGCTGCACGTGCGTGACGTGAACGCTGCGGAACCGCTCGGGAATGAACCACACCAGCGGCGCGCCGAGCGCTTCATCGCGCGGGCAACCGAACATCGCCTCCGCCGCGGCGTTGAAGAGCACGATGCGCTGGCCGTCGTCGACGGTGATGATGGCGTCCATCGCCGAGTCGAGGATTCCCCGCAGGCGCCCCTCGCTGCGCGAGACCGACGCCTCTGCCTGGAGCCGTGCACTGACGTCGCGAACGATGACCGTCGAGCGCAGCGCTTCGCCTTCATGATGCTGGGAAATCGATGCTTCGAGCGGAAACTCCTCGCCGCTGGCGCGCAGGCCGGTGAGTACGGTCTGGCCTCCCATGCGCCGTGACGTCGCGCCGGTGCGGCCGAAGTGCTCGATATGGCCGCGATGCCGGGCACGGAAGCGCTCGGGAATGAGTTTGTCCACGGGCTGCCCCAGGACTGCATCGCGCGGCCAGCCGAAGAGCTTCTCGGCCGCAGCGTTGAACACGACGATGCGCTGCGCCGCATCGATCGAGATGATCGCGTCCATCGCCGATTCGACGACCCCGCTGACGCGCGCCGTCACGCCCTGCAGCGCCAGGCTCGTCGCCTGCCTCTCGCGGATTTGCCGGTAGAGCAGATACATCGCAAGGGTGCCCGCAGCCGCGCCGCTCAAGCCGGCGGCGATCAGCATCTCGGCGCTGTGCCAGCCCACCAGCCACGCCGAGACGGCGAGGGCCGCGGTGGCCCCCAGCAACACCAATATGGGCGCGAAGATAACCAGCAGCCGCCCTGCCGACAGGCCCGGTTGCACCGGGGTGCCGTTCGACGCCGGCTCGTTGCGGTTCTCGCGGTCGCTCCGATGCAGTTGCATGCGCGATGAGTGCGGTTCGAGTCAGCACCCATTATAGGGAGGCGTGTTGCGGATGTAACGGTCAATGTAACGGTCGCGGACCGTTCTAGGGGCTGGCTGTAGAACCGCGAAAACCGCGGGTCGCCGACTCGCCGCAGGCGAGGCCGGCGGCTGATCACTGCGCAGCAGGCGGTGCGTCCGGCCAGGCAGCAACAAGCTCGCGCACCTCTGCCGGATCGGTGGCGGCGCGCAGCTTGTCACGGAAGGACCTGTCGCTCAGCATGGCCGCGGCGGCGGCCAGAAGCTGCAGGTGCCGCTCGTTGGCCATGTTGGGAACGATGAGGCCCAGGAACACCGAAACCGGCCTGCCATCGGGGGCATCGAAGGGAATGCCATCCTTGGTGCGAACAAAGACCACGGCCGCGGCATGGCATTGCGACATGCGCGCGTGCGGAATGGCGACCCCGTGACCCACAGCGGTCGAGCCGAGCTGCTCGCGCGAGAGCATGCCTTCGAGAATGGGGCCTTCGGCGAGCCCCTGACGGGCCGCCAGGAGCGAGGCGACCTGGCGCAAAAGCTGGTCCTTGCCCGACACATCGACGTCCAGGCGCACGTCGGCGGCGGAGATCAACTCGCTCAAGGGGTTCATGGCGCCTGATCGCTCCCGGTTGGCGGGGCGGCTCGCCGCTGCGCTCGATCACCGTCAAGCCGCCTAGTCTTCATCGTCATCCTCGCCCGCCTCGTGCAGGTAGACGGCATTGGTATTCTGGTCGAAGTCGATCAACTCGGCATAGCGGCCCCACGCGATCAGCGTCTCGAGCAGCCTCGCCGGCTGGTCGTAGGGCAGCAGGGTGGCGAGCTCCTCGAGCACGCTGTCGGCGTCGATCCGGCCGTCGGGCGATTCCTCCAGGTGCGCGGTGAGCATCTGAAACAGGCGCAGCTTGAGGATGGCCTGGCGGAACAGGGTCTTGCGCGCTGGCGGCGGCGCGGCCAGGAAGTACCAGCCCGCCTGGGTCATCAGCACGTCGTCCTTGGGCGTATCGACCAGGTCGAGCATTTCGGCCGCCTTGACGATGGCAATCGTCTCGCCGAATTCCTTGCCGATGCGGGCACTCAAGTCGAAGACGTTGATCGTCTCCTGCGCGTCCTCGATGATATCGAGCAGGCCGATGATCGTTTCCACCGGCACGTTCGGAATCGGCTCGACGCGGGCCCCGGACGCCGCCGGACCCGGCGCTTGCGCGGGCGCTCCGGCCGTCTGATCGGCGCCGGCGACCCCGGCGCTCACCGCGACTTCGGCCGGTTCGTCAGGCAGGACCAGGGCCGTGATCGCGGCATGGACCTGGTCGACCATGGCCGCGAACGGCTTGGAATTGACATCGCGCGGATAGGGGAGCGGATTGACGATGACGTTGCGGATGCGACCCGGATGGGTCGAGATGATGACGATCCGCGTGGCGATAAAGACCGCCTCGACGATGTTGTGCGTGACCAGGAAGATGCTCTTCAGGCCCGCGTGTCCGGAACCGCGCCACAGGTCGACCACCTCGGTGCGCAGGCTCTCCGCGGTAAGGACGTCCAAGGCGCTGAACGGCTCGTCCATGCACAGCACTTCGGGCTGCGCGACCAGCGCCCGCGCCAGCCCCACCCGCTGGCGCATGCCGCCGGACAGCTGCTTCGGGTACGCATTCTCGTAGCCGGAAAGGCCGATGAGCTCGAGCGCGCGGTCGATTTCCTCCTGCTCCTGCTCGGCATCGAGGCGTCGCTGGAGCAGCCCCACCTGTACGTTTTCCTGCACGGTGAGCCAGGGATAGAGGGCGAAGCTCTGGAAGACGATAGCCAGGTCGCGGTTGACGCCCTCCAGCGGCGCGCCGTGACTGAGCACCGCGCCCTGCGTGGGCTCGGTCAATCCGGCGGCCAGGCGGAGGATCGTCGACTTGCCCGACCCCGACTGGCCAAGCAGCGCCAGCATCTCGCCTTCCCGGACTTCGAGGCTGATGTCGTCGAGTATGGTGACCGGCGGACCTTCGGCTCCGACGTAGGATTTCGACACGTGCCGCAGCTCGATTAGCGGCGCGAAGGCGGCAGCGCTCTCCGGCGCCGCCCCGGCGGCGGGTCTTTCGGCAAGCAAGGCATCAGCAGCCATCAGCGACTCCACAGATCGGGCAGGGCCGCGGCAGACGACTCCGCCCCGTTCTCCCAACGCGGCCTTTCGGAAAGAATCAATCGAGCTTGAACTTCCGCTCCGCCAGGTCGTAGAGGCGGCGCCAGAAGATGCGGTTGATGACGACGACGAACAACGCCATGACCATGATACTGAAATAAATCGCCGGCTGGTCACCCTTTTCGGTTACATCGGTTATGTAGGCACCCAGGCCGTCGGCGACCAGGCGGTCCTTGCCCCACGTCGCCACCTCGGCCACGATGCTCGCGTTCCAGGCGCCCCCGGTCGCGGTCAGCGCGCCGGTCACCCAGAACGGGAAGATCGCCGGAATGATCAGCCTCTTCCACAGCTGCCAGCGGTGCAGGCCGAACATGGCCGCCGCTTCGCGCAGGTCGGTGGGGATCGCCATCGCCCCGGCGATGACGTTGAACAGGATGTACCACTGCGTGCCCAGGGCCATGAGCAGGATGCTGCCCCAGTTGATCGGGATATTGGCGGCAATGAAGAAGGCCACCATGAACGGAAAGGTCATGTTCACCGGAAACGACGCCGCGATCTGCGCCAGCGGCTGGGCGATGCGGGCCACGTGCGGCCGCAGGCCGATCCAGACCCCGATCGGCGTCCAGATGAGCGTGGCGAGGATGCTCATGGCCATGACACGCAGCAGGGTGAGCACGCCCAGCCAGACGACGTGCAGCATCTGCGCCGTCGTCATGTCGGTCCTGATCTGCTGCGCGATATGGATCGCATCGGAGATGAGCCAGGCGAGCGCGATCGCAATCACCACCCAGAGCCCGATGCGCAGCAACCATCGCGCCGGGGCGGGGGTGCGCCCGGTTATGGACTGCGTGAGATCCGAGCCCAGCATCGAGGTCCGCTCCGAGAACCGCGCCAGAGCCGCTCCGACGTGGTCGGACAGCCAGGCCAGCACGTAGGAGCGCTGCAGCAGATCCAGCACCCACGACGTGGGGTTGTCCTTGCCCTCGGTGAGTTCCAGCTTGAACTTCTCGGCCCACGCCACCAGCGGCCGCCACAGGAACTGATCGATGACCACGATGGTGACGATCATGGCGATGATGGCGAACACGGCGGCGCGCGTGTTGCCGGCGTCGACGGCCGCCTGCATGTACGACCCCAGCCCGGGCAGCTTGATGTTCTTGTTCATCACCGATATCGCTTCGCTCTGGGCGACGAAGAACCAGCCGCCGCCGAAGCTCATCATCGAGTTCCACATCAGGCCGATCGCGGAGGAGGGCAGCTCGAGCTTGGTGAAGCGCTGCCAGCGGTTCATCCGGTACACCGTGGCGGCCTCCTGCAGTTCGGCCGGTATGGTGATCAGCGAATGGTAGAAGCCGAAGGTCATGTTCCATGCCTGGGCCGTGAAGATGGCAAAAATGCTGGCGCACTCGACCCCGAGCAGGCTCCCGGGAAAAAGCGCCAGAAAGCCGGTGACGGTGATCGACAGGAAGCCCAGCACCGGCACCGACTGCAGGATGTCGAGCAGCGGCAACATCACCTTGCGTGCGCGCCGGCTCTTCGCCGCGATGTAGCCGTAGGTGAAGGTGAACAGCAGCGCCGCACCGAAGGCGATGAACATCCGCAACACCGTGCGCGCGGTGTAATAGGGAATGTACTTGAGGTCGAGCGAGAGGGGGGGCGGGTTCAGCTCGTCGAAGCGCACCCGCATGTCGCCGCTGAGAATGACCACCAGCCACAGCAGCACGAACACGACCAGGATGACGAGCGCGTCGATCCAGCCGTAGTGCCAGCCGCGTTCGACCTGTTGCCCGGTTGTCTCCGGATATGGACGTTCGGTCATGCCAAGCTCTTGCGGCTGACGCGCTTGGCATGCGCGGTGCCAGGTTGCGGGCCGGCTTGAGCCAAGGGGCGACGGCGCGGCGGCCCAACGAGTCGTGACCCGCGGCTGCGTCGCCGCGCGGCAGGCCAACGGGGCGCAAGTATAGGTCCGGGCACGGCCGTTTGTCCTCTTGACACGCTCGTTCTCCCGTTGCGACGGTGTGGCGACCGCATGTCAGGGCTTGGCTACAATGCGATTGGTGCATGCGCGACCAGGCCCGGCGGTTTCCGCCATGGCCGGCCGCGCAGGGCAGAATGGGCTGCCGGCCCTTCCGGCGCCCGCGGGCAATCGCGCGGCGGTTGATGCAGGTCAAGGCATCTTAACATCGCGGCGCTAGGATCGATCGCTGATACGTGCGAACGCGCGAGCGAGGCAAAGGCCATGGAGGCAATCCGCATCATTCAGGACGAGCACCGCTCGCTCGCGGCGGTCCTGCACGGCATGCTCTATCTGGTGCATGAGATTCGCGACCGGGGAGCAGCGCCCGATTTCGGGGTGTTCGGGGCGATGGTCTACTACCTCGATGCCTTTCCCGAGCGTTTCCACCATCGCAAGGAGGACGAGTACCTGTTCGCCCGCTTGCGGCTTCGCCATCCGGACGCCGCACCGCTGCTCGAGCGTCTGGAGGCCGAACACCGCGTCGGCGCGGAGAAGATGCGTTCCCTGGAACAGGCGCTCACGCGCTACCAGCACGGAGGCGCGGCCGAGTTCTCCGCCTTCCTCACGGCCGTCGAGGGTTATGCCGCCTTCCACTGGGACCATATGCGCACCGAGGAGAAGGAGCTCTTGCCGCTCGCGGAGCAGCACCTCACCGCTGCCGATTGGGAGCAAATCGATGCGGCATTCCTCGGCCACACCGATCCGCTGCTCGGCACGGCGGCCGGCACCGAATACGAGGCGTTGTTCACCCGCATCGTGAGCCTCGCCCCGCCTCCCATCGGCGTCGGGCCCGCCCACCGCTAGTCAGGTCGCGTCGGACCCGCCTTCGTCGCGGGGCTCGGGAACGCGCACCACGTGGACGCTGCAGTGCGCATTGGCGGTGACGCTCGAGGCAACCGAGCGCCACCAGGCAAGCGCGCGCTGCGCTGCGCCCGGCGCGCCGAGCACGATCAGATCGACGTGATTTGCCCGCGCGAGCTCGAGCAGCGTGCTGCCGGCATTGGCGCCCTCGACCACGTGCAGCGAGGTGCGTGCCCGCGATAGGCCCAGCGGTTCGACCCAGTGGCGCAGCCGCGTCTTGTGCTCCAGATGCCTTCCGGTCGTCGTGTCCGGGGCGCCGGAGCCAATCGGCGCGGCCCTGACCACGGATATGAACATCAGGCGCAATTCGGGATAGAGCGAAATGAGCTGTCGGGTTGCCCTCTGCAGGGCCGGGTTTCGCTCGTCGTCCGGATGCTCGGTATCGACCGCCACCATGATCACCGGCACGCGCTCGGTGGAGCGCCGCTGCCGACGCAGCGAGCCGTCGCGACGATGGGCGCGCCACCAGCGGCCTGCCTGCGCGGCGACGCTGATGCCCTCGGTGGTGGCGGAGCGCTCGTCGAGCGCGACCTGTTCCGGGTGGCGCAGATCGAAGGCGATGTGGGCTGCCGACTGGTAGCGCAGATCGGCCTGCGGTTCCAGGCAACGCAGGATGATTTCCTGCAGCCATGCAGGCACCGCCGGGTTGGCCGCCCGCGGCGGCTCCGGCGCGCGCCACAGCCGGTCGCGCATTCCGGCCAGTGTCTGCGGCTCGCCGAATGGCAGCTTGCCGGTGGCGAGCTCGTAGAGCACCACGCCCAGGGCGAACAGGTCGCTGCGCTCATCGCTGCGGTTGCCCTGCAGCTGCTCGGGTGACACGTAAGCCGAGGAGCCGGCCGCGAACTCCCTCTCTTCGCCCAGCAGGTCGGGGTAGCGCGCGTGGCGGGCGAAGCCGAAGTCGAGCAGCACCGCCTCGCCGGAGGGACGAACGACGAAGTTTTCAGGCTTGAGGTCGAAATGGATCGCCTCCTGCAGATGCACGCCGTGCACCGCGTCGGCAAGCGCGGCGCCGATGCGCGCGACCTCTTCGGGCGCGAGCGGTGCCCTGCCCAGGCTTTGCGCCACGCTCGGGCCGTCTATCCATTCCATGACGATGTATGGCACGGCGCGGATATCGCCCGCGGCCACGAAGCGCGGCACGTGCGCTCCGGTGAGCCGGGAGAGGACGATCTGCTCCATCTCCAGGCTCAAGATGCCGATGGTCGATTCGCCGTAACCGAGATAGGGCACCTTGAACACCAGCGCAAAGCCGGGGTCCCGGCCCGGCGCTGCCGTGGCGCGATAAATCGCTCCCATGCCGCCCTTGTGGATGCACTCGGCCAGGGTGTAGCCGTCGATGACGGTGCCGGGTTGGATGGGTTCGCGCACGGCGGCAATCGGCAGGAGCGCTTGGCGATGGCGGCTAGATGCCCAGTTCCACGCGATAGGCCAACGAGGCAGGCAGGCCGCAGGCGCGCATCTTGGCCGCGGCTGCCGCCGCATCATAAGGGACGCGCAAGAACGTGAGCTCCTCGCGCTCCGGGTCGAACAGCGCGTAGGCGGCCGCCGGGTTGCGATCGCGCGGCTGGCCGACCGAGCCCACGATCCCCAGCCAGCGGCGATGGCCGCGCACCGGGATCGCCGTGCCCGGGTGCGGCCGAAATTCGCTCATCCTGCCCTGGCCGGTCTGGAAGTACAGCACCTGGTCGTGGACATGACCGCAAAAGGTGTAGCAGGCGTCGTTCGCCTCGAGGCAGCGCCTGGCGGCCGCCGGACTGTCGATGTACTCCCAGCGCTCCGGCCCTGCCGCCGAGGCATGAACATAGCAGACCGTCCCCTCCCGGGCGAGCAGCGGCAGGCCCGAGAGGAAGCGCTTCTGCTCGGCGGAGAGCGTGTCGCGGGCGAATTGCAGCGCCGCTTGCGAGGCGTCGTTGAAGTAGCCCGCGCTGCGGTCGATGGCCTCGTCGTGGTTGCCTTTGAGAACCAGCGCGCCTTCGTCGGCGTGGCGGCCGATGACTTCGATAACGGCCCGCGCATCGGCGCCGTAGCCGACCAAATCCCCAAGAAAAGCGAAGCGCTGCGCGCCGCGACCGCGGGCATGGCCGAGGCACGCGTTCAATGCCTCCAGGTTGGCGTGGACGTCGGCGAGCAGGGCGATCAACACGGCGCGAAGTCGAGTTCTTGAGGGGCAAGGTCGATGGTAGCAGGGATCAAAAGTCGAGCACTCTGCGCGTCTTGACCTGGGTCAAGGCGGGGACGGCGAGCGTCGGTATATTGCCTCGATGCCCGGGGCCAATATCCTGACCGCCGGCGCCGAACGCGCTCGAGCGCATGCAGGGTCGGCGGCCGCGGCGCTCGCCGCCATTTGCGCCGCCGATGACGAACGCCAGGCATGCTTTCACTGCGGCCTGCCGAACCCGCGCGCAGTGACCTGGCACGCGAGTTGGGACGGCGTCGAGCGGTGGTTCTGCTGCGCCGGCTGCCTCGGGGTCGCGCAGACCATTCACGCCGCCGGACTCGAAGGGTTCTATCGCCGCTGCGGCGCCTCGCGCGGCGCTCCGCCGCCTGGAATTGGCGATCGGGAATCGGTATTGGTCGCTGCGGCGGCCGAAGCGGCTGGCCTCGTCCTGCACCTGGACGGCGAACGACGCGAGATCTCGCTGCTGCTCGAAGGCATTCATTGCCCGGCATGCATCTGGCTCAGCGAAACCTATCTGCTGCGCCAACCGGGCGTGCGCGGTGTGCGGATCAATTTCGCCACGCGCCGAGCCCGTGTCCAGTGGGACTCCCGGCAGACGCAATTGTGCTCGCTCCTGCAGGCGGTCGCCGCCATAGGCTACCGCGCGCATCCGTACGATCCGGCACGCCGCGAAGCGGCGGCGCGCAAGGAGGCACGGGCGCTGCTCGTGCGCATGGCGCTCGCGCTGCTGGCGATGATGCAAGTCATGATGTTCGCGATTCCGGGTTACATCAGCGTCGACGGGGTGGAGCCGGAGTACCAGCGCCTGCTCAGCTGGGCGAGCTTCGGCCTGACCTTGCCGGTGGTGCTGTATTCGGCGGCACCGTTCTTCGCCGCTGCGCTGCGCGATCTTCGGGCGCGCCGGCTGGGCATGGACCTGCCAGTGGCGCTGGGCGTGGGCGGCGCGTTCGCCGCCAGCGCGTGGGCAACGCTGCACGGCTCGGGGGCGGTTTACTACGACTCGGTCACCATGTTCGTGGCGCTCCTGCTCGTCGCCCGCTTCGTCGAGCTGCGGGCGCGGCAACGGGCGGGCGACGCCATCGAGGCGATCAGCGCCGATCTGCCGGAGATCGCCGAACGCCTGCCGCGCTACCCGGATTCGCTCTCGGCCGAAAGCGTCGCCGCCGCGGCACTGCAGGCCGGAGATTGCATCCGGGTTGCCTCGGGCGCCACCGTCCCCGCGGACGGCGAAGTCATCGACGGCCGATCCAGCGTCGAAGAGGCGCTGTTGACCGGGGAGAGCTGGCCGCGCAGCAAACAACCCGGCGACAGCGTGCTTGCCGGCTCGATCAATCGCGAAAGCCCGTTGCTGGTGCGGGTCACGGCGGCGGGCGAGGGGACCACGCGGGCGGCGCTGTCGCGGCTCGTTGAGCGCGCCGCGAGCGAGCGGCCGCGGGTAGCGCGGCTCGCCGACCGGGCCGCGGCCTGGTTCGTCGCCGCGCTGCTCGTTGTCGCCGCGGGCACCGGGCTCGCGTGGTGGCAGCTGCAGCCGACGCGGGCATTGGCGGTGACCTTCGCGGTGCTCGTCATCAGTTGTCCCTGTGCCCTGTCGCTGGCGACGCCCGCCGCGCTCTCCGCTGCCGCCGGGGCGCTGGGCCGCCGCTGCATACTGGCCGTGCGCAGCGACGCGCTGGAGGCGCTGTCACGGGTCACCCATGTCGTGCTCGACAAGACCGGGACCCTGACCACCGGGCAGGTTCGGGTGGCGCAGGTGCAGCCGCTCGCCGCTGTCGATCGTGCCACCTGCCTCGCCTTCGCTGCGGCGCTCGAAGCAGGGCTCGGAGCATCCGATCGCGCGCGCCCTGCGCGGCGCGGCCCGGCCCGGCATCGATGCTCGCGACATCGTCGTCACGCCCGGCAGCGGCGTCGAGGGCGTCATCGACGCACGCCGCTTCCGTCTCGGTCGTCCCGAATGGGTCGCCGCATTGCATCGCCAGGACGTGCCCTCGCTCGCCGTCGCGCCGGACGTGATCCTCGTCGCCCTGGGCGACGAATCGGGCGCTCTGGCCTGGATCGGCTTTGCCGACACGCTGCGAGCTTCCGCGCCGGCGCTGGTCGCTTCGCTGCGGCAGATGGGATTGGCCGTCTCGCTCGTCTCCGGCGATCGCCAGGCCACCGTGCGCCATGTCGCCGACCTGGCCGGCGTTGCCGACTGGCACGCCGATCGGAGCCCGGAAGCGAAGCGGGAGTTCGTCGCCCGGCTGCAGCGCCAGGGCGAGATCGTGGCCATGGTCGGCGACGGCATCAACGATGCGCCAGGCCTGGCGCAGGCCAACGTCTCGCTCTCGCTCGGCAGCGCCGCGACGCTCACCCAGTGGACCGCCGACGTGGTGGTGCTCGGCGAGGACTTGTTGCGCATCGCCGAGGCGATCGGGCGCGCGCGCAAGGCCTTCCGCGTCATTCGCCAGAACCTGCTCTGGGCGCTCGCCTACAACCTCATCGCCATTCCCCTGGCGGCGAGCGGACAGATCTCGCCCCTGGTCGCGGCGGTGGGCATGTCGAGCTCGTCGCTGCTGGTGGTGGCCAATTCGCTGCGCCTGCTGCGACGCGACCGCCGGGCCGAGACGACCGCCGGCGCGGCGCGGCTGGCGCTTGCCGACGCATAGGCACGGGCAGTGGACATTCTCTACCTGCTCATTCCGCTTGGAGTCGTGCTCGTATTCCTGATTGGTGCGGCGTTCTGGTGGGCGGTCGACAGCGGGCAGTTCGACGACCTCGAAGGACCGGCGCACCGGATTCTCGCCGATGACGACTCCCCCGATTGATCTGTATCAAGTCCGGGTGCGGGGGTAGTGGCTATGATCCCGCGATCTGAAAGCTTGAGGGCGCGGCGATGAAGGGAAACGACGCATGAGCACTGGCACGGTAGCGACGTTCAACTACAAGGTGGTCCGGCAGTTTTCGATCATGACGGTGGTCTGGGGCATCGTCGGCATGCTCGTCGGCGTGATCATCGCCGCGCAGCTCCTGTGGCCGGAACTGAATTTCGATATCCCCTGGCTTACCTACGGGCGCCTGCGCCCGCTGCACACCAACGCCGTCATCTTCGCCTTCGGCGGATCGGCGCTGTTCGCGACCTCCTACTACGTGGTGCAGCGCACCTGCCAGGTGCGGCTGTTCAGCGACACCCTCGCGGCATTCACCTTCTGGGGGTGGAACGTCGTGATCGTGCTGGCGGCGATCACCCTGCCGCTGGGCTTCACCCGCGGCAAGGAATACGCGGAGCTCGAGTGGCCGATCGGGATACTCATCGCCGTGGTATGGGTGTGCTATGCGATCGTGTTCTTCGGCACGATCTTCAAGCGCAAGACACCGCACATCTACGTCGCCAACTGGTTCTACGGCGCGTTCATCCTGACGGTGGCGATCCTGCACATCGTCAACAGCGCCTGGAGCCCGGTCTCCTTCTGGCCGATGAAGTCGTACTCCGCCTACGCCGGTGTGCAGGACGCGATGGTGCAGTGGTGGTACGGGCACAACGCGGTCGGCTTCTTCCTCACCGCCGGCTTCCTGGGAATCATGTACTACTTCGTGCCGAAGCAGGCCGGCCGGCCGATCTATTCCTACCGGCTGTCGGTGGTCCACTTCTGGGCCCTGATCTTCACCTACATGTGGGCCGGACCGCACCACCTGCACTACACCGCCTTGCCCGACTGGACCCAGTCCCTGGGAATGGTCTTCTCGCTCATCCTGCTCGCGCCGTCATGGGGCGGAATGATCAACGGCGTGATGACCTTGTCGGGCGCCTGGCACAAGCTGCGCGAGGACCCGATCCTGAAGTTCCTGATCGTCTCGCTGTCGTTCTACGGCATGTCGACCTTCGAGGGCCCGATGCTGTCGATCAAGACGGTCAATGCGCTTTCGCACTACACGGACTGGGGCATCGGTCACGTCCATTCGGGCGCCCTGGGCTGGGTGGCGTTCATCTCGATCGGCGCGATGTACTACCTCATCCCGCGCATGTTCGGCAAGACGCAGATGTGGTCGGTACGCCTGATCACGGCGCATTTCTGGATCGCCACCTCCGGCGTGGTGCTCTACATCGCGGCGATGTGGATCGCCGGCGTGATGCAGGGGTTGATGTGGCGCGCCACCAATGCCGACGGCACGCTGACCTATGCCTTCGTCGAGGGCGTCAAGGCCACTTACCCGTTCTACGCCATTCGCCTGATTGGCGGCACGCTGTTCTTCGGCGGCATGCTGCTCATGGCCTACAACGTGATCCGCACCGCGGCCGGCGCCAAGGCCGTCGACGCCGCCATTCCGGTTGCGGTTCCGGCCGGCGTGGCCGCCACCGCCTGACAAGTTAGCGAGGACTCATGCGTCTGACACAGGAAGTAGTCGAGAAGAACATCGGCTGGATGATCGTGCTGATCGTGCTCGTGGTCGCCGTCGGCGGCCTGGTCGAGATCGTGCCGCTGTATTTTCAGAAATCGACCACCGAGCCGGTCATCGGCATCAAGCCCTACCCGCCGCTGCAGCTCGCTGGCCGCGACGTGTACCTGCGCGAAGGCTGCTACGGCTGCCACTCGCAGATGATCCGGCCGTTCCGCGCCGAGACCGAGCGCTACGGACACTACTCGGTGGCCGGCGAGTCGGTGTATGACCACCCGTTCCAGTGGGGCAGCAAGCGCACCGGGCCCGACCTGGCGCGCGTGGGCGGGCGCTATTCCGACGAGTGGCATCGGGTTCACCTCAACAATCCGCGTGACGTCGTCCCCGAATCGAACATGCCGGGCTACCCGTGGCTTGCCCGCAGCGAGCTCGATCCCGGCGCCATCCAGCCGAAGATGCGGGCGCTGCGCCGCGTCGGCGTGCCCTACACCGACGAGGACATCGCCAAGGCCCCCGAAGAGCTCCAGGGCAAGACCGAACAAGACGCGCTGATCGCCTACCTGCAGAACCTCGGTTTGGCGCTGCGCAACGTGAGGTGAACATGGAAATCTACTCGATTCTGGGGAGCGTATTCACGGTGCTCTCGTTCTTCGTGTTCATCGGCATCGTGGCGTGGGCCTACAGCGCCCGTCGCAAGCAGGCCTTCGACGTGGCGGCGCAGGAACCCTTCGCGCTGCCCGACGAGGCGGACGGCGTGCGCGCCCAAGCCGGCACAGGTGGGCGGCGATGAGCGACTTCACCTCGGGATTCTGGGGCATCTACGTCGCGGTCATCGCCTTGGCGTCGATCGCCGGCTGCGCGGTACTGCTCTACGCGATGGGCCGGATGCGGGTGCGGCGACCCTCGGCGAAGCCGGGCGAAGGGCCCGGCACGACCGGTCACGTCTGGGACGAGGACTTAGCCGAGTACAACAATCCGCTGCCGCGGTGGTGGATGTGGCTGTTCTACATGACGATCGTCTTCGGGGTCGGCTACCTGATTCTCTACCCCGGGCTGGGCAACCTGCCCGGCTTGCTCGGCTGGAGTTCCGCCGGCGCCTACGCGAGCGAGCGCAAGGAGTTCGACGACAAGCTGAAGCCGCTGTATGCGAAGTACCTGGCGATGGACATCAAGAGCGTTGCCGCCGATCCCCAGGCGCGGGCGATGGGTGAACGCCTGTTCCTGAACAATTGCGCCCAGTGCCATGGCTCGGACGCGGGCGGCAGCAAGGGCTTTCCCAATTTGCGCGACAACGACTGGCTGTATGGCGGCGATCCGGAGCAGATCAAGGCGAGCATCACCAATGGACGCAACGGCATCATGCCGCCGTTCGGCGCGGCGCTCGGCGAGGAGGGCGTGAAGAACGTCGCCGCCTACGTGCGCTCGCTGTCGGGACTTCCTCACGACGAGCTGCGCGCCCAGCAGGGCAAGGCCCTGTTTGCGCAGAACTGCGTCGCCTGCCACGGCCCGGAGGGCAAAGGCAACCAGCTCATCGGCGCGCCGAACCTCACCGACCAGATCTGGCTCTACGGCAGCTCCGAGGCCACCATCGTCGAGACCATCGGCAAGGGCCGCGGCGCCGCGCCAGGCGCGACCACGCGCATGCCCGCGCACAAGGACACGCTCGACGAAGGCAAGATCCAGCTTTTGACCGCCTACGTCTGGGGACTGTCGAACGTGAAGGCGGGCGCGGCGCAGTAGGCGCCGATGCGGCGGCATCGGCCGCGCGCGCCACCGCTTAGGCGAAGCAGAGCACGGTGAACGGCCCGCCACCCATTCCGACGGCCCCGCTGGAGACCCCGGCCGAGGAGGTCGCGCTCTACGAGATCCGCAAGAAGATCTACCCCCGCGCGGTCCACGGCTGGTTTGCCGGCTGGCGCTGGGCGCTGGTGTTGCTGACCCAGGCGATCTTCTACGGCCTGCCGTGGCTTGACTGGAATGGCCGCCAGGCCGTCCTGTTCGATCTGGGCGCGCGCAAGTTCTACATCTTCGGCCTGGTATTCTGGCCGCAGGACGTCATCTATCTGTCCGTTCTGCTGATCCTCGCCGCGCTGGCGCTGTTTCTGTTCACGGCGGTGGCCGGGCGGCTGTGGTGCGGCTATGCCTGTCCGCAGACGGTGTACACCGAGATCTTCACCTGGATCGAGCGCAAGATCGAGGGCGACCGGCTCGCGCGCATCCGCCTCGACGCGGCGCCGTGGTCGCTGCGCAAGCTCGGCATCAAGGCGCTCAAGCACGGCATATGGTTCGCGCTCGCCTTGTGGACCGGCTATTCGTTCGTCGGTTACTTCACTCCCATCCACGATCTGGGGCTGCGCTCGGTCACCTGGCAGCTCGGCCCGTGGGAGAGCTTCTGGATCCTCTTCTACGGCTTCGCGACCTATGGCAACGCCGGCCTCATGCGCGAGCAGGTGTGCAAATACATGTGCCCGTATGCGCGCTTCCAGGGCGTGATGTTCGACCCGGACACGCTGGTGATCACCTACGACCGCGAGCGCGGCGAGCCGCGCGGGCCGCGCTCCAAGGCGGTCAAGCGCGAGGACCAGGCGCTCGGCGACTGCGTCGACTGCAACATCTGCGTGCAGGTCTGCCCCACGGGAATCGACATCCGTCGCGGCCTGCAATACGAATGCATCGGCTGCGCGGCCTGTATCGATGGCTGCAACCAGGTGATGGAGCGCTTCGGCTACCCGCCGGGGCTCATCCGCTACACCACGGAAAACGCCCTCGGCCGGGGCTACGACACGTCGACCATGTGGCGCCGGGTATTGCGGCCCCGCACGCTCGCCTACGCCGCGGTGCTGCTGGCGATCGTCGGCGCGACCGCCGGCGCGCTGGCGATGAAGAACCCGCTCAAGGCCGACGTGATTCGCGACCGGGGCCCGCTCGCGCGCGAGGTGGCGCCGGGCGTCATCGAGAACGTCTACCGCCTGCAGCTGATGAACACCGACGAGACGCCGCGCGAGTTTGCGATCGGTGTCACGGGCCTGCCGGGGCTGAAGGTCGCAGGCGTCGACCAGCCGGTGGCGGTGGGGCCGGCCCAGACGCGGCTATTGGCCCTCCGGCTGCAACTCTCGCTCGAAGATCAAGGAAAGGGCGAGCCGGGCGGCGCCACCGCCGCGCAGCGGGCCATGTATGCACCGGGAACGCACAAGATCGAATTCGTCATTCAGGCAGTCAACGACGCACAGGTGAGCCGGCATGAACCATCGAGCTTCATCATTCCCCAGTAAGTCCCCGGACGCGCGCGGCAGCCCGCCCTGGTATCGGCAGCGCTGGCCGTGGCTGATTGCGGCCGGACCGGCCGTGGTCGTTGTCGCCTCGCTCACCAGCGCCTGGATTGCGGTCAAGAGCGACGACGGCCTCGTCGCCCAGGACTACTACAAGCAGGGGCTCTCGATCAACGAGCGGCTCAAGCACGCCGGGCCGGACCCGCAACGAAGCCTGGGCGCGACGATCACCGTCGCCCCCGGGGGCGAGGTGCGGGTGCACATCGACGGGGTCGACAACCCGCCGCAGAAGCTGCGCCTGACGCTGGCCTATCCGGTGGCCGGAGTGCAGCCGGAAGTGGTGACCCTGGCCCAGGGCGCGGATGGCGATTACGTCGGCGCGCTGCACGACCGGGTCTCCGGGCGCTGGATACTGACCCTGCAGTCGCACGACTGGCAGCTCCCGACGACCACCGGCGTCGGGCGCCTGTCACAGGTGCGGCTGGGAACAGCCGAGCATTCCTGAGGCGCCGGGCGATGCACCCCGCCTCGGATAGGGCCCCATGATGCAGGACCATCTTGCCCGGCGGCTGTTGTGGGTCATCTGGCCCGCGTTCCTGGTGGCCGGGGTGGCGGAGACGGCCTTCTTTTCGCTGTTCGATCCGTCCGAGCTCAGGTTCTTCGGTACCGCGGCGGCGCTCTCCCCCGAGGCGTTCTACAGCCTGGGTTTTTTCGGCTTCTGGGCTCTCGGCATCGCCTCCTCGGCGCTGACGGTGTTTCTGGAACGCTCGCCGTTTGAGATCAATCGCTGCCCGCTCGACGCTCCGACGCGTCCGCAGGGCTGCCCGAAAAGGGACGATGGCGACGAACGGCCCGACCTTGGCACCGGCGTGCAGGGGTGAGAGCGCCATGCCGGCGCGTCCCCTTCATCGCCGCGGCCAGCCCCGCCTAGCAGCCCTGGCCGAGGAGCTGCTTCAAGGTCGTGATATCGAGCAGCTTGATCGAGCGGCCCTGGACCTGGATCAGGCCTTCCTGCTGGAAGCGGGAGAAGAGCCGGCTGACCGTCTCGAGTTTCAGGCCGATATAGCTGCCGATCTCCTGCCGGGACATGCGCAACACGAACTCGGTCGCCGAGTAGCCGCGATCGCGGTAGCGTTGCGAAAGGTTGAGCAGGAACGCAGCCAGCCGTTCCTCGGCGCGCATGCTGCCCAGCAGCAGCATGATGTCCTGGCCGCGGGCGATCTCCCGCGACAGGAACTGGAACAGGTTATGTTGCAGCGGGCCCGCACTGCGGGTCAGATCCCCGAGTTCGCCGAAGGGCAGGATGCAGCATTCGGTGTCTTCCAGCGCCATCGCTTCGCAGCCGTAGTGCTCGGTGCCGATGCCGTCCATGCCCAGCACGTCGCCCTGCATGTGGTAGCCCGCCACCTGCTCGCGGCCGTCCTCGGAGAGCACCGTTGTCTTGCACGAGCCCATGCGGATTGCGTAGAGCGCCGAGAACGGGTCTCCGGCGCGGTAGAGCGCGTCCCCCTTCTTGAGCCGCACCCGACTGGTGACGAGCTTGTCGAGCTCCTGCATCGTGCCCGGATCGAGCCCGACGGGCAGACACAGCTGGCGCATGCTGCAATTGCTGCAGTAGGTCCTCAGGTCGCGGATCGAGATCACCGCCGGCTGCGCGGTGCTTTCCGGCAACGGGCGGGTGAAAGGCATGGTCATCGGGCGGGCATGGGGTGGAGTCGCGTTTGGCTCGAGAGCCCGTCTGCCAGTGTAAGTCCAAAAGGCCGATCTGAACAGCACGGTCGGCGGCGGCAGGAGGCGTCGGCGTGGCCTACAGCATCCTGATCAGCGCCTGGCTGGTGGGCGCCCTGGGTGGCCTGCACTGTCTTAGCATGTGCGGCGGCTTCTTAGCCGCGCTCTCGGCGCGCGACGCGACCAGCGCCCCGATTCCGCTGCGGCCGGCTCGAGTCATCCTCGGTCAGCAGCTCGCCTACCATGCCGGGCGACTGTCGACCTACATGCTGCTCGGCGCGGGCTTTGGCGCCGCCGGCGCTGCGGCGCTTGGTGTCACCGACCTGTTGCCGGTGCAGCGCGCGCTGTACGTGGCCGCCAACGTTTTTCTGCTGCTCCTCGGCTTGAGCCTCGCCGGACGCAGTGCCGGCGTCGACTGGCTGCAGGCCCTGGGCGCGCGGGTCTTCGCCAGGGTCCTGCCGCTGCTGCGACCGCTGTTGCAACGCCCCGGGACGGCCGGCCGCGTCGCGCTGGGGGCGGTCTGGGGCCTGGTGCCCTGCGCGCTCGTGTACAGCGTGCTTCCGCTGTCACTCTTCGCGGGCGGCTCCTGGCAGGGCGCAGCGGTGATGCTGGCGTTCGGCGTGGGCACGCTGCCCAGTCTGGGCGTCAGCGGCTTGATCTTCGAGCGCGTCGCGCCGGCGCTTCGCCGCACCCCGTGGCGGTTCGCCGCCGCGGCGCTGCTGGTCGCCTTCGCCCTCACCGGGATCTACCGCGCCCTTGACCCCAGCCATGGCCTCGCCACGGGGCCTTTCTGCCTGATGCCCTGACCCGCCGCTACTCGACAAAAGTTCGTGCCATCGTCAAGATGGAGCCGCTGGGGAACCCAATTCCGCACCACCACCCATAAGGAGAAGACCATGACCGCATCCGCATCGGGCAACCGTCGTCGCTTCATCAAGCTGGGCGTTGCCGGACTGGCCGCGGCGCCGCTCGCCGCCGCGCTGTTCAACCGCGCAGCCGAAGCCGCCGAAACCTTGAGCGAATCCGATCCGACGGCCGTTGCGCTTGGCTACAAGGCCGACGCCACCAAGGCCACGGCGCGCAAGGACGCCTCCGCGACGTGCGCGACCTGCTCCCTGTATTCAGGCAAGGCGGGGGCCGCAGACGGCCCGTGCGCCGCGTTCGGAGGCAAGCTCGTCAGCGCCAAGGGCTGGTGCAACGCCTGGGCCAAGAAGGCCTGACGCCACGGCGCAAGCCGGGTCTCGCGAGACTCGAGCGGCGCCACCGCCAGGAGCGGTTGACCGAGGAGCGCGATAGGCCTTGCGGGCCGGAGCGTCGCAGCGCGATTGCCTGACGATGAGACCGGACGCCACGCCCAGGTCCGCACACGACGAGCATCGCGACGAAGCACAGCGCCGCCGCGGTCGCAATCGCGCGCTCACGCGTCGAGCCAGCGCCATCGCGCTCGTCCTGGCGCTGGTGCTCATCGTCGCCAGGGTCTGGGGCTGGATGGTGACCGGCTCGATGGCGCTGCTCACCTCCGCGGCCGATGGTCTGCTCGACGCGCTGGCGTCTCTGGCCACCTTCCTCGGGGTTCGCTACGCGCACCGTCCTGCCGACCCGGACCATCGCTACGGTCACGGCAAGGCCGAGGCGCTGGCGGCATTCACGCAGGCAGTGCTGCTGGCCACGACTGGTTTGGTGTTCGGCGCGCAGTCGCTCTGGCGCCTGTTCTTTCCCGAGCCGCTCTCCGCCGTCGGGGCGGGTGTGCTGGTCGCCGCGGGGAGCCTGGTCACGTCGGTGTTCCTGGTGGCCATGCAGACCTGGGTGCTGCGCCGTACCCGGTCGACGGCGATCGCCGCCGATCGCGTCCACTACCTTACCGATGTCGTCGTCAACCTGGGCGTACTGGCCGCGCTGGCGGTGACGTGGGCGACCCGATGGGAACGGGCCGACCCCGCATTCGCGCTCGCCATTGCTGCCTACATGCTGTGGAACGCGGGCAGCATCGCCCGCGAAGCGTCAGTGCAGCTGCTCGATCGCGAGCTCGCTGCCGAGCAGCGCAAGCAAATCCGGGCCGCGGCGCTCGCCTGCCCGGGCGCCCGTGCCATCCACGATATCCGCACCCGCAACGCGGGCGACCGGGTATTCGTGGAGTTCCATCTTGAGGTCGACGGCGACATCACGGTGCACGAAGGACATCGCATCGTCGACGCGGCGGAGCAAGCGGTGAGGGCGTTGTTCCCGGAAGGAGTCGAGGTCATCGCCCACGTCGAGCCGGTGGGGATCGTCGACGAGCGCCTCGACGATCGCGTCGGTCACGCCGATCAGCCGGCCTCGAAACAGGCCTCGTAGGCGATCTGTTCCCGACCTGCCCGTGCCGGGAGCGGCGCTAGGGCTTCGACGCCGGCACGCCCGGCGCGCCATGCCCATGCGCGCCTGGAAGCGCGCCCTGGGCCATGGCCAAGTGGTGCGCCTGATGGTGAAAACCGCTGACCAGTATGCCGATGAAGCCCAGGCCGCGGATGTGCTGCACCTCCTTCGGATCCTTCGCGGTCACGGTGAGGAGCACGCCGTTGGGGAGCGACTCGGTCCGCGCACTCCAGCCGTTGCTGCCATCGATCGCCTGGGCATGGGTCGGAATCATGCGCTCGATCGCCGCGAGGGTGCGGCCGCTTCCGGTCACCGCAATCTCGATTCCGCCGTCGATGGGCCTGGCTTTGGCGTCGGCCTGCAGCGTGACCTCGTTCATGTCGATCAGGTGCTGCCGCAGGGCCTCGAGGTCGACCTTCGACCAGTCGGTCTTGGGATCGGCGTCGAGCTTGGCGACGATCTCCTGAATGGCGCCGAAGGCATCCTGTCCCGGCTGCACGGGCATGGCTCCGCGCTGCGACGATTTGTGCATGCCCATCATGGCGTGACAATCGCCGCCCATGGCGCGGCCGTCGCTGCCCATGGCATGACCGTCCCCCATGCCGCCGCCGTCGCCTCTCATCATGCCGTGACCGTCGCCACCCATCGTCGCCTGACCATCGCGACCCATTGGGCAGCCTTCGCTGCCGGCCATCGCCTGACCCTCGTGAGCGTTCATGCCCGGCATCGCCGGACACCCCGGCCGGTCGCGACCCGGCGTCGAGTCAGCGTTCGTCGAAGGCGCCGTGGCTGTCTCGGGAGGAGGCGCGGCGCCAAGGGAAGACGCGAAACTTGCGAGCGACACGACCAGAACGGTCGCCATCGCGATTCGGAGCCCGACCACGGGTGTGTTCATGAGAGCCTCTGCGCTGGAATAATCGAACTGTAGGTCGATTGCGCATGAGCGCATATGATTTCAATCATACAAAGTGCTTTTTCTTGAGCTCGATTTCGGACCCGGTCCTGGCGATGACGCCCGCCTTTTCCAGGCTGGCAAGCGCGCGATAAAGCGCCTCGTGGGTGAGGCCGAGTTCGGCTGCCAAGTCGATCAGCGACCCATCGAGCCTCATCGTCGTTCCACCCTTGCCGGCGGCAAGGGCGACGTGGTGCAGCACCCGTTGTGTTGCCGAGCGGATGTTGCGCTCCTCGAGCCGCGTACGAAGCAGGTGAATCTGCCGCGCGAGGTGGGCCATGAAGCATTCGCCGAGCGCCGGATCGCGGCGAAAGGCCAGCAGCAGGTCGGGCTTCGAATAGATGCGCACCCGCGAACCTGTCGCAGCGAGCGCATCGCAATGGTAGGTCTCGGCGAACAGCGCTGCCTCGGCGAACAGATCACCCTTGCGCGCGGTATGCAGAACGACGGGACGGCTGTCGATGGTCATGCGCATGAGCCGCAGCCTGCCTTCCTGCACCTCGAAGATCGCCGCCGCCTTGTCGCCCTGGCGGAAGAGCACCTCGTCGGCGGCAAGCTCGCGCACGGTCGCCTGCCGGCGTATCGAAGCCGGCAGCCATTCGAGCGGCGAGTGTTCTGTCAATTCTGTGCCGACAGTTCTTCAAATGCGCTGAGCGCGTCGGCGGCGTACATGAGCGAAGGTCCCCCGCCCATGTAGACGGCGACACCGAGCGCCTCTTCGATCTCGCCTCGGGTCGCCTCGAGCTTGATGAGCGTCTGCATATGGAAGCCGATGCAGGCATCGCAATGCCCGGCGACTCCAACGGCCAGAGCGATGAGCTCCTTCATCTTGCGCGACAGCACGCCATCGGCCGTGGCCGCGTGTCCCAGGGCGCTGAAGCTTTTCATGAGCTCGGGCTTGTTCACGCGCAGCTTGGACAGCGCCACCGACACCGAGCCGGTGATCTGACGATAAGACTTGGTCATTTTGCGTTTCCCTCTGTGCAGGTACTGGAATTTCCAAATGCTCAGGCGTGCCGGTTCCCGGCCCCGCCCGGCGTCAAGCGTTGACCTTGCGGCGTCGAGGTCTGCTTGCGCCGTTCGAGCAGCGCGTAGAGGCCCATGCCGGCGAGCATTGCCGGCACGAAAACGATGGCCTGGGGCACGCCCATGCCGAGTGCCACCAGGCCCGGACCCGGGCAGAATCCGGCCATTCCCCAGCCGATGCCGAACACGGCGCTGCCGATGACCAGGCGCCGGTCGATGAGCCGCGCCGCGGGCAGTTTCATTGGCGCTCCCAGAAGCGACAGCGTGCGCCGGCGCGCCAGCGCGAACGCGGGCACGCCTACGGCGATGGCCCCGGCCATGACCAAGGCCAAAGACGGGTCCCACCGGCCGGCGAGGTCGAGGAAGGAAATCACCTTGGCCGGATTGACCATGCCGGAGACGATGAGCCCGAGACCGAAAACGACACCGCTCACAAGGGCAACGAAGACGCTCATCGTCAGGCTCCCCAGAGTCGAAGCATGTGCCGCAGCACCAGCACGGTGATGAAGCCGGCGGTCATGAAGGTCGCGGTGGCAGCAAACGAGCGCGGCGAACCCCGCGACAGGCCGCAGATGCCGTGGCCGCTGGTGCAGCCGGAGGCATAGCGGGTGCCGAGACCGACCAGGAGGCCCGCGGCCACCAGGGCGCCCGACGGGGCGTCGACGCGCGCCGTCGGCAAGGTAGCGAAGTTTGCGTAGATGAGCGGCGCGGCGACGAGCCCGATGACGAAGGCAGCGCGCCAGGCAACCTCGCCGCGGGAAGGACCCAGCAGTCCGCCGACGATTCCGCTGATGCCGGCGATGCGGCCACCGAGCAGCGCGAACATGGCCGTGGCGACGCCAATCAACACCCCGCCGGCCAGCGCGGACCAGGGCGTGAAGGCACTCCAGTCGATCGTCATCGCGGCAGCTTCGGGCAATACAGGCGGTAGAGCAGGGCGAGGATTTCGAGCAAGGCAGGATCGGCAACACGGTAGAAGATGTTCTTTCCCTGGCGCCGCGTTTCGACGACCTGCTCGCTGCGCAAGATGCCAAGCTGCTGCGACAGCGTGGGTTGGCGGATGTCCAGGCTCTCCTCGAGCTCGCTCACGCACATCTCGCCCTGGGCAAGCTGGCAGAGCAGCAACAGCCGGTCCTGGTTGGCGAGCAGCTTCAAGGCGCCGACCGCGTCGCCCGCCGCCGCGCGCAGTCGCTCAGGGTCTATGATCGAACGCACCGGGTTCACGGCTCTGGTCCATGGCATCGATATTGACATCAATATATACATCGATATAATATTTGTCAATAGAATATAAATCGGCGAGGGTACGCATCCCATGAGCGAGCGCATGACCATCCAGGGCTTTTTCGACCCCGGAACGTGGACCGTGTCGTATGTGCTGTGGGACCGCGCGACGAAGCGTGCCGCGATCATTGACCCGGTCCTCGACTTCGATCCCAAGGCCGCTCGTACCGACAGCGCATCGGCTGACAGGCTGCTCGGTTGCGTGCGCGACAACGCGTTGCAGGTGGAGTGGATTCTGGAGACGCATGCGCACGCCGATCACCTGTCGGCGGCGTGCTACCTGCGCGAGCGCTGCGGCGGGCGCATCGGAATCGGCGAGGCCATCCGCAAGGTTCAGGCCACCTTCAAGGAGCTCTTCAACCTCGAGCGGAGCTTCGTGCCCGACGGCAGCCAGTTCGACCACCTGTTCAAGGACGGCGAGAGCTTCGCCATTGGCGGCGTCGAGGCTCAGGCAATGCTCGTTCCCGGGCATACGCCCGCCGACACCGCCTACCGTGTGGACGGCTCGGTGTTCGTCGGTGACACGCTGTTCATGCCCGACGTGGGCAGCGCGCGCGCGGATTTTCCCGGCGGGGACGCGCGGGAGCTCTACCGATCGATACGCCGGCTGCTCGATCTGCCGCCCGAGACGACGCTGTACGTCTGCCACGACTATCCGCCGGCGTCGCGCGCCGCGCAGTGGGCGACGACGGTCGCCGAGCAGCGGGCCGGCAACATCCACGTGCACGACGGCGTGGGCGAGGATGCGTTCGTGGCCATGCGCTTGGCGCGCGACGCCGGCCTCGAGGTGCCGACACTGCTCTGGCCCTCGCTCCAGGTCAATGTGCGCGCCGGGCGCATTCCCCCGCCGGACAAAAACGGCGTCTCCTACCTGCGCCTGCCCCTCAATGCCCTGCCTGCCCGTGAGCCCTCGGCCAAAGGAGGCCAGGGGCCAGGCCGTGATCAAGGATAGGACTGGCTTGAGATACGGGCTGCAGATAGCTGATATATATATCTAAAAATAACCTGACCCAGATTCCATTTCAGGTCCTGCCGCGGGCCTTTCGCTCAACGCCCGTCCACCCGGCAGGCGCCAATACCCAGCAGCCGAAGGCCGGTTCCAGGGTTAGAGTTCAGTTCATGTCATTGCCTCAGATAACTGATATTTTTAAAGAAGAATCGAGCTAAGACTCCACCCGGGTCGCTTGGGCTCCCGCCTTGCGCGCGGCAGGCAGCGGGTAGGCTTGTCATGCCGGTGTTACCTGCGGCCCGTAGGGTAGCGGAGCCTGGCCCTTGCGGCGGGGCGCGAGCGGCGCGTGTTTGCCGCGCGCCGGCAACCAAGATATGGTCCCAGCCGACGTAACGCTCAACGGCGTCAGCTACCGGTGGCCGAAGCAACCGGTGGTCGTGATCTGCATCGATGGCGGCGACCCCGCGTATTTCGCGCGCGGCTTGCAGGACGGGATCGTCCCGACCGTCGAGCGCTTCATGCGCACCGGCTTCAGCGCGACTGCGCAGGGGACCATTCCGAGCTTCACCTGCCCCAACAACATGTCGATCGCGACCGGGGCCCCGGCCTCGGTGCATGGCATCTCCGGCAACTTCTATCTGGATCCGGAGAGCGGCGAAGCGGTGGTCATGACCGGGCCGGAATTGCTGCGCTCGGACACCATTCTCGGAACCTTTTCCCGGCAGGGCGCCCGGGTCGCGAGCATCACCGCCAAGGACAAGTTGCGCCAGCAGCTGGGCAAGGATTTCGACATGGGCGGCCAGAGCATCAATTTCTCCGCGCAATGCGCCGACGCATGCCGCAAAGACGAGCATGGGATCGACGATGCGCTTGGCTTGGTGGGCATGCCGCTTCCCGACATGTACTCGATGGAGCTTTCGCTCTTCGTGCTGGAGGCCGGAGTGCGGCTGCTGCAGATTTGGCGGCCCGACCTCATGTACCTGTCGCTCACCGACTACGTGCAGCACAAGTACGCGCCCGGAGAGGCGGAAGCCAACCGCTTCTACCGGGCGCTCGACGACATGTTCGCCCGCCTCGACGCGCTCGGCGCCGTGGTGGCGCTGACTGCCGACCATGGCATGAACGACAAGTCCAGGCCCGACGGTTCGCCCAACGTCATCTGGCTGCAGGACCATCTGGACGCCAATCTCGGCCCCGGCCGGACGATCGTCATCTGCCCGATCACCGACCGCTTCGTTGCCCATCATGGCGCCCTGGGCGGCTTCGTCCGGGTGTATTGCCGCGAAGCAGCGGCCCGGGGCACGGTCATGAAGCTCATCGATGGACTGGCCGGAATCGAGGCCGTGTTCGAGAAGGAGGACGCGGCGCGACGTTTCGACCTGCCGCTCGATCGCGAAGGCGACATCGTGGTGATCAGCGACCGCGGCACGTGCATCGGGGGGGCGAAGGCCGAACACGACCTGTCCGGCCTCGCCGGGCACCGCCTGCGTACCCATGGCGGCCTTTCCGAGGGCCGGGTGCCATTCATCTTCAACCGCGCGCTGACCTCGGCCTACGCCGAGCGCGCCTCCGCCGGAGGGCTCAACAGCCAGAGCATTTTCGACTTTGCGCTCAACGGACTTCGCGACGGCTAGATGCCCTCGACGATGACCACGCCCGGCATCGACTTCGCGCCGAAGGGCCTCTACATAGGGGGCCGCTGGGTCGCGCCCCGTCTGGGCAGGAGCTTTGCGAACGTCAATCCTTCGAACGGCGAGAAACTCGCCGACATTCCCGAGGCCAGCGACGCCGACGTCGACCTCGCCTGTCACGCCGCGCAAGCCGCCTTCGCCGAATGGGGCGGCATGCCAATCCGGGAGCGCGCCCGCTGCCTGGAGCTTCTCGCAGCGCGCATCCTCGAGCACCAGGAAAGCCTCGCGCTCATCGACGCGGTGGACTCAGGCAACGCCATCGCCGGCATGCGCGGCGACATGCTCTGGGCCGCGGAGAGCTTGAGCTATTTCGCCGGGCTGGTCACCGAGATCAAGGGCGAAACGTTCTCGCAGGGTCCGCGCCACCTCAACTTCACCCGACGGCAGCCCTATGGCGTCGTCGCCAAGATCAACCCGTTCAACCATCCCTTTCGTTTCTGCGCCGAAAAGGCCGCCGCGCCGCTTGCCGCGGGCAACTGCGTCGTGATCAAAGGCTCCGAACAGGCCCCGATCTCGGGGCTCAAGCTGGGCGAATTGTGCGACGGCATCTTCCCGCCCGGCGTGATCAACGTCATCACCGGCGGCGGCGGCGTCGGCTCGGCGCTGGTCCGCCATCCGGAGGTGCGCCGCATCGGTTTCGTCGGCTCGGTACCCACCGGTCGGGCCATTGCGCGCGACGCGGCCGAGGGCTTGAAGCGGGTGAGCCTGGAGCTTGGCGGCAAGAATCCGATCATCATCTTTCCCGACGCGGACCCGAAGAAGGCGGCCAAGGCTGCCGTGCAAGGCATGAACATGAACCGGCAAGGGCAGTCCTGCAGCTCCACCTCGCGCGTGTTCGTGCATCGCTCCGTGCACGACGCGGTGGTGGCCGAGCTCGTCCGCCTGGTCGAGGCCCTTCCGGTCGGCCTTCCCTGGCTCGAGGGCAGCGAGGTGGGTCCGATCGTCTCGGCGCGCCAGTTCGACCGCGTCATGGGCTATATCGATTCGGCGCGCAGCGAAGGCGCGCAACTGCTCACCGGCGGTGGCCGGCCGAGCGATCCGGCCCTGGGCCACGGCTTCTTCGTCGCTCCTACGGTCTTCGATGGCGTCACTCCCGCCATGCGCATCGCCCGCGAGGAAATTTTCGGGCCGGTGATGGCAGTGCTGACCTGGACCGATATCGACGCCATGCTGCAGCAGGCCAACGGCCTCGAATTCGGCCTTACCGCGGCCATCGTCACCAACGACTTGAGCCGGGCGATGGACACCGCGGAGCGGGTTGAGGCGGGCTACGTGTGGATCAATTCGACCGGCCGCTACCTGGGCGCTCCCTACGGCGGAGCCAAGCAAAGCGGGCTCGGCCAGGAGGAATGCCTAGACGAGCTTCTGAGCTACACGCAGATCAAGAACGTCAACCTGCGCTGGTAACCGCCAGAGCGCAGTGCGCACGAACGCCGACCCGGGTCAGCGGCCGAACTTTTCGTGTTCGATGCGTCCCATGTGGGTGGCCAGATAGACCTCGCGCAGGAAAGAGGACAGCCCACCGACCAGGCAGAGCATCGCCGCGACGAACAGGGCGCCGGCGAACCACTTGAGTTCTGTGCTGAGGAATTCCTGGAAGAACAGGGTGGCGATCACGAAACAAACCAGCAGCGCGGCACAGGTGCAGAAGTTGATCGACCAGCTGGCCAGGGTACGGCGCCGTTCGAGATTGCGAATCTCCACCCGCGCGCTTGCCAGCGCCGCTTCGCTTAGCGTCGTCCACCGGTGTTCGAGGTCGCGGGCGCGGTCGACGATGCGGGCGAGGCGGGTGGCCATGACGCCGAGCAGGCCGGCTATGCCGGTGAGCAGGAACACCGGCGCAATCGCCAGCTGGATTGCCTGTTGGATGACCGGGACAGCTTCATGCGCGGGCATCGGACATTCTCCTCTTGGATTGCTCGGCCAGGGCGAGCGCGGCTAACGCTTGGTTGTCGCGGCGCTGCGCACGACGTTGGCGAGCAGGGCGGCGATGGTCCCGGCGACCAGCACACCCAGGGCGAGCGATCCGTCGAGCGCTCCGGCATGCGTCAGGATCCCGACCGCGAGCAGCAGCCCGATGATCGTCAGCGCGAGCTTGCCGTCATCGACGAACAGCCGGAGCGCGCCGCGCAGGGTGCGCAGCAGTGCCTTCATGGTGTCCCTCCGCGTGCGGCCACCGCCCTGGCGGCGCTGACCCTCCCGGCGAAGCGCGTCCCCATCCAGGATGCGGCGGCGAGGATGGCGATGAGACCGAGGATCGCGCCGTCGTCGGTTGGCCAGTGCGAGCCGATGCCTTCCCCAAACCAGAACAGGCCGAATGCGGTCATCACGATCCCGACCGCGAACTTGAGGGTGTTTTCCGGAACGCGGGCCAAGGGACGGTGCAGGAGCACCCCCGCAACCACCACCAGCAGGCAGGCGGCGAGCGCGCCCAAGCTTGCCGCAGCGAGCATGCCTTGCACCGCTCCGAGGCCGATGACGATGACGATGACCTCCACCCCTTCCAGGGTCACCGCCTTGAACGCGGTCACCATGGCGATGGCATCCCACCGGGTGTGCGACGGCAGCGGCACGCCGCAGTCGCGCAGGGCGAGGACCTCGCTCTCGTAGGCGGCGTTCTCATCGTGGCGGGCGATTACCCCGGCCGCACGCAGCATCGCCTTGCGCAGCCAGCGCAGGCCAAAGAGCAGCAGCAGGCCTCCGACGACGATCTGCAGCAGGGCAATGGGTATCGACGCCAGGGCGACCCCGAACACGGCCACCACGACCACCAGCACGCCAATCGCCGCGCTCGTTCCCAGCAGTGCCGATGGCCAGCCGCGCACGACGCCCACCGCGAGGACCACGGTCAGCGCCTCGACTGCTTCCACCGAGGAGGCAAGGAAGGCGCTTGCGATGGTCGACCAGGCCTGTATCGATCCGCTCATGGCCGTGCTGCTAGTTTATCGCCAGTGCGTCGGCAAGACCGGCGAGCGCCTCGGTGCAGGGCTGTTCGACCTTCAGGGCGAGCAGCGAATCGGCGCGGGTCTGCCCGAGGTTGACGGCCGCGATCGGCTTGCCCAGCGCGGCGGCGCGCAGGCAGAAGCGGTATCCGGAGTAGACCATGAGCGAGGAGCCGGCCACGAGCATCGCATCGGAGCGCTCGAGCGCTTGCATGGCGGCGTCGATTCGGGCTTTGGGGACTGCTTCGCCGAAGAAAACGACGTCGGGTTTGAGCACGCCGGCACAACGCGGGCACGCGGGCACGCGGAACGCCGGATGGCGGCATTCGACGTCGGCATCGCCGTCCGCGGCCGCCGCCACGGGCGCGCTCGCCAGGATGCCGTTTTCCGCCTCGAGCCTGCGCTGGATCGAATCGCGCGCATGGTCCGCGCCACAGTCGAGGCATACGGCGCGGCCGATGTTGCCATGCAGCTCGATGAGCCGGGCGTGGCCAGCCCGCTGATGCAGGCCGTCGACATTCTGGGTCACCAGTTGCCGCACCGTTCCGGCGGCCTCGAGGCGGGCGAGCGCGCGATGGGCCTCGTTCGGATGCGCGCCGACCACGCAGCGGCCAGCCGACCATGCTGCGCGCCCAGTAGCGCCGGCGCACCGTTTCCGAGTGCAGAAAATCGTGCAGCAGGACCGGCGGCGCCCGCATCCAGCGACCTTGCGCGTCGCGGTAGCCCGGGATGCCCGAGTCGGTGCTGACCCCGGCGCCGGTTAGCACGAAAAGCCGCGGGTGCGCGCGAACGAAATCGTGCAGCGCGTCCGGCCCGGCGCGATCGCTAGCCGACGTGCACCGGGACGGGTTGGCTGAAATAGGCATCGAGCAGGTGATAGACGAGCGCGTAATTCTTCGACCGCATGCTCGAGGCGGCGATACCCGGCATGACGATGATCAAGCCAAACGTCGTACCCTTCATGGCGAGCCCTCCTTACCCTCGGTGGTCGTGCAACCCCACCACTTTGGCACTTCGATGCCGTCGGGTATAGCGAGGGCTCTAAACTGCGCCCTTGCCCCGAACCGGGGAGGGAGGCGTCCATTGCATCCCCCGGGTTTTAGGGCGGCTTTGGCGGCACGCGTGATTGGCATCGCCCGCGTGCTTTGCCGGTATTGCTACCAATGAAGTCTACGACCTCGGGACATGCGGTGTAGCGGGCACGGTGCCCCGCACCACGCGTGGCCGGTGCGGTCGCGGATGGTGCAGCGGCGGCCGGCGTACAGGAGGATAGGCGAGGTATCCGAAACCATAGCCGCCGTACCCATAGCCGCTGGACAGCGTGTCGGGCGAGCTTTCTTCCTCCGGCATCCACGCCGGGTACGCTGGCAAGAGCGCGGCGCGCCGCTCGTCGCTCATGCGCTGCGCGGCGCTCTGGTCGAGCTGATCCCGCTCGCGTTCGAGGCGGGCGACGGCCGCCGGATCGGCATCACCGGCCCGGATGTCGACCACCTCGCCCTCCTTGCACGGCAGGTCGGTGTAGACGAGGTTCAGGTGATTGTCGAGGCACTTGTAGATCGGTGCGTTGACCGCCCACGCCGCTCCGGCCATGGCCATCGCGCCGGCGGCGATGCCGATGCAGGTCGCTGCCTTAAGCATAATCGCCGTCGCGATTGGCGTGCATGAGCACGACCGCGACGCAACTCGCGAGCGCGGCAAAGACGGCGACGAAGGTCACGCTAGGCCACATGAATGTCTCACACACCAAAGCCAACAGCACGGCAGGTGGACCCGAAATCGCGCCCGCCAGATTCAAGGCCAGCGACGCATTGGAATGCAGCCGTGTGTGGCAGCGCGGGCAGGGGAAGCGGCCGGTTACGAGTAACCGCGTCCGCAGCTTCTGCGCGCAGACGGGGCACGGTGCCATTGCGTCGCCGTCCTGGGTCGGCAAATCATGCCGAATGCCTCCAATCTACGCCTCATGAAAATTCGGGTCAACGGCGCACATGACCCGCGCCGCGGCAGGCGGTCTTGCGGCCGCCGTGGCGCAATTGACGCCCCGGTGCGCGTCCGTTAGGTTAATCGGCCTGGCGCTTCGCGCCCGGCCCGGATGCCAGGCGTCGGCGGCGGGGGCTGCAAGCAAGTTTCAAGGCGATGCAATACGCCGCGGCGCATAATGCCTGGCGCTTTGCGGCGCGCTTCACCATGGCCAAAGCACACGCCAAGACCAGGACCCGGGCTTCCCGCGACGCGCAACCCGCCGCAGCCGCGCCCAGGCTCATGCAGGACGCGCTCGATTACTGGGTCGACAGCTGGCAGCGCAGCGTCTTGTTCTGGGACGTGCTGCGCGAACGGGGGAACGCCTATCTCGACCACGCGCGCGGGGACGGCTCCCCGGTGCTGGTGTTCGACTACGAGATCATCGCCGACGGCCGCGAGCTGGACGAACCGGTCAACTACGCGCTCTCCCGTATCCTCACGCCGCCGGGCTGCCCCGCGCCCGACCCCGGCAAGCGCCCGTTCGTGGTGATCGACCCGCGGGCCGGGCACGGCCCCGGCATCGGCGGCTTCAAGATGGACAGCGAGATCGGCATCGCGCTGCGCCAGGGGCATCCGTGCTACTTCATCATGTTCTTCCCCGAGCCGATGCCCGGGCAGACCATCGAGCGCGTGGCGCGGGCGGAATACGGCTTCCTCGAGAAAGTGAACGCGCTGCATCCGCGCTCCGAAGGCAAGCCGTTTGTCATCGGCAACTGCCAGGGCGGCTGGGCCCTGATGATCCTTGCCGCCGCCGCCCCGCACCTGGTCGGCCCGATCCTGCTGGCCGGCTCGCCGATCTCGTACTGGTCCGGGGTCGAGGGCAAGAACCCGATGCGCTATTCCGGCGGCCTGCTCGGCGGCAGCTGGCTCGCCTCGTTCGTTAGCGATCTCGGCCACGGAGAGTTCGACGGCGCCTATCTGGTGAACAATTTCGAGCAGCTCAATCCGGCCAATACCTACTGGACGAAGCTCTACAACCTCTACTCGAAGGTCGATACCGAACGCGAGCGCTTTCTCGAGTTCGAGCGCTGGTGGGGCGGCCATTATCTGCTCAACAAGGCCGAGATCGAGTGGATCACCCAGAACCTCTTCGTCGGCAACCGCCTCACCTCGGGCAACGTGACCTCGGCCGACGGCAGCGTGCGCATCGATCTGCGCAACATCCGCTCGCCGATCATCTGCTTCGCCTCCTGGGGCGACAACATCACGCCGCCGCAGCAGGCGCTCAACTGGATCTGCGACCTGTACCACAGCGTCGACGAAATCCGCCTCAACGAGCAGACGATCGTCTACTGCCTGCACGAGCACGTCGGCCACCTGGGCATCTTCGTCTCCGGCGGGGTGGCGAACAAGGAACACAGCGAGATCGCCAGCGCGCTCGACCTGATCGATGTGCTGCCGCCCGGCCTCTACGAGGCGCTGATCGCCGATATGCGACCGGACATGCCGGGGCGCGAATACACCGACGGGCGCTACACGATTTCGTTTGTGGCGCGCAGCCTCGAGGACATCGCCAGGCTCGACGATGGGCGCGAGGATGAGGAGGCGTTTGAAGTGGTCGAGCGCGTGTCGCAGGTCAATCAGTCGCTCTACGACCTCGTCGCCTCGCCCTGGGTCGCGGCGCTGAGCAACGAGCTGACCGCGCAGCTGCTGCGCAGCCTCAACCCGGCTCGGGTCGAGCGCTGGCTGTGCTCGGACCTCAACCCGGCGCTGTGGCCGATCCGCATGCTCGCCACGCGGGCGCGCGCCCTGCGCCGGCCCGCCGCCGCCGACAACCCGTTCCTGCAGGCCGAGCAGCGGGTGTCGGCGCAAATCGAATCGGCACTGGATACCTACCGCGAGCAGCGCGACGCCGGCTACGAGCGGCTGTTCAAGGCGATCTACGAGGCGCCCTGGCTCGCTGCCTTAGTCGGACTCGGGCCGACCGAGCGCGCGCGCCGGCGCGGCGCGGCGCCGGTGTGGCTGAAGAAGGAGTTCGATCGCCTGAAACGCGAAGAGCTCGAGCGCGGCTTCGAGCAGGGGAGCGTGATCGACGGCTATGTGCGCGTGCTGGTCTACGCCGGCCGCGACCAGACCGTGTTCGACGAGCGGCCGTTCAACCTCGTGCGCCGGCTGCTCGGCGACATGCCCGCCTCGGCGCGGCCGACGCTGCAGCAGCTCAAGGAGTCGCTCAAGCGGCAGACTTTCCTCGTGCTCCTGGACGAGGATCGTGCCGTCCAGGGGCTCACTGCCCTGCTGCCGGAAATGCATCAGCGACGGCAGGCCTATGAGCTCGCGCGGCGCATGGCGCAGACGCGCGGCGCGATCGCGCCGGAGCACGACGCCCGCTTCGAGAGCGTGGCGCGGGTGCTGGGCCTCGATGCCCGGCCCGCGGCGAGGTCGGCCTAAGAGGGCACGATGGCGAACTGGACGAACCGACTGTTCGACGAGATCGCCGTGGGGGATAGCGCGAGCTATTCGCGCACGCTCGACGCCGCCGACATCGAACTGCTGGTGATGCTCACGGGCGACCGCATCGGCGACGATTCGAATCGTCGCCCGGCAGGCGCCCCGTCGACGCACGCCATCGGCGGCAGCGTGCTTATTGCCACCGCGGTGGGCACCCAGCTTCCCGGGCCCGGTGCGCGCATCTGCGAGCAGGCGTTGCGCTTCACCGGCCGGCTGGCGCTGGGCGACCTGCTGACGGCGACCGTCGTGGTGCAGGAAAAGCGCCCCGCGGGAGGGCAGCTGGTGCTCGGTGCGAAGTGCACCAACCAGCGCGGCGAAACCGTCACCGAGGGCACGCTCCTGGTCGACTGTCCTGCCGAGCGCCGCAGCGTGCAACGGCTGGGCGAAGTCGAAGTCGCCTTCCATCGCTACAACGCCTTCCAGGCAATCTTCGAGCGGGCGCAGGGGCAGCCGCCGGTGGTCACCGCGGTCGTGCATCCCTGTGACCAGGAATCGCTGCGTGGCGCGTTGGAAGCCGCGGCGAAGGGCCTGATCACCCCGGTGCTGGTCGGACCCGAGGCGAAGATTCGCGCCGCCGGGTCTGCCGCAGGGCTCGACCTCGCCGGAGTCCGGATCGTCGCCACCGAGCATAGCCACGCCGCGGCGGACAAGGCGGTGGCGATGGCGCGGGGCGGCGAGGTCGAAGCGCTGATGAAGGGCAGCCTGCACACCGACGAGCTGATGGCCGCGGTGGTCGCCGACGTGACCGGTCTGCGCACCGACCGCCGGGTGAGCCACGTGTTCGTCATGGACGTGCCGACCTATCCGAAGCCGCTGCTCGTCACCGATGCCGCGGTCAACATCCACCCCGACCTCGAGACCAAGCGCGACATCTGCCGCAACGCGATCGAGCTCGCGCACGTGCTCGGCATCGAGTGCCCCAAGGTGGCGATTCTGTCCGCGGCCGAGACCGTAAATCCGAAGATCCAGGGCACGCTCGATGCCGCGGCGTTGTGCAAGATGGCCGACCGCGGGCAAATCGTCGGCGCCACGCTCGACGGCCCGCTGGCCTTCGACAACGCGATCAGCCCGGCCGCCGCAAAGATCAAGGAGATCGTCTCGCCGGTGGCGGGCGACGCCGACATCCTGCTGGTGCCCGACCTGGAGGCGGGCAACATCCTGGCCAAGGAACTGTCGTATCTGGCGGCGGCGGAGAGCGCGGGCATCGTGCTCGGGGCACGGGTTCCGATCGTGCTTACCAGCCGCGCCGACAGCGCGCGCACCCGCGAGGCGTCGGCCGCGGTCATGGTGCTGCTCGCGCACGCCTTGCAGCGCCGATCCGGCCCCCAATAGGCCGGTGCCGCCGGCTGTTCAAGCAGCATGAAGCGCGCCTGACAGCGGGCGCCATGCGGGCGGTCGGCAGGCCCGCGAAGAAGCGCGTTTGGTATAATGCGCACCGACCTTAAGGGCTTGGCGCCGGCACGGCGCGCCCCCGGTCGGGAAGTGCCGTAGGGCGCCTGGGAACCTTACCCGCAAGGCACCCGAAGAGGCGGCCGGGGCGTCGCAATCTGACCTCGGATGGGCGCCGCCTCCAACGCGAATTTAAGCCAGCGCTCCACTGCCGCCACGGGCGGCACTCGTTTTCTGGAACGCACGAGTAATTCCGGCTGATCAACGCGTTACGACGGTATTCTAAACGTGACTTCGAGGTTGCGGCGAAGGCTTGCAGCCAAGGGGTGGCGGAAGGGCCGTCGGGCTGTTATGCTACCGTCATAAAATGTCCGGGGCCCGACAGGCGCCGGGCATGCCGCTTGCCTTGCTTGGCAACGGTGCACCGCGACCTCAGGGTCGGCTTTGCCCGGCTGCAGCGGGAGAGCGCATTTTTTTGGGAGAGATCATGGAGAAGAGCTTCGACGTGCTTTGGGCGCCTTGGCGCAAACCTGCAGTGGTGGCCGCCGTGGCGGCAACGGTCGGACTGTTCCTGCCGCCGCCAGCCACGCCGGCAAACGTGACCTACACGAGTTCGGCGTGCACCAGCTTCGTGGTCTCCGGCACGCCGCCCAACCAGACGCTGACCTGTTCCGGCGGCGGCGCCGTGCCGACCTGCAGCCCGACTGCCAATCCGCCCTCACCGGCCGCCGGGCAGGCCACCACCATCACCGCCAACTGCAGCAACCAGCCGCTGGCCAACGGTTACGTCTGGACCGGCGCCGCCTGTGTCGGGCTCACCGGAGCGAGCTGCAACGTAAACGGAAAGGCCCACCACACGTCGATCACCTACAGCGTCAGCGCGAGCAACGCAGCCGGGACGGGACCGCCGGCGTCAATTACCGTCAGCTGGTAGGCCCACCGCGGCGGGAGCCGGCCGGGCTGCCGTATCATCGCGGTCCATGACCGGACCGCCGCGTCGGCTGCGCCGCGCCGACCTTCCCGCCGATACGGCGACCCTGGCGCGATTCCTCATCGGCAAGACGCTCGTCCACGACCACCCGGACGGACGCATGAGCGGCCGCATCGTCGAGACCGAGGCCTACGTCCCCGGCGACGCGGCCGGGCACGCCTACCGCGGCCTGACTGCCCGCAACCGTTCGCTGTTCCTCGACCGCGGCCACGCCTACGTCTATTTCATCTACGGCTGCTGGCATGCGCTCAACGTCAGCGGCGCGGGCGAAGGCGTGGGCGCGGGCGTGCTGCTGCGGGCGCTGGAGCCGCTCGAAGGCATCGCGCTGATGCAGCGCCATCGCGGCGTCGCGCGCACGCTCGATCTCGCGCGCGGGCCCGGACGGCTCGCGGCGGCGCTCGACATCGACCGGCGCTACGATGGCAGCGACCTGTGTGGGCCCGGCCCGCTCTGGCTCGGCGCCGCCGTTCGCCCGGCAGGCCCGATCGGCCGCAGCACGCGGATCGGCATCAGCCGCGAAATCGAGCGTAAGCTTCGATTCTTCGAGCGCGACAATGCCTTTGTGAGTGGCCCGCGGCGCTTGCGCAGCTGACGCCCAAAGCGCGGGCGGGGCACGGGAGACTCTCGTTGCCCATGGAAAACGTTGCCGCCGGCGTTCGCACCGGCACCTTGCTCTACTACCGCCACACGCTGCCGGTGCGCATGATGCACTGGATCAACGTGCTCGCCCTCGCCATCCTGCTCGCCTCCGGACTCAACATCTTCGGCGCGCATCCGGCTCTGTACTGGGGCAAGTCGTCCTACACCGGCGCAAGGGCCGATCTTCCTCATCTCGGCGCGGGAGGATGCCAACGGCGACCCGGTCGGCATCACCCGCGTGTTCGGCCATGACTTCGTCACCACCGGCCTGCTCGGGGCCTCCGCGGGCGCGGACGGCGAACTCGTCCCGCGTCGCCTTTCCGTCCTGGCTGACGATCCCCGGCCCGCGCTGGCTGGCGATGGCGCGGCGCTGGCATCTGTTCTTCGCCTGGGTGTTCGTGCTCAACGGCCTGTGCTACGTCGCCTATGCGGTGGCGAGCCGGCACCTGGCGCGCGACCTCGCGCCCACCGCCGTCGACTGGCGCTCGATCGGCAGCTCGATCATCGACCATCTCCGCTTCCGGCATCCGAAGGGCGAGGCCGCCAAGCGCTACAACGTGCTGCAGAAGCTCGCCTACCTGGCGGTGATCTTCGTCGTTCTCCCGCTGGTCATCCTGATGGGCTTCGCCATGTCGCCGCGGCTCGACACCCTCTATCCGGGCTGGGTCGATCTCTTCGGCGGGCGGCAGTCGGCGCGCACGATCCACTTCATCGTCGCCTGGCTGCTGGTGGCCTTCGTGCTGATCCACGTGTTCGAGGTCATCGTCAGCGGCTTCTGGAACCACCTTCGCTCCATGATCACCGGGCGCTACCGGATCGATGTCGAGGCAAGCGATGAGACCGCCCGCTAGGCCGCCCCGGCGGCGCTTTCTCGGCCGCGCCGCCGCTGCCGGCGGGGCGCTGTTGCTCTCCGGCTGCGACGCGCTGTCGCGCAGCGAGTGGTTTCCGCGGCTGCTCGGCAGCGGCGAGAGCCTCTCCGCCGCCGCGCAGCGCCTGCTCATGCCGCGCAAGGCGCTGGCGCAGGAGTTCAGCGAGGCCGACCGCTCGCCCGAGTTTCGCAGCAACGGCACGGCGATGCCGAACAACCCCGACTACGAGGCGCTCTGCCGCCCGCGCCTTCGTCGACTACCGCCTCGCCGTCGGCGGCCTGGTGGAGAAGCCGGCAAGCTTCTCGCTCGCCGAGTTGCGAGCGCTTCCCAGCCGCACCCAGATCACCCGTCACGATTGCGTCGAGGGCTGGAGCGCCATCGGCAAGTGGAAGGGCGCAAGGCTCTCCGCGCTGCTGGAGACGGTCAAGCCGCGCCCCGAGGCGCGCTACGTCGATGTTCCATTGCGCCGATCCGATGGAGGAGGACGGCACCGCGCCGTACTACGAAAGCATCGACTTCGACGATGCTTTCCATCCGCAGACGATCCTCGCCTACGAGCTCAACGACGCGCCCCTGCCGATCAAGAATGGCGCGCCGATACGGCTGCGCGTCGAGCGCCAGCTGGGCTACAAGCACGCGAAGTACATCATGCGCATCGAGTTCGTGGAAGACTTCGCGCACATCGCCGGCGGCAAGGGCGGCTATTGGGAGGACCACGGCTACGAGTGGTACGCCGGCATCTGAAGCGCTTGTCGACCACAGCCGGACTTTTCTTTGGCGCGAGGCGTTGACGACATCCGTCGGCCGCGCCCACACTGCGCGCTTTGCCCGCCGTCGCGCCGCCGATGCCCCGAATCCGCTTCGATCATTTCCTGCGCTATGCCGAGCTGACCGAACTGCTGCGCTCGCTGGCCGCCGAGTACCCGCAGCTTCTTAGCATCGAATCGATCGGGCGCAGCCACGAAGGCAGGGACATCTGGCTCGCGACCGTTACCCAGCGCGCGGGTGGCGAACCGGGCGGGAAGCCGGCATTCTGGGTCGATGGCAACATCCACTCCACCGAGGTCGCGGCCTCGGCGGCCTGCATCTATTTCCTGCACTACCTGCTCGACAAGTACGGCCAGGATCCGGAGGTAACGCGAGCGCTGGACACGCGCACCTTCTACCTCTGCCCGCGCATCAATCCCGACGGCGCCGAATGGGCGCTCGCCGACAAGCCCAAGTTCGTCCGCTCCAGCACCCGCAGCTATCCTTTCGACGAGGACGCCATCGAGGGCTTGAGCGTCGAGGACATCGACGGCAACGGGCGCATCCTGCAGATGCGCATCCCCGATGCGAACGGACTGTGGAAGGCCCATCCGGATGAGCCGCGGCTGATGGTGCGCCGGGAGCCGACCGAAGTCGGGGGCAGCTACTACCGCATCCTCCCCGAAGGCCGCCTCGAGGGCTACGACGGCTTCAACCTGAGAGTCAAGAAGCCGAAGCAGGGGCTTGATCTCAATAGAAATTTTCCAGGCAATTGGCGGCAGGAATACGAGCAGCTCGGTGCCGGTCCGTTCCCCACCTCGGAGCCGGAGGTGCGCGCGGTCGCCGAGTTCATCGTGCGCCATCCGAACATCTGCGGCGGGACCGCGTTTCATACCTGGGCGGGGGTCCTGCTGCGACCCTTCGATCACCTGCCCGACACCGAGATGCATGCCGAGGACCTGTGGCACTACCAGCGCGTCGGCGCCAAGGGAACCGAGCTAACCGGCTATCCGAACATCTCCGTCTATCACGAATTCCGCTATCACCCGAAGCAGGTCATCGGCGGCGCATTCGACTGGATCTACGATCATCTGGGCATGTTCAGCTGGGTGGTGGAAATCTGGAGCCCGATGCGCGAAGCGGGGATCGACAAGTACCTCTACATCGACTGGTTCCGCGATCACCCCGTGGCCGACGATCTGAAGCTTTTTCGCTGGAGCGAGGAGAAGCTCGGCGGGGCCGCGCACGTCGACTGGAAGGCCTTTGCGCATCCGGAGCTGGGGCAGGTCGAAATCGGCGGCTGGGACCGCTTCCACGCCTTCGGCAACCCGCCGCTGCAATTGCTCGAACGCGAACTGGCGCGCTTTCCGCAATGGCTCCTGTGGCAGGCGCTGCTCTCGCCGCGCCTCGAACTCGTTGCGGTCGACGCGATCGGCGTGGGCGAAGGCCTGTGGCAGGTGCGCCTGGTCGTCCAGAACACGGGTTGGCTGCCAAGCTACGTCAGCAAGCGGGCGCTGGAGCGCAAGGTGGTGCGGCCGGTGATCGCGGAGATCGCGCTCCCCGCCGGTGGCGAGCTCGTCAGCGGCAGGCGCCGCGAGGAATTAGGCCAGCTCGAGGGCAAGGCCTACAAGCACACCGGCATTTCCTTCTGGCCGGACTATCATGTCACCGACGACCGTGCCAAGATCGAATGGGTGGTCCGCGGCAGACCCGGCGATCGCGTCGATCTGGTGGCGCGACACGAGCGGGCGGGCACCGTGCGCGCCGCGGTAGCGCTGACGTAGGAGGGAAGCGACAACATGGCACGAGTGCTCGGCATCGGCGGGCTGTTCTTCAAGTCACCGGACCCGGAGCGCCTCCTGGCCTGGTACGCCAAGTGGCTCGGGATCGGCGACGGCAAGTCGTCGGTCGAGTTTCCCGCCGGCACGATGCCGATGCGCAGCTTCACCGTCTGGAGTCCCTTTCCGGGCAACACCGACTACTTCGCGCCATCGACGCGCGAGTTCATGTTCAACCTGATCGTCGACGACCTGGACGGCGCGCTCGGCCAGGTTCACCTCGGCGGGGCGCAAGTGGTAGGCGAAGTCGAAGAGCACGAATACGGCCGCTTCGGATGGTTTATCGACCCGGAGGGCAACAAGGTGGAGCTGTGGCAGCCGTCGGCGTCGGCCGCAGAGCGATGAACTCAGCGCCAGGCGGGCCGCGCGGCGGTCGTTGACCGAACGCTCGTATCAGGATCGCAACGCTACGGACACTCGGTCCGACGCAACTTTCGATGCGTGGCTCAGGGAGGTTCCAAAATGAAGGTTGCCAATTCGTGGTTGGCCGGCAGCGCCGTCGCGCTGGCGCTCGCCGTCACGCTTGACGCAGCGGCCGCGGGCGACACGGCCAGCGGCATCCTGACCTATAAGAGCAAGGTCGGGCCGGCCACGGCCACGATCAAGTTCGCGTGGCTGGTCAAAGGTCCGGATGACTTTGACCCGAAGGTCACGATCCGGCATCTCATTTTCTCGGCCACCGATATCAGCGCCAAGATCGCCGCCTGCAAGACCGTGATGTGCATGCAGGGCGCGGTCGGTAATGGGATGACCGTCGACCTCGGCACAGGCCAGCGCCTGAACTACTGGGTTTCTCTGAACGATCAACGCCTCCAGTATTCCGGTACCGTGCCACCCGCGGCGCTGAAGCTCAGCACCGATACGCCGACCCGCCTGGCCGGAAAACTGGCCATCGACGACACCGCTGCCGATGGGCCAAAGGTCGACATCACATTCGATACGCCGTTGCTGCAGCAGCAATAGGCTGCGCCCAGGGCCGGTTGCGGCGCTCGGCAGCGCGGTGGCGTCGCTTCACGCATCGGGCGCTGCCTCGACTTCGAGGCCGTTTCAAAGACCGCAACAAATATCCTAGACTATCTGCCTCGTCTGCGCGCAACGCGCGTCGGTCGCAAGGCGCCTGCGAGACCGCGGTCAGGAGCGTCGAACAATGCAGAGGGATACGCCCCACTCGGGTAACGGAGCATCCGTCGAGCGCCGGCTGGCGACGATCCTGATGGCCGACGTGTACGGCTACAGCCGGCTCATGGGGGAGAACGAGGAGCGCACCGTGCGCACCTTGCGGGGCCACCGCGAGGTCTTCGACGAGCTGCTCAAGGCGCACCGCGGCCGGATCTTCAATACCGCGGGCGACGCCATCCTGGCGGAATTTCCCAGCGCAGTGGAAGCCGTGCGCTGCGCCACCGAGATCCAGGCGGCGCTGCGCACCCGCAACGAACACCTGCCCGAAGACCAGCGGATGTGGTTTCGCATCGGCATCAACCTGGGCGACGTGATCGTGCAGGGTGGTGACCTGCTCGGCGACGGGGTGAACGTCGCGGCACGGATCCAGTCGATCGCCGAGCCCGGCGGCGTAACCATTTCAGGCAGCGTCTACGACCAGATCCAGAACAAGCTCACGCTGCAGATCAGGCACCTGGGCGAGAAGAACTTCAAGAACATTGCCCAGCCGGTGCGGACGTTTTCGATCAGCGACGAGGAGGGTGCGCCACCATCGGCCGGCGCGCGCTGGTGGGCAGTGCGCAAGGGCCCGATCGTGGCGACAGCGGCGGCGCTGGTCGGCTTGATCGTGGTCGGTGGCGCCGGTTATTGGCTGTATCGGGATTACGGCCTGCGCGTCGCCGAGCAGACTCGCCGCGCCGAGGACGCGCAACGCGCTGCCGAAGCGCAGCGCAAGGCCGACCAGGACAAGGCAGCCGCGGAGGCGGCGCAGAAGGAGGCGAGGCTCGTGGCCGAGTTGCAGGGCGCGAAGGATGCGCTGGCGCAGGCCGAGGCGAGCAAGCGCAAGGCCGATCAGGATCGACTGGCGGCCGAGTTGGCGCAGCGCGAAGCGAAGGTGCAGGGCGACCTCAAGTCGGCCAAGGAGGCGCTGCAGAAAGCCGAAGCGAGCGAGAAGAAAGCCGAGGACGAGCGCGCGGCGGCGGCCGCGGCGATGCGCAGCGCCGAAGCCGCGCAGAAAACCGCCGTCCAGAGCAAAGCGGCCCCTGCCGAGACGAAGGCGGCAGAGCCCGCCAGCGCCTCGCCGCGCCCCGTGGTAGCGGCCGCCGCGCCGAACACCGAAGCGGCCGATGACAAATCGGCGGATCGCTTTGACGGCACCTACGCCGGCCGCATGTGCAGTGTCAACCGCGCCGGGGAACGACGCTGCTGGCCGGTCAACGTGACGGTGCGGCACGGGGCGCTGTCCGGCACCTGGGCGAGCCGCTACAGCGAGTACCCCGCCCGGGCGACGGGAACGGTCGGCTCGGACGGCAGCGTGAGCGTATCGCTCGACGGCTTCAATCCGAAGGGCGGCCTGCTTCCCGGCAACGCGAGCGGACGCTGGTCGAACAACACCATCACCGTTTCCGGCCGGTGGTTGAACGGCTCACCGGTCGACGTGAGCTGGACGCAAGGAACCCTAGGAGCGCGGCGACGATTTGAGGCCCGTGCGGCTGGCCCGGCCGCACGGCGAACGGCGGGCCCGGTGGCCGGTCAGACTCGTGGCTCGCCGCGCCCGTTCACGGTGATCGTCGGGCCGGGGGCAAACGAGAGCTCCGCGCGGTGAGTGCGGCCGTGGAATACGTAGGTCACATCCCAGTAGGCGACCTGTCCGCTTCCCGGAACGCTCGCGCAGCGCTGCACGTCCTGGGTATAGGTCTGCGTGCCGCGATTGACATTCGCCCCGACCGCCGTGCCGGCAACGGCACCGACCGCGGTGGCCACCGTCCTGCCGGTCCCGCCGCCGATCTGATGGCCGAGCACGCCGCCTAGCACGCCGCCGAGGATCGCGCCGCCGACGTTCGGCCCGGACGGGGCCGCGACCTGCTGCTGCTCGACCCAGCAGCGCTGCTCGGGCGGCCCCATGACCGCGTGAACGGAGGTCACGTTGGCCGTGTAGAGAGCCTCGCCGTAGTGCGGATAGTACGGGTAGGGCGGCGCGGGCGGCGGCGGGGGCGCGTAGACATAATTGGCGCCATGCCCGACGCGGCGCAGCGACGAGATGCGATTGTTCATGTCCATGCTTCGCAGGCTCGCGTACTGCCCGGGGCGCAGCACGATGCAGCGGCCGCGAAAGTCGGCGTCCTCGCACACCTGCCAGTCGCCGCGGTCGACGATGATCGACGAGGCGCGATCGTTGAAGCCATGCCGGTCGAGATTGGAGATCGTGGCGTTGACGGGGAAGGTGCGGCCGCGGAAGTCTTCCTGCTCATAGAGCGTGACCTGCGCTGAGGCGAGCGCAGGAAGGCACGCGCAAGCGAGGCCGAAAATCGCGATGGGCAATCGATTCATGTCTGGTCCCGGTGGATGGTCGTGTCGTGCTGGAGCTTACCCGGTCAGGCCGGGGAGCGGCCATGCGAAGGGCTTGGACCGCGGGCCTGTTATCCCGTGCGAAGGACGTATAATGGATATTATGTAAAATTATGAGATTCGGCGCCCCCACGACGGCTGGTACGACTACCTAGCCGCCAAAACTGACTACCCACGCTTACCCGTAAGCCGGGCCAGCTTTCAGGCAGGAATTTCCGGCATCCCCCCGATAACTCAACCGCGACACCCACTACAAGCGAAAATCGGCGCATCTAACAAAAGGGGCTGCGAGACCCTCGCGGCGAGCGGCACGTGCCGGCGTACCGCGTTGTGGCCGAATTCGCGACCACGCGGCGCGAACTGGCTCTTTGTTGAGTTGTCGGCTGTGCGCCAGCCGACTCATGCCAACAGCTGCCGCGCTTCCTGCAATGCCGCGCCTTCGAGCGCGGGAATGAAGTCGTCCAGCTCGTTCGCACGCATGCCGACATCCGGACCTTGCGCGACCCGACGCCAGTCGCTCACGGCGCGTACCAAATCGGCGAGCACCGCTCGCGCGGCCACATCATCCAGATTGAAATAGGGCGCGCTCCGTAGCAACTGTGTGACCGAGGTAATGGGTCCCGTATCCTCCGAGAGCCACGTCTTCGACTCGTTCGTCTTGTCCGGAAACGGATTCAAGTCGAACGCCGGCGACAGTCGCCACTGGCCCCCCCCGACGTGCAGGAAGCCGATGTTTTGCAGGTGGTCGTCGACGTTGAGGATGAGGTGGTTGAATACCAGCCGTCGCCACAGCTCGCGCGCGTCGTTGACGGGGTCCGCGCATCGCGCGCGCATCTCATCGACGACCTCGGTATACGCGCGCTCCTCACTGCGCTGCGCCTGCAGCACGGAGCTTCCCGAGAGGTAAGGGATGCGTCCTTGGTTGGCCGTGCGGTCGAAGCGGTCGATGAGGGCAACCGGACTGTCCTTGATAACCACGATCCGCGCTGTCGCAGCGTCGATGCCCGCCGCGGTCGCCAGATGCAGCGCGAGCACCTCTGCGCGGGTCACACTCCGCGTGTCGTTGATGCTCGGGAACTTGGCGAGCGCCAAGCGGCCGTTGTCGTGCAACACCGTGCACTTTGGACGCATGCCGCCGAGCGACGTACCCTTGCCCAACAGGTATTGCAGGTCGGCGGCCGTTTCCTCGCTGCGCTCCACGGCGCGCGAGGCGGCGAGCATGTGCTCGAGTTCGAGCAAGGGAGGCGTACGCCGGCGGCCCTCGTCGACCGTGCGAAGATAGCCACCATCTGCCGCGCGCAAGCGCAGGGCGCCGACGCGACTGAAGTCGTCGACCGCGCACAGGTAATCGAGTTCAGCGAGGGCCCGCAGCTCCGGATTGCGCTGGCGCTCCTTGGCGTGGGCACGAGCAATGACGCGACGTCCCCAGGCGTCTGGCTCCGTGTCGGCCAGCGCCAAGAAGAACGTTGAGTCCGCTTTGCTCGGCGGGCGCCGCGTTTGATAGCCACCGTTGAGGGGCAGGTCGGGTGAGATTTCGAAGCACTCGGGACTCGCCAGCCACCCGTTGTCGTAGCCGAAGCCCGAGTACTCGCGCGCACCGGCTTGGTGGTACGTGAGGCGACCGGCCAGCAGCCCGGCCTTACCCACACAGACATCGAGCTCGCTCGTGGTGGTGGCGGGTTGGAAGCGCTTCGTCATAGCGCCCCGCTCTCCGAGGAGCGCTTGGACGCGCGCACGCGCTTGGGCAGGGCTTCATCAGCGAGCGCCAAGCCCAATGAGTCGTTGGCACTGTCGAGGATAGTCAGTAGCTTGGGCAGTTCGCCAAAGACGTGCAGCGTGCGCGCGAAATGCTGGAGGGCCGTCCCAGGGTAGCCCTCCTCCATGCGCTTGACGGTTGCCAAGGAAGCGCCAATGCGCTCGGCGAGCATGGCCTGAGACCAGCGGCGGCGACGACGGGCAAGCGAGATGTCAGTGCCCAGCTGGCGAAGGGCACGCGCGACCGGAGACGGGAGCGGCGACGCGATAGAGATCATATAAGAACCTTTATATAATTTAATGGCGTATATATGGTATCTTACACGTTCAGGCAAGTCTCAGTCAAGTCTGGCCCATTTTTAGGTATCATATTTGAGCTAATAATAGATGATAGGGTTCCAATTTGCCACCTAAAATACGATTTCGGGGTTGAGCGGAGCTACCTATCTGTCAATAATGCTAAACGTTAAGCCCAAATGCAGCCCGTGCTTCGGCTCAATCGAAGGCTGGCGGTGCTCGGCCGGTAACGCTTGCCTGTCAGCTTTGGCTTCGCGTCTGAGAGACCGAGCCGGCGCAACAGGTACTCCGCACGGGAGGTGTGCAGAATTAGCTTGCAAGCAAACAGAAGATTGCAAACTTAGCTTGTAAAACGGCAACCAATTCAGAAACAACCAATTCTATCTTATTGAATTAAATATCTTTCTTGTTTGCGCTCGAACATGGGTCCAACACCGGGCTCCAGATCCCTCCTCCGCGAGGCATGATCGAAGGCGGCTCGCGTTGCATGGGTCGGCCTATGCTGCCCTCAAGACGAGGCTGCGCGCAGGATCGCGGCAAGGCTGCGTTGCACATCCGCGTCGCTCGTAGCCCACGACGACACGCTGATGCGCATCGCCGCGTTATCTTGCCAGACGGTACCGCCGCACCAGCAGGTGCCGTCGCCCTGCACCCGCGCGATGACCTCGCGCGTGCGCTCCGGGCTCCCGAACGACACCAGGACCTGGTTGAGCACGACCTCGTTTAGCACGCGGTAGCCCGCGGCGCGCAACCCTTCGGCGAATCGCGCCGCGTAGCGGCAGGTGCGTTCGACCAGGTCGGCGAGCCCCGCCCGGCCGAGCTGGCGCAATGCGGCCCAGACTTCGATGCCGCGTGCGCGACGCGAAAAGTCGGGCGTGTATTGGTAGGGCACGCGATCCTCATCCTGCGCCAGGTATGCGCCTCCGACCGACATGGCGCTCCTCAATGCGTCCGCATCGCGCGCGAACACCAGGCCGCTGTCATAGGGAACGTTGAGCCACTTGTGCGCGTCGGTGGCCCAGGAATCGGCGTCCTCGATGCCGCGGACCAGATGCGCCCGAGCCGGCGCGGCCGCAGCCCACATGCCGAAGGCGCCGTCCACATGCACCCAGGCGCCGCACGCGCGGGCGCGCTCGCAGATCTCCGGCATGGGATCGAAGGCGCCGCTGTTCACGTTGCCCGCCTGCACGCACACGATCGTGTGCTCGTCGACTTCCGGGAACGCCTCGACGCGCATCCGACCCTGGGCATCGACGGGCACGCGCACCACCCGGTCGCGCCCGAAGCCAACCATTGAAAGCGCCTTCTGCACGCTCGCATGCACCTCGTCTCCGACCACGACCTTGAGCGGCGGCGCCCCGAACAACCCCGACGCTTCGACATCCCAGCCGGCGCGCGAGAGCAGCGCGTGGCGTGCGGCAGCGAGCCCTGAAAAGTTCGCCGCCGTCGCGCAGGTGACGAACCCGCCCGCGCTTTCCACAGGCAAGTGCAGGATTTCCTTCGTCCAGCGCAGCGAGACTTTCTCGAGCGCGGCATTGACGGGCGAAGTCACCACCAGACCGGCGTTCTGGTCCCACGCCGTGGCGAGCCAGTTTGCGGCCACCGTCACCGGCAGCGCCCCGCCGATCACGAAGCCGAAGAATCGGCCACCGGCCGATGCCATGGTCGCCGGAGAACCGACTTCATCGAGTTCCGCGAGCACCGCCTGCGCGCTGCGCGCATCTTCCGGAAAGGCCTGATCGAACTTGGCAAGCGCGGCAACCGCCTGCGGATCCGGCGCGACGCCACGAGCGTCGAGGCATTCGAGGTAGCGGCCAGCCCGCTTCGCCGCGTCGTCGAGGAGTTCGCTCATGGGAGCGGAAGTATAGCCCGGCAATTGCTTCACGATTTCTTGGGCAACAGCAAATTCGTGCTGGCAATGCGCGAGACTCGTCCCGGCCGCCATCCATCGCGAATTCTTACGCTTGCATGACATCGCCTCGTTCGGCGCTTGGCCGAGTGCTCGATTGCTCTTGGCCACGAAAGCACTGGTGGTAGCATTGCCCGGCCGGGTCGGCGCCTGACGCCGATTGCGCCGCCGCGCGCCTGGCTCGTTGACGGCGTCGGCGAGGCTCGGCTTGCCACTGGGCGTGAGCATTCCGACGCTCTCGGAATGGGCGCTCGTTGCACTGTCTGCGCTGACCATACTTGCCGCGCTCGTGGCGGTGCGACGGCGGCGGCGATAGATCGGGCGCGGCCGCGGGAAGCTCGGGTAAGCCTTCGCCTAGCGAGTCGTCCGCTTGCCGGCAATGCGCGCCGAGCGGGGCCCGAGGACCTCGTCGACGAGTTCACCGATCTTTGAGCGCAGCTGCCCGAGCAGCTGGTCGCCGGCGCTGGTGGTTCGATAGTACTTGCGGACCTTGCCGGCGACGACCTCCCGGGCGCAGACGAGAGCCCCGCCCTGCTCCAAGGCATGCAGCAGGGGGTAGAGCGTTCCCGGACCGATGTCGTAGCCGTGACGCTTGAGCTCTTCCATCATCTCAGCCCCGAAGATGGGCTCCCGCGCAGCGTGGTGAAGAACGTGCACGCGGACGAAGGCGAGAAACACGTCGCGGACGATTCTCTTCCCCACGCGAGCACGCACGGCGGCCATCGATTAGCAGTCCCGCCATGCGCCCGCCCCCGTTGCCGCAACGGGCGGGGGTGATGCACGCTCAGAAGGTGATCTGATAGCCAAGGTAGGTCGACACGCGGTTGGTCTGCGACGCGTTTTGCAATCCCTTGCCGGCGGAGAACAACAGGTGATTGTGCTCGTCGAAATTGTAGTAACCGCCAAGGTTGACGCCGGTGCTCGCAGACTGCCCGACGGCCTGTCCGGTGGTGTAGAAGATTTCGCCGCCCAGCGTCAGGTGATCGGAGAAGTCATACTGGGCTTGCCAGCCGACGAACCAGTAGTCGCGGTTGTCCGCGCCGTTGTTGATCCAGTAGCCGCCGCCACCGTAGGTCTGAAAGGCTCCCCATTTCTTCTGCACCCAAAGCGGGATGAAGACCTGGGAGTGTCCGTTGCCCAGGCCGCGCTCGGAGTTGCCCGTCGGCAGCTCCACCAGCGGAAATACCCCGAGCATCGGCGTCGTGTCGGTGTCTTCGGTCAGCTGCCATTTGACTCCAAGCTCGGTGTCGCCGTAGCCGCGGCTGGTGCCCTGCCCCGAGGGCGTGCTGAAGGCGACCGGCGCGATCGCGTGCAGCTGCACGTTCGGCAACACGCCGTAGTTGAACTCGAAGGCGGGCAGCAGCCCGGTCCGGCCGGTGGCGGCCAGCGTCTGCTGGTAGAAGACGTAGAACTCGGCGTGCTGGTATTCCACGGCCTCCGGGTCGTCGGTGCGAAACGGCGGCCCGGCCCAGGTGGGGGACGACATGCCGCCGAGCGCGACCGCGCTCGCCAATCCGAAGGCGCTTCGATGTCTCATGCTGCGTTCTGCAATCTGCCGAGCCTTGTCGATAAGCGAATCACACGATCGAACGCCGCTGACGGTCTTCGTCGTCGCCTCGCCCATCTTTATCATAGGTCAATATGCGAGGCATAGTGCCGGCGCAGCGCGGACCACGGGACGCCAGGCAGCAACTGGCGCGGGCGCGGCTTTGGCAATAATATCGGCATTCGATATCGCGATTGGATACATGAACGAATCAAGCCCGCAGCCCGTGACCCAGCCGCGACTACGCGGCGCGCGGAGCACGCTGGAGATCCTGGGCGCGTTCCTGCGGCTGGGATTGACCTCCTTCGGCGGCCCCATCGCGCACCTCGGCTACTTCCGCCGCGAATTCGTAGACAAGCGGCAGTGGCTCGACGAACACCGTTACGCGGATATCGTTGCGCTCTGTCAGTTTCTGCCGGGCCCCGCGAGCAGCCAGGTCGGCATGGCGATCGGCCTGTCGCGTGGCGGCCTGGCGGGCGCGCTCGCCGCCTGGGTCGGCTTCACCCTTCCCTCGGCGATCGCTCTGGTCGTCTTCGCCGAGAACCTGTCGGTCATCAACGGCCGGATCGGTGGCGGGTGGTTGCACGGCCTCAAGGTGGTTGCCGCCGCGGTCGTTGCCCAGGCGCTGTGGGGGATGGGAAAGAGCTTGAGCCCCGACAAGCTGCGCGCCACGATCGCCGTCGCGGCGGCACTGATCGCCTCCACGTGGCCTTCGTCGGCCGGGCAGGTTAGCGCCATCGTGGCCGCCGGCATCGTCGGCCTGCTCCTGCTGCCCGCGGAGGTCGCCGCAGCGGCGAGCGACGCCTCGATTCCCATCGGCCGCGCCACCGGCGCACTGTTTCTCGCGGCGTTCTTCGCCCTTCTAGTCGGGCTGCCGTTCACGGCGGCGGCCACGGGCAGCTACGTCGCCCGGCTCGTCGATGCCTTCTATCGCGCCGGGGCGCTGGTATTCGGGGGCGGACACGTCGTTCTTCCCCTGCTCCAGGCCCAGGTCGTGCCCGCGGGGTGGGTTTCGAACGACGTCTTTCTCGCCGGATACGGCATGACCCAGGCCGTCCCCGGCCCGCTTTTTACCTTCGCCGCGTTTCTGGGCGCGGTATCAACGCGATCCCCGGCCGGATGGATCGGCGCGCTCATCGCGCTCGTCGCCATCTTTCTGCCTGGGTTTCTGCTGGTGGTCGGGACGCTACCCTTCTGGGACCGCCTGCGGCAATACACGGCAATGCGTCGCGCCATGTTGGGCGTCAACGCCGGCGTCGTGGGCCTGCTGCTTGCCGCGTTCTACGACCCGGTGTGGACGAGCGCGATCGGCAACCGCTTCGACTTCGGCCTGGCGGCCGCGGCGTTTCTCGCCCTCGCCTGGTGGCGGACTGCGCCCTGGCTGGTCGTGCTCGCCGCCGCGCTCATCACCGGCATGGTTGGCGCATGACTAGCGCACCCGAGGCCGCGCGAGGAGCTCTTTCGCCCAAGCGGCGACAAACCCGTCCAGCGCGCCCCAATCGGTGTACTCGTAGTCGCGCGAGGCGTCGGTGGAGCCGCCACAGCGGCGCGCGAAATACTTCATGGCCAGGCGCAGCGCCACGCCGTAGTGGCTGTAGGCGAGCGCCCCGGCGACGTTCTTGACATGGGCCGGATGCCAGCCGGTGCGCTTGAAGAAGCGCTCGTTGCAGCGGCTGAGGTAACTCGCAAACTTGGCGCGCCGCACGGCTGTGGATTCGGCCCGCTGGGCGCCCGCCTCGCTTAAGCTCACCGACACGAATGCCGAGGGCATGTGAGCGAGCTCGGAGCTGTGCTGCTTCACGAACGCCTCCACCTGCCGCGGGTGGCGCCCCATGCGCACGGGCACCGCGATCACGGCCGAGTCAAAGGCGTCCAGGCCGTCCGCAGCCGGCCGCTCGCTCAGATCGATGAGGGTTGACGCAACCCCGTGCTTGCCCAGGCCGGCGGCGATTGCCTCGGCAATGCGCCGGGTATGACCGTCGCGTGTGGCGTAAATGACCGCTGCTGGCTTCATTGGATTTCCATTTCAAGGTCCTTGCGGACGGTTAGAAACTCGGCTATCTCGGAGTTCGCCTGGTCCTTGCGGCCCACGCACAGGTGACCGCCGTCCGGGTACCCGACGAATCGGGCGCGCGCAATGCGCGCGGCAGCATGGCGGGCGACAGCGAAGGTGCCGAACAGGTCGTCCGCCGCGCTGATGAGCAGCGTCGGCACCGCGATTCGCTCCAGATCGTATGGCTCGCGCGCGGACAGCACTGCGGCATCGTTGGCGAGCCCCTGCCTGCGCAGGCTCACCGGAAGGACGTGCTGCAGAGTCTCTGCGATGCGCCGTTGCTCCTCCGCGCTGGCGCGCGCCACGACCGCCGGCGGCGTGGCGAGGAGCCCGCGGATCAGCGTCGCGCGGGCATAGCGGGTGGCGGCCCAGAAGGCAAAATCGGACTTGAGGACGGTGGCAAACAGCAGCCGGGTCGCCACCGGCGCCTGCATGAGCGCTACGCCGCCGGGGCCGGGCGCGAAGATCGCCGGCACCAGCAGAACCAGGGCTCGGCAACGATCCGGGTGGCGCAGCGCGAACTGTATCGACGAGGGGGCGCCGGCGGACGCGCCCACGATCGCCGCGCGGGGGATGCCCAGGGCATCGAGCAGGCAGGCGTGCGCATCGGCTTGCGCCGCCGCAGAGGCATCGGCGGGAAGCGGCGTGCCCAGGTAGCCGAAGCGCGACATGGCGATGATGCGGAAGCCCATGCGCGACAGCGGCGCGCCGATGTCGAGGCCCTGGTCGAACCCGCCGCCCGCACCGTGCACGACCAGCACCGGCTCCCCCTCGCCGAGCAGCGCATGTTCGATCGGCCCGAGAGGCGTCTGCACGCTCCGGCAGCGGGTGGCGATGAGCTCGCGGGCGCGACCGATATCACGTCGATAGGCAGAAAGAATCGGCACGGGCAAGGCGGCGCAAGAGTGATCCGGAAGGATATTGCAAGGGGGGCGACGCGGCCGTGACCGGGATCAAGATTCCGAGGGCGTCAGGCCGAGAGCGAGCGCAGGCAGTAGGCTGCCAGCGACTCGATCACCGCCGCATCTTCGCCGATCGCCACGGCGCTGCGGAAGTCCACCCCCGGATGCCGCTCCCGCAACCGCTCGATCAACGCCGTCAGGTCGCCGGTGACGTGCCCGCCCTGGCCAAAGAAGATCGGCACGATGCGAATCGACGTCGCGCCCGTGGCCATCAGCGACTCGGCCGCCGCCTGGAGGTCGGGCTGCATGAACTCCAGATAGGCGAGGCGAACCTCGCAGGGAGTCTGGCCCCGGACCCGCGCAGCCAGGCGCTCGAAAGGTTCCGCCCAGCGCGGATCACGGGCGCCGTGGCCGAACAGGATCAGGCCGTGCGTCACCCCGCCCCCGCCGTCCGGCACAATCCCCGGCCCGCCTCGGGGTGGCACGCAAGCGCTTCAATATAGCCCGTCGGTATCATCTAATCGCCAAACATTCCTTCTGTGTATATCAGGTCGGCGGTAGGCTTCCGCGTTCGGAGCCCTCAAGCATGTACCGCTACGACGCCTGCGACCATCGCTTGCTTGCCGAGCGCGTTGCGCAATTCCGCGACCAGACGCGCAGGTTTCTGGCTGGCGAGCTGTCCGAAGACGAGTTCCGGCCGCTGCGGCTGCAGAACGGCCTGTACATCCAGAAGTACGCGCCGATGCTGCGCATTGCCATTCCCTACGGCCTGCTGTCCTCGACGCAGCTGCGCAAGCTCGCGCACATCGGCCGCAAGTATGACAGAGGCTATGGTCACTTCACCACGCGTCAGAACGTCCAGTTCAACTGGCCGCGCCTCGAGGACGTGCCGGACATCCTCGCCGAGCTCGCGAGCGTCGAGATGCATGCCATCCAGACCAGCGGCAACTGCATACGCAACATCACCACCGATCACTTTGCCGGCGTTGCCGGCGACGAGATCGTCGATCCGCGCCCGTATTGCGAGCTGCTGCGGCAGTGGTCGACGTTTCACCCCGAGTTCGCCTACCTGCCGCGCAAGTTCAAGATCGCCGTCTGCGGGTCGCAGACCGATCGGGCCGCAACGCAGGTCCACGACATCGGCGTACAGGCGCTGAAGGACGCTTCAGGCGAAGTCGGTTTCCGGGTGCTGGTCGGCGGCGGCCTCGGGCGCACGCCGATGATCGGCCACGTCATCCGCGAATTCCTGCCGCGCCAGGAAATCCTCAACTATCTCGACGCCATCCTGCGCGTCTACAACCGCTTCGGCCGGCGCGACAACAAGCACAAGGCGCGCATCAAGATCCTGGTCAAGGAAATGACGCCCGAGCTCTTCGCGCGCCAGGTCGAATCCGAGTGGGAGCGCATCAAGGGCGGCCCGGCCACCGTACCCGACGCCGAAATCGCGCGTCTTGCCGAATTCTTCGTGCCGCCGCCCTACGAGGCCTCGTCCGGCGCCGATGCCGGCTTCCGCGCGGCGCTCGCCGACAACCGCGGCTTCGGCAACTGGGTGAGGCAAAACGTCTTCCCGCACAAGGTGCCCGGCTACGCGGCGGTCACCCTGTCGCTCAAGAAGACCGGGGTGCCGCCGGGCGACGCGACCTCCGACCAGTTGGATGCCCTCGCCGATCTTGCCGACGCCTACAGCTTCGGCGGCGTGCGCGTCGCCCACGAGCAGAACCTCATCTTCGCCGACGTCAGGCAGTCGGCCCTGCTTGCCCTGTGGGGCGAGCTCAAGGCACTGGGCTTCGCCACCCCGAACATCGGCCTGTTGACCGACGTCATCTGCTGCCCGGGTGGCGACTTCTGCTCGCTGGCCAACGCCAAGTCGATCCCGATCGCCGAAGCGATCCAGCGCCGCTTCGACGATCTCGACTACCTCCATGACCTCGGGCCTCTGGCGGTGAACATTTCCGGCTGCATGAACGCCTGCGGACACCATCATGTCGGCAACATCGGCATTCTCGGCGTCGACAAGAACGGCCAGGAGTGGTACCAGGTGTCGATCGGCGGCGAACAGGGCGCGCAAGCCGCGCTGGGCAGGGTGATCGGGCCCTCGTTCGCGGCCGACGCCATCCCCGAGGTCGTCGCCGGGCTCATCGAGGTCTACGTCGAGCGCCGCCACGAAGACGAGCAATTCAGCGACACCGTGCGCCGCCTCGGCATCGAGCCTTTCAAGCAACGCGTCTATGCCCCGGCTCATTAAGGACGGCGCGATCGTCGAGGATCGCTGGACCCTCGTGCGCGAGACGCCGCCGGGCGCGTTTCCCGCCGAGCTCCCGGTGATCGTCCCGCTCGCCGCCTGGAACGCACAGCGCGACGCCCTCCTCGCCCGCGGCGAGATCGGCGTCTGGCTGTCCCCGGAGGACGATTGGGAGCTGCTTGCGTCCGACCTCGCCCGGTTGCCGGTGATTGGCGTCGATTTTCCGCAATTCAGCGACGGCCGCGGCTACTCGACCGCACGCCTGCTGCGCGAGAGGTACCGCTTCGGCGGCGAGCTGCGGGCCATCGGCGAGGTGCTGCGCGATCAGCTGTTCTACCTGCGGCAATGCGGATTCAACGCCTTTGCGGTGCGCGCCGACCGCGACCTGGAGGACGCCCTGCGCGGCCTTGACGACTTCAGCGACAGCTACCAGGCGAGCGCGGCCACACCCTTGCCGCTGTTTCGGCGCCGGCTGGCCGCGCCTGCATCTCGAGGCCAGCCGGCGCGGGACGCTCGCCGGTGAGCATCGAGCAACGCGCCTGCGAGGTCGCGACGCTGCTCGAGCAGGTCGCCGTGCGCCACGCGCCGGCCGTGTTCGCGAGCAGCCTGGGCGCAGAGGACATGGTGCTGACCGACCTCATCGCCCGGCACGCGCTGCCGATCGCGATTTTCACGCTCGATACCGGCCGCCTGCCGGCGGAGACCCACGAGCTCATCGACCGGGTGCGCGAACACTACAGCCTGCCCATCGAAGTGTTTTACCCGGACGCGCGGGCGCTGCAAGCCTATGCGCTCGTCCACGGCGTCAACGGCTTTTACCGCAGCCGGGAGCTGCGCGAGCGCTGCTGCGCGATTCGCAAGGCGGCGCCGCTCGCGCGGGCGCTCGCCAAGCGCGGCGCCTGGATCACCGGGCAGCGCCGCGCGCAGTCGGTCACGCGGCGCAACCTGGCGGTCGAGGAGTTCGACAGCGCGCACCACCTGCCCAAGTTCAATCCGCTCGCCGACTGGACCGAGGCGGAGGTGTGGGCGTACCTCCGCGCCAACGCCGTGCCGACCAACGCGCTGCATGCCCGCGGCTATCCGAGCATCGGCTGCGCCCCCTGCACGCGCGCGATCGAACCCGGCGAGGACATCCGCGCCGGGCGCTGGTGGTGGGAGCACCCCGAGCACCGGGAGTGCGGCCTTAATCGCCCGCAGCTCGACATCGCGGTCAAGGTCGCAGCGGAAGGAGCCCTGTCGTGAGCGCCGCGGCACGCCTCGAGCCGACGCTGCGCGATGAGGCGGCGGCGACTCCGGCCGATGCGCATCATCTCGACTGGCTCGAAGCCGAGGCGATCCATATCCTGCGCGAGGTGGCCGGCCAGTGCCGCAACCCCGCCCTGCTCTTCTCCGGCGGCAAGGACTCGCTGTTGCTCCTGCGCCTGGCCGAAAAGGCATTCCGGCCGGGGCCGTTTCCGTTCCCGCTGCTGCATATCGACACCGGCCACAATTTTCCGGAAGTCATCGACTTCCGCGATCGCCGGGTGGCAGAGCTGGAGGAGCGGCTGATCGTGCGCTCGGTGGAGGACTCGATCGCCCGCGGACGGGTGCTCCTGGCGCGTTTCGACGAGCCGCGCAACCGCCATCAATCGGTGACGCTGCTCGATGCCATCGACGAGTTCGGCTTCGACGCCTGCATCGGCGGTGCCCGCCGCGACGAGGAAAAGTCCCGTGCCAAGGAGCGTATCTTCTCCTTTCGCGACAGCTTCGGCCAATGGGATCCGAAGAACCAGCGCCCGGAGCTGTGGAACCTCTACAACGCCCGCGTCCACCAGGGCGAGCACGTGCGGGTGTTCCCGATCAGCAACTGGACCGAGCTCGATGTCTGGCAGTACATCGCGCGCGAGGGCCTCGCCGTGCCCGAGCTCTATTTCGCCCACCGCCGGCCTGTCGTCCGGCGCGATGCCGGGCTCGTGGCGGTCACCGCGCTCACGCCGGCCGGCGAGCACGAGACCGTTGCCGAGCTCCTGGTGCGATTCCGTACCGTCGGTGATATCACCTGCACCGCGCCGGTCGCCTCCACCGCGGCAACGCTCGATGCCATCATCGCCGAGACCGCGGCGACGACGATCACCGAACGCGGCGCCACCCGACTCGACGACCAGACGCACGAGGCATCGATGGAGTTGCGCAAACGCGAAGGTTACTTCTGATGTCGGCGCGCGAACATCTCGAGGCGCTCGATCACGGTGTGCTGCGTTTCCTCACCGCGGGCAGCGTCGACGACGGCAAGAGCACGTTGATCGGGCGGCTGCTCTACGACACCAAGGCCATCCTGGCCGATCAGCTGGCGGCCCTGGAGCACACGTCGCGCCGGCGCGGGCAGGCGCTCGACCTGTCGCTGCTCACCGATGGACTGGTCGCCGAGCGCGAGCAGGGCATCACCATCGATGTCGCCTACCGCTACTTCGCCACGGCGCTGCGCAAGTTCATCATCGCCGACGCGCCCGGCCACGAACAGTACACGCGCAACATGGTGACCGCCGCGAGCACGGCGCACCTCGCCATCCTGCTGGTTGACGCGAGGCGTGGCGTGCTCACCCAGACCCGCCGGCACGCGACGCTCGCGCACCTGCTCGGCGTGGCCCACCTGGTCGTGGCGGTGAACAAGATGGACCTCGTGGATTATCGCAGCGAGGCCTTCGCCGCGATCGTCGACGACTTCCTCGCCTTCGCCGCCCGCAGCGGCATCGCCGGGGTGCGCTTCGTGCCCATTTCCGCGCTCCAGGGCGATATGGTGGTCGACCGCGGCGAGCGACTCGGCTGGTACGATGGTCCGACGCTGCTGCAGATCCTGGAGACCGCGCAGTTGCCGCAGCCGCCGGCAAGCGCGCCCTTCCGCCTCCCGGTGCAGTACGTCGCGCGCGCGCTCGCCGGGCAGCCGCGTGGCTACATGGGGCGCATCGAATCCGGATCGATCGCGGTCGGCGATGCGGTGCGCATCCTTCCCTCCGGAGCCAAGACCCGGGTGCGCGAGCTGCGCGCGGCGCATGGCGCGCTGCCATGTGCCGGGCTGCACGCCGGCGTGACCCTGGTGCTCGCCGACGAGCGCGACGTATCCCGCGGCGACCTGGTGGTGGGCGTGGACGCGCCCCCCGCGCCGCGGCGCAACCTCGACGCGACGATCTGCTGGCTCGGCGACGCGCCGCTCGACATGCGGCGCAAGTACCTGTTGCGGCACACCACCCGCGAGGTGCGCGCCCGGGTCGAGCGCATCGATCACCTCTGGAATGTCGCGACGCAGGCGCGCGAGCCGGCCCCGGCGTCCCTGGCGATGAACGATATCGCGCAGGTCTCGCTTGCCCTTGCCCACCCGGTGTTTGCCGATCGCTACGCGGACAACCGCGCGACCGGAAGCTTCATCCTCATCGACGAGGCGAGCAACAACACCGTCGCCGCGGGGATGGTCCGATGACCGGCACGGTCTACCTGGTCGGCGCCGGCCCGGGAGCGCCCGATCTGCTGACCTTGCGGGCGGCGAAGCTGCTCGGCGAGGCCGACGTGGTGCTGCACGATGCGCTCGTCCATCCCGACACGGTCGCGCTCGCCGCACGGGCGGAAAAGATCGCGGTCGGCAAGCGCTGCGGCAGGCACTCCACGGCGCAGCAATTCATCAACAAGCGGCTGGTCGACGCCGCGCGGCGCCACCGGGTCGTCGTCCGCCTCAAGGGCGGGGATCCGATGCTCTTCGGCCGGGCCCAGGAAGAGATCGACGCGCTCGCCCGGGCCGGCATCGCCTTTGAGGTCGTGCCCGGCGTGACAGCGGCGCTCGGGGCCTGCGCCGAACTGGGCATCTCGCTCACGCAACGCGGTGTCGCCCGCAGCATCGCCTTCGCCACCCCGCGCGTGGGCGCCGGAGAGCGTCCGTCCGACTGGGCGCGAACCGTGGCCGCGGCCGATGCCGGGGCGATCTACATGGGCAGCGGCGAGGCCGAGGCGATCGTGGCCGCGCTGCTCGCCGCGGGCAAGAGCGGCGCAACGCCGGTGGCCGTGGTCGAGAACGCGTCCCTGCCGACCACGCAGGTGCGCTACACGACGCTGTCGGGATTGCCGGGGCTCGTCGCTTCAGGCAGCACCGGACCTGCTCTGATCCTCCTCGGCGCGCAATTTCGCCGGCCAATCCGCACTACCGACCGTGCCCCGATGCAACTCGAAGCTGCGCCCTGCCACGCCGCCAGCCGCTAGGCAGCGACCGTGAGCATCGGCGCGTTCGGGCTGCTCGCTGGCGTCGGACTCCTGGTCGGCGTCATCGTCGGACTGACCGGCGTGGGTGGCGGCTCGATCATGACACCGCTGCTCATTACCGTCTTCGGCGTGCCGGCGCCAGTTGCCGTCGGCACCGACCTTGCCTGCGCCGCGGTTACCAAGGCGGCCGGAAGCATCGCCCATGGTGCTGCGCGCAACGTCGCCACGACGGTCGTGAAGCGGCTCGCGCTCGGCAGCGTCCCGGCGGCGATCGGAACCCTGGCGCTCGTCGCCGCAGTGCACCTCGAGCCTCGGCAGCTCGACCGGCTGATCCGGGACAGCGTCGGCATTGCGCTGCTGATCAGCATCGCGCTGTTGCTGCTGCGCGATCCGCTGCAGCGCTGGGCATCGCGCTCGCCCTGGATCGAGGCAGTGCGTCGTCACCGGCCCGCCGCGACGGTTGCGGTCGGAGCCATGATCGGGTTCGCGGTCTCGTTGAGTTCGCTCGGCGCGGGGGCGATCGGGGCTGCATTCCTGGCCATGCTCTACCCTGAGCTCGAACCGGTGGAGATCGCCGGCAGCGACATTGCCCATGCCGTGCCGCTGACCGCGGTGGCCGCCGCCGGACACGTCTGGCTGGGAACCATCGATGGCGGCCTGCTGCTCGCTCTGCTCTGCGGCGGCCTGCCCGGCATCGTCGCCGGCAGCCTCGTGGCGCGAAAGGTGCCGATGCGCGCCTTGCGCCTGATGCTTGTCGCCACGCTCGCCGTGGCCGGGTTGCGCCTGCTCGCCTGACGCGCCGGCAAGCCTCTCCAGGCAGCCTTGCTTCGGCCATGCCCGAGAGTCCGGTCGCGGCAAGGCGGTATGATGGCGGCCTGACGTCGAGCGGGCCCCGCCCTTCTCGCCGACGCGCCGCTTGCGATGCCGATACCTCTGTTCGAACTCGCTCCCGCCGCGCAAAGGGCGTGGCTGCGCGAGCGCCTGGAGCGCCCGGCGCCGCAGGCGGCGCTCAACCTCTCCGACGGCTATCGATTGCCCGGTCGCATGGGGCCCCCGACAGCGGCGGCCGTGCTCGTTCCGCTCGTCAACCGCGAGGGCGGCCTTTGCGTCCTGTTCACGCAGCGCAGCGCCGACCTGCCGGACCATCCCGGCCAGATCAGCTTTCCCGGGGGGCGGGTCGAACCCGACGACCCCGATGCCGGTGCCGCGGCGCTGCGCGAAGCCGAAGAAGAGGTAGGCCTGCCGCGTGCCAATGTCGACTTGCTCGGTCGCCTCGCCGAGTACGAAACGGTTACCGGCTACCGCGTCACTCCGGTCGTCGGCTGGGTCGAGCCGCCGTTCGAGGTCAAGGCCGATCCGGTCGAAGTGGCTTCGGTGTTCGAGGTTCCACTCGCCTTTCTGCTCGATCCGGCCAATCAGCAGCGGCATTTCCGCATGGTCGGCGACATCCGGCGCGATTACTACGCCATTCCCTACCGCGAGCATTACATCTGGGGCGCGACCGCGGCCATGCTGCTGATCCTCGATCGCACGCTGCGCGCGGACTGAATCATGGCCAAGCCAACCGGGCACGATGTGGCGATTCTGCTCCCCGGAGGCGGGGCGCGCGCGGCCTATCAGGTAGGCGTCCTGCATGCCCTTGCCCGCATCATCGGGCGTGATAACCGACAGCCGTTCCGCATCATCTGCGGCACCTCGGCGGGCGCGATCAACGCCGCGACACTCGCCGTGCACGCCGACGATTTTCGCCGCGGCGTCGCCCGCCTGCTGCGCTGGTGGAGTGCGCTCGAGGTCGGCATGGTCTATCGCGCCGACCTGGGCAGCGTGGCCTTGCACGGCATGCGCTGGCTCGCCTCGGTGCTGGTCGGACTGGGTGGCCCGAGGCGGGCCGCGTCGATGCTCGACAACGCCCCGTTACGCGCTCTGCTGCAGCGCGGGCTCGATCTCGGCCTGGTCGCAGCGCAGGTGCAGAACGGCACCCTGCGCGCGCTGGCGATCAACGCCACGAGCTACACCACCGGCCACGCGGTCACGTTCTACCAGGGAGCCCCGGCGATCACGCCGTGGCGGCGCACCCGGCGGCGTGGCGAACCGGCGGCGATCGGCGTCGAGCACCTGCTCGCCTCGAGCGCGATCCCGTTCGTGTTTCCCGGCGAACGGCTGGGCGACGACTTCTTTGCCGACGGCTCAGTGCGCCAGCTCACGCCGCTCTCCCCAGCGCTCCACCTCGGGGCGAAGCGCATTCTGGTGGTCGCGGTCGGCCAGTTCACCGGGCAGGTCAATCGCCACCTGCCGCCGCAGTACCCGTCCTTCGCGCAGGTCGCCGGACACGCGCTGTCGTCGATCTTCCTCGACAACCTGGGCGCCGACCTCGAGCGCCTGCAGCGTCTCAACCAGGTCCTGCACCTGGTCCCTGAAAGACGCCAGGAACACCATCCGGAGATCGCCCATCTCGACGCGCTGGTGCTCCTGCCGAGCAAGGACTTGGGCGCGCTCGCCGTTCCCCATGCCAATCGCCTGCCGCGCGGCGTGCGCTACCTCCTGCACGGCCTGGGCAGCACCGAGGGGACCGGGGCGAGCCTGCTGTCGTACCTGCTCTTCGAGCAGGCCTATATCCGGGTCCTGCTCGATCTGGGGTTGCGCGACACGCTTGCCCGGCGCGAAGAGATCGAGGCCTTCCTGGCCCCGGACGGAGCGCTCTACTGCCCGCTTTTTCCAGCCGAACTTTCCTAGAGGCCCATTGCCATGCTGCAGCCGCGTGAATGCCACTTTCGCAGCCTGAGCCCCCACGGTTTTCACCGCGTCGTGTACCGCGAATGGGGCCATCCGCTGTGCCCGCGGGTCGTGGTATGCGTGCACGGGCTCACCCGCAACGGCCGCGACTTCGACGCCCTGGCGCGCACCCTTGCCGACCGCTTTCGCCTGCTTTGCCCGGACATGCCGGGGCGCGGTGAGAGCGACTGGCTGCGCGACGCGAACGACTACGTGTTCCCGACCTACCTCACCGCGCTCACCGCGCTCCTCGCCCATGCCGACGTCGAAGAAGTGGCCTGGCTCGGCACCTCGATGGGCGGGCTGCTCGGCATGGTGATGGCGGCGCAGCCCGACACGCCCGTGACCCGCCTGGTGCTCAACGACGTCGGGCCGGTGATCGAGCCGGCGGCGCTGGCGCGCATCGCGGGCTACGTCGGACTCGATCCGGTATTCGATTCCTTCGCCGCGCTCGAGGCGCACATCCGCGAAGTTTCCGCGCCGTTCGGCGCGCTGAGCGATGCGCAGTGGGCGGACCTCGCGCGCAGCACCGCCCGCCAGACCGCCGACGAACGCTGGCGCCTGAAGTACGATCCGGGCATCGCCGTACCGTTCAAGAGCGCCAACGTCGCCGCGCCAAACCTGTGGGCGATCTGGGATGCAATCAGCTGCCCGACGCTCGTTTTGCGCGGCGCGGAGTCCGACCTGCTCAGTGCCGACACCGCCGCCGAGATGCGCGGGCGCGGGCCCCGCCCGCGGCTGGTCGAATTCCCCGGGGTGGGCCACGCGCCGACGCTGCTCGATCCCGACCAGATAGCCCCCGTTGCGGCGTTCCTGGAGGGCTCCTAGCGGCATGCCCTGCCAAATCGGGGCGCATCGACTACAATCGGGGCGCACGGCAAAGTAATGCCACCGTCATGGCCCTCGCCCTTAGCCTCCCCGAACTCGACACCCGCCCGGCAAACCCTCCGGAGACGCGGCCGGCGCGCGTCCAGCCGTGGCTGGAGGAAACGCTCAAGCGCGATCCGATCGAAGCCGCCGGGGTCATTGGCGATGCGCTGGCGGCGACCAACCGGGTCGCGGTCTCGGAAGCTCGGCGCCTCGAGCTGGCCGAACGCTATTACGGCACCGCGCTCACGCTATGGCCGAATCTGGAGCGGCACTTCGCGCGCGCCCCGCACCCGCTCAGCGGCGATGCCCTGTCGGCGGCGAAGGCGGCGCTCAATCTTGCCACCGAGCTCGCCACCGCCTACAAGCACCTGCTCTCGCACGAGGCCGAGAAACGGGTGCTGCTCTCCGGCAACCGGCTGCTGGTCGCGCTCATCCACCGCTGCCTGCAATGCACCACCCGCATTCTGGTCAACAGCTACCAGGCGTACGCCCCGGTTCCCGCGCGCACCTGGCACGATGCCCACGCCATCTACCTGTTCGCGCACCAGCGCAACCTGCAGATGACCCCGATCGCCAGCGACAGCGCCGAGGCGACGCCGGAGCGGCACTACGTGCAGGCGCTGCTGCTGGCGCTCGCCAATCCCTACGGCTTCATTCCCGGGCAGCTCGGCCAGGTGATCGGCTACCTTCAGGAGCACGCGCACTGGGCGCGCATCACCGACGTCGCGCCCGTGCACCGCCTGGCCAAAGCGGTCGCGATCATTCCGGTCGGCCACGACTTTCCTCCGTTCGCCGCCAACAAGGGCGGCAATATCGACGGCAGCAAGCTGTTCCTGCTCACCTTCGACCTCGCCTTCCATCTGCAAGAACAATTGCGCGCGCTCGAGGCCGGCGGGCTGCCGCCGGCTTCGGTCGGCAGCGATCAGGCGGCGAAGGCCGAATACATGGCGCTGCTGCGCCGCTTGCTGCGGCAATGGGCCATTCCGCCGGCGCGACAGTTCAACCGCCTCCCGTCGCGCGCTCGCGTCGTGATGTGCGCGGGGCTGCCGGGTGTCTGGCAATACAGCCGCGGCGCGCACGCGGCGGTCGCCAGCGTGCCGGCCGGCTTGCCGGCCATGAATGCCTGCCAGGTCGTCAACCATACCCCCGCCGGCTACGCCCTGCGGCAGATCGACACCGTGCACGCGCAGTTGCGCATCGGCGACCTGATCGCGCTGCGGGTCGAAGGCCGCAACGCCCTGCAGGTGGCCATGGTGCGCTGGTTCCGCAACACGCTTCGTGGCAGCGGGCTGGAATTCGGCTGCGAGCTTCTGACCGACAACCCGCAGGCGGCCGCGGCGCGGGCCGAGGAAAAGCCGAACGGCGGCGCTGCTGCCGGCGGTGGTGCTGCCCGCCGAGGGGCAGGAAGGCGCACAGCCCATGGTGCTCGTGCCGTCGAGGACCTTCGAGATCGAGCAGGCGATCTCGCTGCAGCGTGGCGAGGGCGCCGAAACGGGGGTGTTGACCAAGCTCGTGGAGCAGGGGCCAGGCTTCGAGCTCTACGAATACGTCGCGGTCAACTAGGCGCCCTGCCCGACCTCATTGCGCCTGCCCAGCGGAAAACACCAGACCGGCGCGCCGTTGTGATCTGCGGCGGGGCTTCATGCCGACCCGCCGCGCTCCGGTCACGGCCGCGCCTGATGCTGTCGAGAATGAGCAGCGCGGCGCCGACCGTGATCGCGCTGTCGGCGACGTTGAAGGCAGGATAGAACCAGCCGCGCCAGTGGAAGAGAAGGAAGTCGACCACGAGGCCGAGCGTCAGCCGATCCCAGAGATTGCCCAGCGCGCCGCCGAGGATCAAGGCGAGCCCCGCGCAGTACCAGCGATCGCCGCCGCGGCGCAGCAGCCAGACGATGAGAATCGCCGCGGCGATGGCCACCGCGGAGAACAGGTAGCGCGGCCAGCCGGGAACTCCGCGAAACAGGCTGAAGGCTGCGCCTGAATTGAGCGCCAGCACGATGCTGAAAAATTGTGTGACGACGCGCTCCTGGCCCGGGCGAAAGGCTTCGATGATCGCTGCCTTGGACAGTTGATCGAGGGCAATGACCGCGGCACTGAGAATCAGCTGGCCACGCCAATCTGGGACAAGGCCAACTCCGAGGACTTCACGCCATTCGCCAACAGCACCTACGCGCCCGCGGTCGACCGGCTCAGGCGCTTCATGATCGCCAACGGCAGGAAGGGACTGCCGCCGGAAAGGATCGGCGAAGCGGTGAAGACCGCGCTGACCGTCTCGAAGCCGAGGACGCGGTACACGGTGACGCCCAATCCAATCCGGAACCTGATGGCCACGACCTTGCCGAAGCGCATGGTGGACGCCATGATCGCGGGCCGGCTCGGGTTGAAAGCCGGTCGCTTGTAGCCGCGGTCCATAGGGCGTCCGGAAGGACGCCCGTCTCTCGACGGGCTATTGCGCGGCTACAACCGCGGTTGACCTCGCCTCCCGCCGATGCGAGGAGGTCGCGCGCCGGACGTTGCGAGGGGCCGAATGGACGAGGGAAAAATCGAGGTTCTGGGCCTGGGCAATTCGCTGGTCGACATCCTCGCCTACGCCGACGACGCCTATCTCGAAGCCCAGGAGATGGTGAAGGGCGCGATGACCTTGATCGACGAGGATCGCGCCGAGGCGCTCTACGCCGCCCGCGTCGATCCGCGCGTGATCTCCGGCGGCTCGGCCGCCAACACCATCGTCGGCGTCGCCTCGTTCGGCGTTTCCGCCGCCTATATCGGCAAGGTCAAGCGCGATCCGCTCGGAAAGACCTTCATCGCCGACATCCGGTCGACCGGCGTTGCCTTCGACACGCGGCCGGCCGAGCACGGGCCCGCGACCGGGCGCTGCTTCGTCTATGTGACGCCCGACGGCGAGCGCACGATGAACACCTTTCTCGGCGCCAGCACCTACCTTTCGCCCGCCGACGTCGACGAGGCTCTCGTGCGGGCCGCGCGCGTGGTCTACCTCGAGGGCTACATGTGGGACCGGCCGGCGGCGAAATCGGCCTTCCAGAAGGCGGGCGCGATCGCCCGGGACGCGGGGCATCGCGTCGCGCTGACGCTCTCGGATTCGTTCTGCGTCGACCGGTTCCGCGGCGAATTCATCGACCTCATGCGCACGAAGACGGTCAACACGGTCTTCGCCAACACCGACGAAATTCTCTCGCTTTACGAAACGCCGCATCTCGAGGAGGCGCTCGATGCGCTTCGCGCCGAGAACGTGCTCGAAATCGTCACCCGCTCGGAAAAAGGCTGCGTGGTCATCGAGGGCGATAAGACCTGGGAGGCGCCCGCCTTCCCGATCGCAAAACTCATCGACACGACCGGGGCCGGCGACATGTTCGCGGCGGGCTTCCTGGCGGGCCTCGCCCGCGGCGCCGACATGATCGCATGCGGGCGCCTCGGCGCGCTCGCCGCCGCTGAAATCATCCAGCACCTCGGCGCAAGGCCCAACGTCAAGCTGAAAGCGCTGGCGAAGGAGAAGGGGATCGGGTTTTAGCCGGTCCCGCCTTTATGGTCGTTTTACGCAGACGACCACCGCCTTGGCGTTGGGGTCGCCGTCGCAGCTCGCTCCGGCGCCGACGATGTGCAGGCTGCCCACGCCGTCCGCGCAATAGGCGCCGATCATGAACTCGAACGCATCGCACATCGCCTTCGCCTGGTCGACGAGGACTCTCAAGTCCAGGTTCCCGGGCGGTCCGGCCGGCCCCGCCAAACCTCGCGGGCCCTGCGGTCCAGGCGGCCCGGCCGCGCCCGGATCGCCTTTGGGGCCCTGCGGCCCCTCTGGCCCCGCCAGGCCGTGCGCGCCCTGAGGCCCGGGCAGGCCGGCCGCGCCAGGATCGCCCTTGGGGCCCTGCAGCCCCGCCAGACCTCGCAGGCCCTGCGGCCCGGGCGGACCGGCCGCGCCGGTGTCGCCTTTGGGCCCCTGTGGTCCGACCGGCCCCGCCGGACCTCGCGCTCCCTGCGGCCCGGGCGGTCCGGTCGCGCCTGGCTCGCCTCTTGGCCCTTGCGCTCCGGCCGGGCCGCGTTCCCCGGCGTCGCCCTTGGGACCCTGCGGTCCGACGTCTCCTGCGGGGCCTGTTTCTCCCCTTGGCCCCTGCGGCCCTTGAGGACCCTGCGGTCCTTGCGGACCCGGAGGCCCGGCCGCTCCAGGATCGCCCTTGGCGCCCGGCGGTCCGACACCTCCGACAGCGCCGGTGTCGCCCTTGGGTCCCTGCGGCCCGATGACCCCGATAGGGCCCATTTCTCCCGACGGGCCTTGCGGCCCCGCGGGTCCGACGGCGCCCGCTTCGCCCTTGGGTCCGGGCGGCCCGACGGGGCCCGGTTCGCCCCTGGGACCCTGAGGCCCTTCCGGACCGCGGGCCCCCACGTTCCCTCTCGGGCCTTGCGGACCGACCGGTCCGGGCGGTCCCGGATCGCCCTTTGGTCCCGGCGAGCCCGCGACCCCCTGCGGCCCTTGGAGTCCGGCCGGCCCTTGATCGCCTTTCTGCCCTTGGTTGCACCCCGCCACGACCAACAGCGCCGTCACGGCGGCGCCCGCGACCCATGCTGGCAATGTGCGCATCCGCTTCCTCCCCCGCTGTCGTCGATTGTTGTTTCCAACTCGCGGCCGGAAGCCTTTCATGGGCGACAGGTTAAGGGCAGCGCGCCGATGTTGGGAAGTCGTGGGCCGGTTTCGATCGCCGAGACTTTCGCGGTCAGCGCTGCGGATGGGATCGGAGAGGCTCGGCGCCGGTCATCTGTTTGCGGGATCAGCGATGAGAGGCTGGGTCCGAGGCGCGATGGCGCCGGCGCGCGCCCGGGCGAATGAGCCCATGAGGACGCGAAACTAATAGCCGTCGGCGCCGGCGTCCGCATAGGCGGGCGCGCGGGCGACCGTGAAGCTGGCGGCCACGCCGCAGGCGACTGTCAGCACGACAAGAAGGGCCAGCAGTTTTCGCATCGCCAAGTCCGAAAGCCCGTGGCTGAGGGCGCGAATCGTGCGCAGAGTTGTCGCACGATTCGGCCTAACGCAAAGTGACATCACGCGGCCCCCCAAGTCGCGATAGAGGGCATGATTGCCCAGCTCGGTGAACAGCGCCTGCCGACGATTGCCCCGCTCACGTCGCGTTATGGGGCAAGCCGGGAACGGTGATGCGCGAAAGACGAGCCATCGGGCCGGCATAACCGGACCGCGATATTATGCGATGCGTATCATGTCCCCGTAATCGGTAATCGGTATCATGTCCCCGTAATCGCCCCCTCCTTTATCCTCCCCCACAAGGCTACCACAAGGCTACAGTGTTCACACATCTC